>CAWDBS010000001.1:0-13816 GCA_963800415.1 uncultured Actinomycetes bacterium
CAGCAGGGTCTTGAGATCAATCTTCTCCGGTATCGCCGGGCTGCCCCAGTCCCGGCCGTTGGCGAACGACCAGTCCAGCGTGACGATCAGGGCCTTGGCGCCGGCCTGGCGGGCCCGCTCGGTCCGCTGGACGATCTGGTCCCTCGTGCCTGACCAGTAGGTCTGGAAGAACAGCTTCGGAGTTGACCTCCGCCACGGTTTCCACCGGCATGCTGCCGAACGAGCTCAGGCCCATCGCCGTCCCGGCCTCGGCCGTGCCCCGGGCCACGCCCACCTCGCCGTCGGGGTGCACGGCCTGCACGCCGGTCGGGGACGCGATCACCGGCAGCGCGATCTCCTGCCCGAGCACCGACGTGGCCAGGTCCCGGGTCGGCAGGCAGGTTCGCGATGCGCGGCGGGGCGAACCGCAGCTCGCTGAAGGCGGCCACGTTGTCCTGCAGCGTGACGCCCTTCTCGGCGCCCGGCCACCAGCGCCATGTACACCGGCCTGGGCAGCCGCCGCCTCGCCCTCCTGCGCGCCTCCTCGACCGTCTCGAACCACTCGCGTGTGCTTGCCATCGGTCTCCTCGCACGCTGACTGCCGGACTCGAGCTGCCGGACTGCCTGACGCCCTATTGTGCACTCGGATTTTGGCACTCGGTGCCGTAACTATCCAGTCAGCATACCGCGCTGCTGTTCGCTCCATGCCGGCTCCGGCCGTAGGATCCACGTTCATGTTCCCGGACAGCGCAGGCGCCCGGCTCGTGCCGGGCGACCAACCCAGACCGGGTCAGGTGGAACGCCAGGTACGCGGACGGGTTCGTGCCGTCCTTCGGCCCCCATCCGCTGGCGGCGCGGGTGTTCGGGCCGCCGGCCGCTGGACCTGCCCGACGGGCCGGTGGCCGACCTGGCCTGCGGCCCTTCGGGCACGGCGCTGCTGGCCGCGGCGCACGGGCGCCGGGTCACCGCGGTGGACGTCTCGGAGGTGGCGCTCGGGCTGCTCGGCGACGAGGCCAGGCGGCGAGGGCTGGGCCACCTGATCACGCTGGTGCGCGCGGACCTGTCCGCCTGGTCGCCGGAACCACGCTCGCACGCGCTCGTCGCTGTGTACCGGCTTCTGGGCCTCGGCGGTGCTCACACTGGCGGTCGGCGCGGTGGCGGACGGCGGCCTGCTGGCCTGGGAGGCCTTCACCGCCGCAGCCCGGCTTTCACGCCCGAGCCTGGACCCGGAATGGTGCCTGGCCCCGGGCCAGCCCACGTCGCTCCTTCCGCCCGGCTTCACGCTCCTAGACCAGAGCGACGTGCCTGCCCCCGAGCGACCCGTGAGACGCCAGATGCTGGCCCGCCGCGACTACTGACTCGCCTCGGTCAGCGCCGTCAGCTCGTCGAGCGCGGTCGCGCCGGCGGCGATGGACCGGGCCCGCTGCGCGGCGGCGGCCGCGACCGTGCTGCCCCACATGCTCGCCTCGATCAGGGCCAGGTCGAGTTCGGGCCGCCAGGTCAGCTGCCAGCTCTCCCGGAACGTCCCGATGTTCGCTGTCCGGCCCTGCTGCTGCGTGCCCCAGCGCACCTTGAGCAGGGCGAGCCGGTACAGCAGGCGGCTGCGGGCCAGGTCGTTCGGCTTGCGCAGGTCCAGGTCGTAGTCCCGGGGCTCCGCCTCGGGCCGCAGCCGCAGGTGGCGCTGCTGGTCCTGCAGGTCCCGCTGCAGCGGCACCATGGGGGTGGCGGGCGGCACCGTGCCGAGCCGCTCGCCGACCACGAGCCGCCGCTGGATGAGCGCGGTGAGCAGGTCGCTGCCCTCGCACAGCACGGCGCGGGCGGCCTCGGTGACCTCCTCCAGGCCGGACAGCGGCCGCCCGCGCAGCGCGGCGAGAGCCTCGGCGAGCCGGACGGACTCGATGACGTGCGCCGACGACACCGGGATGCCCTCGTCGCGCAGGACGGCGGCGGCCCTGCGCCAGCCACCGCTCGATGGGCTGGCCGGGGGAGGAGAACAGGTGGTCGTACCAGCCGGGAGACCGGATGCCCGCGCCGTAGCCCGAGGCGTAGGACAGCCGCCCGTAGGTCCACGGCACCCAGGTCAGGGTGGCCTTCACCTTCGGCAGGCCGCGCAGCAGCCGGTCGTCCGCGGCCGCGGACGGCAGGTCCCGCAGGGCCGGCACGTGCCAGGCGCCGCAGACCACCGCGATCCGCTCGAAGCCGTCCCTGACCGTCCGGCGCAGCACCCTGCGCATGTGCGCCTCGCGGATGGCGTCGCGCGAATCGGCTTCCCCGGCGTCGGCGCGGAGGATCCCGATGGCCTCGGCCAGTGCGTCGAAGACCGCGGGCCCAAAGACATGTTCCACCACATCCTCCAGCAGCGCTCCGGTCGTCGTGGCGCCCGCGTGGCGAGCTCGTCGACAGATCAGCGTGCGGCCTCGGCGGCCCGCGACCACCGTGGCGGGCTCGTGCACGACTGGCGGGTCGCAGAGAGACCAGACCCAGACACCCACGCCCAGCGCGTGCGGCGCGTCGCCTGCCCCACTCCGGCGGGGACGCCGCGACGGCGGAGACCCGCCTGCTCGGCATCCCAGCAGCTACCGAGCAGCGCCACCAGCGGTCGGGGCTGGGCATCCACCAGCAGCGTGACCAGCCCCATCCGCCTCCAGCGGCCCCTGGATGCGAGCACGACATCCAGCGTGTTCCGCCCAGCGCGGCCCACACGACGGCGCCGAACCCGGCCCGTGATACGGATCTCGTCGGGAGCAGACGGAGGATCCTCTTGTCGACGGGGTCGTGGTGCGTGCCCCACTGCGGCTCCCTTCAGGCTGCTCATCCGGCGGCGTACGCGGCAGGGCAGTCGAGGTCCGCTCCAGTAGTCGAGCCACTCCCGGATGACTTCATCTCCCGGTGTTCCTGCCCAGCACCGCGCCGATGAGCAGAACCGGTCCTGGATCACAGCGCCAACAGCGATGCCGTCGGCCACGTCGGCGGCGCGCAGCGCGCCGTCGCCGAAGTGCGTCGCCAGGGCCAGGCCGCTGGTGACCACGGAGATCGCCCCGGCCGTGGACAGCGTGCCGCTCGGTGATCTGACCTTGGCCCGGCCGTCCTCGTTGACGCCCTGGCCGGGATGGGCACGCCAGGGACGGCTACCGGTGGAACCGCCGTCGTTCGGTGCCGATAAGGCTCGCGGTGATCAGGTCCCGCCATGTGCTCACAGCCGCACCGCCATCCCGCCTTGGTCCCAGGCGGTCAGCGGCCACAGGCCGCGCGGGGTCCACTCGCCCGCCACCGTCACCAGGCGGCGCCGGAGAGCGCGAGCAACGGCCAGCAGTCGCCGGCGCCGGGGTGCAGCCGCAGGGCGTCGCCGTCCGCGTCGGCGACGGCCGGGACGGGGAGCGGGCCGGGGTGGCGTGCAGGACGGCCGGCCAGATGTCCAGCCAGGGGTCCCCGGCGAGCGCGGCCGCGCAGGAAGCCGAGCAGTCCGGCGATCGTATCGCCGTCCGGCGGGCCGCCGCCGATGGCGTCGTGCTTTGCCAGCACGACGGCGCGCAGCGGAACGGCCCCGGGATAGAACACCAGGTCCGCGTCGAGGTCGGTGCCGACGATGAGCGAATCCTCGAGCGCCAGGCCGGCCGCGGCGAAGCTGAGCACAAGCGCGGGCCGGCCGGTCTTGCGGCCGCGCAGCCACGTCCGGCGGGTCCTGATCCGCTCCTGCTCGATGTCCCGGCGGGCCAGCGCCTGCCAGTGATCCCTGACCGGCTGCCCGTGAGCCAGCACGTCGGCCTGGCGGAGGCTGAACCCGATCCGCGACCGGACAGTCTCCCGCAGCGGCGGCGGCAGCTGGGCCTCCAGGCGGTAGCCGACGACGAGCAGCCGGAGCAGCGCGTATTCCGCCGGCCGGCCATCCCAGCCGCGCCCGAATGCGGGACCGAGGCGAGGGCACGGAGACGTTCGGCCAGGCCGGGGGCTTGCGCGTCGACCATCCGGGCGGCGATGTCGTCCAGTGGCCATAGCCGGCCTGCTGGCTGACGGCTAGACCCTGCCGCACCTGGTCGCAGAGCCAGCGGTCGAGCTCGGCCATACCGGTGGCGACCCGGGCCTCCCGCTGCTCCGCGCGTTGCCGCCGTCTTAGGATCGGCTGGTTCCCGGCCGGCACCTGGCCAGCCTTCGCCGCGCGCGTGGTGAGCCAGCTGGCGGCCCAGTCGGGTGGTCCGGCGGCGGCGTCCTGAAGCACTCGCACGCGATCCCATCGTTCAGCCACGGTCCACACCCTAATCCTTGGTACTGACATTCGAAGACTGCCCCCCGTGCCCAGCGCGGGCCTTAGATCATCGGGGGACTGCGCGGATGATCGCCATCCGCCGGACAGCGCGACGGGCATACCCGGCGGCAGTCTGAAGTTGTGGCTACTTGAGGGAAGGAGGCACGCCAGTGAAGGCAGTGCGGTTCGATGAGTACGGCGACGTCGACGTCCTCAAGGTGGTCGACGTGCCGAAGCCCGCGCCGGGACCCGGCCAGGTGCTGGTCCAGGTCAAGGCGGCCGGGATCAACCCAGGCGAGGCCAAGATCCGCGCGGGTCTGCTGCATGCCAGGTGGCCGGCCACGTTCCCGTCCGGACAGGCAGTGACCTGGCCGGGATCGTCGCCGAGACCGGAGGCAGCGTGACCGGCTTCGCCGCCGGGACGGGTCATCGGCTACACCGACAACCGGGCCAGCCAGGCCGAATACGTCGTGGTCGAGGAGCAGAACCTCGCCGCCAAACCCGCGGGCGTGCCGTGGGAGGTCGCCGGGGCGCTGAACGTGGCCGGGGCCACGGCCTACGCCGCCGTCCGCGCCGTCGCGCTGACCGACGGCGACACCATCGTCGTCTCCGGCGCGGCCGGCGGGGTCGGCTCGCTGGTCGTCCAGCTTGCCCGCGGGCCGGCGCAACCGTGATCGGTCTGGCCAGCCCGGCGAACCATGAATGGCTAGCCGGGCACGGGGTGATCCCGGTGGCCTACGGTGACGGAGCGGCCGCCCGGATCCGGCAGGCGGCCGGCAAGGTCGACGCGTTCATCGACACGTTCGGCGCGGACTACGTGCAACTGGCCCTCGGGCTCGGCGTCGAGCCGTCCCGGATCGACACCATCGTCAGGTTCAACGCGGTCGCCGAGTACGGCATCAAGGCCGAGGGCAACGCGGCGGGCGCCGGCGCGAGCACGCTGGCCGACCTGGCCGGGCTGGTCGCAAACGGCGAGCTGGAGGTGCCGATCGCCGCGACGTTCCCGCTCAGCCAGGTCCAGGACGCCTACCGTCAGCTGGCGAGCGGCCACATCCGCGGGAAGATCGTCCTGACGGTCTGAACGCGGCGCGGCGGCGCGTACTGTCGTGTTAAGAAGCGAGCAGGAGGTAGAGCATGAGCGAGATGCTGCCGCTGTTTCCGCTCGGCGCGGTGCTCTACCCCGGCATGCTGATGCCGCTGCACATCTTCGAGGAGCGGTACCGGCAGCTCGTCCGGGACCTGCTCGGCGGCCCGGACCCGCGCCAGTTCGGCGTGATCGCGATCCGCAAGGGACGTGAGACCGGCATCGAAGGCGTGCACTCGCTGTACGAGATCGGCTGCACCGCCAGCCTGCGCCGGGTCGACCGGCACGACGACGGCCGGTTCAACATCGTCACCGTCGGCGCCCAGCGGTTCCGGCTGCTCGGGCTCGACGAGACGCAGCCCTACCTGCAGGGTGAGGTCGAGATACTCGCCGAGGAACCGGTCGACCCGGCGGCGGCCGGGCCCGCCGTGCAGGTGACCCAGGCCGCGTTCCGCGAGTACCTGGACGCGCTGACCGAATGGGGCGGCGCCACGGTACGGCTCGAGGAGCTGCCCGACGAGCCGGTGCTGCTCTCTTACGTCATCGCCGCCGCCATGGTCATCGACCTGCCGGAACGGCAGGCGCTGCTGGCCGAGGCGGACACCCTGCGGCGGCTGGGCATGCAGCGCGCGTTGCTGTCGCGGGAGACCGCCATGCTGCGCACCACCACCTCCCGGCCGGCCCCGGACCTCAGGAACACGCCGTACAGTCCCAACTAGTTACTGGCCGAACTAGTTCTGGCCGAACTGGGCGTGGCTGGGGATATGTGGGTCGCTGGAAAAGAGGGGTAGAGGTAGGCCATGGCAGAACCGGAAACCGACGCAACCGACATCTCGCTGCGCGCCGCCGAGGTAGCGGCCGACGTCACCGAGACGGACCGGCCGCAAGAGCAGCGCAGGATCGTAAGCGCCTTCATCAAGGCCGCGGGCTCGGGCGCCCGGGTGGCCGGCCGCGGGACGCGAGCGGTGCGGCGGCGCGCGGGCTCGGGCGCCAACTGGCTGGTCAGTCAGGTGGTCGCGATGGCGCCCCGGCTGCGGGTCCGCGACCATGCGGCGCTGCAAGCCCAGTTCCCCGGCCAGTCCGCAGAAGAGATCGCTGACGCGCTCATCGAGGGCGCGGCCCACGCGGCGGCGGCGGCGGGCGGGGCGGCTGGCCTGGCCGCCGCGCTGCCGGTGCTGCCCGCCTACCCGGCTGAAGTGGCGGCGGAGACGCTGGTTGTGGTCGGGATCGAGCTGAAGCTCGTGGCCGAACTCCACGAGGCCTACGGCGTCTCGGCCCCAGGGAACTTCGCCGAGCGGATGAGCGCCTACACCGCGGCGTGGGCACACCGCCGGGGGGTGTTCATGCTCGAGGGCGGGCTAATCCTCGCCGCCGGGTCGCCGCTGGCCCGGCTGCTGCGGCGGCGGCTCATTGCCCGGGTCGGCCGTAGCGCGGTCTCCCTGGGCCCGCTGCTCACCGGCGCCGCCGCCGGCGCCATGTTCAACAGCCGGGAGACCAAGCGGCTCGGCCGGGACATCCGGCGCGACCTGCGCCGCGCGATCGGCTCATGAGGGGCGCCGGGCTTCCCGCGGCCCGGGTGGTTTCGGGCGCGGCTCGAATACCAGGCAGGTCGTGGTGACATGCGCGTACAGGGCCCCGTCGGGTCCGGTGATCCGGCCGGACGCGGTGACCACGCGTCGCCCGACGCTCACCACTTGGCCGGTGGAAGCTACGCAGGCCAGTGCCGCTCTAGCGGGTAGTCACCAAACGTGCGGAAAAGGTGATCACGATGGCAGCGGTGGATTTCGACGCGCTCATGGATTTGTGCATACGTTCGCGGGTGACCTGGCCGCGGCGGTTATCAGGGACGTGGTGCGCGGCACCGGCTTCAGCCGCTTCCGTCGCGCTGCGGAGACCCCCGTTCAACCTGGTCTACGAGGCCCGGCCCTGAGCATCTTCCGGTGGCCGGACGAGAGGTGCAGGCTATGGACATGGACCGGTCGCTGGTGGGGCGAGACGCCGAGTGCGTCGCGCTCCGTGCGTGCCTGGCCGCTGCGCTGACCGGGCCAGGGTCTGTCACCCTAGTCGCGGGTGAGGGGGGAGCAGGGAAAACCACGCTCGTTAAGCATGTCCTGGCCTGCACCTCCACGCCGGTGCTGAACGGCTGCGCCGCCGAGTGGGCGGGCACCGCCTACGACGTCGTGGCCCGGGCGCTCCGCCCGGCCATCAGGAACTCGGCCGAACCAGTGCCGGACGTGCTCGCCCAGATCATGCCCGAGCTGGGCGCCCCGCCGCCCGAGCCGGGCACGGCGGCCCTGGCGGCGGCCGTCTGCTCGGTGCTGGCGGGCATGGCCGGCGATAAGCCGCTCGCGCTGTTCCTGGACGACTTGCAGTGGGCCGACGAGGCGACCCTCGGCTTGCTGCCCGCCCTGGCCGACGCGGTGGGCGGCCTGCCGGTCGCGGTGATCGGCTGCTATCGCAGCGACGAGCTTCCCCGGGACCACCGCCTCCGGGCTGTCCGCGCCCAGCTGCGCCGTAGCCGTCAGCTTACGGAGATCGAGCTCGGCCCGCTCGGCGACGAGGACGTACGCCGGATGCTCGCCTCTCTGCTAGGGGCGACCCCGCAGCCCACGCTGACCGCGGTGGTGGCCAGCCGGGCCGACGGGCTCCCGTTCGCCGTCGAGGAACTGGCTCTCGCCCTGCGCGACGGCGGCCGCCTGGCCTTCCGCGACGGCACGGTGGCGCTGGCCGGCGACGGTGCCGCCCCGGTGCCCGACGGCATCAGGGAGGCCGTGCTGCTGCGCACGTCACGGCTGGCCGGCGAGGAACGGACGCTGCTCGAGGCCGCCGCGGTGGCGGGCCACGAATTCGACATCAACACCGTCTTGGCCGCCTGTGACGTGCTGGCGTGGCCGGACGGATTCACCGGATCCGGGCTGCTGACCGAGGTCGGTGACGGACGGGCGGCTTTCCGTCACTCGCTCACCCAGGAGGCGGCTTACGCGGACATTCCCTGGTCCCGACGGCGCTGCCTGCACCGGTCGCTCGCCCGCACGCTGGCCGCCGCTGGTGCCGCGCCGGCCCTGATCGCCGTCCACCTTCTCGCGGCCAGGGACTTCAGGCCTGCCCGCGAGGCGCTGATCGCGGCGGCGGACGAGCACTCCGCGGTCCACGCGTACCGGGATGCCGCCCGGGCCCTGCGGACGGCGCTCGAACACTGGCCATCGGATCAGGAGGACGATACCCGGCTCTCGGTCATCGACCGGCTCGCTAGGTGCGCCGAGATGTGCTCTGAATATGCCGACGCGGTCACGTTGCTCCGCGAGCTCGCCGACGGATATGAGCGTCGCGGTGACCTGGGCGGCCTAGCTAGTTGTCAGCGTCGGCTGGCCGTGACGCACGAGCTGCGCGGGCAGTGGGAATCGGCGCTGACGGCCAGGGAGGCGGCGGCGGTGGCCTTCTCGGCCGCGGGCCTGCCGGCCGAGGCGGCCATCGACCGGCTAGCCGTGGCCACCCACCTGCGTGCCGCGGCTAGCTATTCCGCCGCGCTGGCCACGCTCAGCGCGGCCCGGACCGACGCGGAGGCGAGCGGCCGGACCGACTTGCTGCTGCGTGCCGAGGGCCTGCGCGGCAACGTCCTGTCGCGGCTGGGGAAGTCCCGGGAGGGCATCACCGCCGTCCGGACCGCACTGGACCAAGCGCTCGCGGGAACGCTCGCGGACACCGCCGCGGAACTGCAGCAGCGGCTGGCCGACTCGCTCGAGCACTGCGGTGATTACCGGGCGGCGAAGGCCGCGTACGCCGCCGCCTACCAGTTCTGTGACGCCCATGGGGTCGACGCCATGGGCCAGCTCTGCCGGGCCTGCGCCACCGTGGTGCTGTTCGCCCGCGGCGAGTGGGACCGCACTATCGCCGTCTGCGAGGACGTGCTCGCGTCAGCGACCGTGCTGCACGCCCGGGGGGCGGCCGCCGGCATGCTCGGCCTGGTGTACGCCGTGCGGGGAGCGGTCAAGCTGGCCCGCCCGCACCTGCTGGAAAGTCACTTGGTCGCCACCAGGATCGAGCTCATCCCGATGCAGCTGTTTTCCTCGTGGGGCCTGTGCGTCCTGGAGGATGCGGAGGGCGCTCATGCCGACGCGGCGGACCGGGCCCGGCAGATACTGGCCCGCCTGGCGCAGACTCAGGAACGGCACTATAGCGTGCAGATCCTGCAGTGGATGGCCACCCTTTTCGCTGATTACGGGCTGACTACCGAGGTCCGTGCCTGCGCGGCAGCCCTGTCCGAGATGGCCGAGGCCACCGGGCAGCCCGAGGCGGTCGCCGCGCTCGCACACGCCCGCGGCGAGACGCTGCTGGGTAACGAGCCGAAGGCGGCGGCCCGTGAGCTATGCCGGGCGGCCGACATGTTCAGCGAGCTTGAGCTGCCGTTCGCCACGGCCCAGGCTCAGCGCCGGGCCGCCTCGGCGGCGGTCCAGATCGGCGAGGACCTTCTTGCGCGGGAGTGGCTGCACGCGGCATATGACACCGCGGACCGGCTCGGCGCAAGCCGCCTGCGCGGTGCCTGCGCCGAGGCGCTCAGCCAGCTAGGCGACAGACCGCGGGCCCGAGCATCGGCCAGGCGCTCGGCGGCCGGGCTCACCGGACGTGAAATGGAGATCATGATGCTGGTCGCGCGCGGCAATACCAGCAGGCAGATCGGCGAGGCCCTTTTCATCAGCCCGCGGACGGTCGAGATGCACGTCCAGGGCAGCTTGCTCAAGCTGCAGTGCCGCACGAGGGCGGAGGCCGTGCGCCGGCTCGTCGAGCTTGGCGCGCTGCCGCAGCCCGAGAGGCCGGACGACGGCTGCCCCCTTAGCTCACCGGCACCGGGTTGGCCGCGGATCCTTCGGTGCTCAGCAGCACCACCGTCGCCTCCGGGCCGACGGCCAGCGCGGCCCGCCTTCCCTCGGCGTCCTCGCCGGTGAGCGCGGCCCGCGCGCCGGCCAGCGCGGCCCCGCCGCACGGACCGGCCGGTATCCCGTAACCCGCCAGGTCACGAGCCGCCGTGGCGCTGTCGGCATCGGCGGCGGCGACCGCCGCATCCAGGCCATCACGCAGGTAGGGCCAGGCCAGCATGGAAGGGGTGCCGCAGTTCAGCCCGGCCATGATGGTCTCGCTCGTCGCGATGGTGCCCAGCTCGCCGCGGACCAGACTAGCCAGGACGCAGGCCGCGGTGCCGGGCTCAACTGTGAGCAGGGCTGTTCTCCGTGAATCCGGCCGGCTGCGGTAATGGGTGATGCCAGCCTGCGACAGCGAGCCCACACCCGCCGGGATCACCACCAGGGCGGGCTCGGCCGCTCCTGTATCCGCGAGCTGCTCGTCGACCTCGGCGAACAACGTCGAGTAGCCCTCGACGATCCAGCCAGGCACCTGTTCGTAGCCAGGCCATCCGGCGTCCTGCACGAGTTTCGCGCCTGGCTTGTCCGCAGCCTGGGCCGCGAGCCGCACCGCGTCGTCGTAGGTTCCTGTGATCTCGGTGACCTGCGCTCCCTCCGCCGCGATGGCGGCCACCGCCGTAGGATGCACGCCGCTGGGCACGAACACGTGCGCCCGCTGCCCGAACAGCTTGGCCATCCGGGCCAGCGCCCGTCCGTGATTGCCGTCGGTGGCGGTCACCAGCGTTAGCGCGCCGGTAGCGGGCTGGCGCGAGAGCACCTGGTGCACCGCCCAGGAGGCGCCGAGCACCTTGAATGCCGGCAGGCCCATCCGCGCCGACTCATCCTTGACGAACACCCGCCCGACAGCCAGTTCGGCCGCGAGGGCCGGGACCTCGGTCAGGGGAGTGGGCGCGTAGCCGGGCAGCCTGGCGTGAAAGGCTTTTACCTCAGCCGTGGGAGCAGGCGCGCAGGTCCAGGTCCAGGCAGTCGGCTGCGCGAACCACGGCGGACAGCCTGCGGGCAGGCCCGGGGGAGTGATCACCCTCCTACCATGCCGCTCCGGCTGCTGCGTCGGCTAGGTGACGTCATCGTCACGCCTCGTCACACCCTTCATCCCACCTCTTGTGCTGATTCTCATATGGCGATTCGATCACACCGACGACATCGCCCGCCTGCAGTCGCTCGACACCATTTGTTCCCACGGGTCTCCCCGTCGTTAGCCCAGTTCAATGGCTACGCGTTGGATGATGTCGCCCCCGGCTTGTATCCAAGCTAACTGGTGGTTTGGGCCGGGCTTGCCGTCTTAACCCCGTGCTTGCCAGGCCGACAAGCGCCCCCTAAGGTTGGCACATGCCAATGGCCAGAACCGCTGGCCTTAGCAAGACCCCGCCGCCCTGGGGCACCACACCTGGGTTTGTCAGCGTGGGCCCTGCCTCCGAGGAGCACGGTCGTGACTGGAACGAGCCCTACGGTACGTCAACGCGAACTTGGTAAACGGTTGCGCGAACTCCGCGGCCAGCATGACCTTACTGTCGAAGATGTCGCGGAAAAGCTTCTGTGCTCTGCCACTAAGGTTAGTCGGCTGGAGACTGGAGCGCGTCGGCCGAGTCTCCGCGATGTTCGGGACTTGTGCGTCCTCTACGGCGTCGACGAGCCGACCTCAACCGAGCTCATGAATCTCGCTCGAGGTGCGCGCGAGCAAGGCTGGTGGACACAGTACGAGGATCTCAATCTGGATCCATACATCGGGCTAGAGCAGGAAGCCGTATCTATTACGTGTTACTCGGCTTTCTACGTGCCAGCGTTGCTACAGACTAAAGATTACGCCCGAGCCATCATTAAAGCTATTGCACCCAAAATGGATCCTTCCATACTGCAGCAACGCGTTGAGGTCCGGCTTCGCCGCCAGCAATTGTTGGAGAAGAACAACCGACCGCGCTATCGTGTTCTGCTGGACGAGTCAGCACTGCGCCGTCGGGTTGAAGGGTCGACTCTCATGGCGACTCAACTCGATAACGTTTTGGATGCCGTCCGCCACGATAAGGCGACCGTTCAGATCATTCCCTTTGATGTGGGCGCGCATGCTGCTGCGGACGGCTACTTCGTCTTGCTAGAGTTTGACGAACCTCATCTATCGCCAGTCGTCTTTCTCGAAGGTCTAACCGGCAACCAGTATCTTGAACGAAAGGATGAGATAGCTCGCTACCGCGAGACTGTCGAGTACCTGCGTGATTCCGCTCTGAGTCCACGAGACTCTCAAGCGCTCATAGCCCACTACATAGAAGGCTACGCAAGCGAATGATAGGTCACTCCGTGACGGTGGGCTGACTAAACATCAGGCATGCCTGGAGTCTCCAATATAGTTCGCGTAACGGGAGAGAGGGCGGAGGAGTCAATTGAAGAAAGACAAGCACAATAAACGGTCGACGCAGAAGCGCAGAAGCGCAGAAGCGCAGAAGTCGTAGACAGGCGAGCTTGCTTAAGGTGGTAACAAGTTCGGTCGCCCTGGTGACGGCTACCGCAGTAGGCATCAATCAGGCCGAGGCGATAATGACCCCGCACACAACAGGGTCATGTGTCGCAGGGCAAATTAATTAATATGACGACCTTTGCCTAGGGGTTTCTATTGGGCGGTTCAGTGCGACGGGGTACGGACTGCCCAATAGGACCGACACTACCGAACTCGGTAATGTGCTCGAGCGGGCATCAAGAAACGAAGGATAATTCATGTCACTATACAGTTCGGTTTCGGGGGATTTGGAATGGCGAGTCTCACGTACCTGCGACACCGGTGCTTGCGTCGGGGTGGCGCGTCAGGGTGACGTCATCTATATTCGCAATACAAGTGATCCTAAAGGACCCATTAGTAGGTTTACGGCAGAAGAATGGCGTCAGTTTCTCGCCGGGGCCAAGCTGGGCCACTTCGACGAGATTGCCTGACTTCACAGTTGTTCTTTGTAAGGGTCGACGCAGCACGTCGACCCTTACATTTTACCTACTTCACATTAGACACTCATTGCCCATGCGCAACAAACCCAACGCGTAGCATTGACAAGAGTATGAAACCCATGCTTGCCTCAAAAAGGATTCTCGCATCTAATCCCCCGTCGGGGGAGTAGTGGATGATAGATCGCTGGGCGAACCTACTTGGCGTACTGTATGGCGCTGCGACAATGGTCAGTGTGTCGAGATCGGGGCTTTGGCCGATGTTGTCTCATTTGCCCGTAACTCTGCGGATCCTGATGGTCCCCGTATCAGCCTGACCCGGGGCAGGTGAGGGATTCATCGCCAGGGTTAAGCAAGGGGATTTCAACGATCCGTGACCTGCCAACTCACGGATCTTTTGATTATCGGCGCACCTGGTGAGCGGTGCGCATGACTCCTTTGGCTATGTGCATCGGGTGTGGCTTATCTGTCGAAGCCGAAATACGGCGAGTCAAAGGACCGTGACCGTGAAAGTCGCTGCCAGGAGGGCTTGGCGGGCAGGAACACACGTGTTTGTTGTCTCGGGGACCTGTAAGTCGGCTTCGGATGGCGATGCGATCGGCACATATCGCCGAGCCGCTCAGTCTGCCCGTTCGCTGCTATGGGAGTAGACCTCGAGATCGGTGGCCT
>CAWDBS010000002.1:0-13052 GCA_963800415.1 uncultured Actinomycetes bacterium
TCCTCGTCCGGTCCCGCCGCTTCCAGCAGGCTGGCCAGGGCGGACACCTCCTGAGTGATGTCAATGCCGACCGGGCACCAGACGATGCACCGCCCGCAGCCCACGCAGCCGGATGAGCCGAACTGATCGTGCCAGGTGCCTAGCTTGTGGGTGATCCACTGCCGGTACCGGCTCTGCCCGCTGGTGCGGACGCTGCCGCCGTGCAGGTAGGAGAAGTCCAGTGAGTAGCAGGAGTCCCAGAGCCGCCACCGCTCGGCGTGATCGCCCGTCAGGTCGGTCACGTCCTCGGTGGTCGTGCAGAAGCAGGTGGGGCAGACCATGGTGCAGTTGCCGCACGTCAGGCAGCGGGAAGCGACGTCGGCCCAGTGCGGGGACTCGCGGCTGTCCGCCAGCAGCTGCGGCAGGCCCGGCGCGGGCATGGTCCGGCCCATCCGTTCGGCCGCATCAGCTACGGCCGTGCCGGCCCGCTGGATCGTCGCATCGTCCGCTGGCCGGCGCGGCACGTCCGCCAGCACATCGGCGCCGGCCGGCGTGCCGGCCCGGACCACGAAACGGTGGCCCTCGGCGTCGGCCAGCTCCGTCATGGCCAGGTCGAACCCGGACTCGACACCGGGACCGCAACCCATCGAGGTGCAGAAACAGGTCGCGCCCGGCTCCGTGCACTCGACCGCGATAATGAACGCGCCATCGCGCCTGCCGCGGTAGACCGGATCCGCGTGCCGGCCGCCGGTCAGCACCTGGTCCAAGATGCCGACCGCGCGCACGTCACAGGGACGCACGCCGAGCAGCGCGTATCTGGGCCGCTCCGCCGTCTGGCCGGCCTCCGCGGTGACCTCCACGGTGCCGGTCACCCGATCCGCCGACCACACCTTAGCCCGGGGCGGATGCAGCACGTTTTTCCATGACTGCGGACCGGCGGAGTGCCCGAACGCGGCGGTGTCGGACCGTTCCCGCAGCCGGTACCTCCCCGCTTCGGTCTCCACCCCCCAGCCGAACGGCAGCTCAGCGACCGTGGTCAGCTCGGCCACCACGATCGCGCCGTCTCGGACGGTGGGACCGACCACCGTGTAACCGCGGCCGCGCAGCGCGTCGAACAACGCCGGAAGCGCGTCGGCGGCTACGATCACCGCCTGGCCGGACGGCTGGCGCTCTGAGTCTTCACTGGGATGCATCACACGGTCCCTGCGCTCGGCGCCGACTGTTCGGCCAGCCGGCACGCTTTAGCTTAACTGACCGAGTGCCGCCGGCCCGGCAGCCGGGAGCGGTTAAGGCCTCAGGTGGCGGGAGCCGCTCTGCTTTAGCGCCCCTGGTCCTCCTGGCCGGCGAACGTGCTCTCGCGGATCTGGCTGATGGTGTCGTCCAGGGTCCGCAGGGCTTGTTCGACGTGCGGCCCGGCCGAATCGCGGGGCAGGTCGGCGGCGGTCTGCAGGCTGATGCCGACCTGGTACAGGCGGGTGATGATCGAGTCGAGGAGTTCCTGGCTGCGATGTACCCGCCGGACGGCGGCCGCGGCGGCGTCAACGTCGGCGAGGCTGCGGACTTCGGTCATGTCCCGCACCACGGCCAGGGAGAAACGGCCGGCAGCGGTCCGCACGGGGCTGAGGCTGACCTCGACCGGGAAGGAGGTCCCGTCTTTGTGCAGCCCGGTCAGCAGGGCCCCGGTGCCCACCGGCCGGGCCCGGGCGGCCTGCAGGTGGGCGGGGATCAGGCGCTCGACCGGCTGCCCGGTCAGTTCGGTGTGCTGGTAGCCGAACATCTCCTCCAGCCGCCGGCTGGCGAGCACGAGCGTGCCTTCGCGGTCGGCCAGCGCCACCCCGTCGTTGAAGGCTTCGATCATGCTCCACAGCACGCCCGGGGTCATGACCGCCGCGGCCGTCGGCTGGCCGCCTGCTCGCGGAGTCCGGTGCGCAGGCGCCGGGGCATCGGGGGCCTGGGCCAGCGTCAGTCCGCGTCGAGGACTCGCTGCCTGGGGCCTGGGTTGTGATCTGGCCAGTGACAGCGTGACCGTTGCCCCCAGGCGCCGGCCCTGGTCATCCTGGCGGGACGCGATCAGTACGTCGAACCAGCGTTCGGTGGCCGGGCTGTGACAGGGCACCTCGACCGTCAGCGGGCCGGGTAGGTCTCCCGCCAGCGCGGCACGGATGGCGGCGGCGACCTCCTGCGCCACCGGGTCGTCCCCGGCCGAGGCACAGGCCTGCAGGTATGACACGCCGCGGCCGGTGCGGGCCGGATCGCCCCCGTTGGCGGCGGCGAAGGCCTGCCATGCCTGGTTGACCCAGGCAATCACGCCGTCGCGGTCCAGCAGCGCGACCTCCACGCCCAGGTCGGTCCCGGGATGGATGCTGCCGCCAGGTGAGGCGCCGGTCATCCGCCTGCGCCGGCTGCCCCTGGCCTGGCGCGCATCCGCCGCCGGGCGCGCGGCACTCGCGGCCGGCGACCGCGCGGCGCCGGCGGCCTCCACGGAAGGGTAGACAGGCACCAGGCGGCCGACGCCGGTCATGCCCAGCATCCGCAGGACGGCTCCGCTGGTGACGGACAGCCGCAACTCGGTGCGGCTGGCCACGGCGCGCTGGTAAGCCCGCGCCACCGCATCGGCGCCCGCGTGATCGCAGGAGATCGTGGCGGTCATGTCCACGATCAGTACCTCGGCGCCCCGGTTGATGACCGACAGCAGTTCCTCGCGGATTGCCCCGGCATTGGATACATCGATATCCTCCGGCAGCGCCACTATGGCCTGCCGCCCGGTCCACTGCACCGGGTAGATGTCCTCAGGCACCGTAACCATCCTGATCTACCCGGTGAGCTGCTGTGGACTTCACCATCGCGCCCAGGGGGACATATGCGAACGCCGCCGCCGATCTGGCCATGCCTTGTCCGTGCTATCGGGGTCTGAGCTATCGGGGCCTGAAGAAGCGCGGTCTCTGCGCCCTTGCTCCGGCCTGCGCGGGCTGTCTGCGGGTAAACCATCGGATTTTGACCCTACGCTGCCATCTGCGGGCCTGGATAGCCGGCCGAGGTTCAGGCCGTAGGCGCGGGCTGGGGCCCGCCCCTGGAATGATGGATCCGTGACCGGGCCAGAGGAACCGGAGGTGATCGGTTGACCAGGTTTGCGGAGGCCGGGCGGTCCTACGCGCTGCTGGCCGACGGCACCACCATGACCATCCGGCCGGCCGCCCCCGACGATTACGAAGCCGTCAGGCAACTGCACGAGGCGATGTCACCGGACAATCTGTACTTCCGGTTCTTCAGCGCGAGCCGGGTATCGGCCGAGCGAGAGGCCCGGCGGGTCTGCCTGGAGGGCGATCCGGGGCTGGTGGCGTTGCTTGGCCTGCTGGGCGATGAGGTGGTGGGGGTCGCCAGCTATCAGCTGGCCGCCGACGCGGCGGCCGACGTGGCGGCCGCGGAGGTCGCGCTGGCCGTAGCCGACGGCATGCACCGGCGCGGTATCGCGACGTTGCTGCTGGAGCACCTGGTTTCGGTGGCCCGGGCCCGCGGCGTGAAGGTCCTGGCCGCCGAGGTGCTGCCTGGCAACTACCGGGTGTTGCGGGTGCTGAACGACGCGGGGCTGGCGGTGCGACGCACGTTCGACGATGGCGTGGTCGAGCTGACCATGCCGGTCCCGCGCAATGCGGCCCTGGGTGAGGCCAGCACATGGCTGGACGCGGTAGCCGACCGGGATAAACACGCGAATGTGGCCAGCCTGGAGCCTCTGCTGGCTCCCCGGTCGGCCGCCGTGGTGGGCGTCGGCGACAGTCCGGGATCGATCGGCCGCAGGATCTTGCTCAACATCCGCGACGCTGGTTTCTCCGGGCCCTTGTACGGAGTCAGCCCGGACGGCGGCGACGTCAGCGGCATCCCGTGCGTCCCGTCGGTCGCCGCCCTGCCCGAGGCCCCCGACCTGGCGGTGGTGGCAGTACCGGCGGCGCGGGTCGTGGAGGTGGCGCGGGAGTGCGGGAGACGCGGAGCCAGGTCGCTGGTGGTGACGACTCCGTGGCTGACGTCGGCGCAGGAATCCGGCCTGCTCGAGGTCACCCGCCAAGGGAGCATGCGGCTGGTGGGCCCGGCCTCCTCCGGGGTGGCGGTGCCCGAGATCGGGCTGGCGGCCACATTCGACGTGCCCCGCGCTGAACCCGGCCAGACCGGGCTGGTGGTCCAATCCGGAGGGGTCGGCGCGGCGCTGGTGGAGCAGTTCTCCCGGCTCGGCATCGGGATCTCCTCGTTCGCCGCGGTCGGCGACAAGCTGGATGTCTCGGGCACCGACATGTTGCTGTGCTGGGAGGCGGACGACACTACCGAGCTGGCCGTGCTGTACCAGGAATCCTTCGGCCACCCGCGGAGGTTCGCCCGGACCGCGCGCCGGGTGGGCGCCAAGATTCCCGTCCTGACCGTCCACGCCGGGCGATCGGTTCCGGGTCAGCGTGCTGCCGCCTCGCACACCGCAGCGGCCGCCGCGCCGCTGATCACCCGGCAGGCGCTGTTCGATCAGGCGGGCATCATCGCCACTACCAGCTTCGGCGAACTGGTCGACGCGGCCGCGCTGATGGCGTCCCAGCCGGTCCCGGCGGGCAGTGTCGTGGCCATCGTGTCCAACGGCGGTGGCGCGGGTGTGCTGGCGGCCGACGCATGCGCGGAAGCCGGCCTGGCCGTGGCCACGACAACCCCCGGGACCCGCGACCGCCTGCGGGAGGTGCTGCCGCCCGGCTCAGCCCTGGACGGCCCGGTGGACACCACCGCGGCGGTCAGCGCGGAAGCCTTCCGCGAGGCGCTGCACATCGCCGCCGCCGAGGACCGCGTCGATGCCCTGATGGCCGTGGTTACCTGGCGCGCTGCTGCTGACCTGATCCCGGTCCTGACCGCCCTGCGGCTGCCCGTCCCGGTTGCGGCGGTCGTGCTGGGTCAGCCCGAGGCCATCCGGATGCTGCGCGGTCGCGATGACGGCCCGGCCGTGCCCGCATATGCCTACCCGGAAGCGGCCGCCCGCGCACTGGCCCGGGCCGCCCGCTACGGCTCATGGCGATCCCGGCCCGGCGCGGTGCCCGAGCTGGAAAACGTGCGAGCGGCCGAGGCCCGCGCGATCATCGGCTCTTTCCTCGCGCGGATGCCGGGCGGCGGCTGGCTGTCCGGCGGAGAGGCCGACGACCTGTTGCGCTGCTACGGCATTGCGATGGTGGAGTTCCGCCGGGCTGACGGTACCGACGCGGCCGTCGAGGCAGCGGCCGACCTGGGCGGTCACGTGGTGATAAAGGCCGACGTACCCGGCCTGCTGCACAAGACCGCCGCTGGCGCCGTCGAGCTCGACCTGAGCGGAGCCGACGAGGTACGCGCCGCCATGGGCCGCCTGCGGGCCAAGTTCGCCGGGCGGCTGTCCGGAGTCCTGGTCGAGCCCATGATCACCGGCGGCATCGAGACCATCGTTGGCGTGGTCCAGGAACCGGTGTTCGGCCCGGTGGTGGTGTTCGGGCTCGGCGGGGTCGCCACCGACGTGCTCGGTGATCACGTGGCCCGCCTGGCCCCGCTCACCGTCGCGGACGCCGACGACCTGATCCACTCCATCCGCGCCGCGCCGGTGCTGCTCGGGAACCCCGGCCAGCCGGCCGCCGACATCGGCGCACTGCGCGACACCTTGCTCCGCGTGTCACGGCTCGCCGACGACCTGCCGCAGGTCGCCGAGCTCGACCTCAACCCGGTGATCGCCCGGCCGGACGGCGTCGTCGCCGTAGACGCACGCGTCCGCGTGACCAGCTATCGGCTAGCCGACCCGTTCCTGCGCCGGCTTTCCGGGGTCCATCACGACGGTGGTGGTGGAACGCCGGGACCTTGACCCAGGGTCAGCTGGTCTGTGCTGAGCGCACGGCGAGGCGCGCGGCCAGCTTGGTGCCCCACTCGCGGGCCCGGGCAGTCTCGTGCAGCTCGAGCCGGTCCTGCTTGGTCACCAGGAAGCTCTCCGGCTCCGCGGCCACATCGAACCCGTGCGCGCGCAGCAGCCGGTACACCCCCTTCGAGGCCCGGCCGGTCAGCGCCGCAGGCCCGTGCATCCTGGTATCGAAGGCGGCCGCCTTGACCGGGTACTGGCCGAGCGACCCGAACCAGTCACGCAGCCCTGGGCCCGGCGCGTCCGGCTCGACCGTCAGCCCGCCCGCCGGCTTGTCGGCGGCCTTGACGGCCGCCTTGCGGGTGGCTGCCCGGCTCATGCCATGAGCATGCGTCGGGCCGCCGACGACGATCAGGTCGGCATCGGCCAGAACCGCTTGGCTGGCCTGTGCGACCGGGACGACAGTCACATCGAAGACCGTGCTAAGCCCGGCTCCGATGGCGTCGGCAACCAGGTGCGTGTTGCCGTACATGGACTCATAGACAACCACGGCTCGCATGATCGTCACCCCTTTGCCTTGTCCTGTTCCCGTCCATGCTGCGGTGCCGGGCGCGAGCCTCAGCAGAGTCGAAGGTCACCAGGCCGGCTGGTCAGTTCGCGGGCCTTTCGTCACTTTCACCGCACGCAGGCCATCGAGTTGCGGCGGCCGCCCCGGCGCGCCATGCCGGGCTTAGCGCCTGCCTTATGGACTGTGGCGTGCTCGCGGCTTTCGCGGCGGCCCAAAGTCCTGAGCCGCCTCGCCGAGGTCCGCCGAGTTCATGACCAATGCCCCTGGCGGCTAAGGCTGCAAAGGTATGAGCCTGAAATTGGAGAGAGGAGATTGCCATGACTACCTTGATGCATGAGCCCTCCACCGATAAGCCCGTTCGCCAGGGTATTGCGGCACGGCTGCTGGTGCCGGGGTTCTGGGCTGCTCTGAGTATCGTCGCGATGTGGCTGGCGGTGCTGTTCGACGGCATCTTCGGCGGCGACATGACCTTCGCGAGCCCGCCGAACGTTACCACCGTGCCGTCAGCGGTGGCCGTGGCGCTGTTCGCCGTCATCGGGACGTCGGCTGTCGCCAAGCGCGCCTTCGGCCGCAGGGAGACTAACTGACCAGCGCCCCACCCAGCCCGAGGGCCCAAGGGCCGGGACCTTTGGCCCTGCTGGAAGTGCGGTACGTCTCTTCCGGGTCAGGGGCGCACCGGGCGACGCTGATGTCATGAACGCGAGAATCCACCCGTCATCAGACAGCCAGGCCGACGGCGCGACCGCGGTGTTCGACGCCGCCGCTCACCGGGGACCGGCGCCCGGCCCGGACGACCGGGCCTGCTGCTGCGTGGCCAGGGCGGTAGTCCGGGTCGTCATGCCGCCCGCCTCCGGCCGGTCCCATGAGACCGAAATGCTGCTCTGCGGTCATCATTACCGCGTCTCGCGCCGCGCCCTGTCGGCGGCGCACGCCCGGGTGGAGGAGCTGGCGGTAAGCCCCGGAGACGCGGCGGCCTGGCTCGACGATGAGCGCGACCGTTCCACCCGCGCCGCCGCCGTCGCCGGATAACGCTCGGGACCCTGGTCCTGGCGGAGCCGGCTTTCGGCCCTAGCCCGCGGAGCGGGGAAGCGTGAGGTTGGCAGCAGCCATGATGCCGTGCATGGGGCGGCACATGCTCGCCGATCCGGGCCGAGAAGACCGGGCCCGGCGCAGGAGAAGGGTTCGGACCATGAAGCACATCACGGGAACGGCACTCAAGGCCGCAACAGGCGTCGTCCTGCTGGTCGCCGGCCTGGCGCTGCTGGCAGGCAAGGATGACATCCGCAAGTTCCAGCGCATGCGCAGCATGTAAAAGCGCGTACCGGCGCGGTGAATTCACCGCGCCGGAGCAGGAGAATAGCGACCCAGACCGAAGGTGGAACGGCATGAAACTGATCACCGCCATCATCAGGCCCGAGAAGCTGGATGAGCTGATCGGGACCCTGATCGGCAGCCGGGTGCACGGACTGACCGTGAGCGAGGTCCGTGGTTTCGGCCGCCAGTTCGGCGAGCCTGCCCATGGCGCCGACATCGACCTCGGCCTGCATGGCGCCCGGAAGGGGGCACTGCTGCCGAAGGTCCGGCTGGACCTCGTGGTCCTGGACGACGACGCGGACACCCTGGTCGAGACCCTGGCCAAGCATGCCCGGACCGACACGATCGGCGACGGGAAGATCTGGGTGACCGCGGTGGACCGTGTCCTGCGGGTCCGGACCGGCGAGGGGGATCATGCCGCGGTGTGACCACCGAAGGGTCTTTCGTCCCTGGCCACTGGCATTGCCGGGCGTGACACTTCGCTAGGAAGGCTCCGAATATCACTGAAGGGAACCTTTGACGCAGAAGGGATAAAGGCCATGTACGAAAAGATCCTGGTGGCCGTGGACCACTCAGAGATATCCGACCGGGCCCTGCTCGCGGCCCGTGATCTGGCGCTGCTTTCCCACGGCGAGGTATGGGTCTTGCACCTGCGGGAGCGTGAGATAGCGGTCAAGACCAGCGTGGTCATTTCGGACGAGACCGCCGAAGAGGCCAACGCCAAGGTCTCGGCCGCCGTTGACAAGCTGACCGAGGCTGGCGTGAAGGCGCACGGCGATGTCAGGACCACCTTGTTCGGCTACGCCGCGCGCGACATCGTCGACGACGCGATCGAACACGGCGCCGATGTGATCGTGATGGGCTCGCGCGGCCGCAGCGACCTGGCCGGTTTGGTCCTGGGCAGCACGGCGCACAAGGTGATCCACCTGACCGACCGCCCGGTCCTGATCGTCAGGTGAGGCATTCCCGCCGTCGGCGCTCGGTCAGTGCTTGCCGCGCATGATCACCACGGGGCACGAGGCGTGATGCGCGCAGTACTGGCCGACCGACCCGAGCAGGGCCCCGGCGAGCCCGCCGTGCCCGCGGCAGCCCAGCACGAGCAGCTCCGCTCCTTCGGCGGCATCCACCAGCACTTGCGCGGCCCGTCCCTGCACCACGCGCGGGCAGACCTGGACCTCGGTATCGATCATGCACATCTCGGTGATCGCCTCGGTGAGGACCATCCGGGCGTCGTCCTGGTAGTCGGGCATGTCTTCCGCCGGGACCAGTCTGGTGCCGGCCGGGACCTGCCACGTCGTCACCGCCTCCACTACCGCCCCGGTCAGCTTGGCCTGGTGGATCGCCCAGCGCAGCGCGGCTTTGGACGACTCGAAGCCGTCCACCCCGACCACGATGCGCGGGGTCTCCTCAGCTGATCTGCGGTTCATCTGATCCTCCTGGCGGATGCTATTCCGGATGCGGTGGTGGCCCTGATGGCGTCGATCGCGTCCCGGGCGGCGTGCGGGTCGAGGTACTGGCCCTCCAGGGCGCCCGGGCGCAAGTCCGGCCCGAGCTGGTAGACCAGCGGGATTCCGGTGGGAATGTCCAGTTCGGCGATCTGGTCCGCTGGAATGGAGTCGAGGTGCTTGACCAGGGCCCGCAGCGTGTTGCCGTGCGAGACGACGAGCACGCATCCCCCGGCCAGCAAGTCGGGCACGATCGCGTCGTACCAGTAAGGCAGCAGCCGCGCCGAGACGTCCCGGAGGGACTCCGCGCCGGGCCGGGCCTCGGGCGGGAGCGTTTGGTAACGGGGATCGCCGAGCTGAGGACGCTCGGCGGCCGCGCTGAGCGGCGGCGGCGTGGCGTCGTAAGAGCGGCGCCACAGCGCGAACTGCCGCTCGCCGTACTCGGCCAGCACCTCGGCCTTGGGCCGACCTTGCAGCGCCCCGTAGTGCCGCCCGTTGAGCCGCCAGGACCGGCGCACCGGGATCCAGTCGCGATCGGCGGCCGCCAGGGTGAGATCGGCCGTCCGGATCGTCCGCCGCTGCAGGGAGGTGTGCACGAAGGCGGGATAGGTTCCGTGCTCGGCCAGCAGCGCCCCGGCCCGGGTGGCTTCCTCCTCGCCCGCGGCGGTCAGGTGGGCGTTCTCCCAGCCGGTGAAGATGCCGGCGGCGTTCCATTCGCTTTGCCCGTGGCGCAGCAGCACCAGGCAGGGCCGCCCGGTCACGCGTTGTCCAGGACGGCCAGGCCGGGCAGCGTCTTACCCTGGATGAATTCCAGGCTGGCGCCGCCGCCGGTGGAGACGTAGCCGAACGCGTCCTCGGCGAACCCGAGCGCGCGGATGGCCGCCCCGGTGTCACCGCCGCCGACGACCGTGAACGCGTCGCCGCCGATCATGGCGTGGGCCACGGCCCGGGTGCCCGCGGCGGTCAGGGCCACTTCGAACACGCCCATCGGGCCGTTCCAGAAGACCGTCCCGGCGGACCCGACCGCGGCGGCGAACCGCAGGGCCGACTCGGGGCCGATGTCCAGGCCCATCTGGCCGACCGGGATCGCGTCGGCCGCCACCACCTGGTGCCGCGTGTCCGCGGGGATCTCAGCCGCCACGACGAGATCGGATGGCAGCTCGATCTGGCCCGGCGCCGCCTGGTCCAGGTAGCCCGCCGCCGCGTCGACCTGGCTGGCCTCGAGCAGCGAGGTGCCGGTCTTGTAACCGCGGGCGGCCAGGAAGGGGAAGGCCATGGCCCCGCCGATCAGGATCCGGTCGGCCACGGTGATCAGGCTGCCGATCGCGTCGAACTTGTCCGCGACCTTCGCGCCGCCGAGGACCACCACATACGGCCGCCGGATGTCCGCGGTCAGCCGGCCGAGCGCAGCGACTTCGGCCTGGACCAGGTAGCCGGCCACGTGCGGCAGGCGCAGGGCGACGTCGTAGACGCTGGCGTGCTTGCGGTGCACGGCGCCGAAGCCGTCCGCGACGTACAGGTCGGCCAGCTCGGCGAGCTGGTCCGCGAACAAGCCGCGCTGGCCGGCGTCCTTGCTGGTCTCCGCCGGGTTGAAGCGCAGATTCTCCAGCATGACCAGCCCGCCTGGGCGCAGCGCCGCGACCGCGGCGCGCGCCGCGGGCCCGTCCGCGGCGAACTCCACCTGGTGGTCGAGCAGTTCTCCGAGCCGGGTCGCGACCGGTGCCAGCGAGTACCTGGGGTCCGGCTTGCCGCCGGGACGGCCGAGGTGAGCGCAGACGATCACCCTGGCGCCGCGGCCCGTCAGCGCGGTCAGGGTCGGCAGGCTGGCCCTGATGCGGCCGTCGTCCGCGATTCGCCCGCCGTCGAGCGGCACGTTGAGGTCGGCCCGCACCAGGACGCGCAGGCCCGCGACCGCCACGTCATCGATGGTTTTCATGATCACGAAATCTCCTCGAGCCGATGCCCGCAAGGCGGGTCCCTGCGCTTGTCAGGCCAGCCTGCCCCGGCGGCATGACCACCGGTCAGGGGCGTTCGCCGTGCTGACGCGGGACCTTCGCCCTCACCCGCGCCCAGGGGTGTTGTCAGTCGGCCGGCACGACGGCGACGGGCCCATGGCCGTGGTCGAGGACCGCGTGCTGGACCGAGCCGATGCCAGGACCGGCGGCGGCGGGATGGCCGTGCCTGCCGAGCACCACGAGGTCGGCGCGCGCGGAGTAGCTCGCGAGGACCCGGGCGGGATGCCCGTGGATGATGTCATGACGGACCCGAACGTCCGGGTACTTGTCGCGCCACCCCTCCAACGCCGCGGTCAGGCTGCTGGCGGCCTCCGCCGAGATCCGCTCCGGCTCAGTCGTCCGCAGCTCCGTGGACCCAGCCGGCTGGTGCAGCCCGGACGGGAACCAGTACCAGGTGTGCACGGCAACTAGGTCCGCGTTGCGCAGCGCCGCCTCCTCGAACGCGAAGGCCAGCGTCTCGGTGGTGTTCTGAGGATCGCGGATGCCCACAGCGATCTCGCGGTGCACGGCCATGCTTTCCTCCCGGACCACGACAACCGGGCAGGCGGCACGGGTGGCGGCGTACCTGCTCACCGAGCCGAGCGCCATCGCCGCGAAGCCGCCCGCTCCGCGCGCCCCCACGACGAGTATGGACGCGTCCGAGCCGCTTTCCGCGACCGCCAGGGCTGGCGGCCCGGACAGCAGCCCGGTGGTGAGGGTCAGGCCAGGGGCTACTTCCTCGGACCGGGTGATGGCCGCGTGCAGGGCCCGGGCGGATATCCCGCGCAACGCGTTGGCGATAACCTCCGGCGACGCGTTATAGGCGTGCAGCCGCGGCACCAGCGCGGGAGCTGACACGATCCGCAGCGGCCAGGAATGCCGTTTCGCCTCGAGGGCCGCCCATTCGACGGCCCGGAGCGACTCTTCCGAGCCGTCCACGCCCACTATGACTGGCTTGGTTACCATGACTGGGCCTCCTCCCTCGCTGCCTGATCGCGGTCCACCCCAGCGTGTCCATAGGCGTACGGCCCGGCATGAGGCATCGGACACCAGATGCCAGGATCTTGGCCCCGGCCAGCCGGGTCAGCGTGATATCGCCGACTGGCTGGACGCCGAGATCAGCCTGACCCTGGTGGCCTGCAGCCGCTTCGCGACGACGCGCGCGAGCCGCCGGGTGAGCTCGTACCCGAGGGCGGGATCGGACTCGCAGCAGGCGCGTACCGCCCGCCCGTCGAATTCGAAGGCCTCGACGGGGCCCATGGCCACCGCCCCGAAGGCCCAGCGGTATGGCGGGAACAGCCACGACCAGCCGAGTAGCTCTCCCATGCCGATATTGTCGATCTTCATCCGGCCCTGCCCCGGCACGTGCAGATCCAGGGTCACGTGGCCGGATTGGATCAGCCAGAACCGAGTGGCGCCGCCGCCGTCTTCGAAGAGCCGGTGCCCGGCCGCGAACGTGACGTCCGAGGCGGTGTCCGCGAGCACCGCCAGGTGGTCGCGGCACATGCCATGCAGGAACGGATGAGTGGCCAGGGCCGCCGCCGTGACTTCGATCATGGGTATCACCGTCCAGGTATTGGCCTGAGAAGGCTCAGCCTGGTCCAGCCGTCCGGTCGCGGCCAGGGCCGGAAGTCCTCGCTGAGCAGGACCATGGCCCGTCACGCGATCGGCCGGGGCGCGGCGCGGTGCTATGGACGAACGTCCCGGCCGGACGTGCCGGAGGCCACTCGCCGCCGGGCTCCGCCCTGGTGAGGGTGGGTGTTATGAGGGGCGGCAGCTCCGCATGACAGCTGGAACAGTCGAGGAGGTGAGGCGGTGTCCCGGCCTGACCGGGCCGGTGACGCCGCGATCCGATGACCCTTAATCACATATCCCGGCCTGGACCTGAGCGGTGGCCGTCGCCGCCGGACCCGGGCGAT
>CAWDBS010000003.1:0-44343 GCA_963800415.1 uncultured Actinomycetes bacterium
CCGAACGACCTGGCCGACAGCGTGGCCCGCTACCTGGTAGCCGCCGGGCCTGGCCGAAGACCCGGAGCAGGGCTACACCTACGCCCTGGCGGCCAAGCGCCTGGCCGCGCGGGTCGGCGTGGTCCGGGAGGCCTGCGGCATCGCGGCCTACCGGACGGGGCGCTGGGCCGAGGCCCTGTCGGAGCTGCGGGCCGCGCGGCGCATGACCCGGAACGGGACTACGCACCGTGCCGCTGCACGGCCGACTGCGAGCGCGCTCTCGGCCGGCTGGACCGGGCGCTGGCCGTGCCCTGGTCCGGGAGGCCAGCAACGCCAAACTCGACCGGGCCACGCAGTGGAGCTGCGGATCGTCGAGTCAGGCATCCGCCGCGATCAAGGGCTGCCCGAGGCCGCGGCCCTGGCCTTGCAGGTCCCCGAGCTGACCAGCGGCCGGGTGCGGCCCTGGTCCGCGCGGCTCTTCTACGCCTACGCCGATGCGTTGCTCGCGGGCGGGCGCGCGGACGAGGCCCCGTGGTCGGCCCGCGGCCGCAGCAGCGATCGCACCCCTGGTAGCGATCGCGCCCGTACTGGCGATCAAGCCCGAAGGTGGCCGATCAAGCCCGAAGTGGTGACCGTAGCCGCAGCAGCGATCGCGGCCGGGACGGTCAGCGCAGTTCGAGCGCCGATCGCGGCCGGGACCGGGAACGCCCCGGCGGCGGGCGTCCCTGGGCCGGACGGGACGAGGTGCCTGGCCAGACGGCATACCAGGCCAGGCCGCAGCTACCAGACTCGGTCAGCGCGGAGCAGCTCGACCCCGAGGCGCGGGCCCAGCTGCATAGCCTGCCGAACGACCTGGCCGACAGCGTGGCCCGCTACCTGGTCGCCGCGGATCTGGCCGAAGACCCTGAGCAGGGCTACCCCTATGCTCAGGCCGCTAAGCGCCTCGCTGCTCGGGTCGGCGTGGTCCGGGAAGCCTGCGGCATCGCCGCCTACCAGACCGGGCGCTGGGCCGAGGCCCTGTCAGAGCTACGAGCCGCGCGGCGCATGACCGGACGGGACGACTACCTGCCGATCATGGCCGATTGCGAGCGGGCCCTCGGTCGGCTGGACCGGGCGCTGGCGCTGGTGCGGGAGGCCAATACCGTCGAACTCGACCGGGCCGTGCAGATCGAGCTGCGGATTGTCGAGTCCGGTATCCGCCGGGATCAGGGGCTGCCCGAGGCCGCGCTACTAGCTCTGCAGGTTCCCGAGCTGACCAGCGGCCGGGTGCGGCCTTGGTCCGCGCGCCTCTTCTACGCCCACGCGGACGCGTTGCTAGCGGCCGGGCGCGCGGACGAGGCCCGGGATGCGTTCGCCCGGGCCGCCGAGGCGGACATCCACGGTGAGACCGACGCGGCCGAGCGCCTCGACGAGCTCGACGGCATCGAGTTCGATGACCTCGAGGAAGGTGACCTCGACGGAGGTGACCTCGAGGAAGGTGACCTCGAGCGAAGGTGACCTCGACGGCGGCGACCAAAGCGGTAGCAGCATGCCGTTCCGAGACGGCTAGCCGCCGTTGTTCTCGGCCTTGCCGAGCCAGTGCATGATGCCTTCCACGTTGCCGACGGCGCTGCTAACCCGCTCGAACTTCTCCGCGATGGCGGGATCGGCGTCCGGGCTGGCCGCCAGGTACCGGTCTTTGGTGCGGTCCCGCACCATGGCGACGGCGTGGTCGAGGTCCAGGCCCGCCGCGCGCGCCTGGCGAGTTTCCTCGACCCAGACGATAATCTCCTCCACCGACCTGTCCAGCGTCTCGCTGACCTGGGTAACCGGGCCGAAGTGGCTGAACAGCAGCCGCGCTGGCCGCAGCGCGGCGAACCTGCGCACCGAGGCCAGCGCGCTCTCCAGATCGAAGTCGGGCGGTGGCGTAGCCGGCCTGACGTCCCCCGTTTCAGGCAGGTACACGCCCGCCGCATCGCCGACGTACAGGTCGCCGGTGTCGGAGTCGACCAGGCCGACGTGGTGCTTGGCGTGGCCGGGGGAGTAGTGGCTGTCCAGGCGCCGGCCGCCGCCCAGATCGACGGTGCCAACGTCGTCGAGCGCGACGATGCGCTCGGCGGGAACAGGGGTGAGCACGCCGAAAAGCCGGTCGAGTGCGTCGCCGTAGACCATCCGGGCGCCGGCCATGAGCCTGCTCGGGTCGGCGAGGTGCCGCGCGCCTCGCTGGTGCACGACGATCTGGGCCGCCGGGAACATCGCGGCGATGTCGCCGACCCCGCCCGCGTGGTCAAGGTGGATATGTGTCACCACGACCGTGGCGAGGTCGTCGGCGCCGATCCCGAGCCGGGTCAGGGCGTCACGGACCACCGGCGAGGACGGCGCGGTCCCCGTTTCCACCAGGCACGGCCGGTCGCCCCGGATCAGGTAGCCGGCCGTGATCCCGTCGTACCCGGCCATCCGGGTGTCGATCTGGAACACCTCATGCCCGAGCGGCGTCACACCCGTCGGTCCGATTCCATCTGTCACGCGCCCATTGTCCCGCAGCCCGGCGGAATCCGGGAGCAGGCAGGGGCATCCGGGGCACAGCCGCGGGTCAGTCGGACGACGGGCCGAACGTGCGCAGGACCAGGCCGGTACGCGGTTTGGGGCCGAACGACGTGGACTTACGCGGCACCCGTTCGCCTTCTGCAGCGATCCGGATGACCGCCTCGAAAGACGCCGGATTGGAGATCACCGCGGTGCCCCCGGCCGCCAAGGCCGCGCCTCCTCCCCGCTCGGCGATGTCCGTCGCGGTCGCGTCGCCTGAGACCGCCCGCACCGCGTCGGCGGCGTCGTGGTCGATGAGCACGTCGCGCTCGCTGTCGGTGACGCCCCACAGCCGGCCGAGCAGCAAGTGCTGCAGCACCGATGCGTCGAGGCGCTGCCAGGACGCGGACGCCCCGTCCGGCATCGAGGCGCCGAGCTGAACCGGGTCCGGGTTGCTGAGCAGGCGGAATACCGGACCGCCGGCCAGCAGGAACGCGGTTCCCTCCTGGCCGGCCGCGGCTAGGCGCTGCAGCGCGTCGTCCAGGCTGAGGTCGGCGGCCAGGTCGTGCACGGTGAACGCGGCCTTGGCCAGCTCGGCCGCGCGGTCCGGCGGCAGGCCGGGCAGCACCCGGTGGATGGCGCCCAGCCGGGGCGGGTAGGCCGTCGAGTCGACCAGGAACGCCAGCCCGTAGTCCCACGGCCCGGTGCCATGGCCGGCCGCGTGCATCTCGGCTTGCAGGTCCAGGTAGGCGGCATAGCGGTGATGACCGTCGGCGATGAGCGCCCGGCGTCCGGCGAGGTCGGTGGCGATCGCGGCCTGCTCGGCGGGATGATCGAGCCGCCACAGCCGGTGGGTCATGCCTTCCTCGGTGGTGATCGACACCAGCGGCGCGCGCTCGTCTGCGACTCGGTCCATGATCTCGGTGGCCGTATTCCCGATGGCCGGGTGCACAGCGTCACCGGGCTGCTCGCCGTCGTAGATCAGGAAGATGGGCTCCAGGTTCGACTGCGTGGCCGCCATCAGCTTGCGCCGCCCGGCCACCAGGCCGGGCATGACGCCCTCGTGCGGCAAGATGCCCGCCGATTCTGGCGAGCCAAGGCGGACCAGGCCGATGATCCCGCGTTGCAGGCAGGTAGGGCCATCCTGCCCGGGAAGGCACTGTTCGTAGATGTACAGCGCGGCCATCCGGTCCCGGATGAGCACGCCCGCCGACAGCCACTCGCGGAGCAGGCTCGCCGCGGCCTTGCTTGCCTCCGCGTCCTCGCCTGGCAGGATGAGACGGACAACGTTGTGCGGATCCGCCGCCCGCAACCGATCGAGAATGCCGCCGTTTATCACGTCGTACGGTGGTGATGTGACGTTTGCGATACCGCTCACCCGGTCACGGGCATAACGGATGCCACGGAAGGGTGCCAGCACGAGACCGGAACCAGAGTCGGACGGAAGGGTCTGCACACCATGTCAAAAGGATCAAGCGCGAGCAGGGATTCCCATCCGGAAGAAAACGTCCCTGGCGAGGCCCTTCCCGAAGGATCTGCGGATGACGTGCACGCATGGTATCGCCGCGGCATGGACCTTCTCGGCCGGGGCAGCCCTGCAGCCGCGGCCCAGGTCCTGCAGCGCGCGGCAGCGGCCGAGCCCGGGTCACGCAGCGTCCGTGAGGCCCTCGCCCGGGCTCAGTTCGATGCGGGCCGCTATGCCGAAGCGGCGGACAATTTCCGGATGATCGTCGAGGCCAGCCCGTCGGACGACTACGCGAACTTCGGGCTGGGGCTCGCCTTGGCCCGGACCGGGAACCACGCCGCCGCGGCCGAGTACCTGGCGCTCGCCGCTGCCATGCGCCCCGACGCGACCCACTACACCGAGGCCCTGCTCTCGGTGCGGGCCACGCTGCGCGCCAGGAAGACGGCCGAGGGGGGTGCCGGGTGACGCAGGCTCTGCGCGGCAGCGAGGAACCCCTCGACAGCGTCTACGACGTCGCCCTGCTCGACCTGGACGGGGTGGTCTACCTGGGCGGCACCCCCATCCCTGGCGCGGCTGAGGCACTGCGCAAGGCTGACGCGGCGGGCATGCGGCTGGCATACGTGACGAACAACGCCTTCCGCACCCCGGCCGCCATCGCCGAGCTCCTGACGAGCTTCGGCGTCGCGGCCGCGAAGGACGACGTGGTGACCTCCGCCCAGGCCGCCGCCCGGCTGCTGGCCGAGCGTCTCCCGGCGGGTGCGCCGGTCCTGGTTGCCGGCGGCAACGGCCTGCGGATGGCGGTGCGGGAACGTGGCCTGCGCCCGGTCAGCACCGCGATCGACAAGCCGCAGGCGGTCGTCCAGGGCTATGCGCCTGACATCGGTTACTCGCTGCTGGCCGAGGGCGGCCTGGCCGTCGCCGGCGGCGCGCTGTTCGTCGCGTCCAACGGCGACATCACGCTGCCCAGCCGGCGCGGCCGCCAGCCGGGCAACGGGTCCCTCATCCAGGTGATCGCGACCGCGACCGGAGTGCAGCCGCTGATGGCGGGCAAGCCCGAGCCGCCGCTGCACCGCGAATCGGTGCTGCGGACCGGCGCCCGGCATCCGCTCGTCGTCGGCGACCGGCTCGACACCGACATCGAGGGTGCTCACCGGGTCGGCGCGGACAGCATGCTCGTGCTGACCGGGGTGACCAGCCCGGCCGAAGCGGTGCTCGCGCCGCCGTCGCAGCGCCCCGCCTACCTGGCCGAGGACCTGTCCGGCCTGCTCGAGCCGCATCCCGATGTCACCGAGGAAGACGGCGCGTTCAGCTGCGGCGGCTGGACAGCGCGCCTGGCCGGAGACCGGCTGGAACTGACCGGTGACGGGGCGCACATCGACGGTCTGCGCACGCTGTGCGCCGCCGCCTGGACCGCGGGCAGGGTCAGCGCGGAAGCGGCGCGCCACGCGGTCGGGCGCCTCGACCGTAAGCATGACCGTGAGCATAGCCCGAGTTTCCGGGATAAGTTGATCTTGTGCGTGTTTCTGCTGGTCAGGTTAGGTGCGGTGGCCGGTCGGGCGTATTACCCATGTCATCGCCTGGGGGCGTAGCGGGCGAGGCCGAATATGTCGCTGAGCTTGTCCTGGACCGGGCTGGTGTCGGTGAGCATGCGGTGGGCCCTGGGCTGGCCCCGGTCGCTTTGGTAGACCAGGATGGTCTCGCCGATGCCGGCGAGCTCGCCGAGCATGGCGCGCACGGACAGGTTCAGTCCGGCGCGGCGGGCCTTCAGCCGCATCAGGTGGGCGACCTGGAGGGCCAGGACGCAAGTGAACACGTGGACGCGGATGTTGTGCTCGGTCCAGTGGAACATCGGGCTGAAGGAGACCACGTGCGGGTCTTTGAGCTGGCGGAAGCCGAACTCGGCCTCGGACTGGGACCGGTAGCCGGCGACGACCTCGGCCGCCGCCCAGTCGTCGTGATCGGTGATCAGCACGTGCTTGCCGAAGATCTCGTCTTCCAGGGCGGCGCGGGCCTTTGGGTCTTGCTGCCAGGCCAGGCGCAGGTCCTTTGGCTGGTCGCCGGATAGCTGCCAGGTGATGACCCGGCGTACCCACGGCTTGGCGGTGATCTTCTCGATCTCGGCTTCCACCTTCTCGCGCGGCCGGCGGGTCTTACCGCGGGCCAGGGTCGCGGCCAGCTCGTCCAGTTTCTTGCCGGCCTTGGCCAGGGTGGTGCCGTCGAACCCGCGGGCCTGGCTTTCGTGCAGCTCCGGGGAGTGAGTGAGGATCGCCCGCCGCTCGGCGCCGTAGACGACGCGGCGGGTGTCGTAGCAGGTCAGGCCGCCGAAGCGCTCCTGGTCCACCACCGGGCGGGCCGAGGCGGGCAGGGCGGTCAGGTCCGGGCAGTCGCTGGCCGGGACCGACCCGATGTAGTGCAGCCCGGTCCCGGCGAGGAATGCGAAGTTGTCCTCGCTGTTCTGGCGGCGTCGAAGACCACGGTCATGTCCGCGGGCTGCTGCCCGCAGGCCGCCGTGACCTGCTCGTACTGGCCGCGCAGCGCCTTGATCATGGCGGGGAACTGGGTGACGTCCGGCCGGTTGCCGGGGTAGGCGTGCCAGGTCAGCGGGATCCCGCCGTCCCGGGTGACGACCAGGCCCAGCCCCACCAGCCGCAGGTCGGAGCGCTTTTGCTTGGCCTTGCCGCGCTGCGCGATCGGGGCTTTGCGGTTCGCGGTGTCGATGAAGGTGGCGAAGTTGGTCATGTCCAGCGCCACCGACGAGCAGTCCAGCCCGGACTGGTCCACGATCGCCAGCGCGATCCGGCGGCTGATCCCGGCCAGGTCCTCCAGCGTGACGGCATGCATCGCGTCCCAGAACCGCCGGTGATCCAGAACCGTCCCGGGAATCTTGGCGAACCGGGGCGCCGCCGTCTTCGCCCACCAGCCCGCGAAGCCCAGCTTCGAGCACGGCGCGACCACCCGGTTCAGCGCCGCCAGCGCCAGGTAGGTCCCGGTGCTGGCGCCGGCATCGGCGCGCCGCGCCCCGGCCATCTCGTCGATGATGCCGGCCGCGCCCAGGTCCTCCAGCACGCCCCACGCGGCGGCGACCGCGCCGAAGTCCTTGTGCTGGATGCGGTCGGGCAGCCCGAGCCCGCCGCCGCGCATCGCCGCGGCCAGCTCCTCCGCTGTCCCCAGGTACTCCTGGGACGTGATCCGCGGCTTGCCGCCGACCCGGGCGGACTCCACCAGGTAGTAGTAGGTGGCCCCGCCGCGCTTCTTACCCACTATCGATGCCATATATGGGTAATACACTATCAGGCCCGCCCAAGCCAGCGCCAGAACGCTGTTTGCCCAGGTAAGGCCGCCGGAACCCGGCGCCTCAACAGACCAAGATCAACTTATCCCGGAAACTCGAGCTAGGACAAACTGATACCTCAATGTGACGACGCGCGGTTACCTGCCGTGTAAGCTATCCCGCATGCCAGGCCGCGCAGTCCGTCATCACGGTGTCACCGCGATGCTCGCGCGCGTGCTCTGTCCTTCGTGTTGTTGCTGACAACGACCCTCAGCTGACCGTTGTCGCCGCCGGTGCCCGCCCGCTCAGGGGTAGCGCCGAAGAGCTCGCGAAGGAATTCCGATGATCGCAGACATGTCCGTGGCCCCGGAGATCGCCATCCTGGCCGAGGCCGCGCTGCTCATGCCCGCTGAGCCGGCCGCCCGCCGTCCCGATGACGAGCACAATGACCGGCGCAATGAACAGCACGCACAGGACGCCGCCCCGCCGACGCTCGGCATGCTGGCCCGCAAGCTGCGGATTCTCGTCGACTCGCCGGAGCGATGGTGGGGTCTGGTCCGCTTCGACCCGGACCGTTCGGTAAGAATCGAGCTTGAAGACCGTCCGGAGTACGGCGCGTGGCTGGTGGTCCTGCCGCCCGGTGACGCCGGCCAGGATTGTGACTGCCACGTGGCCACGGTCATCGCGGGGGAGGCCACGGAGGGTGCCCCGGGCAGCGCGGTGCTGCGTCCCGGCCCGACGCGGGTCCACGGCCAGCAGCACCGGCTGCGCGGCCGCGGCGCGGGTTACTCGATCAGCCTGCACGCCCGGGCGACACCCGCGCGACGCCCGGCGAATCGCGAGCTCTAATTCATCGACACGCAATGGAGAAGTAATAGGCTGAACGGGCCGTGGCGGTATTCCGAGACGCGCCGCCAGAGAGGACGTTCGCAATGATTGAGGCACGGGGGCTCAGTAAGCGGTACGGCGAGAAAATCGCCGTCAACAACCTGTCGTTCGACGTGGCACCGGGCAAGGTAACGGGTTTTCTCGGCCCGAACGGCGCGGGCAAGACCACGACCATGAGGCTGATTCTCGGCCTGGACTATCCGGACGCCGGCACCGTCAGCATTGACGGCAAGTCATACGCGAGACTGGCGTATCCGATGCGCGAGGTGGGCGCGCTGCTCGACGCCAAGGCGGTGCACGGCGGCCGGTCCGCCTACAACCACCTGCTCTGCCTGGCCCAGACGAATAACCTGCCCACGCGTCGCGTGGGCGAGGTACTCGAGCTGGTCGGCCTGACCGAGGTGGCGCGCAAGCGGACCAAGGGATTCTCGCTCGGCATGAGCCAGCGGCTCGGCATCGCGGCCACGCTGCTCGGCGACCCGGCGCTGCTCATGTTCGACGAGCCGGTCAACGGGCTGGACCCGGAGGGGATCTTGTGGATCCGCAACCTGATGAAGGCGCTGGCGTCCGAGGGCCGCACGGTGTTCGTGTCCAGCCACCTGATGTCGGAGATGGAGCACACCGCGGATCACCTGATCGTGATCGGCCGCGGCCAGCTGCTCGCCGACTGCACCATGGAGGAGTTCATCGCCCGCAGCTCCGGCCAGACCGTGCGGGTCGCCACGCCTCAGCCTGACCTGCTGGCCAAGGCGGTGGCCGAGGCGGGCGGCAGCGCCGTCAACGGCGCCGACGGCGCGCTGATCGTGTCCGGGCTGGTCGCGGCCCAGGTCGGCGACATCGCATTCGAGCACGGCGTGCGGCTGCACGAGCTGACCGTGGTCCGGGCCTCGCTCGAGGCGGCCTTCATGGAGCTGACCGCGGACAGCGTGGAATACCGGGCCGAGGGCCAGCTGCCGGAGCCGGACCGGCCAGGGCCGGCGCAGCCGCCTGCCCAGGAGGAGCTTGCCACGCAAGCGCAGCACAGCAGTGAAGGGCGGAACTGACATGACCGCGACGACGACTCAGCCCGCCCGTCCGCCGGTCCTGCCCCCGCCCTCCGGGCGAGCGGGTTTCGGCGGGACCCTGCGGTCGGAGTTCACCAAGATCCGTTCGGTCCGCTCGACCTACTGGACGCTGCTCGTGCTGCTGGCGGTCAGCATCGGGATCGGCGCGGCGATCAGCGCCGGCACCGCGGCCAACTGGTCGCACACGTCGGCGGCCGACCGGGCGACCTTCGACGCCACCCAGGCCAGCATCGCCGGGCTCTTCTACCTGGGCCAGCTTGTCATCGTGGTGCTCGGCGCGATGGTCCTCACCGCCGAGTACTCCAGCGGGATGATCAGGACGTCGCTGACGGCGATGCCCAGGCGCGTCACCATCTACGCCGCCAAGGTGGCGGTCTTCGCCGTCGTGGCCGTGGTGGTCACGCTGGTGGCCGCCTTCATCGCGTTCTTCCTCGGCCAGGCGCTGCTGGCCAGCACGCACGAGAACGTCACGCTGTCCCAGCCGAACGTGCTGCGCGCGGTCATCGGCAGCGCGTTGTACGTGACCCTGTGCGGGCTGTTCGCGTTCGCCGCCGGGGCGATCATGCGGCATACCGCCGCCGCCATCACCTCGGTGATCGGGCTGCTGTTCGTGATCCCGATCCTGGCTCACCTGCTGCCGAACAGCTGGTACCAGGACCTGGACCGGTGGCTGCCGGACGCGGCGGGCCGGGCCGTCTCGGCCACCGTCGGGGGACAGGACACGCACCTGTTCTCGCCGTGGAGCCAGTTCGCCGTGTTCGCCGTCTACACCGCGATCCTGCTCGTCGTGGGCGGGATCTTGTTCCGCAAGCGCGACGCCTAAAGGACTGCTCGCCCGCCGGGCCCCTGAGAACCTACGGAAGCGTCAGGATCTCGTGGCCGTTCTCGGTCACCAGGATCGTGTGCTCGAACTGCGCGGTGCGCTTGCGGTCCTTGGTCACCGCCGTCCAGCCGTCCGGCCAGATGTCGTAGTCGATGGTGCCCAGGGTGAGCATCGGCTCGATGGTGAACGTCATCCCCGGTTCCATGATCACGTTGGTGTGCGGGTCGTCGTAGTGCGGCACGATCAGCCCGGAGTGGAACGTCCGGCCGATCCCGTGCCCGGTGAAGTCACGCACCACCCCGTAGCCGAACCGCCGCGCGTACGATTCGATCACCCGGCCGACGGCGTTCAGCGGACGGCCCGGCGCCACCGCGCGGATGCCGCGCATCATCGCCTCGTGCGTGCGCTCGACCAGCAGCCGTGATTCCTCGTCCACGTCGCCGGCGCAGAACGTGGCGTTGGTGTCGCCGTGCACCCCGCCGATGTACGCAGTGATGTCAATGTTGACGATGTCGCCATCGTTGATCAATGTGTCGTCGGGGATCCCGTGGCAGATCACCTCGTTCAGCGACGTGCACAGCGACTTCGGGTAACCGCGGTACCCGAGCGTGCTCGGGTACGCGCCGTGACTGACGAGGTAATCGTGGCCTACCTGATCCAGGTAATCGGTCGTGACGCCCGGGGCCACGGCCGCTCCGACCGCCTCCAGCGCCTGGGCGGCCAGCTTGCTCGCCACCCGCATCCGCGCGATGATCTCCGGCGTCTTGACGTCCGGTTCCCCGGTCTTGGGACGCTTCTTGCCCACGTATTCCGGCCGGGTGATCTCCGCGGGGACCTGGCGGGTGGGAGAAAGCCGGCCCGGATGAAGCACTGTCGCCATGCTTTGCGAGTCTAATGTGCATGACAAATGAACAGCGCTGGTGGTTCTGCCTCAAGCATCACACCGTCGAGGATGACGACGGTCCCTGCCCGGGTAAGGACCGGCTCGGTCCCTATCCAACCCGGGAGGCCGCCGCCCGTGCGCTGGAGACGGTCCAGCGCAGGAACGAGGAATGGGACGCGCAGGATTTAGTTTGTCTACCGCTTATAGGCTGGTGGCGTGAGCGATGAGCTGCCGGCCGCGGCCGAGGCCCGGATGGCGGAAATCCGGCATAGCGGCACCTGGGGCTCGGCACTGACCTCTGACGAGTTCGCGGTGATCCGCAGCGCCGGCTTCGAGCCGGTCGGCCAGGTGCTCGGCGCTGCCGTTTATAACATCGGCTACACCGGTGGCTACAACTGCCCGGGCGCGTGGGGGTCCTGGGGGTACGGCATTCCGGCCCGGACCGTCACGCAGGTGTCCAGCCGGGGCGGTTTCGGGTCGTTCGCGCCGCTGGTCCAGGCGATGTACGACGCGCGGCACAGGGCCCTGGACCGGATGACAGCCGAGTGCGAGGAACTGGGCGGGCACGGGGTCGTCGGCGTCCGGCTGACCATCGGCTCATTTCCGGCCGGCGGCCTGGAGTTCAAGGCGATCGGCACCGCAATCCGCGCGCCCGGCGTGCCTCCCGTCTCCCAGTGGGCCCGGCGGAAGAAGCCGTTCACCTCCGACCTGTCCGGGCAGGATTTCGGCAAGCTGATCATGAAGGGCTGGGTGCCCGTCGGTCTCGCGCTCGGCATCTCGATCGGGTCCCGGCACGATGACTGGCTGACCGTCGGCCAGACCCGCTGGGGCGCGGGAAATGCCGAGGTCACAGGCTTCACCGAGCTGGTCAACGACGCCCGGCACGACGCCCGGCAGCAGCTCGAACGCGACGTTACGAAGCTCGGCGGCGAGGGCGTGGTCATCGCCACCATGGAGATGCGCGTGCGGGAACGCGAGTGCCCGGTGCAGGAGGGCCGTCGCGACCACATCGTCGAGGCCACCACCATCGGCACCGCGATCGCCAGGTTCAGCGATGCGGAACAGCAGCACAGCGGGCCGACGCTGGCCATCATGTCCCTCGACCCCCAGCGCCGCCAGGCCGCCAGGATCCGGATCTGACAGGAGAGACCATGACCGAGCAGGGGAAGATAGCGACGGAGCTGGATGCGGCGGGTGTCCCGCAGGATGCCATGCGCCGCCTCGCTGAGCTGCAGCCCGGCCGGCCCGGGTCGATCTTCACCTCGGACCTGTCGGTCAACGAGTTCCTGCTGGTCCGCGAGGTCGGGTTCCGGCCGCTCGGCCTGGTCCTCGGCAGCTCGATCTACCACGTCGGGCTGCAGATCGGCCGCTGGGGCAGCAACCAGGAGCTCGACGTGCTCTCCCAGGCCATGTACCACGCCCGGGAACTGGCCATGAGCCGGATGGAGGCCGAAGCGGACGCGCTGCGCGCCGACGGCATCGTGGGCGTGCGGCTGGACGTGGAGATGAAGGAGTTCGGCGCGGACATCGCCGAGTTCATCGCGGTCGGCACCGCGGTCAAGGCGGAAGAGGGCGCGGGCGGCGGCGGGGTCGACAACTGGCGCAACAACAAGAACCAGCCGTTCACCTCGGACCTGTCCGGGCAGGACTTCTGGACGCTGATCCGGGCCGGCTACGCGCCGCTCGGCATGGTCATGGGCTCGTGCGTGTACCACGTGGCGCACCAGAAGTTCGGCAGCAAGATCGGCAACATCGGCAAGAACGTGGAGATCGAGCAGTTCACCCAGGCCCTGTACGACGCCCGGGAGCTGGCCATGAGCCGGATGCAGGCCGAAGCCGAGGCGCTGCACGCGGAGGGCATCGTCGGTGTCCAGCTCCGCCAGCACAGCCACACCTGGGGCTCGCACACCACCGAGTTCTTCGCCATCGGCACGGCGGTGCGCCCGCTGCGCCCCGACCACATCATCGAACGCCCGACGATGGTGCTGACCCTGGACGCCTAAGGACCTAAGCCGGGCGGACCGCTCACCGCGTCGAGCAGCCGCGCCACCCGGTCCCGCAGGCCCCGCACGCCTGGCCGGTAGCGCTGGGAGCCCGCCATCCCGGGCTGCGCGGCGCGGGCATCGGCACTGGCCACGCCGAACTCCCCGCGCTCGAACCGCTCGGCCGCGCCGATCTCGCCCACCGACGAGCTGATCAGGTGCTGGGCCCCGCCGAACGACACCGCGTCGACGCCCGGCCGGATCGCCATCGACTCGTGGGCCAGTGCGGCGAGCTCGGGATCGCCCGGGTCCAGCGCGAAAATCGTGGCCCCGGTCCGCCGCGCGTCGTCGACCCGCTCGAGCAGCGGGACCGGCGCGGTCGACGGCGACACGACGAAGAGCGTCTCGCCGCGCCGGGCGGCTTCCAGCCGCTCCAGGCCGACCCGCAGGTGCGACGGCGCGCCCTTGGGCACCTGCCAGCGGACCAGCGTGGGCATGAGCTCGGGGATCCCGGACAGCCGGCTTTCCTCATCCAGGTGAGCGGTGAGGTGCCAGGGCTCCTCGTCCGGGGTGCCGACCAGCAGGAGCCCGCCCTGCGAGCGGGTGGCCTTGCGCAGACCCTGCGCGAACGCGCGAGTCCGCTCGAGCCAGCCGGTCGGGGCTAGGAGCGCACGGAGAGTGGTCACTTGGTTCGCGTCCACGTATCTATGGTGCCCCTGAATACCCCGCCGCGCAGCCATATCCGTACGGACAGTTGCTATCTTTGCGAACGCGCAGGTACCGCCCGTCGCGCCAAAGGGTCTCAAGAGCGGCCCGGCGGCGCAAGGCAAGCGCCACCATCTGGAAGGATGCAGTGCATGACTGAGCGCGAAACGCCGTCCGTCGACGGACTCGTCATCGGCATCCTCGGCGGTACCGGGGATCAGGGACGCGGCCTGGCCCGCCGGTTCGCGCTGGCCGGGCACCGGGTGCTCATCGGGTCCCGCAGCCCCGAGCGCGCGCACGCCGCTGCCCGGGAGATCGGGCATAACGTGGAGGGCATGGCCAACCGCGACGCCGCCAGCGAGGCGAGCGTGGTGATCGCCGCGGTGCCGTGGGACGGCCACGGCGACCTGCTGTCCGGGCTGGCGGCCGAACTGACGGGCAAGATCGTGGTGGACTGCGTGAACCCGCTCGGCTTCGACCAGCGCGGCGCCTACGCGCTGCCGGTCGCCGAGGGCAGCGCCGCCCAGCAGGCCGCCGCGCTGCTGCCCGGCAGCCGGGTGGTGGCGGCGTTCCACCACGTGTCCGCGGTGCTGCTGCTCGACCCCGAGGTCGACACCATCGACCTGGATGTCCTGGTACTCGGCGACGACCGGGAGGCCACCGACCTGGTGCAGGCCCTGGCGGCCAGGATCCCGGGCGTGCGCGGCATCTACGCGGGCCGCCTGCGCACCTGCGGGCAGATCGAGGCCCTGACCGCCAACCTGGTGTCGATCAACCGCCGGTACAAGGCGCACGCCGGCCTGCGGATCACGGATATCTGAGCCGCTTCCGGGGCCACGCCCGGGCGGCTAGCGTGGGGCGAGGGAGGTGGCGGACGACGTGGCCGAGGACCTGATTCTCCCGGTGCCTGAGCTCATGTCGGCCGTCTACCTGGTTCCGGTAGCGCTGTCCGCTCAGGCCGCGAAGGACCGCGCGACGGCCGGGCTGTCCGCCCGCACCGCCAGCCCGGTCGGCGTCGCCGCGCGGATGATGCTGGACGCCGGCACGGTGACCGTCCAGGTCATGCCGTCCTCGTCGCTGCCGCCGATCCCCGCCCCGTTGCAGGAATTCCTCGGCGTAGATCCGGAGCTGGTCCGGGCCGTCGCGGCGGCCAGGGAGTTCGTCATGGTCCGGGCGCTGAGCCAGCCGGGCTGGCCGCCGATGCACGAATGGGCCGGCCGGGCGTGCGCCGCCGTGCTGGCCGGTGAGGCCGGGGTTCCCCTGGTAGACACCGGTACGCCCAAGGTCCTGACCGCGGACGCGGCGCTGCGGACGCTGCCCGGAGCCGAGGACGCCCGGTTCAGGCTCGTGGACTGGATGCTGGTGTTCCAGTCGGCGGCGAGCGGGGGCCTGCGGATGACAACCAAGGGCCTGGGCCGGTTCGGCCTGCCAGAGCTGCAGGTCCGCAACGTGCCTCCGCAGCTGGGCAACGGGTGGACACGCGTGCTGACGGGGCTGGCCTCGCGCCTGCTCGGCACCTGGCTGAACGCGCTGCGTGAGCGGGCCGAGCCCGCCTTCGCGCAGCTGCCCGCCGCGCTCGAGGTCGGCGCGGCGGACATCGCCAGGGCCTACGATGCCCCCGGTGCCGAGGGTCCCGCGATCGCCGTCCGGCTCACCTTCGATCCCAGTCCGCAGGACGACGCGGATAGCTTCCTGTCCGTCCAGCCGCCGGATGATTACCCGGCCTCCGCCGGGGAGTTCCTGGCCGGCGCGTGCGCGGCCCTGTTCGGGCCGCCCGGCCAGGAGATCCGGTACCTGGCGCCGTCGGACGAGATGGAGCGGGCCATGCGCGCGGCGCGGGGGGCGCTGCCCACCGTGCGCGCCCGGTTCCTGGCCGGTGACCTGCCGCCGCGCGCGCAACTGATGATCAAGCACGAGATATCGGCGCCGGGACGGGCCGAGTACCCGTGGGTATACGTCACGTCGTGGACCGATCCGGCCCGGGTCCTCGGCAATTCCGCCGGCGACGCGACCCTGGATGCTGGCATCCGGGCGGGCCGCCCGATCGTCGTCGATGCCGGGACGATCATCGACTGGGCGATCTGGATCGACGGGAGGGGCATCGTGGAAGGCGGCCAGACCAACGTGATCGCGCAAGGTCACGCCGCGCAAGGTTAGCGGGAGGTACCCGCGACACCGACGGCAGGTACGACAACGCTGCCGTAATTCCGGTTGTCCCGCAACGCGGCCCCCGGGATCCGGCTGCGGTTTCGAGCCAGTCGCCCTCTTCGCTACCGGTGCGGATTCCGGGATGCTGGATAGCGGGCATCCGCCCCTGCTGCCGACTAGGAGGTTCCCCCGAGATGATGTGCTGTTGTTCTGGTGGCTGAGGCTGCGCGCGCCACGAGCGAGCACCGCCACCGAGCCGCCCGGAAACTGATCCTGGCACGACGGCCTGCGTAAGGCCTTCACCGGGCTGGTGGCCACCTGGCCCCGGGCTGCGCATCCGGCGGCGGACTATTCCCTTTTCGCCGGCAGGCGCGCAAAGTGGGGCCAGGAGGTGGGCACCTTGGGTGACGCGATCGTCGGAGTGGTGGCGAACCCGCTCTCCGGTCGCGACATCCGCCGCCTGGTCACCCAGGCCTCGGTGTTCCCGACGGCCGAGAAGGCCAGCATGATCCAGCGCATGCTCACCGCGTTCGGCGCGGTCGGCGTACACCGCGTGCTGCTCAGCACCGACCTCGGCGGCATCTCCGCGGCGGTGTTCCGGGCCATCGAACGGCACTCAGCTCGAGGCAGCCGCGGCCAGGACGCCCGGTGGCCGGAGGTCGAGTTCCTGGGCGGCCAGCCGATCCGGCAGACCGCGCAGGACACGGTGGACGCCGTCCGGCGGATGGTGACCGCGGGCACCCGGGTGATCGTCTGCCTCGGCGGCGACGGCACCGCCCGGGTGGCCGCGTCCGCGGCGGGCGATGTGCCGATGCTTGCCCTGTCGACGGGCACCAACAACGTGTTCCCGGCGGTTCGCGAGGCGACTATCGCCGGCCTGGCCGCGGGCCTGGTCGCCACCGGCGCGGTGCCGGCCGAGGGGGCGATCACCCGGGCCAAGCTGCTCGAGGTCCGGGCCGGGGACCGGACCGAGACCGCGCTGGTCGATGTCGCGGTGTCCACCGAACGCCATGTCGGGGCCCGCGCGGTCTGGGATCCGGCGACTGTGAGCCAGCTGTTCTGCGCCTTCGCCGAACCCGACGCGATCGGCCTGTCCAGTGTCCTGGGGCAGCTGTCGCCGGTCGCGCGGCACGAACCGCACGGGGTCACAGCGCGCCTCGCCGCCGACGCCCCCTGGCAGGTGCTTGCCCCGATCGCGCCCGGCCTGGTCGTGCCGGTCGGCGTGCGCGATATCGAGCCGATGCACTCCGGGTCTGTCTATCCCGTCGACGCCCAGGCGGGCGTCATCGCCGTGGACGGCGAGCGCGAGCTCACCTTCGGGCCGGACGCGCAGCCGGCCGTCCGGCTGCGCGCAGACGGGCCCCGGTGCATTGACGTGGCCGCCGTACTCGCGGCGAGCGCGCGCCTGGGCCTGCTCAGACGCACCGAGCGTAACCATGATCGACCGTTCAGGAGGAGTACATGACCGACACGGCGGAGCGGAAAGCCCTGACTCGAGAGCATCTGCTGGATGCCTACCGGACGATGCGCACGATCCGCGAGTTCGAGGAACGGGTGCACGCCGAGTTTGCCACCGGCGACATCCCCGGATTCGTCCACCTCTACGCGGGGGAGGAGGCGTCGGCGGTCGGCGTCTGCAGCAACCTCGACGACCGGGACACCATCGCCAGCACCCACCGCGGGCACGGCCACTGCATCGCCCGGGGCGTGGACGTCAGCGAGATGATGGCCGAGATCTACGGCCGCAAGACCGGCAGCTGTCACGGCAAGGGCGGTTCCATGCACATCGCCGACCTGTCCAAGGGCATGCTCGGCGCCAACGGGATTGTCGGCGGCGGCCCGCCGCTGATCTGCGGGACGGCGCTGGCCGCCAAACTCAAGGGCACCGGCGGGGTCAGCGTCGCGTTCTTCGGCGACGGCGGCAGTAACCAGGGGACCACGCTGGAGTCGATGAACCTGGCCTCGGTGTGGAACCTGCCGGTCATCTTCGTGGCCGAGAACAACGGCTACGCCGAGACCACGTCCAGCACCTGGTCGGTGGCCAGCGACAACATCGCCGACCGCGCGGCCGGGTTCGGCATGCCGGGCGTGATCGTGGACGGTTTCGACTTCTTCGCGGTGCACGAGGCGGCCAGCGAGGCGATCGCCCGGGCCCGGGAGGGCGGCGGGCCGACGCTGATCGAGATGAAGTTCACCCGGTACTTCGGCCACTTCGAGGGCGACCAGCAGACCTACCGTGCGGGCGAGGTCGAGCACGCGCGGGCCGAACTCGACTGCCTCAAGCGTCTCGGCGGACCGGGTGACCGAAACCGGCGAACTGACCCGGGCCGACCTCGGCGCCGTCGACGCCGAGGTCGCGACGCTGATCGATAAGGCGGTCGACGAGGCGAAGGCCGCGCCGCTGCCCACCGAGGCAGACCTGCTCACCGACGTCTACGTGCGCTACTGACAGGAGGCTGGCCATGGCACGCACCATCACCTACCGCGAGGCCCTGAACGAGGCGCTGGCCCAGGAAATGGAGCGCGACGAGAGCGTCATCGTGATGGGCGAGGACAACGCCGGGGGAGCGGGGGCGCCCGGCGAGGACGACGCCTGGGGCGGCGTACTCGGCGTCACCAAGGGGCTGTACCACAAGTTCCCCGGCCGGGTGCTCGACACACCTATCTCGGAGTCGGCGTTCATCGGTGCCGCGATCGGCGCGGCCACGGCCGGGATGCGCCCGGTGGCCGAGCTCATGTTCGTCGACTTCATGGGCGTGTGCTTCGACCAGATCTACAACCAGGCCGCGAAGTTCCGGTACATGTTCGGCGGCAAGGCGGTCACCCCCGTCGTGATCCGCACCATGTACGGGGCCGGGCTGCGGGCCGCGGCCCAGCACTCCCAGTGCCTGTACCCGCTGTTCACCCACATCCCGGGGCTTAAGGTCGTCCTCCCGGCCACTCCGTACGACGCGAAGGGCCTGCTGACCCAGGCCATCCGGGACAACGACCCGGTGATGTTCTTCGAGCACAAGGCGCTCTACGACATGTCCGGCCCGGTGCCCGAGGAGAGCTACGCGCTGCCGTTCGGCGAGGCGAACGTGGTCCGCGAGGGCGGCGACGTCACGATCGTCACCCTGGGCCGGATGGTGCACACCTCGCTGGAGGCGGCCGGGCAACTGGCCGCGGACGGCGTGCAGTGCGAGGTCATCGACCTGCGCACCACCAGCCCGCTGGATGAGGACACGGTGCTGGAGAGCGTGGAGGGCACCGGCCGGCTGGTCGTGGTGGACGAGTCGCATCCTCGGTGCTCGATCGCCACCGACATCTCGGCGCTGGTCGCCCGGAAGGCTTTCGGCGCCTTGCAGGCCCCGATCGAGATGGTGACCGCGCCGCACACGCCGGTGCCGTTCTCCACCGCGCTCGAGGACATCTATATCCCGGACGCGCAGCGCGTCGTGAACGCCGTCAAGACGGTGACCGGGTGGACGCGATGACCGATGACCGGATCGTCCCGGTGACGATGCCGAAGTGGGGCCTGTCGATGCAGCTCGGCAAGATCACCGCCTGGGTTGTCGCGGCGGGAGACGAGGTGAAGGTCGGCGACGACCTCGCGGACATCGAGACGGAGAAGATCACCGGCACGCTGGAGGCATCCGACGCCGGCACGGTGCGCCGCATCGTCGCCCGGGTCGGTGAAGATGTGCCGGTCAGCGGCACGATCGCGCTGATCGCCCCGGCGGAGGTCACCGAGGACGAGCTCGATGCCGCCGTCCAGGAGGCCCGCGCGGTGATCGACGCGGGCGTACCCGACGACGCGGCTGGCGCCCCCGAGCTTCAGACGGCCGACGTCGGCGGCCGGAAGATCAGCTACGCCGGGGTAGGCGAGGACGGCGAGGTGGTCCTGCTCGTCCACGGGTACGGCGGTGACCGGAACTCCTGGCTGTTCCTGCAGGAGCCGCTGGCCGCGCGGTACCGGGTGTACGCGCTGGACCTGCCCGGGCACGGCACGTCGGCTAAGGACGTCGGCGACAGCGCGCTCGGCGTGCTGGCCGACGCCGTGGCCGGCGTGCTCGACGCGCTCGGCGCCGGACGCGCCCATCTTGTCGGCCACTCCATGGGCGGCGCGGTCGCCCTCGCGGTCGCCGCGCGCGATCCGGGGCGGATCGCCTCGCTCACCCTGATCGCGCCGTCCGGCTTCGGCGCCGAGATCAACGCCGGCTACCTGCGCGGTTTCGCCGGCGCCCAGACGCGGCGTGAGCTCAAGCCGGTGGTCGGCGACCTCTTCGCCGACAAGAGCCTGGTCACCCGCCAGCTGGTCGACGACCTGCTGGCCTACAAGCGCCTGGACGGAGTGGACGAGGCGCTGCATGCCCTGCTGGGCACGATGCTGGACGGCGACGCGCAGCGCGGGGACTCGGCCGTGTCACTCGCGGCGATCGGCGGCGCGGTGCCGGTCACTGTGGTCTGGGGTCGCGCCGACCAGATCATCCCGGCGGCGCAGGCCGGGGCGGTGGCCGGGGCGGTCCGCCACGTAATCGACGGCGCCGGCCACATGCCGCACATGGAGCGCCCGGCCGAGGTGCAGGCCGCCATCGAGGAAACCATCGCCCGCGCGGGCTGAACCGCCCGTGCCGCGTAAGGCGTGGATGCCGCGACCGTGCGGCGCCAGCAGCATGGAAGCGGCATCTACCTTGAGTCGCCCCGGCCGGTCCATGATCAACTTAAGCCAGCTGGCATCGGCAGGGTCCGAAGGTCGCCCGACAGGCGGCCGAAAGGGTTCGAAAGGGGCGGAGGCGTCGTGGTGAACGTGGTGGTTACCGGGGGAGCCGGGTTCCTGGGCTCGCGGCTGGCCAGGGAGTTGCTGGCGGCGGGCTCGCTCGACGCCGCGGGCGGCGGGGCGCGCCCGCTGTCCCGGGTGACGCTCATCGACCAGGCCCCGGTGCCGCCGGACCTGACGGCCGACGAGCGGGTGACGGCGATCCGCGGCGATCTCGGCGAACTGCTCGACCCGCTCGCGGCCGGCCCGGACACGCTAGCCGGCGCCGAGGTGATCTTTCACCTAGCCGCCGCGGTCAGCGGCGAGTGCGAGGTGGACTTCGACCTAGGCATCCGCGCGAACCTGCGCGCCACCGAGGCTCTGCTGGCGTCCTGCCGCGCGCTGGGGACGAGTCCGGTCGTGGTGTTCTCCAGCTCGCTCGCCGTGTTCGGCAACTCCGCCGATCACCCGCTCCCCGAGGCGGTCGACGATCAGACCCTGCCTAACCCGCAGACCAGCTACGGCGCGCAGAAGGTCATCGGCGAGCAGCTCCTGGCCGACTACACCAGGAAGGGCTTCCTGCGCGGCCGGGCGCTGCGTCTGGTGACGATCAGCGTGCGCCCCGGCCGGCCCAACGCCGCGGCGTCCGGCTTCATGTCGGGCATCATCCGGGAGCCGCTGGCCGGCCAGCGCGCCATCTGCCCGGTCGCCCCGGACACGGAGGTCGCGCTCGCCTCACCGGCCAAGGCCATCGCCGGGCTGCGGTGCGCGGCTACCGCCAGCGACCAGGCCTGGGGCGGCCGCAGCGCGGTCAACCTGCCCGCGCTCACCATCAGTCTCGCGGACATGGCGACCGCGCTGGCCCGGGTGGCCGGACCAGAGGTCAGCGCGCTGATCGACTGGATTCCCGATCCGCAGATCGCCCGGATGGTCGCCAGCTGGCCCGCCCGGGTCCGCGCTGACCGGGCGGGTCGGCTAGGCCTGACCCCGGACCCGGACTTCGACTCGATCATCACGATGCATCTCGCCGAGCCCGGCCGCTGAGCCGACGGCGGCCGCTGAATCAGACCGTGATCGCGGCACCCCGGCCGTCGTGGGCGGCGACGCTCTCGTCGTCGAACCACACCCCGCCCTCGGCGAGGTACCGGAAGTGCAGCGTGGTGCCGGCCTGGACGGTCACCGCCGCGCTCCGCATCCGGTTCGCGCGCCGCCGGAGCGGATGGGTGTGGGGATTCCAGTCGTTGAAGTTGCCCACCACGGAGACGGCTCCGCCGGGCTCGTCAATGGGCAGTGCGAAGGTGACGCGGACGGTGCCGTCACGTCCCTGTTTGGTTGTCTTGATCAACTTCTTCTCCACTCCGGTGCTCAGCCAACCTGATCGAGCTAATTATCTCGAACTTGTGTGCGTAGTCACCTACGTTGCGACGCTGCGACGCGGCGTGTCGTGGTATCCCGCCATTTTCGCAGCGCCTCAGCGCCCGGATGCGGATAATAGCCGAACTGTTGCACAAACCACGGATCATGAGGCGGGATACCGTGACCGCGCATGTCCCCGCGGTACCCGGCCGTTCCGGCGGCATCAGCGGTAGGAGTGCTCCTCGTCGGGAAACGTCCCGCTGGTGACGTCATCGGCGAAGGCGCTGGCCGCCTCGCCGAGCACGGCGGCCAGGTCGGCGTACTTCTTGACGAACTTGGCCGTACGCGGGGACAGGCCCGCCATGTCCTGCCAGACCAGGACCTGGGCGTCACAGTCCGGGCCGGCGCCGATGCCGATGGTGGGGATGGTCAGCGCCTCGGTCACCCGGGCCGCCAGCGACGCCGGCACGCACTCGAGCACCACGGAGAACGCGCCGGCCGCCTGCAGCACCTTGGCGTCGTGCAGCAGGTGCTCGCCGTCCTCGCCGCGTCCCTGCACCCGGTAGCCGCCGAACGCGTTCACCGACTGCGGGGTCAGGCCGAGGTGGGCCATCACCGGGATGCCGGCCGCGACCAGCTCCTCGACCTGGTGGGCGACTCGCTGGCCGCCTTCGAGCTTGACCGCGTGCGCGCCGGTCTCCTTCAGGAAGCGGGTCGCGGCGGCCAGCGCCGCGCTTGGGGAGGCCTGATAGGAGCCGAACGGCAGGTCGGCCACGACCAGGGCCCGGCTGGTGCCGCGCACCACCGCGGCGGTCAGCGGGATCAGGTCGTCCACGGTGACGGGGATGGTGGTGTCGTGACCGTAGACCACCATCGCCGCGGAGTCGCCGACCAGCAGCACCGGGATCCCGGCCCGGTCGAAGATGCCGGCGGTGAGCGCGTCGTAGGCGGTGAGCATGGGCCACTTCTCGCCGCCGGCCTTCGCGGCGGCGATATCGCGGACGGTCACCCGCCGTCCGGTGCTTGCTCCGCCATAAAGCGGTTCGGGAGTGGTCCGCGGGCCTGTCGCGGCCACAGGTACAGCAGTGTGCTGTGACATCCTTGTCGACCTCCGTGTCTCGTGTCGCCCCAGCGGCGTACCCGGACAGTTAGATGATGGCACGACAACGGGGCCGAGCGATATAGCTGAAGGTTCTGGAAGACTGGGGCGATGGTGGATTTCGCGCATGTGGACACCCTGGCGGCGGGCTATCACCAGCGCGGTGGGCAGCCTGGCCTGGCGTACGGGATCGTGGCCGGCGGCGAGCTTGTGCACGCGGCCGGGCTCGGCGAGCGGTACCTCGGCGGATCGCCGCCGGATGCTGACACGGTCTTCCGCATCGCCTCGATGACCAAGAGCTTCACCGCGTCCGGGATCCTGGCGCTGCGCGACGACGGCGCGCTGAAGCTCGACGACCTGGCCGAGGACTACGTCCCCGAACTGCGCGGCTGGCCGTCGGTGAGCCCGGACGCCGCGCGGATATCGATCAGGCACCTGCTGACCATGACCGCGGGTTTCCCGACCGACGACCCGTGGGGGGACCGGCAGCAGGGGCTGCCGCTGGAGGACTTCGCGGCCTTCCTGGCCAAGGGCGTGAGCGTCAACTGCGCGCCCGGCACCCAGTTCGAGTACTCCAACCTCGGCTACGCGATCCTGGGCCGGGTCATCACTGCCATCACCGGCGTGCCCTACCCGGACCACGTCCGCCATCGCCTGCTGAAACCCCTGGGCATGACGCGCACCGGCTACGAGGCGGAGGAGTTCGAGGTCCCCGGCCAGCATGCCTCGGTAACCGCGGGCGTCGCCCGCGGTTACCGGCGCGGGCCCGGCGGCTGGTCCGAGTTGGCGTTCGACCCGGCAGGCGCGTTCGCGCCGATGGGCGGGATCTTCAGCTGCGTGCGCGACCTCACCCGCTGGGTCGCTGGCTTCGCCGCCGCGTTCCCGCCCGGAGACGACGATGAGACACATCCGGTCCGGCGCGCCAGCCGGCGCGAGATGCAGCTGCCGCAGGTTCTCACCGGCTGGGCCATCGCGCCGAGCTTCCCCGGGGATGGCGCGTCGTCCCCCCCGGCCACCTACGGTTTCGGGCTATTCGTCGACGAGCACCCCACCCTGGGCCGGATCGTCAGCCACAGCGGCGGTTACCCGGGCTTCGGCAGCAACATGGCCTGGCACCCGGCGACGGGGACCGGCGTGATCGCGCTGGGCAACAGCACCTACGCGGCGATGGCGCCGCTGGCCGCCCGGCTGCTCGAGGCCGTGGTGCGGCAGCGAGAGCCGGCTCCCCACGGCCCCGGCGTGGCGATCGCCTCGCCGGGTCCCTGGCCGGAGACGCTGGCCGCCCGCGAGGCAGTCAGCCAGCTGCTCAGAGCATGGGACGACGCCGCGGCGCAGCGGCTGTTCTCGCCCAACGTGGCGCTGGACGCCCCGTTCGAGGAGCGACGGCGGAGGATCGCCCTGATCCGCGAGCGCATCGGGGAGTTCGGCGACGATCCCGGCGCCGGCCCGAGTTCGACACGCCCGCCCAGTGCCGCTGGTGGCTGGCGGGGGAACGCGGCACGGTCCAGGTGCAGATCCAGCTCAACCCGGAACGCCCGCCCCGGGTGCAGTCGCTCACGCTGGCCGTGCCGCCGGCCGCGGGCTCGGCGCTGAGCGTCTCGCTGGACGCCGTGGTCGACTGGCTGAACGGCGGCGAGCGCGACTGGCCGGCGTCCATCCCGGTGGCCGGCGGAGTGGCCACCGGCATGACGGCCCGCCGCCTGCGAATGGCCGCCGCCTGGGCCGGCTCCTGCCGCATCGGCGCCGTCAAGGCGGGCGACGGCACCGCCTCGGTCGCGGCCGAACTCATCGGTGAGCACGCCACCATCACGCTGGCCCTGGTCATCGATCCGGAGACCCGCCTGCTCCGTCTGGCCGACGTCGCCCCGTAATCCCCCGTGATAGCCAAAACGGGGCCCGCGCCCGGCCCGATCGCGCTCATGAGCAGCGGGACCGCCGGGAAACGACCGGCCGCGACAAATGTGACCTGGATCACAGTCGCACATCGGAAATAGATTCCGATACGAGACCGTTCCGTATCGATAGAGGCGGTACTCCGAGGTCCTGATCGTGGTAACACGCCGCGAGGCCGGCACCTTCCCCGGTTCCGCCCGCAAGCTTCAAGTGATCCGGAAAGGGACACATGGATTCGCAGGCGATTTACCGCCGCCGCTGGGTCATTCTCAGCGTGCTGATCGTCGGGCTACTCGCCATCGTCATCGACAACACGGTCCTTAACGTGGCCATGAAGACTATCGCCGAGCCTCGCGGGGGCCTCGGCGCGAGTCAAAGTCAGCTCGAATGGGCCATCAACTCCTACACGCTGGTCTTCGCCGGCCTGCTGTTCACGTTCGGCGTCATCGGCAACAAGGTCGGTCGCAAGCGCATGCTCATGATCGGGCTGGCGCTGTTCGGCATCGCGTCGCTGCTCTCGGCCTACTCACGGTCGCCTGAGCAGCTGATCTTCGCGCGGGCCGCGATGGGCCTGGGCGGCGCGGCGGTCATGCCTCAGACGCTCTCCATCATCTCCAACGTCTTCGACCCGGCCGAACGCCCCCGGGCCATCGGCCTGTGGGCCACGGCGGTCGGCATCGGCATCGCCACCGGCCCGGTGCTCGGCGGCCTGCTGCTCGACCACTTCTGGTGGGGTTCGGTCTTCCTGATCAACGTGCCGGTGACCGCCGTCGGCATCGTCGCCACCGCGATCCTGGTCCCCGAGTCGCGCAACCGCGAGGCCGGCGGAATCGACTACGTGGGCGTGCTGCTGTCCATCGCGGGCCTGGTGCTGCTGGTGTACGGCATCGTCCAGGGCGGCGACAGCGCCTCCTGGCTGCACCTGGGCGTGCTCGGCCCGATCGTCGGCGGCCTGGTCGTCCTCGCGGCCTTTGCCGTGTACGAGTCCCGGATCCAGCACCCGTCGCTCGACGTGCGGCTGTTCCGCGACCGGCGGCTTTCCGCCTCGATCGGGTCACTCGGCCTGGTGTTCTTCGGCATGGGCGGAGTCTTCTTCTTCACCAGCTTCTACCTGCAGAACGTCCGGGGCTACAGCCCGCTGGCCGCAGGCCTGCTGACCGTGCCGTTCGCGGCCGGGCAGCTGCTGATGTCGCCGCGCAGCGCCCGCCTGGTCCAGCGTTACGGGGCCAAGGTGGTCGGTGCGACGGGCATGTTTGTCATGGCCGTCGCCATCGCCGGTTACGCCACTTTGGGCACGGACTCGCCGATCTGGCTGCTCGGAGTGCTGTTCGGCATCCAGGGCGCGGCGATCGGCATCAGCATGCCGGCCGCCACCGCCGCGGTGATGGACGTGCTGCCGCGCGAGCGGGCCGGCGCGGGCTCGGCGCTGACCAACACCGCCCGCCAGGTCGCGGTGGCGCTCAGCGTCGCCATCCTCGGCTCGATCCTGGCCGAGTTCTACCGGAACTCCCTCAGCCCCACGCTGGCCAGCCTGCCGGCCGCGGCCCGGAGCGCGGCGTCGTCCTCGATCACCGCTACCCAGGCGGTCGCGCAGCAGCTCGGCGTGTCCGGGCGGTCGCTGCTCGGCAGGCGAACGACGCGTTCGTTCACTCGATGCGCATCACCACGCTGATCGCGGCGGTGCTGGCGCTGGCAGGCGGGTTCGTGGTGCTGCGCTGGATGCCGGGCAAGGCGCAAAAGGCTGCGGACCCCGCGCTGCACGGTGACGATCCCGGTTACGAGGCCGAGCTTGCCATACTGGAAGAGCACGCGCTGCAAAGCTCAGACCGGGAGGGGTGACACCCCCATGCCGCCCGTGATCGGTGATCAGGAGCCCGGCGCTGACGCGGAAGCCGGGCCGGCGCAAACCTACCGCCGTCCCGGCCGCCCGCGCAGCGAGCAGGCCGAACAGGCGATCATCGAGGCCACCCTCGACCTATTCGCCGAGCGGGGCTTCGAGGGCGTCTGCGTCGAGGCCGTGGCAGCCCGGGCCGGCGTCGGCAAGGCGACCATCTACCGCCGCTGGCCGAACAAGGAAGAGCTGCTGCTCGCCGCGCTCGGCTCGATGAAGTCGCCGTTCCCCGAGCCCGCCGGTTCGGTCCGCGACGACCTGGTGGCCCAGCTCACGGTGATGTGCGCCGACCGGGCCGACCCGAGGAAGGCGCGCCGCTATGCGCTGCTGCTCGGTGAGGGCCAGAAGTACCCGCGGCTGATGGCGCGGTACATCCAGACCGTGGTCGGGCCGCGGCATGACGCCATCCGGGAGGTCATCCGGCACGGCATCGCCGCTGGTGAACTGCGGGCCGACACCGACGTCGAGATCGCGCTGCTCGCGCTGACCGGCACCGTTATGGCCAAGGAGAAGGCCGCGGACGGGTCGCTGAACGGCGAATTCGCCGCCCGCATCGTGGACGAACTGCTGCTCGGCCTAGCCGTCCGCTGACGGCCACACCGCCGGCCGGAACGGCCACACCGCCGGCCTGGACCTGGCGGTCCAGTCATCCTCGCCCGGGCCGGGCTCTCAATCCAGTAGCGGCTTCACCTGCCGGGCCAGGAACACGGCGAAGCGCTCCAGGTCGGCGTCGATCTCGGCGGTGTTGACCGCGACGTGGGTCGCTCCGGCCGCGGCGTACTCGCTGACGGCGGCCGCGATCGCCGCGGCGGGGCCGTCAGCCGGCGCGCTGACGAAGACCACCACGTCGGCCGGGCCGCCGTCCGGCCCGCGTGGAAGTGATCGACCGACGTGCGCACCTCGTCCGGACTCACACCACCGGGAATTATCACCCCGTCGGCGAGTTCGCCGGCCAGCGAAACGGTCCGCGGGCGGATCCCGCCGACCAGCAGCGGCGGCGCCACCGCCGGCGGCCAGGCCAGGGTGACATCATCCAGATGGACGTAGCGGCCGTGGGTGGTCACCGTCTCGCCGTGCAGCAGCGCGTACAGCGCGGCCGTGTACTCGCGCAGCAGCGTCATCGGGGATTCGGCCCTGGCGCCCACCTGGCTCATCCAGTTCAGCACGCCGTGGCCGACGCCGGCCGTCAGCCGCCGGGGGAACAGCAGGCTCAGGGTGGCGATCTCCATGGCGGTCAGCGCCACGTTGCGCAGCGGCACCGGCAGCAACCCGATCCCGACCGTGACCCGGCTGGTAGCGGCCAGGATCGCGGTCGCGGTGGCGATGCCGCTCTCGGCGAAGCAGTCCTCCCAGACCCATAGCTGGTCCAGGCCGGCCGCCTCGGCGGCGGCGGTGACCGCGCCGAGCCGCTCCGGGGGTTGCGTGGGCGGGAAGATGGCAGCCAGCGTTACCACAAAGCCTCCTCGGCCGCAATCGAAGCCAGGCACCGGACACGATATCCTGCGCATCGCCGACACGGTGAACGAGATTTCATGGAGCCCGGCTACGACGGGCGCGGTTCCCGCCAGCGGTTGGTGATGGGCAGGCGGCGGTCGCGGCCGAAGTTCTTCTGGCTGATCTTCGGGCCCGGCGGGTACTGCCGCCGCTTGTACTCCGCCGCGTCGACCATCCGGACCACCCGCTCGACCAGCTCAGGGTCGTGCCCGGCCGCGATCAGCTCGGCGGTGCCCATGTCCTTCTCAACGTAGTCGTCGAGCAGTGCGTCAAGCACCTCATACGGCGGCAGCGAGTCGGTGTCCATCTGCCCGGGCGCGAGCTCGGCGCTCGGCGGCTTGTCGATCGAGTTCTCCGGGATCGGGGGAGTCCCGCCGCGTCGCTCCGCTTCGGCGTTGCGCCACCGGGACAGTTCCCAGACCAGCGTCTTGGGCACGTCCTTGATCGGCCCGAACCCGCCCGCGGAGTCCCCGTACAGCGTCGAGTAGCCGGTCGCCAGCTCGCTCTTGTTGCCGGTGGTGAGCACCAGGTGCCCGCCCGCGTTGGACAGCCCCATCAGCACCACCCCGCGCACCCGGGCCTGCAGGTTCTCCGCCGGAAGCCCGGTCTCCGGGAACCCGGCCGGGGTGAGCTCCTTGGTGAACGCGTCGACCATCGAGGCGATCGGGATCGTCAGCGCGTGCAGGCCCTGCCGCTGGACCAGGTCCTCCGCGTCGGTGACCGAATGATCCGAGGAGTACCGGCTCGGCATCAGCACCACGTGCACGTGGCCCGGGCCGATCGCGTCGGCGGCGATCGTCGCGGTCAGCGCCGAGTCGATCCCGCCGGACAGCGCCAGGATCACCGAACGGAAGCCGTTCTTGCGCACGTAGTCCCTGGTCCCGGTGACCAGCGCGGCGTACACCTCGGCCGGGTCGGACAGCCGCGGCCAGAACAGCCCGGACCCTTCAACCCCCTCCGGGCGCTCGACCTCGGGGACGCCCGCTGCCTCCGACGCCTCTTCCATCTCCACGGCCCCGAAAACCCCGGCCGGCCCTGACAGGGGCAGGGTCACCCGCTTGATCGTGATAGTCGTGCCGTCGCCTGCGTCCACCGGCTGGTCGCCGCGCGTCTGCGGCGCCGCGGCCGGCAGGTCCAGGTCGGCGACGACCAGCGCCTCGTCGAACTGCGGCCCCCGGGCCAGCAGCGCGCCGTCCGCCGCGACGAGGATCGAGTCGCCGTCGAAGACCAGCTCGTCCTGCCCGCCGATCATGTTGGCGTAGGCCAGCGCGGCGCCGGCCTCACGCGCCCGGCGCACGCACAGGTCGAGCCGCACGTCGTCCTTGCCCCGCTCGTAGGGCGATGCGTTCGGCACGACCAGCAGCCCCGCGCCCGAGCGCCGGCAGACCGCCACTGGCCCCCCGTCCTGCCACAGGTCCTCGCAGATCGCGATGGCGATCTCGACGTCCTCGCCGTCCGTGGGCAGCCGGAACACCGGCAGCGTGTTACCCGGCACGAAGTAGCGGAACTCGTCGAACACCCCGTAGTTCGGCAGGTGATGCTTGGCCGAGGTGATGACGACGCGCCCGCCGTGCAGCAGCGCCGCCGCGTCCAGCGGCGCGCCGGCCGGCAGCCCGGTGCGCGGCGCCAGGTCGGCGCGCCGGTCCAGGTAGCCGGTCACCACCGCGATCCCGCCGAGCCCCTCGGCCGCCAGCCGGGCCGCCACGGCGTGCAGGGTCTTGATGGACGCGTCCACGAACGACGCCCGCAGCGCCAGGTCCTCCACCGGGTACCCGGTGAGCATCATCTCGGGGAACACCACCAGCCTGGCCCCGCGCGCCGCCGCCCGGCGCGTCCAGGCCACGATCAGCTCGGCGTTTCCGTCCAGGTCACCGACCGTCGCATTGACCTGGGCCAGCGCGATCCTCAGCATCGTCACGCTTCCAGCCTAGGCCGTACTCCGCTGACCCGCCGTGCCCGGTCCGGTCCTTGATTTCGGGCCGAACGGGCGGGTTTCCCGCCTCGGCCAGCGCGCCAGCCACGTGTAACCAGGGGGAAACACCGGCCGGGCACACTCGCTGATACGCGCGCGCCCGGCAAAGCGCGGCCGCCGGAGGCTGGTCTAGCGATGGGGAACGTCTAAGGTGATTACCGTGGACAGGCAGGAAGAATTCGTGCTGCGCACGCTCGAGGAACGTGACATCCGGTTTGTCCGGCTGTGGTTCACCGACGTTCTCGGCACGCTGAAATCGGTCGCGGTGGCGCCCGCCGAGCTCGAGGGCGCGTTCGCCGACGGCATCGGCTTCGACGGGTCCGCGATCGAGGGGTTCGCCCGCGTCTACGAGGCGGACATGATCCTTCGCCCGGACCCGGGTACGTTCCAGCTGCTGCCCTGGCGCGGTGAGTACCCCGGGGTGGCCCGGATGTTCTGTGACATCCTGCTGCCCGACGGATCGCCCTCCTACGCGGACCCGCGCTGGGTGCTCAAGCGCAACCTCAGCCGTGCCTCCGACCTCGGGTTCACCTTCTACGCCCACCCGGAGATCGAGTTCTTCCTGCTCCGGGAGCGGCCCGCTCCCGGCGAGAAGCCGCAGCCGATCGATACCGGCGGCTACTACGATCACACGCCGCATAGCATCGCCCATGACTTCCGCCGGACGGCGATCACGATGCTGGAATCCATGGGCATCTCGGTGGAGTACAGCCACCACGAGGGGGCGCCCGGGCAGCAGGAGATCGACCTGCGCTACGCCGACGCGCTCACCACCGCCGACAACATCATGTCGTTCCGGCTGGTGATGAAGGAGGTGGCGATCGAGCAGGGCGTCTACGCGACGTTCATGCCGAAACCGTTCACCGACCACCCCGGCTCCGGCATGCATACGCACGTGTCCCTGTTCGAGGGGGACAAGAACGCGTTTTATGAGGCGGGCGCGGAGTTCCAGCTGTCCAAGACGGCCCGGGCGTTCATCGCCGGCCTGCTGCAGCACGCCCCGGAGATCACCGCTGTCTGCAACCAGTGGGTGAACTCCTACAAGCGGCTGTGGGGGGCGGCCGAGCGGACCGCGGGCGCGGGCGGCGAGGCTCCGGCCTACGTGTGCTGGGGACACAACAACCGTTCGGCCCTGATCCGGGTGCCGATGTACAAACCGCAGAAGGGCAACTCGACCCGGGTCGAGTTCCGTTCGGTGGACGCCGCCTGCAACCCGTACCTGGCGTACGCGGTGATCCTCGCCGCCGGGCTCAAGGGCATCGAGGGCGACTACGAGCTGCCGCCCGGTGCCGAAGACGACGTCTGGGCGCTGACCTCCGCCGAGCGCCGCGCGCTCGGCATCCGGCCGCTGCCGCAGGACCTGGACCAGGCCATCAAGGTCATGCAGGAAAGCGAGCTCGTCGCCGAGACGCTGGGGGAACACGTCTTCGACTTCTTCCTGCGCAACAAGCGCGCGGAGTGGCAGGAGTACCGCCGCCAGGTCACCGAATACGAGCTGGGCCGCTACCTTCCTATGCTCTGACCTGCGGTCCGGCATCGCACCCGGCCAGAGCCAGCCCGATCCCGCGTCCTACTCCTCGAAACGGCCGCCCAGATACCTGGCCAGGAAGCGCTCCGCCGCGGCGTAGAACTTCAGCCGGTTCTCCGGCTTGGCGAAGCCGTGGCCCTCATCCGGGAACAGCATGTACTCGTGCTCGATCCCGGCGTCGGCGAGCGCGGCGACGATCTGCTCCGACTCGGCCTGCTTGACCCGCGGGTCGTTAGCGCCCTGGGCGATCAGCAGCGGAATGCGGATGTCACGGGCCCGGGACAGCGGCGAGCGCGACCACAGGAACTCCTTGTCCGTCTCCGGGTTGCCGACCCGCTTGTACAGCGCCGCCGCCATCGGCTTCCAGTACGGCGGGATCGTCTCGAGCAGCGTCTGCAGGTTCGACGGGCCGACGATGTCCACCGCACAGCAGAACACATCCGGGGTAAACGCGGCGCCCACCAGGGCCGCGTAGCCGCCATAGGAACCGCCGTAGATCGCGACCTTGGCCGGGTCGGCCCAGCCCGCCTCGACGGCGTACTGGACCGCGTCCAGCAGATCGTCGTGCATCTTGGCGCCCCACTCGCGGTCACCGGCCGCCACGAACGACTTGCCGTAGCCGGTCGAGCCGCGGTAGTTCACCTGAATGGACAGGTAGCCCCGGTTGGCCAGCCACTGCGCCTCGGGATCCCAGCCCCAGACGTCGCGCGTCTGCGGCCCGCCGTGCACGTTGAGCACCGTCGGCAGGCCGGACCGGCCGCCACCTGGCGGGAACGTGACGTACCCGTGGATGGTCAGCCCGTCCCGCGCTTTAAACGAGAACGGCTCCATCCGGGCCAGGTCATAACGGGAAAGCTCGGGACGGCTGGAGAACAGGAAGCTGCCGCTGCGGCTGGCCCGGTCGTAGGCGTAGTACTGCACCGGCCCGGCGTCGTCCGTGAACGCGACCAGCCAGGTCGTGTCGGCCTCGTCACGGCCGACCGGCTGCGGGTCGCCGGGGTGCAGCGCCCGGATCGCCTTGAAGTCGGGCTCTACCGACGGGTCGAGCACGTGGTATTCGGTGCGATCCTTGAGCACCTCGACGATCTGCGGCTCCCTGGTGTCCGGGTGGAGCATCGCGCCCGCCACATCCGCCTCAGGATCAGCCAGCAGTACCTGGGCCTCGTCGGCGGCCTCCGCGTCGAGGTCGATCTTGACGAGCCGGCCCGTGTCCGCGCCGATCGAGCTGATGGCCAGCAGGGACCGGCCGTCACCGCTGAACGCGAGCACGTCGCTGGCCGCAACGTCGTCGGCGGGGATGGTGAGCAGCGTCCGCCAGCCGTCCTGCGCGCCGTCACGGACGAGCAGATCGAATCCGCCGTCGGGCAGCGGGGCGATCGCCCCGCGGACCACCATGTCCTCGTCCGCGATCCAGCCGGCGTACCCCGGGTTCTCGATCAGCTTGACGAGCTCACCTGACGTCAGCGACAGCCGGTAGACGTCGTGCAGCTGCGGGTTGTCGCGGTTGATCCCGACCAGCACCTCCTCCCGGTGGCTCTTGCGGGTGGCGAGGATCCGCGCCTGAATGCCGTCGAACGGAGTCAGGTCGCGCCGGGCCATAGTCTGGTGGTCGACGTCGTACAGGCGCCAGTTCTCGTCGCCGCCGGTGTCTTGCAGGTAGAGCAGGTGCCTGCCGTCCCGGGCCCAGGCGAACACCCGGACGCCCCGGTCGGTGTCGTCGGTGACTACCTTCGCGGCCGCCCAGTCGACGCCGGAGGCGTCCGAGCCGCCGTCAGCGCCGGGCGCGCCCGGGGGCCAGACCGGCGCGACCCACACGTTGAGCACCCCGTCGCGAGGTGCGATCCAGGCCAGCTGGCTGCCGTCGGGCGAGATGTGCGGGCTGACGCGCTCCGGGTTGCCGAAGAGCACTTCGCGGGGGATGAGTTCGGACATGCTCCCATGCCTATCACACGGCCGCCGGTGACCTGGGCGACGGAGCCAGGGGCTTAGGCGGTGGCGTGCGGGCGCTCGGCGCGCGTCCCGAGCTTGGCGTGGACGCCGAGGTAGACGACGATGACGATGGCCAGGTAGCCGAGGTAGATCAGCAGTTGCAGCGGCGTGGGCGCGTCGCTGTAGCCGAAGAAGCTGTGCAGCACATTGCCGAACGCGCTGTCCTGCGACAGCACGCTGGCCGAGTGCCACATCGGCGTGTCGAGCAGCGGCAGCCAGCCCAGCTCTTGCAGGTTCTGCACCGAGTCGGCCAGCAGGCCCGCGGCGAAAACCATCAGCAGCACGCCGATGACGGTGAAGAACCTGGCCAGGTTCAGCTTGTGCCCGAGCCGGTAGATCACGAACGCGATGCCGAGCGCGCCGGCCAGCCCGATCACCGCTCCGCTGAGCGCGCCCGCCGTCGAGGTGGAAAAGATAATGGCCAGCGTGAAGACCACCGTCTCGAGCCCCTCGCGGCCGACGGCCTGGAACGCCAGCAGCCCGAGTCCCCACCTGGCCCGCCCGTCGAGCGCCGCGTCCGTGCGGCCCCGCAGTTCCTTCGAAAGCGACCGGGCGTGCTTGCGCATCCAGAACGTCATGTAGGTCAGCACGGTCGCCGCGACCAGGTAGGTGACGGTCTCGAAGATCGTCTGCACGCGCGAGCCGTCGTAGCTGCGGATGGTGAAATAGGCGACGGCCCCGCCCGCGGTCGCCAGCAGCAACGCGGCGCCCACCCCGAGAAAGACGTCCCGGAAATGCTCGCGCCGCCCGATGCGGTTGAGGTAGGCCAGCAGGATCGCGACGATCATGCTGGCTTCCACACCCTCGCGCAGGAAGATGACGAGCGTGGCGAGCATCCGCAGGCCTCCAAGAGGGACGTGGGGTTAGGCTAGGCAAACCTTACTTGAAGTGTGCCCAGTTGGCACGTCCCAGGAATGGACAGCCTTTCCTCCACGCATGCCCTGAGTTAGGCCCAAAGGTCCCCTGGAGCAGGCCCGGAGGTCTTGGCCCTTGCTGCCCGGAGAACACCGCTCCTGCCCGGAGAACACCGCGTTACCCGGAGAACCAGTGTGCGGGGGCCGGGCTGGTGTTGTGGTAGATGTGCTTCTTCTGGCCCATGCCCTGCGCTGACCTGCGCCGATTCCCTTAAACTGCCGCTGACCTGCGGATTCATTCGTTGGCTGGCGTTGGCTGATGTTGGCTGTGCTCAGATGCGGTACGGCCCCGCCACGGCCCAGCGGCCCATCGAGAGGCCGGCCGTGACCGGCCCGGCCAGCCCCGGCCCGGATCGCGATAGCGTGGTCCGCCGCCGCGAGTTCGAGGCCGCCCACCCAGAGATCACGATCACCCCGCCGGGACCGGGACGCCTTCTTTGGACCGCGCGGGCCGGCGGCAAGATCCTCTGCGCGGAGTACTGGCTTGACGACCTGCTCGACGACCTCGCCTGGCTGGAAGACCGGGAAGGCGGAGAGGGGCACCCGTCATGACCGGGCCCGGGGACGGCTACGACTCAGCCCTGAGCGCGCTCCGGAACAACGTCGAGGACCTGGCCATCCGGGTCGCCATCTGGGAGGGCCGCCGCGAGCCGGACGCCCACGCCCGCCGCTGCGCCTCGGACGCGGTCGACGCCATCGACGGAGCGATCAAGGAGCTGCACCAGATCCGGCAGCAGCTGATCTCCGAGGTACAGCAGGCCGACCGGGCCACCGCTGCCCGCGTGGATGCCCTGCTCGCCCGCACCGATGACGCGATGACGTCATCACGTGATCAAGCTTCCCCGGGGCCATCCGGCCCGGGGGAAACCGAAGGGCCAGAGCTGTGAACTCTGGCCCCAGCGAAAAGGACAAGCTGATGCACATCCACATTAATCAACCCAGCCGACATTCCCGGCCAACCATGGCCGGCGCCGGCGCGGACGACACGGCGTGCGGGACACGCTCCTGGTGGCCGTACGCACCCGCGCCCGGTGGCTGGCCGCCGTCCGCGGCATGTCCATGAACCAGGTGCTCGTCGATGCCCTGGTGAGCGGGCTGCCGACCCGCGAGCAGATCCTCACCGAGGCAGGAGAGACGCCATGACCACCAGCGAGAAGCCGCTCCCGAAGAGCGTCGCCAACCTCCTCGGCGAGGTCGAGGAGTGCACCTCGCAGATCGAGGCGTCAGCCGGGTCCATCGCGCGGATCTACGACGAGGACACGGCGCTCAGCGAACTGGAGCGCGTCGTCGGCGCGCTGCAGGTGGTGACGTTCTACCTGATGCGTGAGGAAGACGACGCGAAGAATCCACGCGAGATCCCCGTCGTTCCCTGTACCCACGGACCAGGGAACAGGAAAGCGCCGGTAGCGGAACCGGGGAGCGAGTCATGATCACGCCGGAGGACATGCGCCGCCTGGCCGCCAGCCAGCTCATCAGCACCGATGACGTGGCCGCCTGGATGCGCGAGCTGGCTGCCAGGGGCTGGTCGCAGCAGCGCATCGAGGTGGCGTTCGGGCTGGCCCGGCCGGACAGGGACCACTGGTCATCTGTCCCCCCGGGCTCTTACCGGTCTGACGAGCAGATCCGCCAGGAGATGCGGGATCTCGATGACATCGACGCTGCCATGAAGGCAGCCTTCGGTGACATCGAGACCGCCCGGCAGCGGCGGGAGCCGCCGCCGCTGACCAGCGATGAGGCCGCAGCCATGAAGGCAGCCATGGCTGCGGCCTTCGGTGAGCTGCCGACCCGCGAGCAGATCCTCGCCGAGGCGGAAGGACAGGAGAAGCCATGAGCGACGGGCAGACCGGGTACCCGCCGCTGAGCCAGCTCGCCAGCGAGGTGGCAGAGATCGAGGAGTGCACCAGTCAGATCGGGGCATCAGCCGAGGCCATCGCGGCAATCTACGCGAACGACCCGGACGGGGGCTCATGATCCTGGGCCGCGTCCACGGCGCACTGGAGGTGGCGACGTTCTGGCTGATGCGCGAGGAAGCTGAAGCGAAGGGCGAGACAGAGCCGTGACCGCCCCGCGGCTCGCGGTCGCGGCCCTGCTGGCCGCTGCGGCGCTGGCAGGCTGCACCAGCGCGGGGCCAAGCACCGTGCCGCCCGCGGCGGTCTCACCGTCGTCCTCCGGCCCGGCAGCGCCGTCCAGCGCGGCCGGGCCGGCCAGCCCGCCGCTGACCGCGTTGCACAACCCCGGATCAGGGGCAGGTGGAGCTGTATTCGGCACCGACGCCGGGGGCTTCGCGGCGGCCTGGGCCGGCCGGGGAATGGCCCCGGTTTTCCGGCCGCAGGGGCGGTCATGAGCACCACACACGGGCTGAGCAATCACCCGTTCTACCGGACCCACCGGAGCATGATGACCCGCTGCTACAACCCCAACTCGAAGTCCTATAAGGGCTACGGGGACCGGGGGATCACGGTCTGCGCCAAGTGGCATGACGTGGCCGTGCTCATCACCTGGATCGGGGAAAACCTGGGTCCGAGGCCCGAGGGCATGAGCCTCGACCGCTGGCCGGACAAAGACGGGCCCTATGCCCTGGGCAATGTCCGGTGGACCGACCCTAAAAGCAGCAGCGCAACATGCGCAGCAACCGGCAGCTGACCCTGGACGGCGTGACCAAGTGCATGGCGGAATGGGTTGAGGACCTCGGGATTCCCCGGGACACGATCCGCGACCGCCTCAAGCGGGCTGGCCTGCCGAACGGGCGCTGACGATGCCTCTCAGGGCCGGGCTGCCAGGCTCCTGACCTTGAATGGCATAACGAAATCTCTCGCCGAATGGTCGCGCGACCTCGGGCTTCCCCGGACCACGATCCACGAGCGTCTCAGCAGGGAGTGGCCGGTCGAGGAAGCTCTCACGACACCGGCCGGCGGCAGGCGCAAGATCCCCAATAGCGCCTACGACGTCCTGGCCAGGGTGGGCAGGCGGCTTACCGGGGCCGGGGAAGACCCGGACCCCCGCAAGCATGCCGAGATCGAGCTGGATCTCCTGAAGATCTGGACCCCCGACTGACCTGAAGGTCGCGGTCGCCATCGCGTCGGGCCGGCTGACGCGCAGATCCCGAAAACGGGCGGCCTGGTCTGCGCGGTCTGCGGCACTGAGGAGCCAGACGAACTGCCGGGGATACTCACCCCGATCCTCGGCGATCAGGAGGATGCCAGCGCGTAAACGCCTGCCCTGCGGCCACGCTGGCCAGCGGCTGCCGCCCCGTGAGGCCCGGGTGATAAGCCTGGCTCTCAGGGCCGCAAGACGACGCCCCCGCCAGGGCTCGGTTCCGGCGGGGGCGTCGTACGTGCGTATCCGGGCCGGCAGCTCAGTCGACGTGAGGCGCGGTGCCGTGCAGGGCGTGGCTGATCCGGCGCAGGATGGCCGGGTGGATGTCGTAGCCGTCCAGGTCTTCCGGCGGGACCCAGGCGGCCTGGGTGGATTCCTCGTCAGTGCGCAAGCCATGGGCACCGTGCACCCGATCCGCGACCAGAGCCACATGGCACTCGGCAGCGCCGTGGAAGCGTTCCTCCTCACCCTCGACCACCCGGAGTCCCGGGGCACGCGGCGGGTGTACGCCTCGACGCTGCGGGCGCTGCGGGCGGAGTTCGGCGACGCGACGGACACGGCGGCCCTGGAGCCGGGCCACGTGGCCGCCTGGTTCACCCGGCAGTTGGGGACAGGCCGCGCCCGCCACCTGGAACCGCAACCTCGACGCGATCCGCTCAGCGCAGCGCTACTGGCAAGATCAGCAGTGGATGAACGCCACCGACCTGACCTCGGCCCTGCGCCGGCGCCAGCGGGCCGCCGACCGCTCCCGCGCACTGTCCCGCGCCGACGTCGAGCGGCTCCTCACCCGCGAGGACATCGGCATCCGCGAGCGCACCCTGTGGCGCCTGCTGTACGAAACCGCAGCGCGGTCCGCCGAGGTGCTCCGCCTCGACGTCGGAGACCTCGACCTGCCCAACCGCAAGGCGAAGGTGCGCCGCAAGACCGGCCCGGTGTTCCTGACGGACCGCCGGGCCCGCGTCCAGCTGCCGCCGTGCGACATCGACCCGGCGAGCGGCCGGGCGCGGTTGTCTTACCGGCAGGCCGAGGACCTGTTCAAGGCCGCGTCCGGCGGCACGACCCTGCACCAGCTGCGGCACAGCGCGCTGACCCACGACGCCGAGGCCGGCGCGTCGACTCCGATGCTCATGGCCAAGAGCGGCCACACGTCGGTCGCGTCGCTGGCCCGGTACGCGCGGCCGTCCGCCGAGGCCCTGGCCCGCTGGCAGGAGCGCACCGATCCGGCCCGGCCGCCTGATAGTGCCAAGTAGCAGGTCAGACGCTCCCGGCAAGGCGGGCGGCCAGGTAGTCCAGGAGCGGGTCGGCGGCAGCGGGCGGGACGTTCAGCTCGGCAACGTGAAGCGCTGAGACCAGACCCTCCCCGGATGTGCGCGGTGCGGACGTCAACGGGGTCGGCCGCGGCTTGCCCCGACCAGATGTAGCGGCCGAGCCTGCGGGCGGTCTCCAGGGAGCCGATAACCTGCGCTGGTTTCATCGAGCGGGCGTAGCGGGTAGTGGCCATGACGGCCAGCGGTGCCAGGACGCGCCTGAGGTGGCGTTGCGCGTACCGGGCGAAGAGGGCGTTGTCTTTCCCGGTGCGCTGGGCGATCACTGACGCGAGGATGTCGGCGCACGCTTCGGCGACGCGGACGGGCGACCGCCTGGTCCACGCCCTGGCAGGCCGCCTGGTGACCTTGCCGTCCGGGCCGATGTGCCGCATCAGCGACCCCGCGCCCGCATGGACGAAGAAGTTCGACGTGGGGATGTAGAACATGCGGTACAGGCTGACGGCGCCCGAGCCTCCGGTTGCCCTGTCGATAATTTTGGCCATGTTGCCGACCTTCGGCGGCCAGCGCGGCTCGCCGAGCCCGGCGATACGCCGATCGATGACCTCCCTGGGGACCAGACCCTGGTCTTGCAGGTAGCGCAGCGAGTCACGCAGCGACTTGATACCCGCGGCCTCCAGGTGCGCCGCGACCCCTCCTCGTGGAGGCAGTAAAACCCGAGGATGCACGCTTCGAGATTGGCCCTGGCCAGCATCACCGACGCCTCGTGTTAACGTCCGCGGACAGCCCACCGCGTCTGCTGCTGGAGCCACAAAAGGCGCAGCAGGGCAAGCCCGGCAACGTCGATGCTGGTAGCGTCCTCCTCCGGCCACGGCGAGCGTGGCCGCAGCTGGCGTGCTGACCGCCGCACGCGGAGGCGGCTGGGCAGGTCCGGGCACGGAAGCGCGCTCAGCAAGGTGACGCGGGCGTAGGGGATGAGCCGGATCCAAAGACGGAACCGGTGTTCGTCTGGTTGCCGTCCGAGCTGCAACAATCGCATTCACTTAGCATGTCCTCGTGTAACCCGCGATGATCAGAGGAGTCGCCGGTGATTCCGAGCCTGGCCCGCTCCAGCCCCGTCACGCGGCCGAATCCCGAGTGGCCCGAGTGGCCCCGGCCGGATCGGCATCCCACCGGAGCGCTGTTCGAGGGGCGCCCCTCGCTGCGTAAGCTCGTCGTACTTGCCGACGCCGAGCTGCTGGCTGCGGCCGGCGACATCACGCTCAGCCCCGGCGTTGTCCTGTCCGGCCTGCTGATGCACCCGTACGTCAAACTGCTGCGCTACCGGGACGAAGGCCCCTTTGCAGATACCCCTCGCCGGTCATACGGCAGGCCAGGAGCCGGGTTGACCGTCGCCGAGGGCTGGGCCGAGCTGCTGCCTCCGGACGGCCAGGACGGCCGCGACCTGCTCTACGCCGGGGCCTCCGGCCCTGCCTACACCGGGGTCTGGGGCAGGCGCGCCGACTACGCCCGTAGCGACATCGCGTCAGCTGCCTATGCGGGCCTTGATCCCGGCGCCGCGGCAGACCGGCGTGAGCGGGATGCGCTGGCCGCTGAAGTAGCCGAGGCCGTACAGGCAGACCTGCTTATCACCGAGCGGCCCTACCTCTTCGAGACGCGGGCAGCGATGGCACCCGGAGTGACCCTGTGCAGGCCACCCGAAGCCCTCGCCCTCGTGGCGCACTACCTCCGCTCCCAGAATGAGTTCATCATCTGGAAAGCCGCCGACGGTTCCGGCGCGCATACCATGAACGAGGGGCTCTACTACCAGGTGGGCGCGATCGAGCTGCTGTCGGCGACCTGGCGGTGGTCGAAGGCATGTTCACGACAGTCGCAGGCGACCGGCGACGAGACGCTGAGCGAGCTGTACCACTCGCTCCTCCAGCGCGTACAGCGCTCACTCAAGACACGGGACAGCCTTCACCGGGCCTGCAACCTGCCGCAGGACAACGACACAGCCCGGACTGCCCTGACCGAACTCGACTCCATCCTGGTCTCGCTCATGGGAGCCGTTGACAGCTCGGCACGTGTCGCTCATATCGTTCTCGGCCTGCCGGCCAAGCCGCGCGACGCCGGCTGGCAGCGTAAAGACTGGCTCGGGCAGGTAGCTGCTCACGAGCCAGCGCTCGCCGCGCTCTTCGACGCCGGCACGCCGCTCTTGCACACGCTGACGATCCTGCGGCTGCTGCGCAACACAGTCCATGCCCAAATGATGCGTACGACCGCCATCCAACAGACCGGTCGATTGCGGGAGACGGCCATCAGGCTGCCCAGCGGGGACGAAGCGACGATCCTGTCGTCCACGGATGCGCTGAGCGGACGAGACGCCTGGGGAATCCGGGCCGCTGCCAACGGGTCGCCCCTCGTCGACCCAGCCCTCTTCGTCGAGCGGCTCTTCCCCCATGTGCTGATGCTCCTTAACAGGGCGATGGAACACACGCCGGTCGAGCGTCTCAGCCACGTTTACCTAGCTCATGCTGATAGTCAGCCGCCCCGGGACGGACAGGCAGGCCAGGCGAACTGGTACAGCGAGCGGAACCGTCTTAGTATCCGCTGGCAGCTGGGCTTCTAGGTGAGAGGCGATTTCGGCGCGAGAACCTTTAGCAAGGTCATCAGTCTCCGCTCTGGCGTGGCTGGCCGTCCTGGATCTAGATCTCGCTCACCACGTACTCGTCCCGGTGCGGCTCCTGAAGCCGGAGCATTTCGTCGACTAGCCCTCCCCGTCCGCCCTGGTGGGCGGGACTACCCGCCGCCTCAGTAGCCTGTGCAGCGGAGGCGTCCACGTGTACTCAGAGTGGCTACGCTCTTGACCTGGCAGATGGGTACATGCGGCTTCGGCGCAAACCTGCCCAGGCTTGGTGAGCGGCCGGAACGGCGGGCGCAAGCACCGGCTGACGCCCGGGCAGGTACAGGCCGCCAGGGACCTCCGCGCGGCCGGGCGCTCGGTCAAGGAGATCGGCCAGCTCCTCGGCAACGGCAAGCCGGTCTCACGCCAGACGGTCTACCGGGCGCTGGGAATGCTCGCGACGTAGCCGATACCAGCTCGGCCTCGGTCACGCGGCTAGCTCCAGTCTCTCCTGCCTGGAGGCGGCCCGCTCGTCCCGGATCAAGTGCCTGGTCGCTGCCACGAGCAGCGCCAGCTCATTGTCCTCGGGCAGGTGAAGGCAGGTCTTGTACCGAGCGGCCGATTCCAGGCGCCACTGGCGGTTCTCGCGGTACCTGACTGCCTTCTCGATGATCCGGATTGTTCCCTTTTTCCGGAGCTTGACGTGGTGCTTCGACAGCGATCCGACGCTGGCATACCTGTGTTCATTGAGACCGAATGCCTCGCGGAACGAGGCGTGGTTGATGATCGTCGCGATCTCGCGCTGGGTCAGCTTGTCCCCTCCCTCGCACGACCGGATGATGAGAATGAGATCGTCCAGTTTCGTCCCGAACGACTTGCCTGCCTTCGGGTTGACGCCTTCGGGGACGCCCGGATAGGGGTCCTTCGGGTCGCTTTCGGGGTCGCCGAGCAAGGTGATCAGGCCGCCGGCCAGCTCGATCAGCGGCACTCCGTCGCCGTGCAGCAGGTAGGCGAGCTGCTCGCACCACGGGCCGTCCGGCTGCCAGGCGGGGCAGCCTTCCGTCCTGACCTGGGCCAGCGGCGCGCCGCCTTCGACGGCCCTGATCGCGGAGTCGATCAGGGCCTCGTAGCACTCCATGGCGCCTTCAGGGGCCCCGTCCCAGTCACGCGACTTCGGGTGGGGGTCGTTCTCGGCCTTGTGCTTCGCGAGGATCTGCCGTTCAGTGCGCAGCGGGCGCAGCCTGAGCGGGTCAGCTGGCAGCTCCGGTTCGCGTTCCCGCAGGTCAGAGAATTTTTCTACTCCTTCCGGGTCCTCTTCTTCTCCTGTAGTCAGTTCCAGGGGCAGAAAAATCTCCTGACCTGCGGTTTCTCCCCGGAACGCCAGCCGGAGCGCCTCCCGGCGGCTGGCCATCTCCTCATCCTCTTCCTGCTCACCGATGGCAAGCTCCCCGCCGTGCCGCCAGCGGCGCATCCACCCCTTGATCTGCAAGACGGTGCTGAGCACCCTGGCCTCGGACATCGGGACGGCGAATTCCTGGTTGGCCTCCAGGATCAGCCGCTCCATCTCCGGGTCGTCTTCATCGATGCCCTGTTCGTAGAACAGGTACTTCTTCCGGTCGTACAACTCGCAGTTGCGCCCGCTGCCCGGCTGCCCGCTGCCGGCGTGCACGCTGGCGCGCTCACCGCGGCGTGCCCGGCCGCTGGCGCGTCCGCGGCCAGGGCGCGCTGCCCACCAGTCGTCCTGGAGGAGGGTCCACTCCGGGTCCCAGCGTGGCGCGGCACCTGGCCGGACCAGCTCGTACCGGCGCCCGCTCGGGTGCACCGCCCCTGGTGCGGCGCAGAAACCGTGGCTCTTGACGTCGCCGAGGCCCAGGTAGTTCCGCTGCTTCGGCCACTGCTCGTCCGTCAGGTGGCGCCCGTCGAACACGCGGTGCAGGCCGTCCGGCTTGCCGGTGGAGACCAGGGGTCCGGCGTCCGGCAGCTCGATGCTGATCTAGGTGAGCCACTCGAAGAACCCCGGCCTGTCCTGGTCCATACGATCACGCCCGACCGGGGGCTGACCACGTAGCCGGGCTGGACGTCCCGCCAGATCTCGTTGCCGAGCCGGTCGTACCCCTCGAATCCCCACTCACTGAACGGGATGACCGGAACTCCGTAGGCGAAATCACGGTAATGCCAGCCGTACCCGATCGCCGGCACCTTCTGCCACTTGCCGTCCTCGTCCTGGCGGGCGACCCACGGGATCGGGGTGTAGAGGAGCGGGGAGGTGACCGGGCCGGCAATCTGATGGCGAGCAGAGTTTTCAGGCATCGGAGTCTTCTCTGGTAGCGTTAGGACATCGGAGTTACTGAGGGTCGCGCTTCTGGTAGGGCGCGGCCCTCAATTTTTGGCCTTCACCCCTTCCGCGCTGCCGCGAGAGCGCGGGCACGAGGCAACCCTTTTCCTGCCTGATGCCGATGTCAGGTTTACGGGCCGTAGGCATGCGGTAGACGACCGGGCAGCCTGGCCGGGCGGGTGAGCAAGTTGTGGCTGCGCGCCGCCATCGAGGCGAGGCGTGACGGCTGGCCACCCGAATGACAGTCGGCCAGCCGTGCACGTTAAGAGCGCGGCCTCGCATCACCCGCGCCTGGATGGCTGATCGGGCACGCTAGACCCGTCGCGCCTGCCGATCCCGAGTCTCCCGCATGTCCTCGCGGTCATGTTGATCGCTCGCCCAGTCCGGGCTCCTCCGCAGGGAAGGTCACCTTGACCAGCTATGGGGCGGGATCATCAGCGCCGAACCCGAGCTAC
>CAWDBS010000004.1:0-74286 GCA_963800415.1 uncultured Actinomycetes bacterium
GCACGCCGAGGATGCAGACGGGGCCGGGCCGAGCATGCTGGCCAAGCTGGTGGCGGATCCGCTGGTGGAGAGCTTGCTGCTGGTGCACGACCTGCACCCGCTCGATACTAGCGCCCGGGTCAGGCGCGCGGTGGAGGAGGTCCTGCCCAAGCTCGGCGCGCGCGCGGGCGAGATCGAGTACCACGGCCTGGACGACCAGGGCGTCGTCCACCTGCGGCTGGAGCGCACGGCCGGGGGCTGCCAGTCCACGGCGGGCACGATCCAGGCGACCATCGAGCAGGCCGTGAGTGCGGCGGCGCCCGAGGCGGCCCGGGTGGACATCGAGGTGATCGAGGCACCCCCGGAACCGACTCTGCTGCAGATCACCAGGCGCCCCGCAGGCCTGCAGGGGGCCCGGTGACCACCGGGGATCCCGTAGCCGCAGATGGTTCTGGGACAGCAGGAGGCGAGCCGGGCAGGGCCTGGGTTACCGGGCTGCGTCGCTTCGTCAAACGGCCGCCGGGTGCCCCCCCACCCGGTACGCAGAGCCTCCTCGAGCTGGCCGCTCCTCCGGATACGGCCGCTCCTCCGGATCCGGGCGGCGGCGACGCGCAGGACGCCGAACGGTGCGAGATGTGCCACACGGTCCTGGCCGGTCGGCACGGGCACCTGGTCGACACCGACAAGCGCTCGATAGCCTGCGCCTGCCGCGCGTGCTACCTGCTGTTCACCCACGAAGGAGCGGCCGCGGGCCGGTACCGGGCGGTGCCCGAGCGGGTCTGCCACGACCCGGACCGGCCGCTGTCCGACGCCGACTGGAACGAGCTGCAGATCCCGGTGGCGATGGCCTTCTTCTTCTTCAACTCGGTGCTGGACCGGGTGGTGGCGGGATATCCGAGCCCGGGCGGGACGACCGAATGCGAGCTCGACCTGACGGCCTGGGACCGGCTCGCCGCCACGCACCCGCTGCTCGGGGAGATGGCGCCCGACGTGGAGGCCATCTTCGTGAACCGGACCGAAGGCGAGGTCTTCCTGATCCCGATCGACCTGTGCTACTCCCTGGTCGGCGAGCTCCGGCTGCTCTGGCAGGGGTTCGATGGCGGAGCGGAGGTCCGCGCCGCGCTGGCCGAGTTCCTGGCCGGCTTGCGGCGGCGGGCGGTCATCATGGAACGGGAGCACTGACGTGGCTGACCTGATCTTCGGCTGTACCGGTGCGACCGCGGACCAGTTCGCCGTGATGCCGACCCTGGCGTTCCAGCTGGCCATCACCGAACGGTCCGGCGTGCGCGTGCACGCGATCGCCCTGCGCTGCCAGATCCGCATCGAGCCGCATCGCCGCCGGTACTCCGCCGCCGAAGCGGAGCGGCTGCACGACCTGTTCGGCGACACGTCCCGCTGGGCGGACACGGTCAAGCCGATCCAGCTCGCCACGGTGACGGTGATGGTGCCCTCGTTCAGCGAGGTGACCGAGATCGACCTTCCGGTGCCGTGCACCTACGACCTAGAGGTGGCCTCGGCCCGCTACCTGCAGGGCCTGGACGACGGCACCATCCCGCTGCTGATGCTGTTCAGCGGCACCGTCTTCGTCGCCACCGAGACCGGCTTCTCGGTCGAGCTCGTGCCGTGGAGCGCCGAAGCCTCCTACCGGATGCCGGTCACCATCTGGCGCGACCTCGTCGACGCGCACTTCCCCGGCAGCGCGTGGCTGCGCTGCAGCCGGGAGACGCTGGACGCGCTGTCCGGATACAAGGCGCGGCACGCCCTGCCAACCTGGGACGCCACCCTGAACGCGCTGCTGGCCACGGCCGGCGGCGGCGGGCCGCCGCCCACCGCGCCGGACCCTGACGGCCCGGCGCAGGCACAGGCGAGGCGGCCATGAGCGGGGACCAGGCCACCATGAACCTCACCGCCGTCCGGAGCATCGCCAACGCCGTCCTGTACGAGGGGTACATCCTGTACCCGTACCGGGCGTCGTCGCAGAAGAACCAGAGCCGCTGGCAGTTCGGCGTGGTGATGGCGCCCGGCTACGCCGCCGCCGACCCCTCGGAGAGCAGCTTCACCCAGGCTGAGTGCGTCCTCGAGCACACCGGGCAGCCCGTCGTCCAGGTCATCCTGCGGTTCCTCCAGGTCCAGCGGCGGACCACCGAGGGATCCGGCCCGGGCCAAGCCTGGGACGAGGCGGTGGAGCGCGAGATCGAGGTCACCGCGGACACCGCCGCGCTTCTCGGCGACGGCGTGGTCGAGGAGTTCGCCATCGCCGGCGGCGAGGACCGTGAGCCGCTCGACGAGCCCGGCGGCCCGCACGGCGCCGTCCGCCGGTACGCGGTCCGCCGCCGGGAGCCGCTGGCCGGCGCGGTCTCGGTGCGGGCGATCCCCCTGCACGGCCCGTGGCGCGCGGTCCGGCTGCAGGTCCGGGCGGAGAACCGGACCATGGTCAGCCCCGTGCCGCCGCGCCGGGAGGACGCCCTCCCGTCGGCGCTGATCGCGGCGCACACGATCATCAGCGTTTCCGGCGGGGAGTTCATCTCGATGACCGACCCGCCGATCTGGGCGCAGTCGGCCGTGGCCGAGTGCCAGAACGAGGGCGGCTGGCCGGTGCTGGCCGACCCCGGCGGCGGTCGCCAGGTCGTGCTGTCCTCGCCGATCATCCTGTACGACCACCCGGAGCTCGCCGCGGAGAGCCCGGGCGAGCTCTACGACGGCACCGAGATCGACGAGATCCTCACGCTGCGCACCCTCGCGCTCTCCGACGCCGAGAAGGCCGAGGCCCGGGCCACCGACTCGCGGGCGGCCGCACTGCTGGACCGGGTCGAGTCCATGGACGCGGAGTCCATGGCGCGGCTGCACGGCACCATCCGCTCGCCGCGCCCGGCCCCCGTCGGCCAGCCAGGCACCATCGGCCACCTAGGCACCGGGCCATCGGTCCCCTGGTGGGACCCGGACGCGGATGCCTGCGTGTCCCCGGACACCGACACCGTGATCATCGGCGGCCAGCAGATCGGCCGCGGCAGCCGGGTGTGGCTGCGGCCGGGGGCACGCCGCGCCGACGCGCAGGACATGTTCCTGGTCGGGCGGATCGCCGAGGTCCAGGCCGTCCTGCATGACGTAGAGGACAAGCCGTACCTGGCCGTGTCGCTGGCCGACCAGCCGGACGAGGACATTCGGATCGCGCACGGGCGCTTCCTGTACTTCAGCACCGACGAGGTAGAGCCCTGCGAGGCGGCGGCGGAGGGTGGCGCATGACCGGGCGGACGCTGGTGGCGGGCGTGGGCAACGTGTTCCTGCGCGACGACGCCTTCGGCTGCGAGGTGGTCAGGCTGCTGGCCACCCATCCGGTGCCGGACGGCGTGCAGGTCCGCGACTTCGGCATCCGCGGCGTCCACCTCGCCTATGACCTGCTCAACGGCTGTGACCTGTTCGTCTTGGTGGACGCGGCGCCGCGCGGAGAACCGCCGGGCACGGTCACCGTCCTGGAGGTTGAGGTGCCGGACGCCGACTCGCTGACCGGTCCGGTCATGGACGCGCACAGCCTGACCCCGGACGCCATCTTCGCGCTGCTCGCCTCGCTCGGCGGCAGGCCCGGGCGGAGCCTGGTGGTGGCCTGCGAGCCCGCCGACGTCAGCGCCGGGATGGGCTTGTCCGAGCAGGTCCAGGAAGCCTTGCCGCACGCGGTGCGGACAGTGGAGGAAATCCTCGCCAGCGCGACCGGGGGCGCGAAGGAGGTCGTGGCGCAGGCCGCGACGGGCGGGCAGCGGACCCAGGAGCGGGAGGAAGCCCCGGAATAGCCCGAGACAACGACGTCTGATCCGGGAGGGAGGTGCTAGGGATGCTGAGCAGGCTGGTCAAGGCGGCCGTCATCGCCGCCGTGCTGGCGCTGGTGATCGAGTCGCTGCCGGACATCAAGCGTTACCTCGAACTCCGCGAAATGTAAGGCCCGCACACGTCGGAGAGGATGTGACAGGCGTGGAAACAGTGATCGGCTTCGTAGTCGGCTACCTGATAGGCACGCGCCAGGGACGCCGGGGCATGCACAATGCGCTGGAGTCGGCCCAGGCGATATGGGCGTCCCCGGAGACCAGGCGGCTGCTGAGCGAGGGCCTGACCGCGTTCGAGACGGTGGCCGGCCCGGCCATGGACAAGGTGGGCGCACAATCGGGCAGCCGCCGGTCAGCCCTGATCAGCACCGTGGTCGACGAGCTCATCGAGCGGCGCCAGGCTCGCCGCGCAGCGTAAACACACCAGGAGCAGAATGCACGAGTACGGTTTGGCCGAAGGCGTGCTGGCCGCGGTGCGCCAGCGCGCCGAAGGCCGCACGGTGGCCGGGATCCGGGTACGGTTCGGGGTCCGGCACGCCGTCGACGAGGAATCCATGGCCCAGGCGTTCAGCTTCGTGGCCGAGGGGACGGAGGCGGCCGGCGCCGCCGTCACGCTCATCACGGTGCCGGCCATGATCGCCTGCCGGGACTGCGGCGCGACCGCCGAGACCACCGACGTGCTCGCTGTCTGCCCGCGCTGCGGCGGTGCGGACGTCGAGATCGGCGGCGGCGATGAGATGACGCTCGAATCGGTGACCTACGAGCCGGTGCCAGCCCACGGCGCCGGCTGAGAGGGGACGGTATGTGCCTGGGGATCCCTGCTCAGCTGGTGGCGGGTGATACCGGCCATCCCGACCTGGTGATGGTCGACATGGGCGGCGTTTCCCGCCCCGTCAACGTCGGCCTGCTCGACGAGCGGCCAGATCCGGGCGACTGGATCCTGGTGCACATGGGCTTCGCGCTGTCGACCATGACGGCACAGGAGGCGCAGGACGCGCTGGAGGCACTGGGGGCCGAGCGCCACGCCGAGGACCGGGAGGCGGACGCCCGGCACACAGTCATGGGGCAGGCGGCCATGGACGCCGCGGCCCAGGCGGCGTCCGAAGCCATGGCCGCCAGGTGGATGTCGTGACCGAGACGACAGGACCAGCCCAGGACGGCCCGCTGATGTTCGTCCGGTACGCCTACCCGCCGAACGCCCTGGGTTACTGCGGCCCCGACGACTTCGCCGCCTTCCGCGAGTACGCGGTGGCCGGCGTGGTCGACCAGGGGCTGGTCCAGCTGGCCCGGGCGTTCTCCGGCGCGTGGCCGTACCTGGAGCTGATCTCGGCCGGCTGCGACATCTCCGACCCGCTGGACCACCGGGTGGTGGAGGCCTACTGGGTGGGCAACGAGCTGCTCGACCGGGTGCCCGTCGCCAAGATCGGCGACTCGATGGCGGACCGGTTCCGGCAGCGGGTGGGCAATAAGTTCCAGTTCCTCGCCGAGGGCGTGCTGGCCGGCGGCGTACCGCACCATAGCTTCCACGTGTTCGGCGTGTACCCGTGGGTCGGCCTGCTGGGTGAGGACCGCAAGGCCTCCCACGCGCTGATGGTGCTGGACCGGTGCCGGATCAGGTGGGGCACGGTGACCGCGATCCACGGCGACCAGGCGTCGGTGAAGTACCGGCCGCTGTGCTGGGACGGGCGGCTGCTGACCCTGGGCGAGCCCGCCCAGGAGATGGCCCGGCTGGCCGTGGACGGCACGGTCCTGGCCCGCGACATCGGCCCGGGCGACTGGGTGTCGCTGCACTGGGACTGGATCTGCGACCGGCTTACCCAGCGCCAGCTCCGCGCGCTGCGCGGCTTCACCCAGCGCCACCTGGACATGGTCAACCACCGGGTGGAGCACCCGGGCCCGGTCGCCATCCTGGGCTAGGAGGCGGCCCGGCCAGGCCGACGTTACGCCGCAATAGGAGTCACGCGGGCGTGACCACGAACTGGCGCAGGTACAGGTCGCGGAACGTCACCGGTCCGCGGGGGCCGGGCACCGCGTCGATGTTGATCCCGGTCTCCGGCACCGAGAACAGCGTGAAGCCGTCCAGCAGCCGGGTGGTGGAGTTCCAGAACGCGCCGGTGCCGGCGTAGGCGCCGAGGAACTCCTGCGCCGCGGCCCGGTCTTCGGTGACGATCGCCGCGGCCAGCCCCGAGGTCTCCTCGTTGGCCAGCACGGCCGCGGCCCGCGGCCCGTCGGCCGGGGCCACCGTGACGGTCGCCTCGCGGCCGGAGTCCAGCGCCCACTCGTGACCGAGCGGGTGGGCGTGCGGCGGCAGCGACGCGGCGATGCCCAGCCGGCCGAGCAGCGCGGCCGCGCGCGGCGCGGCTTCGTCCCACCGCGACGGGTGTATCAGCAGCAGGTTGAGCCGGTTGCACACGCCGAGCCGGTCCAGGCTGGCCTCGATCAGCTCGTCGGCCAGGGCCGGGTCGGCGGCGGCGTCGAGGTACAGGACCGCGCCGCCGTCGGCGTGCGCCATGGTGCGCACCCCGTGCCGGGCCGCCTCGGCGGCCAGCGAGCGGGTGCTGTCCCCGCTGCCGCGCAGGATCACCAGCGGGATCAGCCCGGGCTGGCTGACCAGCGCCCGGGCGCAGGACTGCCCGGGCAGCCGGACCAGCTGGATCATGGCCGGGTCGAGCCCGGCGCCGGCCAGGGCGGGCGCGAGGACCTCGTCCGCCAGCGCGACGGCCGAACGGATCGCCGCCGAGCCGGTCCGCAGCACGCCCGCGTTGCGCGACTTGACGAACTGCGAGGCGATGTCCACCACTACGTTCGGCCGGGCCTCGAAGTTGGCCCCGATCACGCCCACCGGCCTGCGGCGCTCGGTGAGCCGCAGGCCCCCTGGCAGGTCCCTGACCGTCCGCTGGGACGGCCCGGCCGGGACCTGGGCCAGCGCCCGGAGCTGGCCGGCGATGGCCTCCAGCCGCGCCTGGTCCAGCCGCAGCCGGTCGAGCAGCGCGCCGGTGATGCCGTCGTCCCGGGCCGCCGCCACGTCCGCGTCGTTGGCCGCGAGCACCGGGCCGGACTTGCGTCCGAGGGCGTCCGCGATCGCGCGCAGCGCCTCGTCGATCCGCTCACCGGGCACGCTGGCCAGGTCGGCGACCGTGCCGCGGGCGGCGCGCGCGGCCTCTTCGACCGCCTTCAGCGCGTCGGCTTCGGTGGCGAGGCTGCCGTCAGCAGTCATTGCTTATCCCCTACGTTGGTGACCTTTGCCGGTTCCAGGCTACGCAACGGCGTGGCTTCCAGGCTGCAGTTGAACTCCTGCGGCGTCGTCTCGGCACACACAGCCCTGGACGGGTTGCGGATGGTGAGCCCGGCCAGCACGCCCCCGGCCGCGCAGAACGCCGCCGCCATGATCGCCGCCATGGTGAAACCGTGGGCGAGCGCGGCCGGGTGCAGGTAGCTGTCCCCGGTAATGCCGGCCAGCGCGGGCAGCACCGCCACCGCGATCAGCCCGGCCGCCCGGGCCACGTCGTTGTTGACCGCCGAGGCGACGCCCGCGTGATCCGCCGGGGCGGCCGCCAGCGCGGTCGCGGTCAGCGGCGCCACCATGATCGCCACCCCGAACCCGAACACCACCACCGCGGGCAGCACCGCGGTCAGGTAGTCGCCGGAATCGCCGATCCGGGTGAACAGGAGCAGTGACGCGGCGATCACCAGCGGCCCGGCGGTCATCTGCAGCCGGGGCCCGATCCTGGCCGCCAGGGCGCCCGAGCGGGAGGAGAGCGCGAGCATGATGAGGGTCACCGGGAGCAGCGACGCGCCCGCCGCTACGGGTGAGTAGCCGTGCGCCACCTGCAGCACGGTGGGCACCAGGAACAGCAGCCCGCCCAGCGCCGCGTAGACGACGAACGTCACCGCGTTGGCCGCGGAGAACTGCCGGGAGGCGAATATCTCCAGCGGCAGCATGGGCTCCGATTCCCTGGCCTCGACCAGGATGAACAGGCCGAGCAGGACCACCCCCGCCGCCAGCGGCAGCAGCACGGACACCGATCCCCAGCCGTCCGCCGACGCCGCGATAAGACCGTAGGTGATCCCGGCCAGTGCGCCGCTGATGCACAGCGCGCCCGTGATGTCCAGCCGCGGCACCGGGCCTGGCGACTTCGTCTCGGGCACGTGCCGGGCGGCGATGGCCACGACCGCCACCGCCACCGGCAGGTTGATGAGGAACACCAGGCGCCAGGACACCGCGCCGATCAGCCACCCGCCGAGGAACGGGCCGATCGCGGTGGCCAGGCCGCCCAGACCCGACCACGCGCCGATCGCGGCTCCGCGGTCCTCCTGGGCGAAGGACGCCTGCAAGATGGCCAGGCTGCCCGGGGTCAGCAGCGCCCCGCCGACCCCCTGCAGGGCGCGCGCCGCGATCAGCACCGGGGCGTTCGGCGCCAGCCCGCACAGCAGCGACGCGATGGCGAACCATACGGTGCCGATGACGAACATCTTCCGCCGCCCGTAGCTGTCCCCGAGCGTCCCGCCGAGCAGCAGCAGCCCGGCCAGGGTCAGCGTGTAGGCGTCCACCACCCACTGCAGGCTGGCCACGCCGGCGTGGAAGTCCCGGCCGATGGCCGGCAGCGCGATGCCCACCACGGTCGCGTCGAGGGCGGCCATGCCCGAGCCGAGCACGGTGGCGGTCACCACCCAGCGGCCAGCCGCGGTCGACATCCGCAGGTCCGGGCTGCCCACGGGCACGGCGGCGGTTTCGCTCATGCGCCCTTTCCTCGGAGAAGCCCGCAGGTCATGCCGGTGGCAGAGGACGCGGACCGTTCGGGATCATGAATGTAAACTAGTCCGAACGGGTCGTGGTGACACCATCCTGCGCCACCATCGTGCCCTGCTGGGGCGGCGCCGTCCGGGCCGAACCCGGGCGGGTGGCCAGCACGGAGCCGCCCAGGATGAGGACGAACGCCGCGCCGATGGCCGGGGTCAGGTGCTCGCCCAGGACGAGGACGCCGAGCGCCACCGCGACGGCCGGGTTGACGTAGGTGATGACCGTGGCGCGGGCCGGGCCGACCTCGGCGATCAGCCGGAAGAAGATCAGGAACGCGGCCGCGGTGCAGATCACCCCGAGCGCGGCCAGCGCCGCGAGCACCTGGACCGACGGCACCGAGCGCGGCCAGGTCAGCGCGGCGAAGGGCGCGTAGATGAGCGCGGCCGCGCCCAGGCAGACCGCGTTGACCGCCACCGGCGGCAGGTCGGCCAGCTTGCGGTTGGCGATCAGCGGCCCGATGGAGTAGCCGAGCGCGGTGAGCAGCACCTCGATGACTGGCAGCGTGTCGCCGTGGCCCGCGCCCGGCCCGGCGAGCAGCGCGACGCCGCCCATCCCGATCGCCAGGCCGGCCCAGCGGATCAGCGTCAGCCGGTCGCCGCCGCGGGTCAGCCACGCCAGCAGCGCGCTGAAGATGGGCACCGCCGCGATGAGCAGCCCGCTGGTGGAGCTGGGCAGGCGCTTCTCGGCGCTGGAGAGCAGCGCGAACGGGCCGACGATCTCGAACGCGGTGAACGCGGCCAGCCAGCGCAGGTGCCCCTTCAGCACGCCGAGGTAGCCGCCGCGGATGGCCACCGGCAGCAGCAGCAGCGAGCCGAGCGCCACCCGGGTGAAGACCAGCACCGGGACCGACACGCCGCCGTCCGCTACCTTGATGAGCAGGTAGGGGATGCCCCAGATCACGCCCATCGCGGCGAACAGCAGCCAGCCGCGCCGACTCACGCCACCTCCTTCTTAGGGCCGGTTATCGCCTGACCCCCGGTTATCGCCTGACCCAGGGTAGACCGGGGTTCGCGGTGATCTGAATGGCCGGTTAGGCTGCCAGGGTGATCTCCGCCCGGGCCGTCCCCGCCTCCGGCGCGCGGGCAGGCCGCGCGGGAGGTCTGGCCGGTTTCGGCACGCGCTGGGCGCTGCTCATCTCGGTCGCTGGCGGCCTGGCGCTGTACGCCTCCTTCCCCCCAGTCGGCGCCTGGCCGCTGGCGGTGCTCGGGCCGGGGATGCTCGTCGTGGCGCTGGCCGGGCGGAGCCTGCGGGGGGCGTTCGGCTGCGGACTGGCGTTCGGCCTCGCGCTGTTCGTGCCCCTGCTGTCCTGGCTGGTCAACGAGGCCTGGTACGCGTGGTTCGGGCTCGCCGGGGCGCTGACGGTCATCTTCGCGGTGCTCACCATCGGCCAGCGGCTGCTGCTCGGCCTGCCGTACTGGCCGGCCGCGGTGGCGGGCTGGTGGGTGCTGGTCGAGGGCGTCAGGGACCGGTGGCCCTACGCCTTCCCGTGGGGCCGGCTGGCGATGAGCCAGTCCGTCGCGCCGGACGTCCGCTGGGTCGCGGTCGGCGGCGCGCCGCTGCTGAGCTTCCTGGTCGCCCTGACCGGCGCCATGCTCGCCCGGGCGGTGCTGTGTTATCTCGGGGGGGACGATCCCCCCCAGACCCCCCCCGCTCACGGGGGGGCTGCCCGCCCCCCCGTACCCCCCCGGGGAGGGGCTGCCCGCCCCCCCGTACCCCCCGGGGAGGGGCTGCCCGCCCCCCCGTACCCCCCCGGGGAGGGGCTGCCCGGCCCCCCGTAACCCGCCGGCTCCCCGGGCACCTCGGGGGGGTGCTGGCGGCGGTGGTGACGGCCGGGCTGGTGCTGGCCGGCGGGCTGCTGCCGGTCGACCCGACCGCGGGCGCGCCGACGGCCCAGGTGGCCGCGATCCAGGGCAACGTGCCGCGGGCCAGGAACCTGCCGCAGCAGCTGAGCGCGCCCGAGGTCACGCAGAACCACGCCGAGGCCACGCTGCGGCTGGCCGCGCAGGTCAAGGCGGGCCAGCGGCCGGCGCCGGACATCGTGATCTGGCCGGAGAACTCCACCGACCTGGACCCGTTCGGCAACCCTGATATATACAGCCAGCTCGCCGGGGCGGTGGCGGCCGTCGGCCGCCCGGTCCTGGTCGGGGAAGTCCTGAACAACCCGAGACGCAACGTCGGCCAGCTCTGGGTGCCCGGCCGCGGCCCGACCACGGCCTACGTCAAGCGCCAGCTCGTGCCGTTCGGCGAGTACATCCCGTTCCGCGGCGTCATCTCCAGCTTCAGTTCCCTCCCGTCGCTGCAGCCGATCGACTTCACCCCCGGCCACCAGGCCGTCGTGTTCGGCGTCGGGAAGATCAAGCTGGGCGACGTGATCTGCTACGAGGTCGGCTTCGACAACCTGGTGAAGTCCGAGGTCACGGCCGGGGCGAACCTGCTCGCGGTGCAGTCCAACGACGCCGACTTCGAGATCGACGGCCAGCTCGGCGAGACCGAGCAGCAGACGGCGATGGCCAGGATCCGGGCGGTGGAAACCGACCGCGCCGTGGTGTACGCCTCGACCACCGGCGAGAGCACGATCATCGCGCCGGACGGCCGGCTGATCGCGCGCAGCGGCGTCTGGCAGCAGGCGATCCTGGACGCGCGGGTGCCGCTGGTGAGCTACCGGACGCTGGCGGACCGGGTGGGGGCGTGGCCGGAGTACGTGATCATCATGCTCACCGTGCTGGCGCTCGCCTGGGCCGCGCCGCGGGCGCTGCCGTCCAGCCGGCGGCGGCGGGCCGACAGCGTGAATCCCTCCTAACCGCCGGGGCCCGTCAGGCGTCTTGAGCGGCGAGGGGGTCCTGGGCGGCTCACCCGCGCCCGTAAGGACCACATACTATGCGTGCAGACACGCAAAGCCGGGGCATCGCTGGCCCGGCTCTAGGAGGATTACCGTGCGTGGCACAGACCGCAGGTCGGCAAGGCGGGCGCGACGGTACGCCGGCCTCGCCGCGGCGGCGGCCATCAGCCTGTTCGCCACCGCGTGCAGCAGCGGCGGCGGCCACCCCTCTACCTCCTCTTCCGGTCAGTCCCAGGCGCAGGCATCCGCGTCGGCCAAGGCACGCGCGGCGGCGCTCGCCAGGGACCTGAAGATCATCCCGGCGAACGGCAGCCACGGCGTCGACCCCGCGGCCGGCATCAGCGTCACCGCCGTCAAGGGCACGGTGACCAACGTCACCGTGCGCACCTCGGGCGACGCCGTGTCCGGCCGCCTGGGCGACGGCGGCAAGACCTGGCACAGCACGCGGAACCTGAACGTGTCGCGGAGCTACACGGTGACCGCCTCCGGCACCGACGGCAGCGGCGACTCGGTCACCACGACGAGCACCTTCCGCACCCTGACGCCCGCGCACTCCTTCACCACCATGATCTTCGAGGGGTACCACCAGACATACGGCGTCGGCATGCCGATCATCTTGACGTTCAGCCAGCCGGTCACGAACAAGGCCGCGGTCGAGCGCTCGCTCGAGCTCACCACGTCCAAGCCGGTGATCGGCGCCTGGTACTGGGACGGCGATCAGCGCCTGTACTTCCGGCCGCGAGACTACTGGCCGGCCAACACCACGGTCAGCTTCGACGGCCACCTGAACGGCGTCGAAGCGGCCAGCGGCGTCTACGGCGCCGCCAACCTGACCCAGACCTTCGACATCGGCCGGTCGCTGATCGCCGTGGCCAGCACCACCACGCACCGCACGCAGATCTACCTGAACGGCAAGCTCGCCTACCGGTGGCCGATCAGCACCGGCCGGGCCAGCCTGCCGACCCCGGACGGCACCTACCTGAGCGTGGAGAAGGCCAACCCGGTCCAGATGGTCGGCGGCGGCGCGCCCGGCAGCGCCGGCTACTACAACGAACTGGTCAACTACGCGGTCCGGTTCACCTTCAGCGGCGACTACTACCATTCCGCCCCCTGGTCGGTGGTGAACCAGGGCACCACGAACGTGAGCCATGGCTGCGTGAACCTGCCGCCCGCCGCCGCGCAGACCTACTACGACATGTCCATCCCCGGCGACCCGATCACCGTCACCGCCAGCACGGCCGCGGGCAAGTGGAACGACGGCTGGACCATGTGGTTCCTGTCCTGGTCGCAGTACCTGAAGGGGAGCGCGCTTGGCCAGGCGGTGCAGGCCGGGCCGCAGGGCAGCACGTTCGTCTCGCCGTCGTCGCTGCCCGTGAGCACCGCCACCGCGCCGCTGGGCACCTCCGCGTCCGGCAACTACTACGCCGGCTCGGCGAACCTCGGGTAGTTCCAGCCCGCACTTAATCCATTCAGTGGCCTGATCTTGCGGCTACCCGGCGCACCGGAGTAGGAAAGGTGAGTTGCCGGGCACACCGAGTCCGGCCACTGACGTGGAGGTAGACATTGACCTTGCGGACGAAACGGGCAAAGGTTCTCGCCGTGGGCGCGGTCGCCGGCGTCGCCGCGGCGCTGACCGTGGGGCTGTCCGCGCCGAGCGGGGCGACGGTCACAGCCAGCCATGGCCGCGGCGGTAACCAGCCGGTACGGCTGGACCGCGCGTTCATCATCGTGCTGGAGAACCATTCCGAGAAAAGCGTGATCGGCGACCCCAACGCGCCGTACATCACCTCGCTGGCGCAGCAGTACGGCCAGGCCGCGAACTACTACGGCGTGACGCACCCGAGTGAGCCGAACTACATCGCCATGATCGGCGGGTCGAACTGGTTCACCAACAACGACAACCCGGCGAACAGGTTCGACCACACCAACCTGGTCGACGAACTGGACGCCAGCCACATCAGCTGGGGCGCCTACATGGAGGCGATGCCCGCTGACCAGCCGCTCACCGATTTCTGGCCGTCGAAAGCTAACCCGCTGTACGCGTCCAAGCACAACCCGTTCGCGCTGTTCACCGACATCCGCGACAACCCGGCCCGGGTGGCCAACATCAAGCCGTACACCGCGCTGGCGGGCGACCTGAGCAGCCCGCGCGCGCCCCGCTTCGTGTTCATCACGCCGGACCAGTGCAACGACATGCACGGCGGGGTGAACACCGCGGTCGACGGGCACCCGGAGACCCCCTGCCCGTTCGGCAGCACCAATAACGACCCGAACGACATCCGGCTGAAGCAGAACGCCGACGCCTTCGTCAAGGGCGCCGTGACCACGATCATGTCCAGCCGGGCGTGGACACGGCACAGCGCGATCTTCGTCGTCGCCGACGAGGGCGACTTCACCGGCAACGCGGTCAACGGCGGCTGGGACTCCCCGGCCGGGTGCTGTGACTCCCCCGTGCTGCCTGCCGGCGACCCCGACATCAGCGCCAGCTGGCCCGGCGGCCTGTACGGCGGCGGGCTGGTGCCCGCGGTGGTGATCGACCCCAGCGGGCCGCGCCACTTCGTCAGCAACGTGGCCTACAACCACTACTCAATGCTGCGCACCATCGAGGACGCCTGGGGCCTGCCCGAGCTCGTCTTCACCAGCGACCACGCGCAGGTCACCACGATGAATGAGCTCCTCAGCCGCTGACAGAGCACTGCGGGGCTGGCCCGTCATGGACGAGGCCAGCCCCGCAGCCCGGGTGGCACGGTACTAGGAGGTATACCGCGCCTTTACATACCGGACGGGTCCATCAGCTGGTGGTGAGCACGGCCCTTACGCTGGCCCTGGCCGGTGAACTGCTGCCAGATCTGCTGCCAGGACTGCTGGTTGCCGACGCCGTTGCCGCCGCCACCGTTGCCGCCTCCGCCACCGTTACCGTTGCCGCCGTCGCCGGTACCGCCGCCACCGTTACCGCCGCCCGCTCCGGCGGTGTTGGTCGCCTGCTGCGGGGTGGTGTTGAAGGTGGCTGACATGGCCGCGCCCGGCCCCGTCGAGGGCGACCGTGACGGGGTTGGTGAGGCCGAAGTTGTGGCAGCCCAGGTTGTCGAAGGACATGAGCAGCCGGTTGGCCAGGAAGGTGAACAGGTCCACGCCCACGGCCGGGACCGGTGACGGCTGGCCGGCGAAAGCGGCCTGGTTAGCCGCCAGGAACGGAGTCTGGATGTTGACCATGTTCTGGCAGTAGTTGGCGGGGCTGTCGAACCTGTCGTTCTGCGGGCTGATGGGCGCCTGGCCGACTTCGGCCCGGTACAGGTTGGTCTTGGCCGGGTCGAGGTTGCCCGCGGCGTCCAGCACCATCTCGTCGTTCTCCGGGACCAGCGCGGGGACCCGCGGCATGTTCCTGGCGGCCAGGAGCTCGTCGAGCGCCTGCGAGGTGGCCGGGGTGTTGTTGTTCGCCAGGTCGGGCGCCATGAACGGGATGCAGCCGAGCGCCGGGTCCATGAACTTGTCGATCAGGGCGTTGTCGCTGCCGTTGGACAGCGCCTGCGTCCCCGTCATGCTGGCCTGGTTGGCCGCGGTGTTCTGCGCGGTCTGGCCGGTGGTCGGGTTGAGCAGGTAAACGGTGGTCACGTTGTCGCTCTGGTCCTGGTCGACCATGTCGAAGTTGCGGACCGTCGGGCATCGCCTGCCCGTGCCGATCCGGCCCGCGGTCGGCACGATCTTGGCCGAGGTCCCGGCGGCTGGCACGTGCAGCAGCCCGAAGCGCATCATCAGGAGCGCCGTGCGGAAGAAGTTGGTGCCGTTGCAGAACGACTGCTGGCCGAAGGGCGAGCCCAGGCCGTTGACGCAGCGGCCCTGTTGCAGCGCGTTGGGCGTCGCGCCCAGCTGGGTCAGGGTCGTGCCGTTGAACCCGAAGTCGATGGTGACGATCGCGTTCCTAGGCAGCTTCGGCACCACCGGCGCGACGGCCGGGGTGGTTCCCTGGGTGATGACCAGGGGGTTGTAGACCGACAGCGCGCCGGTGCGCGGGTTCAAGATGGTCGCCTGGACGAAGGCCCCGAGGTTGGCCGCGTTGGTCATGGTACAGCCGGAGTTCGCCGCCGGGCTCCCGCCCGGGCCGGTGAGCTGGTACGGCGTCGCCAGGCCCCGCGCACTGAGCGGGTTGGCCGGGACGATGATGTCGCAGTTGACATTGGTCGGCGTCACGGTGGCCACGGCCGGGGCGGTCGCGGACGGCGACGCGGCGGCTGACGGGGAACCGCTGGCGGACGGGCTGGCCGAGTCACCCGCAGCCAGCTGGGCTACGTGCGTGGTGTTACCGCTCGAGACCGCCAGGATGATCCCGAGCGTCAGGCCCAGTGCCATCGGGACGGCGAGAGGGACCGCGATACGCCCCGCACGGCTCTTGCCACCACGGCGCCGCCCTGTGGACCGATGCCCGCTGAGCATTCCATACACCTCCATGGATGTCCCCTGTGACACTCCCGGTGCATCACCGTAGACCCGGGCTGCTGACAAGATCAGCGAATTCAGAAGATTCGCTCCATGTAAGGCTTTTTTAAGGTTTTGGCTGAGCCGGCACCGAAACTTCTGAAATTCCTTGCCAAGTCCTTACGCCGCAGGTCAGGTGTCAGTTAGGTGGGTCGAGATTGGCCCGTGATAGGCCCGAACGCGGTGCGTCTTCGGGTCGCAACCGATTGCGAAACGCCCCTGGGAACGGCCGTGTCTTACGGCCGGGATGGCGCCAACATGGCGAAGGTGGCCCCGAGTTTCCCCGGGGCCACCTGGGCCATGGAGCCGATTGATCGAACCGGGCTTGGTTCTCAGCGGGCGCCCGGCCGCTGGTTACTCACGGGACGGGTTCATGAACCTGTGTCCCACCCGGTGCTGCCTGGTGGGGGGCCCTGCGTTGCCGCCGCCGGGACCGCCGGTGCCGACCGTGGCGGTCGGGCTCGGTGCCGCCGCCGGCAGCTTCGCGGCCTGCTGAGCGGTGTTGAAGGTGACCGCGGTGGCCACCTGGTTACCGTCGAGGGTTACGGTGACCGGGTTGGTCAGGCCGAAGTTGGCGCAGCCGAGGTTGACGAACGACATGCTGAGCCGGTTGCCCATGAACGTCGCCAGGGTGTTGCCGACGGCCGCGACTGGCGAGCCGACGTTCAGCTCCCCGGTCATGTCCAGCTTGTTGCGGACCGTCTGGATGTCGACCAGGTTCTGGCAGTAGTCGGCGGCGACCTGCGTCGCGTTGACGTTGCCGGCCAGCAGCGGCTGGTCCACCAGCGAGCGGTAGGCGTTCGTCTTGGCGATGCTGAACGCGCCGTTGACCAGGGTCATCTCGTCGTTCGGCGGGACCACGGCGATGGTGCCCTTCTGGTTGACGCGGGCGCTCAGCTCGTTGAGCGCCTGCGAGCCGGACATACCAGTCGGGTCGGTCGGGTCGGTCGTGTGGAAATTCGCGCACCCGGTCGCCGGGTCGAGGAAGGCGGCAAGCAGCTTGTCGTCGCTCCCGTTGACCAGGGTGGTGGCGCCGGCGATCGCGTTCGCGTTCGCCGCGGTGTTCTGCGCGGTCTGCCCGTTGGCGTTGATCAGGTACGACGTGATCACGTTGTCGCTCTGGTCCTGATCGACCACCCCGAAGTCACGCACGGTCAAGCATCCCTGGCCGTCAGTAGCGGTGCCCGTCGCCGGGACCGTCAGCGTGCCGCGTGCGATCTCGCGGTTGGCCAGGTTGTAGAAGCCGACCGCGTTGCACGCCGACACCTGGCCGAACACGGACTGGCCGAGCGCGTCGACGCAGCGGCCCCGCTGGGCGCCCTGGCCCTGCAGGACCAGGTTGGTGCCGTTGAAGCCGACATCGATGATCACCTGGGAGCCGCGCGCGATCGTCGGCGCGGCCGGCGTGGCCGCCGGCGTGGTTCCCGCCGTGATGACCAGCGGGTTGTACACCTGCACCTGGCCGTTCGGGGCGAGGATGGTGGCCTCGACGAACGCGCCCTGGGTGCCGGCGTTCGCCATCGAGCAGCCGTCGCCGAGCTGCCACGGCGTGGCCAGGCCCCGCGCGCTGAGCGGGTTGGCCGGCACGGTGATGGCGCAGTTACCCGACGCGGCAGCCTCCGCCGCTGTCTGGTTCAGGTTGATCGCGTTGCCCGCGCCGTCGACCGGAGCCGTCGCCACGTCCCCGAGCTGGCGGAAGGCGGTCTGCCCGTTGGCGAAACTGGCCGCTGCCGGCACCGCCGCCGCCGCGGCCGCCGTAGCCGCCGGTGCCGCCGGTGCCGCCGCCGCGGCGGCGGGCGCGGCGGCGGGCGCGGCGCCGGGCGCGGAAGCGCTGCCGGACGGGCCGGCCGAGGCCCCCGCAGCCGTCTGGGCTATGTGCGTGGTGTTACCACTCGAAACCGCCAGGACGATCCCGAGCGTCAGGCCCAACGCCATCGGAATGGCGAGAGGTACCGCAATACGCGCCGCACGACTGTTACTACCGCGGCGGCGCCATGCGGACCGATGCCCGCTGAGCATTCAATCCACCTCCATGGATGTCCGCTAGTGCCGCTCCCGATGCATCACCGTAGACCCGGCAGGTGACCGAGATCAGGAATTCTCCAGATTCGTGTTTTGTCCGGTTTTAATGCCGAAGCGGCACCGAAACCTGTGTAATTCATTGCTAAGTCCTTACGCCGCAGGTGACGGGATACCTACGGAAACCGAAATTCCCCCGTGATAGGCGGCCGCCCGTCGCGACCCCGCCACACGGCCGATGGCGTAGACGGACGGTAGTTATTACGGCTCTGACGGTGACCGGCGATATTGCGGGGAGGTTACGAACCCCGCGGTCCGCAGGTCCTGGGAATGCCTTATCGAGCGGTTTTGTGAATTGGCTGGGCGAATTAACTGCGGTGGCCGCCGATGGCCGGGGGTAATAGGCGGAGTTGGGGCGGGAGGCGGCTTTGCCGCGGCCGTTCGGCAGCCTGCTGTGGCGGGACCACGGCGCGGGCCGGCGCGGTGGACCGCCGGGCCGCGGGCCGGGCCGGGCCTGCGGCCCGGTGACCGCCCGGGCACGGGCCGCGGCGGCTGAGTAAGCTGGGGTCTGTGCTGGCCAATCCCTGGCCGGCGTGGGTTCATCTGACTACTGCACACGCGCCACGGCGGTCGGGCCCGGCCTGCCTCCGGCGGCGGGGCGGGAGCGGCAGATGTCGGCAACCTTTTGCCGCGCATGCGCGTCTGTCTGTAGGAGGAGTGGCCACCTTGTCTTGCGTGCATCCAGGGCCGGGGCCTAGAAGTTTTGTCCAATTGTGAAATCGCGTGGAGGAGACGACGCCGTGGCGGGATCCGGATGGTTCCGGAGACAGCGAACATTGCTGGCACGTACTGAGAGTTCCGCAGCTACACGTAGCGGTAGTGAGAATTCCGCAGCTAAGCAGTCGTTGAGAGTTTCCAGGCCGTGGAAGAGAACCCGGGTGGCCCTCACCGCCGGCAGCGCCGCGCTTGTCCTGGCGGCCGGCGTGGTGATCGTGGCGTTCGCGCCACCGGGAAGCCATGCCTCCCTGGTGTCGTCGGCTGGCCCGGTGAGCGCGTACAAGCCGCTGCAGCCGGCGGCCGGCCTGCAGCTGGTCTCGATGACCCCGGCCGCGGGCGCGAAGGGCGTCAACGGCGCCGGCCCCATCCGGGTGCGGTTCTCCGCGCCGCTGGCCCCCCATTCGCCGATGCCGACGCTGTCTCCTTCGATTGCGGGCCGCTGGACGGTCCAGGGCGATGCCGCGGTCTTCGCCCCGGCGGTGGGGTACTTCGAGAACACCCGGGTCACGGTGAGGGTGCCGGGCGGCCTGGCCGGCGTGATCTCGGCCGCAGGGGCGACCGCGGGCAACGGCGGGACACTCGGCTCCGACCTGAGCCAGAGCTTCACCACCGGCTCGTTCGGCACTATGCGGCTGCAGCAACTGCTGGCCCAGCTCGGTTACCTGCCGCTGACCTGGACCGCCGCGTCCCCCTCGGCGATCAGCCCGGCCGACGCACGGAGCCAGCTCTCCGCCGCCTACAACGCGCCCGCCGGGACCTTCGGCTGGCAGAGCGGCTACCCGTGGAGCCTGCGGTCCCAGTGGGAGGCCGGCTCGGGCAACATCGTGCAGGTCGGCGCCATCCGGTCGTTCGAGTCGGTGCACGGCCTGACCATGGACGGGAGCGCGGGCCGCACCGTCTGGTCGCGGCTGTTCACCGCGGTGGCCACGGGCCAGGTGAACCCGAACGGCTACACCTACGCGCTGGCCAGCCAGCACTACCCGGAGACGCTGACCATCTGGCACAACGGCAATGTGGTGCTCAAGACCCTGGCCAACACCGGCATCCCGGCCTCCCCCACCGCGGACGGCACCTTCCCCGTCTACCTGAGGTACTACTTCAGCTACATGAAGGGGACCAACCCGGACGGCACGAAATACAACGACCCGGTGTACTACGCCTCCTACTTCAACGGCGGCGACGCGGTACACCAGTTCAGCCGGTACAGCTACGGGTCCTACCAGAGCCTGGGCTGCGTCGAGCTGCCCTGGGACGCGGCCAAGAAGGCGTGGCCGTACCTGACCTACGGCAGCCTGGTCACCGTCGCCGGCCCGGTGGCCTGACACCACTGGGTGGCCTGACACACACTGATCTGGCACAAACACTGCGGGACGGTCCCGGAAGGGACCGCCCCGCAGTTGGTTCGTGACGTGTTACAGCGGGTGAACCTCTTCCGCCTGCGGACCCTTCGGGCCGCGGCCAGCGGTGTACTCGACCCGCTGGTTCTCCTGGAGGGTGCGGAAGCCGTCGATCTTGATGGTGGAGTGGTGGACGAAGACGTCGGCCGAGCCGTCGTCGGGCGCGATGAAACCGTAGCCCTTGTCCGAGTTGAACCACTTCACGGTGCCCTGAGGCATGTACTTCTCCTACTGTGACGATTTCGGGAACCACGGTCGTGCGTCCCGGGTTGCTGCGACCACTGCCCATATGGACCGCCCTGTCGGGCCGGGCGTTCGGGAATGCAGGACGCCCGCGGTCAGAATTTCGCAGGCGCTGTGACACGTACACGAACTTCGTGCAACCAGGACTATTTAACCACTGTCGGCGATCAGCATGTTCCCGGCTGGCCGAAAAAGCCTTTAACCGGCGGCCGCGACCGCCTGCTCCGCACCGTCCCGCAGCCTGGCCATACAGGCCGCGAAGCGGGATCCCGGCGTGAGGGCGGCGATGCGCTCGGCTTCGCTTACCGTGTCCACGTCGGTGAGTTCGGGCATCATCTGAATTCGCAGGCCAGCCCGCTCGAGCCGGGCCAGCTGCCGGGAGCCGGTGTCCGGCTGGGACATCGGCACGCCGAGGATGAGGGCGGGATCGACCTCCCGCAAGCCGAGCAGCCAGAAGCCGCCGTCCTCGGCCATGCCGAAGGTGGCGTCCGCGGTCTTGGCCACCAGCGGCTCGGCGGCCGCGGCCAGCAGGCCCGGCGTCACCTGCGGGGTGTCCATCCCGATCAGCACCACGGGCAACGGCAGCGTCACCCGCGCGTCGGCGAGCGTCCAGGCGATCCGCTCGTCCAAGCCCCCGCCGCGCTGCCCGATCACGTCGAATCCGGCCGGCAGCCAGGGACCCGGCCTCCCCTGCAAGGCCAGCACCTTTCTGGCCACGGTGGTCTTCGCCACCGCGGTCAGCGTATCGGTCAGCGAGGCCTCGGCCAGTGCGGCCGCCTCCACGGGCGTGAACGGCGGCGTGAGCCGCGTCTTCACCCGGCCGGGAACCGGCTCCTTGGCGATCACCACGACCTGGGCCGCCAGCAGCGGGCCCGCCCGGCTCCAGGCGGGCGCGTCCGGCTTGGCCGGGCCGGGAGCCCCGTCCCGGCGGTGCCGGCCGGCGTAGACGTCGGCGGTCACGACGTGGCCTGCGTTGCGGCCGGCGCCTTGATATCAGCCGGCGCCTTGATATGAGCCGGCGCCTTGACGGGGGCAGGCGCCTTGACGGGGGCCGGGGCCGCGATGGAGGCGAGCACGCGGCGCATGTCCCGCACGGCCCGCACCGTGCCGCCCAGCGTGCCGGTGACCTTCGACTTGCCGGTCCGCGGGTAGTACGGGATGGCCGTCTCGGTGATCCGCCAGCCGGCCTCCGCGGCGCGCACCACCATCTCCAGCGGGTAGCCGAACCGCCGGTCTTCCAGCGCCAGGGCCAGCAGATCCGTCCGCCGGGCGGCCCGCATCGGACCCAGATCCCGCACCCGGACGCCGACCCGGCGGCGCAGTTCGGCGGCCAGCACCCGGTTGCCGATCCGGGCGTGCAGCGGCCAGGCGCCCTTGCCCTGGACCGACCGCCGTCCGAGCATGAGGTCGGCATCGCCCGCCGCCACCGGGTCCGCCACCATGGGCAGGTCACCGGGGTCGAACGAGGCGTCGGCATCCATGACGCAGAACGATGTCACTGGTCGCCGCCAGCAGACCCGCGTGGCAGGCGGCACCGAACCCGCGCTGCGGGACGGGCACGACGAGCGCCCCGTGGTCCGCGGCGATGGCGGCCGAGTCGTCGGTGGAGCCGTTGTCCGCGACGATTGGCCGGTAGCCGTTCGGTATCCGGGACAGAACCCAGGGCAATGCGCCAGCCTCGTTGAGGCACGGCAGCACGACATCGATTTCCATGGCGACTGACAGTACTTTCTGGCTGAGCCGGTGAGGCCGGTAAAGTGGCTGATCCGGCCTTACGAACCTGTGACGGTCTTCCGCTGCGGGCCTGGCGGGGCCGATCGCCTGGTTGGCTGCAGTCATGCGCGTACTAGTGACGGGTGCGGCAGGCTTCATCGGATCGCACATCGCCGAGATCATGCAGGCCGCGGGCCATGAGGTCCGCGGCCTGGATTCGCTCACGCCCGCCGTGCACAACGGCCGGCCGGGGCATGTTCCTGACAACCTCGTCGTGGCCGACGTGCGCGACCCGGCAGCGGTGGACGAGGCGCTGGCCGGGGTGGACGCGGTATGCCACCAGGCCGCTATGGTCGGGCTCGGCGTGGATCTGTCCGACCTGCCGCTGTATTCGGATGTCAATGTCACCGGCACCGCGGTACTGCTCGAGGCGATGGGCCGCCACGGAATCCCGCGGCTGGTCTTCGCCTCATCGATGGTCGTGTACGGCGAGGGAGCGTACGACTGCGCCACGCACGGCCGGGTGCGGCCGGCCCCCCGGGACCCGGGCGACCTGACCGCGGGCCGGTTCGAGCCGCGCTGCCCGGTGTGCGGACAGCCGCTGGTGACGAACACGGTCGGCGAGCAGGCCCCGCTCGACCCGCGGAACGCGTACGCCGCGAGCAAGGTGGCGCAGGAGCACTTCACGGCGAGCTGGGCGCGGCTGACCGGTGGGACTGCGGTCGGGCTGCGCTACCACAACGTGTACGGCCCGCGGATGCCACGCGACACCCCCTACTCGGGCGTGGCCGCGATCTTCCGCTCCTGCCTGGAGAACGGCGTGCCGCCGCGGGTGTTCGAGGACGGCGGCCAGCGCCGCGACTTCGTGCACGTCCGCGACGTCGCCCAGGCCAACCTGCTGGCCCTGGAAGCGGTCGGCCGCGCCGTGGACGGCGAGCCGGTGGCTGACGGGTTCGCGGCCGGCGGCTTGCGCTGTTACAACGTGGCCAGCGGGGAGCCGCGCACGGTGGGTGAGATGGCCACGGCCCTGTCGGGGGCGTTCGGCGACATCGAGCCCGTGGTGACCGGGGAGTACCGCCTCGGCGACGTCAGGCACATCGTGGCCTCGCCGCAGAGCGCCGCCCGGGCCCTCGGTTTCCGGGCGCGGACCCGTTTCGCCGAGGGCATCGCCGAATTCGCCCAGGCCCCCCTGCGCGAGCCCGCCCTAGCCCGCGCCTAGGAGCCCGGTCACCGTCCGCTGCGCGGGGAGCGGTGACTGTCGCGGGCCATCCGCGCAGGACCCGCCGGTTTCTCCGTCAGATGCGGTGACATAAGTTGCGGCGCGGCAGCCTGCCGCGCCGTTCCGTGATGGGAGACGGCACCGCTACGCTCGTGCTCATGAACGCGCGGCCGTCACTGTCGCTGCCGGAGTGGACAGTGCTCACTGTCTTGAACCAGCAGCCCGCGCACGGCTTCGCCGTGGCCCAGCTCACCGCGCCAGAGGGTGAGCTGGGCCGGATCTGGCAGATCCCGCGGCCGGTCATCTACCGAGCGATCGGCCGGCTGGCGGAGGCGGACCTGATAAGGCCAGAGAGCGTGGAGCCGGGCCTGGGCCCGCAGCGGACCATTTACGCCGCCACTGCGCAGGGCCGACAGGCCGCGGAGCGCTGGCTGGACACGCCCGTGGCACACGTCCGGGACATCCGCTCGCATCTGCTGCTCAAGCTCGCTCTCCTGGACCGGGTCGGCGCTGATCCGGCGGACCTGCTCAGGCGGCAGCGCGCCGTGCTGGAGCCGATCGCCGAGGCCATCGAGGCCGAACAACCCGCGCGCGGCGGCTTCGACGCGACCCTGCTGGCCTGGCGCCGGGCGACGGCGGCGGCCGCGCTGGACTTCTTGGATACCATCGCTCCGCAGCAGTCGCGTTCGGGGCCGCGGCGCTCCTGACTCGGACTCCTGACTCCGGCGCCCGGCTCGCTGATCCGCAGCGTGACCGGCTGCGCAGTCTCAACCTGAGCTTGCTCTTGTGCCAGCCCACGCCATGTTGTCTCATTGTGACTACAAACATCGTGTTCGACGATGCCGAGGCAGGCGCGGTAGAGGGCGCCGCCAACGCGATCTTCTTCAACCACGGCCAGTGCTGCGTAGCCGGATCCCGCCTGTTCGTGCAGGAAGACCGCTTCGACGAGGTGGTCAACGGCGTCGCCGAGATCGCCAAGGGCATCAAGCTCGGTCCCGGCATGGACTCCGGGACCCAGACGGGCCCGCTCGTCTCCGAGGAGCAGCTGCGGCGGGTCACCGGGTTTCTCGACTCCGGCCGCGAAGACGGCGCCACCACCATCACCGGCGGCGGCCGCTTCGGTGACAGCGGCTACTTCGTCGAGCCGACCGTCATCACCAACACCCGCCCGGACATGAAGATCGTCCGCGAGGAGATCTTCGGCCCGGTCGTAGTCGCCGCCCCGTTCCGCAGCCTGGACGAGATCGCCGCCGAGGCGAACAACTCCTGGACCGGCGCGCCCGCCACGCCGCCGACCCCCCGCGACTCAACCGTGTCCTGGCCGCAGGATCCCCGGCCCAGCACGCCGTCCTCGCCGAAATCCTCGCCACGCTCCTGTGGCCCTGGGAGAGAGCAGCACAGGGATAACACTTGTCACAGGCCACGCTTGCGGCGCGGCTGCTTGCACAGCCGACGGGCGGGGGAACCGGGCCGCTAGCGGGTGGGGATGACCCGGGGCTGGTCAGGGCCGGGGCCTGCCGGAGCGGGACCTCCTGAGACGGGACCTCCCGGGACGGAGCCCGCCGGGATCGCCGGGATCGGGCCGGTGGGGGCGCCGGCCCGGCGGCGGGGGACGGTGCGGTTGAGGGCGGGCACGCCGGGGCGGGCCAGCGGCAGCCGGATGAGGAACTGGCAGCCGGGGCCGGCGTTGCGCACGGCGATCTGGCCGGAATGCGCCTCGACGATGCCGCGCGCGATGGACAGGCCGAGCCCGGCACCCTCCTGCGGCCCCGGGGTGCGTGCCGATTCACCGCGGAACGCCACGTCGAACACCCGCGGCAGGTCCCCGGGCGGGATCCCGCCGCAGGCGTCGGACACGCTCACGCAGGCCATGCCGCTCTGCACTTCGGCGAGCACGTCCACGCCGCCATCGGGTGGGGTGTGCCTGATCGCGTTGGTCACCAGATTGCGCAGGGCCCGGCCCATCTCGGCGGAGTCGACGAAGACGGGCATGCCGCGCACCGCGGCCCCGGTGAGCCGGACGCCCTTGGTCCGCGCGACCGGCTCGGCGCTGGCGACGACCTCGGCCACGAGGTCCTCGAGCCCGACCATTCGCTTGGACAGCCGCAGCGCGCCCGCGTGGATACGGGACAGTTCGAACAGGTCGTCGATCATCAAGGTGAGCCGGTCCACCTCGCGGCGGATCTGCGAGTGGTACTGGGACACCTCGCGCGGATCGATCACCACCTGGTCTTCCAGCGCCTCGGCCATGGCCCGCAGACCCGCCAGCGGAGTACGCAGGTCGTGGCTGACCCAGGCGACGAGTTCCCGCCGGCTGGCCTCCAGCGCCCGCTCCCTGGACCGGGCCTGAGCGAGCCGTTCATGCGTGGCGGCGAGTTCGGCGGAGAGCTCACGGAACTCCGCGGGCAAGGTCACCTGCGGCGCCACATAGACGCCGCTGTCGCCAACGCCCTGCACCGCCGAGGAGAGCGCCCGGCTGGCCTTGGTGAGCCGTCGCCCAACGAACAGCGCCACCGCGAGGCCGGCCAGGCCAGCGATGGCCATCAGGTCGAGCACGTCGTCGCGTTCGGCCGCGGTGCCCACCATACGGACGGCGATGACGCCGATCCCGGCGAGCATGGTGACCACGGAGACGGCGACCACGATGGTGACCATCAGGCCGATCGAACGGCCCGCGAGCCGCCGCAGCAGCAGGATGCCGATCAGGCTAATGACCAGTGCGATGACCAGGACACGCTCAGAAATCCACAGCAGATCGGACCACTGGATGCCGGCCGGCAGTACGAAGGCGCCGTCGGCCAGCACGTTCACGCTCTGCCTCCCGCTCGCCTCCGGGGCGCTTCAAGGCGTCGCCTTCCCTCGTCGCTCGTCCCTCGCTCCTCAGTCCAGGCGGCACCGCGCCCCTCCGGCTCGCTAGCGCCTCCCGCTCGCCTCCGGGGCGCTTGAGGGCCCACAAGCGCGCTCACGCCGCCTCCGGCTCGTATCGGTAACCGACGCCCCATACGGTCACGATGCGCCTGGGCATGGTCGGGTCGGGTTCGAGCTTCTCGCGCAGCCGCCGGACGTGCACGGTGACGGTCGAGGTGTCGCCGAACGTCCAGCTCCACACCTCGGTGAGCAACTGCTCCCGAGTGAACGCCTTGCGCGGGTTCCGCATCAGGAAAACAAGCAGGTCATACTCGCGCGAGGTCAGCTGGATCAGCTTGCCGTCGGCCCTGACCTCGTGCGCAGAAAGGTCCACGACGAGGTCGCCGTCGGTGATGGCGCCGAGGTCAAGCTTGTCGGGCAGGCCGGCGCCGCGGGACCTGCGCAGCACCGAACGCACGCGCAGGGCCAGCTCACGCGGGCTGAAAGGCTTGGTAACGTAGTCGTCCGCGCCGGTCTCGAAGCCGACGAGGCGGTCGGTCTCATCGCCGAGGGCGGTCAGCATGACCACCGGAATCGGCCACCGGGCGCGCAGCCTGCGGCACACCTCCAGGCCGTCCATGCCGGGCAGCATGAGGTCGAGGACGACGAGATCGGGCGGCTCTTCGGCCACCCGGCGCAGCGCCTCGTATCCGTCGTGCACGCACTCGACCGTGTGGCCGTCGCGCACGAGGTAACGCCCGACGACATCGGCCACCGTCGGGTCATCGTCGACAACGACGATCCGGCCAGGCGGATCGGGGTTGCTCACCAAGGGATTCCCGTTTCTGTAATAAGGCAGTGATTATGCCTCCACGGTAAGACGTCAACTGCCGGTGAAGCCAGTAAACAGGGCAAAAGCGTCATGAGTCCGTAAGCACAGTGACGATTCTGTTAGATCCGGCCTGTTCAGCGCCGAACCGGCCCCGTGAGATTCCGCCTGGGATAACACTGAGGGATGTTTTGCGCCGCCGGGACCGGCGGGGCGATCGAGCGATCGCGGGCCGCGCGCCACGCCTGCCGCGATCATCCAGGGAGGAGTCCGCGTGATCGGGGAACTTTACGAGCACGCGCTGGCCGGCTGGGCCAGGCCGGAGATCGAGCACGCCGACGGCAGCCGCAAGCCGCTCCCGGTGGACGGCTGGCTGCATGAAAGTCCCGGCGACAAATCGATCCTGGACCGATGTGAGGGCCCGACGCTCGACATCGGCTCAGGACCGGGCCGGCTGACCGTCGCCTTGTCCGAACGCGGCATCCCCGCCCTCGGCATCGACATCACGCCGTACGCCGTCGACCTGGCCCGCTCCTCGGGCGCGCTGGTCATGCTGCGCGACGTGTTCGACCGCGTGCCGGGTACCGGCCGCTGGACCACGGTGCTGCTCGCGGACGGGAACATCGGGATCGGTGGCGACCCGGCCGCCCTGCTTCGCCGGGTGGCCGAGCTGCTCGCCCCGCAGGGGCGTGCCATCGTCGAACTCGAGCCGCCCGGCTCGCCGCTTCGGCGCGAGCAGGTCCGGCTGTGCCACGCCGGGTCGGCCAGCGCCTGGTTCCCCTGGGCCTACGTCGGCGCCGACCACATCACCGACGTGGCCTACGACGCCGGGCTCGGCGAGGTCGAGATCTGGACGGTCGATGGACGTTGGTTCGCCTCCATCGGCGGCTGCCAGGTTTGTTCCGAACGAATCGTCGTCTCGCTGTTACGGAATGCTTACAGCCCGGCCCGCGGATGATCATTCCGCCCAGATAGAAGGCACGCTTCGCAGCATGAACGGAAAACTCCGGGTGGCCGCCATCGGCCTGGCCCTGGCGGTACTGGCCGGCCTGGTGCTGCTGCTCGTTCGCCCGAGCATCAACCCGGCGCGGATACGCCCGCTGCCGCTCCTGTTCGGCGCGTGGGTCGCGTTCATCGCCGCCGCCTGGCTGTTGCGGAAGGTACCGCGGCGGGCCGCGGTGACGCTCATCCTGCTTGGCGGCATCGCCATCCAGGTGGCCGCGGTGTCCGCACCGGCGCAGAACAGCAACGATCTTTACCGCTACGTCTGGGACGGCAAGGTGCAGGCGGCAGGCATCGACCCGTACCAGTACGTCCCCACCGCGGCGCAGCTCACCGGACTGCGGAACGAGTACCTCTTCTACCCGCGCGGCGAGTACTGCGTCTCGCCGGCTTACGTCAGCCGCCATCCGGCCGCCGAACTCGCCCCGGGCTGCACCAGGATTAACCGGCCGACCGTGCCCACCATCTACCCGCCGGTCGCCGAGGCGTACTTCCTCGGGGTGCACTACCTACCGGACGGCGGCGACTCGACCACGCCCATCCAGGCGGCCACGGCGCTGGCGGCCGTGTTGATCACGGTCCTGCTGCTATTCGGCCTGAAACGGCTGGGCCGGGACGTGCGGATGGCCGCGCTGTGGTCATGGTGCCCGATGGTGGCGCTGGAGGCCGGCAACAACGCGCACGTGGACGTGATCGCGGTCGGGATCACGGCGGCCGCGATCCTGGTGCTGGCCACGGCCCGCACCACCCGCCGGACGATAGTCGGCGGAATACTGCTCGGCCTGGCCATCGCGACCAAGATGACGCCCGTGCTGACCGTGCCCGCGCTGCTGCGGCGCCGCTGGGTGACGGTCGTCGTCGCCGCGGGCGGCGCCTTCACCGCGGTCTACATCCCGCACGTGCTCCGGGTCGGCGGCAAGGTGATCGGATTCCTGCCGGGCTACCTGCATCAGGAGAACTACACGACCGGGACCAGGTACGGGATCATCGGCCTGTTCGTCACCGGGCCGCTGGCCAGCGCGGCGGCGGTGCTCATCCTGGCCGCGGTCGCCTTCGCCGTGCTGCAGTTCTCCGATCCCGACCGGCCCTGGCAGGGCGCCCTCATGATGACCGCGGCCGCGCTCGCCGTCACCACCCCGCACTACCAGTGGTACTCGCTGCTGCTGGTCATGCTGGTCGCCCTCGACGGCCGCCCGGAATGGCTCGCGTTCGCCGCGGGCGCATACTATGCGGCCGAGCCGAACCTGGGCCGGTACAACGTTCCGTGGCGCCTGCACGACGCCTTCGGCTACGGCGTGCCGTTGCTGATCGTGGCCGCCGGCTGGTTGATCCGGCACGAGCTGGCCAGGCGCGCGGTGACCGCCGAGCCGCTGCCCGCGACCGCCGAACCCGCGACCGCCGAACCCGCAACCGCCGGTGAGCTCACGGCGCTCGGCGCGGAAGCCAGTCTCGCCGGGACAGGGCCGGTCAGCGAGACCGAGCCGGAGTTCGCCGCCGACGTGGGCCGCGAAGTCCCGGTCTTACCCGGGCCGTCAGAATCTCGCGCTTTCTTACCGGTTGGTTACCCACAGGGCAAACATCAAACGGCATCGGCCGTCAGGACCGTGAATAGAGATATGAGCTACGACCCGCATCGGATGCCACCTCCCCAGGAGCGCTGGCCGAATGCGACCCCAGCCGAGGGCTGGCCGTCCTACCGGGATGGCGAACAGGAGCAGTCGGACCGCCGGTCCGGCGCGCATCGCCGGGACGCCTATACGGCGGTCGCTGGTTACCGGCACCAGTCGGGCCGGTCGGCCGTTGCCACGGCGGCCTACCCGGCGGCCGGGACCGGATACGGCACCACCGGTGGCTACGGCCGGGACGACTACGGCCGGGACGACTACGGCCGGGACGACTACGGCCGGGACGACCAAGGCCCGGCTGACTACGGCCGGGACGACCAAGGCCCGGCTGACTACGGCTCGGCCGGTTACGGCGATGCGCGGGACGGCTACGACAGGGCCGCGGACGGCTACGGCGGGAACGGCGCGGACGGTTACGGCAGCGGGAACGGTTACGGCAGCGGGAACGGCTACGGCGGGAACGGCGACGGCAGCGGGAACGGTTACGGCAGGGCCGGGAACGGCTATGGCGGGGCTGGGAGCAGCTACCAGACGGGCGGCTACCCCAGCGGCGGCTACGGCGGGGGCATCAACGGCTACGGCGGGGGCATCAATGGCTACGCCGGGGCCGCGGACGACTTCCCCGGGACTCCCGTCGGCTACAGCAGCCCTGGCCACGGCTACGGCAGTGCTCACAATGGCTACACCGCAGTCGGCAACGGCTACGCCAGGACGAACAACGGCTACGCCGGGGTCAGCAATGGCTACGCCGGGGTCAGCAATGGCTACGCCGGGGTCAGCAATGGCTACGCCGAGGTGGACAACGGCTATACCGAGACAGGCAACGGCTACGCCGGCGCTAGCCATGGCTACGTCGAGGCGAGCAATGGCTACGCCGCGGCTGGGAGCGGCTACGCCGGAACCATCGACGACTACGCAGGCGCAGCAGGCAGCTTCGACGGCGCCACGGACGGCTTCGACGGCGCGACGGACGGCTATACCCGCACCGACGCTGGCTACGGCCGGGCGGCCGACGAGTATCCCGGCGACGTCGACGGCTACGACTGGGATGCGAACGGCTACGGCAGCGCCGCCGGTGGCTATGCCAGCGGCGCGGATGACTTTCCCGGGGCTCCGGACGGCTTTGCGGGCGGCGCCTACCTTGGTCCTGGCAGCTACACCGAACCGGGCTTGGCTGATCCGCTGGCCTCCGCTCGGGCCGATCCGCTCGGGGCCGATTCGATGCTGGCGGCGCCCGACGCGGGCATCTACCCGGACCGCTGGCAGGCCGACCAGGAGCGCCGACGGGAAGCGGGCCGGCGCGGGATGACGGTCGGCGCGGTGATGGAGCTTCTCGCCACTGGCGTGGTGATCGGCGTCTCCACCCTGGCCGCGGCGTTGCTCCGGTCGCAGGTCTCGCCGGTCAGCGCTATGGGCGCCGTGTTCATCGACCGGACGCCGGCCGCGCTGCGGAACGCCGCGGTGCACCACTTCGGGGCGGAAGGCCGGACCGTGCTGCTGCTCGGCATGTACGCCACGTTCGCCGTCGTCGCGATCGTCATCGGGGTGCTGGCCCGGCGCGCCACGGCGCTCGGCGTCGGCCGGCATCGGGGCGTTCACCCTGTTCGCCGCCTTCGTCGTGATCACCAGGCCGGGCAGCCACGTAGGAGACGTCGCGCCCGCGGTCATCGGCGGCATGGCCGGCGTCGCGGCGCTGCTATGGCTTTTCCGCGCGTCAGCGCCGCCCCAGAGAACAGCGCCGCCCCAGAGAACAGCGCCGCTCCGGCAGACGCGCGGCGGCGCCCGGAGGAGGACGCGATGACGACCAGCGTGGACCGGCGTAAGTTCCTGCGCGCCGCCGGCGTCACCGCGGTCGGCGCGGCCGCCGCCGGGGTCGGCGGCGAGCTGCTGCTGGGCAAGCAGTTCCGCAAGGCTCCCCCGGTGAGCATGGCCCCGACCATGCCCAGCCCCGCCACCGCCCCGCCGCCCGAGCTGAAGATCAACCCGATGACGCCGCTGCCGGCGGACGAGACGCTGGACAGCATCGCCGGGCTGTCGCCGTTCTACACGCCGAACAAGGAGTTCTACCGGGTCGACACCTCGCTGGTGCTGCCGAAGGTCTCATCCGCCGATTGGCAGCTGCGCATCCACGGCATGGTCGACCGGCCGATGACCCTGACCTACGATGATCTGATCCGGCGACCCATGATCGACCGGGATATCACCCTGACCTGTGTCTCCGAGTCGGTGGGCGGCAACTTCATCGGCAACGCCCGGTGGCAGGGCACGCTGCTGGCCCCCATCCTGCGCAAGGTCGGCATCCACCGAGGCGCGGACCAGATCGTCATGCGCGACGTGCACGGGATGACCATCGGCGTGGCCACCGACCCGGTCCTGGACGGCCGGGACTCGCTGCTCGCGGTGGGCATGAACGGCCAGGTGCTGCCGCAGGCGCACGGCTACCCGGTGCGGGTGGTGGTGCCGGGGCTCTACGGATACGTGTCCGCGACCAAGTGGGTGGTGGACATGGAGCTCACCACGTTCGGTGCGTTCAGCGCCTACTGGGTCAAGCAGACGCCGGCTTGGTCCCAGCAGGCGCCGATCAAGACCGAATCGCGCATCGACGTGCCGAAACGCCGCAGCACCGTGACGGCGGGCCAGGTGACGATCGCCGGGGTGGCCTGGGCCCAGCACACCGGCATCGAGGCGGTCGAGGTGGGCGTGGACGGCGTCTTCAACCAGGCGAAGCTCCCGGCCCAGGACACCATCGACACCTGGCGCCAGTGGTACTACGTCTGGGACGCCACCCCCGGGCAGCACATGCTCCAGGTACGCGCCACCGACAAGACCGGCTACACCCAGACCGAGGTGACACACAAGACCGAGCCGAACGGCGCGACCGGGTACCACACCATCCTGGTCACGGTCACCTGAGCCAGCCGCTGGCGCGCACCCGCTTTGCGCACCGACGGCTTGTCCTGCGCCCCGCTGACCGCCGCTCCTCCCCCCGGCGGCGGTCAGCGGGAACGCAGGGCCGGACAGCCGCCAGCGGGAACGCAGGGCTCAGCGGGCTCGAAGGGCTCAGCGGGCTCGAAGGGCTCAGCGGGCTCGAAGGGCTCAGCGGGCTCGAAGGGCAGAGAGCAGGTCGTCGAGCGCGTCCAGGTTGTGCGCGCTGACCACGGCGTCGCAGTACGGCCAGGCGGCGGCCATGCCGCCGACCTCCGGGCTGTACCGCGGGGACTGGGTGCGCGGATTCGCCCACACGATCCGGTGCGCTACCCGGGACAGCCGGGCCATCTGGGCGCCGAGCAGCGCCGGGTCGCCGGTTTCCCAGCCGTCGGAGATGATCAGGACCACCGCGCCGCGGGCCATGCCCCGGCTGCCGTAGTGGTCGTTGAAATCCTTGACCGCGGCGCCGATCCTGGTCCCGCCCGACCAGTCCGGGGCCGCCTCGCCCGCCTTGGCCAGCATGGTGTCCGGGCTGGCCGCGGCCAGCGCGGGCGTCAGCCGGGTCAGCCGGGTGGCGAAGCTGAACACCTCGGGCCGGTTCTGCCCGCCCCGTACCTGGCCAGCATTGAGCACGTAGAGCAGCATCAGCAGCGCGCGGGCGTAGGGCTCCATCGAGCCCGAGATGTCGCACAGCACCACCAGCCGACGCGGCCGGACGCGCGGCGCCCGGCGCGCGAACCGGATCGCCTCGCCGCCGCTGCGCCGCGCCAGCCGCAGCGTCCGGCGCAGGTCCGGCCGTTTCCCGTCGCGGGCGGGCCGGTACCTGCGGGTCCGGCGAGGCGGCACGGCCAGCGTCATCTCGCGCATGAGCGAAACCAGCTGGCGCAGTTCGGCTGGGGACAGCTCGGTGAAGTCACGGCCGCGCAGCTGCTCTCGGGCCGAGGCCACCCGGCGCAGGGCCGGGGCCTCGGCCAGCGGCTCGTCCGCGTCCGCGGCGGCCGGGACGGCATCCGAGACGCGCAGTCCCGACGGCGCGCCAGCCGGATCGCCCTGGGACCGGGTGTCAGGCTGGGGGCCGCTGTCCTGATCGGGTCGCTGGAACGAGGGCATCACCGGCGGCACCTGGTTCCGGAACGGCGACGGGCCGCCGAACAGCGCCGCGAACACCCGGTCAAAGGTGGCCATCTGGCCGGGATCGGACACCATCGTGGCCAGCGCGCAGGCGCGGAGCTCGGCCAGCGAGGTAGCGCCCATGACCGTCACCGCGCGGGCCAGCCGCTCGCAGCGGTCCGGCCCGACCGGGAGCCCCGCGGTGTGCAGCGCGATCCCGAGGCCGGTAGCCAGCGAGGCCACGTCTGGCGAGGCCGCATCCGGTGAGGCCGCATCCGGTGAGGCCATATCCGGTGAGGCCATATCCGGTGCGGGGTGCGGCCCCGTCAACGACCCGGTCAACGGTTCAGTCAAGGGTGCCGACTACCGACGCCAGCCCGGCCTGGCGCACCGCTTCCTCGTCTTCGGGGTACTTGAGCACCGTGCTGAGGGTCTGGCCGGCCACCGGGGCGGAAAGCTCCTGGGCGCCGAAGACGCTCAGCGCGAAGGCCCAGCTGATCGCCTCCGAGATACCGGGCGGCTTGGTGAGGTCGAGGTTGCGCAGCCGGTTGACCGCGGTGGCGATCTGGCCGGACAGCCGCTCCCCCGACTCGGGCACCCGGCGCCTGACGATCTCGGCGACGCGGGCGGTGTCCGGGTAGGCGATCCAGTGGTACAGGCACCGGCGCTTGAGCGCGTCGTGCAGGTCCCTGGTCCGGTTCGAGGTCAGCACGGTGACCGGGGGCAGGGCGGCTTTCTGGGTGCCGAGCTCGGGGATGGTAACCGCCGCCTCGGCCAGCAGCTCGAACAGGAAGGCCTCGAATTCGTCGTCGGCCCGGTCCACCTCGTCGATGAGCAGCACGGCGGGCCGGGGACCCGGGTGCAGCAGGGCGGTGAGCAGCGGCCGCGGCAGCAGGTACTCGCTGGTGAACAGGTCCTTGTCCTCGATGTGCTCGCCGGCCGCCTCGGCCAGCCTGATGGCGAGCAGCTGACGCGGGTAGTTCCACTCGTACAGCGCCTCGGAGGCGGTGATGCCCTCGTAGCACTGCAGCCGGACCAGCGGGGTGTCGATCGCGGCGGCCAGCGCCTTGGCGGCCTCGGTCTTGCCCACCCCGGGCTCACCCTCGAGCAGGATCGGCTGCCCCATCCGGACCGCCAGGAACAGCGCGGCCCCGAGCTGGTCGCCCGCCAGGTAGCCGACCGTCTTCAGGGCGGCGGACAGATCGCCGACCTGGGGGAACCGGTCATGGAGATCATGTGTCACGGTGCTGCTCACAAGTGTCCCTGTCAAAGGTTCGCGTTATCCGGGGCTCGGTGGTGAATAACGCTCAAGGGGCGAGTTTATCTTTCCCGGCCGGCGGGCCCGGTCAGGTGATGGCGAGGTCAGTGCGGAACGGGCGGCCCTGGATGGCCCGCCATACCTGGGCCGGGGTGAGCGGCATGTCGGCGTGCCGCACGCCAAACGGGCGCAGCGCGTCGATGACCGCGTTGACCACGGCCGGCGGCGACCCGACGGTGGCGGACTCGCCCACCCCCTTGGCCCCGATGGGGTGGTGCGGCGACGGGGTGACGGTGGCGCCGAGCTCCCAGGACGGGCACTCCAGCGAAGTGGGCAGCAGGTAGTCCATGAACGAGCCGCCCAGGCAGTTGCCGTCGGCGTCGAAGGCGATGTTCTCCATCAGCGCCATCCCGATCCCGTCCGCGAGCCCGCCGTGCACCTGGCCCTCGACGATCATCGGGTTGATCCGCACCCCGCAGTCGTCCACCGCGATGAACCGCCGGACCGATACCTTGCCGGTGCCCGGGTCCACGTCGACCACGCAGATGTAGGCGCCGAACGGGTAGGTGAGGTTCGGCGGGTCGTAGACGCAGGTCGCGTCCAGCTGCCCCTCGATGCCCTCCGGCAGCTCCAGGTGAGAATACGCGGCCAGCGCGATCTGTCCGATCGTCCGGCCGGAGTCCGGGTCGCCCCGGACGAACCAGCGGCCGCGTTCCCAGTCCAGGTCGGCGGGGTCGACCTCGAGCATGGCCGATGCGACGACACGGGCCCGCTCGCGCACCTTCCTGGCCACGATCGCGGTGGCGGCGCCGGACACCGGCGTGGACCGGGATCCGTAGGTGCCCAGGCCGAACGGCGTCTGGTCGGTGTCCCCGTGCACCACCTCCACGTCATCGGGCGACATGCCGAGCTCGGAGGCGACGATCTGGGCGAAAGTGGTCTCGTGCCCCTGCCCCTGGGTCTGCACCGAGATCCGGAGCACCGCGGTCCCGGTCGGGTGGACGCGGAGTTCCACGCCGTCCGCCATGCCGAAGCCCAGGATGTCCATGTGCTTGCGTGGACCCGCCCCGACGGCCTCGGTGAAGAAGCTGACACCGATGCCGGTGAGGTGACCGCGGGCCCGTTCGGCTTCCTGCTCCTTCCTTAGATCCTGATAGCCCGCCATGTCCATGGCCAGGCGCAGCGTCCGCGGGTAGTCGCCTGAGTCGTAGACCCAGCCGGTCTGGCAGGTGTAGGGGAACTGCTCGGGCCGCAGCAGGTTGCGCATCCGCAGTTCGGCCGGGTCCAGGCCCAGCTCGAAGGCGAGCACGTCGACCATCCGCTCGACCAGGTAGACCGCCTCGGTGATGCGGAACGAGCAGGAGTAGGCGACCCCGCCCGGCGCCTTGTTCGTGTACACGCCGGTCACCTGGCAGTGCGCGGCCTCCAGGTCGTAGGAGCCGGTGAACACGCCGAAGAACCCGGCCGGGTACTTGGTCGGCTGCGCGGCGCCGTTGAACGCGCCGTGGTCGGCGAGCACCGTCACCCGCACCGCCCTGATCGTGCCGTCCCGGCTGGCCGCCAGCTCGCCGCGCATGTGGAAGTCCCGGGCGAAGCACGTGGACATCAGGTTCTCCGACCGGTCCTCCATCCACTTCACCGGCCGGCCGGTGAGCATCGCGCCGGTGATCGCGCACAGGTAGCCGGGATAGATGGGCACCTTGTTGCCGAAGCCACCGCCGATATCCGGCGAGATCACCCTGATCTTGTGCTCGGGCAGGCCCGTCATCATGGCGTACAGGGTCCGGTGCGCGTGCGGGGCCTGGGTCGTGGCCCAGAGCGTCAGCTTGCCCGCCACCCTGTCGTAGTCCGCGACGATGCCGCAGGTCTCCAGCGGCGCCGGGTGCACCCGCGGGTAGAGCATGTCCTGGCTGACCGTCACCTCGGCGTCGCGGAAGACCTGCTCGGTGCGGTCCGCGTCGCCGGCCTCCCAGTCGAAGATGTGGTTATTCGTCTTGTCCCCGAGATCGTCGCGGACGACCGGCGCCCCGGCGTCCAGCGCGCGGCACGCGTCGATCACCGCGGGCAGCGGCTCGTACTCCACGTCGATCAGCTCCAGGGCGTCCCGGGCGGCGTAGTGGTCCTCGGCCACCACGAACGCCACCTCCTGGCCCTGGAACCGCACCTTGTCGGTGGCCAGCACGGCCTGGGTATCGCCGGACAGGGTCGGCATCCAGGCCAGGTCCCGCTGTTTCAGCGTCTCGCCGGTGATGACCGCCGTCACCTTGGGATGCGCCTCGGCCGCGACCGTGTCGATGGACAGGATCCGGGCGTGCGGGTGCGGGCTGCGCAGCACCGCCCCGTAGAGCATGCCGGGCAGCTGCACGTCGTCCACGTAGGTACCCAGGCCGCGGATGAACCGCTGGTCCTCCTTGCGCAGCATCCGGCCGAAACCGGAGGGCGGTGATTCGCCGGCCGCGGTCATGGGAGTTCCTCCGCTTCCGCGTCGTCGGGACGGGAGTGTTTCGCGGCCCAGCGGACCGACCTGACGATGTTCTCGTAGCCGGTGCAGCGGCAGATCTGGCCGGAGAGGACCTCGCGGATCTCGGCTTCGGCCGGGTCGGGGTTGTGGTCGAGCAGCCAGCGCGCGGTCATCAGCATGCCGGACGTGCAGAAACCGCACTGCAGGCCGTGACACTCGATGAACCCCTCCTGCACCGGGTCAAGCCGGCCCTCCTGCTCCAGGCCCTCGACGGTACGTACCGAACGGCCGTCGGCCATCGCCGCGAGAACGGTGCATGCCTTGACCGGCTTGGCGTCCAGCCACACCACGCAGCTGCCGCAGTTGGACGTGTCACAGCCCCAGTGGCTGCCGGTGAGGCCGAGCTCGTCGCGGAGGAAGTGGATGAGCAGCAGCCTCGGTTCCACGTCGCGCGCGTGCTCGGTGCCGTTCACGGTCACCGCGACGCGCATGGTCATGTCCCCAGGGTCGCACGGGCCGCGGCCCGGCGCAGCGCGCGGGCGGTGAGCTCGGCGACCAGGTGCCGCTTGTAGTCCTGCGGTCCCCGCTGGTCGGCGACGGGATGGCAGTGCTCGGCGGCGATCGCCCCGGCCGCCGCGAAGCTCTCCCGGTCGGCGGCCCGGCCGCGGAGGAATTCCTCGGCCTCGGCCGCCACGAAGTGCTCGGCGCCGACCGCGGTCAGGCCGAGGCCGGCCGACTTGATGACCTGAGTGTCTCCGGCCGGCCCCTCGTTGAGCTGCAGGACCGCCCCGGCGGCGGCGACGGACCAGTCCCCCACCCGCCGCGCCACCTTCTCGTACGCGCTGCCAGTGCCGGGCCGGACCGGGACCCGGACCTCGGCCAGCAGCTCGCCCCGGCCGATGACGGTCTCGTAGGGGCCGAGGTGGAACTCCCGGACCGGGACCATCCGGTCGCCGCCGGAGCCGCGGATGACCGCGGTCGCGTGCGCCGCGGCGAACACCGCGGACAGGTCCTCGGACGGATCGGCCTGGCAGAGCGACCCGCCGACGGTCCCCCACAGCCGGACGATCGGGTCCGCGACGACCCGTTCGGCGTCGTGGAAGATCGGGAAATGCTCGCCCGCGACGGCCGAGTCGAGCAGGTCCGCGTGCCGGGCCAGGGCACCGATGCGCAGCTGGTCGCCGGCCAGCCTGATGTAGGCGAGTTCGGCCAGCCCGTTGATGTCGACGAGTACCCCGGGCTGGGCCAGCCGCAGCTTCATCATCGGGATGAGGCTGTGGCCGCCCGCCAGGACGCGGGTGTCCGGCATGCTCAGCAGCGACAGCGCGTGCGCGACGCTGGTCGCCCGCTCGTATTCGACCTGTGACGGGACCTGCATGTAATGCATCATTCGGCCTGCCCGCGCATTATGCAACAGCCTGATTAAGCTTTCGCTAATACGCCCTGGTCAGCGGCCGCCGATGTCCTCGCTCCAGACCTCCGGGTAGCGCTGCTGGAACTCCTGCATGGCGGCCATGCAGCCCTCGTCGTCGAGCAGCACGATCTCCACCCCGCGGCCGGCCAGGAAGCCGAGGTCGCCCTCGAAGGTCCGCGCCTCGCCGACCACCACCCGGGGGATCTGGAACAGCAGGATCGCCCCGCTGCACATCTGGCACGGGGACAGCGTGGTGTACAAGGTGGTGTCGAGGTAGGAGGGGCGCCGGCCGGCGTTACGCAGGCAGGCGATCTCGCCGTGTGCCACCGGGTCGCCGCGCTGCACCCGCTCGTTGTGCCCGGCCGCGACGACCTGCCATCCTCGGCTAGCACTGCCCGCGGCGAGCACCGCGCCGACCGGGACGCCGCCGGCGTCCAGGCTGATTCGCGCCTGGCCGAGGGCCAGCGCCATCATCTCGTGATCGGCCTGACTGGCCTGCCCGTATCCCATGCCGGCCTACGCTACCGGGTCGGTGCCGCCCTCATTTTCCTGGCCATTCATAACACAGCTCCTCCCCGACTCGCAGCCGCGCCCAGCGGGCCGCTTCCACCTGCAAGGCCTGCGCGGCGGCGGCGATCACAACCGGGTCCACGTCCGCCCCAGGCAGCACCGAGAGCTTGTCCGCTGCCAGCCGCCTGATCGTGTCCCTGCTCAGGGTGTCCAGTGCCGCCGCGGTGGACACCAGGTCGGCAAGGAGTTCGGCGCGCAGGCCCGACGGCCAGCCGCCGCGCAGCAGCTGGCGGGACCGTTCGGCCGCATGCGGCGGGCGGCGGCCGCTGACGTACCGCATGCTGTCGAAGACGACACCCGCCGCGATGCCGGCCCAGACGCCGTCGCTGATGCGCAGTTCCCGCTCCACCACCAAATGCATGATGTCGTGCGGCAACCGCGGCCCGGCCGTCCCGCCGTACAGCCGGTACACCATCCCGTCATCCCGCTCCACCAGCGCATAGGCGTGCTCATGGTCGGGGAGCCGGGGAAACGTCACACGCATATGCCCACTATGGGGACGCACCGGACGGGCGCCTAATGGTTTTCGCCGGGTCAGTTCCGTGCCGTAAGGTGGCCGATCGTGGCAGGACGCGGAACGACGGCGACGATGGCGCTCGAGCGGGCCGGGATCTCGTTCACGGTGCACGAGTACGACCACGACCCCAGGCACGCGTCCTACGGCCGCGAGGCCAGCGAGGCGCTCGGCGTCACGCCGGACCGCATGTTCAAGACGCTGATCGCCGAGGTGGACGGGGCGCTGGTGACCGGGGTAGTCCCGGTGGAGGGCGAGCTGGACCTCAAGGCCCTGGCCGCCGCCTCCGGCGGCAAGAAGGCCGTGATGGCCCAGGTGGCGGCCGCCGAGCGGGCCACCGGGTACGTGGCCGGCGGGATCTCCCCGGTCGGCCAGCGCAAGCGGCTCCCGGTGGTGGTGGACTCCTCGGCGCTTCGTTTTGGCACCGTGTTCTGCAGCGCCGGGCGGCGCGGGCTCGAGATCGAGCTCGCGCCCGCCGACCTGGTCCGGGCGGCGGGCGCAACGGTGGCGAGCATCGGGCGGCCCCCAGCGTGACCGGCATGACCGGCAGCTGACCGGCATGACCGGCATGACCGGCGATGACCGGCACTGGCCTGGACGATCGGGCCTGGTCGCCGGGCGAACCCGCGCAGCCACCACGGCATGGTCCGGACCGGCACGAACGCGCTGCTCGCGTAGCTGCCGGTCCCGCGCCAGCGGGTTCCTAACCCAGGGTGAGCAGGGCCTGGCGGAGGCGGTCCAGGTCTGCGGGGGTGGTGTCGACATGCGGGCTGATCCGCAGGAGGGGCTCGGTCATGTCGCGGGGTGCGCGCAGGACGCTGCCCGCGGTGGTGACGATCTCGTGCTCAGCAAGCAGGCGGGCCCGGGTCTGCGCGATGTCCTGGCCGTTGGTCGCGCGCAGCGCGACGATGGCCGACGGCGTGCCCACGGCGTCGGCCACGGCCCAGCCGGGCAGCCCGGCCAGGGCTTCGCGGGTCTGCCTGCCGACGGCGGCGAGCCGGGCCCAGACCCGGGCCGGGCCGGCGTCCAGGTACTCGGCGACGGCCGTGCACAGCCCGACCCAGGCCGCCACGTTCGCTTCGGTCGCGCTGAGCAGCCAGAGCGGGCTGCTGTCCGCGGGCCGGGTGGCCGCGGCCATGGCCGAGGCGCTGACCTTGAGCCGGTCCCACCAGCGCTCGGTTACCCCGATCACGCCCACGCCTCGCGGGCCGGTGAGCCACTTGCGGCTGGTGGCGTAGATGGCGTCGGCGCCGCACGCGGTGTCCACGTGCCCGAGGGCCTGGGCGGCGTCCACCCAGAGCGGCACGCCCGCCGCGCGGCACAGCACCGCCGCCCCGGCGACCGGCTGTACCAGGCCGCGGTGCGAGGTGACCTGGGTCAGGTGGACGAAGGCGGGCGGGGCGCCGGCCAGCATCCGCTCGAGCGCCGCCAGGTCAACCGTGCCGTCGCCGTGGGTCGCGATCTCGGTGATCCGCAGGCCCCGTCCGGCGAACGCGTCCAGGTTGGGACCCCACTCGGACCGCACCACCGCGACGGTGTCACCCGCGCGCAGCGGCCAGATCGCGAGCAGGGCGCCGAGCGCGGCCTCCGCGCCCGGCACGAACGTCATCCCGGCGGCCGGGACGCCGAGCAGCCGGGCGAACCCGGCCCGGCCCGCGGCGAGCGCCGGCTCGGCCTCCTCCGCCGCCACGTACGCGCCAAGCGCAGCCTCGCGCTCGGCATGCGCCGCCGCCGCGGCAAGGGTCGCCCGGGAGGACCGGCCGGCCGCGGCCGAGTCCAGGTGGATCCGCGGCGCGGGCAGCCGCCGCTCCCGCCACCAGCGCCACTGCGCGTCGGCCGGGTCGTCCGCGCCGGTCACGGCTCCGAGGTGGCCTGTTCGGAGTCCCGGGATTCGCGGGGGCCATCCCTGGCCGACGAGTCGTCCGGGGAACTTTCGGGCTCGGCGTCCGCCGGTGGTTCCGCGGCGGCGTTGACCGCGGCGCCCGCGGCGGCCGGGGAGCCCGCGTCGGCCACGGCGGCCACGGCGGGAGCGGCGGGAGCGGCGGCCGGAGCGACGGCGGACAGGGCCGGGACGGGATCGGGGCGGCGCTGGCTGCGGTAGAACCAGACCGCGCCGGTCACCGCCAGCGCGGAGGCGATGTACATGTTCAGGCGCAGGCCGAAAATGTACACCGAGGAGTCGATGCGCAGCGATTCCTCGAAGATCCGGTACGCGGAATAGCCGAAGACGTACAGCGCGAACAGGCCGGGCGGCTTGATCTTGCGGTGGTGACCGAGCCAGATGAGCGCGGCCGCCCAGGCGAAGTCGAAGATCAGCTCGTAGAGGAAGGTCGGCTGGAAGGTGCTGAAGTGCAGGTCCTGGACGGGAATCCCGCCGGACGCCCGGTACTGGAAGGGAATCTCGAGCCCCCACGGCAGGGACGTCGGACGGCCGAACAGCTCCTTGTTGAAGTAGTTCCCGATCCGCCCGATGCCCTGCGCCACCAGCAGCGCGGGGGCGACCGCGTCCATGAACAGGGCGCCGCTCACGCCGTGCTTGCGCAGCCGCCACAGGCCGACCAGGGCGGCGAGGAAGATCCCGCCCCAGATGCCGAGCCCGCCGTCCCACACCGCGAACACGCCGTACCACACGTGCGGGATGTCCATCGGCGTGGTGATGTCGAAGTAGATCCGGCCGCCGATGATCCCGGCCGGGACGCTCCACAGCGCGATGTCGCCGACTATGTCGGGATCGCCGCCCACGGCGCGCCACCGCCGCCTGGTGATGATGATCGCCGCCGCGATGCCGACCAGGTACATCAGCGCGTAAAAGTGAACGACCAGCGGGCCGATGTGGAAGCTGTTGACCGACGGGCTGGGAAGGTAGGTAGGCATCGCCATCGCCATAGCGCCGAGGGTACACCGGCGGGCCTAACGCTCGGTGCCGTGGAACCCGCCAAGGCAGGCACGAGCCCCGGGGCGGGGAACGGGGCCCGTTCGGCCTATGTGCCTGTGCTCTATGTGCCTGGGCTGGGGTCGGGACGGCTGGCGGGATGCGTGGCGGCACCGGCGTCGGCGGCCGCCACCGCGCGGGGGGCCACGGTGACCGGCTCGTGGGCAGGCGCCGCGGTGGCCGAGCGATCGGGCTGCCCGGTCAGCCGGTACACGTCGGCCCCGTCCACGGTCTCCATCTCCAGCAGCAGGTCGACCAGCGCATCGAGTGCGGAACGATGCGCCTTGAGCAGCTCCTTCGCCCGTTCCTCGGCCTGGCGCAGCAGCTGGGCGACCTCCCGGTCGATTTCCGCCTGGGTGGCCTCGGCGAACGGGCGGCTGGACATGGCGGGCCCGCCGCCGCCGAGGAACACCGACCCGCCCTCGGGGTACCCGATCGGGCCGAGCGTCTCGGACAGGCCGAACTCCCGGACCATCTTGATGGCCAGGTCGGTCGCCCCCGCCAGGTCGTTGGCGGCCCCGGTGGATCCCTGGCCGAGCACCACCAGCTCGGCGGCCCGGCCGCCGAGCCGCACCGCGAGCGAGTCGTGCAGGTAGTCCTCGGTGTACATGTGCCGTTCGACCAGCGGCAGCTGCTCGGTCACCCCGAGCGTCTGGCCCGCGGGCAGGATCGTCACCTTGGCCACCGGGTCGGCGTGCTCGGACAGCGCGGCCACCAGGGCGTGCCCCGACTCGTGCACCGCCACCGCGTTCTTCTCCTCGGGCAGCAGCACGTTGGAGCCTTCCCGGCGGCCCAGGATAATACGGTCCCGGGCCGCGTCGAAGTCGGCGGCGGCGATCACGTGACGGCCCTCGCGGACCGCGAAGATGGCCGCCTCGTTGACCAGGTTGGCCAGGTCGGCGCCGGAGAAACCGGGGGTGCCGCGGGCGATGGCGTTCAGGTTCACGCCCGGGTCGAGCTTCTTGCCGCGGCAGTGCACGGCCAGGATCGCCCCCCGCTCGTTGACGTTCGGCAGCGGGATCGTCACCTGCCGGTCGAACCGGCCCGGACGGAGCAGGGCCGGGTCGAGGATCTCCGGCCGGTTCGTCGCCCCGAGGACCACGATGCCCGCCGTCGGCTCGAAGCCGTCCATCTCGGCCAGCAGCTGGTTGAGCGTCTGCTCCCGTTCGTCGTTGGCCACGTACCCGCCCGCGCCCCCCGCGCGGCGCTGGCCGATGGCGTCGATCTCGTCGATGAAGATGATGGCCGGGGCGCGCTTGCGCGCCTCGGCGAACAGGTCACGGACCCGGGACGCGCCGACGCCGACGAACAGCTCCACGAAGCCGGACCCGGTCACGGAGAAGAACGGCACGTGCGCCTCGCCGGCCACCGCGCGGGCCAGCAGCGTCTTGCCGGTGCCGGGCGGCCCGACCATGAGGACGCCGCGGGGCACCATCGCGCCGACCCGGGCGTACCGGTCGGGGTTCTTGAGGAAGTCGACCACCTCGGCGATCTCGGCCTTGGCGCCCTCGTAGCCGGCCACGTCGGCGAACGTGGTGGTCGGCCGCTCCTCGTCGAACACCTTGGCCCGGGACCGGCCCACCCCCATGACGCCCTGCAGGCCGCCCGCCGCGCCGCGGGACAGCCGGCGGAAGAACCAGCCGAAGAGCAGGATCGGCAGGCCGAAGACGATCAGGTAGATCAGCACCTGGGTGCCGAAGCCCTGTCCCGACGGCGCGGAGGAGACCTGCACGTCGTGCTGCTGCAGGCCGGTCAGCAGGTCCTGCCCGGCCTGCGGCGGGACGACCACGGTGAAAGTCTTCCCGTCTTTCAGCGTGCCGGTGCTCGTACCGCCCGGCGCGCTGGCGAGCTGGACCGACTTGACCTGGCCCGAGTTCACGTCGGACAGGAACTGGGAGTAGGTGAGGCTGGTCGAGGCCGAGCGGGTGGGCAGGAACAGCCACAGGGCGACGATGGCGACGATCATGATCGGCCACAGCCAGTTCCGCCAGGCCGGCGGCGGAGGCGGCGCGGACGGCTTGGGCTTGTCGCCGGGCGGCGGCGGCGTAGCTTGCTTACTCATGGCAGCTCCTTGTGATGCCCAGTATGCCCGGTGTCCGGAGCGCGCCCATCACCAGACAGGCCTATCCGGCCATGGTCAGCACACCGGCGGCGAACGGTCAGGCAGCGCTAGGGAACGCTAGGGAACGAGCACGGCGGCGCCGTCGAAGCGGCCGGCTCTCAGGTCGCGCAGGGCCTGGTCCGCGGTGTCGAGCGGGTACGGGTGGACGGTGACCGCCAGCTTGCGTCCGGCCGCGAAGCCGAGGAACTCCCGGGCGTCCGCGCGGGTGTTGGCGGTGACGCTGCGCAGTTGCCGCTCCTGGAACAGGTGCCTGTCGTAGTTGAGCGGCGGGATGTCGGTCAGGTGGATGCCCGCGATGGCCAGGGTGCCGCCGCGGTCGAGCGCGGCCAGCGCGGGCAGCACCAGGTCCCCCACCGGGGCGAACAAGATCGCGGCGTCCAGCGGTTCCGGCGGCATGTCCGCCGCGTCGCCGACGGAGGCGGCGCCGAGCTCTCGGGCGAGCTGCTTGGCCTGCTCGCCGCGGGTGAGCACGTGCACGGTGGCGCCACGGGCCAGGGCCACCTGGGCGGCCAGGTGCGCGCTGCCGCCGAAACCGTAGATGCCCAGGCGGCCGCCGGCGGGGAGTTCGGCCCGCTTCAGGGCGCGGTAACCGATGATGCCGGCGCACAGCAGCGGGGCCAGTTCGGCGTCGGAGTACCCCTGTGGCAGGTGGTGCGCGTAGGCGGCCGGCACCGTCATGTACTCGGCGTAGCCGCCGTCGGCGTCCCAGCCGGTGTACAGCGAGTGCGGGCACAGGTTCTCCGCCTCGCGCCGGCAGAACTTACACGTGCCGTCCGTCCAGCGGAGCCAGGCCGCGCCGGCCCGGTCACCCTTCGCGAAGCCCTGTCCCCCGGCTTCCTCGCCCAGGGCCGCGACCTCGCCGACGACCTCGTGGCCGGGCGTGACGCCGGGCCGGTGCGGCGGCAGGTCGCCCTCGGTCACGTGCAGGTCGGTGCGGCAGACGCCGCAGGCCAGGACCTTGAGCAGCAGGTCACCCGGCCCTGGCCGGGGTATCTCGTCGTCCGGGTGCAGGCACAGCGGGCGGCCGGTGACCGGCCCGGGCGCCTCGACATGCCAGGCACGCATACCGGCACGTTACCTCGGCCGAGCCGCCGGGCCGGCGCGCGGTCGTGCGCGGTCGTGCGCGGTCAGCCCTTCCGGGGCTCGCCCCGGTAGGTGCCGAACGACCAGCGGTTACTCTCCCTCGGTCCGGCCTGCTGAAGGTCCCCTGTCAGCCGTTGAACCCGAGCGACGCCTCATACGTATTACTCAGCAGCATCTCGGTATCGGTTCAACCGCAGGGGTTCTAATAATTTGCGCTGGTAGTGACCCTGCTGCCAGAATCGGGACCATCAGCCCAGTGTACGGGGAGCTGGGCTGGAGTCCCGGTTCGGCGGCGCGCGGAACGTATTGACGGGGCGCCGACGTTTCACCGGGAGGGGCACGTGATCATTCGTCTACTGGACCGCGACAGCGACGTCGCGGCAGCGCCAGACGGGGGAAGTGATGCAACCGTGATAACCGCGGACCTTGCTGGCCCGGCATCCGGAGTCAGCCCGGCATCCGGAGTCAGCCCAGCGGGAGAACCCTCCGGAACCCCCCGCGGGGGCGGCGGGACCAAGCTAGCCCAGCTCGAGCTTTCCTGCCGGACCGGCCCGAACGGATACCAGATCGTCAGCGTGACCGGCGAACTCGACATCGCCACCGCCGATCAGGCCTACTCCTACATCAGCGACGTCATCGACGGCCGGCCGGCGCCGGTCACCGTGGACCTGTCCGGCCTGACCTTCTGCGACGCCTCCGGGCTCGGGGCGCTGGCGCGGATCGCGCGGCACGCGCGGCAGGCCGGCCGCCAGCTCAGGCTCGCCTCGGCCCGGCCGTCGCTGGTGAAGATCATGCGGATCACCGGCCTGGACCGGGCCTTCCCCGAGCTGCACCCGTCAGCTCACGCCTACTCGGCGTGAGCTATCTGGCTTGATCCGCCAGATAGGGACTTACGACCATAGAGGATGCAGGCCGCCCGCGTTAAGTTTGGAGTGCTTCCGGCGTTAAATCTGACAGTAAGCGCAAGCGGAGGGACTCACGCAATGGCCGACGACGTCCAAGGGCAGGCCGCAGGAGCACCCGGATCATCCGGGGTTTCCGAGGCACAGATCGCAGTGCACTGGCGCGAGGAGGAGATCTACCCGCCGCCGCCGGAGTTCGTCCAGCAGGCCAACGCCGCGGACCCGGCCATCCTGGAGCGGTTCACCGAGGACAAGTTCCCCGACTGCTTCAAGGAGTACGCCGACCTGCTGGCCTGGGACCAGCCCTGGCACACGACGCTGGACACGAGCACCGCGCCGTTCTTCAAGTGGTTCGTCGGCGGCAGGCTGAACGCCTCGTACAATTGCGTCGACCGGCACGCAGCGGCCAGTCCGGACAAGACCGCGATCATATTCGTAGGCGAACTCGAGTCCGACGAGCCCGTGCACGTCAGCTACGCGGAGCTGCACCGGCAGGTGAACGAGTTCGCCGCGCTGCTGCGCGACTTCGCCGGCCTGGTGGCCGGCGACCGGGTGACGCTGCACATGCCCATGGTCGCCGAGCTGCCGGTCACCATGCTCGCCTGCGCGCGGCTGGGCGTCATCCACTCGGAGGTGTTCGGCGGGTTCAGCGGCACCGCCTGCGGCCAGCGGATCGCCGACTCGGGCAGCCGCGTCCTGATCACCATGGACGGCTATTACCGGGCCGGCAAGATGACCGATCACAAGGTCAAGGCCGACGAGGCCCTCGACGTGGCGGTCAAGGAAGGGCAGGAAGTCGACAAGGTGCTGGTCTGGCGGCGCCGCCCCGGTCAGTACGCCTCGCAGACCCCGATGGTGGACGGCAGGGACTTCTTCGTCGACGAGGTGCTCGCGGAGCACGCCGGAAAGACCGTCGAGCCGGTCTCCATGCCCGCCGAGGCGCCGCTGTTCCTGATGTACACCAGCGGCACCACCGGCCGCCCGAAGGGCTGCCAGCACAGCACCGGCGGATACATGGCCTACGTGGCCGGGACGTCGAAGTACTACCAGGACATCCACCCGGACGACGTGTACTGGTGCATGGCCGACATCGGCTGGATCACCGGCCACTCCTACATCGTCTACGGCCCGCTGGCGCTGGGCACCACCACCGTGATCTACGAGGGCGTCCCCAACTATCCCGACGGCGGGCGGCCGTGGCGGATCGCGGAGAAGCTCGGGGTGAACATCTTCCACACCTCGCCCACCGCGATCCGGATGCTGCGCAAGGTAGGCCCGGACGAGCCGGCGAAATACAACTACCACTTCAAGTCGATGACGACCGTCGGCGAGCCGATCGAGCCGGAGGTCTGGCGGTGGTACTACACCGAGGTCGGCAAGGGCGCGGCGGCGATCACCGACACCTGGTGGCAGACCGAGAACGGCGGCTTCCTCGGCAGCACCCTGCCCGGTCTGCAGCCGATGAAGCCCGGTAGCTGCGGCCCCGGTGTGCTCGGCGTCTACCCGGTGATCTACGACGAGAACGGCGACGAGGTGCCGCAGGGCAGCGGCAAGGCGGGCAACATCTGCATCCGCAACCCCTGGCCCGGGATCTTCCAGACGATCTGGGGCGACCCGGATCGGTTCCTGTCCACCTATTTCCGGAAGTACAACAAGAACCCGGACAGCAAGGACTGGCACGACTGGCCGTACTTCACCAATGACGGGGCGGTCCAGGCGGCCGACGGGTACTTCCGGATCCTGGGCCGCGTGGATGACGTGATCAACGTGGCCGGGCACCGGCTCGGCACCAAGGAGATCGAGTCGGCGGCGCTGACCGTGCCGGAGGTCGCCGAGGCGGCCGCGGTGCCGGTGATCGACGACATCCGGGGCCGCATCGTGGAGGTGTATGTCTCGCTCAAGCCTGGCTTCGAGCCGGGCAAGGAGATGGAGGACAAGGTCAGCAAGGCGATCGAGACCCAGATCGGCAAGATCGCGCGGCCGAAGAACGTCTGGATCGTCCCCGACATGCCGAAGACCAGGTCCGGCAAGATCATGCGCCGGGTCATCGCGTCCGTCTCCAACTTCGCCGACGTCGGCGACGTGACCACGCTCGCCAACCCTGAGATCGTGGAGGAGATCCGGCACCACGTGCAGGCGGAGAAGGCCGCGCACGGCGAGGTGCCGCGCGAGCTCACCGAGGCCGAGGCGGCCGAGATCAAGGCGTTCGGCTCGGAGTAACCGAGGCCGTTTCCGTCCGCGTCCGGCGGGCCGCCGCAACCAGGTGGCCCGCCGGACGTATTTCTGTCTCCATTTCCGCCGAACGGCCGGGCGCGTGCTGCCACGCACGCCCCCCTGCGGCCGGTGGCACAGGTCATCTCTTTACGGGACCTTCGTCTCTGTGACACCAGGGCGCCCTGCGGTGTGCTGAAAACGAACGGGAGGGATCCCGGGTCGACGCAGAGACAACGGTGACCGCTCCGATGAGGACGGGCGCCGCTCACCACGCAATCGAAATCCGCGACAAGCGGAGGCGAGACCCCTCCCGTTCTACAAGCAACGCGGAAGGGGCGACGGCGAGAATGAGGGCCAGGGTGAAGGACGTGATGACCACCCGGGTCGTGGCAGTCAGGAAAGACGCCACGTTCAAGGACATCGCCGCCTTGCTCACCGAGCACCGGGTCAGCGCATTTCCCGTCCTGGACGAGGAGGATAAGGTCATCGGCGTCGTGTCCGAGGCCGACCTGCTGTCCAAGGAAGCCCTGGTCGCGGACATCGGGGCGCTGGCCGCGCGGCTCGGGCGCACCAACGGTTCGCCTTATCACGACGAATTCGCCAAGGCGGCCGCGGTGACCGCCGTCGACCTCATGACCAAGCCACCGGTCGTGGTGACGCCGGACGAGGCCGTCACCAGCGCCGCCCGCCTTATGTACCACGGCAGGGTCAAGCGCCTCCCGGTGGTCGGGGTAAAAGGCGAGCTGGTCGGGATCGTCAGCCGGGCCGACGTGCTGAGCGTCTATAGCCGCCCGGATGGGGAAATCCGCCAGGAAATCGAGGAGAACGTGATCCTAAGCGAATCTCTCGCCGATCCGGACCGTTTCGGGGTCACCGTCTCCGACGGCATTGTCACCCTCGAAGGTCACCCGGAAACCGCGGCGAAGGGGCGCGACATCGTGGCCGAAGCCTGGCACGTCGAGGGCGTCGTATCGGTGCGCGACCGCCTGACCTATCCGGAAGGCCCGACCTACCCAGAAGGACAGTAACCCGATGTACCCGAATACCGCACTTTCCGCCTGGCAGCTGGCCATCATGGCCATCGTCCCGGTCGTGACGCTGGTCGCATGGCTCGTCGCCATCTACGTCGCCGCCAGGGAGCCAGGCGGGCAGCACCAGGCGGCGGCTGGTTCATCCCCCGTTGGATCAGCCACCGCCGACCCCGGATCCCGCACGCCGGCCACGGTCGGCGGCCGGGACCCGGAGCGGCCGCCGACCGACCAGGCGGCCGCGTAGGTCCGGAGGCCGGATGTCACTGCCGCCATCCGGCCTCCGGCCGGTTAGCCTGGTTCAGGCGGGCTGGCCGACCTCGGTAGTCAGCTCGTCGTGCCGGAAGCACAGGTACCCGCTGATGGCGGCGGAGTCGCCCTCCGCCTCCGGGTAGGACCAGACGGCATCGGTGAGCTTGCGGTCGCCCGTGCTGACCGTCCAGTACGAGGCCGTGCCCTTGTAGGGGCTATGGGTGTGGGTGTCGCTCTCCTCGAGCAGGTCCTGGCGGACGTCGGCGGCCGGGATGTAGAAGCGGTTCGGCAGCCCGGTCTCCGAGAGCAGCAGCGGCCTGCTGGTCTCGGCCAGCACCGTGTCGCCAAGCAGGACGCGGACGGGCCGGGAGGAACGGCGCACGTCCACCCGGTGGTACGGATCGCGCAGGTGACCCTCGACGCGCTCGTCCTCGTCGTACCACTCGTCCATGGCGTTCCAGTAAAAGCCCGCGTACCCGCGCAGCCAGCTCGACTCGTCGTTCGGCTCCGGGTAGGCCCAGATGGCGTTCTCCGCGACCTGCCCGCCGGCCGTCACCGTCCAGTAGGACGCGGTGCCCTTGAACGGGCAGTACGTGTGGTGGTCGGTGGACGTCAGCAGATCAGCCCGGATGTCGTCCTGCGGCACGTACAGCTGCGGCCGCAGCCCGGTCTCGTGCAGCAGCACGGCCCGGTCCGTGTCGACCACGGTCGCGCCGCCGAGGGTCGCTCGCACGCGGCGCGGGAACTCATGCATCAGCAGCTTGTGCGCGGGACCGTCGACCCGGTAGTTGACGGTCTCCGGCGGGTGACCGGATAGCGGGCCGGAGGAAGTGGTCAGGGACATCGGCTCTCCTCACAGTTCGTCTACGGCTGTAGTAACCGGCCCCGGCGCCCCCAGCTTCCCCGCATCCGGACAAACCGGGCACTATAACCTGCCTTCGAAATTATCGCGTGGCGAGAAAAGAGGCACGGATTGAGAGCCAGCCCGCGCGGACTCAGAGCCAGCCCGCGCGGATGCCGACCGCACCCGCTTCCGCCTCGTCCCGCGGCGGGTTGCCGAGCTCGCCGGAACGCACCTTCTCGAGCAGCCTGCGGGTCACGTCCACGATCTCGGGCGCGGCGCCGCGCAGGCTCTCCGCGTCGCCCGGGCCGACCGCCTCGGCCGGGAACCCGGCCGAGGTGAGCAGGCCGTCCAGGTCGGCCAGCCGGGCGCCCAGCCAGCCGAGCGGATCGGCGGACAGCTCCCTGACGAAGACCCGGCGCCCGGGCTCCCAGCCGGTGAAGGCCGGGTGGTGGTGCGCGCGATCGAAGCTGCCCGCCGGGCCCGCGACCGATTCCAGCAGGTCGGCCCGCCAGACCGGCTGGCCGACCTCGATCGGCTGAGCCGAGAAGATCGATCCGTTGAGCGGGCCGTGGCCGAGCATCCTCAGCTCAAGCCGGACACCGTGCTCGGCGCCCTCCTGTCCCCTGGGCGGCCGGGGGTTGACGAAGTACAGGTCGCCGACGAGCACGCCGACCCGGTCAAAACCGAAGGCGTAGAGCATCCCTCAGGTTCCCTCTCCTCGCTGATCTCGTGCGCCGGGCCCGGGCGGACGAGTGAGTTGACCCCCCTCCGTCCGCTCTGTACTCATCTTTTGCGGATCTCGTCGAGGCCCGCGCTGCCGAGGCTCGCCTCCTCGGACAGGTAGTTCTCGACGAGCAAGCGCATCATGGTAGAGCGCGCGGTATGCCAGCCGCTCGCGATCACCGTCGCCGCCCGGTCCGCCGCGGCCGCCGGATCGACATGGAATGGCTGCGGATCGAATTCTTTAGCGAAAGCTATGATGCCAGCTCGGTCGACGCTGACGCTGCCGCACTCGTAGGTGGCCCCGAGCGCGTAGTCCTCGAAGTAGCTCAGCCCGTGATCGTTCACCATCGCAGTATCTCAGCACCGGCACGGCGCCAGCTTCAAGATCACAGAAGAGTCACAGAAATACTTCAATTTCCCTGCGAGCCGCGGGCGGTTGCTGCCATGCTTCCGCAGACGGTACAGACCACGAAAGCAACAAAAAGCCACATCAGTCACATGCAGTGACCGGAAAAGCTCGCCGAAAGGCCCGTCCGCGGGACAAGTAGGCGGGTACGGAAACTACCTGGGGAGTTCTGTGGATTCAACGCACCTGCACCGCCGCCCCCGGAAGATCCGACGAACGGGCCGGCACAGCACACCGTCGCAGGTAGAGAAGGTGGCGGAGAAGGCGGTCAAGGCCGCCCCCGCGGTAGCGATCACCGGCGCGCTCGTCGCGCTGCCGGCGGCGGCGAACGCCAGTGTGAAGACGCCCGCCAAGGCCACGACCGTGACCGGGCAGGCGCGCACCGACGCCCTCGTCCGGCGCGCCGCCCAGCCGGTCCCCCGTATCTACACCGTCCGTTCGGGCGACACGCTGTCCGCGATCGCGGCGAAATTCTACCACAACCCTGGTCGCTGGCAGTGGATCTGGGCGGCGAACCGGTCCAAGATCAGCAACCCCAACAGCATCTACGTCGGCGAGAAGCTGACGATCCCGTACCACGCGCCGAGCGGCACGACCTCCTACACGCCGCGGCACGCCAAGGCCCCGGCCGCCGTGCTGACCTCCTCGGCGAGCACGCTGAGCGGCACGCTCGGCTGCTCCGGCCTCGAGGCCCTCTGGGAGGCAGCGGGCGGTTCGCACGCCGAGGCCTTCATGGCAGCCGAGATCGCCATGGCGGAATCCGGTGGCAGGCAGTACGCCTATAGCCCCACCAATGACTACGGCTACTGGCAGATCAACGGAGGCCACGGGCCGGCGCTGGCCACCTTCAACCCGCTCGGGAACGCCAAGGCCGCGATCGCCATCTCCAGCAACGGGAGCAACTGGTATCCGTGGACCACCTACGTCACCGGCGCCTACCGCGGGCGCTGCTGAGCGCCATTGAGCGCCGCTGAGCGCCGCTGAGAGCCATTGAGCGCCGCTGAGCGCCGCCGGTCTGCGGGGCGGGCCAAGGTAGCACCATCTCGGGCCGCGTAGGTTCGGGGTATGGACACACCGGACGCGCTCGCGTGGCGGGACGGCCACATCGAGGCCCTGGACCAGACCGCGCTGCCGCACCAGGTCCGCGTGCTGCGCATCACCACGGTGGACCAGCTGGTGGAGGCGATCACCACGCTGGCCGTCCGCGGCGCACCGGTGCTCGGTGCGGCCGGCGCCCTCGGCGTGGCGCTGGCCGTCCGTCAGGGTGACCGCGAGGGCTGGGACCAGGCGCGGCTGGACGCCGAGGTCAAGCGGATCGCCGACGCCCGGCCGACGGCCGTGAACCTGCGCCGTGAGGTCTCGGCGGTCGCGGCCCTGATACCGCAGGGCCGCGCGGCGGTCGAGGCGGCGGCCCAGGCCGTCGTCGACTTCGCCGACACGGCGAGCCAGCAGATCAGCCGGCGCGGCGCCGCCTACCTCAGGCAAGCCTGCGGGAGCGGGCGGCTCCGCGTCCATACCCACTGCAACACCGGCAGCCTCGCCTGCCTGGGCTGGGGCACGGCGCTCGGGGTGATCCGGGCCCTGCACGCCGAGGGCGCGCTCAGCCACGTGATCGTGGACGAGACCAGGCCGCTGCTGCAGGGCGCCCGGCTGACCTGCTGGGAGCTCGGCCAGCTCGGCATCGAGCACCGGCTGGCCTGCGACGGCGCGGCCCCGTTCCTGATCAGCCAGGGGCTGGCGGACGCGGTGGTCGTCGGCGCTGACCGGGTGGCGGCCAACGGCGACGTGGCCAACAAGATCGGCACCTACAGCCTGGCCCTGGCCGCGCACCGGGCCGGAATCCCGTTCCTGGTCGCGGCGCCCGAGTCCACCCTGGACGAGGCGACGCCGTCCGGCGCGGCGATCCCGATCGAGCAGCGCGCGGACGAGGAGGTCACCGTCCCGGCCGCGCCGGCCGGGACCCGGGCGCTCAACGTCGCGTTCGACATCACCCCGGCCGACCTGGTCTCGGCGGTGGTCACGGAGAAAAGGCTGATCCCGAACGGCCAGTGGCGCGTGCCCCCCGCCCGCTGATCCGGCCCGCTGATCCGGCGCCCCGCGGCGGACGTCAGTCCGCGGACGGCCGCTCGAAGCTGAACTGGCTCTCCCGGTCGGTGAACCCGCAGGCGCGGTAGACCCGGATGGCCACGTCGGCGGGGTCGGCCACGATGACGAGGGTGCCCGCGCCGAGCACCTCGCGCCCGTAGCAGCCCGCGTGCCAGACCAACGTCCCGGCCAGGCCCTGGCGCCGGGCCGCCGGGTCGGTCTCGACGTGCTGGTACCGGGCGTATCCGCCGCCCGCGTCGAGCAGCCCGAGCTGGGCGACCAGCCGCCCGCCCGCGAAAGCGCCGAACCACGCCCCGTGGCCGTCCTGGGTGAGCCGCCGCCGGGCCGCCGCCCGGCGCTCCTGGTAGTCGCCCACCTCACCGTCGTCGTAGCAGCGCTGGCCGAGCTCGGCCGATTGCCGCCAGTCGGCGTCGGACGCCAGCGGCCGGATCTCGGCCTCGGTGTTGGGATGCGGCGGCGGCTGGACGGCGGCGCAGGTGAGCACGGTGTCGTGCCGCGCTTCCAGCCCGGCGGCGATGAACTCCAGCGGGACCACGTGGTCCTCGCCAGCTCCGTCCTCGCCGGTACTGTCTATGCCGAGCGCGACGTGCCGGGCCAGCGGGAACTCGGCGGCGAACCGGGCCAGCCAGCTGTCCCCGGCGCCGGCCCCCGGCCACGCGGCGAGCAGCAGGAAGTTCCCCCACCAGAAATCCGGGTTGTCCGGGCTGCGGACGACCAGGCAGTCGCCGCGGCCGGTGACCTCGGCGCCCTCGAGCACCCGCAATGCCAGGTCGGTCTGGTAGCCGAGCGAAGTAACCCGCACGGCCCGAGCCTAGGGCATCTACCTGCGGGAGGCAGCGTCCTGGCCGGCTTGTTCCGCGAGGCGATAGGTTCCCTGGTGTGGCTAGAGATCGTGCGACAGGGGCCGGGCGGGCCCAGCAGGCAGGGACCGCCGGCCTGATCGGCGCGGTGGCCGGGGCGGCCCTGACGGCGCACCGGGGCCGGGCGGCCACGGCCGCCGGCGCGCTGGCGGGCGCGGCCGGGCTGGCCGCGGCGGAGGCGGTCGCGCGGGCCAGGCAGCGCCCGGGCGAGATACCCGCCCTGTGGGCGCGGATCCTGTGGAGCGGCGCGCTGGCGGCACCGCTCGGCTGGGCGGCGGACCGGCTGGCCGGGGCGGGCCCGGTCCCGGTGGCCACGGCGGCGGGCGCGGCTGCCGGGGCGCTCGGGCTGCGGCCGCAGAAGGTCCTGCTGGGGCCCGCCGCGGGGGCCGCGATCGGGCTGGGCCTGACCCGCCTGCGGCGGCCCGGGCCGGGGCAGCGTGGGCGAGGGCGGCGCGGGCCGGTGGCGGGTTCGGTGGCCGCGGCCGCGGCTGTGGTCGGCTACCGGGCGACCTCGGCCCTGCTGTTCCGCGACCCGCAGGTGAGCCTGCTCGCCGAGCGGGTGAAGGCCGAGGACGTCCCGTTCGTGGTGCCGCTGGCCAGCCAGACCTCCTACGTCGGCACCGGTTACGTCCGGTCCCTCGCCGAGATCCTCGGCGGCAGGTACACCCCCGACGTGGCGGACATCGGCATCGTGGCGTCGCTGGACGCACTGGCCGGCCCGTCCTTCGACCCGGCTGGCACGGACCCGCTGGTCCGCGAGTTCTACGAGCACACCACCCGGTTCGCCCTGGACATCGTGCCGGAGTGGCGGCTGTGGGTCCGTCCCGGCTACCTGCTGTACCGGACACTGCTGGCCCGGCCGCTCGGCCAGGCCAACGTGCCGATGAGCCAGCGGGAGGCGCAGCACGGGGTGCGCAGCCGGATCGACACCATCACCATCGCCGGCGGCGGCGGCGCGCCCGGCAGCGGCGGCGCGCCCGGCAGCGGCGGCGGGCCGGAAGCCGGGGAAACGGTGGCGGTGCGCGGCTGGATCCGCTCCTTCGCCGACACCGACGAGCCCATCTACGTCGGCATCTACACCACCTACCGGCACGAGGGACGGGGCTACGTCAGCGTCGGCTTCCCGTTGCCGCAGGCCAGCTTCACCGCCACGCTGCTGCCGCAGGCCCGGCCGGGCGCCGGGAATGGGCAGGGCCTGGTGCTGGACAGCCGCAGCGAGCTTGACCAGCCGGGCCACTACCTGACCTACATCGACGCCGGGACAGCCGAGCTCACCACGGTCGCCGTGCGCGGGTTCGCGGAGCGGCTCGACGTCTACGTCGAGGCGGGCGAACTGCGAGCCGAGCACGCGTTCTGGGTGTTCGGCCTGCCGTTCCTGGTGCTCCATTACCGGATGCACCGCAAGCCGCCCAGCCGTTCGGTAGTCAGTTCTGCAGCGGGATGAGCTCGCGCACGAAGCCGTCGACGAAGGAACCGAACGACGCGGGCTCGGGGAGCCCGGACACGGGGCGGACCACGAACTTACTCAGCCCGGCCTCAACGTACTGCCCGATCATCCGGCGGGCGCCGTCCCAGCCGGCCGCGACCAGCGTGGCCGGGTCGGCGTCCGGGCGGCGGCGGCGGATCGAGGCCAGCGGCGCGGGCGGGATGCCGTTCAGCGCTATCGGCAGGCTGAGGCCGAAGTGGTCGGGCTCCACCTCCCGGCGGGCCTGCGCCGCGGCCTCCTGGATCACCGCGACCGCGGCGCCCGCCTCCTCGGGCGTCAGCAGCGAGCCGAGCCACCCGTCGGCGAGCCGACCCACCCGGCGCAGCCCGGCGGGAGCCGAGCCGCCCAGCCAGATGTCGAGCGGCTTGGCCGGCAGCGCGCCGACGGTGGCGTCGGTCACGGTGAAGAACTCCCCGCTGAACGAGACCTTCTCCGCGGTGAGCATCAGCCGCAGTAGTTGCAGCGACTCGTCGAACAGCGCGGCACGCTGGCCGCCGGGGACTCCGAACAGCACGCGTTCGGCGGGCTGGGCGGGCAGCAGTCCGAACACCGGCAGCACGCGTCCGGGCGCCAGGCCGGCCAGCGACGCGAGTTGCTTGGCAACCAGCACCGGATGCCGTCCGGGCAGCACGGAAACACTGCTGCCCGCCTTCATCCGCCGGGTCCGGGACAGCGCGAACGCGATACCGGTGAACGGCTCCACCAGCGGGGAGTAGACGTTCTCCGGCAGCCACAGCGAATCCACCCCGGCCTGCTCGATCAGGTCGACCGCGGCGGCGAACGCCTCGGGCGCGCCGGCCGCCAGGGACACTCCGATCCGAACCTTCATGCCCCCATGGGATCACAGCTGTCCCGGCGGCCGGCGCCGGGCTAGGCGTCAGCCGCGCCGTGACGGCAGGGTTCGGCGATCAATCCGGGCAACCCGTTTTCCTGGCGTGCGTACTTCGCAGGTGCGACGCTATGGCAGTGAGCAGCACTGAGGCCGACCTTGTCCTGACCGGCGGGAAGATCCGCACGCCCGCGCACCCGTCCGGGTTCGTCCCGGCCCTCGCGGTCCGCGACGGCGTGATCCAGGCCGTCGGCAGCGACGACGAGATACGCGAGCTGACCGGGCGCCGCACCCGCGTCATCGACCTGCGCGGGCGGCTGGCGCTGCCGGCCTTCGGCGACGCGCACGTGCACGCGGTCAGCGGCGGCCTGGAGAGCCTGCGCTGCAACCTGGTCGGCCTGCGGTCCCGGCGCGAGTGCCTGGACACCGTGGCTGATTACTGCTCGGCGCTGCCTCCCGGCGCCTGGGTGCTCGGCGGCGGCTGGACCATGTTCGGCCTTTCCCGGGGGCCTGCCGGCGGCCGGTGACCTGGACACGGTCACCGGCGGGCGGCCCGCCTTCCTGCCGAACCGGGATCACCACAGTGCCTGGGTGAACTCGGCGGCCCTGGCCATCGCGGGCATCGACGCGAGCACCGCCGACCCGGCGGACGGCCGGATCGAGCGGGACGAATCCGGCCGCCCGACGGGCGCGCTGCACGACGGGGCGATGCGCCTGGTCACGGCCCACGTGCCGGCGGCCTCTCCGGCCGAGCTGCTGGCCGGCCTCGTCGCGGGCCAGTCGCACCTGCACTCGCTGGGTATCACCAGCTTCCAGGACGCCTGCGTCGGCGCGGCGGGCGAGCTCGGTATGCCGGACTCGTTCGGCACCTATCTGATGGCGGCCGAATACGGCATGCTCAGCAGCGATGTGGTCGGCGCCCTGTGGTGGGACCGCGACCGCGGTCTCGGCCAGATCGATGACCTGCTGACGCGGCGCGAGCAGGCTAGCGGCGGCCGGTTCCGGGCGACCACGGTCAAGCTGATGCTCGACGGGGTGTGCGAGACGTTCACCGCCGCGATGTCCTCCCCCTACCTGGACCGGCACGGGCACCCCAGCAACCATCAGGGGCGTCTGTTCATCGAGCCGGAGGTGCTGCGGGAAGCCACGAGCCGGCTGGGCGCGGCCGGGTTCCAGCTCCACTTCCACGCCATCGGCGACCTGGCGGTCAGCACCGCGCTGGACGTGCTCGAGGCGCTCCCGGCCGCCCAGCGCAAGGCCGCCCGGCACCACCTGGCGCACCTGCAGTTCATCACCCCGCGGGACATGGGCCGGTTCGCCGAGCTTGGCGCGGTGGCCAACTTCCAGCCGCTGTGGGCGTGCGCGGAAACGCAGATGGAGGAGCTGACCCTTCCCTTCGTCGGGCCGGAGCGCGCCGCCTGGCAGTACCAGATCGGTTCGCTGGTCCGGCAGGGAACGCGGATCGCGTTCGGCAGCGACTGGCCGGTGTCGAGCGCCGACCCGCTGCAGGAGATCCACGTCGCGGTGAACCGGGTCCTGTCCGAGCGGCTGGGGCGGCCGGGTCAACCGGAATGCGAGAACCCGTTCCTGCCCGATCAGGCGATCACCGTCGACGCCGCGATCGACGCCTTCACCGCGGGCGTCGCGTGGGTGAACCACTGCGAAGACGTGGCCGGACGGCTGCTGCCCGGCATGCGCGCCGACGTGACAGTGCTCGATCAGGACCTGTTCGGCATCCCGCCGCGCGACATCGGCGACACCTCGGTGGTCATGACGATGGCGGGCGGGACGGTGGTGTACGGCGACCGGTGAGGACACCCTGGCCGCCGAAAGGGCTTTTTGCGTCAGCCCACTGGTGCGCAGACCGCCCGGATGTGCTGTGCTAGTGCTGTGACCACTGCACCTGTTAACGAATTCAACGCCCTCCCGCTCGACTGGGCATCCGACCGTGACCTGCTGGCTGGCCTGTGGGTGGACGACGATGACGAGCACGACGATCCCGTGCTCCGCTATTCGGACGGCCGCACGGTGGACACCTGGCACGAGGACTACCCGTACTCCGAGCGGATGTCCCGGCACGACTACGAGCGCGCGAAGCGCCCGCTGCAGGTCGAGCTGGTCAAGCTGCAGAACTGGGTGAAGTCCACCGGGGAGCGGATCATCCTCGTGTTCGAGGGCCGCGACGCGGCCGGCAAGGGCGGCACGATCAAGCGCTTCACCGAGCACCTGAACCCGCGCGGGGCGCAGGTCGTGGCGCTGGTGAAACCGAGCAAGCGGGAACGATCCCAGTGGTACTTCCAGCGTTACGTGCCGCACCTGCCCGCGGCCGGCGAGATCGTCATGTTCGACCGTTCCTGGTACAACCGCGCGGGCGTGGAGCGGGTGATGGGCTTCTGCACGCAGGAGGAGTACGAGGAGTTCATGCGGGAGGCGCCGGACTTCGAGCGCATGCTGGTCCGCTCCGGGCTGCACCTGACGAAGTTCTGGTTCTCGGTGACGCCGTCGGAGCAGCGGACGCGGTTCATCATCCGGCGGGTCGACCCGGTACGCCAGTGGAAGCTGAGCCCGATGGACATCGAGTCGCTGGACAAATGGGAGGACTACACCGAGGCCAAGGAGGCGATGTTCCACTACACCCACACCGAGCACGCCCCGTGGACGGTGGTCAAGAGCAACGACAAGAAGCGGGCCCGGCTCGAGGCGATCAAGCACGTGCTGCTGAAGTTCGACTACGACGGCAAGGACGAGGAGGTCATCGGGGAGCCGGACAAGCTCCTCATCGGGCCGCCGTCGGTGCTATCCGAGCACGACCCCGATCGCGCCTACCCGGAACTGTGAGCCATGACGTCAACGGAGATCGGCTCGATGGACTCGATGGCGGATACGGAGATCGGCTCGAAACCCCGCAGACACTGGAAGAGCTTGAGGAACACTACGCCCCGGCGAATTATTCGCGGCTGCTGTACTGACTCCCGGACGTTATTCGCGCACCCGGACGTTCCCCTCCCGGACGTTGGCCGGAGCGGGCGTCAGCCGGAGCGGCGCTGGCGCCAGGCGGCGACCCGGGCGCGGTTCTGGCAGGTCACCGAGCAGAACCGGCGCCGGCCGCCCGGCGACGCGTCGATATAGGCGTCGGCGCAGCGGCGGCCGGTGCACACGCCGACGCGGTCCGGGTCGGCCCCGGCGAGCTGGTGGCGCAGGGTCAGCGCCGCGGCGGCCGACAGCCCTTGCCGCGCGTCGTCCACCTGCCAGGTCTCGCCGGGACGGCCATCGGCCAGATCCAGGCCGGGCCGCACGCCGGTCTCGGCCAGCAGCCCGGTCACCAGGCCGACCCGCCCCCCGAGGTCTGGGGCGGCGAAGATCCGGTGCAGCCGGTCGGCGACCTGGGTGAGAGCCTGGTTGGTCAGCAGCTCAGGCGGACACGAGCGGACCCCCGACCCGGCGAGCAACGCGGCCAGCAGGCCGGTGTCCGGATAGGGCGCCTCGTCTTCGCCGGCCGCGGTGCGGGGCACCGAACCCCACTCGTTGACCAGCCAGACCAGCACATCGGGGGACATCGGCTCGACCAGCACGAGACCATCGTAACGTAATAAATGCCTTCTATGCGTTTACAATTGGCGGTTCGCAGTAGTAACGTGAAGAGATGGTTTAAAACGTTACATCGGTGACGTTAGGCGAGCTGGAGGCGAGGCGGATGACGGCGCACGGCCGCCGGGTGAGCGTGCTGGGGGTACCGACGAGCGCGGGCTCGCACAACCCCGGACAGGAAAAGGCCCCAGCCGCCTGGCGCGCCGCCGGGCTGATCGGCGCGCTGCGAGCGGCCGGCCTGGACGTCGAGGACCGCGGCGATCTGCCAGCGGCGCCGTACCGCCCGGCGGAGCCGGCCGACGGCCTGCGCGACACCGACCGGGTCGTCGAGGTGGCCCAGCGGGTCGCGGCCGAGGTGGCGGCCATTCGCGCCGCCGGACGGCTGCCCCTGGTCCTGGGCGGCGACTGCACCATCACGCTCGGCGCGCTGGACGGGTTCGGTGACGGCGGGCTGATGTACTTCGACGGCGACGCGGACCTCAACACCCCCGAACTGAGCGATTCGGCGGTGGCGGACACCATGGGCATGACCCACATGCTCGGCGGCGGATCGCCGCGGCTGGCCCGGATCGGCTCGCGGTTCCCGCTGCTGCGCCCCGGGCAGGTAGTGCTGTTCGGCTTCGACCCGGCCGAACTGGACACCAGCCAGTGGACCGAGCTGGCCAGCAGGCACCTGTACGCGGCCCCGGCCCCGGCGGTACGGGCCGACCCGGCCGGACAGGCTCGTCAGGCCCGCGCCTATCTGGAACGCCGCACCGGCGCCTACCTGGTGCACCTGGATGTCGACGTGCTGCACACCGGGCTGTTCCCGCTGGCCAACTTTCCGCACTTCGCCGGGCTCACGCTGGATCAGGTCCGCGTCTGCCTGAACGAGTTCACCCGCGGGGAGAAGTTCGGCGGTCTGGTCATCACCGAGGTGAATCCGGACCACGATCCCGATGGGCAGCTCCTTGCGACCCTGGTAGCGACGGTGGCCGGGGCGCTGGCGGCGGCTTAGCCGCGTGCGTTCCCGCGTTTTGGTGCCCGTTGGCAGCCCGGTGATCAAGCCCTGGCCTGCCCTGGTCGTCGCAGGGTCAATTGCCGGCATAGCCGATCGTGTAGCGGTGTCCGCGATGGCGTTGTTGATGCGCTGGCCGCGAGCCGCGATCGCGGATGGGCAGGATCGCTTCGAGCTGCTTCGGCGGTGTGCTGCTGACCGTGGCCGGCCTGCGGGAGCTGTCCACCCGGGCCGACCGAGGGTGGGCGGCGGGATGCCTGACCGCCCGGGCCCGGTGCTGCTGGCCGCCGCGGTGGCCGCCCGCCGGAACGCTTCTCATGACGCGAGGCGAGCATATGCCCCACAGCTATGACCAGAACGAACAGGTACATGAGGGTGGTCGAGAAGAACAGCTAGACTATTGCGCGCGGGGGATCGTCCTCGGAATTCGTAGGCCAGGGCGGGAGGAACGTAAACGCCCATACACCTGCATAAAGCGCGGTCGCAACCGCGAGCACCGGGCCAGGGCGCAGAACTGGCTGCTCGCCCTGGGCCCGGACGGGCTTGGGCGACTGGGCCGCGATCGGCTCGACGGGGAGGTCGGCGGTGAGGGCGGCCAGCTCTGCGTGGGTCCGCGCCGCGAACGCCTGGCCCACCCGCTGGTCGAATTCGTCCTTGGCCAGCATGCCCTGCACGAACGCGGCCTTGAGGGTGCCGATCACCTGCTCGCGGTCGGCGTGAGACGCGCGGAGTTCACCACGGCCCCGGCCTTCTGCGGCTGCTATCTCATCTCCCGGCCCTGCCATCACGGCGCCTCCCCAACCAGCGTGATGCAGCGAAGCGTAACCCCCGTTACCGTCCGCTGGCTATCCCCGCGGCGGCTAGACCGGATACCGGGTGGGCTCGGTGTCGTAGGTCCGCCCGGAGGGGGTCGTCCAGCGGAAGGTGCCGTCCGGAAGCTGGTCGACATTCACGGGGGGTGTTCTTCCACCAGGGGTGCTGTTTGAGCCGGTGGTCGTGCCGGAGAACGTGCTGGCCCCGCTGGTGGCCGCCGAGAACGCCGCCGCAGTGTGGGAGACGCTGGACCTGTCCCGCCAGCGCGCCATCATCAAGACGCTAATGGGCATCACGCTGCGCTCGCCGGGCCGGGGCGCCCGCCGCCCGTTCGACCCGGCCACGGTCACCGTCACCTGGAAGCGGCCAGACGCCGCTTGACACCGCCGGGACGCCTCCACCCCGATGCCAGGGACAGAAGGCACCACGGCCTGGTCGGCGGTCACTAGCCCGTCGGCCGCAACCGGCTCATTAAGCTACCATCGGCCGGTTGAGCAGGACGTACCAGTGCTCTCTGTACGGGACAATGGCATTCATGCCTGAAACCAAGGCGGCTCTGCTGAGCGAGATCGAAGCCGCCGTTCTCGACGAGAGTGTCCACCGTCGCCTCCGCCTTGCGCAAGTGTCTTGTGCTCGGGGCGAAGGCGGGCTCGGAGCAGTTGCGCAGTTGGGCCCGGCAAGAACTCAACGGCTACGACCCGGAGAGCGACATCCCCGAGTATCGGGTAGTCCAGGCGCCGATCACGGTCGACACCATGAACCTCTACGCCATCAGTCGGGGACAGCGCATCAGCCAGCATATGCTGCCCGAGGAGGCCCGGAAGGCCATCAGCGAGAGCGTCACGCTCGTACATAGCATCGGCGTGATCGAGGACATGGCCAACCAGGCAAAAGCTAGCGATGGCAGGCTGAAACTTTCTCCGCCCGGCGCTGCCGAACTCGCCACCCTGATGACCCTTCAGAACCGCGAGCATGGGAACGACCTCCAGGTCATGTCGGTCTATTGGCAGGTCAGCGAGGTGGCCTTCCGCGGCGTCGTTGATCGTGTCCGGACCATCCTGACCGAGCTGGTCGCCGAACTCCGGGTTGCGCAGCCCAACGAACAAGCCGATCCCCCGGCTCAAGCTGTTCAGACGGTCGTGACCAATGTCTTTACCGGGCGGTCCAGGGTGGGGACAGTGCTCAACGCTCAGGCCACGAACGGGGGCCACGCGGTCGCGACCGGCAGCCTCGTTGCGTCGGCTCCGGAGGACACGTCGCGCTGGTGGACGTCTAAGAAGGTGGGCGGGTTCATCGTGGGCGTCGCGATCGTGCTCGGCACCTTCATCGCGCTCATGATGTGGCATCCCTGGCACCGCTAGTGCGCTGGCCACATACGTTCACCGGGTGCTGACATGCCGCGGTGATACGCCCACACTCGGGTCTGTAAGGCAGGTGGAGTGGTGGGAGGGTGCGATGGCTGAGCCGGTGCGGGCGCGGCGGCTGACTGATCAGGAGGGCCGGCGGCTGCTGCAGATCGTGCGGCGGGGGAAGCACGGGTCGGTCCGGGTGCGGCGGGCGATGATCATCATGGCGTCGGCGTCGGGCACGCTGGTCCCGGCGATCGCCCGGCTGGTGGCCGCCGATGAGGACACGGTGCGGGACGTGATCCATACGTTCAACGCCAAGGGCCTGGCCGCGCTGGACCCTCGGTGGGCGGGAGGCCGTCCCCGCCTGATCAGTGACGGCGATATCGAGGTCATCGTCACGGCGGCCAGGACCCGGCCGGAGAAGCCAGTCCAGCCGTTCACCCACTGGAGCTTGCGCAAGCTGGCCGGGTATTTAGCGGGCCTGGGCCGGCCGGTGCGGATCGGGCGGGAGCGGCTGCGGCAGCTCCTTCACGAGCGCGGCATCTCGTTCCAGCGGACCCGGACCTGGAAGGAATCCACCGATCCGGACCGGGACGCCAAGCTGGACCGGATCGAGTACGTGACCAGCGCCTACCCGGACCGTTGCTTCGCCTCCGGCCAGTTCGGGCCGCTGTCGATCCGGCCCTGCCACGGCGTGTGCCGGGCGCCGCGCAAACGGCCGGCCCGGCTGCGCGCGACTTATCATCGCACCCACGGCATCCGCTACTTCCATGGCTGCTACTGCGTGGGCGATGACCAGCTGTGGGGCGTGACCCGCGAGCATAAGGGCGCCGGTCACACCCTGGCCGCGCTGAAGTCGATCCGGGCTGCCCGGCCCGGCGGGTACCGGCTGTTCGTCATCATGGACAACCTGGCGGCGAACAAGACCCCGGCGATCCGGCGCTGGGCCAGGCGCGAGAACGTCGAGCTGTGCTTCACGCCCACGAACGCATCCTGGGCCAATCCGATCGAGGCGCAGTTCGGTCCGGTACGCACCTTTGTCATGGGCTGCTCGGATCACCCTAGCCATGCCGTGCTGGCCCGCAAGCTGCAGGACTACCTGCGCTGGCGTAATGCCCACGCCCGCCACCCCGGCGTGCTGGCCGCCCAGCGCCGCGAACGCGCCCGCCTCCGCAGCGAACGCCAGCAACGCTGGGGCCGCCCGAAACCTAAAGCTGCATAACCGAGCCGGTGAATCCCGCCCCCTGTGCGTCACCACAAGCCGTGCGGGTCCCGAGCCGGCACAGGGCATAATTTGACCAAACGGGCTGGCGTTCCCGCCTCCCGCCACCGACTCGCCTCGGATGGTGCATCATGGCTGGCCTGCCAGAAGTAATCGGGTTGCTCTACCGGGCCGACTGGACCCGCCTGTCCCTGTCCGCCGAGGTGCGCTTCGAACAGGACGGTGACCTGGCCCGCCGCCGGGAAAACGCGGTCCGGACGGAGTCGATGCGGCGGATGGGGTTCCGCCCCGGATCTCCCGGCATGCCGGACGTGGAGCAGGAGCCGGACGCCGAGCGGGACGTCTATCACCGGTGGCACGCGGCCCTGCTGATCGCGCCCGGCCGGCGGTACCGCCTGGAGTACGAGGGCGACCATGGTGGCCGCGCCGACGGATCTGACGGCGAGCAGGCCTGGACGCTCCGGCCGCCGGACGCGGCGCCGCTCCCGTCGCGCGACTTCGAGGGCGGCCCGGGGCTGCCGGTTCCGGCCCTGTTCCGCCCGGCTGGCCTGCTCGCCGGGTTCACCCTGGACGTGGGCGGCCCGGTCACCGCCTGCGGCCGCGACGCGATCGCTGTGACGGCCGTGCCTCGGCACGGTGCCGTGGGGTCCGGGACGAGCCTGAGCCCTCCCGCCTGCGACCGCGTCGAGCTGATCGTGGACGCCGAGACCGGCATCCTGCTCCGCCGCGAGGAGACGTTCGAGGGCCAGGTGCTCACCCTCTTCGAGCTGACGACCGTGACGATGAGCCCGCCGGAAGCGGATGACCCGGCCCGGTTCGCGCCGCCCGCGGGCAGCCGCCCCGTCCGGGATCCGGAGGATGCCCCCGGGCGGAGCGGGCTCGGCTGGCAGGTGGCGGCGAACGCGGCCGGCCTGGCGGCGGGCGGCCTCGGGGCCTGGCTCCGGCTGGCACCGCACCTGCCCGGCCACCGCCCGGCCGCCGAGGCCAGCTTCCTGGCCGCGATGCCGTCTCCCGAACCGGGCCCGCTCGATCCCGGAGACGGGCCACTGCCCTCCGACGACCTGCTCGGCCTGCTCTACCGCAGCGGTCAGTATGACGGCGACGACCCTCAGGTCCGCGGCGCTGCGGTGCGGCGGTGGAACGACACGAAGGCGGTTCTGGGCCAGGTGCCCGGCACGGCCCGCGCGGCGGGACACGGCGGCGTCGGCTATCTCCTCGACACGGTAACCCGGAAGGAAACGGTGACCCGGACGACCGGCCAGCTGCGTATCGGGGGCCCCGAGCTGTACTACCTCGATTACTCGTCCTGGCAGGGCAGGCCCGGACCGCTCGTGATGGCCTGCGACGGAGAGCAGCACTGGCAGGTCCGCGAGAACGTGACCCTGGTGGGGCCGGCGAGGCCGATGACGGGCGACTTTGCGAGCCTGGTCGGTTCGTCCTGGCTGCTCGGCGAGCGGCTGTCCGGCGGCGCGGAGATCACCTACCACGGCCGCCGCGGCTACCACCTGCGGGTGACCCGCGGCGACGGTGCGGCGCACGAGGGGCCGACGATGTTCTACCCGGCCGACGCGATCGTGGACGCGGAGACCGGCAGCCTGCTCCGGCTGATCGCGTACGACGGCGACGCCCCCGCGGAATGGTGGGAACTGGACGACGTCACCACGGAGCCCGGCGGTACCGCGGACCCGGCCGGATTCCGCCCGCACATCCCGCCCGGCACCCGCGTCCTCGAGGAATCCGGCCACCCGATGGTCGATGTCACCGCGGTCATGCCCGGCCTGACCGGGACCGCGGCCCGCACCGCCGCGGAAGCCTTCCGCCGCGGCACCGACGCCGTCTCCGCCGCCCGCAGCTTCCTGGACGACCTGCGCGGCCATCGCTAGTGCGCTGGCCACGAACGTGCACCGGCTCGGTTATGCAGCTTTAGGTTTCGGGCGGCCCCAGCGTTGCTGGCGTTCGCTGCGGAGGCGGGCGCGTTCGCGGCGCTGGGCGGCCAGCACGCCGGGGTGGCGGGCGTGGGCATTACGCCAGCGCAGGTAGTCCTGCAGCTTGCGGGCCAGCACGGCATGGCTAGGGTGATCCGAGCAGCCCATGACAAAGGTGCGTACCGGACCGAACTGCGCCTCGATCGGATTGGCCCAGGATGCGTTCGTGGGCGTGAAGCACAGCTCGACGTTCTCGCGCCTGGCCCAGCGCCGGATCGCCGGGGTCTTGTTCGCCGCCAGGTTGTCCATGATGACGAACAGCCGGTACCCGCCGGGCCGGGCAGCCCGGATCGACTTCAGCGCGGCCAGGGTGTGACCGGCGCCCTTATGCTCGCGGGTCACGCCCCACAGCTGGTCATCGCCCACGCAGTAGCAGCCATGGAAGTAGCGGATGCCGTGGGTGCGATGATAAGTCGCGCGCAGCCGGGCCGGCCGTTTGCGCGGCGCCCGGCACACGCCGTGGCAGGGCCGGATCGACAGCGGCCCGAACTGGCCGGAGGCGAAGCAACGGTCCGGGTAGGCGCTGGTCACGTACTCGATCCGGTCCAGCTTGGCGTCCCGGTCCGGATCGGTGGATTCCTTCCAGGTCCGGGTCCGCTGGAACGAGATGCCGCGCTCGTGAAGGAGCTGCCGCAGCCGCTCCCGCCCGATCCGCACCGGCCGGCCCAGGCCCGCTAAATACCCGGCCAGCTTGCGCAAGCTCCAGTGGGTGAACGGCTGGACTGGCTTCTCCGGCCGGGTCCTGGCCGCCGTGACGATGACCTCGATATCGCCGTCACTGATCAGGCGGGGACGGCCTCCCGCCCACCGAGGGTCCAGCGCGGCCAGGCCCTTGGCGTTGAACGTATGGATCACGTCCCGCACCGTGTCCTCATCGGCGGCCACCAGCCGGGCGATCGCCGGGACCAGCGTGCCCGACGCCGACGCCATGATGATCATCGCCCGCCGCACCCGGACCGACCCGTGCTTCCCCCGCCGCACGATCTGCAGCAGCCGCCGGCCCTCCTGATCAGTCAGCCGCCGCGCCCGCACCGGCTCAGCCATCGCACCCTCCCACCACTCCACCTGCCTTACAGACCCGAGTGTGGGCGTATCACCGCGGCATGTCAGCACCCGGTACCTCGAGCGCCATGAACGCGACATCCACGCCGTATCCCGTGGCGCTGGCCAGCCCTGGGATGCGGTACTGACGGGACCGTAACCTACGCTTGTGACGAGCGTTAGCCGGGAGGGTTCGCGTACTTGGACGTGAGCCGGGCCAGCTCCGGGTCGATCTCCCGCACCATGGCCCAGACGGCGGCGATCCGTGCCTCCAGGGCCGCCGCATCCGCGCTCTTGCGGTCGGCGTCGAGCTGGTCGATGGCCTCGGCCAGGCGCCGGAGCGCGGATTCGTCTATCGAACACACCATCGAAGATTATCAGGTCGGCGGGGCCCGCGGGCCTGCTTGCCGAAGCTCAGTTATCCACAGGTTGCCGGCCCGTGCCTGTGGAAAGGCGTTGTTGATCATCCACCGGGAAATCCACCCCGAAGTTTTTCTTCCGCACAGCCGGTGGATCGCGTTTCCGCAGTTCACGACGATTTACCTGTGGTTAAGACCACCGTTTCCACAAACCCGTCCCCAGGCTGCGCACAACATAGCCGGCGTGTTTGCACACCTTGTCCACACCGCCGTCCACGGCCTGGCTTGGTGCCCGGCGTGGCGGGCCGCCAGAATGTCAGAGCCATGGGCTAGAACGGTGTCAGGTGATGGCAGAAGCGCGTTTGCGCTGGGTTCACTAGCACGGGGGAGGAGCGTCAGGTGAGCGTCGCCGAGATCGCGCCGAGGAACGACGACTTCGAGCGGACCCCTCCGCACGACGTCGCGGCGGAGCAGTGCGTGCTCGGCGGGATGCTGCTCTCGAAGGATGCCATCTCGGACGTGATCGAGGTGATCAGGCCGACCGACCATTACCGGCCCGCGCATCAACTGGTCCACGAGGCCATCCTCGACCTGTACGGCCGCGGCGAGCCCGCGGACGCTATTACGGTCGCCAACGAGCTCACCAGGCGCGGCGAGATCGCCCGCGTCGGCGGAGGCCCCTACCTGCACACCCTGATCGCCTCGGTGCCGACCGCCGCCAACGCCGGCTACTACGCGCGCATCGTCCGGGAGCGCGCCATCCTGCGCCGCCTGGTGGAGGCGGGTACCAGGATCGTCCAGTTCGGCTACGCGGGCGAGGCCGACGCCGACGACCTAGTGGACCGGGCCCAGGCCGAGGTCTTCGCGGTCACCGACCGCCGGGCCAGCGAGGACTATCAATCGCTGTCCGAGATCATGCCCGGCGCGCTAGACGAGATCGAGGCTATCGGCAGCCGCGGCGGCGTCCTCACCGGAGTCCCTACCGGGTTCTCCGACCTGGACGCCCTCACCAACGGCCTGCACCCCGGCCAGATGGTGGTCATCGCAGCAAGACCCGCCATCGGGAAGGCTCTCGCGCTGGACACCCCGCTGCCGACATCGGCCGGCTGGACGACGATGGGCGAGGTCCGCGTCGGCGACCGGCTGCTCGGCGCCGACGGTGGCCCACCCTGGTCGTCGCCGCGACCGAGGTGATGCACGGCCGCCCGTGCTACGAGGTCGAGTTCGACGACGGCGACGTGATCGTCGCCGATGAGAACCATCAGTGGCTCACCTGGAATCCAAGGATCTCGGCGAGCTCTCCCGCCCCGGGTACTCACGACCGGGGAGATCGCCCGTGCCCTCCAGAGCGAGCCCGTGTCCCGTCGGCCGCGCCACGCGGTCGCCCTTCGGCCTCGGTCGAGCGGTCGCGTTCCGGCCTGCTGGTTGCCGCGGGCATCGGCTCGCGCCGGTCCGGCGGCGTGCGCCGGGAGCCGTGGCGGTACTTCACCGACGTCCGGCGCGTGTCCTCCCGGCCGGTCCGGTGCGTGCAGGTGGACAGCACGGACCATCTGTACCTGGCCGGGCGGGGCATGATCCCGACCCACAACTCAACGCTGGCGCTGGACTTCGCCCGGGCGGCCGCCATCAGGCACGGTATGACCACGGTGCTGTTCAGCCTGGAGATGGGCCGGAACGAGATCACGATGCGGCTGCTGTCGGCCGAGGCGCGGGTGCCGTTGTCCACGATGCGTACCGGGCAGATGAACGACGACGACTGGGCCCGGCTGGCCCGGCGGATGAGCGAGGTCGCCGACGCGCCGCTGTTCATCGACGACTCGCCGAACATGTCGATGATGGAGATCAGGGCCAAGTGCCGGAGGCTGAAGCAGCGGAACGACCTGAAGTTCGTCATCATCGACTACCTGCAGCTGATGTCCTCGCCCAAGCGGGTGGAGAACCGGCAGCAGGAAGTGTCCGAGATGTCCCGGTCGCTCAAGCTGCTGGCCAAGGAACTCGACGTCCCCGTCATCGCGCTGTCCCAGCTCAACCGCGGCCCCGAGCAGCGCACCGACAAGAAACCCCTGCTGTCCGACCTGCGCGAGTCGGGTTGCATGACCGAGGACACGGCCCTGCTCCGCGCGGACACCGGGGCCCGGTCACCTTCGGGGAGCTGATGCGCGACGGAGGCGAAGGAGTCCTCGTCTGGTCGGTCGACGAGCAGCACAAGCTGGTTCCGGCGCCCATCACCAAGGTCTTCCCGTCGGGAACGAAGGAGGTGTACCGGCTGCGCCTGGCGTCCGGGCGCGAGGTGAAGGCATCGGCCAACCATCCGTTCCTGACCTTCTCCGGGTGGACTCCGCTAGGCGAACTGCGTACCGGTGAGCCGGGTCGCCATACCCCGCCACATCCCGGTGCCCATCGCGGCCGGTCTGGGCTGGTCCGAGCACCGGATCGGTCTCCTCGCCCACCTGATCGGCGACGGCTGCGTGGTCCGCTCGCAGCCCGTCCACTACACCTCCAACGACGAGGAGAACCTAGCCTTCGTGGAGGCCTCGGCGGCCGCTGAGTTTGGCATAACCCCCCGCCGGGTGGCCCAGGGAAACTGGTGGCACACCTACCTGCCCGCGCCGTACCACTGCACCCACGGCCGCTGAAACCCGCTGCACACCTGGTTTCGTGAACTCGGGATCGAAGATCTGCGGTCGCACGAGAAGCGCCTTCCCGCTGCCATATACGCCGCCGACGATGCCGAGGTCTGCCTGTTCCTGCGTCATCTGTGGGCAACCGACGGCTGTGTCTGGCTGGGGAACGGGAAGTCGGCGGACAAGGCGTACTACGCCAGCTCCAGCCGTGAACTCGCTTACGGCGTCGCGCACCTGCTAGGCCGTCTAGGTATCGTCGCGCGCATCCGGCAGGTCGAGAAGGCTGGTTACCAGCCCGGTTACCACGTGATCGTGGCCGACGGCCCGAGCCTGCGGACCTTCTGCGAACGCGTCGGGGTCCACGGCCGCCGCGGCGAAACGGTAGGGAACTGGCCGTCGCGCTGGCCGGGCGGACGGTCAACACGAACGTGGAACGATCCCGCTCGGGGTCTGGGACGTCGTCAAGGCGGAGCGTATCCGGGCCGGGCTGACCGAGCGGCAATTCCAGGCGGCCATCGGCACCCACTATTGCGGGACGGCGCTGTACAAGAGCTGCCCGTCGAGGGAGCGCCTGCTGCGGTGCGCGACGGTCCTCGGTTCGGAGAAGCTGCGCGAGATCGCCACAGCGACATCTACTGGGACCGGATCGTCAGCATCGAGCCTCTAGGACCACAGCCCGTTTACGACGCCACAGTAAAGGGCACACACAACTTCATTGCCGATGGCCTCGTAGGCCACAATTCATAGAGCAGGATCCGGACGTAGTGATCCTCTTGCATCGTGAAGATGCGTACGAGCGGGAGTCGCCTCGGGCCGGTGAGGCGGACCTGATCGTGGCCAAGCACAGGAACGGCCCGACCGCCACCGTGACGGTCGCATTCCAGGGCCATATTCAGATTCGTCGACATGGCTTCAGGGTAAGTGGCGCTTCGTGGCGGAGCGTCAGCGCAGGCTGGGAGCGGGTAGCCGATATCCCCTGCGTGGGTAAGGCTGGAGTCCGCCAGGTTCCTTGCGTGCCGATGAGTTCTCCTGCAACTCATGAAGTGATGGGTGGTCACGGCCGGGTGGGTGTCAGCGAGGTGGCGGGCTAGGCCGGGCGTGCTGGGTCCAGGGCATCGTGCCGACGATGTTGGCGGCGATCAGCGTGCGGTCGGCAGGATCCCAGGCCAGGACAGTGCCGGCCTGAGTCAACGCGATCAGGGCGGTCATGGCTGCGGGACTGGGGGCGGCCACATGCCGCTGGTCGTCCTCGGTCACGATCTGGATCTCGAACCGGCCGTGATCGCCGTCTGGCCCGGCCACCCAGTTGGCGTTGACGATCTTGACCCGCCGTGTCTGCTCGCTTGCACCTGGCATGGCATCCAGTAAGCGGCCCGGGACGTCGGCCGCCATTGATTCGCGCCTGGGCGTATGTTGAGTCCTGATGACGCTGTTTGAGGTGCGGGCTCCGGAGGATCTGCTGGCCGTGCGGTTTGCCGTCTCGCCGCTGTGGGAGACGCAGGCAGCGGTGCAGGCGTTCGCTGACGAGCGCGGGCGTTCGTATCATGAGCCCTGGCTGGGGCTTGTCCGGGCGGGGCGGCCCGGCTTGACCTGGTACCGCTGCTGGCGGTGCTGCCACGCCGCGGCTACGTGCCGGACTTCCTCACCCCGCCGCCGCGGACCTGCAGGCCAGGTCTGCGGGCTCAGCTGACGGAGATCCGTGCGACCGACCCGGCGCAGGTATCGCGTGAGCTCGCCCGGTGCCGCGAAACCGTGGCCGACGAGCACTACCGCCGCCTGATCACCTCGTTGCTCACCAACCCCGAACGCGCGCGAGACCAGCTCGCAGCCCGCCTCCATGAGGCCTGGGCCAGCCTGGTCGCGCCGTTTTGGCATCGCATCCGCACCTTGCTCGATCGCGATGTCGGCGAACGCTCCCGCCTGCTGGCCCAGCACGGCCTGCGGCGCGTCCTGGACGACCTCCACCCGAAGATCCGCTGGACGAAGCGGGGCCTGTCGCTGGCCGACCGCGATGGCCGCGCCGTCACAGTCGGCCAGCGCGGATTGCTGCTCATGCCGAGCGCCTACCTGTGGCCGCACGTCGCGGCGATCGTCGAGGAACCGTGGCTGCCCACGATCATCTACCCCGCCACCGGCATCGCCGGGCTCTGGCAGGCACCCGCCACGCCGCCTGACGCACTCAGGCGGCTGCTTGGCCGCACCCGCGCCCTTGTCCTCACGACCTTGGACCAGCCCCTCTCCACGACCACGCTCGCCGCGATGACCGGGCTCAGCTCGGCTGGCGTCTCGCGCCACCTGCTCGCGCTCCGCGACGCGGGCCTGGTCGCCACCGCCCGCCACGGCCACGAGGTCCGCTACCGCCGGACCGAGCTTGGGTCCGCGCTGCTGTGCGCCCGCCGCGAGTAGCACAACCACAGCCGGTGGTGTGATCCGTCGTGGCCGCATGGCGGGATGTATCAGGCGGCGCGGCGGCGGACCAGCGAGACCGTTGCGGCGATGAGCAGCGCTGACAGCGCGAGCAGCCAGCCGCCCTCGATCCACTGGAAGGGCCAGAACCGGCTCGGCGGCTCATAGTTGGTCCAACGCGTGTAGCCGTGCTGAGCGAGACACTGCGCGAATGTTCCCGACGAAGGCTTGCCGCCCCAGGCCCCGGTGGGACGGAAGAGCAGAGCCGGTCGATGAGGCTGC
>CAWDBS010000005.1:0-144127 GCA_963800415.1 uncultured Actinomycetes bacterium
GCGGCCGCGGTTCTTCCAGGTGACGCCATGGGCCTGGCAGAACGGGATGTCACGCTCGGCCCACAGATCGCAGAACCAGACCAGGCACTCTTGCTGGCCTTCCGGCACCGCGGTCTCCGGGACGCCGGCCAGCCATTCGTCCGCGTCCGGCCGCCCGGCGCGCATCCAGGCGGCACTGTGGCGCGTGCACAGTCCCCGGAAGCGGACGCCGCGGCGGCAGCCAGGAGCCCGGCAGCAGGTCAGCGGGGACTGCCTGCGCCAGCGGGAACTGGTCACGGCGATGAACGTGTCCATGTCGGGCTTGCCCTCGGCGGTCCACCGGTCATGGTGGCCGGAGCACAGTCCCCGGCCTCCTCGCGCTGTCCTGGGGCAGCCCGTCACCTGGCAGACCGCGCCGCCGAATACAGGGTCGGCGGGATCGAAGGCAAGCTCATCGGCCCGGAACTCCGGGCGGACAGCGGCCATCAGCTTCTCCAGCAGGCCGGCAGGATCCCGGTACTGGCCGGCTCCGGCAGCGTCCGGGCCGGTCACCGGCTGTCCTCCTTCTCCTCGAAGACGGTCGCGGCGATGCTGACTGCCACGCCGCCGCGGACACCGCGGGCATGCAGGTAAACAGGCGTCCCGCCCGCAGACGGGATCTCGGTGACCTCGTCCAGTCCCAGCGCCTGCTGCCACTGCGCGAACAGCCCGCGCCGGCCGGGAGAAGGAACGAGAACCTGGCCGGACAGGGCCCCGCCGGATGCCGTGACCGTCCACGCGATCACCGGGATGCCCGGGTGCGCGTCCAGGATGACGGCCAGCTCGGAGACCGCCCGCTGCTGCCAGCGGGACCGGTCGGCCTGCGTGATCCAGCCGCGGGTCACCACGACACGCCCTTCCCGGTGAACCAGCCGGCCTTCTCCAGCGCCGCCCGCGCGTCCTCGACGGTCAGATGGCCGTAGACCGAAGAAGTGACTGCCACCGAGGAATGCCCTAGAAGAGCGGACACGACCTCGATCGGAACGCCGTCCCGCAGCCAGCGAGTAGCCGCGCCGTGACGATACCAGTGGGGGTCGAAAACGATCCCGGTTCGGGCCCGCAGCCGCAGGACCAGATCGTAAACGGCCTGGTAAGTCCACGCATGCCCCTTCGGCTCCGCCCAGATATTGATGAAGACGTAGTCACTGGGGCAGCCGCCGTACTCGTCGTTCAGGTAATCGGCATAGAGCCTGATCAGCTCCGGCCCGACGGGAACCGTCCGGCCCCCGGACTTGGCCCGTGCGCCGTTCGCGTTCTCCCGCGGCACGATGCTGACCTCGCACTCCGCGGCGGCGATGTCCTCATGACGCAGGCCGAGTACCTCGCCTGCCCGGCACCCTTCTCCCCGGGTCGACTGCCTGTGGCATGACGTTGCGCCAGACGCTGAACGGAGGGCTTTCGCGACACCCCTCGACTGATGTGGTGCTCGTTGTCGCTGCTGATCAGATGCTTGGCCTGCGGGAACCTGCCACGTGTGCAACACCTTTCGGAACGACGGCGAGTAATTGATCATGGCTCTACCAGGACGATCCGTGAAGACGTCCCATTTGTGCCGTCTTGACCCCGGGAGAACATCCCGCTCTCATGAAGAACGGCGAAGAAGAAGCGGTCCCGCAGCCTCGTGCAGGCATCCAGGATCGCCTGCTCCCCGGCCACGGACAGGATCCGCGGCAGCTTCTTCTCCTGTTTCAGGGCGATCGCCCGGCCCCGGTACTCCTCGCCCTTGGTCACGTGATGCAGGAACGGCTTCCAGCCGCCCCGCCCGCCCGTCCGCCACGCGGCCAGCAGGTCGCTGACCCTGACGCCGTTGCGGGCCTGGTGCGCATAGAACGCGCTCACCGCGGCGAGCTTGCGGTTCACTGTCGAGGCCGTCACCGCAGCCGTCACCGACGGCAGCACCGCGACCTCGCCCGCCCGGCCCGCCGGCGGAAGCTGCAGCCACACCACGAACTCGCCGACGTCCTCCAGCCGGGCCTCTCGCCAGTCCAGGCCGCGGAAGCCGAGGAACTGCCAGTAGTCCTTGAGATCGTGCGAGTACGCCTTCACCGTGTTCGGCGACCGGCCGATGTCAGTGAGATAAGCAAGGAACCTGTCGACCGGGGCAACGGGCACGTCGTCGTCCCCCAGGACCGTCCACGATCGGGTCCCCGAACCGGGGATCACCACCGGATGCACGAGCATCGTCTCCTCCTTGAGCAACGTCATGGACAAGGCAGGAGATAACCACGAAAAAACCGTCATCCGGATACCGGAGACGGCTCGTGATGGACGTTAAGGACACGTCAGTTGAGGCTGGAGATAACCGCGGTGTTGATCCCCGGCCCGTAGGACACGCTGCCCGGGTGCGCCCACGGCGGCGCCTGCGCGGCATTCACCTTCCCGCAGCACGGGCAGGTCAGCAGCGGCAGCAGGTACTCGGTCACGAACCTGGTGATCTGCACGTCCCGGACCTGCGACCACCAGGTACCCGCCCGCTCCGCGTCCTCCAGCCCGGTCCCGCACCGCGAGCACTCCGCAGGCGGCGGCACCTCGGTCCGCTCATCCGGGTCCGGGTCCCGCGCCAGTCCCGCGCCGGGATGCCCGGGCTGGCCACCGCGCTTGCGGTCCTCGCGCCGCTCCCGCTCCGAGAACTGCCGCTCCCTCTTCCGCTCAGCCTTGCGCTGCTCCCGCGCCCCGATCGGGTCCTTCGACGGCGGCGTCCCCGAGGTCGTGCTGTCCTGCCCGAGCCGGCGTTCCAGCTCCGCGACCCTCAGCTCCAGCCGCCGGTACCGCTCCAGCTGAGCCTCCAGCTCAGCCCGCAGCATCGCGTTCTCGGCGTCCTTGGCCTCGATCACCGCCCGCAGCCGGGCGACCAGCTCACGCTGATCCCGGCTGCCGGCGGGCACGTCAGGCGCATCGGACACAAGCCCCGATCATGCTCAGCCTCAACCAAAGGTTCAAGCGCCCCGCACCGCGTGTCGCGTCACGCGCTCAACCGAGTCAGCCGAGAACCCCTGAATGGACACGCCTCGGGGTGGATCAGCACCGGCAGGTTCGCCCGGCCGAGCTGGCCGATCAGGCCGGATAGCCCGGTGGTGTGGTCGAAGTGGCCGTGGCTGCAGATGATCGCCTCGATGTCTGCCGGGTCCTTGCCCAGGCGGCGCAGGTTGCCGGCGCACCCGTCGGGCGTGATCCCGGTGTCGAACAGCAGCCGGCGTACCCGGCCGCCCTTGCGGATCTCCACCAGCGCGGAGAACCCGTGCTGGGCCAGCGGCACGTCAGCCGCCTTGCCGCCGACTATCGTCGGGGCTGCCAGCATCGGTGCCAGCCGGGCCATCGCGGTCAGCGGGAGCCGCTTCGCCGGGCCCTCGTCCGGCAGCAGTATGTCCGTGACGTTGTCGCAGACCGTCAGCACCGACAGCTCGTCGACCGGCTCCAGCGGAAGGACCTCGCCCTTCCACTCCAAGCTCGCCGGCAGCGCTTCGGCCGGCGTGACCTCGGCACGGTTACCGATCTCACACATGGCTGCTCCTCACCGGCCTGCACAGGCGGATCGCTATCGCCGGGCTGCGTGACCATCGGCACGCCTCCCCCGGAAGCTGGCCCCATCCCAGCGTCGCGGCCTCCGCTGCGCATAGAGCCGAAGGTCCTCCGGCGATACACGCCCGCAGTCGGGGTGCGCACCCCGGCGGGGGTAGCTCGCGGTTACACCAGCCCGGGCAGGCTGCGGGTGAGCGAGCAGGCGGCTACGGCGATGAGCAGGATGGTAAAAGCGGTGGTGAGCCGGGAGGCATCGACCCGGGACGCGACGCGGCTGCCGGCCAGCGCCCCGGCCAGCGCGGCGGCGGTGAACACGCCGAGCAGCGGCCAGTCCAGGTGGACGTGGCCGCCGAGGCGGGCGGCGAGCGCGGCGGCGCTGTTGATCGCGATGACCAGCAGCGAGGTGCCCACCGCGACAGGCATGTCGAAGCTGAGGGCGAGCACGAGCGCTGGGACGATGACGAACCCGCCGCCCACGCCGAAAAAGCCGGTGAGCAGGCCGACCCCCGTCGCCGCGGCGGCGATCTTCAGACCCTGGCGGACCGCCGCGGTCCCGCCAGGACGCTGCCAGGCAGCGGACGAGGCCGACGCCCGCACGGCAGCCGCCGGCTTGTCCAGGGTGGCGGTGATGGCCCCGCCCCGCGATGGGGAAGCACCCAGGTCATCCGGCACGGCTGCCTCGCGCGGGGCAGGCGGGCTCGCAGCGGCGGGCAGGTGCTGGCCGGCCGCCCGCGCCGGCGGCGCAGCATGGCCGCGGCGGCCACGAGCATGAGCCCGGCGAACAGGCTGAGCAGCAGGCCGGGCTGGATGCTGGCGGACAGCCTGGTGCCGGCGTAGGCGCCGGCCACGCCGAGGACACCGAAGGCGATGCCCGGCGCGAGGCGGACCCGGCCGGCCCGCTGGTGGGCGATCATCCCGGCGGCCGCCGTGATGCCCACGATCAGCAGCGACCCGGCCGTGGCCGCATGCGGTGACTGGTGCAGCAGGTAGACCAGGACCGGGACGGTAAGGATGGACCCGCCGCCGCCGAGGGCGCCGAGCGTAAGGCCGATCAGCAACCCGGCCGGGATGGCGATGGCCAGCACGCGAGCCTCCTCCTGATATACCCCTATGGGTATGTAATGAGGCCAGGTTAACTGCCTGGTAGCCGGTCGCGCAAATACCGGTAGGGGTATATCTACGTGACGAAGGTCCCTGGCCGGACGCTCCCATGTACCCCTATGGGTACATGGGAGGTAGATCATGAATGTTTCGGGGCCGGTGGCGTCGCGCTCCGGCCGGGCCGGGACGACGCTGCCGGCCTGGCCCATTGCGCTGGTGGTGATCGCCCACCCGGACGATGAGAGCTTCGGGCTTGCCGGCCACGTCGCGGCAGCGACGGGCTGCGCTGCTGCACGCCATCCAGGTCTCGCCCGCCGCCGTGCTGTGGCGGCGGCTTCAGCTGCTCGGCGAATGCGAGCACCTGCGCTGGCTCGTACCGCCCGAAGCAGTGGTCACGTCACCACCTCCGCCGTGCGCAGGAGGGGTCAGGCGAGGGAGAGGAAGAGCCGTTCGAGCCGTGCCCGGTCGGCCTCGGCAGCGCCGTCGCCGCCGTCGAAGGCGCACTGCTCCAGGCCGGTCGCGATGATCTTGAAACCGGCCCGGTCGAGCGCGCGGGAGGCCGCGGCGAGCTGGGTCACCACGTCGGCACAGTCGCGCCCTTCCTCGATCATCTTGATGACCCCGCCGATCTGGCCCTGGGCCCGGCGGAGCCGCTTGATCACGGCGGCCATCGTCTGGCTGTCCACGTTCACGCCAAGCTCCTGAGTCGGGGCACCCAGCCAGGTGCCGACCGGATGATGGTCAGGTACTGGAACATATACCCTATGGGGTATGGTATCACGCCAGTTGCACCAGCCTGGCGCGGCGTTATCAGCGTCGAGCCCGACTCGGCCGGTTTGCGTCGGCTACCGCCAGCCCGTACATTAGAGCTAGTCAGATACCCCCACGGGTATATGGGATCATTGGCGCGAAGGAGAGCCCCTATGAGCACGACAGCGGGGTCCGGCGTCGAGGTGGTAGCCGTTGACACGCCCGCGCTGGGTGACCGGAGCTACCTCGCGCACGACGGGGAAGTCGCCCTGGTCGTCGACCCGCAGCGGGACATCGACCGGGTGCTGGCCCTGGCCGCGGCCCGGGGAGTGCGGATCACCCACGTCTTCGAGACCCACCTGCACAACGACTACGTGACCGGCGGGCTGGCGCTGGCGCTCGCCACCGGGGCGGCCTACCACGTCAACGCGGCCGATCAGGTGGCCTTCGACCGGGTGCCGGCGGGCGACGGGGACCTCATCGTGGTCAGCCCGGTGATGCGGGTGCGGGTACTGGCCACGCCGGGGCACACCTTCACCCACCTGTCGTACGTGCTGGAGGCGGCCGGTCATCCGCATGCGGTCTTCACCGGCGGGTCGCTGCTGTACGGCTCGACCGGCCTGCCGGACCCGCCGGCTCCGCCCACGCCGGCGAACTGGCCCACGCCCAGTTCGCCTCGGCGCACCGCCTGGCCGCCGAGCTGCCGGAGGATGCGGACGTCTATCCCACTCACGGTTTCGGCAGCTCTGCTCGGCCACCCAGTCCGAGGGCAGCTCCTCGACCATCGGCCGGAGCGGCGGGTCAACCCGGCGCTGATCCTGGCGGAGGACCGGTACGTGAGCGAGCTGCTGGCCGGGCTGGATGCCTTCCCCGCGTACTACGCGCACATGGGGCCGCAATGCCGCCGGGCCGTCCGGCGCCGACCTGTCCCCGCCGCGCCGCGCGGACGCCGCCGAGCTGCGCAGGCGGATCGACGGGGCATGGGTGGTGGACCTGCGGCCCGCCGGGCGTTCGCGCGGCATGTGGCCTGCATGCTCAGCTTCGACTGACCGCCGCCACTACTGGCTGGCTGATCCTGGGAGACGCCGCTGACTGTGCGACACTCCGGAGCAGGTCGCGAGGCGCAGCGGAGCTGGTCCGGATCGGCATCGACCGCCGGCCGCGGCCGCACGGCCACCGGCGATGGGCGGCGAGCTGTACGCAGCTACCTGTCGCGATTCGCGATCTGGAGGCGGTCCGGCACTCGTCCCGTCGTTGGGCCGCCTCGGGGTGGATCAGCACCGGCAGGTTCGCCCGGCCGAGCTGGCCGATCAGGCCGGATAGCCCGGTGGTGTGGTCGAAGTGGCCGTGGCTGCAGATGATCGCCTCGATGTCTGCCGGGTCCTGGCCCAGGCGGCGCAGGTTGCCGGCGCACCCGTCGGGGGTGATCCCGGTGTCGAACAGCAGCCGGCGCACCCGGCCGCCCTTGCGGACCTCGACCAGCGCGGAGAACCCGTGCTGGGCCAGCGGCACGTCAGCCGCCTTGCCCCCGACTATCGTCGGGGCCTCCAGCATCGGTGCCAGCCGGGCCATCGCGGCCAGCGGGAGGCGCTTGGCCGGGCCCTGGTCCGGCAGCAGTATGTCCGTTACGTTGTCGCAGACCGTCAGCACCGACAGCTCGTCGACCGGCTCCAGCGGAAGGACCTCGCCCTTCCACTCCAAGCTCGCCGGCAGCGCTTCGGCCGGCGTGACCTCGGCACGGTTACCGATCTCACACATGGCTGCTCCTCACCGGCCTGTCAGGCGGATCGCTATCGCCGGGCTGCGTGACCATCGGCACGCCTCCCCCGGAAGCTGGCCCCATCCCAGCGCCGCGGCCTCCGCTGCGCATAGAGCCGAAGGTCCTCCGGCGATACACGCCCGCAGTCGGGGTGCGCACCCCGGCGCGGGTAGCTCGCGGTTACACCAGCCCGGGCAGGCTGCGGGTGAGCGAGTAGGCGGCTACGGCGATGAGCAGGATGGTAAAAGCGGCGGTGAGCCGGGAGGCATCGACCCGGGACGCGACGCGGCTGCCGGCCAGCGCCCCGGCCAGCGCGGCGGCGGTGAGCACGCCGAGCAGCGGCCAGTCCAGGTGGACGTGGCCGCCGAGGCGGGCGGCGAGCGCGGCGGCGCTGTTGATCGCGATGACCAGCAGCGAGGTGCCCACCGCGACAGGCATGTCGAAGCTGAGGGCGAGCACGAGCGCCGGGACGATGACGAACCCGCCGCCCACGCCGAAAAAGCCGGTGAGCAGGCCGACCCCCGTCGCCGCGGCGGCGATCTTCAGACCCTGGCGGACCGCCGCGGTCCCGCCAGGACGCTGCCAGGCAGCGGACGAGGCCGGCGCCCGCACGGCAGCCGCCGGCTTGTCCAGGGTGGCGGTGATGGCCCCGCCCCGCGATGGGGAAGCACCCAGGTCATCCGGCACGGCTGCCTCGCGCGGGGCAGGCGGGCTCGCAGCGGCGGGCAGGTGCTGGCCGGCCGCCCCGCGCCGGCGGCGCAGCATGGCCGCGGCGGCCACGAGCATGAGCCCGGCGAACAGGCTGAGCAGCAGGCCGGGCTGGATGCTGGCGGACAGCCTGGTGCCGGCGTAGGCGCCGGCCACGCCGAGGACACCGAAGGCGATGCCCGGCGCGAGGCGGACCCGGCCGGCCCGCTGGTGGGCGATCATCCCGGCGGCCGCCGTGATCCCCACGATCAGCAGCGACCCGGCCGTGGCCGCATGCGGTGACTGGTGCAGCAGGTAGACCAGGACCGGGACGGTAAGGATGGACCCGCCGCCGCCGAGGGCGCCGAGCGTAAGGCCGATCAGCAACCCGGCCGGGATGGCGATGGCCAGCACGCGAGCCTCCTCCTGATATACCCCTATGGGTATGTAATGAGGCCAGGTTAACTGCCTGGTAGCCGGTCGCGCAAATACCGGTAGGGGTATATCTACGTGACGAAGGTCCCTGGCCGGACGCTCCCATGTACCCCTATGGGTACATGGGAGGTAGATCATGAATGTTTCGGGGCCGGTGGCGTCGCGCTCCGGCCGGGCCGGGACGACGCTGCCGGCCTGGCCCATTGCGCTGGTGGTGATCGCCCACCCGGACGATGAGAGCTTCGGGCTTGCCGGCCACGTCGCGGCAGCGACGGGCTGCGCTGCTGCACGCCATCCAGGTCTCGCCCGCCGCCGTGCTGTGGCGGCGGCTTCAGCTGCTCGGCGAATGCGAGCACCTGCGCTGGCTCGTACCGCCCGAAGCAGTGGTCACGTCACCACCTCCGCCGTGCGCAGGAGGGGTCAGGCGAGGGAGAGGAAGAGCCGTTCGAGCCGTGCCCGGTCGGCCTCGGCAGCGCCGTCGCCGCCGTCGAAGGCGCACTGCTCCAGGCCGGTCGCGATGATCTTGAAACCGGCCCGGTCGAGCGCGCGGGAGGCCGCGGCGAGCTGGGTCACCACGTCGGCACAGTCGCGCCCTTCCTCGATCATCTTGATGACCCCGCCGATCTGGCCCTGGGCCCGGCGGAGCCGCTTGATCACGGCGGCCATCGTCTGGCTGTCCACGTTCACGCCAAGCTCCTGAGTCGGGGCACCCAGCCAGGTGCCGACCGGATGATGGTCAGGTACTGGAACATATACCCTATGGGGTATGGTATCACGCCAGTTGCACCAGCCTGGCGCGGCGTTATCAGCGTCGAGCCCGACTCGGCCGGTTTGCGTCGGCTACCGCCAGCCCGTACATTAGAGCTAGTCAGATACCCCCACGGGTATATGGGATCATTGGCGCGAAGGAGAGCCCCTATGAGCACGACAGCGGGGTCCGGCGTCGAGGTGGTAGCCGTTGACACGCCCGCGCTGGGTGACCGGAGCTACCTCGCGCACGACGGGGAAGTCGCCCTGGTCGTCGACCCGCAGCGGGACATCGACCGGGTGCTGGCCCTGGCCGCGGCCCGGGGAGTGCGGATCACCCACGTCTTCGAGACCCACCTGCACAACGACTACGTGACCGGCGGGCTGGCGCTGGCGCTCGCCACCGGGGCGGCCTACCACGTCAACGCGGCCGATCAGGTGGCCTTCGACCGGGTGCCGGCGGGCGACGGGGACCTCATCGTGGTCAGCCCGGTGATGCGGGTGCGGGTACTGGCCACGCCGGGGCACACCTTCACCCACCTGTCGTACGTGCTGGAGGCGGCCGGTCATCCGCATGCGGTCTTCACCGGCGGGTCGCTGCTGTACGGCTCGACCGGCCGGCCGGACCTGCTCGGCTCCGCCCACGCCGGCGAACTGGCCCACGCCCAGTTCGCCTCGGCGCACCGCCTGGCCGCCGAGCTGCCGGAGGATGCGGACGTCTATCCCACTCACGGGTTCGGCAGCTTCTGCTCGGCCACCCAGTCCGAGGGCAGCTCCTCGACCATCGGCCGGGAGCGGCGGGTCAACCCGGCGCTGATCCTGGCGGAGGACCGGTACGTGAGCGAGCTGCTGGCCGGGCTGGATGCCTTCCCCGCGTACTACGCGCACATGGGGCCGGCCAACGCCGCCGGGCCGTCCGGCGCCGACCTGTCCCCGCCGCGCCGCGCGGACGCCGCCGAGCTGCGCAGGCGGATCGACGAAGGGGAGTGGGTGGTGGACCTGCGTGCCCGCCGGGCGTTCGCATCGGGCCACGTGGCCGGCACGCTCAGCTTCGACCTGGACGGCAGCTTCGCCACCTACCTGGGCTGGCTGATCCCCTGGGAGACGCCGCTGACCCTGCTGGGCCACACTCCGGAGCAGGTCGCCGAGGCCCAGCGGGAGCTGGTCCGGATCGGCATCGACCGCCCGGCCGCGGCCGCCACCGGCCACCCCGGCGACTGGGCCGGCGGCCAGCTGCTACGCAGCTACCCTGTCGCCGAATTCGCCGATCTGGAGGCGGTCCGGCACCATCGTCCCGTCGTGATCCTGGACGTCCGCCGCGATCAGGAATGGGCCGCCTCGCACATCACCGGTGCCGTGCACATCCCTATTCACCAGCTGCCCTCCCGCCCGGCCGAGGTGCCCGAAGGCGAGGTGTGGGTGCACTGCGAGGCGGGATACCGCGCCTCGATCGCCGCCTCGTTCCTCGACGCGGCCGGCCGCACCGTCGTCACGGTGGACGATGAGTACGCCCGCGCCGCCCGCGCAGGTTTGCCGGTAGACGGCCACCTGGCGCACGCGGCGGCGAGGTAACCAGCCCTCGATGTTCCGCCAGCGGGAAGGAGCCATGAGCCCGGTGCTCAGGAACCTGTTCAGCAAGCCCTACCGGACCGTGTCGGCCGCGCAGGCGGCCGACCTCGCGGACGGCGGCGCCGTCCTGCTCGACGTGCGCGAACCGCACGAATGGCAGGCCGGCCACGCGCCCCGGGCCCGGCACATCCCGCTGGGCCAGCTTTCCCGCCGGGCGGCAGAGCTGCCGGAGCGCCGCGCCGTGGTGACCGTATGCCGGTCCGGCGCCCGGTCGGCCCGGGCGGCGGTGCTGCTGGCCCGGCAGGGCCGCGAGGTGTCCAACCTGGCCGGCAGGATGCGCGCGTGGGCGCGGGCGGGCCTGCCCGTAGTCGCCAGGGGCGGTGGCGCCGGCCGCGTCAGCTGAGGCCCGGCTAGGCGCGGCCGCGGAGCATGAAGTGCCAGTACAGGGCGGGCAAGCCGTACCGTTTGAGCAGCCACATGTCGTAGCGGGGCTTCATCGTGTTGATGAACGGGATGCTGGGCCTGGGTTTCAGGTCGTAGTCGAACTCGGCGAGCAGCATCCTGTTGCGCGAGGTGACCAGCGGGCAGGAGGTGTAGCCGTCGTAGCGGGCGGTGCCCGGCTGGCCGCGCATGGCCGCCGTCAGGTTGGCGACCAGTGCCGGTCCTGCTTGCGGACCGCGGCCCCGGTCTTGGAGGTCGGCAGGTTGGCCGCGTCGCCGAGGCTGAACACGTTCAGCCAGCGCGGGTGGACCAGGGTGTGCTTGTCGGCGGCCACGTACCCGGCCGGGACGGCGGGATCGGCCAGCGGGCTCTGCTTGACCCAGTCGGGGGCGCTCTCCGGCGGCACGGCGTGCAGCAGGTCGAAGTCGATGGTTTCCTTGGTGCCCGCCTTGGTGTCGGCGATGACGGCCCGTCTGGCCTCGCCGTCGATCTCGGTGAGCTGGGATTCCCTGCGGACCTCGATGCCGTAGCCGGCCGCGATGCCTCGCCCCGGATGATCGCTACCCGGTCCCCGGTACGCAGGCTGGTCTCGCGCTCCGGGAGGCGGTAGCAGTCCCGGGCCCTCCCGCCAGGTCACGCGGGTTACCAATATATACCCCATGGGGTATATATTGGGCTCCGGCGTAGTTCCCGATGAGAAATGGAGAATCAATGTGCAGTCCCGCCGTGTGCGCCCGTTGCAAGAAGATCACCTGGAGCGGCTGCGGGGCCCACGCTGATCAGGTCATGGCCGGCGTCCCGGAGGAGAAGCGGTGTACCTGCCCCTGAACAGCCGGGCAGGTGCGTAGGTGACTTCGCTCCGCGCTTGCGGCAGCGGGAGCGTCCTAAGGTTTGCGGCGGGCGGGTGTCGCACACGGCCGCGTGCGTGAGCAGGGCTGCGGCGAGCCGCCGTGCCTCGCCGGCGGTGAACCCGGTCCAGGTGCCGTCCCCGCCGTCTGCCGCGGCGCCGATGTCGAGGCTGACGCGCCGGGCCGGGTAGCGGCCGCCACCGAGGGCGAGATGGCCTACCCGGATCTCCCGGCCGCACGTGGTGCGGAAACTGACGTGAAGGCCGGCGCCAGCAGCCGTGCTGTCCATGACATGCCTCCGCCAGCCGGTGTCACGACGCCAGCGTGGCTAGCGCGCCGGCCAGCCGCCGCGCAACCTCGTCGGCCACAGGCTTGAGCTCGGGCCGCCCGGTCACGGTGACCATGACCTGCGGGTCCAGCGCCTCCACCAGGGTGCCGTCCGCGGTGGCGCGGACGACGACGTTGCAGGGCAGCAGCAGCCCGATGCTGCGGTCGATGCCCAGCGCCTGGTGGGCGGCCGGCGGGTTGCAGGCGCCCAGGATGATGTAGTCCTCGATCTGCTCGCCGAGCCTGGCGCGCAGGGTGGCGGTGACGTCGATCTCGGTGAGCACGCCGAATCCCTGCTCCCGCAGGGCGGCGCGGACCCGGCCGACGGCGTCCGCGAACGGGATGTCCAGGGTGACGCTGGTGCAGTAGCTCATCGCGGTGCCCCCTCGGCCTGCTGGCGCGCGAGCTGGCCGCGGACGTCGTCCATGTCCAGGTCGCGGACGGCCTGGATGACCTGCTCAAGCGCCGCGGCGGGCAGCGCGCCGGGCTGGGAGAACACCAGGATGCCGTCCCGGAACGCCATTAGCGTCGGGATGGAGCTGATCCGCGCGGCGGCGGACAGCCCGGGCTGGTCCTCGGTGTCGATCTTGCCGAACGTGATGTCCGGGTGCTGCCTGCTGGCGGCCTGGAAGACCGGTGCGAACATCCGGCACGGCCCGCACCAGGAGGCCCACCAGTCGACCAGGGCGATTCCCGGCTTGGTCACCGTATCCTCGAACGTTTCCCTGGTCAGCGCGATCGTGCCTATGTTCTTCCTCACTTCCCGATCCGTCTCTATATACCCCCACCCGTATAACCGGCGGCGCCGGATGATATTCCGCGCCGGTGTCCCGGCCGCATGTCCCTTCTTGGCCAGGCACTTCGCCCGCTGACGCCTAGCCGCTCTCATCAAGCTGAGCTGCTGGTAACGGATCAACGGCGGTGACTACCTGGATGACGGTTATCCGCGCGCCCAGCGGGCCGGGTTCCTCGCGGACCGTAAGCGGCGGCTAACCGCGGACGCAGCCGGAGCGCAGCGGCGGCCGGGTCACTCAGCGTTCACGCGCACTGCCCAGGCAGGACTGGCCGGGGTCGCTGACTTCCGAAGATGATCACGGAGGTGCCGTGCTGTCGCCGGGAGTAGGGCCACGCGGATGAGGTCGAGCTCCTGATGGCCGGGCGGGCTGCTCAGGTGCGGGGCGCGGCGATGGCTTCCAGGAGGGGCCTGGCGGGTACCCACCGCGGGAAGGGGTCGGTGGATTCCGTCTTCTCGATGGTGAATCCGGCGTGCTCGATGGCTGCGGCGATGTCCCGGTTGAGGTGGCATCCGGCATTCGCGAGGGACCATAGCGGGGTGAGGCGGTCTTGCCAGCGGGCCAGGCTGCCGGTGCCGCGGACGTGTTCGAGGACGATCAGCTGTCCGGAGGGCCGCAGCACCCGCCGTGCCTCGGCGAGCGCGCGATCGGGGCTGGTGACGCTGCACAGCACGAGCGTGAAGACGACGGCGTCGAAGCTGGCGTCAGCGTGCCGCAGTGATTCGGCTGTGTCGCTGGTCACCTCGACGGGCACGCGGGCCGTGGCCGCTTTGGCGGTCAGCCGCCTGCGCATCGCGGGGTCGGGTTCGGCGGCGGTGACCTGGCTGGCGTGCTGGTAGTGGGGGAGGTTGGCGCCGGTTCCTGCGCCGACGTCGAGGACCTGGCCGTCAAGGCCGTCGAGCAGGCGGGCTCGCCGCTGGGTGAGCACGGCGCGTTCGAGCGGGCCGGTCATCGTGTCGTAGGCGGCGGCGTGGATCCGGTGCGGGCGCATGGCATCGGCCTTTCTGGCTGCTAGCCCCTGGTGATGATGTCGCAGGCCGCGATGAACAGCGGGAGGGTGGTGATCGCGGCCGGTATGGCGAGCGCTGCGGCAGCGGCGGCCAGCCGGGCGGTCCTGGCCGGCCGGGATGGCGGCGGGGGCGGCGCGAGCAGCCGCTGGATGCGGGCTATGGCGGCGGTGCCGCCGGCGGTCAGCGCGGTGCTGCGGGTGCCGGCGCTGGCGAGGGTGACCAGCGCGGCGGCGAGGCCGGCCCGGTCGTGGCGGCGGGCGGCGGCGTCGTCGGCTGTCATCTCGGCGAGCACGGCGAGTTCGGCGGCTGCTCGGGTGAGCAGGGGGATGACCGGGAACGCGCGGGCGAGCGCCGCGGCGGCGGCCAGCATCAGGTGGTGATGGCCGCGCAGGTGGGCGCGTTCGTGGGCGAGCACGGCCTGGATCTGCCCGGGGCGGAGCCGGGACAAGGCGCCGGCGGAGATCACCACCCGGTGCCGCCCGCGCGGCAGGCAGTAGGCGGCAGGTGAGTCGTCATCGAGGATCACGGCGCCCAGGGCCTGGTCCGGGCGGCCCGCGGCGGCCAGGAACGCCGCGTGGACGCGGTGCTCGCGCCGGCCGCGGGCCAGCCCGCGGCCGACGTGCCAGGACGCCCGCCCGACGACGACGGCGGCCAGCAGCAGGCCTGTCATCGGCGGCCGGCCTCCCGGCTAGCGTGCCGGTGAGGTTCCCGGCCGCGCGGCTGCCGGCTGCCTGCCAGGTCAGCGAGAGGAGCGCTGTCAGGGTGAGCCCGGCCATCGTGATGGCGGCGAGCCATGATGCGGTCAGGGTGAGCCACAGCCCGATGGCGGTCCGCGGTGATCGCCGCGCCCAGTTCCGGCACAAGGCGGCGGGTGCGCCGAACCCGGCCGCCACGGCGTAGGCGGCCAGGAGCACGCCGCCGGTCACCGGCTGCCCCGCCCGGTCATGGCGTGTCCGGCCCGGTCAGGCGCCGGTAGGCCTCGGCGAGCGCGCTGGCCTCCTCGGCGGACAGCTCGCCGAGGAAGTGCATCAGGGTCCCGGCCCGGTCGCTGCTGGCCGCCAGCGCCTGCCGCATCACCCCGGCGCTGTACTCCTGGCCGGACACGGCCGGCTCATACCGGTAAGCCCGGCCGTCTTGGTGCCGCAGCAGCCACCCTTTCTTGCGCAGGTTGTCCATCACCGTCATCACGGTGGTGTAGGCGACGGGCCGGTCCCGCTGCAGGTCCGCGACGATGTCCCGGACCGTCACCGGGCCGGGCCGGGCCCAGACCTTGCGCATCACCTGCGCTTCCAGCTCGCCCAGCGCCCGCACGCGATCTCCTCCCAGGCTTCTACTATCCAGATAGTAGCCCGTCATCCTTCCGGAATGCCTACTATCAGAATAGTACTAAGCTTATAGTAGGACGGTGGGTGATGATGCGGGCCGGATCGTGGTCTCCGGAGTGACGAAGCGGTTCGGCCGGGTCACGGCGGTGGACGGGCTGAGCTTCACGGCCGCGCCGGGGCTGGTGACCGGGTTCCTCGGGCCGAACGGCGCGGGCAAGACGACCACGGTGCGGATGCTGGCCGGGCTGGTCATCCCGGACGCCGGCACGGCCACCATAAGCGGGCGCCGTTACGCAGAGCTGGCGTCGCCGGGGCGGGCGGTCGGCGTGGTGCTGGAGTCGGCCGGGTTCCATCCGGCTCGCACCGGCCGGGATCACCTGCGGGTGTACTGCACCGCCTGCGGCTACCCGCTCGGGCGGGCCGATGAGGTGCTGGAGATCTGCGGGCTGGCCGCGGCCGGGCGGCGGAAGGTGCGCGGCTACTCCCTCGGGATGCGGCAGCGGCTGGCCTTGGCGGTGGCATTGCTGGGCGACCCGGCCGCGCTGATCCTGGACGAGCCGGCCAACGGGCTGGACCCGGAGGGGATCGCGTGGCTGCGCGGGCTGCTGCGGGACTACGCCCGGTCCGGCCGCACGGTGCTGTACTCCAGCCACGTGCTGCCCGAGGTCGAGCAGCTCGCCGACCAGGTAGTGATCATGCACCGCGGCCGGCTCGTCCGCCAGGGCACGCTCGCCGAGCTGACCGGCGGCGGGGGCGGGCTGGAGGAGGTCTTCCTGTCCCTCACCGCCGCCGAGCGTCCTGGGGGCGGGCTGTGATGACGCGGCTGATCGCGGCCGAGTTCCGCAAGCTGTTCACCACCCGGCTGTGGCTGTGGCTGCTCCTGGTGTCCGCGGCGTGGACGGCCGGGTATTCGGCGTCGGCCATCGTGGCCGGCCAGACGCCTCCGCTGACTGCCGCGGCGGGACAGCACGCCCTGTTCGCGATCGGTGCCGGCGGTACCGGGCCGCTGGCCGCGATCCTGGCCGCGGCCGGGACGGCCGGCGAGTTCCGGCACCGCACCGCCGCGGCGACCTTCCTGGCCGAGCCGCGCCGCGCCCGGGTCATCGCCGCCAAGCTGATCACCGGCCTGGCGGCCGGCGCCGGGTACGCGCTGGCCTGCGTCGCGGTCAGCCTCATGGTCGCGCTGCCGTGGCTGGCGGCCAGGGGTACCCCGGTATCAGCGACTGGCCACGGGAACCTGCCGGTCCTGGGCGCCGTGATCGTCTCGGTCGCCGTGTTCGGGGTGGCCGGGGCCGGGCTCGGCGCGCTGCTGGGCAGCGAGGTCATCGCGGTTGCCGGGCTGCTGCTGTACCTGTATGTCGCCGAGCCGCTGCTGTCCCGCATCGCCGCGGCGGGTTCCTGGACGGCCTGGCTGCCCGGGGTGGCCGCCGACGGGCTCACCCAGGCCAGCCAGGCGGGCGTGCGGCTGCTGCCGCCCTGGCAGGGCGGCCTTGTGTTCGCCGCCTGGGCTGCGCTCATCGCGTGCGCCGGCGCTGTCATGACCGTCCGCAGGGACATCACCTGAGGCGGATCACTCGATGACCACGCGCAGCTGGCCGCGGGCGGCGGCGAGCGCGTCCTCGACCTCGTGCCGGGTGGCGGCTTCGGCGAAGATGAACCCCAGGTACCGGTCCCCGTCCGGGAGCGGCAGGACCTGCTGGCCGAGCGGGATGGTGATCGTCAGGCCGGTGATCCCGGGCACGGCCGCGGCGCTGGCGCGGCCTTCCACGGCGCGGAGCACGCCCGGGCGGGGCACGGGGAGCATGAACACGCCCGAGGGGCGGGCCGGGTCATGGCCGCCGGCCGGGGCGGGCCGGCCGAGGGCGTTGGCCAGCACCAGCTCCTCCAGGCTCGTCCCGCCGGGGAGGCGGAGCGCGCGTGAGCACAGGCCGCCGATGCAGCGTGCCGCCAGTTCGAGCATGGCGGGCACCGGCTGGCCGCCGCGGTCGGCGATGCGCAGCTCGGCGTGGACCGGGCCGGTAATAAGGCCGAGCGCGCTGGCCGCCGCTGCGGCGGTACGGATGGCCGCGGCCAGGACCTGCCCGGGCAGCGCGGAGGGGGTGACGAGCAGGGTTTCCTCGAAGGTGGGGCCGTCCGGGGTGCGGGGCTTGTCGAAAACGGCGGTCACGGTCAGCTCGCCGCCGGCCAGCAGGCCGTCGATGCTCAGCTCCGGGCCGGGCAGGTATTCCTCGACCAGCAGCGGCTCGCCGGCGGGACGGCGCGCGGCGGCCAGGACCTGACGGATCCGCCGGGCGGCGGTCGCGGCATTGGCCGGGTCGTCGGCGCGCAGGATGCCCTGGCTGGCGCTGAGCGAGACGGCCTTGACCACGCACGGGAACCCCACCGTCCCGGCCGCCTGGCCGAGGGCGTCCTCCGTGGCGTCGGCGGGCACGATGGCGAACCGTGGCTGCGGCACCCGGGCGTCTGCCCACCGCTGCCGCTGCCTGGCCTTGTCGGCGGCGTTCAGCACGGCCTCGACCGGGTTGTGCGGCAGGCCCATCCGCGCGGCCACGGCCGCCGCCAGCGCCAGCATCGGGGTGTCCGCGGCGACCACCGCGGCGACCGGGCCGCTGCGGGCCGCGATGCGGCCGGCGCAGCCGTCCGGGTCGCCGGTGGTGACCGGGATGACCGGGCGGCCGCCCAGCGGCAGCGCGCCGTCGCTGCCGACAACCAGGTCCAGGCCCATCCGGGCGGCGGCCAGCAGGAAGTCGGCCGCCCGGTAGGCGCGGGCGGGCACCAGCAGCAGCACACGCGGACCCGCCGCCGGCCCGCCCGGGATTCGGCCGGTCACCGTTTCTCCGGCGAGAAGAACGGGTCGGTTCCCGCTTCGTGGTCGGTGACGTCGGTCACGCCGGTCATAGCGGGCAGCCGGGCCCGCAGCAGCGGCTCGATGCCCTGCCGGATGGTCACCTCGGCCAGGCTGCAGCCCTGGCAGCCGCCTTCGAGCCGGATCCGGATCCAGCCCTGGCTGACGCCGGTGACGGTCACGTGGCCGCGGTGCGCGGCGATCGCCGGGTTGACTTCGGCGTCCAGGACGCGGCGGGCCGCCTCCGCCAGGCTCTCGCCGCCGTCGGGCGGTGGCCCGGCCGGCCCGGGGCCCGGGGCGACCAGCCGCACCGTGGTGATCGAGGGCACGGCGGCGCGGATCAGCGCCTCGATGCGGGGGGCCAGCGGGAACACCGCACCCGGCGATCCGGTCACTTCCAGGGTCACGATGCCGCCGGCGACCGCGGCGACGCGGATGGCGGCGCCGCGGGCGATGACCGACGGCAGGACGCTGCGTGCCAGCGCGGCCGTGACCTGCGCGGTCAGGTCCGTCACCGGCCCTCCTCCCGGCCCGCGGCCGTGAGCGCCGCTTCGAGGTCGGCGATCAGGTCCGCGGCAGCCTCGATGCCGATAGAAAGGCGGAGCAGGTCGTCAGGCACCGGGGAGGACGGTCCCTCGCTGCTGCGCCGGTGCTCGATCAGGCTTTCCACCCCGCCCAGGGAGGTGGCGCGCTTGAACACCCGGACCTCGCGCAGCACGGCGCGGGCCTGCCCGGCTCCGCCGGCCAGACGGATGGACAGCATGCCGCCGAACCCGCCGCTCATCTGCCGGGCCGCGATCTGGTACCCCGGAAAATGCGGCAGCCCGGGATACAGCACCGCGGCCAGCGCGGGGTGCCCGTCAAAGTGCGTGGCGAGCGCCAGCGCGGTCTGCGATGCGCGGTGCACGCGCAGGAACAGGGTGCGCATGCCGCGTTGCAGCAGCCACGCCTCGAACGGGCCGGGCATCGCGCCGGCGTTGCGGCGCCAGGACCGGATCCGCTCCCAGAACGGATCCCGGCGGGCGGCCAGCACCGCGCCGGCCAGCACGTCGCCGTGCCCGTTGAGGTACTTCGATGCCGAATGCACCACCAGATCCGCGCCGAACTCGAACGGCCGGGTCAGCACCGGTGTCGCCACGGTATTGTCCACGGCCACCCGGACTCCCGCCTCGTGCGCGAGCGCGCAGACGGCGGCCAGATCGGTGATCTCCCACATCGGATTCGCCGGGGTCTCTGCCCACAGCAGCCGGGTCCGGCCTGGCCGGATCGCCGCGGCGACCGCGTCAAGGTCGGTGGTGTCGGTGAACTCTACGTCCAGTCCCCAGGTGAGCGCGAACTCGGCCAGCCACTTGCGCACCCCCCAGTACAGGACCCGGGAGACCAGCACGTGATCGCCGGGCAGCAGCGACTGGAACACCGCGGTGGCCGCCGCCATCCCCGAGCCGAACAGTGCGCACCCGCCGCCGCCCTCCAGCTCCGCCAGCAGCCGCTCGGCATGCTCGGAGGTGGGGTTGTCCGCCCGCGTGTAGACCCGGCCCTGGGTATAGGAGCCGTCCGGCTGCTGCTCGTAGTTCGTGGACAGGTTGATCACCGGGGCCAGGCCGCCCGACGCCGGGTCCGCCTCGCCCAGCCCCTGTGCGGCCAGCGTCTCCGGCGACACAGATCGCGGTTCCATCGGCTGTCCCTCCTGCTGGCCTTACCGGCTGCGCGCCCCCCGGTGATCCACCGGGCGGCGAGCAGCCCGGAGATCAGCGTCAGCTCCCCGCCCGCGATCACCGCGGCGCCGAGCCCGGCCGCCTGCGTGAGCAGGCCGGCCAGCACCGCGCCGACCGCGTAGCCCAGGCCGCGCCAGAACCGGTATACCCCAAGTCCCCGGCGTCGCATGGCAAGGGCCACTAGCAGCCAGTGTCACGATGGGGTGCGTGGCCGCAGACGACCACCAGGCCTTCAACTCTGTCAAGCCGATAATTATGCGGCGGGCCGAAAACGTCGCCCTCGTCGCAGTCGAGGATGTCGAGCGGATCGAAGTGAGCAGACTGGCCGACTGATAGCCCGAGGACGATGATCCTCGACTCAGACTCCATGTGCGAGACTCCTGCCGACGGCCCTCGGCCCGATAACGGTCGCGACGGCCGCCGCGGGCAACTGTCCCCGCGCACTTGGGTGGGGGCAAGCGCTAGACGGCGCAGCTCAATCACGCCCCGTCGTCGCGCTAGGAAGCCGGGTAGCAAGGACGTCCAGAAGCCGCGAGCGACGAGGGCTTTTGCGCCCAACACAAGAACAACACAACTCGTGCCGCCAGGGAAGATCAACTGTTCATATGTAATGCCCGCCGGGAGCGGGAAGTTGCGCGAGCTCGTTCCGCAGGTCCCGGCTCCCGTCATCGCCGCCGCGCTCGGCTTCCACCACGCCACCACCCAGCGCCAGCGCGCGGCCGGCGGCGGAACCTGGAGCCGGTACGCCACGCGCTGGCGTGCGGCCTGCTCTCGCCAGAATGCCGGCGGCTGCCGCCGTCAGTGATCTGCCGAGAAGATCTCCCCGCACCTCGCGGGCCGCGTAGTACACCAGCATGCACCCGGCGGCGGGATCGGCCCACCACCAGCCGAGCGCGGCATTCAGCGCCAGGCCCAGCAGCACCGCGACGGCCAGGATCCCGTCGATCATCGTGACCCGGCCCTCGGTCCGCAGCACCGGGTTATCCAGCGCCCGGCCGGTGCGCGCCTTACCGGCCGGCCGCCAGCGTGAACATCGCCGCCGCCGTCACCGCCGTCCAGGCGATGCCCAGCACGGAATGCCCCGGGTGATAGCCGGCGGCCAGCACCACCATGGACTGCACCAGCAGGTAGACCGCCAGGGCGGCGAACGCGTACCCGATCAGCCGCAGGCCGCGGCGCTGGCGTTCGGCACCGGTGCCCGACAGCTCCCAGATCACTACCGTCGACGCGCCGATCTCGATCAGCGAATCCAGGCCGAACCCGGCCAGCGCCACCGACCGGGCCGCGGCCGCGGCGATCGCCAGGATCACGACCCCCGCCACGTTCCAGGCCAGCGTCACGTACTCCAGCGCAAAGCCCCGGCATAGCAGGGCCGCCCGTGCCGGGCCGTCCGCAGGTACCACGGTCCACAGTCTGGCAGGCGGCCGATCCCATCATCGGCCTGGTCATCACCGTGGCCATCCTCGGCGTCTTGCGCTCGGCCGTGCCAGGTGGGTGCCCCGGCTCATAGACGCCGTCGACCCGGACCTCACCGTCACTCGGGCCCACGACATCGCTCATCACGCCGAGACTCACCTGCTGGACCAGGTACGCCGCCTGACCGCCGTTACGATCCACACCAGCCCCACCGGCACCCACCCCTCGTGAGGCCCTGACCCGGCCAGGCCAGCTCTAGTCAAGGTCATTCACCGCGCGATCGTCTGGCGAATACGTAGCGAAGTTCAGCAGCCGGACACACTGGGAGGGCGGCCAGGGACGCGATACCGGGCCGTCCAGACCCATAGCCGCCAGGAAGGACCCGCCGCTTACCGCAGCGGTGATCCGTTCAGGGTACCGAGGCTGGCCAGGGCCCCGGTCCGGGCCTGGTAGCAGACCCGCACGCCCTGCTTGTCGGGGCCGGCGGCAGGTCGGCTTCGTGCAGCACCTTCAGGTGGGGCTGATGGTGGGGCCGCAGTCGCCGCCCGGCCGCGAGCCGCTGGCGGTGGCACCATGCCCGGGGCAGGCGTGCCGGGAGGTAAGGAGGTGGCGGCGAGGCGGGGGGCGAGGCGCCGGACACGGTCGGTCAGGTCGGCCAGCGCGGCGTCGAAGCTGCCGGGGTCGCCGGCGGGGACGGGGTCGGGGACGGACCAGTGCACGGTCGCCTGCTGGCCGAGTTCCTCGCGGGCCAGGTCGCACACGGTGATGACGAGGTCGCCGTCGTGCCGGACGTCGGTGATGTGGCGGGGCCGCAGGCGGCGCATCGGCAGGTGGTGGCGGCGGGCGGTGGCGATCGCGCCCGGGTCGATCTGCGTGGCGGGGCGGGTGCCCGCTGATGCGGCGGGGATGGTGCTGGCCCGGCGCCACAGCGCGGCGGCCAGGTGGGAGCGGGCGGAGTTGGCGGTGCACACGAACAGCACCCGCTGCGCCTGGCGCGCAGGCGGGGCGGACAGCGAGTCCAGCGTGCCGGGGATCAGCCGCAGGTAGGTGCGGCGGTGGTCGCCTTCGGAGCGGCGGCGGGTGATGATCCTGGCCCGCCGCGATCGCGCAGAGGCTTGAGTTCACCGCGTGTTGAGAGATGGTTGCAGGCCATTACGCACCTTCCATCCTGTCCGCGCCGCGGCTGCGGCCTGCGGTGCCACAGGGCAGGCCTTGCAGCGGCCTTGGCTTGGTGTCCTTGCTCAGCTGGCCGCCGCGTAGCCGGTGGCCGGCGCGGCGTCGCGGGCTGCCTGGCAGATGCCGCAGCGGATGGTGCGGGCGGGGGGCTCGACGGCGACGACGCGGTTGATCACCATGGTGCGGGTCAGCCAGCGGGCGGTGACGTGCGCGTGGTCGTGGCAGACGGCGGCGCCGCAGTCGGCGCAGATGGCGACGGCATCGACGTGGTCGCCGAGCGCGGCGCAGTCGAAGCAGTTCATGGCGTGGCCTCCTCGGGGGTGTAGAAGCGGCGGCGGGCCCACAGCGCGACGTAGACCAGCGCGACCATGACGGGCACCTCGATCAGCGGCCCGACGACGCCGGCGAGGGCCTGGCCGCTGGTCACCCCGAACACGCCGATGGCGACGGCGATCGCCAGCTCGAAGTCGTTGCTGGCCGCGGAGAACGCCAGCGCGGCGGTGCGCGGGTAGGACAGGTGCAGCCGGCGGCCGATGGCGAACCCGGCGAACCACATGATCGCGAAGTAGGCCAGCAGCGGCAGCGCGATCCGGGCCACGTCCAGCGGCGCGGAGGTGATCTTCTTGCCCTGCAGGGCGAACAGGATCACGATGGTGAACAGCAGCCCGTACAGCGCGACCGGCCCGAGCCTGGGCAGGAACCGGGATTCGTACCAGTCCCGGCCCCTGGCCCGCTCGCCGATGGTGCGGGTCAGGTACCCGGCCACCAGCGGGATGCCGAGGAACACCGCCACGGTGGCGGCGATCTCGGCGATGGACACGTGCAGGCTGGCGGTCTGCAGGCCGAGCCAGCCGGGCAGCACCTGCAGGTAGAAGAAGCCCAGCGCGGCGTAGAGCAGGACCTGGAAGACCGCGTTGAGCGCGACCAGCACGGTGGCCATCTCCCGGTCGCCGCAGGCCAGGTCGGTCCAGATCAGCACCATCGCGATGCACCGGGCCAGCCCGACCAGGATGACCCCGGTCCGGTACGCGGGCTGGTCCGGCAGCAGCAGCCAGGCCAGCGCGAACATCACCGCCGGGCCGATCACCCAGTTGAGCAGCAGCGAGACGGTCATCATCCGCCGGTCCGCGGTGATCCGCCCGATCTCGGTGTAGCGGACCTTGGCCAGCACCGGGTACATCATCAGCAGCAGCCCGAGCGCGATGGGCAGGCTGGTGCCGTGGACCGCGACGCGGTTCAGCGCGCTGTTCAGTCCCGGGACCAGGCGGCCGAGCAGCAGCCCGGCGGCCATCGCCGCGCCGATCCACACCGGCAGGAACCGGTCCAGCACCGGCAGCCCGGCCATCACCGGCTGCTGCCCGGCCGGGCCGGTGACCTCGCTGGTCCTGGTGTCAGTCACCGCACACCCCCTCGCCGTCGTCCTCGCATGGCGACCCGCGCCGCCCGGTGATGACCCGGTCGCCGGGCAGCGGCACGCCTGCCGCGGACGCCTGCGCCCACAACGCGGCGAACCCGTCACCGTCGAGGCGGTAGTCGATCCAGCGCCCCCGGCGGGCCGCGGCCACCAGGCCCGCGTCGCGCAGCACGCGAAGGTGGTAGGACAGCAGGTTCGCGGCCACCGGCACCTTCTCCTGCAGGTCGCACACGCACCGGCCGCCCCCGGCCAGCACCCCGACGATGCGCAGCCGCACCGGGTCGGCCAGCGCGCCGAGGCGGGCTGTCAGTTCAACCGGGCTCGATGCAATAACCGTTGAAGTATCCACAGCCAGGACGGTATGCCCTGCGGGGCACGCGGCGGCCGGGCCGTTGGTCACCTGTGCGCCAGCCCTGAGTCCTGCTTTCGCCCGCCGGACTCTCCCGAGGGCTTAGCGGAGGAACCTGTACCGTTCTTACTCGCTCACCGGGCCTCCGCCGTGGTGATGATGGCGCGCAGCGGCCGGTAGCCGTCGGCGGAGTGGGTTCCGTAGAAGCGGACGTTCTCGTGATGGCTGGGCCAGATGTGGGCCAGGACCGCGTCATTTATGTGCTGGCCTGCCCGTGCAGCGTGGCGACGGCCAGGCCGTGATATTCGGTGGTCCAGGTGACGACCGCGTTGGCTGCCAGGGTCAGGCACCACATCAGCTGAGCGCACCGCCGAGAAGGCGCGCCTGCGAGGAAGAGGGGCGAACCAGGATCAGGATTGTCTTTGCAGCGCGATCCAGGTGAACGGCTGGATGGCGCCTGCCGGGGTGATGTGCTCTTCCCGGTCCTGGCTGATCAATAGCCGCTTGAGGTTCCATGATCTCCAAAAGTTTGGGTTTGCGGAGGGCTATGCCGCGGCTGGGCCTGGCTGGATGCCCAGGTGGCGGAACAGGGTGGCCATGTCGGTTCGGAGGTGCTCGTAGTCCTGGTCGATGGGGGTCAGCCTGGTCGGGACGTGGTCGTGCCGGCGGATCTGGACGCCGGCCAGGATCGGGGCGATGACGTGGTCCCGGAGGGTGAGCAGGGCCGATATGGTCCGGGCGGCCGGGCCGGGCAGGTAGTAGCGGCGGGTGCGCGCGGGTTTGCCGACGAGCTGCTTGCCGCGGAGTTTGCGCAGATCGTAGGCGGCCTGGCGGGTGTTGTAGGTGGCGTGGGTCTGCCCGGTCATGGCGTGGACCCTGGCGGTCATATCGGCCACGGTGAACCCGTCGGGAGATGCGGCGAGGGCGAGCACGGCGGCCAGGGCGGCGCGGATCCGGGGCTTGTTCACATCGATGCCGCCGACCCGGCTGGCGCCCAGTTGCGCGGGCAGCGGCAGCTGATCCAGCGTGCCGCCGGGGAGGAAGCCGATATCGACGCAGTCCAGCGCGGTGCAGAACCGCTGGCACATGCCGGCCAGCCGGGCGACGATCTGGGGGAAGCGCTCCAGTGCCCGGCCACAGCCCAGCTGCCCGGTGTTGCAGTTGATCGCTTCGAACCGCAGGACGCGCGCGCCTTTGGTGTAGCCCTTGAGTGTCAGCAGCCCGAAGCAGACTTTGAACACCGTCAGGTCCCACGCAGGTGTCTCGAGCACGACCCCGACCCGGGGCGAGGGGGCTGTGCCGTACTTGCCGGGAGGCGGCGGGCCCCGAACAAGGTCCGCAACGCCGGGATGTCCAGCCGGGACCGGGTCCGGTCCAGCATGGCGTTGAACACCCGGTCCATGTGACCGCCGTAGGCAAACAGCAGGTTACGGGAGTATTCGGCCTGGCAGGCCCGAGTAGGCGTAGGTGAAGCAGGTCCGCTGCTGATCGGCCAGGTCAAGGCCGAAGACCAGGCAGGCGGTGTAGATCCACCGGTCGATGACCTGGCCCAGCCGCCCTGCAGCCGCATCCTGCGACAAGGTGTCTGCGATCTGGGCCAGGCCGGCCGGATCCGTGGTACCAGTAAAGCAGTTGCCCTCCTTGGCAAAGCCGATCCCGGCCGCCTGCGCGGTCACTGCCACATACTCGTGGCCGTTCAGGATGACCTGGGCGCCGAACGGCGCATGCCCGGCCATCTTGATCGTCAGGTGCCCCCACCGGGAGTCCATGATGCGGGAGCTGTAGTGATTCACATAGGTGCGCTTCCTGGCCAGGCTGCCGATCACCGTGCCGTCCGCGGACCGGCGAACATCCCACACCATCGCCGGGGCCCTGGCGACCAGGATCATGAACACGCCCGGTCCCACCGAATGCGTGCGCAGGTACTCCTCTGCGATCAGGTGCTTGCGTTCCCCCGCCGTGCAGTCGATCACCGGGACAGCGTTGTCAGCGGCCCAGGCCCGTACCCGCCGCGCGAACCGGCCCGCCAGGCGCATCAGGTGAGTGTTGTCCAGCACCGCATCCCCCTCCGCGTCACTGCCCCCGATCAGCCGCCGCCACCACGTCCGGAACCCGCCCGAGCTGCTGCCCAGCGGATAGTAGGCGTTCAGCACGATCCGGTCCACGCAGTCATACGAGCCGGTCAGCAGCCCCGCATACCGCGCCGCGAAGTCATCAGCCATGCACTGAACGTGTCACTTTCATCGCTTACCGTCAGGCGAACTGCCCCGAAGGGGCCATTCCTTCCGGGCGTAGTCCCGGACGGAACGTAGCCACTTGGTGCCGATCTGGCAGGCTAGTTGTGCCTGGCTGTAGCGGGCCACTGGCAGGCCCGAGCAGTGCTGCGGCCCGTCCGGTGCGAAGCACCCGAACACGGCGACGGCGTTCGGGGCGGTGGCCGCGTCCAGGGTGCGCAGGTACTGCTGCCGGTGCTCATCGATGGTCAGGAAATGAAAGGCCGCCCGGTCATGCCAGGCCTGGTAGTGACGCCGGGGACGCCAGCTGAGAACGTCGGCGGTCAGCCAGTGCACCTGGTCAGCCCTCGGACCGAGGCGATCCCGCGCGTGCTGCATCCCGGTCGCGGAGATGTCGAGTACGGTGAGGTCGCCGAAGCCGCGATCCAGCAGCGCCCCTATGAGAGGGGAAGCGCCGCCGCCCACGTCGATGAGGGCATCAGCGGCCGAGACCCCGGCAGCGTCAAGCATCCGGAGCGACATGTCCGGATGTTTCTCGGACCAGCTCCGCGTGCCATCGCCCTGGGCGTAGGCGCCGTCCCAGTGCGCCGCTGCCTCTGCCTGGTCCGCCATCTTCTTATCCTCCGCGCTGGACGTGCCAGTCAGCTAGCCGACGCCATCATGACCGGGAAGGATCTGATTCAGGCATTCCCCGGCGCGTCTTGGCGGCCTAGCCCGCTTCCATCCTGTGCTTGAGCGCTGCCATGTTGTCCGGCATCTCCTTGCGTGCCTCCCGGCGGACCATCAGCGGCACCAGGATCTTGCCGATGCCGTGGCCGGCGAAGTCGACGCTGATGGTCAGCCGGCAGCGGGAGTCGGCTAGTGGCTCGACCAGGACCTCGACACCCGCCCGGACCGGGCCGTCTATACCCCGCACGCCCCAGGTCCTGGGCGGGTCAATGTGCACAAGCTCGGCAGTGGACGGGCGGTTGGCGCCGCCGATGCGCCGCGTCGTCACGCATTTTGCGCCCACGGCCGGTGATCGGGTGCCGTCGGCCGGGCCGTCCATGTGCCCGTCCGCCACGCCCTGCTGCCACTCGCTGAACCGGGCCGGGTCGGTGGCGTAGGCAAAGACCTCGGCGGCCGGGCGCTCGATTTCGGCGCTGGTAACGATCGGCGGCATGTCAGCGGCCTTCCTTCACTACCGCGGCGTACCGGTCCAGGTACAAAGGCCAGCCCTGCGGCCCGTCCACGCCGTCGGTGATTGCTTCCCATCCCGGGCCATGCCGGTCGATGTGCCGGTGCTCCAGCTCGACCCGCGTGCGGGTCGGCGACTCGGCGTAGAACCGCACCTCGACCTCGCTGGTCTGAGCCTGGTCGGTCTCGATCGTCCACCGCGGGCTGATGTCCCAGCTGAATACCACCCGGTCGGGCGGGTCGAAGGCCAGGATCCGCGCCCACCGGCACTCGCTGCCGTCCGCTGCCCGGTCCACGATGCTGCCGCCGACCCGGGGCTCGAACACCGTCTCGGCGATCGGCGCCCCGAGCATGTTGTGCTCCGGCGGCTTGAAGTCCCCGAACCGGTCGGTGAACACCGTGAACGCACGCTCGATCGGCGTGTCAACCACGACTTGCCTGCGGACCGTCACTGCCTTGGTCTGGGCCATCACGCCTCCTCGGCCGGCGCTTCCGCGGCATCGGCGTACCCGGCCAGCGCCCGCTGCCAGTATGTGTCGAGCTGATCCCGCAACGCCGCCAGCGCGACCGGGTTGAGCCGGTAAATCCGGCGCGTTCCCGCAGCCACGTCCTGCACCAGGCCGGCGCCCTTGAGGATCTTCAGATGCTGAGACACCGCCGACCGGCTCACCGGCAGCCCGGCCGCCAGCTGCCCGACAGCCTGAGGCCCGTCGGCCAGGCACGCCACGATGGCCAGGCGCGTGCCGTCGGCCAGCGCACCCCACCGGTCAGCATCTCGGTTAGCATCCACTAACCGTTAGTATTCTCTAACCAACATACTAAGTCAAGGTGCCCGTGCCCAAGTACGGATGCCGACGCGGGCATCTACGGATTTGTGAGGTCTTCGCTGCAGCCACCGCCGCGACCGCACCAACCACCGCCTCCAATCACAACTGCGCCAGCTGATCTACCAGGCACTCACGCCACCTGCCTGTAGTGACGCCATTCCGGTGCGACCTGCCACAGATCCCGAGTCTGGCGGAACTGTCAACTTAAACCCGGGTTGTCCGGGCTTTCGCGTCAACACAAGAGCAACACAAGTCCGGGTCCAGGAGGCGTCCAACACGCGAGCAACACGGACGAAACGGCATTCCCCGGCACACCTTGGCACGGGTGTTAAAATCGGTACGTCAGCCCAACTACCAGGCTAGATGCGCCTGAGCAGGGCTTACTGGCCAACTTAGGAAGTTGGCCCCGGTCGGGGACAGACCTTCTGAAAAGCGGAAGGTCGGCAGTTCGACCCTGCCCCTGACCACCAGCTCAGAGGCCATATCGGCCCAGTCGCTCCGGATGCGGGGAGCCAAACGGGGAGCCAAAGAGAGTTACGCTCCCTGCATGACCGACAACACCACGCGCCGTCGCGGGCACGGCGAGGACGCGATCTACTTCGACGCGGCGAAGAACCGCTACGTCGGGGCGATCTCGGTTGGCTTCGGGCCGGACGGGAAGCGGATCCGGCGCAAGGTCACCGGTAAGACCAAGGCCGAGGTCCGTGACAAGCTCAAGGCGGCACACAACGAGCTTGACCGCGGCCTGCACACGTCGGCCACCTACACGGTCCAGCACGCGGTGGACGACTGGCTCGAGGGCGGGCTGCAGGGCCGGTCGGACCGCACTCGGTCGATCTACCGCGAGGCGCTCAAGCCGCTGCTGGAGCACATCGGCACCAGGCCACTCCGGGAGCTGACGGCCCGCGACGTGCGCCGGGGGCTCGAGGCGCTCAGCGAGAAGATGTCGACCAGGTACCTGCAGCTCGGCCGGGCTTCCCTTGCCCGGGCGATCCGGTACGCCGAGGCGCACGACCTGGTCGGCCGGAACGTGGCAACGCTGGTCGACAACCCGAAAGGCCAGGTCGGGCGGCCGAGCCGCTCTTTCACCCTGGAGCAGTCTCTGGCGCTGCTGTAGGCGTTCAGCCGGGAGTCCCGGCTGAACGCCTACGTCGTGCTGAGCCTGGCGACCGGGATCCGCACCGAGGAGGCCTGGGAGCTGCGCTGGGAGCACGTCGACTTGGACGGGGATCCTGGCGCGGCGCGGCCCGTGCCGCCGTCGGTGGCGGTATGGCGTTCGGTGCGCGAAGGCGGTGACACTAAGACGGCCAAGTCGCGGCGGACGCTGGCGCTGCCCCAGGCCGCCGTGCAAGCTTTGCGTGAGCACCGGAAGCGGCAGGCGGAGGACCGGCTTTCGGCCGGAGCCCTGTGGCAGGATCATGGCCTGGTGTTCGCCTCGGCCATCGGCACGCCGCTGGACGCGGCGAACGTCCGCCGCGAGTTCCGCAAGGTCACCGAGGCGGCTGGCCTGGGCCCAGACTGGGCGCCGCGGGACTTGCGTCACACCTTCGTCTCGCTGATGTCGGCGGACGGCGTGCCAATCGAGGAGATCGCGCGCCTGGCCGGGCACAACCGCACCGCCACCACTGAACTCGTCTACCGGCACGAACTGCGTCCCGTCATCACCACGGGCGCCGAGGTGATGGACCGGATCTTGAACGCGAGCGGCCGACAGAACCGCTCGTAGCCCGTGCCGGTGCATCAGATTCCGGGCTGGGGGCAGAGGCCGCACCGGTGCACGGCGTGTCAGCTGACGGTTTTAAGTGGGCAAGTTGGTCTCCCACTCAGACCATGATCACATAGCGTAATCAACCATCGGTGGTAGGCGCGCGAAGACCCGATGCCGTTATCTGGAGTCCAGATCTGGGTGTCCTCGCTGTAGCCGCCGCAGGTGTTTTGTGTGCATTTTGCTGCCTGATGGACGCATTACCTGGACAGTGTCTCCGCCGTAGGCCCCGTGCATGCCCCCTTGTCGCTGCTGTTTTTAGAACTAAGCGGCTACGGCGTGAACGCTGTTCAGCGACATGTCAACGCCGCAGACGTCCTGGTCAGGCGCGGCATAGACAGGGACAGCTCCAGATATCCGCCGTTTGGGCTCTCCATCTAAGCGGACCTGCGGGTGGGAGGTAACCGACATTAGCGCTGGTCATGGCTCCAAAGTGCCCGTTCGTCCGGTTGCTCGTGGCGTGGCCCTGACCTGCACTACTCCGGCTAAATGGAGAGCCCAATCCGCCGTTATGCTCGCCTTTTCGAAGTTCTGGGATTACGTGTGCCCGCATGCAGAATCGGTCGATCCGGGTCGACGGTCAGGATCGCCGCGGGTGACCTCGCGTTATTGTCCGGCTGGTTTGACGCGGCTTGCCGTCTTGCAGGCTCCGGCAAGTAGCTCCTAACCTGGCACAAGTCACCGGGGCCGAGCCCGGGCATGCAGCATCCGTGCCCTGCACCGGTACATCCCGTGGCCCGGCACGGGCAAGCTCATGTGACCCGGTCACTAACCGACTCGCTGGCCGCCAAGGATGTCTGCCATGAAGGTGCACCACCTCAACTGCGGCACCATGCGCGTGCCCACTGCCCCGGTGGTCTCCCACGTCCTGCTCATCGAGACCACCAACGGCCTGGTTCTGGTCGACTCCGGGTACGGCCTGGACGACATCGCCGACCCGGCACGGCAACTCGGTCCGGTCCGCCACCTCCTCAGGCCAGCACTAAACCCAGCCGAAACCGCGGCCCGCTAGGTCGAACGGCTCGGCTTTGGCCGCGACGATGTCCGGTACATAGTCCTCACCCACCTCGACCTGGACCACATCAGCGGCCTGTCCGATTTCCCCCACGCCCAGGTCCACGTCACGTCAGGGCTGCTGGCCTGGCTGAGGGCGAGGAAGGCTTCGTACCAGGCGGCCCGCTGGTCCGGCGTGTCCATGGTGGGCTCGGGGCCGATCGGCTCGTCTGGGTGGTCACAGCCGTACATCTCCCGGTAGGCCGCGATCGAGGACGCGTCGCGCTCCCAGTCCTGCCGGGCGGCCGCGTCGTCCGGGACCGGGCCGAGAGCGGTGATTGCCCAGGCGGGCGTGGTCTGGGCGGGGTGCTGGCCGAGCCGCTGCGTGCGGTCGTCCATCAGGGCGGCGATCTCCGCCAGGTACGCCCGGTGCTCGAGGTCGGGCTGGCGCGGTACCCGTTCGGCCCAAAGACCTTGCGGGCGGGGGAGCAGCGGGTCGACGCGCGGCCGGATCCGGGCGTCCAGGACGGCGGCGATGTCCCGGGCGCCGGCCAGGTCCCGGGAGGCGATCGCCGAGCCGATGATCTCGGCTGGGTCCAGGCCGGCGAGTTCGGCGGCGTGCAGGGTGCGAAACAGCCATCGGGCCTGGTGGGAGAGCGGCTGGCGGTGGCCGGGCGGGAGCGCGGCCGTGACGAGCTCGCGGTAGCGGTCGTGGCGGGCGGCCTGGGTTTCGGCGGTCCAGATCGCGTTCAGGATGCCCAGGTGGTCGGCGCCGGCCAGGTTACGCTGCCGGACCACGGAGGCGGACAGCTCGGCGCCGTCGCGGCCCAGGACGTCGGCGAGCACGGCGATCGGCTCACGTTGTTCTGGCTGGGCTGGCTGCGCGCGGAGGAGCTGGGTCAGCCGGTGACCGCCGCGTTCGCGGCGGGTGCGGTCGTAGCGGCCGAGTTCGGGGGCAGCGCGGGTGCCGGGCTGCGGATCGGCGGGCCGGGCCGGGGCGGTGAACACGAACGCCAGGTTGGCGTCGGTGCCGCGGGTCATGGCCGGGTACAGCCATTGCCGGTCCTCGGTGCCGGTGACCAGTGCGATCCCGGTGTGCACGGTGGCGCCCTGGGCAGAGTGCCCGGTGATCGCGTAGGCCAGGTCAGACGAGCCGTAATCGGCGTAACCGAAGGCCCGGTCGGTGAACCGCCGCTGGCCGGTGGCCCGGTCCGGCTCCAGGAGGCGGCGGACCATGAGCCCGCGAGCGGTGACAGCCTCGATCCGCAGGACGTCGCCGTTGGCCAGGGCCCGGCCGGGCTCGCCCGCTTCGATGGCGTGGTCGTTGCGGCGGCAGATGATCAGGTCCCCGGCCGAGGCCTGAGCGCCGTCGGCGATCCGGACGGTGCGAGGGCTGTCGACCAGGCCGAGGTGGATGAGGTCATCGCGGATCCGGGCGGATAGTTCCCGGCAGCGGGCCCAGTCCGCCGCCAACAGCAGAACGTCCCGTCCGGCCAGGTAGCTGGCCACATAGGCATAGACGGCCTGATCCATGGCCTGGTCGGGCGGGGCGCCGCGGATGCGGCCGTGTTGATCGTACTCATCCAGCGCCGATGCGTTCCCCGAGCGCAGCCGCAGCGAAGCCTCGCGTTCCCAGGCGGCGGTGAACCGGATCGGTTCGGCGAGCAGGACGTAGCCGAGCCGGTCCGCCAGCAGCGTCATGGCGCCGCCGCCTTCGACGGCGGCGAGCTGTTCCTGATCGCCGGCCAGGATCAGCTTGCACCTGTTCCGGGCGGCGTACTCGATGAGCGCGGCGAGGTGAGTAATGGAGATCATGGAGCCTTCGTCAGCGACGATCAACGAGCCGGGCGGGATGCGTCCGCGTTGGATGGCAGCGAGCAGCCGGGTGGTGTTGGCGGCGATCTGGACTCCAGCGGCGTGGAGCTCGTTGGTGGCGTTCTGGGAGGTGGCGGTGCCGAATACCGGCCCGTCCCAGGCCCGGGCGATGGCGGCGAGGACTCTAGTTTTGCCGGTGCCGGCCGGGCCAGTAATCACTTTCACGGTGCGCGCCGAGGTAAGCGCGTGCCAGACGGCAGCGGCCTGGTCCAGCCGCAGCCCGCGCGGCGCGGCGTGCTCGCGCGCGTCGTGCGCGCGGCCGCGCAACTGCGCCTCGAGCAGCGCCGCGTCGGCACCGAGACGCCGCGCGGCCACCTCACCAGGCAGGCGCGGCGCGCCTTGGGTCTGCGCGTGCGCGACGAGTTTGTCTTCCAGGGTCAGCCGCGCGGCGGTGGCGTACCGCACGACGCCGGGCCGCGCATAGACGCTGCGCCCGTCCAACTGGCGGCGCAGCGACGCGGGCAGCGGCGGCCATTCGGGCGCCTCCAGGCACACCACCTCGCCGGTCCGGCCGGACAGGGCCTCCTCGGCCAGGCGCGGCAGCTCGCGGGCTTCCTCCGGGCTCATGTGCCGGGTCTGCGGCGGCATGACCACGGCCAGCTGCTTGAGCAGGTCGTGCCGGCTCCAGGCGGGATGCTGGTCCGACACCAGGACCAGGACCAGGGCCTTGGCCAGCGCCCGGGCCTGGGCCGCGCGCGTAGGCGGTCCGGTCGGCGCGCGGCCGCCGTGATGCTCACGCACCTGCGCGCCCGGGCTGCGCGCATTCGACACCGCTGGCGCGATGCCAGCTAGCTCGCCGCCGAGCGTGGCGTCCCACCGCGCGGCCAGCGCGTCCCAGTCGACCGGGCCCGCGTGCTTGCCCGTGCGTGACTGGAGCGTGGCGTCGTTGGCGATGTACAGCAGCTCGCGCGAGCTCGCGCGGCCGTGCTTGCGCTCCCACGCCCGCGCGAGCTCGCGTTCCTTCTCGCGCACCTGCACCGTGCGCGTGGAGTAGGCGTTCATTTGCGCCTGCGTCACGCCGCGGATCTCGTTGCCGCGCCCGTCCGCGCGCGGAACCCAGTCGACTCCGAACTCGCGCGTCAGCTCGCACTCCTCCGTCGTGGCGGCGACCGCCTGCAGCGCGCCGAGGACCGCGCGCACGCTCATGGTGTCCAGGGCGCGCCACTTGCCATCGCGGAAAGTCCGGGTGATCCGGGCGATCTGGTTGTGAATGTGATCCTGGGGATCGCCGTCCCGGCTGGTGCCCTGCAGCCAGGACGTGACGATCAGCCCGGCGGGCTCGAACCGGCCCGGCTCACGGCCGTCGATCCGGGTGCCGTGGTAGCCGGTGCGGGTGATCCCGGCCCAGGCCTGCAGGTACTCCAGCGCGGCCCGGTTCGCCCGGTGCAGCACCTCCTGGAATTGCCGATCCCGCCCGGCCCAGTACGCGGCCGCCTGCCGGTCGCCGGCCAGGCGGGCGCGGCGCTCGTTCTCCCGCAGGGAAGCGTGCAGCACCGAGATGGACTTGGAGAACCAGATCGTGACGTCGTAGTAGGCGGCGGGCTGCCGGGTCGCCTGGGCGGCTTCTCGTTCGAGCTCGATGAGCCGTTCGGCGGTGGCGTGCGGCTCGGCCGCCTGGAGCCGGACGAGGTGGTCGGCGAACGTCGGGTAGCGGCCGCGGGGTCGGCCGAGTTTGGCTCCGGTGCGCGGGTCGGTCTGCCGGTAGACCGCGTTGTACGGGGTGCGCTGGACGGTCTGGCCGGGGGTGAGGCCGAGGGCGTGGGCGCCGGGTCCCCACCAGCGGCCGGGTGGTTCGCCGGCCTGGGCGGCGTTGAGGTAGTACCCGCCGCCGGCGCGGTCGGCTGCGTGGTCTTGGGTTTTCCAGATGTAGCCGAGGTCGTATCCCTTGGCGATGGTGACGACCACGGCCAATACGGCTGCCTCCTCTCCGGGGTCGCGTGGGCCGCAGGGTTGACCATGATCATTTAGATGAATGCAACGGTCTGCGGCGATATGACCAGGGTGAGCGATTGGCGGTTCATGATCATTTGAAGCGATCAGGGGGACACCACATGAACGGGTCATGGGAAGGGCTTTGAACTGCGCATTTAAGGAGTTCAAAGATTGAGCACAAAACGTCGGTTCGTCGAACGCGGGATCCGCTTGGTGCGCTCAGACCGACGTTGCGCTCTTCCGCCGTTCTTACCGGCGGACGGCCGCGGGCCTCTCGCTGCGCGTCGACGGTTTGCAGGTTGCGGGGGGATGGCGGGATTCCCGCAGGGCAGGCCAGCTGGCGGTGCACAATAGCGGGTGTGCGGGTATATGTGGGGGTGACCGACGACAACTGGTACCGGTTCCTGGCGGACCGGCCAGGGGTGACAGAGGTCAATTTCTGGCAGCCGAGCGGTGCCCGCGAGTTCCGTGTCCTGGCCCCGGGCGAGCCGTTCTTCTTCAAGACCCACTACCCGCACAACAAGCTGGTCGGCGGTGGTTTCTTCAGCGACTCGGCGCGGCTGCGGGTCTCCGAGGCCTGGGAGTTCTTCGGCCAGGCGAACGGGGTCGCCAGCATCCAGGAGATGCGGGAACGGATCGGCGGGTACCGGCGGGCCCCGATCGGGCCCGGCGAGGACCCGGTGATCGGCTGCCTGTTCGTCCGCGACGTCCGCTTCTTCCCGGCCGACGCCGTCGCGGACCCGCCGCCGCAGTTCGCCCGCAACATCGTGCAGGGCAAGAGCTACGACCTGGCCGACCCGGTAGTGGCCGGGTATTTCGCGGACGTCCTGCAGCTGACTCTCGGCGCCGCGGTGGAGCTGGACTTCGGCCAGCCCTGGCACCGGTCCGGGCCGGTGTTCGGCGACCCGCGGCTGGCGCCGTACCGGCTCGGCCAGCAGTCCTTCAAGGCGGTCGTCCTGGACTCCTACCACCGGCGCTGCGCTATCAGCGGCACGCACATCCCGCCGGTGCTGCAGGCGGCCCACATCCGCCCGGTGACCAGGGGCGGGGAGCACCGGCTCGACAACGGGCTGCTGCTCAGGTCAGATATCCACACCCTGTTCGACCGCGGCTACCTCGGCGTGGACCCGCAGCACCGCCTGCTCGTCAGCCCGCGCCTGCGGGCTGACTTCAGCAACGGCGACCAGTTCTACGCCAAGGCTGGCCAGGTCATCGACTTGCCGGAGCATCGCGCTGACCGGCCCGGCCGGGAGTTCCTGGAGTGGCACCTCGACGAGATCTTCCTCAAAGCAGCCGCGACCTGATCGAGCGCCGACTCGCAGCGGGGTACTACTCGTGACCGGGGTTCGCGTTGATAAGTTCATCGAGTTTGTCGAACAGGGCGCGCAGCGTGTACCGGGTGGTGACGATCTCGCCGTCCGGTGCCGGGATCACCGCTTGCCACCAGCCGTTCCCGACTCCGACGACGATCGCCGGATGGGCCTGGCGGAACCGGTCCAGGCGAAGCACCTGGTCGTATTCGTCAGGTACCAGCCGCAGCCTGCGCGCTCGTTCCTCCACTTCGTGCCTCCCGGCGTTCGCCGCATTTACCCAGCGACGAGGCTAGAGAGCAGAGGCTGCAATGGCCCGCAGCGCCGTGAAGGTAAAGAAACCGGGATCCCGTTGCGGGCGCCGAACCCGCACAAAAGTGCGGGTCAGATCACGCCGGCCCGACGGGCGAGAGGCCGCAACTCTGGCGTCGACGGGCGGTGCTCGCGGCGCAGCAGCTCGGTGAGGACGTCCCGGGTGGCCTGGTCGTAGCGGACCAGCTGAGGGCTGAGCCGCTCGGCGGCCAGCAGGACGTTGACCGCGGCCGCGTCCTTCCGGGTCATGGCGTACGCGCGGGCCAGATCGAGGTTCACCTGGGTGCGCCTGCCCACCAAGCCGGCGGGCATGGCCGCCAGATCGAGCGCCTCACCGGTCTCGGTTGCCGTCCGGGGATCACCGAGCTTGAGCGACGCCGAGATGGCGTGGATGGCCACGTTGACCGGACCAAACGCGGTGCCCATGTGGTTTTCCTCGCCGGTATGGTCGGCGACGCCACGCGCCGTGGCCAGCAGCGATTCCGTCGTCCGGTCGAGACAGGCCGCTGCCGCCGTGGCGGCGGCCAGGTGCAGGGCACCATAGACGCTGAGCCGTTCGGGCGAGAGTGTTCGCGTCGCGCCCCCGAGGGCGGCGGCCGCGGCCATCGCCAGCTCCAGCGCCTCTCGCGGATGCTTGCGGCCAGTGATCATGTAGGACAGGCGCCAGGCACTGGCCGCGGCGAGCAGCGGGTCGCCGGACTGATCCGCGGCGAACATGGCGCGATCGGCGGCTGCCCAGGCCAGGAACGGCTGGCCCACGCGGCTCAGCAGCGCGGCCGCAGTGTCGTAGACGCGAGCGCGTACCGCGCAAGCGGCCGGGCTGGCCGTGCCGGTGGTCCGCACCGCCGTTTCCACACCGCGGATCAGGCCGGGCAGGATACGGCCCGCCGCGTCGTAGCGAGTGGCCTGATAAGCCCGGTACGCGGAGCGCGCCTGCGCGTGTAGGAAGTCCAGGCTGGCCTTCCGTCCCGGCTCATCACCGCTGTCCAGGGGGCCGGGAGTTCCGTAGCCCATCATGGCCTGCTCGATCAAGGGCGCGGCTGTGTAGGCACGGCGGCCGGTCTCATCCCGGTCTGCGGAGCCGGTGAGCTCGTCGATGTCCACCCGCAGAGCCTCGGCCAGGCGCACCAGGACGGCGTGGCTGTCGACGCCGCGCTTGCCTCGCTCAACCTGGGACAGCCAGGATTCGGACCGGCCGACCAGCCCGGCGAGTACGGCTTGCGACAAGCCACGCCGCCGCCGGGCCCGTGCGATCTGCTGCCCGGCGGTCTCGCGGTCCGACGGCGTCATCCAGCACCAGCCCGCACTGGGAGCGCGTCGACGACCCCGTGCCACGGTGGCAGCCTGCGCTCGTACGGCGCGTCCGGGTCGAACAGCACCCGTACGCTCATGCCACGCAGCGTATCTAGGCTCGCAGCGAACGCCGGATGGCTGGCGAGCTGGGGCTTGCAATGCGGCACGATCACGACCGGGACACCGTAACCGGCCATCTCGCACAGCAGGCCCACAGCGAAGTTGTCCGCGTGGCCATGGGCGAACTTGTTGACGCTGTTGAACGTCAAAGGGCACGCCAGCACGGCGTCCGCAGGGGGGACCGACGCGCCAGTGCCCGGCATCCGGTACTCAGACCGCACGGACTCGCCGGTCAGCCTTTCCAGCTCGGCGGGGTCGATGAACCTGGTGCCGGCCGGCGTGGAGAAGACCACGACCCGCCACCCTGCGGCCTGGCACGCGGTGACCAGCGCGGGTATGCCCTCGGGCGCTGGGGCGCCGCTGACCACGAGGCACAGCACGCCGCCATCGTCATCCACCAGATCGGACCTTCCTGGATGTCTCGGAGGTTCCAGGATAGGCAGGAGATCACGCTCCCGGCCTGGCCCTCACCCCACCGTCACGGATCCCAATTCTGTATGGCACATGGCCATTCGGGTCTGGTTTGAGGTTCATGTCGGCCCGAAATAGGCGCGCTAGGATCTGTGTCCCGACGGAAACGGGAGAAGACATGGCGCGCTGGGCGAGAGGAGAACAGACCGTTCAGTTCCTCGTCGACCGGAACCGCCTGGAGAGCTTTGAGGCGGAAGATCTTGCTGGACTGACGGATGCTCTGATTGGGCGGGCGGTACTGCGGGTCGAGACTACTGCAGCCGCGGCGCTGGCGGGTGGTGACGTGGATGGCGCCTTCGTCGCTGCGTACGACGGTTACCGGATGACGGCGGAAGCGCTCCTGGCCCGGCAGGCCCTGCGCGCTACGGGCGGTGACGGGTCGCACATGGCGGTGGAGGATGCCGTGTCGGCGCAATTCGGGACCGAGATTCCGGCGTTCGCGAAGCCGACGTTCGAGCGATTCCGGCGGGCCCGTCATGCGGCGCAGTACTTTGATCCGTCCGCGGCGCCGCTGACCGCCCCGGATGCGGTATGGGCAATCGGAAAGGCCAGGGAAGCCCTGTCGGGAGTCAAAGCGCTGCTGGCCGCCTCGCCGCCGGAGCGGTTCGGCTAGTCAGCTGGCACGGCCAACTTGACTATCGGACGGCTGGTGATCGTGTCATGGAAGGCTCCGGATCCCGACTCTAGCCAGGCGCGCTCGCGGATGGTGGCCTGTACCGGCCGGGCCAGGCGTTGCTCGGCGGTGCTGAGGGCGGTGTAGAGCTGGTCCCGGTCCGGTTCGCCGAGGACGAGCACGTCGATGTCCCCGACCGGGCGCTGGCCAGGCTGGCCTTCGTGTCGGGCGGCCCAGGATCCGTAGATGTAGGCGGCGGAGATCCCGCCGACGCCGCGCAGGGCCTCTGCCAGGACAGCGGGGACACCGAATGCCCTGGTCAGCACCTCGGCTAGGCCGCTGTAATAGGGGCTGGTGGTGTCGGCCCGGACCAGCCGCGTGTTACCGATTTTGCGGGTGGTGACCAGGCCGGCCTGCTCGGCGCGCTGGATCTCGCGGTAGACCGAGGGGTGGGGGACGCCGAGCCGGGCCGCGATCTCGGTCAGGCTGAGTTCCAGGTCCGGGTCGCCGAGCAGGAGCGCGAGGATCTTGCCCTGCTGCTGGGAGCGCAGGATCGGCAGGAGCGCGGGGGCAGGCCGTCTATCCACTAGTAGAAGAGTACTCTTCAATTTGCGGATAGTCGACGCAAGCGTGTGCCTGGCTGCCGCGGATGGTTGCGGTCGAGTCGTCTGCCGTCTGCCGTGAGCCAGATCCGGAGCGCGTGAGGTACCTATGAAACCCTCCGGGTGGCACTGTCCACAGGGCCACAGTTATGTAACCGCGATGGCTCCAGTTTGGCTCCCCTATGACTCTCCGCTGAGGACTCTCCGCCTGCCGATTCGGGGAGCCAAACGGGGAGCCAAAGAGGGAGCCAACGGCGTCAGACGCCCCGCGACGCCAGGCGACGGTCCGCGACAATCGTGCAGGTCAGATGGCTCATCAGGCGACGTCCAGCGACAGCCCGCGACGGTCAAAATTCACCTGATTAGCGGAAGGTCGACAGTTCGATCCTGTCCCTGACCACCAGATCTGATCAGCCAATTTGGCCCGTGACCTGCCGAAACGCAGTATTCAGAGATCATGTCGCCCTCGCGGCACATGCCCGTCTGAGACCGCTCTGGACCGCTCTGCGCCATTGGATGCTGCACGTAGACTGCACGCCCGCCATTACGCAGAACACCGTCAAGAGCTGCTTGACGTGCATCGATGTGAGGTTCGCCGCGTGCGCTTCGGGCGTCCGCCCATGACCGTGGTCCGATACGCGCCGTACTCTCGTAAGAGAGCCAGCCGTGCCGTCGTGAGGGAGGCGGGCAACGATGCCGGACATCGATCGCACCGTGGATATCAAGGTCGCCGCAGGCCGGGGGCCGGTGACGGCTGAGATTCCGCTCGCCGGGCACGCCAGCGGGCACTGGCGGGAACTCTTCGGCGAGCTGGCGTCGAAGCGAATGCGAGAGCTCAACGTGGAGGCCGAGGAGCGGGAGGACCGCACCTGGGTCATCGTCTGGCTGCCTTCCCGTCCGGACTTCCATCCAGAGCCGATGCTGGATGCCGTAAGCGCTCTGATCAGCGAGGTCAATGGCCTGGAGCAGCAGTCTCAGTCAGGCGCCACCCAAATCGAGGCCGCTATCCGCAGCTGGTGGGCGCGGCAGCAGCGGTAGCGGCCAGCCCGCCGTTCGTTCTGACCCGCTGCTTAGAAGGTCGTTTCACGCTCGTGCCCGACCTGCGTATGTCCTGGCTAGAGGCCGTTTGATGTGCTCGACGATGACTGCCATTGTCTGCGGTTTCCGGCCGGTTCTGGCATGGAAGTGGCACGTCTCGTTGGTACGAAGTTTGCCGTCAACCAGCGTTTGACATGCGCCTGCCCGTCCAAGCGGACCGGCCTGTGCGCCAGCGACCCCGACGGCGGATGGTACGTGCGCGAAGGCGACCACCGCGAGCGTGAGGACGACAAGGGCAAGCCACTGGGCAAGATCGCCTGGGCACTCGAGGCCAGCATCGCGACCATGGCCCGGCCGCCGGGCGCGCCGCCCGCGCACCCGAACCTCGCCGCCGGCCTGGCGCTGACCCGGCCCGGCGAAGACCCCGGCGGCACCGGCGCCCGCGTGCTCACCTCCATGGCCGCCCGCGGCCACCGGCCCGGCCCCTGGGCTACGACCGCGCCTGCACCCAGGCCCTGCCTGGGCGGTTCCATCTCCCGGGCCGGACGCATCGGGCATAACGGTACGAGATCAGGGCCGGCCCTCCGTAAGCCACACGACACGCCGAGCCGACCAGCAGCCCTTCACGTCATACCCGCAACACCACCGTGAGCCTGATCGCGCTTGCTGGCACCGGGAGGCCCTCGTGACCCGGCGGGCTGGATTCCCCGGATCGGGCTTGGCGGCACCAGCGGATCGCGTTACGCGCAACCGGTCGCGGCGAGCAGGTCCTCGATGTCGCTGACTGCCTGGCTGTTGTCTTGGTACAGCACCGCGTGGATACCCGCCTGGCGTGCTCCTTCGACACACGGCTCGTAGTCGTCGAGGAACACCATCTGCGCTGGCTCGACCCGGAGCCGCTCGCAGGCGAGGGCGTAGATCCCTGGGTCGGGCTTGCTCATCCCGCACTCGTGGGAGTAGATGATCTCGTCGACGAGGTCTTCGAACCCGTAGGCGGCCTGTTCTCGTTCCCTGGCGCCGACGAAGCTGTTGCTCAGGATCCCCGCGCGGTATCGCGGACGCAGCCGGCGAGCGTACTCGATCAGTTCTGTATTGGCGGTCCCGAGGTACTCGCGCCAGATATCGGCCATGAACTCCGCGAGCTGCCATCTATCGAGGCCGAGGATTTCCGAGGCCGCCTGATGCACGTCGCGCTCGCTGACCGTTCCGATGCTGCCGCCACGCCAGACGTCGTATATGCGCTTGTTAAGCTCGCCGGGGCCCAGGCCGAGCCGGGACTCCCACATCCCGGTCACGCCCAGGTCCGGGGTGATCTCCAGAACGCCGCCGATGTCGAACACAACCGCCTGGATGGTCATGACAAGCATGATGCCAGTTGCCCCCGGGGCAAGGTCGAACGGCGTGCGCCGCCCGCCCGGCCCATCATTGCCGGAAGCCAGGTGATCACTGGGTGTGAGGACTATCCCAGGAAGCCGAGCTCGGGCCGAGCCACGCATCCGCTGCCAGCAAGCCTGACAAGGCCCCGACTAACTCGATCCGGCTCATACCGGCATTGACCCCGGCCGAAACGAGAGCATGGGCATGCTCATGGGACGCCATCGCCGCTACACCGGCTACGGCGCCCGCGGTGGTCCACCTGATGACCCGATCAGCCGCCATCACCGGGTACCACCAGGAACAATGGTCATGGTCATGGTCAGGGCGATAGGACCAGCATGCGCAATTGGCCGGCCTTGGTCCTCGGACACAGTTCTCGCCTGGGGAGTCCTGACGGTCAGGAACCCGGGGCGTCGCCAGGTCCGAAAGACGCCCGCAGCGCATCCGTCAGCAATGCGGCCAGCGCCTCGAGCTGCACGTCGGGCGGCGAGGAGGCCTCCTGGTCCGCCCCGTCCAGCGCCCGGGCGGCAAGCCCCGCCTTGCCGTCGATCAGCCCGGCGATCCGGGCGTCGATGGTCTGCGCGGCGATGATGCGCCACGCGGTGACCGGTTCGGCCTGCCCGATGCGGTGGCTGCGGTCGATGGCCTGGGTCTGCTCCGCGTCGGTCCAGGACAGCTCGGCCAGCACGATGTTCGAGGCGACCTGCAGATTCAGGCCCACGCCAGCCGCGGTCAGCGAGCACACCGCGACCGTGACGTCCGGGTCGTTCACGAAGGCGTCGACGTTCGCCTGCCGCGCCGTGGGCGTCTGGCCGCCGCGGATCGACGAGAAGCGCACCCCCTGCCGGGCGAAAATCTCTTCGGCGGCGTCCATCACGTCGACGTGCTTGGCGAAGAAGACGACCTTGCCGGCGCTGCGGGCTAGCTGCGTCGCGTAGTCCGCGGCCAGTTCGGCTTTCGCCTGGCCGATGCGTCGCATCATGGTGAACACGTTCTCGCCGGACTGCGCGGTCGTCGCCTCCTTCAGCTCCGACCGGGCCACCCGGCGGACGAGGTCGTGGTCGATGCCCTCGACGCCGGCGTCGCAGGATCGGTTCGCGAGCGCGGTCTCGTACCGCGCCACCATCCGGCCGGCGAGGTCCCGTTCTGCCGCCCGGATCGACCGGCCGGCCCGTCCGTCCAGTTCGACGGGGAGGTCGGCGATGCGGCGGGCGGGGATGTCGGCGGCCACGTCGAGCTTGCGGCGGCGCACGATGCCGCGGTCGATCACGCACTGGCGCGCCGCGGCGTAGAAGCCCCGGTCGGCGGGCGTCAGGCCGGTGTCCTCAAGCGGGTCCATCAGCTCGTCCAGGGGCTTGCTGTCGTCGATCCAGCCGAGGAACTGCCAGATCGCCCGGAAGTCCTCGATGTCGTTGATCAGCGGGGTGCCGGTCAGTGCCATCAGCAGGGGCTGGTCCGTACGGGACCGGATGCGGCCGGAGAGCGCGAGGACGTGCTGCGAGCGCTGCGAGGTCTTGTTCTTGATGAAGTGGGCCTCGTCCACGACCATGCCGCGGAAGCCGAAGTCGCTGAGCCAGCCCATGTGACGGTCGAGAACCTCGTAGTTGAGCACGACGATATCGGCGAAGCCGTCGACAGCCTCGCCGACGCCCTGCACCACGGTGGCCGGGCGGCGGGGAGTCCAGCGAGCCGCCTCACGGGCCCAGTTGGTCTTGACGACGTTCGGCACGACGACGAGCAGCGGGTAGGCGTTCGCCGCTTCCGCGGCGAGCAGCGCCTGGGCCGTCTTGCCCAGCCCCGGCTCATCAGCGAGCAGGAACGTCCGGTGACCGGCAGCGGCCGCGGCGACCAGCTTCCCCTGGTGCGGCATCAGTTCCAGGCCCGCCGGGGTGAACCGTGCCGTCGGCGCCGGGAGCGCCATGCACGCCGGGGTTCCCCGGCCGGCCCGCTCGAAGGAACTCAGCAGCGGGCCGAGCAGCTCCCAGCTGGCCAGGCGGCGCGGACGGGAAGTGAGCTGCGGAACGGCGGAGAAGTCGGGGGCGAGAAAGGGGTTCGCCAGCTGCCGGGAGATCACCGACTGCGGCACGACCCGCCGCTCCGGGCCGGCGGAAGCTGTCTCGATCTCCGCCGGCGCGATCTCTTCGGGCGCCGGCGCGATGCCGAGGTCCCGCGCCATCTCCCGCTTGAGCGACCTGGCCGCGTCGGAGACGCCGGAGCCCTCGGCGAGCAGCGCCAGTAGCCCAGCGTCCTGGACGGCGGTCGTCGCGAGGATGGCCGCGATGCCGTCCAGGCTCTTGAGGTGCTCGGCCCGATGACTGTCGCTTCCGGGTGCCGCCCGGACGCGGGCGCGCTCGTCCCGCAGCAGCAGGGCGACGGCCTGGAACTTCGTGCGCACGGCGGGTGTCACGCGGCCGCGCCGGGCAGCCGCCTCGACCTCACGGGCGGTCCGGGCGAGCACCGAGACGACATCGCCGCAGTGGCGGACGCGTCGCTGCTTCCGCGGGGCGGTACGGCGAGCGCCCGTCTGGCGCTGGCCTGGTCGAGCCACAGACTCCTCCTCTGGAATGCCGGGGCACGGTGGCCACGGCAGCATGCCGCACAGTCCCGCGGCCGGGGCGAGGAACGTCCCGAGCACAGGGCCTGGTGCTCCGGACGCCGAGCCGGCTTGCGGATCTCCGAGGATCGACGCAGCGGGCCCCGGCAAGCGTCTCACGCAGACCCGGAGCCGCCGGTGGGTGGGCTGGTGACCACGGCAGGGGGAAAGCCGTCGCCGGACGACCGAGTCGGTTCTTGGGTACCGCTCATGTTAACGCATGCGAGGGCGCATAATTCCCGGCCGCACGAGATCAAACAATCCTCACATGGCCAGGGGTCGCCGTCGGACAGGAGGCCGGAGGGTCGTGCGGCTTTTGGGTATGCGCTCCTGCAACGGAGCAGATGGAGCGAATCTCCGGGGCTTCGTCCTCGCGCGCCGGTCATGGTTCGTCCGCTGTCCCGCAGCGGGCTCGCGTCAGCCGATCTGTTCGGCCAGGGCGACGATGATGCCCGCGGGGCCGCGGAGGTAGCAGAGCAGGAAGATGCTCTCGTACTGTGCCACCTCGCCGAGGAGTTCGGCGCCGTGGGCGCGCAGTCGGGCGACGGTGTCATGGATGTCGTCGACAGCGAACATGACGCGATGCAGGCCCAGCGTGTTGGGCGGCGGGTTCTCCGGCCCGGCGCCGACCGCCGCGGGGGCGTGGTACCTGGTCAGCTCCAGCTTGCTGTGGCCGTCCGGGGTCCGCATCATCGCGATCTCGCTCCGGACGCCGTCGAGTCCGACGGTGCGGTCCGCCCACAGGCCTTCGATCTGTCCCTTGCCTTCCAGCTCCATGCCGAGCTCGGTGAAGAATGCCACGGCGGCGTCCAGGTCGTCGACGACGATGGCGACGTTGTCCATCCGCCGAATGGTCACGTCTGCCAGCATACGGCCGCGGCGAAGCCCCGTACCCTTGAGTCATGCCCCCCCGGCCGCTCGCGCGCCACCTGCTGCGGGCCCGCGACCTGGCTGACGCCCGTTACGCCGAGCCGCTGACCGTCGCCGATATGGCCGGTGCCGCCGGGCTGTCGCCGGCTCACTTCAGCCGGGAGTTCAAGCGCGCCTTCGGCGAGTCGCCGCACCAGTACCTGCTGACCCGGCGGCTGGAGCGCGCGGCCGCCCTGCTCCGGGTGACTGACTGGCCGGTGGCCGACATATGTTTCGCCGTCGGCGCCGGCAGCGTCGGGTCCTTCACGGCGAGCTTCGGCCGGGTCTTCGGCCGGTCGCCCACGGCCTACCGCCGATCGTGGCCGCCGGCGGCGCGTTTCGTCCGGATTCCCCGCTGCGTGGCCATGGCCTACGCCCGGCCGCAGAACCGCACGTTTCGAGAAGACCACGGGACGGCCAGTTCGTAGGGTTCTTCTGGTAACGCTCTCGCATCCGAGGAGGAACCCCCGTTGATCAAGATCGCCAATGTCCAGTTCTGGGTCCACGACCAGGACGAGGCCCTGCGCTTCTACACTAAGACGCTCGGCTGGGAGGTCCGGGCCGACGTCACCATGGAGGCGTGGAACTTCCGCTGGCTGGCGGTGGGGCCCGCCGGGCAGGACGACGTCGGGCTCGTGCTCATGCCGGTGCCGGGCCCGCCCATGCTCGACCCCGAGAGCAGCACGGCGCTGGCCGAGCTGGTGGCCAAGGGCGCAGGCGGCACGCTCTTCCTCGAGACCGACGACTGCCAGGCGAGCTATGACGAGCTATCCGCCCGCGGCGTCACCTTCAACGACCCGCCGACAGTCCAGCCCTACGGCATCGACACCTCGTTTCGCGACCCGTCGGGCAACAACATCCGCCTGACCCAGGTGCTGGAGTTCGACCCGGCCCGCGGCACCGCGCCGTAGGTAACATCCCCCGACGGCCCCAAGCGGCCCGCGCCATTCCCCGGCGTACGCCGCCATCTCCGGACGAGCGTGTCATCGACGGTATCAGCGGCCCGCCGCCGGCCTCCCGGCTCGGCAGCCGGCACCATACGGGTGATACCCAGCCATGTGAACGTAGGCAGAGACCAGCGCTGCCGTGTTCAGCCAACCCCATACGCCCAGCGGACTCAAGGACCCCAGGGCCAGCATGAGAGCACGCTCCTATCACGCCAGCCCCGGGTTCGCCAGGTTAGCGCCCTGTGCATAATCCTGTGGATGATTTAGGCAAATATGCTGGTCAACCACTACACGATTGTGGACGAGCGTCGATGTGGAAAAGTGGATAACCGCTTAGAAACCAGGTTGCGGGGCCGTCCGCTGTCCACAGGCTGCCCCTCGCCCGCGACCCGGCGCGGATGCTCCAGCCAGGCCCGGCCCTCCGGGACGGACTCGCTGACCACCCGAACCGAAGCTTCTCGCCGCTATCCGCTCCTGCCCTCAGTCCCGCCGTAACACCTGGTCCGTTCGGGACCAGGAAGATCTTTTGCGCCGAACGGGCCGGGTTTCACCTCCCTGAACCGGCCGGGAGGAGCTTAGCTGGCGCCGGTAAGAAACGCCTCGGCATCGACGGCGAACTCGGCGTGCTAGGACTTGCGTCGCACCCGGCGCATGCGGTCTAGCCGAAGGTGAACACATAGGCCTGGACGCCGGGGTCGGTGAAGGTGCTCTGCATGGTGCGCTCGGTGACGGGCCGGTGCTGGACACCCTGGCCCACTACCCGCCCGGGTGGCCGCTGTCGTGCGCCAGCTCCATCACCTGCTGCCTGGAGATGCTGAGATGGATGCCGCCGGTATACCCGGACACGCTGCCGGAGGGGATAGCCACGTCCTGGTGACGCCGCAGGAGACCCTCCTTGAGCAGTACATGCACGTGGGTCACCTGGTGCGTGCCTGGGTCGATGCAGAGCGCGCGGAGCTGCCCGATCTCACCGTCGGTGGCATGGACGTGGTCGCCGCGGTGTTCCTCCTCCTCGGCGGGCAGCCGGACAGGAACGAGGTCTCTATCTCCCCTGAACATCGCGCGGGCCGGTGAGATCTTGCTGCCGTCCACCACCGGTTCGTCGTCGTCCGCTGGCCGCCAGCCCTCCGGGACCAGCTCTACCGGGCCGGAGTTGAAGACCTCGGCCAGAGCGTCTTCCGCAGCGGTGAGGTTCTTGAACTCCGCCTCGGTGTAGCCGAGCCGGATTGTGTTGTCCTGAGCGTCAACATGATCATCCAGCCGGACCAGCCGGGCTAGCCCCTCCCGGCCCGTCGGCTCGACCACGAGGTGCGTTACCGTCCGGGTGCCGCGGTCGACGACGACGGACTTCACATAGCCGGAGATCTTGTCATCAGCGGTGCGAGCCTCGCTTCCGATCACGAGCATCGTCTCTGTCATGACCACCCTCCTCGCTCCACATCGTTAGCGCAGCGGGCATGTGCGCTCCTCGTCCGGCTGGGATGGATGGGAAACATCCAGGTAAGCCGCTGGGTCCGGTCCGGCGTCCGGTCCCGGCCATGCCGGACGATACTCCACCCGTTCACCCGCGGCAACTCGCTGACCAGCGCCGACACATACTTGCCCGCCTGCAGCCACGGCTCTGTCCGGGCAAAGCACGGCCGCAGCAGCGCCAGCAGCTCATTCCGTTTCCGCAGCGCCAGCCCGGCGCCTGACCTGACGGCAGCGGCCGCCTCTGATTTTGTACTCGTCACACAGGCATGATCACGAGGCGGCTGCGCTCACATCAGCCCATCCGGTAACAAGACCACATCAACCACGTCAGGCCTGAGCCGGGGCCAAGTCAGAGCGCGTTTGAGAAGTTTTTGGATCTTGGCCGGGTGTGTCGGCAGCGGCGGTACCACTCATCTCATTGGTCGATGCTGAACATGCCCTCGGGTACCCCGGCGATCTCGATCTGGCGCCAGATCGAGCGCCACTGCGGGAGTTCGTGGTAGCGCCGCAGCGCGGCGAGGCCGCCCAGCCAGCCGGTCCAGCCCGGGTACGGCGGGTTGGCGGGGTCGAACCCGCTCTCCACCACGGTGAGCCGGGTCTTGCCGTCCGAGCCTTCCAGCTCCCAGCTGTCGGTCATGCCGTCGGCGAACCGCAGCGTCGCCTTGCGGCCCGGCTCGAACTCGACGAACTTGGCCCCCCCGGGATCCAGCTCGAACCCGCCCATCGCGAAGCGGCCGCCCACATAGGGCTCGATGTCCACGTTGGCGCCGAACCACCGGGGTCGGTCAGCGCCTCGTACACGACCTTCGGTGGGGCCGGAACGACCGCGCGCAAGCGCAGGTCAGGCTCGGTCATCGGGATCTCCCTTCGGATAGCAGGCGACGGCCAGGCGGAACGCGTCGCCCTCGGCACCGCCGTAGCGGGTGAACAGGTCCTGCAGCGTCTGCTGCAGCTCGTCGAGGAACGCCTCGCGCTGCTCCGGGCGCACCCGGATGTCTCCGGACACGCCGATCGACGGCAGGTCCTGCCCGGTGAGGTCGAGCGCGGCGACGTCCGCCTGGACGTCCTCCATCAGGTCGACCAGGTAGCCCAGGCTGAGCCGGTCGCGGGTCTGGCGCAGCCCGATCCGGCCCACCAAGCCCGGGGACAGCCAGTAGGACCGGCCGGCCGCTTGGTAGATCCCCTCGTGGATCCCGCGCACCCGGCGCTCGGCCACCTGGCGCACTAGGCCGGCCTCCAGCAGGCGCTTCACGTGGTAGTAGACCCGCTGCGGGGTCTGGTCGAGCTCGACCGCCACCTCGGTGCACGACCGGGGCTCGGCGAGCTGCCGCAGCACTTCGATCCGCTGCGGCTTGAGCAGGACCTCAGCCTGCTCGATCTGGTCGAGGTAGACGACGTCTCTCATGACGAAAATCAGTCTTTACGTAAGAGAATTTTTTGTCAATGGGTCTCCTGGCGAGACTGGGCGTTCCTCTTAGCGCGTGTTTGAGACGCGGTCATGATTCGTCGGGCCAGTGCCAGCGTTGTTGCCGTGTGGCGGGTTCGCCTCGGGCGATGCGGCTGGTCATGGTGTTGATCGCGGCCCAGCGGATCATGGCTTCGGAGGTGGTGGGGGCGCGTTCGTTGTCGCGGGCGAGGCGGCGGTGGGCGGTGAGCCAGGCCAGGGTGCGCTCGACGCACCAGCGGGGTGGAATGACGGCGAAGCCGTGCTGGCCTTCGGGTTCGCGCACGACGTGCACCACGGTGGCGAGGATGGTGCGGGCCCAGTCGACGAGCTTGCCGGCGAAGCCGCCGTCGGCGAAGACGAACCGGATCGGGCTGATCAGGTACGCCGAAAGCAGGGTTGTCTTGGCACCGTCACAGTGGCTGGTGATGTAGCTCGTCATCCCGGCCAGGGCCCGGGTCTGAGGAGAGGGTTAATCAGTTGGGCGCGTTCAGCCGCGGTAGGCGATTCCCGCCCTAGCAGGGCTACCGGAGTGCTCATTGCCGAGGAGACCGCGCCACCCAAATCCCGGAAATGTCCAGGTTACGGCGCCACCAGCGACCAGAACACGGCTACATCGAAGTCGCCGGTCGACGGGTCGGGATCGCCGTAGATCTCCCAGCGAGGGCCGGCCAGCCGGTACCCGTTCGCCTTGCTCCACTCGCACACCGCCTGATGAGTGTCGCCGATCTTGGCGATCGCGCCGGTGTGGGTCGCGGTGGCGACGAGCCCGCCCGGAAGCGTTGACGCGACAACATGACCGGCGGGATCGAATGAGCCGCTTACCTGGACGCCGACTTCGACGTTGGGGACGTCGTCCTTGTAGAGCATGATGTTGTGCCCCTGCTTGTAGAACCCCTCCGGGGCGTCGCCCCGGAGGAAGCTCCACACCTTGTCCAGCATCGGTCCCCACATCTTCGGGAACTCCGCCCACGTCGCCGCCGCTGCTACCACCGCCGTCGGCGTCGGTTCGACGGTCTTCACGGTCACATCGACAGTCATGGCGCGGAGCATACGCCGTAGTCGTGACCAGCACGTGCCATCAGCCGGAGCCCTTGGCTGTCATCACCATGGGATGTGGCGACGTCTTACTCGCCGGCTGGATCAGCGCGGAACTGGCAGAGAGGGGCGCTCACATCGGCCCATCCGGTAACAAGGTCACATCAACCACACCAGCCCTCTCGCCCAGCTCACGGTGCCAAGTGCGGCTGCCTTACCAGGCGCACCGGCCGCGAGAGGTCCAGGGACTCCAGCTGCGACCGTAAGACGCGCCCGCACCATGGCCAACGCTCCTGACGCGCACTAGACTTGGATCATTCGTTGTCTAGGACCGTTCGTGTTTATGAAGGTGGGTTTGGCGCCATGCCCGCATCCCCGACTCCGACCGCCGCCGAGGAGCTGCGCGGTGCCGGCCTGCGGGTGACCGCCGCCCGCGCCGCACTGCTCGCGACCGTCCGGGACGGTGACCACCTCGATGTCGAGGCGATCGCCTCCGGTGTGCGCGAGCGCATCGGCCATATCTCCCTTCAAGCCGTGTACGACGCCCTCCACGCGCTCACCGCGGTGGGGCTCGTACGCCGCATCGAACCGGCCGGCGGCCCGCCCCGGTTCGAAGGACGCGTCGGGGACAACCACCACCACGTCGTGTGCCGGTCGTGCGGTGTCGTCGCTGACGTCGACTGCGCGGTCGGCGATGCGCCCTGCCTGACCGCGTCCGACGATCACGGCTTCTCGATCGGCGAGGCCGAGGTCGTCTACTGGGGCCTGTGCCCCGGCTGTTCCACCGCCCGCAGTTCCTGAGCACCATGATCCGCCTAGCCCGGAAGGATTCCAATGTCTGAGAACCACGATCCAGTAGTCGTCGAAGACGCGACCCCGGAGAGCGGGGGATGTCCGGTCGTGCACGGCCTCACGCACCCCACCAAAGGGGACGCTAACCGTGACTGGTGGCCGAACCGGCTCAACCTGAAGATCCTCGCCAAGAACCCCGCCGTGGCCAACCCCCTCGGCGAGAAGTTCAACTACGCCGCGGCGTTCAATACCCTCGACCTCGCGGCCGTGAAGCGCGACATCGCGGAGGTGATGACGGACTCCAAGGACTGGTGGCCGGCCGACTTCGGGCATTACGGCCCGCTCATGATCCGGATGGCGTGGCACCTCGCGGGCACCTACCGGATCAGCGACGGCCGCGGTGGCGCCGGGGCTGGTCAGCAGCGCTTCGCGCCGCTCAACAGCTGGCCGGACAACGTCAGCCTCGACAAGGCCCGCCGGCTGCTGTGGCCGGTCAAGAAGAAGTACGGCCAGAAGATCTCGTGGGGCGACCTGATGGTCCTGACGGGCAACGTCGCCCTGGAGACGATGGGCTTCAAGACCTTCGGCTTCGGCGGCGGCCGCGAGGACGTGTGGGAGCCGGACGACGACGTCTACTGGGGGCCCGAGACCACCTGGCTCGACGACGAGCGCTACACCGGCGACCGCGAGCTGGAGGACCCGCTGGCCGCGGTTCAGATGGGCCTGATCTACGTCAACCCGCAGGGCCCGAACGGCAACCCGGACCCGCTCGCCGCGGCCCGCGACATCCGTGAGACGTTCCGCCGGATGGCGATGAACGACGAGGAGACGGTCGCCCTGATCGCCGGCGGTCACACCTTCGGCAAGACCCACGGTGCGGGCCCGGAGGACAACGTCGGCCCCGATCCCGAGGCTGCCCCGCTCGAACAGCAGGGCTTCGGCTGGAAGAGCACCTTCGGCACTGGCGTGGGCGGCGACGCGATCACCAGCGGTCTCGAAGTCATCTGGACCGACACCCCGATCACCTGGGACAACAGCTTCTTCCGGATCCTGTTCGACTATGAGTGGGAGCTCACCCAGAGCCCCGCCGGCGCGCACCAGTGGCAGCCGAAGAACGGCGCAGGCGCGGATACTGTCCCCGACCCCCACGACCCGTCGAAGCGCCGCACCCCGATGATGCTGACGACCGACCTCTCGCTCCGCTTCGACCCGATCTACGAGCCGATCTCGCGGCGCTTCATGGCGGACCAGGACGCGTTCGCTGACGCCTTCGCCCGCGCGTGGTTCAAGCTGACCCACCGCGACATGGGCCCGGTGGTGCGCTACCTCGGGCCGGAGGTACCGTCCGAGACGCTGATCTGGCAGGACCCCGTTCCGGCGGCGGACCACGAGCTCGTGGGCGCCGCGGACATCGCCGCCCTCAAGGGACAGATCCTCGCCTCGGGCCTGTCGGTCTCGCAGCTGGTCTCTACCGCGTGGGCGTCGGCGTCGTCATTCCGCGGCAGCGACAAGCGTGGCGGCGCCAACGGCGGCCGCATCCGCCTCGAGCCGCAGAGTGGCTGGGAGGTCAACAACCCCAGCCAGCTGGCGACGGTGCTGCGCACCCTGGCGGGGATCCAGGAGTCCTTCAACGCCACGCAGGCCGGCGGGAAGAAGATCTCGCTCGCCGACCTGATCGTGCTCGCCGGCGGCGTGGGTGTCGAGCAGGCTGCCAGGAATGCCGGCTTCGACGTCGAGGTCCCGTTCGCGCCGGGCCGCACCGACGCGTCAGCGGAGCAGACCGACGTGGAGTCGTTCGCCGTGATCGAGCCCAGGGCCGACGGGTTCCGCAATTACGTCGGGAAGGGCACCCGGCTGCCGGCCGAGTACCTGCTGATCGACAAGGCGAACCTGCTCACGCTGAGCGCGCCCGAGATGACGGTCCTCGTCGGTGGTCTCCGCGTCCTGGGCGCGAACTACCAGCAGTCGCCGCTCGGCGTCTTCACCTCGGCCCCCGGGTCTTTGACCAACGACTTCTTCGTCAACCTGCTCGACATGAGCACGACGTGGCAGCCGACGTCCGAGGACGCGAACACGTTCGAGGGCCGCGACGCCGGCACGGGCGAGGTCAAGTGGACCGGCAGCCGTGTCGACCTCGTCTTCGGGTCGAACTCCGAGCTGCGCGCGCTCGCGGAGGTCTACGCCAGCGATGACGCCAAGGAGAAGTTCGTCGACGATTTCGTCGCGGCGTGGAACAAGGTGATGAACCTCGACCGGTTTGACCTCACCTGATCATGATGTCCAGGTCGGCCCGCGCCGGCCGACCTGGACATCCTCTATCCGAAGGATCTTGACATCGTCCACCTCCAGCGCGACGTCCAGAGGGTCGCGGTCGAGCAGGGCTAGGGCGTGTCCTGGAACTGCACCATCTTCTTTCGTGCCAGAGTGCGCACCTGTGCTGCGCGCAGTCGATAGCGGAATCCGTGCGCGTTGGCCGCGAACTCAGCTGACCGTAATAATTCCGTGATACTTGCGCGAACCGGTTGAGCTGCGACGTTCCTCTTCACTACCGTGATTTCAGCTTTCCGGCTGGGTCAGAACGCAGCCGCCGCCGTGGTGGCGGTGACCCGCAGTCGGCGGGCCAGCGTACGGCGGAGGGTGGAAGGAGCGTAGCCGACACGTGAGTACACGGCTTGGTGCTGGAGCGTCCCGGATTCGCCGCGGTGTCGCGATCGTGGCTGGCCTGGCTGCGGTGAGCGGGCTTGCGGTCTGCGCCTCGGGTGCCGGTGCGGCTCCGCAGCCGGCGGTCGATCAGGTTCAGGCCCGGATCAACCAGCTCACGTCCCAGTTCGACAAGGTCACCGAGCAGTTCGACCAGGCCAGCCAGCAGCTGGCGGCGGCGCAGTCGAGACTGTCCCGGGTGCGCGTGCACCTGGACCACGCCAACGCCCGGTTCAGGGCGTCGCAGGCCAACGTGGCGCAGGCGGCCGCGGCGGAGTTCGAGGACACCGGCGTCACCTCCGCGGCGGGCGTGCTCACCTCGGGCAGCCCTTCGGTCGTGCTGCAGCAGGGTTCGCTGCTGATGGAGCTGTCCGGCAACCGGAACGCCCAGACGCGGCAGCTGCTCACCGATGCCAGCCAGCTGGCCAGCGTGGAGCAGGAGATGCAGCGCACCGAGGCCGGGATCGCCGGCCTCAAGAGCCAGCTCGCGGCCCGCAAGAACTCCCTCGGCACGCTCATCACGACCCAGAAGGCGACGCTGGCCAGCCTGACCGTGCCGCAGCAGCAGGCGGTGGTGAGCAACTCGATCGGCGCCAACGGCAGCTCCGCGCCACAGCAGTACACCGGGCCGACATCGACCCAGGCCGGGAAGGCTGTCGCCTTCGTCTACGCGCAGCTCGGCAAGCCGTATCAGTGGGGCGCGACCGGCCCGGGATCCTATGACTGCTCAGGGCTGGTCCAGGCCGCCTGGGCTGCGGCCGGGGTAACCATCCCGCGCACCACCTATGACCAGTGGGCCGCCCTTCCGCATATCGCCACCTCCGCTATCCAGCCCGGGGATCTGCTGCTCTATGACGGTGAGGGTCATGTCGCCATGTACGTGGGCGGCGGCTATATCATCGACGCGCCGCAGACCGGCATGAACGTCCAGAAACTTCCCATGAACACCGGCTGGTACGCATCGACCTTTGATGGCGCCGTCCGGCCGTAGACCCGCCAGGCAGCTTCCGGATGATGCGGAACGCGCGCCGAGGAGACAGCTGCGGGCTGGGAAGACCGCGTCACCGACGACGAATACAACCGCGGACCACCACCCGTTCGCAAGCATGATCACGCGCCGAGCAGCAAGCCGGTAGCTACCCGCCCAGTCTCCAGCCTCTGTCCATCCGTGACGGCCTCGTCTTGCCTCTCCCGGGCGCCGGCATTACCCTTTAACTATGTATATAGGTAAAGAGAGTGATCGGATGGCGGGCGGCGCCGACGCGCCGTCGCGGATCACCTTCCGGCTGGACCCGGCCTCGGGGGTGCCGACCTACCTCCAGCTGGTGCACCAGGTGGAGCAGGCGCTGCGGCTGGGTTACCTGTCCCAGGGCAACCAGCTCCCGCGGGTCAAGGACGTGGTGGGCTCGCTGGCCATCAACCCCAACACGGTGCTGAAGGCCTACCGGGAGCTGGAGCACCGGGGGATCGCGGCGGGGCGCCCCGGCCAGGGGACATTCGTCCTGGCGGCGCCCGCTGTGGTACCGCTGGCGGAAATGACCGGGCTGCGGAAGAGCCTGCTCAGCTGGCTGCGAGCTGCCGATTCCGCCGGTCTGGATGCGGACGGGATGAGCGCGTTGTTCGCCGCCGCCCTGCGGGATTTCCATGAGCGCCGCGCGGCCGCAGGGGCGTCGCGCGGCGCTCTGCGGCAGCGGCCCGGCGAGCTGGGCGGCCGCGAGGCGGGCAGCACGGCATGAACGTCATCGAGGCCACCGGGCTTGGCAAACGGTACTGGACTACCTGGGCGCTGCGGGACTGCGCGCTGGCGATCCCGCCGGGCCGGGTGGCCGCCCTGGCCGGGCCGAACGGGGCGGGTAAGACCACGCTGATGCACCTGGCCGTCGGCCTGACCACCCCCACCAAAGGCCAGGTGACGGTGCTCGGCGGCCGGCCGGCCGGGTCACCCGAGGCGCTGAACCGAGTGGCCTTCGTCGCCCAGGACGTGCCGCTGTACAAGCACCTGCCGGTTCAGGACATGGTGCGCGTGGCGAGGAACCTGAACGGCCGCCACTGGGATCAGTCGCGGGCCGACAAGCGGCTCGCCGCCCTGAACATCCCGCCCCGCCGCAAGGTCGGCAGGCTCTCCGGGGGCCAGCAGGCCCAGGTCGCGCTGACGATCGCGCTCGCGCGGCGGCCGGAGTTCCTGGTCCTCGACGAGCCGCTCGCGCCGCTGGATCCGCTGGCCCGGCACGAGTTCCTGGCCGCGGTGATGGAGGCGGTGGCCGAGGACGGCACGTCGGTGCTGTTCTCCTCGCACGTGGTCGCCGAACTCGAGCGGGTCGCCGACTACCTGGTCGTGCTGGCCGGCGGCCATGTGCAGGTCGCCGGGGACGTGGAGTCCCTGCTGGCCGGCCACCAGATCCTGACCGGTCCCGCCGCCGGCGCCGGGACCGTCGGCGTCCCGTGTGACGTCGTGCACGCCCAGCAGGGATTGGCCCAGGCCCAGCTGCTCGTCCGGCGGCGTACCGCCGCCGCTCAGCCGCCGCGAGGCTGGCAGGCTCATCCGGTGACGCTGGAGGAACTCGTGCTGGCTTACCTGCGCGAACCGAGGGCATCCGCGTTGCCTGGTCCTGAGCCCCTGAGAACGGGCGCCGTCACGGGGGTGACGTCATGACCACGCTCACGTCCCGTACCCAGCAGGCCGGCGGGTGGCGGAGACCACTGCCGGATCTGCTGACCTCGATGGCCTGGGTTATCTGGCGACAGCATCGCGCGGCCCTGATCTGGCTCGGGGTCCTGCTGCTCGCGCTCGGCACGGCGATGCTCGTCGCCGGGATAGAACTGCACCGGCTCTATGCCGCCGAACTCCGGCACGGCTGCCTGGGCCCGTCAGCCTGGTCGGCGGCATGCCGGCCGCTGCAGAACACGTTCGCCTTGGGCTGGCCGGAAAGCTACGCGAACGATGTCATGCTGGTCATGCGGACGGTCCCGGTGATCATCGGCGTCTTCCTCGGAGCGCCCCTGCTGGCGCGAGAGTACACGGCCGGTACCGTCCGCTTCGCCTGGACCCAGGGCATCGGCCGGACCCGCTGGGCCGCGGCGAAGCTCGGCCTGCTCGCCGCGGCCGTGGCCGCCGGGGCCTGCCTGCTGGGCCTGCTCACCCAGTGGTCCGTCCAGCCGGTCGCCGCGCAGACGAGCAGGCTGGCCGACCGCTGGGAACCCGGATTCTTCGACAGCACTGCGCTGACCGCGGCCACCGCGGCCGTGCTGGCGTTCGCTATCGGCGTCCTGGCCGGCGCGCTGCTCAGGCGCGTGGTGGCCGCGATGGCCGTCACCGCCGCCTGCGCCATCATGGCCGCCGACCTCACCTACAACCGGCTGCACTACTGGCTGCTGGGCCGGGGCACCCGGCTGGCGCGTGACCTGGCCTTCGGCGCAGCACCCAATGTCGGGATACCGACCAGCGGCGCGATGGACATCCACGAGACGGTGGGCCCATCGGTGCCCGGACCCGCCGGAGCCTGGCTGGACCAGGGCTGGTACGCCAGCGCCAACGGGCACCGGCTCAGCAACGGTGCCGTGATCCAGCTCCTCAACAAACACGCGGGCACCAGCCCGGCGTGGCTCACCCGGCTACACGACACGTTCTGGGTCAGCTACCAGCCCGGGGGGCGGTACTGGGTCTTCCAGGCCGTCGTGGGTGGCGGCACCCTGCTGACCGCCCTGCTGCTCGGCGCGGCCATCATCGGGCTGATCCGGTACCGGCGGGCATGACCTGGGCGGGGGTATCCGGCCATGAGTTCTGCGTGTGCGCAGTAGATGGGCAGGAGCCCGGGCCCTAGTGGGGGATCCCGGAGATGAGGTCGCCCGCGCGGGCCAGCACGGAGGTACGCGGGGACTGGCGGGCGGACTCCAGCCGGTCCGCCGTCCGGTAGAGCGCGTACAGGCCGTGCACCCCGGCCCAGCGGGCGGGCTCGGGTTCCCAGCGCGGCGAGCGGTGGCCCACCCAGGGCAGGGTGGTCAGCGGGCTGGGCACACCCCGCACCAGGTCGGCGAGCGTGCGGCCGGCCAGGTTGGCGGCGGCCACGCCGTGACCCGAGTAGCCGCCCGCCCAGCCCAGCCCAGTCTCCTGATCCAGGGTGACCGTCGCGCACCAGTCCCGCGGCACCCCGAGCACGCCGCACCAGGCGTGCTCGATGCCGGCCTCGGTCGCGACCGGAAACATGCGGCGCAGGATCCGGCCGAGCTGCGCGATGGTTGACGGCGCGATCGCGCCGTCAAGGTCCAGCCCGGAGCCGAACCGGTAGGGGACGCCGCGGCCGCCGAGCGCGATCCGTCCGTCCGGAGTGCGCTGGGCGTAGATGTAGGCGTGCGCCTCGTCGCTGAGCGTCTCGAAGCGATCCCAGCCGATCGACTTCCAGGCCTCGTCGCTGAGCGGGCCGGTGACGATCATCGAGCTGTTCATCGGCAGCAGCGTCCGGTGCTGAGCCGGGATGTCCGCGGTGAACCCCTCGGTGCAGCGCACGATATAAGGTGCCCGCACGTCGCCGGCCGGCGTTCGCGCCCGTCCGGCGCTGATCGACGTCACCGGGGTCGCCTCGTAGAGCCGCACGCCGGCCCGGGTGACGACCTCCGCTAGCCCGGCGACCAGGTCGGCTGGCTGCACGCGGGCACAGTGCGGCGAGTAGAGGGCCCCGACCGCCCCGGTCACCCGCAGGCGATCGGCCAGCTCCGTTCTTTCTAGGTACCGAACGATCCCGGCATCGTCTCCCCACGCCCGTTCCTGCTCCAGCCGGTGGCGCAGCCGGGCCTGCTGGGCCGCCGAGGTGGCGACGGTGAGCGTGCCGCCTTTCACCAGGCCCGCATCGATTCCCTCGGCGGCGCACACCCTGGCTACCTCGTCGACCGTGTCGCGGAGCTGCCGTTCGAGCTCGCGTACGCCGTTCGTGCCCCGCGGGTGCCGGGCGTAGCGGGCCCGTGACCCGGGCAGCGTGGCCGTCACCCAGCCGCCGTTCCGGCCGGAGGCGCCGAACCCGGCGAACCCGGCCTCGAGGACCACGATCCGCAGCGCGGGGTCGGCCCGCGTGAGGTAGTAAGCGGTCCACAGGCCCGTGAAGCCCGCACCGACGATGCACACGTCGGCGTCGGCGCCGCCGGGCAGCGAGGCCCGCCGCGGCGGGATACCGCGCGCCTGCCACCAGTACGACACGTCCCCGTTGCGCATGCTCCGGCCTCCTCGTGCGGCGCGAGTCCGCCGCTCGTTCGGAACGAATTATCCGCAAACCCGGTAAATGTCGCATCTTAGGCCCGGTGAACCAGGTCAGGGGACCACGGGCCGGGCCTTTCCGGTCGCCGGCAGGGTAGCGTCAGAGTATGCGACTTGGCGTGCTGGATGTGGGGTCGAACACGGTGCACTTGCTCGTGGTGGACGCCTATCCGGGGGCGCGGCCCACGCCGGCTTTCTCGCATAAGGCCGAACTCAAGCTCGCCGCTCACCTCGATACCGGCAGCTCGCTGTCCAAGCCGGGCGAGAGCAGCCTGCGCGGGGTCGTCGAAGAGGCGCTGCGCATCGCCGAGGACAAGGGCGTCGAGGACATCATCGCGTTCGCGACCTCGGCCGTCCGGGAAGCCGTGAACGGCGAGCGGGTGCTGGCCAGGATCCGCGAGCAGACCGGCGCGCAGATCAACGTGATGACCGGCGAGGAGGAGGCCCGGCTCACCTTCCTGGCCGCCCGCCGCTGGTTCGGCTGGTCCTCGGGGCGGCTGCTGGTGATCGACATCGGCGGCGGCTCGCTCGAGGTCGCCTCGGGCATCGACGAGGAGCCGGACGAGGTGGCCTCGCTGCCGCTCGGCGCCGGGCGCCTCACCAGGGACTGGTTCGGCACCGACCCGCCCTCGCCGCAGGAGGTGCGCCGCCTGCGCAAGCACGTGCGAGCGGAGATCGCCAGGGAAACGGGCGGCATGCTGCGCCAGGGAACCCCCGATCACGCGGTGGGGACCTCGAAGACGTTCCGGCAGCTGGCCAGGATCGCGGGTGCGGCTCCGTACGGCGAGGGCTTCTACGTCAAGCGCGTCCTACGGCACTCCGATGTGGCGACCCTGGCCGAACGCCTGCCGACGATGACGCAGGCCGAACGGGCCAAGCTGCCGGGCGTATCGGCCGGCCGGGCGCCGCAGTTGCCCGCCGGGGCCATCGTGGCCGACGCCATCCTCGACCTGCTGGGCGTCGATCAGATCGAACTCTGCCCGTGGGCCCTGCGCGAGGGCGTCATCTTGCGGCGCCTGGATATGCTCGCGCAGGGCCTGGGCGTCTTACATCCGGCTGGGTGGTAGGCCTCAGTTGTCCCTGCCAGGCATGATCCGGACACCCTCGGCCTTCTCCCCGGTATCGATGACCGGGGGGCGGGCCGGGGCAGCAGGCTGCTTGGACTGGGCCTGGGCTGACTGGGCCTGAGCTGACTGGGCCTGAGCGGACTGGGCCTGAGCGGACTGGGCCTGGGCTGGCTGGGCCTGGGCTGGCTGGGCCTGGGCTGGCTGGCTCGGGCCGGTCGGGGACGGCGCGGCGGGCCGGGGCGGAGCCGACGGTCCGGACGCGACCGGGCGCGGCCCGACCGGGCCAGTGGGACCGCCCGGGCTCGCGGGGCGGCCTGCCCCCGCGGACCTAGCCGGCTCGGCGGCCGGCCGCGGAGCGGCGGCGGACTGCGACGCGCTGATCGTCCTGGCGGTCGCCTGGTTCACCTCGTCCTCGAGCGACATGCGGGCGTTCTCGGCGGCCACCAGGCTGGACACGCCGTCCAGGATTTCGGTGAGCCGCTTGATCGTTTCCGAGTGCCTGGTGGACAGCAGGTTCAACCGGCGTTCCGCGCCGTCATGAATGGCGGTGGCCCGCGCCGTCGCCTCGTCGAGCGCCTTCTTGGCCTGCGATTTCGCGCTGGCCAGCGCGCTCTCCGACTTCTTCCTCGCCTCGGTGGTGGTGCGCTCCGCCTCGGCGCGGGCGGCGGCAAGAGTCTTTTCTGCCTCGGCGCGCGCGGATGTGATCGCCCGTTCGGCCTGTTCCTGAGCCGCGGTGAGCATGCGCTCGGCCTGCTCGCGCGCCTCGGCGCGGGACTTCTCCGCGTCCGCCTGGGCGTCGTTGCGCTGCCTGGCTATCTCCTCGTGGGCCTTCGACTTCTGGGACCTGGCCTCGTCATCGGCCAGCTTGAGGATCTGGGCGATGCGCTCACTGACTTCCTCGTGCGCGGGCTTGGCGCCGAGTGCCTGCTGGCGCGCGGTGGCCAGGTCGCGCCTCAGTTCCTCGCCGTCGTCGAGGGCCCGGGCAAGTCGCTGCTCCAGGTCGCGGATCTGGCCGCGGCAGCGGGCGATGAACTCGTCCACCTGGCGGCGGCTGTACCCGCGCATCTGCATTTCGAAGGCGTCTTCGTGAACGAGGTTCGGCAGGAGATCACTGTTGTCATTCATGGCTTCCCGAGATCATGGGTGTCTAAGTAGGCGGGAACGGTGTCCGGGATCTCGCGGCGCCAGCAGAGGCCGGTCGCCTCGGTGATCCCGCAGAACCGCTACCCCAGTAGTATGCGGGCTCCGGGCGGGCCGGACGGGGCGAATAGGTGCATGACTCCTCTCTGCGGCCACAGTACCTGTAACCGGAGCGGCTCACTGTCCAGGTTCATGCCTGTTTCTGACTAGATGGGCGATGTTATGGGTAGTTAGCGTTCTGGCGGAGATGCGGATGTGACGATTGTGACGCGCATTACCGGATGGACGGCAACTGTGTCGCAAGTTTCCGGAATCGTTACCGCTCAGGTGGGTAAAACCGCACGTGAAGGTGGTAACGGAATGGCCCTGATGGGTCATGCGGAGGAGCAGTGTCGGCACGTAACCTGGGGCGCAAGCGAACGGAGTCGCGATCAGCGCGGGAGGTGAGCACGATTCCCCGGCAGTTGGATCTTCGCGTTCACGATCGCGTCGCCCTTGATGAGATAGAGCTCTACGCCGAGGTGCTAAGCGCGGTAGCGGCTGCGGACCGGCCGCTGACGGCCGCCGAGCTCGACGAAGCACTGGGCATCGACGGCAGCTAGGTAGTCCGCGGGGGCTTACCGGCTAGTGGCCCCACAGCGGTACATGGCGTCGACCCTGGCCGGGGTGAATCCGAGAGCCTCGTACATCCTGATCGCGGGGACGTTGTCCTCGTCAACGTAGAGCATGGCCTGGACCATGCCGCGATCACGCAGGTGATGCAGTCCGGCCAGGGTGAGCGCCCGGCCGAGCCCGCTGCCCTGCTCGGCGGGATCGACCCCGACCACGTAGACCTCACCCAGCCCGGGACCCTCCTCGCCTGGCGGGTGCACCTTGGTCCAGTGGAAGCCGGCCATGAGCCCGTCTGTTTCGGCGATGAAGAAGCCTTCCGGCTCGAACCACGGCTCCCGTTCCCGCAGCTCCAGATCGTGCCTGGTCCAGCCGCCCTGCTCGGGATGCTTGGCGAAGGCCCGGCCGTTGAGGCTCAGCCAGTCATCCTCGTCCTGGCCCGGGACGAAGGTGCGCAGCGTCCGGCCGGCCGGGACGACCGGCCGGTCCAGCGGCTCGCGCAGCGAGCGGCGCATCTGCCACAGGGCGCGGAACCGCTCGAAACCAGCCGTCCTGGCCAGCGCGGCGGCGGCGGGCTGGTCGCCGTGGGCCCAGACCCGGAGCACGTGGCCACTCGCGGCAGCGGCGACCTCGCCGGCCAGCGCGCGGCCGAGCCCCTGCCGCCGGCGGTCCGGATGGATCACGAGCTCGCTGGTCATCTCCCCGTCGGCCGACGGCGGATCCAGGTACGCATAGCCGGCTATCTCGCCGCCCGTGGTGAGGACGACATCACGGCCGGCCCCTGCGCGGGTGGCGCTGTCGTAGCGCACGTGCAGCATCACGTGCTCGGACAGCGGCGCCACGCCATCGGCCAGGCGTGCCGCCTGGACCAGGGCCACGACCTCGGTGACCTGGGCCGTGCTGAGTTCAGCGCGGGTGATCAGTCGTTCGGTCATCGAGCCGCGGTCGCGGCGCGGGCGCTCAGCTCCTGCATGCTCCTGGCGCGCTCGTCAGCTGTCATCTTTTCGCCCTTGACCGGCACGAACCGGTAGCCGACGTTGCGCACGGTGCCGATCAGGGCCTCGTGCTCGGGGCCGAGCTTGGCCCGCAACCGCCGGACGTGAACGTCGACGGTGCGCGTGCCGCCGAAGTAGTCATAACCCCAGACCTCCTGCAGCAACTGGGCCCGGGTGAAGACCCGGCCCGGATGCTGGGCGAGGAACTTGAGCAGCTCGAATTCCTTGAAGGTGAGGTCGAGCACGCGGCCGCGCAGCCGGGCCGCGTAGGTGGCCTCGTCGATGGCCAGCTCGCCCGAGCGTATCTCGTCTGGCGCGTCGGCCACCGCGGCGACAGCCCGGCGGCCGATGGCCAGCCTGACCCTGGCCTCCACCTCGGCGGGACCGGCCGTGTGCAAGATCACGTCGTCGACGCCCCACTCGGCGTTGACCGCCGCCAGGCCGCCTTCGGTCACGATCGCGAAAAGGGGGCAGTCCAGGCCCGTCGTCTGCAGCAGGCGGCAGATGCTCTTCGCGTGCGCGAGCTCGCGCCGGGCGTCCATCAGCACCGCGTCGGCGGGCGGGGCCTCCACGAGGGCAGACGCGTCCGCAGGCAGCACGCGGACCGGATGCAGCAACAGTCCCAGGGCGGGCAGCACTTCGGCGGACGGCTCAAGCACGCTGGTGATCAGCAGCAGGTCACTCACTCGGCGGCACCTCCACTCGCTGGTGCGGTCGCACCTCACTACTTGTATAAACAGACAAGGACCCGGGGGCAACAGCGCCCGGGTCCGTGTAGAGAAGGATATCCCACATGGCCAAAGTAACAATCCAGTACTGGGCCGCGGCCAGGGAGGCGGCCGGCCTGGAGCTGGAGTCGGTGGAGGCGAGCACGCTGGCGGAGGCACTGGACGTGGTCGTGGCCCGGCGCGGGAATGACGGGCGGCTGCGCTCGGTGCTCGCCAGGTCTTCCTTCCTGGTGGACGGCGCGGCCGCTGGCCGCCGCGTGGCATCCGACCTGGTCCTTCCGGACGCGGCCGTCATCGAAGTGCTGCCGCAGTTCGCCGGCGGCTTAAGGGGGTCTGGGGATGAGTCCCCCCAGACGCGGGGGTTCCCCGGGGGTCGCCCCCCCGGGCCAGCACTGGGCAATCCGCGCCTATTGCGGCAGACTGAGTGGACAACGCCCTACAGTGTCCGTATCGCCACGTTCCGAAGTCACAGTCAGCAGGGCCTCACCACCAGCAGGGCCTCACCATGAGCCAGCACGGACCTCCTCCCGGCCCCCCGATCCCTGGGGCGGCGCCCGGCGATAGGAATTTTCCTGGCCATTTGAACCGCCAGGCGCCGCCAGACGTATCCAGTGGTGTGCCGAACGCGGGAACCGCGCCCCGCCCCGGGCGGGTGGCAGACGAGGCGTTTGTCCGGGCGCTGTACGCCGAGCACGGCGGTGCCCTGCTTCGTTATGCCCTCCACCTCACGGGTGGTGACAGGCAGCGTGCGGAGGACCTAGTGCAGGAAACGATAGTGCGGGCATGGCGCCATCCAGAGGCGCTGGCCGACCGGCCGGCCAGGCCGTGGCTGTTCGCCGTCGCGCGCAATCTCGCGGTCGATTCCTACCGGGCCCGGCAGGCCAGGCCGCCAGAGACCGGGCAGGCAGCCCTGGAACTACTCCCCTCCGACGATGACGCCGACCGCACGCTCGAGTCCTGGGCCGTGGCCGACGCCCTGGCCTCGTTGCGGCCAGACCATCGGCGGGTCATCGTCGAGACCTACTACCGGGGGTGCTCGGTCGCCGAAGCCGCAGCCACGCTGGGCATACCGGCAGGTACCGTGAAATCCCGGACATTTTACGCATTGAAGGCGCTCAAGCTGGCGCTGCAGGAACGAGGACTGGCGCCATGACCCCGACATGGGACTGCACGGACGCCAGGCAATCGCTTGGCGTGTACGTGCTCGGCGCTATCGACCCCGCCGAGCGCGCCCTGGTCGACGCTCACCTGGTGACCTGCCGGGACTGCCGGGACGAACTGGCCGGCCTGGCCGGTCTGCCCGCCCTCCTGGCCCGGGTGAATCCGGACGAGATCAGCCGGATCTGCGCCGATGACACCGTTCGCACGGTCACCGATGACCGGCCGCCAGGAGAGCTGATCGGCACGGTACTCGACCTGGCCGAGGCGAGGCGGCGCCGGACCCGGTGGCGTTTCGTGGCGGCCGCCGCCGCCGTCGTGGCTATCGCGGGAGGCCTGTTCGGCGGCCTTAGCTCCCTGGGGACGCGGACCGTGGTGGTTCCCTTCTCGGCTGGATCCGCGCCATGGGAAACCGTGCACGCGACGGGCATCACCGGGGCGAGTGCCTCGGTCGCTTACTCACATCAGTCGTGGGGCGCTGCCTTCAAGGTCCTGGTCGACCACATTCCGATCGGGACCACGTGCCAGCTGTGGGTCGTCCACCCCGACGGGACGCGGACCCAGGTGGCCGCCTGGACGACGGCTTACGACGAGGGCAACGTCTGGTACCCAGGCTCGATGGCGAGTACCGCCGAGCCGATCAGCAGCTTCCAGATCACAGCGAACCACAAGGTGCTGCTGACCGCCACGCCCACCTAGGCGGGAATGGATCGGCCCGCTTGGGTGCTGTGCATTGGCGTGACTGACGGGTTGATTGCGCTCGCCGCGGCTCTCATCGCGGCCTCGGTGCTCGGGCTGGCGTTGCGCCGCCGGGCCGGGCGTTTCCGTGCCGCGCCGGTCTCGCCGCACGTCCCGGCCCGGGCCGACGTGCTGACCGAGGCCGATCTCGGCGCCCCCCTCGGCCGGCAGGCCACTCTGGTCCAGTTCTCGACCGCCTTCTGCGCCCCGTGCCGGCCTACGCGGCAGATCCTGGCCCAGGTGGCGGGCATGGTGGACGGCGTGACCCATGTCGAGGTCGACGCGGCCGAGCGGCTGGACCTGGTCCGGCAGCTGCGCATCAACAGCACCCCCACCGTGCTCGTGCTCGACCCGGACGGCGCCATCGTCAGGCGGGCCGCGGGCCTGCCCCGCAAGGCCGACGTGATCGCCGCGCTGGGCAGCGTGATCGAGCCCGCCCCGCCTGGGATCGCGGCGTCGGCGGGCGGGGAGTGACCGTGCCGCCGGTAACTCAGGCCTTGGGAGTGACAGTCCGGTTGAGCCCGCATAGCATCGGGTTCGTGATCTCCCGGACCGCGCAGATGCTGACCAAGCGGCGTGCCGTCGATTTCTGCCACGTCGCCACCGCGATCTGTCCGCGGGCCGCGCTGTCCTGATGCCCGGGCTTCCCGGCGCCGTGTTCCGCTGACTCTGGCGCCCGCGACCCCGTGGTGAGCTCAGGGTGGTGACCCAGGAGGAAGCCCGCTTGGTGGCGAGGAGTTCAGGCATGGAAATCGACCCGCGCGGTCCTCGGTTCGGCGCGGTTATCACCACGGTCGTGCTGGCGGCGGCTGCCACGTGTATCTGTTCATCCAGCGGAATCAAAGGGTCCGGCCGTCCGCTTAGGACGCGACCGGAGAAGGAGGTATATCCACCATGAGCCGATCCGACGTCCTCGTGGACGCCGACTGGGCGGAGGCCCATATCGGTGCGCCTGGTGTCGTCATCGTCGAGGTAGACGAAGACACCAGCGCCTACGACAAGGGCCATATCCCGACCGCGATCAAGCTCGACTGGAAGAAGGACCTGCAGGACCCGGTCCGTCGTGACTTCGTGGACAAGACGGGCTTCGAGGCGCTGCTGTCCGAGCGCGGGATCTCCAACGACGACACCGTGCTGCTCTACGGCGGTAACAACAACTGGTTCGCCGCCTACGCCTACTGGTACTTCAAGCTGTACGGGCACGACAAGGTGCTGCTGCTCGACGGCGGCAGGAAGAAGTGGGAACTCGACTCGCGCGAGCTGAACACCGACCTGCCCACGCGCCCGCAGACCGACTACACGGCTAAGGAGCAGGACTCCTCGCTCCGCGCGCTGCGTGACGAGGTGGTGGCCGCCATCGGCAAGCGCAACCTGGTCGACGTCCGCTCGCCCGACGAGTTCACCGGGCGGCTGCTGGCGCCGGCGCACCTCCCGCAGGAGCAGGCCCAGCGGGCCGGGCACATCCCGACCGCGCGCAACGTGCCCTGGTCCAAGGCCGCGAACGAGGACGGCACGTTCCGCGCGGACGACGAACTCCGCTCGCTCTACGCCGGCGAGGCGGGCCTGGACTTCGGCCGCGACACCATCGCCTACTGCCGGATCGGCGAGCGGTCCGCGCACACCTGGTTCGTCCTGCACGAACTGCTCGGCCAGCCGAACGTCAAGAACTACGACGGCTCCTGGACCGAGTACGGCTCGCTGGTCGGCGTGCCGATCGAGCTGGGTGAGGCCCGATGAGCGGAGCGAATCCGGCCAGCACAGCGAGCGGAGCGAATCCGGCCAGCGCAGCGAGCGCCGGGGACGGGTGCGGCGCGCCCGCGGGCGGCGTCAGCGTGAGCGCGGCCACCGGCACCCAGGCCGTGGTGGAAGGACGGGTCGTGCGCGACGGCACGCCGGTCTCGACCGGATACGCCCGGCTGCTGGGCACCGGCGACGAGTTCGTGGCCGAGGTCCCGCTGGGGGACGACGGCGGGTTCCGGTTCTTCGCGGCGCCCGGGTCCTGGACGCTGCGCGTCCTGGCGCCCAACGGCCTGCGGGCGCAGCGGTCGGTGCAGGCGGACCAGGGCCAGGTGACCAAGGTCGACGTCGCCCTCTAGCCGCGGTGCTCCGGGCGCGGCCGCCGTATTCGCGCGGCGGCCGCGCCCGATGCCATAGCGTGGCTCCCGGCAGCTGCTTGCTGCGGGGAGGTCGCTGATGGATCAGATGGAGGCCGCTGGCCCAGGGGCGGGCCTGCTTGGCTCGATGACACTGGGCGGCACGACCTTGCCGCTGGTAGGCCGGGCGCGTGTCTACGCGTGCGGGATCACCCCCTACGACGTGACCCACGTCGGTCACGCCGCGTCCTTCGTCTGGATCGACACCCTCGCCCGGGTACTGCGCGAGGGCGGCGCCGAGGTGATCCTCTGCCGGAACGTGACGGACGTGGACGACGTGCTGCTCGCCGCCGCTGACCGGGCCGGCTCGCCGTACGACCGGTTCGCCGCCATCCAGCAGTTCTACTTCGACCGGGACATGGCCGCGCTCGGAGTCGGCCAGCCGGCCCTGCAGCCACGGGCGCACGCCTACATCGGGCAGGTGATCGCGCTGGCCGCTGGACTGCTCGAACGGGGGGCGGCGTACGAGCGGGGCGGCCAGGTCTATTTCCGCGGTGGTGCAGCCGCGCGTCAGGCCGTGCCGGACCGCGAGCTGGCGCTGCGGCTAGCCGGCGAATACGGCGATGACCCGGCCGACCCGGCCAAGGACGATCCGTTCGACGTGGCGGTGTGGCGGCCATCGCATAGCGGAGAGCCGGGCTGGGCCAGCCCGTGGGGAACCGGCCGGCCGGGCTGGCACGCGGAGTGCGCGGCGATGGCGCTGCACGCGTTCGGCCCGGCGATCGACGTGCAGGCCGGCGGCGGGGACCTGCTTTTCCCGCATCACGCCTATCAGGCGGCCCTGGCCGAGGCGTTCACCGGGGTGACGCCATTTTCCCGGACCCGGCTGAACGCGGGCGTGGTCCGGGTGGCCGGGGCGAAGATGGCCAAATCGGCGGGCAACCTGGTCCTGGTCGGCGAGCTGCTCAAGGAGCATCCGGCGGCGGCCGTGCGGCTACTGATCCTCGACCGCCGCTGGGACCAGGACTGGGAATTCAGCCGGGGCGCCCTGGACGCGGCGGGAGCTAGGCTCCAGCGCCTGCAGGCGGCCGCCGGGCGCCCCGAGCGGACCGTCGGCGGTAGGAGCGGCACGGCGGTGGCCGCGATGCGCGCGGCACTGGCCAATGACCTGGACGTTCCCGCGGCGCTGCGCATCGCGGAGGACGAAGGCGGCCAGGCCGCCCGTTCCCTCGGCACGCTGCTCGGCTTCTGGTAGGCCCGGTTTCCGGGACCCCGGGCGCCCCCGGGGGGGTTACCTGGGTCGGGCAGGCGGGCTGTGGCCGTGCACGACCTACGGCGAGGCCGAGCTCCACCCGTTGATGGCAGCTGTACCGCCGGTGAACATCAGGATCTGCGGCGAGATGAACATCAGGATGTGCGGCTAGTGGACCATTGAGCTGCCCGGTAGGCTCTGACTGTGGTCGAACATAGACAAGAATTCCAGCGTGAGCTGGAGGCCATCGAGGCCAAGGTCATCGAGCTGTTCGCCATGGTCGCCGAGGATCTTCCCGGCGCGACTCGAGCCCTCCTGAGCGGTAACAACGAAGTGCTCCAGGTGCTGACCGAGCGTGAGCAGGTCATCGACGCCCTCTACCGGGAGATCGAGGAACTGGTCAACCGGGAGATCGTGCTGCAGGCGCCGGTCGCTTCAGACCTGCGCTTCCTGCTCTCCGTGCTGCGCATCGTGCCCGAACTTGAGCGCTCCCACGACCTCGTCATGCAGATCGCCTCCCGGTCCAACCACATCCTGGGCGAGGACCTCTCGCCGCGCTGCCGTGGACTCATCGAGCGAATGGGGACCCTCGCTTCGGAGATGTGGCGCCAGGCGGTGGATTCCTGGTACCAGCGCGACGGTTCCGCCGCGGTGTCGCTCGAGGGCCGTGATGACGAGATGGACGAGCTGCACGGCAGCTTGCTCGCCGAACTCGCCTCAGGACGGATGACGCTACCGGTGACGATGGAGATGACGCTGGTGGCGCGCTTCTACGAACGCCTGGGCGACCACGCCGTCAACATCGCCCGCCGGGTGATCTACCTTGCCGGACCTGCGACGGAGCGGCCTGCTGGGTTAGGCCTGGCGTCCACCTGAGGAGTAGAGATGCCCGGAATCATCGTCGGAGTGGACGGCTCGGACCATTCTCGCGTTGCCCTGGTCTGGGCGATGCGTGAGGCCGCGCACCACCAGGTCCCGCTGACCGTCATCACCGTTCGCCCAGCCCCGGTTCGCCCGGCCACCAGGATTTACTGGGCTATCCCTACCTATCCCGAGAACAGCCAGGACCTAGAGCTCACCCAGAAGGCCGTCGAGCAATTCGTGGACAAGGTAGCGAATGAAACCGGCGAGACCCGACCGGAGATCACGGTGAGCGTGGCGACGGGGGATGCGGCGGAAGAGCTCGTCAGGGCCTCGCGTGACGCCGACATGCTCGTGGTGGGGTCCCGCGGCGGCGGGGGATTCGCCAAGCTCCTGATGGGGTCGGTGAGCAGCCAGGTCACGCACCACGCGGACTGCCCGGTCGTGGTCATCCCCGGGAGTCGCTAAGCCTCTAGCCATTAGGTGGCCGGTCAGTCCACATGCGGGCCGCTGCCGTTAAGCCAGTCACGGAGCTGCCGCCACTGGGTGGGGTGGATGTCCAGCGTGCCGAGGTCGGCGGGGGTTATCCAGGCGACGTCGCTGGCCTCGTCGTTGACGGCGGCCGTCCCGGCGATGGGGCGGCCGAGCAGGATCAGCTCGTGTTCCTGGCGGATTTCCCCGTCGGTGTAGGCGACGATGTGGCCGGGGTCGGAGTAGACCCCAAGGATGCCGGTGATCTCGGTGAGGATGCCGGTCTCTCCCAGGGTCTCGCGGATCGCGCACTGGGTGGGGTCTCGCCGAGTTTCATCTTGCCCATCGGGATGGCCCACTGGCCGGTGTCGCGGCGCCGTTGCAGCAGGACCCGCCCGGCGGGCGAAGGCAGGACTCACGACCGGTGTACAGGTGACCAACGGCCCGGCCGCCGCGTGCCCCGCGGGGCATACCGTCATGGCTGTGGATACTTCAACGGTTATTGCATCGAGCCCGGTTGAACTGACAGCCCGCCTCGGCGCGCTGGCCGACCCGGTGCGGCTGCGCATCGTCGGGGTGCTGGCCGGGGGCGGCCGGTGCGTGTGCGACCTGCAGGAGAAGGTGCCGGTGGCCGCGAACCTGCTGTCCTACCACCTTCGCGTGCTGCGCGACGCGGGCCTGGTGGCCGCGGCCCGCCGGGGGCGCTGGATCGACTACCGCCTCGACGGTGACGGGTTCGCCGCGTTGTGGGCGCAGGCGTCCGCGGCAGGCGTGCCGCTGCCCGGCGACCGGGTCATCACCGGGCGGCGCGGGTCGCCATGCGAGGACGACGGCGAGGGGGTGTGCGGTGACTGACACCAGGACCAGCGAGGTCACCGGCCCGGCCGGGCAGCAGCCGGTGATGGCCGGGCTGCCGGTGCTGGACCGGTTCCTGCCGGTGTGGATCGGGGCGGCGATGGCCGCCGGGCTGCTGCTCGGCCGCCTGGTCCCGGGCCTGAACAGCGCGCTGAACCGCGTCGCGGTCCACGGCACCAGCCTGCCCATCGCGCTCGGCCTGCTGCTGATGATGTACCCGGTGCTGGCCAAGGTCCGCTACACCGAGATCGGGCGGATCACCGCCGACCGGCGGATGATGACCGTCTCGCTGCTGCTCAACTGGGTGATCGGCCCGGCGGTGATGTTCGCGCTGGCCTGGCTGCTGCTGCCGGACCAGCCCGCCTACCGGACCGGGGTCATCCTGGTCGGGCTGGCCCGGTGCATCGCGATGGTGCTGATCTGGACCGACCTGGCCTGCGGCGACCGGGAGATGGCCACCGTGCTGGTCGCGCTGAACGCGGTCTTCCAGGTCCTGCTGTACGCCGCGCTGGGCTTCTTCTACCTGCAGGTGCTGCCCGGCTGGCTCGGCCTGCAGACCGCCAGCCTGCACGTGTCCATCGCCGAGATCGCCGCCACGGTGGCGGTGTTCCTCGGCATCCCGCTGGTGGCCGGGTACCTGACCCGCACCATCGGCGAGCGGGCCAGGGGCCGGGACTGGTACGAATCCCGGTTCCTGCCCAGGCTCGGGCCGGTGGCGCTGTACGGGCTGCTGTTCACCATCGTGATCCTGTTCGCCCTGCAGGGCAAGAAGATCACCTCCGCGCCGCTGGACGTGGTCCGGATCGCGCTGCCGCTGCTGGCCTACTTCGCGATCATGTGGTTCGCCGGGTTCGCCATCGGCCGCCGGCTGCACCTGTCCTACCCGCGCACCGCCGCGCTGGCGTTCTCCGCGGCCAGCAACGACTTCGAGCTGGCGATCGCGGTCGCGATCGGCGTGTTCGGGGTGACCAGCGGCCAGGCCCTCGCCGGCGTCGTCGGGCCGCTCATCGAGGTGCCCGTCATGGTCGCGCTGGTCTACGTCGCGCTGTGGGCCCGCCGCCGCTTCTACACCCCCGAGGAGGCCGCACCATGAACTGCTTCGACTGCGCAGCGCTCGGCAACCACGTCGATGCCGTCGCCATCTGCGCCGACTGCGGCGCCGCCGTCTGCCACGACCACGCGCACGTCACCGCCCGCTGGCTGACCCGCACCATGGTGATCAACCGCGTCGTCGCCGTCGAACCCCCCGCCCGCACCATCCGCTGCGGCATCTGCCAGGCAGCCCGCGACGCCGCGCCGGCCACCGGCTACGCGGCGGCCAGCTGAGCAACGGCACAAAGCCACGCCCGGTCAGCGCCGGGGCTGGCCAGGGTCCCCGGCGCGTGCCGGGCAGCAGGCCGCGCGCCCGGCTTTGCCGCGGTTGCGGCAGGCCGTTGTGGTGCAGTACGTCCAGGTAGCGGCGGATCGCGGGCTGCGGGCGCAGACGGCCCTGCCGCAGAGCAGCTAGCCGGGCGGGGCGGATAGCAGCGTGGCCATGCGCTCCCGGGCGGCGGGCACTCTGTGCTCGCGGATGGAGCGGTACGCCTTTGAGCTGGAAGAGCCAATCCGCCTGGCATTCGCCAGCCGCGACAACGCTCCGGTCATCGCTGAAATCCTCGGCGGGAAGACGGGATCATCGAACTGGACTCGTTCCCTGCTATCTCGATGTTCGGCAACGACCCGTACGAACGGTATGTTCTGCGGGAGCAGCTCGGCCTTTCCTGGAATCAGAGGCTCAGGAGGATAGAGGGGTACGCCAGCTAGCCACCCTCAGACGATCCCGTCCTGGCGACCTTGGTGGGGCTATCGAAGAAAGCCGAGTCGTTCAACAGCCGCCAGCCGCGTCTTGACCTGCCGCTTCAGGCTCCAACGCTGCAGACTCTTCTGGCAGACGCAGAGCAGCGCTGTTTCGATGACGCCACCGCCCTGACATGAATCGTGACGCCGATCCGGATTATCAGCGCGCACCAGCTGGCCGTGGCCCCTGCCCCGCCGGATGCGTATTGACCTGTTGTGGCGGCAACCCGGTCTTTGCCAGGAGGCTGTGATGGATGGTGGCGATCAGCCACAGCACGGCCATCGCGGCCATCACGACGGCAAGGCCTGTACCGCTGCCGGTGATCAGCATCTGCACGCCGCCGATCACAGCAACCACGCCGATGAGCGAGGTCACTGCCAGGTACGTCTTGCTGCCATGGAGCAGCTGGCTGAAGCCCGGCACAACCGCACTGGCAGAAGCCGCAAATCCCAGTGCCAGGACAGCGACACGGTGGCCCGGGTACTGTTCATCCCGGCGCCGGAGCCGCCCCACACACTACAGAAGACCGGCACGGCCACCGGCCGGCGCTCTCTTTGGGCTCCTTCCCCCCCCCTCCCCCCCCCCCCCCGGCCGCCGCTCTCCGTCCCCCCTTCTTCCCCCCCCTGTGCCCCTACGGGGGGGGTGGAAAAGGGCCGTAGGGCTCCCGGCCCGGCCCTCCTCCCCCCCCCCGCCCCCCCCCGCCCCCCCCCATAAAAAAGCTTCTTCTCTCCCCCCCGCCCCCCACCTCCGGGGGCCCCCCCGCCCCCCCCCCCCACCCCCCCAAACCCCCCCCCCCCCCCCCCCCCCCCCCCCCCCCCCCCCCCCCCCCCCCCCCCCCCCCCCCCCCCCCCCCCCCCCCCCCCCCCCCCCCCCCCCCCCCCACGCGATCAAGTTCGATCCGGTGTTCCGGGACCGCGACGTGGCCAGCTACATCGCCGACGACATCCCCGATGACATCCTGGAGCTGATGGACCTGCGGGCGCAGGTCATGGACTCCTGCCGCGGACCGCTGCAGCGGTGGCTGGCGGCCCGGGCGCTGCGCGGCAAGTCCCAAGCCGGCATCGCGGCGCTGATCCACGACCACATGCCCAAGGACGTGCTGGCCCAGCAGGAAAAGGTCGCCTGGGCCGACGGGCTGGCGTTCATCGCGCCGATCCACTTCTGCGCCTTCCCGGCGATCCTCAAAGGCTGGATCGACCGGGTGTGGACCCTGGACTTCGCGTTCGGGCTGACCTCCGCCGGCTGGCACGGCGACATCAACGGCCGGATCCCGCTGCTGCACCACCAGCGGGCCCTGATCATGACCTCGACGATCTTCGACAAGAACGCCTACGACGACGGCATCCGCGACGCCATCGGCACGGTCACCGACGGCTGGGCCTTCCGCTTCCCCGGCATCGCCGACGTCGAGCACGTCTACTTCTACGCGGCGACATCCGCCACCCCGGACCTGGTCCAGCAGTACTTCCAGCAGGCCTACCAGCTCGGCCGCGACTTCGAACGACCCGCCACGGGTGCCGGGCAATCCAGCCCGGCCGCCTGACCATCCCCGAGCCCGATGTCACCCTGACTGTCGCTCATCTGGCGAAGAACGCGAGCCCCCCGGCCAGGCCGGTATGCCTACCCGGGTGGATAACACTGCTCGTCCCGGCTCCGCGCTGGCAGGCGCAGGGGCGAAGGTCCTTGCAGCGGGGTCATAGGGCTCTGCCGCCGCCAAGGCGGCGACGGCATCGTTACTGGCAAAGGGAGATGGTCTGCCATGGCAACTGACACACGTGAGCAGGCACCTCGCGACAAAGCGGTGCAGCAGCTCAAGAAGCGGCGTGACTTTCGCGGTCACCTCCTCATTTACGCGCTGGTCAACGCGTTCCTGGTGGTGATCTGGGCGATCACCGACCCGCACGGGTTCTTCTGGCCGGTGTTCCCGATTGCCGGCTGGGGCATCTTTGTGGTGATGAACGCATGGGACGTCTACTGGCGGCGGGAGATCACCGAGCAAGACATCCAGCACGAGATGGAGCGCGAGCATAAGCACGGCTGAGCACGGAGCTTCCGGGCCCGCGCCCTACTCGCTGCGACATCTGGCTGAGGGCGACCGACCCGGCGACCACCGGCGCGCCGGTCGCCATCTCGCCTTCGATGTCCATCCAGGCCAGCGCGATCCAGGACAGCGTCCGTCGCCGTGCGGGCCAGACGTAACCAGTCCGCTGATACCGGCAGCTGCCCCAGCCCGGCCTTCTGGGGCGACGACGCCAGGGCTGGGACGTGGCCGCCGAGCTGGCCGATGCCCGCGGCACCGCGATGCTGCGGCGCCGACCCTGCGGATGAGCAGGCCAGGACGGCAGCGCACACCTGACGGGTGCCACTCGGGGCCGGGGTGATCACGGCCGGGCGGCCCGGCACAGCCGTCGCGCCGGTCCGCCAGCTAGATCACCGGGCGGTGAAGTGCCTTGTCGCGGGTCTGTTCGATGAGGTCGTACCCGCACACGTCGCAGTATGTCTGGCGGACCTTGTGCCCGCATTCCGGGCAGCGCTTGCGGTGGAACACGGCGGTCACGCGGTTGACGAGCGAGGCGAACATCGCTGCCTCCTTACTGATGACAGCATGATCATCCCCGCCCACCGCGGCCGGCAGGGCCCAAGGACCTGCCTCGTCAGGGCTTAAGGCTGCGTCGTCTGGGCCGCTGCCGCGGCCGGCTGGAGCACCGCTGACAGCGCGCTCAAGGCCGCGGGGACCAGGGAGTAGTAGGCCCAGACGCCGCGCTTGTCGCGGGTGAAGATCCCGGCCTCGACGAGGATCTTGAGGTGGTGGGAGATGGTCGGCTGGGTCAGGCCGAGCGGTTCGGTCAGGTCGCAGACGCAGGCCTCGCCGCCGTCGCGCGCGGCGACCAGGGAGACCAGCCGCAGCCGGGTCGGGTCGGCCAGGGCCTTGAGCAGCCGGGCGAGGTCGGCGGCCTGGCTGGCGGTGATCGGCTCGCGCAGCAGCGGCGCGCAGCACGCATCGGCCAGCGGGAGGGCTGGCCGGTTCCCGGCGGCGGTAGTGGTGGTCACCTGACCAGTATGCACTGGATATTGACAAGCGTCTATCTGTGTGGCATGCTCATTAATAGACAGTCGTCTATGTCTGAGGGGTGATCGGGATGAACGATCAGGCGAGCACCGACCTGCGGGAAGAGGTCCGCTCCCGGTACGCTGCCGCTGCCCGCACGGTCCTGGAGCCGCAGGCTGGCATGGCCGCTTCGTGCTGTGGCAGCTCGGCCGCTGACTCGTGCTGCGGCACCGACGCGACGGCGGCGGAAGCGGTCGGCGGTTTCAGCGAGGGGCTCTACCGCGAGGGGGAGACCGACGGGCTGCCCGAGGAGGCGGTCCTGGCCAGCCTGGGCTGCGGCAACCCGATCGCGGTCGCGGACCTGCGCGAGGGCGAGCGGGTGCTGGACCTGGGCTCGGGCGGCGGCATCGACGTGCTGCTGTCGGCCCGCCGGGTCGGCCCGTCCGGCTTCGCCTACGGCGTGGACATGACCGACGACATGCTGAAACTGGCCCGCGCCAACGCCGCCAAGGCCGGAGCGGCCAATGTGGAGTTCCTCAAGGGCCAGATCGAGGACCTGCCGCTGCCGGACACGTCGGTGGACGTGGTGATCTCCAACTGCGTGATCAACCTGTCGGTGGACAAGCCCGCGGTGCTGGCTGAGATGTTCCGGGTCCTGGTTCCCGGGGGCCGGATCGGGATCTCCGACGTGGTGGCCGAGGACCATTTGAGCCCGGCCGACCGGGCCGCCGCCGGTTCGTATGTAGGGTGCATCGCCGGAGCGTTGTCCCGGCGTGAGTACCTTGACGGTCTGGTTGCGGCCGGGTTCGCCGACGCGTCGGTCACTTTCACAACCGAGGCGGCGCCGGGCCTGCATTCGGCGATCATCCGGGCGGTGAAGCCCGCTACCGCATGACCGCTGCTGCCGGCAGGCAGCTGCTGGTCGGCCTCCCCTGCACCGCTTGCCCGTCTGGACTGGTCCTGGCCGGGTTTAATACCGCCGAGGGTTTACCGGGCCGCGGCGAGGCGGCCGGGTCAGGAGACGGCTGTCAGGCGTGGTGCCAGGCGCCCGACGCGATCGGCTAGCTGGGTCAGTGCCGCGTCGAAGCTGCCCGGGTCGCCGGCCGGCACCGGGTCCGGGATGGACCAGTGCACCGCGGTGGCCTCGGCGAGTTCCTCATGCGCCAGGTCGCAGACCGTGACCACCAGGTCGCCGTCGTGCCGGACCTCGCTGACGTGGCGGGGCCGCAGCCGGGGCAGCGGCAAACTGTGGCGGGTGGCCGCGGCGATAGCGCCGGGATCGATCGCCGCCGCCGGATGCGTTCCGGCGGATACCGCCGGGACGGTGCTGGCCCGGCGCCACAGCGCGGCGGCCAGGTGCGAGCGCGCGGAGTTGGCGGTGCACACGAACAGCACCCGCAGCGCCGCGCGGGCTGACGGGGGGGCCAGCGAGTCCAGGGCGCCCGGGATCAGCTGCAGGTAGGTGCGGCGGCGGTCGCCTTCGGAGCGGCGGCGGGTGATGATCCCGGCCTGTTCCAGCACGTGCAGGTGGTGCGCCAGCAGGTTGGACGGCATGGCCAGCATGCCGGCCAGCTCGGACGGGGACGCGTCCCCGGCGAGCAGCGTGTCGGTGATCTGCAGCCGGGCCGGGTCGGCCAGCGCGGCATGCAAGATGGCACGCCGCTCCAGCTCAGAGGTTCGATCAGAAATCATTGACTCAATCTTGACTGAACTATCTTCCTCTGTCAAGATGGCCGCGTGACCAGTGCACCCGTCCTGCTGTGGCGCCGGCTGCTGCCGAGTTCCTGGGCAGCGCGTTCCTGGCCGCGGTGGTGATCGGCTCCGGGATCGCCGCGCAGCGGCTGTCCCCGGGCCAGACCGGGCTGCAGCTGCTGGAGAACGCGGCGGCCACGGCGGCCGGGCTGTTCGCGATCATCTTGATGTTCGGCCCGGTCTCCGGCGGCCACTTCAACCCGGTGGTGTCCTTCGCCGATGCCTTCTTCGGCGGGCTGTCCTGGCGGGACGCCGGGGCGTATCTCCCGGCGCAGGTGGCCGGGTGCATCGCCGGGGCGGTGGCGGCGAACCTGATGTTCGCGCTGCCCGCGGTCACCATCTCCGCCAAGCACCGGGCCACTCCCGCGCACTTCTTGTCGGAGGTCATCGCCACGATCGGGCTGCTGCTGGTGATCTTCGCGCTGGCCCGGTCCGGGCGCAGCCGGTCCGCCCCCGCGGCGGTGGGCGCCTACATCGGCGCGGCGTACTGGTTCACCTCCTCCACCAGCTTCGCCAACCCGGCCATCACCATCGGCCGGATGTTCTCGGACACCTTCGCGGGCATCGCCCCGTCCTCGGTCCCGAGCTTCATCGCCGCGCAGATCCTCGGCGGCATCCTGGCCGCCGGGATCATCAAGGCGCTGTACCCCGCCATCACGCCAGCCGATGCCGCCGGCATCATCGTCCCCCACAGCGCCGGGCGCGCGGCCGCCCGAGCCGGATACGACGGCGCGTTGCCGTCCGCGGACCGGCCGTCCGGCCCGGTCCAGTCTCCTTGAGCAGACAACCAGAGGGAGCCCTGCCATGCACCTGGTCATGATCGGCGGCAGCGACGCCGGGATCAGCGCCGCGCTGCGGGCCCGCGAACTGGATCCGGCCGCGGACGTCACGGTGGTCCTGGAGGACGCCTACCCGAACTTCTCCATCTGCGGCATCCCCTACTACGTCTCCGGGGAGGTCGCCCACTGGCGCAACCTGGCCCACCGCACCGTCGCGGACCTGGAAGCAGCCGGGATGCGGCTGCGGCTGGACACCACCGCGCGCCGCATCGACGTGGCTGGCCGCAAGCTGCTGGTCACCTCCGCCGGCGGCGGCGAGGAACTGCTCGGCTACGACAAGCTCATCGTCGGCACCGGCGCGGTCCCGGTCCGGCCCCCGATCCGCGGCCTGGCCGGGCCCGGTGCCCTGGGCCCCGACGATGGGGTGCACCTGCTGCACTCGATGGGCGACACCTTCGCCGTCATGGCGACCCTGGAGCAGGCCGCGCCCGCGAGCGCGGTCATCGTCGGCGCCGGGTACATCGGCCTGGAGATGGCCGACGCGCTGACCGTCCGCGGGCTCCAGGTGACGCAGATGGAGCAGCTGCGCCGAGGTGCTGCCCACCGTCGACCCGGAGCTGGGCGCCCTGGTGCATGCCGAACTGGCCGCCCATGGCGTGGAGGTGCTGACCGGCACCACCGTCCAGGCCATCAGCAAGGCCCCGCCCGGCGGATCCGGGCGGCTGCAGGTCCAGGCCACTGCGGCTGACGGCTCGATGGTGACCCGCGCGGCCGACATGGTGCTGGTCGTGGTCGGGGTGCGGCCCGAGACCACCCTGGCCGCCGACGCCGGGGCGGCGCTCGGCGTCAAGGGCGCGATCGCGGTCGACCGGGGCATGCGGACCAGCCTGCCCGATGTGTTCGCCGCCGGGGACTGCGTGATCACCCATCACCGGCTGCTCGGGGTGACGTACCTGCCGCTGGGCACCACCGCGCACAAGCAGGGCCGGGTCGCCGGGGAGAACGCGCTCGGCGGGAACCGGCAGTTCGCCGGCAGCCTGGGCACCCAGGTGGTGAAGATCTTCGACCAGGCCGCCGCCCGGACCGGGCTGCGCGACCACGAAGCGGCCGCGGCCGGGTTCGACCCGGTCACCGTCGGCTCGCAGGCCGATGACCACAAGGCCTACTACCCCGGCAGCCACCGCATCACGATGCGGGTCACCGGCGACCGGACCACCGGGCGGCTGCTCGGCCTGCAGCTGTTCGGGCACCGGCACGCCGAGATCGCCAAGCGGATCGACATCGCCGCCACCGCCATCTACCACGGCATGACCGTCGATGCCGTCAGCGACCTCGACCTGTCCTACACCCCGCCGCTCGGCAGCCCCTGGGAAGCAGTCCAGATGGGCGCCCAGGCCTGGGTCCGGGCCACCCAGCGGCGCTAACCCGCCCCGGATCTTCAAGCAGAGGAACAGCCATGTCAGGGCACAACAGAGGGCCCGGCCCTCAGCCACACCACACAGGGCACCCCGCCATCAGGGCAGCCGCCGCCGCGATCATCCTCCTCGCCCTCGGCGCCTGCAGCAGCACGACCACCACGCCTGCCACGAGCACCGCGGCCACGGCTATCCCCAGCGGCGGGCCGGGCACCCTCACCGGGGCGGGTTCGACGTACGTCGCCCCGTTCTTCGCCCTGGCCTTCGCCAGATACCATCAGCAGCACCCCGCGGTCACCGTGAACTATTCCGCCGTGGGCAGCAGCGCGGGCATCGCCGCGATCAGCGCCCGGCAGGTCAACTTCGGCGCCTCCGACGTGCCCATGAACGCCAGCGAGCTAGCCGCCGCCAAAGGCGGCCCGGTCACCCAGGTGCCCGACGCGCTGGGCGCCGAAGGCGTGGCCTACAACCTGGACCTCCCGGCGGGCGCCCGGCTGCACCTGACCGGCCCGGTCCTCGCCGAGATCTTCCTCGGGCAGATCACCCACTGGAACGACCCGGCCATCACCGCGCTTAACCCCGGCATCACCCTCCCCGGCGCGCCGATCACCGTCGTGCACCGCTCCGACGGCAGCGGCACCACCTACATCTTCAGCAACTACCTGTCCAGCGTCGACCCGGCCTGGGCGGCCAAGGTCGGCACCGGCAAGACGCTGAACTGGCCGGCCGGGGAGGGCGCCGAAGGCAACGGCAGCGTGACCTCCACGGTGTTCCGCACCCCGTTCTCCATCGGCTACGTCGAGCAGGCCTATTCCCAGGGCCTGATACTGCCGTTCGCCGCCATCCGCAACCAGGCCGGAAACTACGTCCTCCCGTCCACCCAGACCATCGCCGCCGCCGCCGCCCAGAAACCCGACATCACCCCGACCAGCTTCTCCATCGTCAACCAGCCCGGCGCCAGCAGCTACCCCATCAGCGGGTACAGCTGGGCGCTGATCTACACCCATCAGCCCGACCAGGCCACGCGGGCAGGCGCTGGTCACCATGCTCGACTGGCTCACCCACGACGGCCAGGCCTACGCCGCCGCGAACCTCTACGTGCCCCTGCCATCCCAGGTCCGGCAACTCGCCCGCACCATGCTCCAGCAGGTCACCGGCCCCGACGGCAAGCTGCTCACCGGCTGACCGCGGCCTCCATGCTCGTCATGCCGCTGCTCCCTGCGACCATGCTGCCCACCGGCTGGGCGCCCGGCGACCGCGCCCCTGATCGCCGCAGCCGGAGCTGTCCGCGGCTGATAGGCAAGTGCTGCCCGAGCGGGCCCGGACCGGCGGGCCGAAGCTAACCGGCCAGGGCGGGCTGCTGGACAGGCTGACCAATATGGTGGTCGAAGGCGCCCTGGAAGGCGAGCTGGACGATCACCTCGGCTATGGCAAGCACGACCCGGAGGGCCGCGACGGCGGCAATTCCCGCAACGATTACCGGGCCAAGACGGTGCTCACCGACACCGGGCCGGCAGTGATCAGCGTGCCGCGGGACCGCGATTCCAGCTTCGAGCGAAAATCGTCGCCAAGAGGCAGCGGCGGCTCACCGGAGTCGATGAGACAGTCATTTCCCTGCCGACGGAAGGGCTCACCCACGGGGAGATCGCCGCGCACCTGGCCGAGGTGTACGGCGCGGAGGTGTCGATGCAGGGCGGCGGCCCTGGGTGCCGTCTTCAGCGCTGTCCTGCTCCTGACCGGCATCCGCCCACCCGCCACCCCGCCTGCCCCTGCAGGCGGGGGGCCAGCTCGCCCGGCCGCAGCAGCAAACCGACCCGTTGACTGACCACCACCACGTCCACATGCCGCCCATGTGGCGTCCGATCTGCCCAGCCTGACCGCCAGGAGCTCACGTCAAGAGCCGTGACATCGTGACCAGTGCTCACGACGTGGCTGAGCGTCGCTCGGCTCAGCCCATCCGTCCGGTGACGTACGCCTGGGTGCGGCTGTCGCGCGGGTTCTGGAAGATGTTCTGAGTGCGGTCGTACTCGACGAGGACGCCGGTACGGACATCGCTCTTTTCGTCGCGAAGCACGGAGTAGAAGGCGGTGCGGTCGCTGACCCGGGTGGCCTGCTGCATGTTGTGCGTGACGATGACGATGGTGTACTGCGACTTGATGTCCTTCATCAGGTCCTCGATGGCTCCCGTCGCGATCGGGTCGAGCGCGGAGCACGGCTCGTCCATCAGGACGACGTCCGGCTCGACGGCGAGCGTGCGGGCGATGCACAGCCGCTGGGCCTGCCCGCCGGACAGGCCCAGGCCCGAGTGCTTCAGCCGATTCTTCACCTCGTCCCACAGCGCGGCCTGCCGCAGCGAGCGCTCGACGATCTCATCCAGCTTGCCCTTGTTGCGCTGGCCGTTGATACGCGGCCCGTAGGCGACGTTGTCGTAGATCGACTTCGGGAACGGGTTCGGCTTCTGGAAGACCATGCCGATGCGCCGGCGCACGGCCGTCGCGGAGACATCCTTGTGGTACAGCGACGCCCCGCGATAGTGCACCTCACCCTCGACGCGAGCGCTCGGGATGAGGTCGTTCATCCGGTTCAGCGTCCGTAGCACCGTCGTCTTGCCGCATCCGGACGGGCCGATGAACGCCGTGATCTCGTTCTCGTAGACGGTCAGTGATACGTCCGTGACGGCCCGGAAGGAGCCGTAGTAGATCGAGACGCCCTTCGCATCGAAGACAGGTGTGCCCGGCGTGTCGGAGACCGGTGCCTCCGGCGGCGCCTGGAGGGCCGCAGGCTTAGGCAGGGAAGTAGTGGTGACGGTCTGCTCAGGCTCTTCCATGATCTTCCTAGCGCTTGCTTGCTTGACGGGACATTCCTAGCGCGAATATCTGGTGAATCGGGCGGTGACGATGCGGGCGGCGATCATCAGGATGAACGCGATAGCGATGAGCGTGAGCGCCGCGCCCCAGGCCCGGGCCTGCGCGCCAGCGTACGGCTGGGACGCGTTCGCAAAGATCTGCGTGGCCAGCGCGGTGTTGGCGCCGCTGAATACGTTCGCATTCGCTGTGGTCACCGTGAGGATGGTGAAGAGCAGCGGCGCCGTCTCGCCCGCGGCCCGGGCGACGGCGAGCAGTGCGCCGCTGACGATGCCGCCGATCGCTGCTGGCAACACCACGGTCATGGTCACGCGGGCCTTGGTGGCACCGAGGGCGTAGCTCGCTTCGCGCAGCGGGTCCGGCACCAGCTTCAGCATCTCGTCGCTGGAGCGGATCACGACCGGCAGCATCAGGCAGCCCAGGGCGAAGGCGCCGGCCAGGCCCGAATAGCCGAAGTGCAGCACCCAGATCGAGAAGATGAACAGGCCCATCACGATCGAGGGCACGCCCGTCATGACGTCGGCCATGAACCCGATGAGGCGTGCCAGCGGCCCCTTGCCGCCGTACTCGTTGATGTAGACCGCGCCCAGCACGCCGAGCGGCACGGCCATGACCGTGGCCAGGGCGGTGATCTCGAGCGTGCCGAGCACCGCCGGCCCCATTCCGCCCACACCCGCGGGCAGCACGTTCGGCGGGATCGGGCCGCTGGTCAGGAAGGACCAGCTGATGATCGAGGCACCCTTGGCGATCACCGTGAACAGGACGAACCCCAGCGGGATGATCACGAGCACGAACGCGAGCACCATCAGGACGGTCGCGATGCGGTTGCTGGTGCGCCGCCAGCCGGCCGGCTCTCGCAGGTCGAGCTGCTGCTCGGTGGCGACGGCCATCAGGCACCCCGCTTCCGCCGGGCGGAGCGTTCCACGACCCCGCGGGCGATGACGTTGATGATGATCGTAAAGATGAACAGGAGCACGCCGATCCCCATCAGCGCGGCGCGGAACACCCCGGAGGCCTCGCCGAACTGGTTCGCGATGACGGAGGGCATGTTGTAGCCGGCCGCAAACAGGTGTGACGTGATCGTGGCCGACGAGCCGATCACCAGGGCGGCCGCGATCGTCTCGCCCATCGCCCGGCCCAGCCCGAGCAGCACCGCCCCGACGATGCCGCCCTGGCTGTGCGGCCAGACGGCGCCGCGGATCATCTCCAGCCGGGTGGCGCCCAGCGCGTACGCGCCCTCCTTGTCGATCGTCGGCACCGTCGCGATGACCTCACGCGACAGCGAGGTCACGATCGGCGTGATCATGAAGGCCAGGATGATGCCGGCGGTGAAGAACGAGGCTCCGCTGGTGGGCGGCCCGAACAAGGAGCCCAGCACCGGGATGCCGTTGACGCCCGAGGCGATCGAGGCGTAGATGTGCTGGATCCAGGGGGCGAACACCAGGATCCCCCACAGGCCCCAGACCACCGACGGGACCACCGCCAGCAGGTCGATCACGGTCACGATCGGCCGCGCCCACCGGTAGGGCACGACCTCGGTCAGCAGCAGGGCGACGCCCACACTGATCGGCACGGAGATCACCAGCGCGATCGCCCCGGTGATGGCCGTGCCGTAGATGAAGGCCAGCGCGCCGAACTGGTTAGCTGCGGGGTCCCAGTTGCTCGAAAAGATCTTCAGGCCCTCGGTGCTGAACCAGGACGAGGCCTGCTGGCTGGTGGAGACGGCGATCAGGACGAGGATCACCAGAACCAGCAGGCCGGAGGCGAGCGCGAGAGCCTGGAAACCGCGGTCACCGAGCGGCCGCCGGTGCGACAGGGGGCTGGCGGATCCGGCCGGGACGGCCGGATCCACCCTCGTCACAGTGCTCACGGCGACCAGCCAATCTGAACTGGCTGCGTCACAGCGCTCATCATTACATGCCTATCTTGCTCAGCTGCGCCTTCGCCTGCTGGTCGATACTGGAGGGCAGTGGCGCGTAGCCGAGTTGGGGCAGCAGTTGCTGGCCGGCGCCGACCAAGTAGCCGACGTACGCCTGGAGCATCTTCGCGTCGTTCGCGTTCGGCTGGGTTTGGTAGACCAAAACCCATGACTGAGCGGTGATGGGGTAGGAACTCGCGCCGGGCGCCCAGATCGCGCTGAACGTCAGGTCGGGCTTGACGGTGGCGTTGTCGGCGGCGGTGGTGGCCGACTGCACCGAAGGCGCCACGTAGCTGCCGTCCTTGTTCTTGACGGAAGCGTATGTCAGCGAGGAGGCCTTGGCGGTGGCGTAGTCCACGTACCCGATGGCCCCGGGGGTGGACTTGATGATCTGCGCCACGCCGCCGTTGCCGCTGCCGGCGTGGGCCATGGAGGGCCACTTGATGATCGAGCTGCTGCCGAGCGTCCATGCGCTTCCCCCGGCCTCCACGAGGAACTGGGAGAAGTTGGCGGTGGTACCCGAGGAGTCGGAGCGGACGGCGATGGTGATCGCGGTGCTGGGCAGAGTCACGCCGGGGTTGTCCGCCGCGATCGCCGAGTCGTTCCACTTCGTGATCTTGCCCGAGAAGATGTTCGCGATCACCGGCCCCGACAGCTGCAGCGGCTTGCTGAGGCCGGACAGATTGTACGAAACCGTGATGGGGGCGATCAGAATGGGATAGTAGAGCACCGTCTTGCCCTTGAAGCCCGCCTCCTCCTTGGCAGGGATCGGCGAGTCGGAGCCCGCGAAGTTGACGGTCCCCGAGGCCAGGTCCGTGCGTCCCTTGCCCGAGCCACCAGCGCCGTAGTTGACGGTCATGCCGGACTGGACCGTCTTGAAGGCCGAGATGGCTGCCTGCTGGTAGACGAGCTGGAGCGTCGATCCGCTCCCGTTGAGCGTGCCGCTGAGGGCGGCGCTGCTCGATGATGAGCTGCCGCTGCTCGACGAGCCGCCGCCTGCCGAGGAACTGCTCGACGAGGAGCATGCGGCGAGGGTGAGCGCCAACGCGACGGCGGCGACCCCCGCCGTCGTGACCTGCTGTCTGCATCGAAGCTGCATGTTTTAGTACTCCTCTATTTCCCCCGGCCGCGATGAGCGCAGCCTCGGACGGCCGGTCAACTTATGAACCGTGGTGTGCCAGTACAGTTTGGCCGCGCTGGCAGTACCTGCGGGCAAACGTAAAGTGGACAAAGAGAGTCCAGAAAGTAAACTTATGGTGTCTTAGTCTCGGCGCCGGTTCATTGGCATTGGGAAGCCACGGGCTGAGGACCTAGCCGGCCCCCTCAGATGCAAAGATCCGGCCGGCGCCCTGTCGAAGCCATTGTTCAGCTATATGACATCAAGTAGCCGTCTGTTCGTTCCTCTTCTGTTCATGTTTCGTTCACCTGAGGTGAATAACAATGAGCGTGGGCAGGCAGGGTCGTGCCGTCCGCGCGTCGGTCGAAGACGGGTGAGGGCGAAATTGTCATCGGATGCGGAAAAGGACACCGCCGCGATGCTCCCGTCTGTCGCGTCCGTTTCCGCGCCCCGGGCGATCCCGGCCCGATCGCGATGTGCCGGATGACTGCCGGCTCCGCCGGACGTGACCAACCGGTCCTCCCGCAGCCGGCCTCGCCGCCTGCGGAGGGGTCGCCGCGGCAGGTTGACGCGGGCACCGCCGGAGCGCGGACCCCGGCCCGGGCCAGCACGGTGCTCGCCGACCGGATGGCGGCCGCCCTGGTGCACCGGGAACCGGGCTGGCGATTGCCCCGGCGGACCGCGCTGGCCAGGCGATACAACGTCGGACTGGCCGAGATCGACGCCGCGCTCGGTGATCTCGCCCGCCGGTCCCTGGTCCGGCGGCTGCCCGACGGGCAGCTGTACCGGGCCAGCCCGGCCGATTACTGGATTCCCGTCGAGGGGGCGACCGGGCTCGGCACGCGGCTGGATCCGATGGGCGGCACGATCGCCTGCCAGACCCGGCACGTCTCGCGCCGTGAGGCGCCCCAGGACGTCGCCTGGGCGCTGCGGCTGCCGCCGGGTGCGCCCGTCCGCGTGGTCCGGTGCGTCTGGGTGTCCGCGGGCGACCCAGCCGCCGTGTCCACCGCCTACCTGAACGAACCGCTCGCCGATGAGGACACCGGCCAGGAGGCGGACCAGGAGTTCGCCTCGCTCGGCTCGGTGCTGAACACCTGGCCCGCGGCCGCGGCGAGCGTGGAAATGTGCCCCCCGCAGCCGTCCATCGCCCGCAGCCTGCGGCTGTCGCCAGGACAGCCGGTGATCACGGTGACGGTCAGGTTCGACGACGCCGCCACCGGCGAGCCGGCCGGGCTCACCGTGGTCATGCTGAAGCCGGAGTTGTTCAGGATCGCCATCGACACGATCGAAGCGCCGGTCGGCACGCCTTTAGCCAGCGTCGTCGCTGAAACCGGAGTTACTCATGATCGCGAGTGACAGTACTGGGGCGCAGGCGAGAACGTCCTTCTTACGTCTAGCCGCCCGCAGGGGTGGCTGCCTGGACACGCACGCGTTGCACCTGGGACGCTGGGAGCCGAGACGCCGGCCGAGGTCGCGACAGAGGCGGAATAGGAATAGATGCCACGGCGTGCCCGATACCTCGTTCCCCGGGGACTGCCCCACCGTGACGAGACGATCGCTGCCTGCGTGGTGGTCGCCGTCCTGGCGCATGGGCTGTTCGCCCAGCTGACGATCCTCCTCGCCGCCGTGTTCTACCTGATCACCAAGGTGACCCGGTGGCGCCTGTCGTGGCTGACGGTGCCGGCGGCGGTCGGGCTGGCGTGGACCGCGGCAGACCCGCGGGCCGCGGTCGCCGGATTCACCGCCGGGCCCGCCCGGATCGCGGACTACCTGGGCGCCAGCGGCCATCAGGCCGATCACCTGCTGCATTTCACCGCCGCGTTCACCGGGACCGGCACCTGGCTGCCCCGCCAGCTGCCGCTCGCCCTGCTGTTCGGCGCCGCCGAGGCCGCCCTGGCCGGCTGGCTGAGCTGGCTGCATACCGACGAGTGGGACGTGCGGCCGGCCCGGCCCGGCCTGATCGTGGCCGCCCGGCGCGCGGCCACCGTACGCGCGATCCGGAGCGGCGGCGTGGTGACGCGGGACGGCGGCTGCCTGGGGGTGGCCGCAGGGTCAGGCGGCCGGATCACGCTGTCCTGGGCTGAGGCGGCCGCAGGCATCGCCGTGTACGGTTCGTCCGGGCCGGACGTGCTGACCACCGGCTTCCAGCTGATCCACGCCGCGGTCCGGCGGCGCAAGCCGGTGCTCGCCATCGACCACACGGCCGATCCGGGGCTGACCGGAAAGCTGGCCGCGGCCTGTGCCGCGGCCGGCGCGCCGCTGCTGGTATTCGGCGAGGAAGGGGCCCAGGCCGCCTGCTACGAGCCGTTCCGGCACGGCGCCCCCGGCCGGCGCGCCGCGCTGATCACGGCCATGCTCAGCTGGGACGGACCGGGCCGCCAGTACCGGCGCAGCTGCGTCTCCTACCTCGAGGACATCTTCGAGCTGCTCGACGCCGCGCCCGGCGACCCGCGCGTTCCGGTGCTCGACGACGTCATCCACCTGCTCAACCCCGTGGCCATGCGGGCCCGGATGAAGTACGTGCCCGCGGTCTACCCCCGGCGGGACGTGCTGGCCGAACGGATCCGGGTATCGACGAGCCTCATCAACGCCGAGCCCGCCACCATCGCCGGACTCGGCCGGCAGCTGCGGGAACTCCGCGGGTCGCCGTTCGGCCGCTGGCTGCGCCCGTCGCCTGACGGCCCGGCGGCCGAAATCGACCTCAGCCGCGCGGTTGCCGAGCGCGCCGTGGTGCTCTTCCGGCTCGGCGGCCCATGCCCGGCCGAGAGCTCGGCCATGCTCACCCGGCTGGTCTGCCAGGATCTGCTGGCCGCCGGAGCGGCGCTGAACGGGATCGGCGTCGACGGCGACGGGATCATCTGGCTGGCCGAGTGCGGCTCACTGCCCCGGCAGCCGGTCACCGAGATGATCGCCGGCGGCCAGCGATCCGGGCTGCCGGTGCTCGCGGCCACGACCTCGGCGCAGGTCGCGGCCGACCTCGCGGACCTGGTCAACGTCGTGGTGGCCCACCGGATGGAGGACACCGCCGCGGCCCGGCGGCTGGCCGCCCAGGGGCCGCCGGAGCCGGCGGCGGACGCCAATCCCGGCGCGGGACCCGCGGCGGAGGCAACCGGCCCAGCCGCGCTGCGCGACGGCGAATTCCTGCTGGCGGTGAAGAACCCGCCCCGGCTCGTCGCGCGCGGCCTCCTGGTACGGGCTCGGGTCCCGCCGGGCGGCCCCGCCCCCGCGCCCAAGCAAGCCTGGGAGGGGGCATGACGTCCTCCCGTGCCGACCGGCTGTGCCTGGGCTGGCAGTACGCGACGCCTTCCCCGGAGCCCGGGCCGCCGCCGCGGCGGCCCACTCCGCCGGAGCAGGAACGGCTCAACCCCGACTGGGCGACGGCGCAGCGCCGTGAGGAGAGCCTGCTCAACCGCCCGCTGAAGGCGGCATTCGGCCTCGCCGTCGTGCTCGGCCTGACGGCCATCGCGCTCGGCGCCGCCGGTGCGCTCGGCATTGTGGTCTCCGGGCTCGGCGTGATCTGCTGCGCGCTGATCGCGGCGGTCACCGGGTACGCCATCTGGCAGGGGGAGCGCGCGCTCCGGTCGAGACTGGCCGACGAACAGGCCAGGGTCGGCACGATGCGGGCCGCTCAGGAAAGCCGGCTCTTCGCCTGGCAGGCCGAACACGCCGCCCGGATGCGGGAATGGCAGGCCCTCCGGGTCGCCTATGAGCGTCAGAAACGCTGGTACGCGGTCTGTCTGCCGGACGGGGTGCACCGCCTGGACATCGCGGGCGGCACGCTCTCCGGCTGGTCGGCGATGCTCACCACGGCCGGCGCGAACCGGCTGGCCGCGGGCGGTGAGGTCACGGTGCTCGACCTGACCGAGGGCTCGGGCGCCCTGGACCTGATCGGCTTCGCGCGGGCCTCCGGCGTCGATCCGCTGGTCTGGGTGCTGCCCGATGACCTGCCCAGGCTCGACCTGGGCACCGGGCTCGGCCGGGACGCGCTGGCGGACGTGCTGTCGCTGACGGCCAGCGTGACCGACGAGCAGGGTTCGGCCCGGGATCTGTCCCTGGACAGCGCCATCCTCGAGCGGGTCATCGACGTGCTCGGCGGCCAGGCCACGGTGGCCGGCGTCGCCGCCGGGCTGCGGGCGCTGGCCCAGGCCGGCGACCCGCGCGACGACGTGGCCGCCGGGCTGATCACGATCGGGCAGGCGGACCGGCTCACCGCCATGTTCGGCCGCGGCGCCAGCGACCGTGTGGTCCTCGAGCGGGCCTGGATCCTGGAGTCCCAGCTGCGCAAGCTCGCGTCCGTGGGCACCGCGCTGGCGCCGCTGCCGCGCAGCGCGCTGCGCGTGGTCGCGCTGGGCCAGCGGGTAGGCGCCGTGGGGAGCAAGGTGCTCGGGACCTACCTGACGGCGGCGCTCACCCAGCTGCTGCACGACACCCAGCCGGGACGAGCCTGGCAGCACACGCTGTTCGTGCTCGGCGCGGACAGGCTGCGCGGCGATGTGCTGGACCGGCTCAGTGACGCGTGCGAGCGGTCGGCGACCGGGCTCGTGCTGGCCTATCGCGGCATCCCGCCGCATGTCCGGCAGCGGCTAGGCCGGGGTAACGCGGCTGTCGCCTTCATGCGGCTTGGCAACGCCGAGGAGGCCAAGGCCGCGAGCGAGCAGCTCGGCACCGAGCACCGCTTCGTGCTCTCCCAGCTCACCGAGACGATAGGCGTGTCCGTCACGGACACCACCAGCAGCGCGTACACCAGCACCACTGGCTCGGTGAGTTCGACCGCCACCTCGTGGTCGCAAAGCGAGGGCCTGTCCCGCAGCGCCGGGCACGGCCACAGCGACGGCAGCCTGCTGCTGCCGTCGCGGGCGAGCTTCTCGCGCAGCGTCCAGACCGGCGATTCGCGCAGCACCAGCGAAAGCGAGTCGGTCAGCGCGAGCGTGAGCACGAGCACCGCGTGGGGGATGACGACATCCAAGGCGACCGGCGACAGCGAATCGCTCGCGCTGTCCCTGCAGCGCTCCCGCGAGTTCCTGGTCGAGCAGCACGAACTCCAGCAGCTCCCGGCCAGCGCGATGATCATCACGTACGCGGGGCCGGCCGGCCGCCAGGTGGTCATGGCCGACACGAACCCGGGCATCGGCGGACTGGGCGCCACCACCCCGCTGACGCTCGAGGAATTCCGCGGCCGGCCGGCTCCGGCAGCCGCGCCGGAACCGGCCGCTCGCCGCGACGCCGCGCCAGGCCCGGTGAGCTGGCGTTCCGGCAACGACAGTCCGCCGCCCAACCTCGGACCGCCGCCACCACGCCTGGACTGGCGCAAGCGGCGCTCCTGACACGGACGCCGTGGCCGCACCGCGACCGGATAGGCTCAGCCCCGAGATGAGCACCAGCAGCCCGCCGTCCCGGCGGTTCAGCCTCCCCCTGCGCGCCCGCCTGGCCACCACGGTCGGCGGCGCGGCCGGCCGTGCTTCCCGGCTGGCCGGCCGCGGCGACGGATCGGTCATCGGCGGGGTCATCGGGCTGCGGCTGAAACCCGATCTGCTCTCGCTGCTCGCCCGCGGGCGGCAGGTCGTCCTGGTCACCGGGACGAACGGGAAGACCACCACGACCAGGCTGATCACGGCCGCGCTCGGCACCATGGGTCAGCAGATCGCGTCCAACGCGTTCGGCGCGAACATGGAGGCGGGCCTGGTCGCCGCGCTGGCCAAGGCCCCGGACGCCACCCTGGCCGTCCTCGAGGTGGACGAGAAGTACCTGCCGGCGATGCTGACGGCGACGAGCGCCCGGGTGGTGGTGCTGCTGAACCTGAGCCGGGATCAGATGGACCGCGCGGCGGAGATCTGGATGCTGGCGCGCCGCTGGCGGGCGGCGCTCGCCGCCGCTCCGGGGTGCCGGGTCATCGCGAACGCCGACGACCCGCTGGTGGCGTGGGCCGCCGGGCAGGCTCGCCAGGTCACCTGGGTGGCCGGCGGCCAGCGCTGGCACGACGACTCCTGGTGCTGCCCGCAGTGCGGATCGCACCTGCGCCGCGACGGCGAGGACTGGTACTGCGGCGAGTGCCCCAACCGGCGGCCCCCGGTCCGGTGGGTGCTCGCGGGCGACGAGGTGATCGACCCGTCCGGCCGGCCCCGGACGCTCGACCTGGCCCTGCCCGGCCGGGCCAACCGGTCCAACGCCGTGATCGCGCTCGCCGTGGCCGAGGTATTCGGTATCAGCGCCGGGCAGGCGATGGGTGCGGTCGCGCAGGTGCGGTCGGTGGCCGGCCGGTACACGCAGGTGGAACGGCACGGCTCCGCGCTCCGGCTGCTGCTGGCCAAGAACCCGGCCGGCTGGCTGGAGGCGCTGGACATCCTGGTGCCGCCGCCGGTGCCCGTGCTGCTGGCGGTGAACGCGCAGACCCCGGACGGGAAGGACACCTCCTGGCTCTGGGACGTGGACTACCGCAGGTTGCGCGGCCGTCCGGTGTTCGTGGCCGGGGAGCGCAAGCTCGACCTCGCGGTCCGGCTGGAAGCCGACGAGGTGGCTTTCCGCATGGTCGGCGGCATTGACGAGGCGGTAGGCCTGGCCCGCAGCCCGTCCATGGAAGTGATCGCCAACTACACGGCGTTCCAGCAGATCCGCGCGACCCTCGGGCGCGTCGGCTAGGGAGGGACGATGAGCGAGGGTCTGGGCCGGTACCGGCCAGGGTACGGGCCCCCCGGGCCGTCAGCCGTCCGGCTGGTCTGGGTTTACCCGGATCTGCTGAGCACCTACGGCGACCGGGGGAATCTGCTCGTGCTCGCCCGCCGGGCCCGGATGCGCGGCCTCCCGGTCGAGATCGCCGAGGTCAACTCCGACCAGCGGATCCCCGTGGATGGCGACATCTACCTGCTCGGCGGCGGCGAGGACCTGCCGCAGATCCTCGCCGCGCGCCGCCTGGCGGCGGGCGGCGGGCTGGCCGCGGCCGCGGGCCGCGGCGCGGTGATCTTCGCGGTCTGCGCCGGCTACCAGATCATGGGAACCGAGTTCGGCGGGGCGGAAGGCGAGCCGGTTCCCGGGCTCGGGCTGCTCGATATCCGCAGCGGCCGGGGGGAGCGGCGGGGAGTGGGCGAGATAACCGCGGACGTCGATCCGGCGCTCGGCGTCGACCGGCTCACCGGTTTCGAGAACCACCAGGGCATAACCCGGCGCGGCCCGGAGGCCAAGCCGCTGGCCACCGTGGTCACCGGCGTCGGCAACGGGGACGGTACGGAGGGCGCGTACGCCGGCCGGGTGGTCGGCACCTACCTGCACGGGCCAGCTCTCGTCCGCAACCCGGGCCTGGCCGACATGCTGCTCGGCTGGGTCGTCGGCACGCTGCCGCCGGTGGACCCCCGGGGCGAGGACCTGGTGCTGAAGCTGCGCGCCGACCGGCTGGCCGCTCAGGGCGCGTATGCGGCCCAGTAAGCTGCGGCCCAGTAAGCAGGGCTCAGTAGACGCCGAGCCTGGCGGCGTAAACAGTGCCTGGCGGCTCAGTAGACCAGGGCCTGGGCGCCCTCGGTCATGATCTCGGCGACGAACGTGGCCGCCCCGGCGATCCTGATCCCGCCGATCAGGTCGCCGGCCTCGATGTTCCGCCGGGCCGCGCACTGGGTGCACACCGTCACCGAACCCGCGGCCAGTACCCCCGCCAGCAGGTCGGCCAGCGGCGCGGCGTGCGGGAGCGAGAAGTCCTCCGCCCGGCCGGGCAGGCCGAACCAGGCCGACTCGCCGGTGAGCCACAGCGAGACCGGGACGCCGCTGGCCACCGCGGCCGCGGCGACCGTGAAGGCCTGGTTGCAGCGCTCTGGGTCGTCTTTGCCGGCCGTGACCTTGATGACGAGCCGGCAGGGGCGCAGCGCTCGGGCATGGCAGAAACTCTAGCCGCGCGGCCCGCCCGGCAGACAGGCCGGCCAGGGTCGGCGCGCCGCCGGACGGCGCGGGCCGCCGGCCCGTACACTGCGGTCTATGCACGGCATGCTGAGCGCCGCGATCGTGATCGGCGTGTTCGCCGTGGCCGCCGCGGCGTGCCTGTACGTAGCCGTACGCGTGTTCGCGGCCGGAGGTCGCCGTGGCGATGCATCCTGACCTCGAGCCCCATCCCGACCTGCAACCACTGAGCTTCCTGCTCGGGCGGTGGGAAGGCGCGGGCATCGGCGGGTATCCCACCATCGAGTCGTTCAGGTTCGGGCAGGAGATCAGCTTCAGCCACAACGGCAAGCCGTTCCTCATCTACACCAGCCGGACCTGGCGGCTCGACGAGGAAGGACAACTCGGGCTGCCGCTCGGCACCGAGAGCGGGTACTGGCGTCCCCGCCCGGACAGCCAGATCGAGGTGATGCTCGCGCATCCCACCGGGATCGTCGAGATCTACCTGGGCGAGGTATCGGGCACCCGCATCGAGATGGCCACCGACGTGGTGGCCCGCACCGCCACGTCCAAGGAGGTGACCGCGGGACACCGCCTCTACGGGCTGGCCGGCGGTGATCTTGCCTACGCCTACGACATGGCAGCGATGGGCCAGGGGCTCCAGCCGCACTTGTCGGCCCAGCTCAAGAGGGTGAGCTCGGCCGGTGAGCTGGAGGACATCGGCGGCTGAGAAAATGACGCTGAGAAAATGACGCCGAGAAATCACACCGGGCAACCACGCTGAGCCAGCCGAGCCGGAAGAGCGGCACGGCATAAAAAGCGGCACGGCATAAAAATAAGTCCCCGGGTGACTCCGGCACCGCGCGGTCGCGCCGTACCGGGACCGACTGGACTGGGTCGGCCAACCCGGGAACTCGGTGTCTGCCAGGTTTTCAGCCGGCCGCCGCCTCGCTGGACGTCATGCCGGCGGATAGGCGGCTAGCTGACAGCCACCTCACGAGTCCGTTGTCTATGCATGCTGTTGGACCACCTCCTTTCCCGCGTACCTCGCACGTTAGCCGCGAGGCGGGCGGGCAGGCAAGAGGATTTCGGCGTGCATCCGATCACACTGGCCGAACTAGTATGAGCCCATGGACCGGGAGGTACCGTCCCCGAGCGTGACCGTGCGCGGGTGGGATGAGCAGCTGCGAGCCCGCGGCTACCGGGTGACGCCGCAGCGGCAGCTCGTCCTGGAGGCGGTGGCACGGCTCGATCACGCGACGCCCGAGGAGATCGGCGCCCAGGTCCAGCAGACCGCGCGCGGCGTCAACATCTCCACCATCTACCGCACGCTCGAACTGCTCGAGCAGATCGGCATGGTCACCCACACCCACCTCGGGCACGGGGCTCCCACCTACCACCTGGCCACCGACGCCGACCACGTGCACCTGGTCTGCCGTGACTGCGGCCGGGTCACCGAGATCGGCCCGGACGCGATCCGCCCGCTGATCACCGCGCTTGACGAGCGGCACGGCTTCGAGACCGACGTAGGCCACCTCACCGTCTTCGGCCGCTGCGCCAACTGCCGGGAGGCCACCCCGTGAGCGAGCCAAAGGGCCGCGGCAGCGCCTGGACTGACGAGCGAGGGACGAGCGAGGAGGGAAGGCGGTGCCTGTGAGCGGCCCGGAGGCGAGCGAGCGGAGAACAGTGCCGGTGAGCGCCGCGGAGGCGAGCGGGGAAAACAGAGTGAGCGAACTGCTGAAGATATTTCCCGGCGCGGTGGCGGCGAGCTGGCCGGACGAGGGCGTCGCCGGGCACTACGGCGACCCGATGCGTGAGCAGCGCGCGGCCGAGGAGTCCGCCGCGCTGGTGGACCGGTCCAACCGCGGTGTGCTCCGGATCACCGGCCAGGACCGGCTGAGCTGGCTGCACAGCCTGACCACGCAGCACCTGGAGGGGCTGGCCGCCGGACCTGCCGTGCAGGCCCTCATCCTGAGCCCGAACGGGCATATCGAACACCACCTGACGCTGGCGGATGACGGCACCGCGGTGTGGGTGCACGTGGAACCGGGCACCGCCCTGGCGCTCGCGGAGTTCCTCGACTCCATGCGGTTCATGATGCGGGTCGAGGTGGCCGACGTCAGCCAGGACTACGCGGTACTGACGGTGCTCGGTCCCAGCGGAGGCGACCTGGCGGCCGGGCTCGACGCCGTGGCGGCCAGGGTGAACCCGGGACCGTTCGGGACTATTGACCTGATCGTGGCCCGGGACCGGCTGCCCGAGGTGGCCGGTGAGCTGGTACGGCGGGGGGCCGCGGCGGCGGGCATGTGGGCGTTCGAGGCGTTGCGGATCGCCGCGCGGGTGCCCAGGCTCGGGCTGGACACCGATCACCGGGCCCTCCCGCACGAAGTCGGCTGGATCGAGACCGCCGTGCACCTGAACAAAGGCTGCTACCGCGGCCAGGAGACGGTGGCCCGGGTGCACAACCTCGGGCATCCGCCCCGGCGGCTGGTCTTCCTGCACCTGGACGGCAGCGCCGACCGGCTGCCCGCCCACGGCGATCCGGTCGAGCTGGCCAGCGCGGAACATGGTGCCGCCGTCGGCTTCACCGGGTCGGCGGCACGGCACTACGAACTCGGCCCGATCGGGCTGGCCCTGGTCAAGCGGACCGTGCCGGTGGACGCGGCGCTGCTGGCCGGGGGCGTCGCCGCGGCGCAGGAGGTCATCGTGCCGCCGGACGCCGGCGGAGGCGTGAAGGTCACGCTGCGCCGCCGCCAGCTAGGGTAGAGAACCCCGAAGAACGGGAGGTCAGCCCGCCGTGCTGCGCAGAGCCCTGCTCGCGGCGTCAGCCAGTACCCGGCTGCGCCAGATCATCACCACCGCGCCGCAGATGCGCGCCATCGTCGAGAAGTACGTCGCGGGCGAGACCGCCGACGACGCGGTGCGGGTGACCCGGACGCTGCGGGCCGCCGGGCTGCTCGTCACCCTGGACTACCTGGGCGAGGACACCGAGGACCCGGCGCAGGCCGCGGCCGTCACCGACGAGTACATCCAGCTGGCCGGCAAGCTCGGCGCGGAGGGACTGACCCAGGGCGGGGCCGCCGAGGTCTCGGTGAAGCCGACCGCGGTCGGGCTGTTCCTCGGCACCAGGACCGCCAAGGAGAACATCAGCCGGATCTGCGCGGCGGCGCGCGAGGCGGGCACCACGGTGACGCTTGACGCCGAGGAGTTCGCGGCGATCGAGCCGACGCTGCGGATCGCGAGCCAGCTGCGGGCCGAGTACGGCGATCTCGGCTGCGTGGTCCAGGCGTGCCTACGGCGCAGCGAGGCCGACTGCCGCGCGCTGGCCGGCTACGGGACCCGGGTCCGGCTGTGCAAGGGCGCCTACAGCGAGCCGGAAAGCGTCGCCTTCACCTCCCGCCGCGAGATCGACTCCTGCTACGCGCGCTGCCTGCGGGCGCTGATGAACGGTTCCGGATACCCGATGCTGGCCAGCCACGATCCGCGGCTGATCGAGATCACCACGTCGCTGGCCCTGCTGACCGGCCGCGCCCCGGACAGCTTCGAGTACCAGATGCTCTACGGCATCCGGCCGGCCGAGCAGCGGCGACTGGCCGGCACCGGCGCGCGCATGCGCGTCTACCTCCCGTATGGCGGTGACTGGTACGCCTACCTGGTACGCAGGCTCGCCGAACGGCCGGGCAACCTCGCTTTCTTCCTCCGCTCGCTCCGGCCAGAAAGGTAGCCCGCATGAGCGAGCCGGAGGGGCGCGGTGCTGCCTGGCAGTTACTGAGGAGCGAGGAACGAGCGACGAGGGAAGGCAGCGCCTAAAGGCGCCCCGAGGCGAGCGGGAGGCACCGTGATCGCGATCCTGGGCACGGGCAAGATGGGCGAGGCGCTGCTTTCCGGGCTGCTGCGCGCCGGCCGGCCGCCGTCGGCCGTGGTGGCCGCGGTCCGGCGCGAGGACCGGGCGGCCGAGCTCCGCGACCGTTACGGGGTGCAGGCGGCGGACGCCACGTCGGCCGCGAAGATGGCGGATACGCTGGTCCTGGCGGTCAAGCCGCAGGACATGGGCAGGCTGCTTGATGAGATCGCGCCCGTGGTGCCCGCGGGCACCCTGGTGATCTCGGTCGCCGCCGGGATCACCACCGAGTTCATCTCCCGGCGGCTGCCCGGCCAGCTTCCGGTCGTCCGGGTGATGTCGAACACGCCGGTGCTGGTCGACGAGGCGATGAGCGTGATCTCGGCCGGCGCCCAGGCCGGCGAGGAGCACCTGCGGCGCGCGGAGGACCTGCTCCGCCCGGTCGGCAAGGTGCTGCGCATTCCCGAATCGCAGCAGGACGCCGCCACCGCGCTGTCGGGCAGCGGGCCGGCGTACGTGTACTACCTCGTCGAGTCGATGGTGGACGCCGGCATCCTGCTCGGCATGGCGCGCGGCGCCGCGCTGGAATTGGTCACCCAGGCGGTCTACGGCGCGGCCACGATGCTGCGTGATTCGGGTGAGCACCCGGTGATCCTGCGCGAGGCCGTCACCTCGCCCGGGGGGACCACGATCTCGGCGATCAGGGAACTGGAGAAGCACGGGGTGCGGGCCGCGTTCCTGGCCGCCATCGAGGCGGCGCGCGACCGCGGCCGGGAGCTCGGCGCCGATTCCGGCCGGCCCGGGCCGGGAGGCGATGGGAGGCCGTAGTGGCGTGCTCGCTCACGCTGGTCTGGGACGAGCGCCTGACCGGGTACGACGTGATCAAGCGGATGCTGGCGCAAGGCGCGCAGCGGATCGCCTACCTGGACCTCGACAGCCGGGTACATCCCGGTCACCGCGGGGATCGATCCCGGCGATCGCGTGGACGCCGCGATCGTGAACACATGCCGAGCCGTATTCGCCAGGCACGGGCTGTCCGCGCCGATGGGACGGTGATTGCAAACGAACGTGCATGCAGGTCGGCGGAGGTTTTTTTTGACCGGATGCGGTTCTCTGACGGCAGATGTCAACTGATAACAGATGAAAGGCTTACCGGGAAGACGCAGCTCAGCGCGGGGAACGAAGATTTCGCCGGCGGCGGGCGGGATGATTGCGGCCAAACGGTGACAACAATGAAGCTATGGACGGGGTTGCTCTTTTCTGTGCGGGACTTACCCTGGAGACGTACGTGACTGGTGCGCCGAATCCCGTCAAGTGCTCGGCTTCGTACGGAAGAGGCAACTCGATGGCAAGCGAAACTCCGCTAAGCGATGTCAGGTTTCTTACTGTGGCCGAAGTGGCCCTGATCATGCGCGTCTCCAAGATGACCGTGTACCGCCTGGTGCACTCCGGCGAACTGGAAGCGATCCGGGTTGGACGCTCCTTCCGGGTACCGGAAGCAGCGGTCAATCAGTATCTGAGGGCCGCCTTCGTCGGTACCGGCTGAGCCGGCCCTCGGGCCGTGCCAGCCGAGCTGGATCCCTGAGGGGTCTGGCCGGCCCGCGGGCGCGTGGTGGAAGTGACCGCCGTGCAGCCTGGGCTTCGGCGTACGGCCGGGATCGGCCGCCCTAGCACGCCGTTTCGGGGGTAACCTCTAACCTGGGTGTGTATCCAGCCGCCCTGACCGGGCGAGCGCGTTGGCGTACCCGTCATCCGCAGTGCCTAAGAAGGGTGGTCTCGTGGGGTCTGTCATCAAGAAGCGCCGCAAGCGCATGGCCAAGAAGAAGCACCGCAAGCTGCTCAAGAAGACCCGTATTCAGCGCAGGAACAAGAAGTAACGACTCCTTGGTCCGGGTCCCGGCGCGGCCGGGCATCGGGCACCATAGGGGTTGATGTCTCTTCCTGTCCTGATCGGCTTCGCGGGCGTGCTGGTCGCGGCCGTGGTGACCGGCATGCTCGCCGGGCGGTGCGTCCGCCAGCCGCGGATCGACTTCATCGTGTGGACGGCCGCGACGCTGGGGCTGACCATTGCGCTCGCGGCGCAGAGCTTGGGCTTCGCCGGCGGGTTCGGCCCGGTCACGTTCCGGGCCGTCCAGCTGTGCGGGCTGCTGCTGGCGCCGCTGTGGCTGGCCTGGGGGCTGGTCGAGCTGACGGTCGCGAACGACGCCGCCCGGTTCGGCACGCGGCTGATTGCCAGCGCGCTGACCGTGGTGGCCTCGGTGATCCTGGCCACCGACCCGCTCACCGCGCAGCCGTTCAGCAAGGCCTGGCCGCTCGGCCCGCACTTCCAGCCGATCTCGCACTACGCGCTGGCCGCGGTCCAGGCCGTGGCGGTGCTGGCCGTGGTGGTGAGCGTGGCCATGGCGGTGGCCCGGAGCAGGTCGGTGGTGGCAGCTGTCTCGGTCGGCCTCGCCGTTCTCATAACCGCCGGGCAGCACTTCCCGCTCCCGCCCAGCGCTGCCTACCCGCTGCTCAGCATGGTGGCCGCGGCGCTCGTGTGGTTCGGTGTCAGCAAGGTCGATGAGGTGCCGCGGCGGGCGCCCGGGCACGATGCCCGGCGAGAGGGGAGGCGAGAGGCCGTGGGGGATGGCAGCGGCCGGTACCGGTCCGGCGACAGGCCCGATGACGGCTACCGGGGCGCCGAGGACTACATTCCCGAAGGCCAGTACGCGACCTACGGCCGCCAGGGAGGCCCCCCGGGGCCTGGTCGGCCCCCGGGGGACTTTCCCGGCGCCGGGCCCCGGGGCGGACGTTCCGGACCGCAGCCACGGACGCCGCAGTGGCAGGACCGGTACCGCGCAGCCGGGCCGGGCGGCCCCGCGGCGGACCAGCGGCCGTCCGGGACGCAGGCGGCCGGGTCCGAGACCGCGGTCGCCGAGTTCGGCCCGGCGGCCCGCGCGGGCGGATCGCCGGCGGCCACGACCGCGCGGCCGTACGGCCGGATCCTGATTTTCACCCTGCTCGACGACCGGGTCGCCGACTTCGACCGGCTGGCCGAGGAAACGGCGGAGCAGATCAGGGCCGGTGAACCCGACACTGTGGTGTACGTCATTCACCTCGTGCCGAACGCGCCCTTGCAGCGGATCTTCTATGAGATCTACCGGGACCGGGCCGCATTCGACACTCACGAGGGCCAGCCCTACATGCAGCGCTTCGTCGCCGAACGCCGGTCGTGCGTGCTCGCGACCAACGTCATCGAACTGCGCCTGAAGTACGCCAAGGTCGCGCCGCTCCCGGCCGTCCCGCCGCCCGGTGCCCGGGGGCCTGAGGTGCCCCAGCGGCTTCAGCCGTTGCCCCCGGCCCCTCCGGGCCGCCCGCAGCGCCCTGACCAGCAGCGCCCTGACCAGCAGCGCCCTGACCAGCAGCGTTACGACCAGCGGCGCCCTGACCAGGAACGCTACGACCAGGAACGCTACGACCAGCGGCGTTACGACCAGCGGGGGCCTGACCAGCGGCAGCTGCCGTCGGCGGGCCGGCGTTACGGCGGTTAGCGTGCCGCGGATCACGTTGCTGGGACGGCCGGGCTGTCACCTGTGCGACGACGCGCGGGCGGTGATCAGGCGGGTGGCCGCCGAACTCGGCGTCGGCTGGGAGGAACGCGATATCACCGCGTCGCCTGATGACATGCGGGAGTACTGGGACAAGATCCCGGTGACCCTTGTCGACGGGGTGCAGATCGACTTCTGGCGAGTCAGCGAGGCCCGGCTCCGGGCGGCACTCGGCTAGCTGCCCCAGCACCAATCACCCTGACCAGCGCCGCTGTGCCGCGGGGCCGCGCCGTGCCGGGCCGGCCCCGGTTGGCGTCACTTTGTGAATCGATGCACAAAGGCGTACCGTGGAAACGACGTCGGCTGACGCGGGCTCTTACCGCCGCCTTGATCCCAACCCCGAGAGCCCAACCCCAGGAGCGCTGCCGCGATGCACAGTAACGCTATGCCGTCAAGAGCCAGCGGCCACGCCGAGAGCAATGACCGGACCGAGGTGAACGGCCGCGCCCACGGCCAGGACCCGGCCGAGATGAACGGCCAGGCCGACGGGATACCCGAGGCCACGGTGGCGCGGTTGCCGGTGTACCTCCGCGCGCTCTACGGCCTGGCCGAGCGGGGCATCAGCACCGTGGCCAGCGAGGAACTCGCGGCCGCCGCGGGCGTCAACTCGGCCAAGCTGCGCAAGGACCTGTCCCACCTCGGCTCCTACGGGATCAGAGGGGTCGGCTACGACGTCGACTACCTCGTCTACCAGGTGTCCCGCACGCTGGGCCTGACCCAGGACTGGCCGGTGGTCATCGTCGGCGCCGGCAACCTCGGCCGGGCCCTGGCCAACTACGGCGGTTTCGTCTCCCGCGGCTTCACGATCTCCGCCATGCTCGACAGCGACCCGGCTATCGTAGGCAGCAGGATCGCGAGGCTGACCGTCCGGCACGTCGACGAGCTCGAGGCCGTGGTGGCCAGGCACAAGGTCGCGATCGGCGTGATCGCCACCCCTGCCGGGTCCGCGCAGGCCGTCTGCGACCGGCTCGTCTCGGCTGGCGTCACGAGCATCCTCAATTTCGCACCGCTCGTGCTGAGCGTGCCGGAAGGGGTAGACGTGCGCAAGGTCGACCTGTCGATCGAGCTGCAGATCCTCGCCTTCCACGCGCAGCGCCGGTCGGCAGCGCGGCCCGCGGACCCGCCAGGACGGCCGCGCGGCGGGAACGCCAGGACCGTCCACGGGCGTTCAAGACCTCAGGTAACCCCGGAACTCGCGGCCAAGGGCTAGGCGGTGAACAGGTGAGTGTGCTGGTGGTCGGCCTGAGCCACAAGAGCGCCCCGGTGGCGACCTTGGAGCGGGCCGCGGTAAGCGGCGACACGCTCACCAAGCTGCTCCGCGACGTGGTGCAGGCCGAACCCGTCGCCGAGGCCTTCGTCGTCTCCACCTGCAACCGGGTCGAGGTGTACGCCGTCGTGGACCGGTTCCACGCGGGCGTCACCGCGATCTGCGAGCTGCTCGCGCGGCACTGCGATGTGCCCGCGCACGAGCTCACCCCGCACCTGTACGTGCACTACGAGGACCGTGCGGTGAGCCACCTGCTCGCGGTGGCGGCCGGTCTGGACTCGATGGTGGTCGGCGAGGACCAGATCCTCGGCCAGGTCCGTTCGGCGGTCAGGCTGGCCGCGGAGCAGGGCACGGCCGGGCGGGTGCTCAGCGAGCTCGGCCGGCTCGCGCTGCGCACCGGCAAGCGGGCCCGGGCGGAGACCGCGATCGGCCGGGCCGGCCTCAGCCTGCTGAGCGCCGCGGTCGAGCTCGCCGCCGCCCGGCTCGGGCCGGTCCGCCGGGGCGCCGCCGATGGGCACGTCGCGCTGGCCGGACGCGACGTGCTCATCGTCGGGGCCGGCTCGATGAGCGCGCTGGCCGCGGCGACCGCCGCCCGCAGCGGCGCGGCCAGCATCGCCGTGGCCAACCGGACCCGCGAGCACGCCGAACGGCTGGCCGCCAGCGTCAGCACGACCGCGACCACGGTCACCGGACTGGCGGAGCTGCCCGCCGCCATGGCCGCCGCGGACGTCGTCATCTCCTGCACCGGCGCGGCCGGGCAGGTGATCACCTACGACGTGGTGTCCGCCGCGCTCGCGGCCAGGAAGGCCCGCGGGCTCGCTGGTGATCATGGACCTGGCGATGCCGCGGGACGTGGCACCTCCCGTGGCCGGCCTGCCGGGCGTGGTGCTCATCGGCATGGACCAGCTCAGCGAGCACGCGAGCGCGATCAGGGACGATGACGTCGCCGCCGTGCGCGCGATCCTGGAGGCCGAGCTCGCCGCCTACCAGTCGGCCGTCGACGCCGCCCGGGTCGCCCCGACGGTGGTCGCCCTGCGCGCCAAGGCAGCCAACGTGGTCGACGCCGAGCTGGCCAGGCTGGCCGGCCGGCTGAGCGTAGACGGCCTGAGCGGGCACGCCCTCGATGAAATAGCCCAGACCGTGCGGCGGGTGGTAGACAAGCTCTTGCACGCGCCGACCGTACGCGTCAAGGAGCTCGCGGGCTCGCCGGGTGGCGAGGAGTACGCCGCGGCGCTGCGTGTTCTGTTCGATCTTGATCCACGCGCAGTCGAGGCGGTTACCCGTGCCGCCCCGGAGCAGGAAGGTTCACGGTGAGCGCGGTGACGCTAAGGCCGGTGACTCTCAGGCTGGGCAGCCGCAGGAGCCCGATGGCCCTCGCGCAGTCCCGTCAGGTGGCCGAGATGATCACCGAGCGGACCGGCCGCCCGGTCGAGATCGTCGGGGTGACCACGCTGGGCGATGTCAGCCGGGCCCAGCTGACCCAGATCGGCGGCACCGGCGTCTTCGTCAGCGCGCTGCGCGAGGCGCTGCTCGGCGGCGAGGTGGACCTGGCCGTGCATTCGCTGAAAGACCTGCCGACCGGGCCCGCGGCGGGCATCCTGCTGGCCGCGGTGCCACCCCGGGATGACCCGAGGGACGCCCTGGTCGCCAGGGATGGCGCCAAGCTGGCCGACCTGCCGCCCGGGGCCAGGATCGGCACCGGCTCACCGCGCCGGGCCGCGCAGCTGCTCGGGCTCCGCGGCGACCTGCGCTGCGTCCCCATCCGCGGCAACGCGGGCACCAGGCTGGGCAAGGTCAGCGAGGGCGAGCTCGACGCGGTGGTGCTGGCCTACGCCGGCCTGGCCAGGATCGGCCACGTCAACGCGGTCACGCAGGTTTTCGAGCCGGAAGAGATGCTCCCGGCCCCCGGCCAGGGTGCCCTCGCGGTCGAATGCCGCGAGGGTGAGCCCGAGCTGGCGACCCTGCTCCGGACGGTGACCGACCAGGCGAGCGTGGCCGCGGTGACCGCCGAGCGCAGCCTGCTCGAGGCGCTTGAGGCCGGCTGCAGCGCGCCCATCGGCGCGTACGCGGCGCTGCCCGCCGCGGGGGGGCAAGTGCCGCTGCGGATGCGGGCCGCCGTCATGAGCCTGGACGGAAGCCGCGTGCTGCGCGCGCACGGCGCCGCGCCCGGAGCTGGCGCCTGGCAGCTCGGCCGCGATCTGGCAGCGGAGCTGCTGCGGTCCGGGGCTTCAGATCTCATCAGCGTGCCAGCGGGCCACGTGCCAGAGGAACAGACGAACAGCGGGAATGATGTGCAGTGAGCAGTAGTCAGCAGCATGCAGCGGGCCGGCCGGGCGAGGCGGACGAGCAGGCGGCCGGGTGGGTCGCGCTGGTCGGGGCGGGCCCCGGTGACGAAGGGCTGCTGACCGTCCGGGCGGCCGAGCTGCTCGGCCAGGCCGGCCTGGTCGTCGCCGGAGCCGGCCTGGCGCCGGCGGCGCGGCGCCACATGAGCCAGCAGGCCACCCTGGCCGATCCGGCGGACGGCGCGGGATCCGCCCGCACCCTGGTGCAGGCGGCGAAGAGCGGCCGGCTCGCGGTCCGGCTGTTCCACGGCGATCCGCTGCTGAGCGGCGCGGCCGCCGACGCCGCGGCGTGCGCCAAGGCCGGGGTCAGGTTCGAGATCGTGCCCGGCGTACCCGCGGTCACCGCGGTCCCGGCCTACGCGGGCATCCCGCTGGCGAGCGAGCGGAACGGGGAGCTGCGCATCATCCACGCCGCCGAGGCCAGCCAGCTGGCGTACAGCCCGGCCACCCTGGTCGTGCTCGGCGCGGACGCGGCCCCGGCCGACCTGGGCAAGATGCTGATCGCGGCGGGCTGGCCCGAGGCGACCCGGCTGGCCATCACCTGGGACGGCACGACCAGCGCGCAGCAGACCGTGGTCTCAACGCTCGGCCGCATCGGGCCCGACCTCAAGGCGGCCGGGGTGTCCCTGGCCAACACCAGGGGCCCAGCCATCGCCGTAGTCGGCGAGGCGGTGGCGGCCAGGGACCGGCTGTCGTGGTTCGAGACCAAGCCGCTGTTCGGCTGGCGGATCCTGGTGCCGCGGACCAAGGAGCAGGCCGCGGTGGTGTCGCAGCGCCTGCGGGAGTACGGCGCCGTGCCGGAACAGGTGCCGACGATCGCGGTCGAGCCGCCGCGGACGCCGCAGCAGATGGAGCGCGCGGTCAAGGGCCTGGTCACCGGCCGGTATCAGTGGGTGGCCTTCACCTCGGCGAACGCGGTCCGCGCGGTGCGGGAGCGGTTCGAGGAGTACGGCCTGGACGCCCGGGCGTTCGCCGGCGTCAAGGTCGCCGCCGTCGGCGAGCAGACCTCGGCGTCGCTGCTCGAGTTCGGCATCCGGCCGGACCTGGTGCCCGAGGGGGACCAGTCGGCCGAGGGCCTGGCCGCGGCCTGGCCGCCCTATGACGACCTGCTCGACCCGATCAACCGGGTGCTGCTGCCGCGCGCGGATATCGCCACCGAGACGCTGCTGGCGCGGCTGATCGACCTCGGCTGGGAAGCCGAGGACGTCACCGCCTACCGCACCGTCCGCGCGGCGCCGCCGCCCGCGCCGATCCGCGAGGCCATCAAGGGCGGCGGCTTCGACGCCGTGCTGTTCACCTCGTCCTCCACCGTGCGGAACCTGGTCGGCATCGCGGGCAAGCCGCACGCGGTCACGGTGATCGGGGTGATCGGCCCGCAGACCGCCAAGACCGCGGCCGAGTTCGGGCTGCGCGTCGACGTGACCGCGCCCAAGCCGTCGATGGCGGCGCTGGTCGACGCGATGGCCGAGTACGGGGCCGGCCTGCGGGACGCGGCCCGGCAGGCGGGAGAACCGGTCAGGCGGCCGAGCGAGCGCCGCCGCGGCGCCCGGCGTCGCCTGCGTTAGGTCAATACTGCGTTAGGTCAATACTGCGATAGGTCCACCGCGCTAGGGAGGTACTGACAGTGAGCGCTAGCTTTCCCGTCGCGCGTCCCCGGCGGCTGCGGCGCACGCCCGCCCTGCGGGCTCTGGTGGCCGAGACCTCGCTGCGCCCCGGTGACCTGGTGCTGCCCGTGTTCATCAAGGAGGGCATCAGCGAGCCGCGGCCGATCAGCTCGATGCCAGGCGTCGTCCAGCACACCAGGGACAGCCTGCGCAAGGCGGCTGCGGAGGCGGCCGGAGCGGGCGTGGGCGGGCTGATCGTCTTCGGCGTCCCCGCGGTCAAGGACGGCCGCGGCTCGGCCGCCGACGACCCGGCGGGCATCTCCCAGCTCGCCCTGGCCGACCTGCGCGCCGAGGTCGGCGACGCCTGCGTCATCCTGGCCGACCTGTGCATGTGCGAGTACACCGACCACGGCCACTGCGGTCTGCTCACCGAGGACGGCGACGTCAGCAACGACGCCACCCTCGAGCGGTACGCCGCCATCGCGGTCGCCCAGGCGGCAGCGGGCGCGCACCTGGTCGCGCCGAGCGGGATGATGGACGGCCAGGTGGCGGCGATCAGGGCGGCGCTGGATGCCGCGGGCCACGGCGACGTCGGGATCTGCGCCTACTCGGCCAAGTACGCGTCCGGTTTCTACGGCCCGTTCCGCGAAGCCGCGGAGGGCGCGCCCGCGTTCGGCGACCGGGCCAGCCACCAGCAGGATCCGGCCAACGCCGTCGAGGCGCTCCGCGAGGCGGCGCTGGACATCGGCGAAGGCGCCGACATGGTGATGGTCAAGCCGGCCCTGGCCTACCTGGACATCATCAGGCGGGTCGCGGACTCGGTGACCGTACCGGTGGCGGCCTACCAGGTCAGCGGCGAGTTCGCGATGGTCGAGGCGGCGGCAGCCAACGGCTGGCTGGACCGGGACCGGATCATCTCCGAGACACTCACCGCGATCCGCCGCGCGGGGGCGAGCGTCATCCTGACCTACTGGGCGGCCGAGGTGGCTCGCCGGCTGGGCCGTTGAGGCCTACGGTTCGGTTGTGCAAACTGTGACCGTCCGTGTCGGGCATACCTAGCGCAATGAGCCGAACGGCCTGTGGCTCGTGCCCTACGATAGGTAACAGGGATAGCCGGGCAGTGATACCCAGCCTCGTTCGGTATCCGCTGGATCTCGCGCGCCGGGAGAGCCGGTATTACGGCCGGTAGCCGCGCGCGGCAGCCAACGACAGGAGTGACAGGGGCCTATGGTCGACGTGGTGCGGCGCCGGGGTGGCAGGGTCCGCGGCCGGGCGGCGGAACGTCACCAGCCGCCCGGCGACGTGGCGGCGCAGTACGCGTCCATGGGCTGGCCGGTGTGCCTCGGCGCGCATACCTACCGTGGCACCCGCGCCGCGATGGAACCGGGGCGCGCGTGCTCGTGCGACCGGGTGGGGTGCCCCGCGCCGGGCGCGCACCCCGTGTCGCCGGCCTGGCAGATGCAGGCGACCGTAGACCTCACTGTGATCCAGAGCTGGTGGGAAACCCGGCCGGAGGCGAATGTGATCCTCGTCACCGGCCGGGTTTTTGATGTGCTCGACGTGCCCGCCGCGGCCGGGTCGGCGGCGTTCGGGCAGCTGGAGGCGGCCGGGGTCCCCGTCGGCCCGGTCGCCGCGCTCGGCCAGGACCGGATGCTGTTCTTCGTGGTGACCAGGGGCTCGCCCGCCGACGAAGACGAGTGGTGGTCATCCGGGCTTGACTGCGAGCCGGAAAGCGTCGTGGTGGGCCTGCGCTGGCACTGCCGGGACAGCTACGTACTGGCCCCGCCGTCCCGCGACGCGGCCGGCCTGGCCGCCCGCTGGCTCCGCCCGCCGCAGGAGCACCCGCTGCCGGACGCGCTGCGGCTGCTGGAGTACCTCGTCGACGCGTGTGAGGCGCCGTGACCGACCCGGGCGTGGCGGAAGGCAGCGACTCGCTGTTCGCCCGGGCCCGCGAGGTCACCCCCGGCGGGGTGAACTCCCCGGTGCGGGCGTTCGGCGCGGTCGGCGGCGTGCCCCGGTTCATGGTCCGCGGCTCCGGGCCCTACCTGACCGACGTGGACGGGCGCGAGTACGTCGACCTGGTCTGCTCCTGGGGGCCGATGATCCTCGGGCACGCGCACCCGTCAGTCGTGGCCGCCGTCTCCGCCGCCGTGCGGGACGGTACCTCGTTCGGCACGGCCACCCCCGGTGAGGTGCTGCTGGCCGAGGAGATCGTCGCGCGCGCCCCGGTGGAGCAGGTCCGCCTGGTCAATTCGGGTACCGAGGCGACGATGTCGGCGGTCCGGCTGGCCCGCGGGTTCACCGGGCGCCCGCTGGTGGTCAAGTTCGCCGGGTGCTACCACGGGCATGTGGACGCGCTGCTCGCGGCCGCTGGGTTCCGGCGTGGCGACGTTCGGGCTGCCCGACTCGCCCGGCGTCACCGGAGCCGCGGCCGGGGACACCATCGTGCTGCCGTACAACGATTCTGACGCCGTGTCGTCCGTGTTCGCCGAGCGCGGCGCGTCGATCGCCTGCGTCATCACCGAGGCCTGCCCGGCGAACATGGGCATCGTGCCGCCCGCGCCCGGGTTCAACGCCCTGCTCGCCTCGCTGTGCCGGTCGGCCGGCGCCCTGCTGATCATGGACGAGGTGCTGACCGGGTTCCGGGTGACCTCCTCGGGCTGGTACGGCGTCGACGGCGTGGCCGGCGACCTGGTGACGTTCGGCAAGGTGATGGGCGGCGGGCTGCCTGCCGCGGCGTTCGGCGGGCGCGCCGAGGTCATGTCGCGGCTCGCGCCGGCCGGGCCGGTCTACCAGGCCGGCACGCTGTCCGGTAACCCGCTGGCGGTCGCGGCCGGGCTCGCCACCCTGCGGTCGTGCACCGCCGAGGTGTACGCGCGGGTCGATGACGCCGCCGCCGCCGTGGCGAAGCTCGCGTCCTCGGCGCTCACCGCAGCTAGTGTGCCGTTCTGGCTATCGCAAGCAGGGAGCCTGTTCTCGGTGTTCCTGGGCCGGACGGCGCCGGTGCGGTCGTTCGCCGACGCGAAGGACCAGTCGGCCGCCGCCTACGCCGCGTTCTTCCACGCCATGCTCGACCGCGGCGTGTACCTGCCGCCGTCGCCTTTCGAGGCATGGTTCGTGTCCGCCGCGCACGACGACGCTGCCCTGGCGCGCATTGCCGACGCCCTGCCGGCCGCCGCCGCGGCCGCCGCCGCGGTCCTGCGGCCGGGCGTGGGCGGATCGAGATCCCTGGCTGACCTGGACTAGGTAAGCTGGCCGGGCTATGTCCGACTCAACCATCGTCCACCTGCTCAGGCACGGCGAGGTGGAAAACCCCGCCGGAATCATCTACGGCCGCCTGCCTGGATACCACCTGTCCGCGAACGGCCGCTCGATGGCCAGCGCCGCGGCGGACTTCTTCGCCGAGCGAGCGGTGGTGGCACTGTTCTGCTCTCCGCTCGAGCGGGCCCAGGAGACCGCGCGCCCGGTGGCGGAGCGGCTCGGGCTCGAGATCGTGACCGACGACCGGCTGATCGAGTCGTGGAACCATTTCGAGGGCCTGAAGTTCGGCGTGGGTGACGGGTCGCTGCGCCGCCCGGCGCACTGGCCGTACCTGATCAACCCGTTCCGGCCGTCCTGGGGCGAGCCGTACCACGACGTCGCGGCCAGGATGCTCGCCATGATGGAGACCGCGCGGGAAGCCGCGGCCGGCGCAGGAGGCGGTGTGCGTCAGCCACCAGCTGCCCATCTGGGTGACCCGGCGGATGGCCGAGAGCAAGCGGCTGTGGCACAACCCGGCCACCCGGGAGTGCGCGCTGGGCAGCGTGACCAGCTTCACCTATTCAGGCGACCGGCTCACCGGGGTCTACTACACCGTGCCGGCCCGGAGACAGGTGACTCAGGGCGATGCGGCACAATAGTGCGGTACTACCCCCTGTAGGAGATCGCAAGGGTCTGCCCGTGCTGAGCCTCGTGTTGAGAGCCCTCTCCCGGCAGAGCCCTCTCCCGGAGAGCTCTGTCGTCGAGGGCTCTGTCGTTGCGGACCGGCCGCCGCACGGTCGTGCTGGCGGCGGCCGTGCTCACCGGGGTGCTGCTGGCCGTGGTGCTGGTGACTGGCTGGGCGGGCAGCGGGAAGAGCGACGTGACCACGGTCGACGGCAACGCCAGCGCGGTCCTCTACTCGGCCGGGCACCGCCCGCTGGCGCCTGAGTTCACCGCTACCACCCTGACCGGTTCGAAGCTGAGCTTCTCGTCTTACCGGGGCAAGGTGGTCGTGCTCAACTTCTGGGGATCATGGTGCGTGCCGTGCCGTGAGGAGGCCTCGACCCTGTCCGCGGTGGCCGCGCAGTACCAGCCGTCCGGGGTATCTTTCCTCGGCGTGGACGTGCGGGACACGGCGGCTAGCGCCGAGGCGTTCGCGCACAGCTTCCACATCCCCTATCCGAGCGTCAGCGATCCCAGTTCGGCGATCACGCTGGATTTCACCGCCGTGGTGCCGATCGCCGGGACCCCGACCACGCTGGTGATCGACCGTACCGGGCACGTCGCGGGCGCGGTCTTCGGCACTGCCACGTATCCGGAACTGACCGCGATCCTCGCGAAGGTCACCGCGAAGGGGTGAGCCGATGACCGATGTGCGCGCACCGGAAACGGACCCCTTCGACCCGGCGGCCGAGCGGGAGGACCAGCCACGCCCGGGCCCGGCGTCGCCGGGCGGTGGCACGTTCGGGCTCGCCGACTGGCTGAAGTGGGCGTGGCGGCAGCTCACCTCGATGCGGATCGCGCTGATCTTGCTGTTCCTGCTGGCCCTGGGCAGCGTGCCCGGGTCGATGCTGCCGCAGCAGGGCAACAACCCATCCGGCGTTCAGCAGTACTACGCGTCGCATCCGGCTCTCGCGCCCTGGCTGAGCCGCTTCGGGCTCTTCAACGTCTTCGGCGCGCCCTGGTTCGCCGCCATCTACCTGCTGCTGTTCGCCTCCCTCGTCGGCTGCGTGGTGCCGCGTACCGTCCGGCTGGCCGGCTCGGCGCGGACGCTGCCGCCGCGCGCCCCGCGCCACCTGGCCAGGCTGCCCAGGTCCGCCGAGTACGGCACCGCGCTGCCACCCGGCGACGCGGTCGAGGTGGCGGCCCGGGTGCTGTCCGGTCACGGGTTCCGGCTCCGCCGGCCCGCGGACGCCGCCGGTCCCGCAGCGGCCGCCGGAGTCCCGCGGATGGCGGTCATTGGGTCTCGGCGGAGAAGGGGTACCTCAGGGAGGCCGGCAACCTGCTCTTCCACCTGGCGCTGCTCGGCGTGCTGGTGTCGGTCGCGCTCGGCGGGCTGTTCGGCTACAAGGCCGACCGGCTGCTGGTGCAGGGCCAGTCGTTCGCCGACACCGCGAGCGCGCTCGATGAGTTCCACCCGGGCCGGTTCGTCACCGCCGCCGATCTCGGCCCGTTCACGATCACGCTGGACAGGTTCGACGCCAGCTACATCTCCTCCGGTCAGCAGCGCGGCCAGCCGTCCGCCTTCGACGCGCAGGTCAGCTACACCGAGCAGCCGGGCGGCCCGGCCCGCACCGGCCACCTGGAGGTCAACCGGCCGCTGTCGGTCGACGGCGCGAAGGTGTACCTGATCGGACACGGGTACGCGCCGGAGTTCCGGGTCACCGACGCCCGCGGACACGTGGTGTACAACCAGCCCACGCCGTTCATCGCGGGCGCGTCAGGGAACTTCCTGTCCGAGGGCGTGGTGAAGGTCCCCGACGCCCAGCCGGAGCAGCTCGGCTTCACCGGCGTCTTCGTGCCGACCGCGGTGGACGTCGGCGGCACGCTCGAGTCGGTGTTCCCCGCCGCCGACAACCCGGTGGTGAGCCTGATCGCCTACGCCGGGAACCTGGGCATGAACACCGGCGCCCCGCAGTCCGTCTACCAGCTGGACACCAGCGGGATGCAGCGGCTGACGGCCAGCCCGCAGGTGCTTGTGCCGGGCCAGTCGCTGAAGCTGCCGGGTGGCCGGGGCACGATCACGTTCACCGGCTACGTCCCCTGGGTGAGCCTGGCCATCACGCACGACCCGGGCCAGCTGCCCGCCCTGATCTGCGGCATCGCCGCCCTGGGCGGGCTGCTGCTGTCGTTCATGGTCCGCCGCAGGCGGGTCTTCGTCCGCGCCCGGGCCGCGGCCCGGACGGCACCACGGTGCAGGTCGGCGGCCTGGCCCGTACCGACGCCAGCGGCGGCTTCGAGGCCGAGTTCGCCGCACTGGCCGCCGAGCTCAGGTCGGCCCACGAGCAAGCCGCCCCGGCTCAGCCAGCACAGCAGCAAGCAGCATCAACGTCAACACGAGGGAGAGTGAGGGGCCATGCCCGTCAACGTTGCCCTGGGCCACGTCAGCAACGCCTTCCTGATCGCGGCGCTGGTCATCTACTCTCTCTCGGTGATCGCGTTCGCCGGCGACTTCGCCTTCGGCCGGCCGCGCCGGGCGGCCGCGGCTCGGGGGGAGCAGGCCCAGGACCGGGCCGTGGCCCTGGCCTCCGTCGGCGCGACCGGGGCCACGGCGCCGGCGGCCGGCTCCCGCAGCTCCGGCGGCTCCCGGCGCGGCTCCCGGGCGGCTCCCGGGGCGGCGCCCGACCGCCCCGCCGGCGGGGCCGACTCGATGCCCGAGCCGACGGTTCCCGCGCTGCGCGCGATCCGCGAGGCCGGCCGCTGGGTGCTGGCGGCGGTGGCGCTCAGCTCGGCCGGGGTGGCGGCGCATACCACCGCCGTCATCACCCGCGGGCTGGCGGTGCACCGGGCGCCCTGGGGCAACATGTACGAGTTCGTCACCGCCCTGACCTGCGTCGCCGCGATCTTCTTCCTGTCCGTGATGATCCGTTACCGGGCCTGGTCCCTGGGCGTCTTCGTGATGGGCGCGGTGGTGGTCATACTGGGGCTCGCCGAGACGCTCATCTACACCGCGGCCGGGGAACTCGTCCCGGCCCTGCAGTCGTACTGGCTGGATATCCACGTCACCGCGTTGACGCTGGCGACCGGCATCTTCTTCGTCGCCGCGGTGCTCGGCTGCGTCTACCTCTGGGTCGACCGGTACACCAGGCGGGTGGCGGCCGGCCGGGCCGCGCCGGGTAACGGGATCGTCCGCAGGCTGCCGAGCATCGAGCAGCTCGACCGGCTCACCTACCGGACCATCGTGTTCGGCTTCCCGGTCTGGACGTTCGGCGTCATCGCGGGCGCGATCTGGGCCGACCAGGCCTGGGGCCGGTACTGGGGCTGGGACCCGGTGGAAACCTGGGCCTTCATCACCTGGGTGCTCTACGCCGCGTTCCTGCACGCCAGGGCCACTGCGGGCTGGCGCGGCCGCCGGGCCCACTATGTCCAGCTGCTCGGCTTCGCCAGCCTGATCTTCAACATCCTGGTCGTGCAGGTGTTCATCGCCGGACTGCACTCCTACGCCGGCGTGAGCTAAGGCCCTCAGACCTCTTCGCCGGCCTGCGAGTTGCCGCGGATCGCGCGGGCGAGCGCGCGGAGGAACTCCGGGTCGTCGTCCGGCCCCTTGGGCGCGGCCCGGCCAGCGTCGGCGGCCCTGGCCCGTCCGGCGGGATGACGCGCTACGGCATCGTCCGCGGCGGTCCATCGTCCGGTTCGAAAGTGGTTGTCGCCCGGGTCACCGGGGTGCGGCCCGGGCGGGACCGATGGGCCGCGGGCCGGCTCCCTGACGATGAGCCAGGCGATGGCCCCGCCGATGAACGTCAGGGTGATGACGGCGATCCAGGCCGGCTTGGACATGCCCCGGCACTCGGCGGCCGGCGTCACTATGGCATCTGTCAGGCAGTAAAGCCAGAAGCCCATCATGAACAGGGCAAACAGGGTACCGGACAGCAGCATGGCGGAAGCCTAACCTCAGGCGTCTGCGCCACGGGCGGGAATAAGTCAACTTCCACGCCGGACCGCTGCTACCGGCCGTTAGGCATCATCAGGTGACGGGGCGGGCGAACTCGGCATACGCTGGCCGTCAGGCAACAGAGCAGGAGAACGGTACATGCGGCTAAGGTTGTTCGACCGCATCCGTCGGCTCGCTCACCCCCGCAGGCCCCCGGCCGAGACCGCTCCGGGGGTTTCCGGTGCTCAGGGCAGGCATCGCCACCGCCGCCGTCGCGGGCCTGCCACGGCGCCAGGTGTGCCGGGCTTCCCGGACGACCGGGGCAACTGGGACGGGCCGGATCCGGCGCGCGGCCGGGCGCCCGGGCCCGCCGATCGGCCCGCGCCCGGCGGGCCGCCCGCCGAGCTGACGCACACCGCCGCACCCTGGCCAGGCGAGTCACCGGTAGCGGAAACGCCGTTCGCGCCGGGCACTCGCCGGGAGGCTGGGCACGCCCGCGGTGCGCGCCGGGGCGGCCAGGGCGCGGATCCGCGAAGCGCCCCCGGAGGCCGCGCCGCCGGTATCGGCCGCGCCCGGGCCTCAGGCGCGCTGGCAGGAAACGGCGGAGCCGGGTCCGGCGCAGGCTACCGCGCGGGCGGATGCCCGGGCGGCGGAGCTCGCCCGGGTCGCGGCCGGCGTCCCGCGTCAGCCTGACGGGCTCGGGCGCTCTGCCTGGCGGCCCGCCGTGGCGGCCGCGCACGCCGGGCTGCCGTTCGCGGCCGCGCATCCGCGGGAGCGGCCGCGGGCCGCGGACGGCCGCAGGAACTGCGGCTCGCTCGAGGCCATCCTGTGGCGGCAATGGGACCCGGCGTCGCCGCCGCCCCGGGAGGTGGTGGCGGCCGTCGACCGGCTGGCCGAGCTGCCCGTGCGGATCAAGGAAAAGCTCGCTGACGGCCTCGACGCCATCTTCATCGGCCCGGGCGGCGTGCCGGAACTCGATGATATGACCAGCTTGCGCGGCGTCCGGCTGCCGTCCGGGCGGGCCACCTGGGATGCCTGTGCGGGCGCCTACGGGGAACGCAAGATCGTGGTCGGCTCCCGGCCGTCCCCGACCCCGGACGTGATGTGCCACGAGGTCGGGCACGCGCTCGACGATCTCGACAGTCCGCCAGGTAAATGGCAATCCGACTCAGCGGAGTTCCGCATGCTCTACGATCAATGTCAGCCACATTTCGCCAGTGATTTCCACCGGCAGCCCGGTGGCCTGGGGCGCAAGGAGTTCTTCGCGGACGCGTTCGCCGCGATCGCGTCCCGGCAGCGGCCGGCTCTCGTGGACATGCTGAGCGGGGATACCCGGACGGCACTGCAGGTCATGCTGTATTTCAACCGGCGCTATGGCATCTAGGGTGATCAGCGATGTTTGTCATACGACTGCCGAACGGGAACCTCATGGTCCCGCAGACCGCGACGGGCAACGACGGGCGCGTCCTCGGCGACGTGTACGTGGAGATCGGGCCCCAGGACGCCGATTACTCCCGGCTGGCCGAGCAGGCGCTGACCCCTGAAGAAGCCGAGCAGCGCCGTGACCGGTGGCGGCAGGACGACGAGGCCCTGCGCCAGGAGTTCCTCGAGTTCGCGCGGCTGAACGGCGAGCACACATGGCAGGACGCCGCGGACGGCGAAGAGTCCTGAACCTGCGGCGCAGACGTCGGCAAGTCAGCCGGGCGCCAGAACATCTGAGGAATCCCGACGAAACCCCCCACAGAGCCCCCTGGAACCCCCCGGTCGAACAGAACCTCGGCTGTCGGTCAGGCCGCCGGGTGGCCTTGCGGTGATGGTTCGCTGTCGCCGCGCAGCAGCGCCCGTACCTCGGACTCGCGGAACCTGCGGTGTCCCCCCGGAGTCCGGATGCTCGTGATGCGCCCGGAGGCCGCCCAGCGGGTGACGGTCTTCGGATCCACCCGGAACAGTGCGGCCACCTCTCCAGGCGTGAGCAGGCGCTCGTTGTTGCCGTCCACGTTCAGTCTCCTCCGACTGTCTCCCTTGAGCCTCTGGTCAGATGTCCCTCTAGTTTGGCGCTGAACGAGTACTTTCTACCTAGATTTCTGGAAATTTGGTCAGCGTTTCGCGGACGACAGAGCGGTAAATGGTAGCGACTGCATGACTTTTAGTAATAAGAGCATCGGCTCGCGGGTGTTACGCCAGCGCTGGAACTGGCCCAGGCCGGCGCCGGGAGCTGGACGACAATGGCGTCCGGCGGACGCGACGCATACAGGACAGGGAAACGATGAGGGGTGACGGGATGAGCGGGGCCGGAGCGGGACTGGTCGGCCTGGCTGAGATACGGGACGCGGCCCGCCGTCTCGAGGGGGTGGCGGTCCGCACGCCGCTGATCCCCGTGGCCAGGCTCGAGCCGCCGCTGCTGGTCAAGCCCGAGTCGCTGCAGCCCACCGGGTCGTTCAAGCTGCGCGGGGCGTACGCCGCCATCACGGCCAGCGAGCAGGCCGCCAGGCAGCGCGGAGTCGTCGCTCATTCCAGCGGGAACCACGGTCTCGCGGTGGCGTACGCCGCGGCCCTGCTCGGCGTGCGGGCGGTCGTGGTGGTCCCGCGGACGGCGCCGAAGGTCAAGACCGACGCGATCGAGTACTACGGCGCGGAACTGGTGCGGGTGGAGCCGACCCTGGCGGCGCGGGTGGCCGCCACCGGGGAACTCGTGGCCCGGCACGGGTACGTGCTGGTCCCGCCGTTCGACGACCCGGCGGTCATCGCCGGCCAGGGCACCGTCGGCCTGGAGATCGCGGCCGACTGCCCGCAGGTCGGCCTGGTCCTGGTGCCGGTCAGCGGCGGGGGCCTGATCTCGGGAATCGCGGCGGCCGTCCGGGCGTGCTGCCCGGGCGCGGCCGTGGTGGGCGTGGAACCCGAACTCGCCGCGGACGCGCGCGAGTCCTTGCGCCGCGGCGAGCGGGTCAGCTGGCCTCCGGCCGATGTCCAGCGCACGGTCGCGGACGCGCTCCGGGTTGAGCAGGTCGGCGCGCTGCCGTTCGCGCACATCCGCGAGCTGGTGGCCGGCATCGTCACGGTGACCGAAGACGAGATGCTCGCCGCGGTCAGGCTGCTCGCGAACCAGGCCCGGCTGGTGGCGGAACCCGGCGGCGCGGCCGCGGTCGCGGCCTGGCTGTACCACCGGGACGAGCTGCCCGCAGTGACCACGCCGGTGGCGGTGCTGTCCGGCGGCAACATCGACCCGGCCCTGCTGGCGGCGACGCTCGCCGCGGACTGATTATGCTGGGACCGTCATGCGTACCACCCTCGCCTACACCTCAGCCCGGATCATGCTGCTCGTCGTCTCAGCTATCGTGCTGTACCTGGCGGGCGCCCGCGGCCTGCTGCTGCTCGCGCTGGCCTTCGTGGTGAGCGGGATAGCCAGCTTCGTGCTGCTCTCCAGGCAGCGGGACATCATGTCGGGAGCGCTGCTGGCGCGGCTGAAGCACGGGCGCGTCCGGGCCGGGGGGTTCCGCGCCAGGCTCGAGGAAGGCGCCCGCGCAGAAGACGAGGACTGAGGCCCCGGCGAATCCGGCTACAGCCGGCGGACGGCCGGGCCGAACGGGCCAAGCCGGAGCATCGACCCGGACGGCCTGGCGGTCGCGCCGCCGCCGGTTCCCGCTTCGGGGCTGGCCAGCCAGCCGCCCGTGATCAGCAGCTTCAGCACGGCGTCGACGGCCTGCTGGCGGGTCATCACCGAGGTGTCGAGCACCAGGTCGGCGTCCCGCGGCTCCTCGTAGGGATCGGACACGCCGGTGAAGCCGGTGATAAGCCCGGCGCGGGCCTTGGCGTACAGGCCCTTGCGGTCGCGTGCCGCGCACACGTCCACCGGAGTCGACACGTAGACGAGCAGGAAGTCGCCGACCTCGGTGACCATCTGGCGGGCGGCCGCGCGCGCCTCGGCGTACGGGGCGATCGGCGCGCAGATCGCGATGCCGCCGTGCCGGGCCACCTCGGCCGCCACGTAGCCGATGCGCGCGATGTTGAGGTCCCGGTCGGCGCGGGAGAAGGTCAGCCCGGCGGACAGCAGGTGCCGGACGTGGTCGCCGTCGAGCAGCGAGACGGTCCGGTCGCCCCGTTCGGTCAGCGCCTCGGCCAGCCCGCGGGCGATGGTGGACTTGCCGGACCCGGACAAGCCGGTAAAGAAGATCGCCAGCCCGCGCTCGGCCCGCGGCGGGCGGGCCCGGCGCAGCTCACGGGCCACGCTCGGCGGAGCGAACCAGGCGGGCACCTCGGCGCCGGAATCGAGCAGCGCGCCGAGCTCGGAGGCGGTCAGCTCGCCCTGCTCGGCTCCCGGCTCGATCAGCGCGAGCGGGCGCCACACCTCCGAGCGCGGGTCGTACGCCCACTCACCCGCGCTGATGACCGGGATCGGCACGCCGGGCAGCGCCAGCGTGCCGTTTCTCGTACCGGCCGGCCAGCCCGTCATGTCGGATGAGTCGGACAGCAGGTGGGTGGCGCCGTAGGCCGCGGCGACGATTCCCTGGGCGCGCAGGTCCGCGGCATCCGGGCCCCGGTCGCCGTTACGCGGCGCGAGCGGCACGGGGACCACGAGCGTGCCGGCCGGAAGATGCTGCCTGGCCGCCAGGACCGCGCGGACCAGCGCCTCCGGCCGGGTCACGATCTCGGCTGGCCCGCTGACCAGGGGCAGCACCAGCAGGCGGGCGTTCAGCTGGCCCGCGTAGTGGCGCAGCTGGCCGATGTGCCGTTGGTTGAGGGGGCGCCGGGTCGCGTAGCCGAGCACTCGGGGCGACCCGTCGCCGCCGGCCAGTTCGGCGCGCACATCCTCCGGGCGCCGGCGCAGCTGACGGAACGGCCCGTGCTCGGGCTCGCGCAGCGCCGTGACCGGCCCGGCCAGCCGGACCAGGTCGGCCCCCGGCGCGGTAAGGCGTTCGGTGATCGAGAGCACGGCCAGCGGCGAGCCCTCCGGGTCCTGCAGGACCAGGCGGTCGGCGTCGGCGGGCACCGCGCCGGCGGGCACGTCCAGGATCACCGGCACCGGCCAGGGCGTGCCGTCGGCCAGCGTGCCGTGCTCGGTCACCGCGGCCGCGTCGGCCGCGTCCATGAAGCCGCGCAGCGGCGCGAACGCCCCCGACGTGAGCAGCTCGAGGTCGCCCAGCTGGGCCTCGCCAAGCGTGCAGGCCGGCCAGTCAGGTAGCTCCGCGGGCAGGGCCGGCGGTGATGGTGCAGTCAGCTGGGCCTCCGAAGCTGGGCCTCCGAACGTGACTCCTGACACGGTATGGCGCAGGTCCAGGTCATCGTTAACGATACGGAACTGTCGTCGTGTCCGGAGCGGGAAGGCCGAGATGTCCTCGGCAGGACGTCACGCTACTCGCGACGCGTTCCCGTGCCCGCCCCAGGTCATCGGCGGCCAAGCGCGCGGCGCGGGCCAGGGGAGCAACGTGCGGGTGCATGGGAACGCGTAAACTGAGAGGGTTCCGAAAATAGCTGGGTCGGCCTGGGCCCGGCCGATTCGTGCTGCCCGGACCAGGCCCGTAACCCTGCGGACCTCTCGGGAATGGTCCCGCCCGAGGTGACGGTCCTGTCCGAGGTAGAGGGCGGCCAGGACAAGGGACGAACAGCGATCACAAGGACATCATGAGCCTCGCAGGACTGCTCACCATTCTCGACGACGACCCGCAACTGCGGGGCGTGATCTCGCGCGCGGAAACCGGCCCGCTCGGCCGGCGACCGACCCGGCCGAGCACCGACCTGGTCGCGCCGCCGGCGCTGCGGCCGGTGCTGGCGGCCGCGCTGGCCCGCGGCGCCCAGCCGGGCGCTCCCGGGCGTGCCCAGCCGGGCGCTCCCGGGTTCGTGCTCGCGGTCACGGCCACGGCCCGGGAGGCCGAGGACCTGGCGGCCGGGCTCGGCTCGTTCCTCCCGCCGGACAGCGTGGCGTGCTTCCCCGGCTGGGAGACCCTGCCGCACGAGCGGCTGTCGCCGCGCCTGGACACGGTAGGGCAGCGGATCGCCGTGCTGCGGCGGCTGGCCCACCCGGCGCCCCCCGGCGAGCCGAACGGGCCGCTGGCCGTCGTGGTCGACGCCGGTCCGGAGCCTGCTGCAGCCGATCGTGGCCGGGCTCGGCGACCTCGAGCCGGTCACGCTGCGGGCCGGCCAGGCGTGCGAGCTCGACGACCTGCTCGTCCGGCTGGTCGAGATCGGCTACTCGCGGGTCGACATGGTCGGGAGCCGCGGTGAGATCGCCGTGCGCGGCGGCATCGTCGACGTGTTCCCGCCCACCGAGGAGCACCCGCTGCGGATCGAGTTCTTCGGCGACACGATCGAGGAGATCCGCTACTTCAAGGTCGCCGACCAGCGCAGCATCGGCCCGGCCGAGCGCGGTCTGTGGGCGCCGCCGTGCCGCGAGCTGCTGCTCACCCCGGCGGTCCGGGAGCGGGCCAAGGTACTCGCCGACACCCATCCGGCCCTGGCCGACATCCTCGGCAAGCTGGCCGAGGGCATCGCCGTCGAGGGCATGGAGGCGTTCGCGCCGGTGCTGGCGGACCGGATGGAACTGCTCCTGGACTACGTCCCGGCCGGCGGCATCGTGCTCGCCTGCGACCCGGAGCGGGTCCGCGCCCGCGCGGAGGAACTGGTCCGCACGAGCCAGGAGTTCCTCGAGGCGTCCTGGGTCAACGCGGCCATGAGCGGGACGGGCGAGGCGCCGGTCGATCTCGGGCCCGCGGCCTTCCAGCCGATCGCGCGGATCCGCGCCGCGGCGGCCGCGCTCGGCCTGCCGTGGTGGACGATCGCGCCGTTCGGCGTCACCGACGCGCGAGACGAGCCGGGCTGCCCGGCGCCAGCCCAGGCAGGCAGCCAGACGAGCCGGGAAACCGGGTCCCGTTCGGGATCAATGCCTCGCCCGCACCGTCCTACCGCGGCGATACCACCCGCATGGTCACCGACGTGCGCGGCTGGCTCGCGGAGGGCTGGCGGGTCGTGCTGGTCACCGAGGGCCACGGCCCGGCCCAGCGGCTGGCCGAGATGCTCCGCGGCGAGGGGATCGGCGCCCGCCTGCAGGACCTCGACGATCCGCCCGAGCCCGGCGTCCCCTACGTGACGACGGCGCGGATCCAGAACGGCTTCGTCTGGCCGGCCGCGAAGCTGGCCCTGCTCACCGAGAGCGACCTGGCCGGGCACCCGGCCGGGCTGCCGACGACCAGGGACATGCGGCGGATGCCGAGCAGGCGGCGCGGCGGCGTCGACCCGCTGCAGCTCAAGCCGGGCGACTACGTGGTGCACGAGCAGCACGGCGTCGGCCGGTACATGGAGATGACCTCGCGGACCGCGGCCGGCGCCACCCGGGAGTACCTGGTGATCGAGTACGCGCCGGGCCGGCGGGGCCAGCCGCCGGACCGGCTGTACGTGCCGACCGACCAGCTGGACGAGGTGACCAGGTACTCCGGCGGCGAGGCGCCGACCCTGCACCGCCTCGGCGGGGCGGACTGGGCCAAGGCCAAGGGCCGGGCGCGCAAGGCCGTCCGGCAGATCGCGTCCGAGCTGATCCGGCTGTACTCGGCCCGGATGGCCTCGCCCGGGTTCGCCTTCGGCCCGGACACGCCCTGGCAGCGCGAGCTCGAGGACGCCTTCCCCTACGTGGAGACCCCCGACCAGCTCGGCGCCATCAACGAGGTCAAGCGCGACATGGAACGGCCGGTGCCGATGGACCGGCTGATCTGCGGTGACGTCGGCTACGGCAAGACCGAGATCGCGGTCCGCGCCGCGTTCAAGGCGGTGCAGGACGGCAAGCAGGTCGCGGTGCTCGTGCCGACCACGCTGCTGGTCCAGCAGCACTTCTCGACGTTCTCCGAGCGCTACGCCCCGTTCCCGGTGACGGTGCGGCCGCTGTCCCGCTTCCAGGGCAGCGCGGAGACGGCCGAGACCCTGCGCGGGCTCGCCGACGGCACGGTGGACGTGGTCATCGGCACGCACAAGCTGCTCTCCCCGGAGACCAGGTTCGCCCGGCTCGGCCTGGTGATCATCGACGAGGAACAGCGGTTCGGCGTCGAGCACAAGGAATACCTCAAGCGGCTGCGCACCGAAGTGGACGTGCTCGGCATGTCCGCCACGCCCATCCCGCGGACGCTGGAGATGGGGGTGGCCGGGATCAGGGAGATGTCCACCATCCTGACCCCGCCCGAGGAACGGCACCCGGTGCTCACGTTCGTCGGCGGCTACGACGCCAGGCAGGTCGCCGCGGCCATCCGGCGCGAACTGCTGCGGGACGGCCAGGTCTTCTTCGTGCACAACCGGGTCAGCTCGATCCGCAAGGTCGCGGCCCAGCTCGCCGAGCTCGTGCCGGAGGCCCGGATCGCCGTGGCGCACGGGCAGATGAACGAGCACGAGCTGGAAAAGATCATGGTCGACTTCTGGGAGCGGAACTACGACGTCCTGGTCGCGACCACCATCGTGGAATCCGGCCTGGACATCCCGAACGCCAACACCCTCATCATCGACCGGGCCGACATGTACGGGCTGTCCCAGCTGCACCAGCTGCGCGGCCGGGTGGGCCGCGGCAGCGAGCGCGCCTACGCGTACTTCCTCTACCCGCCCGAGCGCGCGCTGACCGAGACGGCGCACGAGCGGCTGGCCACCGTGGCCCAGCACACCGAGGTGGGCGCGGGCATGTACGTCGCCATGAAGGACCTGGAGATCCGCGGCGCCGGGAACCTGCTGGGCGGCGAGCAGTCCGGGCACATCGCCGGGGTCGGGTTCGACCTGTACGTGCGGATGATCGGCGAGGCGGTCAGCGAGCTGAAGGGCGACGGCCCGGCGGAGAAGCCCGAGGTCCGGGTGGAGCTGCCGGTCAACGCGCACATCCCGCACGACTACGTGCCCGGCGAGCGGCTCCGGCTGGAGGCGTACACGCGGATCGCCGCCATCGACTCCGAAGCGGACGTCACCGCCATCCGCGAGGAGCTGACCGACCGGTACGGCGAGCCGCCCGAGCCGGTGCTCAACCTGCTCGAGGTGGCGCGGCTGCGCACCGCGGCCCGGCGGGCCGGGCTCACCGACATCACCGCGGCGGGCAGCCACATCAGGTTCGCGCCGGTCGAGCTGCCCGACTCGCGGCAGGTCAGGGTGCAGCGCCTGTACCCGAAGACAGTGCTCAAGCCGGCGGTGCGTACGATGCTCGTACCAGTGCCGAAGACTGCCGCCATCGGCGGGCAGCCGTTGCGGGATACTGAACTGCTGGCCTGGTGCGGCGAAGTCATCCGGTCGGTACTCGCTGACCTGCCGTGCGAGTTATGGCGCAACGTGAGAAGGGACATTCCGGTGCTTCGGAGACTTATCAAGGTGTCCGCCGTCGCCCTGGGCGCCGGTCTCGTGGTGACCGGGTGCAGTCCGGTCAAGATGGGCTCCGCGGCGATCGTCGGCAGACCAGCGGATCACGATCGCGACCCTCGCCACCGAGGTCACCAACCTCAGCCAGGCCGCCAAGCTGTACCCGGGCACCGTGCAGCTGAGTCCGGAGCAGGAGACGCAGCAGACGCTCACCTGGCTGGTCCGGTTCCAGATCAACGAGGAGCTCGCCCGCCAGGCCGGCATCACGGTCACCCCCGCCCAGGCGCAGAAGGCGCTGGCGGAGATCTACGCGGCGGCCAAGGCCAACGCGCAGGCCCAGGGGATATCGAACGTCACCCTCGACCTCATCCTGGTCGCCAACGGGATCCCGCCGAACCTGGCCGCCGAGGTCGGCCGGTACCAGGCCATCGACGACCAGTTCATCCTGCAGGCCAACGGCGGCCAGCTGCCCACCAGCACGTCGGCGCAGACGGCCACCACGGCCAAGCTCCAGCAGGCGCAGGTGCGTGGCGGCCAAGACCCTGAACATCCAGGTCAACCCGCAGTTCGGCCAGCTGAACTACACCCAGTTCCAGGTCGTCTCCGCGCCCAACCCGGTGGCGGCGCCCCCGGGTCCGGTGAAGGCGACGCCGACGTCCGGGCTGACGCCGGCTTGCTGACCGTCCTGGTGACCAGCCCGCGGGTGGCGCCCGGGCTGCTCAGCTGGCCGGCCTGGCAGGCCCTGCGGTCCGCCTCCGCCGTGCTCGCCCCGGCCGGTCATCCGCAGCTGCCCGCCCTGGACGAGGCGGGGATCGCCTACCGCGTGCCGGAGCGCCGGGGCTCTGCTGGCCCCGCGGCCGAGCCGCTCACCGCGGACGGAGTCGTGGTGTGGCTGCCCGAGCCGGGCGCCGACCCGCCGGTCCCGCCGGGCGCCCAGGTCCTGCACGGCTCGGCTGACCTGCCGGGCGCGCACCTGATCGACCTGGTCGCGACCATGGACCGGCTGCGGGTGGAATGCCCCTGGGACGCCCGGCAGACCCACCAGTCGCTGGCCCCGCACCTGCTGGAGGAGCCCTACGAGGCGCTCGAGGCGCTCGAGTCCGGCGATGAGCAGGCCTTCTGCGAGGAACTCGGCGACGTGCTGCTGCAGGTGGTGTTCCACGCGCGCGTCGCGGCCGAGCGGGACGACGGCACGTCGTTCACGATCGACGACGTCGCCGACGGGATCGTGGCCAAGCTGGTGCGGCGGCATCCGCACGTGTTCGCGGACGTGACGGTCTCCGGCGCCGAGGAGGTCAAGCGCAACTGGGACGAGATCAAGAAGGCAGAGAAGGAAGAGAAGAGGACGGGCCGAACGATCCGGGGTGCCGGCCGCCCGCGGCCGTTCCGTCCGCGCTTGACGGCGTGCCGTTCGGGCAGCCTGCCCTGGCGCTGGCCGCGCAGCTGCAGCGCCGGGCGGCGCGGGCCGGGGTGCCCGACGAGCTGGCGCGCCTGGCGGCGATGCTGAGCCGGCCGCCGGACGTCCGGCGAGGACATCGGTCGCTGAGCTGTTCCGCCTGGTCGCGAAGGCCCGCGAGGCGGGCCGCGATCCCGAGATGGAGCTGCGCGCCGCCGCGCGCCGCTCGTGAGGTGGGCCGCGACCCTGAGATGGAGCTGCGCGCCGCCGCGCGTCGTTACCGCGATCTCGTACGCGCCTGGGAGCGTTCGTAGCATTCCGGATCCAACCGAAAATAAAGCCTAATCTGGGCGCGCGGCAGCGGACCCTGGCCATCGGGAGCCGGTCAGGGCCTGCGAGGGGCGATATGGGTCAGGCGGCCTGGGTGCCATCCGCTTTGGAAACAACATAAAGGTTGTCTTGGCCTAATTGTTCGGGTTCGTATCGCAGGTGAGCTCCACGTCATCGACGTCGTAGGAGCCGCCGGTGCCGAGGTTCTGACCAATGACATTCAGGTCGAGCGAACCACCTCCGGGCTTAACGATGTAATCGGCGCTGTAGAAGTTCCACATGCCGTTGTTGCCCGCGGGCCAGGACGCGCTAGTGATGGTCTGAGCGTCACTGGTGTTGTAGCCCAGCAGAGTGCCGGTACTCGAGTACTGCCGGATGCGGTCCTTAAGCTTTGCGCCGACAACGGACGAGCGCGCGGCTACCCACAGCTGACATTCCAGGCCCGAGGAGGGCATTGCAGCCAGCATCGTAGACGGGACCGTGTTCGGGCTGTCGTTGAAGTTGGCTTCTGAGTATCCCGGCTGCTGAGTAACACGGGCGACATAGGAGCCCCAGCCAGTGTCGTTGTTCGGATCGCCGACGCTGGGCGAGGCTTGCGAGACGCTTCCGCCGGCCTTCCCGTTCCAGCCGTTCGTGTTGGTCTCGAACGACGGATTGCGAACGAGGTTACGCGTGCCTACGAGCTCGCGCGACATCGTGCCGACGCCGTTGGCGTTGACGGCCGCCACCGTGAAGTAGTAAAAGGTCTGCGAAGCCGTCACCGTGGGGTCGGCCCAGACGTCAGTCGACGCGCTGACCGTCGCCACCGGCGTGGTGCCTTCCCCGCCCATCCTGGAACTGGCGTAGATGTTGTAGCCCGTGATCGGGCTGCCGCCATCACTCGTGGGGGTGCCCCATTGGACCGACACGTAATTCAGATCTGCGACCACGCCCGTACCTGTCGCGGTAGGTACAGATGGAGTGCTGCTCGCGAGAGCTGAAGGGGCTACCGCAGCTGACATGATTCCAGCAGTAAGTGACAAGCCTGCACTCGCAGCCAGGATTTGCCAACGGTGGTGATGATGTCCGAACAATGCTGTCCCCTTTCTTTGGGACTCGTGCAGCCATCCCAGATGGCGCTTCGCGCATGAAGAGCTTACGTCTTTACTTTGCCTTGGGGGCAATGAGGGACTCGAACTCCGGCATCTTCGGTGTAAACGAAGCGCTCTAACCAGCTGAGCTAATTGCCCGCATGTGCTTACGCGAACCAAGATATTACGATAGAAATTAATAGCGCTGCGGTGAGAATCTGGGTCAACTCTGCTGCTCCTCCGGCGTCATACACATGCTCCTGATCTTGTTGAGCACGACGCCAGGATGGGTAGCACAACAAAGGAGTATGCCACGACGAGGCCGATACCTCCGGCTTGTGCAGACAGAAGGTGCGTAACTATTCGGAAGTCTTGTGAGCGGGCATGCCGACAGGTGGCGTCGGCCCGCGGTCGCTGCCGCGGTCGCTGCCACGGTGGGCCTGCCACGGTTGCCGTAGGTCGGCCACTCCATGTTCAGGCCTACTGCCACTGCGTGACCGGCGCGCAGCCGCAGCTTGACTGACCGGAACCGCGTCCCCGCTGGCCATCGTGGCTGATTCAGCAACGGATGCGGCGCATGCGGTAATCCAGATGGCCGCGTCAGGCGTCTTAATGAAAGCGCAACCTAAATGGAGATCTCCCTGCCAGTTCTTCATCGGATCAAACAGCGCATCGTGCGGCTAGACGTGCGCATGGCCGGCGAACTGCAGAGAGTGAGTGAACGCCAGGTGACACAAGGGGCCGTTGAGGACGCTCTGACCTGGGCCGTCGTCAGCCGGAGCATAGCGCCACGGCGCGCTAGCGGGTTCAGTGTCATGCCCCCGCCCGCCGTACCGGATCAGGAAAGCGGCTCCCTGGTGCAAGCCTGCGGTAGCTGCTGCGGCAACGTGCGCTGCCTCGAGCATCGCTGTGCGCTTCGATACCCGGCAGGCTACCGTGCGGGCCCAGTAGCGAAGACCGAACAGGTAGGTAATACTCTCAGGAAATGCCGATCGCAGTTGAGTGGGTTAGGGACTTCATGCCCGGCACGTTGCTTATGTCTTATTTTTGGAGCATTAAGATCAATTAAGAGCCCTGGGGGGACGATCTTGCTAGCTACTCATCTGCGTGGTCACGCTGCGTCCAGCGGCCCAGTACGCTCCGGCCGCCGGAGGATCCTCACGGCCGGTGCCCTGCTGGGCGCCTTCGCCGTCGCCGCCGGCTTCATGACCAGTACCGTGGCGTATGCATCGCCTAGCACTTACTACGTAGACAATACTGGCTCGTGCCATGACGCTTCGAACGCGGGCACGACCACAGTGCCTTTCTGCACAATCACGTATGCGGCTGGGCAGGTAAAAACGGCAGGTACCACGGTCCTCGTTCGCGCTGGCACTTATACCGACTCGGCGATTACCCCGAAGGTTAGCGGCATAGCGGGCAGTCCCATTACGTTCACCGCCAATTCCGGCGTGAAGATCAGCGGCGGCACCAAGGCATTTGCTCTCTCCAGCAGGAACTATATCGTCATCTCCGGCTTCACAATTACTAAGACGTCGTTCTACGGCATCTCCATCTCGGGCGGCAGCAACGACACCGTCTCCGGCAACACCCTCACGCAGACTGGGGCTGATGCCATCTATATATCGGGCGGCAACAATGACACCGTATCTGGCAACACGGAATCCAATGCCGGTACGGCCTACTACAGCCCAGGAGTCGGAATCCGCCTGATTAACGTCGCCGGGGGGCTGGTCAATGGCAATGTCACGCACGATAACACCGCCCACGGAATCTACTTGGCCGGGTCCACGACGGGCGTCACAGTGCAGGGAAACACCTCGTACCACAATGCCTACCAGTATGAGCGGAATGCCAACGGTATTGATGACATCGCACCGGGTAATTCCATCATCGGCAATATCACTTATGCCAATGAGGACACCGGGATCAATATGTACACGGGTGGAAACAACGCCCTCGTGGCCGACAATGTCACCTACGGCAATGGCGACCACGGCATCGATGACCTCAACGTCATTGGCGGTCGCATCATCGGGAACACCGTTTATGGCAACTGTACCGATGGAATTAATGTTGAGGGCACCAGCGGCAACTACATCGTCGAGAATAATGTCTCGATGAACAATGCAGTACCCAACGTGGTGATCAACCCAACGCCTATTATTCCGAATCCCAGTACCGGTGTAACTTACAGCAACGACTGCAAGCGGCGGGTCGGGAACATTGGAATCTACGATTCAGCGCCTTCTTCGACCACGCCTGATTACAACTTGGTCTGGCAAAGCGGTGCTGGAACTGAGTTCATGTGGACAGGAGTCGCTTATAACCTTACCGGGCCTACGTCGCCTATGTGCACCTCCACCGGGCAGGAGTGTCACGGTATCGTTCACGACCCAGGGTTCGTTAACGCGGCTGCAGCGAACTTCCAGCTAACCAAGGGATCGAAGGCGATCGACGCGGCGAACACGGCCGTGTCCGGCCAGCAGCCAGCCGACATCCTGGGCGTCTCACCCTATGACGATATGGGCGCGTACGAATACACGGCGCCGCCTCCCGCCGGGCCGACCGCGGCACTGTCGGTCAGCCCGGCGTCGGGGACGGCGCCGCTGGCGGTGACCGCGGATGCGTCTGCGTCGGCGGCGGGCAGCTCGCCGATCAGTTCTTACACGTTCAATTTCGGTGACGGCACCACGGCCGGCCCGCAGGCCTCGCCGACGGCGACGCACACGTATTCCTCGGCCGGGTCGTACACGGTGACGGTGACCGCGACGGACGGGAATAACCTGACCTCGCAGGCCGGGCAGGGGGGTCACGGTGACCGCGCCGGCGACCGGGCCGACCGCGGCACTGTCGGTCAGCCCGGCGTCGGGGACGGCGCCGCTGGCGGTGACCGCGGATGCGTCTGCGTCGGCGGCGGGCAGCTCGCCGATCAGTTCTTACACGTTCAATTTCGGTGACGGCACCACGGCCGGCCCGCAGGCCTCGCCGACGGCGACGCACACGTATTCCTCGGCCGGGTCGTACACGGTGACGGTGACCGCGACGGACGGGAATAACCTGACCTCGCAGGCCGGGCAGGGGGTCACGGTGACCGCGCCGGCGACCGGGCCGACCGCGGCACTGTCGGTCAGCCCGGCGTCGGGGACGGCGCCGCTGGCGGTGACCGCGGATGCGTCTGCGTCGGCGGCGGGCAGCTCGCCGATCAGTTCTTACACGTTCAATTTCGGTGACGGCACCACGGCCGGCCCGCAGGCCTCGCCGACGGCGACGCACACGTATTCCTCGGCCGGGTCGTACACGGTGACGGTGACCGCGACGGACGGGAATAACCTGACCTCGCAGGCCGGGCAGGGGGTCACGGTGACCGCGCCGGCGACCGGGCCGACCGCGGCACTGTCGGTCAGCCCGGCGTCGGGGACGGCGCCGCTGGCGGTGACCGCGGATGCGTCTGCGTCGGCGGCGGGCAGCTCGCCGATCAGTTCTTACACGTTCAATTTCGGTGACGGCACCACGGCCGGCCCGCAGGCCTCGCCGACGGCGACGCACACGTATTCCTCGGCCGGGTCGTACACGGTGACGGTGACCGCGACGGACGGGAATAACCTGACCTCGCAGGCCGGGCAGGGGGTCACGGTGACCGCGCCGGCGACCGGGCCGACCGCGGCACTGTCGGTCAGCCCGGCGTCGGGGACGGCGCCGCTGGCGGTGACCGCGGATGCGTCTGCGTCGGCGGCGGGCAGCTCGCCGATCAGTTCTTACACGTTCAATTTCGGTGACGGCACCACGGCCGGCCCGCAGGCCTCGCCGACGGCGACGCACACGTATTCCTCGGCCGGGTCGTACACGGTGACGGTGACCGCGACGGACGGGAATAACCTGACCTCGCAGGCCGGGCAGGGGGTCACGGTGACCGCGCCGGCGACCGGGCCGACCGCGGCACTGTCGGTCAGCCCGGCGTCGGGGACGGCGCCGCTGGCGGTGACCGCGGATGCGTCTGCGTCGGCGGCGGGCAGCTCGCCGATCAGTTCTTACACGTTCAATTTCGGTGACGGCACCACGGCCGGCCCGCAGGCCTCGCCGACGGCGACGCACACGTATTCCTCGGCCGGGTCGTACACGGTGACGGTGACCGCGACGGACGGGAATAACCTGACCTCGCAGGCCGGGCAGGGGGTCACGGTGACCGCGCCGGCGACCGGGCCGACCGCGGCACTGTCGGTCAGCCCGGCGTCGGGGACGGCGCCGCTGGCGGTGACCGCGGATGCGTCTGCGTCGGCGGCGGGCAGCTCGCCGATCAGTTCTTACACGTTCAATTTCGGTGACGGCACCACGGCCGGCCCGCAGGCCTCGCCGACGGCGACGCACACGTATTCCTCGGCCGGGTCGTACACGGTGACGGTGACCGCGACGGACGGGAATAACCTGACCTCGCAGGCCGGGCAGGGGGTCACGGTGACCGCGCCGGCGACCGGGCCGACCGCGGCACTGTCGGTCAGCCCGGCGTCGGGGACGGCGCCGCTGGCGGTGACCGCGGATGCGTCTGCGTCGGCGGCGGGCAGCTCGCCGATCAGTTCTTACACCTTCAATTTCGGTGACGGCACCACCGCCGGCCCGCAGGCCTCGCCCACGGCCACCCACACCTACACCACGGCGGGCACTTACAAGGTCACGGTGACCGCCAAGGACGGCAATAACCTCACCTCCCAGGCCACCAAGAACGTCGCCGCTCTGCCGCAGGCGAAGTACGTCAGCCAGATCGCGACGAACTACTCCACCTCCTCACACACATCTGGCTATGTCACCGTCTACCGGACGACCGGGGTGGCTGCTGGAGACATGATCATCGCCACCGCCCAGCTCATCGGCACCTCCTCGACCGGGGCCGTGACCGGCAGCGACAGCAAGGGCGACACGCTGACCGTCGTCAGCGACATCTCTGACGGCCATGGCAACCGGCTGGTCACGCTGGCCGGGATCGCCCAGGCCGGGCTGGCTGCCAATGACACGATCACGGTCAGGTTCCCGACGGCCGCGAACTACCGGATCACTGCCGACGAGGTATCCGGGGTTACCGGAGCTGACCAGCAGTCGGCAGCCAGCGGAACCGGCAGCACGTTCTCCTCCGGCACCACCGGCACGACCGCCCGCTCGGGCGAGTTCGTCTACGCGACGGTCGCCACCTTCGGCGGAACGTCGATCACCTGGAGCTCTCCGCCGACCGCCCTGACAAGCTACCCAGTCCTTTCTAACGAGCTCGGCCGGGCCTACCAGATCCCATCCTCCACCGGCACGTTCACTGCGGCGGGGACGGTCAGCGGTACCTGGCTCACGGCGGTGATCACGTTCAAGTAGGCCGAGCTGGCTGCGGGCCGGTCACCGCCCGGTCCGCAGCCGTAAGTATTCGGAAGTCGGGTGATGGGGTCTCTCGCCTCCACGGGCGTGTGTGCGGCGACACGCTGGGGTGGGGTGCGTGATTTGCGGCTGGTGAGAGTGTTTGCTGTGCTGCGTGGCGGTCGCGGCGGGTTCTGATGCTGATGTGGCGTCGCTGCGGGCTGCCTTGGCCTCGGCGCTGGAGGCGAACGAGTGCTGGGAGCGGACGGCCGCGGAGCTGCGGGAGGTCCTGGCGGGGCGTGATGCCGAGATCGCGCGGCAGTCGGCTGAGCTTGAGAGAGGGTGAGCGCTGCGCTGGCGGTCCTGCAGCGGATGGTGTTCGGTGATTCGTCGGAGCGGTCGCGGGCGGAGCCGCGGCGCCTCAGGCGCGTTATGTGGGTTCGGTCAGGTGTTGGCAAGGGCAGGTGAGCTGGAGGGTGTGGGCGGCGATGGTCGCGGCGGTTCTGGTGAGCAGGCCCCAGAAGGTGTGAGCGCCGTGGCGGGCGAGTTCCATGCGGTCGGTGATCTCGCTGAAGGTGGTCTCGATCCGGTTGCGCCATTCCGCGATGACCTTGAGTAGGGCGGAGGCATGGCGGCGCGCTGCTTCTTACTCGGCGGGACGAGGACGGCGGTGCCCCAGGCGGCCAGCTGCGCGGCGAAGGCCTTCCCGCTGAAGCCCTTGTCCGCGAGCAGGTCACGCGGAGCGGGGCCGGCTTCCAGCAGGTCCACGGCGACGTCCCGCTCGCTGACGGCGGCGGGCACGATGCTCCATGCGCGCACGATCCGGCTGCCGAGGTCGGTCTTGACAGCAAGGCGGAAGCCGTAGAACCACTCGGCGTGGGCGGCGTCGCGGCCGAACCGGGCGGCCAGATCGTTGCCCGGGCCGGTCCACTGGTCCGGGCCGCGGACCCGGGACGGGTGCTTGACCGGCAGGGCACTGGTGTCGACCTGCTGGCAGTCATCCTCGGGAAGCTGGGCTGCCAGGACAGCTCTGATCTGCTCGAACGCACCGTGCAGCCAGCGTGTCCGCCGGTTGGCCTCACTTTGGTGCGGCAGCACCGGGAACAGGTGGTCCCAGTCCCGGCCGACCTCGGCCAGGAACCCGGACTCGCTGCGCCGGCCCAGCAGGTGCCGGACCACCACGATGGCCAGCAGTTCGGCATCGCTGCAGGCCGGCGTGGGCCCGGGACGGGCCGGGACCGCGATTGCCCCGGCCAGCATCAGGTCGTGGATCAGCACGTAGACGTAGACGAACAGGTCTTCAGTTGGGAGCATTGGGGACGGCCTCTGCGGACAAGGGACTTTGACACTCACTTGTCTTCCGCAGAGGCCGCCTCATGCTCAAGGCGACACGCAGGGATCAACCCATATACCCGTCTAAGCCGTCACAGCTGGATACCCGGGTAGAGCGGGTGGCGGCTGAGCAGCTCGGCGCAGCGCTCGCGGGAACTGGCCGCGACCCGGTGGTCCAGGGTGTACTTGGCCTTGGCGCCCGCGGCGGCGGGAGCGGTGGCGCGCAGCGCTGCGGTGATGATCTCCGCGATCTCGTCCATCTCGGCCGGGCCGAATCCGAGTGTGGTCAGCGCGGGGGTGCCGAGCCGGATGCCGGAGGTGTACCAGGCGCCGTTGGGGTCGCGCGGGACGCTGTTGCGGTTGGTCACCACCCCCGCGTCCAGCAGCGCCGACTCGGCCTGGCGGCCGGTCAGCCCGAAGCCCGTGCCGACGTCGAGCAGCACGATGTGGTTGCCTGTGCCTCCGGTGACCAGCTGGGTGCCGCGCCGCAGCAGGCCCTCGGCCAGCGCCTGGGCGTTGGCGACGACCGCGGACGCGTAGCCGGCGAAGGAGGGCCGCCGGGCCTCGGCGAACGCGACCGCCTTGGCCGCCATGACGTGCGGCAGCGGGCCGCCGAGCACCATCGGGCAGCCCTTGTCCACGAAGGGGGCGTAGTCGCCGGTGCACAGCACGAACCCGCCGCGCGGGCCGCGCAGCGACTTGTGGGTGGTGGAGGTGACGATCTCGGCGTGCGGGACCGGGTTCAGGTCGCCCGTTGGCACGCCGCCGGCCACCAGGCCGGCGAAGTGGGCCATGTCCACCATCAGGGTGGCCCCAACCTCGTCGGCGATCTCGCGCAGCACCCGGAAGTCCGGGGTCCGGGGGTAGGCCGAGTACCCGGCCAGCAGGATCAGCGGGCGGAACTCGCGGGCCTGGGCGGCGATCGCGTCGTAGTCAAGCAACCCCGTCTCGGGGTCGGTCCCGTAACTGGCCTGCTCGAACAGCTTGCCGGAGATGTTCGGCCGGAAGCCGTGGGTCAGGTGCCCGCCCGCGTCGAGCGACATGCCCAGCATGCGCTGCGAGTGCAGTGACCGCCGCAGCCCGGCCCAGTCGGCGCCGGACAGGTCGTTGACGTGGCGGACGCCCGCCGCTTGCAGGGCCGGCTCCTCCACCCGGCGGGCCAGGATCGACCAGAACGCGACCAGGTTCGCGTCGATACCCGAGTGCGGCTGGACGTAGGCGTGGTCCGCCCCGAACAGGGCCCGGGCGTGCCCGGCCGCGAGCGACTCGACCCGGTCGACCAGCTCGCAGCCGGCGTAGAACCGCTGGCCGACAGTGCCCTCGGCGTACTTGTCCGACAGCCAGTTGCCCATGGCCAGCAGCACCGCGGGCGAGGCGTAGTTCTCCGAGGCAATCAGCTTGAGCTGCTGGCGCTGCGAGGCCAGCTCGCCGGCGATGGCGACCGCCACATCGGGCTCGGCCGCCGCGACGACTTCGAGCGCGGCGATGTAGGCGGTCCCGGCCGGATCAATGCGGACAGGAGTATCAACTGGACTGTTCACGGGCGTGCTCCTTCAGGCGGCATCGGTAGCTCGCCCAGGCGCGCGGCTCTCCCCGGGCTTCAGCGGGGGACCGCTCCACGGTGGTGCTCCACCTGAACGCCAGTCACGGCCCGTGACAACCGTAGTCCGCCCGTTCGGCACGGGACAACCCGTTTCGACGATTGTGAAGCAGGCCCGTGTAGCGAAAGCCGGGGAAGCTGCGACTGCCGTGACCGGCGTTCCCCGTCCCGGCCACCAACGCCTGACCGAACCCACATAACGCGCCTCAGGATGAGGGCGGCGGGGAGCCGGCGCCCGGTGGGACGGGCGGTAATAAGGGCAGGCCGCGGGGGCCGGGGGCGCGGGCGGGGCGGCGGGATTACTCCCGCCTGCCCCGGGTTGAGGTGGTCTGGGACTTTGAGGGCGGGTACTGCTGCCCGGAGTGCGGGACGCCGTTCACGGCGCTGGGCAGCGATCATGTCACGGAGCTGCTGGACTGGCAGGTCATCGTCCGGGTGGCCGCCACTGCCGGCGCCGGTACCGGCGGGCCTGCGGCTGCCGGGTCCCGGCGACGGTGACGGCGCCGGGGCCGCCGAAGGCGATCGGGAAGGGCCTGTTTTCCAACGGGTTCATCGCGATGCTGCTGACGGAGCGGTTCGTGGCGGGGCGGAGCATGAACTCGCTGGTGACGGGCCTGGGCCGGCAGGGCGCGGAGATCTCCCCGGCTACTTTGGCGGGGACGTGCGCGCAGGCCGGGGCGCTGCTCGTCCCGCTGGCGGATGCGATCACGGAGCGGTCGCGGGGCTCGTGGCACCTGCACGCGGACGAGACGACGTGGCGGGTGTTCGCTCCCCGGGAGGGGGGCGGCCCGGCGAAGTGGTGGCGGTGGGTGTTCATCGGCCCGGACACCGTGTGCTTCGTGATGGAGCCGACGCGGGCCGGGGCGGTGCTGGCCCGCCACGCGGGCATCGGCGCGGAGACCGGGCAGCTCACCGGCGATGAGGACGGCGGGCCGCGCAGCCTGGTGATCTCCAGCGATTTTTACATGGTGTACGAGTCCGCGGGGAAGAAGGCGGACGGCCTGGTGAACCTCTTTTGCTGGGCTCACGTGAGACGGCACTTTGCCCGGGCCGGGGACGCGAATCCGCAGCAGCTGAGGTACTGGACCCACGCGCGGCTGGAACGGATCCGGGACCTGTACGCCGCCCACGACGGCCTGATGGCGGCCTGGCAGGGCGCCGCCGCGCCCGCGCCGCGGGGAAAGGAGCAGGCCGCCGCGGCGCTGGACAGCGCATACGCCGCCTGGGATCAGGCGCTCGCCGTGATCGACGAGGCCCGGAAGAAGCAGATGACCGCCCCCGGCCTGCAGGAACCGGCGAAGAAGGCGCTCGCCACCTTGGACCGCGAATGGGACGGCCTCATCGCGCACCGGGACTACCCGGTGGTATCGCTAGATGACAATGCCGCGGAGCGGCAGATCCGCGGGCCGGTCGTGACCAGGAAGAACGCCGGCGGCTCCCGGAACGGGGACACCGCCCGGAACGCCGCCGTCATCTGGACCGTCACCGCGACCGCCCAGATGGCCGGGCTGAACGTCCCGGCCTATCTCACCGCATACTTCGACGAGTGCGGCCGCAACGGCGGGAAACCGCCCGCCGGCCGGGCACTGGAACGCTTCCTGCCCTGGAACGCCAGCCCCGAAGACCTCCGCACCTGGGCACAGCCGCCACCGACCGGGCCAAACCCGCGCGAATAACGAACAGCACCGGCACGGCCGCCGCGAACCGCCACGCCGGCCGTCGGCATGCCCTTTCACAGGACTTCCGAATACTTACCCGCAGCCAGCTCACAGCTAGGTCGTCGGTCTTGACGACGTAATTGCCCAATTTAGGGGGAACGTTCCAGTATGGGATGTACGGGGTGTATCGGGCACCCGGATTTCTGCTCGCCGACTTCGATTGACCTGCGTATTCAGCGTGCGGCATCGCGATGACGCGGCCGGCATCGCGTGTTCGATGTTCGGCGCCGCTATCGCAGCTACCGCCGTGACCGCTGCTCCAGCGTCGGCTGCTACCGTTTACACAGTCGACAACACCAGCCCGGCCTGCTCGGGCACGACATCGCAGCCATTCTGCATGCTGACCCAGGCGGCCAAGGCGGCTACCCAGTCTGGGGACCCGGTTCAGGTCAGGGCCGGAACGTACACCGGATCCGGCATCAGCCCGGCCGCGGGCGTGACGTTTGCCGCCAATGCCGGCGTGACTATCAGCGGCGGGACGAAGGCCTTCTCGATCTCCAAGAACAACGTCACCGTTTCCGGCTTCAGGCTAGGAGGGCGGACGTGGCTGACTTTTCCGGGCGTGACCTGGCGTGGCTGGAGCGCCGGCGCGCCGAGCTGTTCGCCCTGATCTCCCAGGTCGGGGACTTCCGGCGGGGCGCGCTGAACGTGGTGTGGCGCAAGTGCGGCAAACCGAACTGCGCCTGCGCGCAGCCCGGGCACCGTGGTCACGGGCCGCAGTACAACCTGACCCGGCGCATCGGCGGCAAGACCGTGAACGTGCACCTGAAACACGGGCCGGAGCTGGAGAAGACCGAGCGGGAGGTCGCCGAGCACCGGCGGTTCGCCGATCTGGTGGAGAGGTGACGGCGGTCAGCGAGGCGATCTGCACGGCCCGGCCGGCTCCGGCCGACGCGGCGCCCCCTCCGGCGGAAGGGCAAAGGGGGGCTCGCGGAGGACCTCGAGGAGATCGCCGCCGCCGAGATAACCGGGCTGGCCGGGCTCGCCGCGGGCATGCTGGGCTCGGGCCCAGACGCTTGGCGTGCTGGAGCAGGCGATGCGCGCCGCGCTCGCCTCAGCCGGCGCCCGGCTGCTTCAGGCCGTGCTGGCCGGCGAGGACGGATACGCCGGTCCGCATGCCGGCTGCGGGAACGGCCACCAGGCCGTCTAGCGGGCTGCCAGGACAAGACCGTCACCACCGTGCCCGGCCCGGTGCGGCTTACGCGTGCGTGGTATCACTGCGGGCAGTGCGATCACGGGTTCGCTCCCCGCGACCAGCAGCTCGGCGTGGCGGGCGCGTCACTGTCGCCGGGCCTGGCCGAGATGACCGCCCTGGCCGGCGCCGAGGTCTCCTTCGGCCGCGCCGTCGGCCCGCTGTCCGCCCTGGCCGGGATCACCATCAGCGCACGGACGATCGAGCGGTTCGCCGAGGCCTCCGGCGCCGCCGCGCGGTCCGCCGCAGCAGCTGAGGCCGCCGCGATCCGCGCCCGCGCCATCGTCCCGCTGCTCCCGGCTGAGCCCGTCCCCGACATGCTGTATGCCGAGGCCGACGGCACCGGCATGCCGGTCCGCGCCAGCGAGACCGAGGGCCGCCAGGGCAAAGCCGACGACGGCAAGGCAGGCACCCGCGAGGTCAAGCTCGCCCGGCTGTTCACCGTGTCCCGCCTGGATGACGACGGCAGGCCCGTGATGGACCCCGGCTCCTCCACCTACGTGGCCACCTTCGGCGGCAAGGACGCCCTCGCGGGACTCGTCGAAGCCGAGTACCTGCGCCGCGGCGGCGACCACCACAGGCAGGTCGTCGCCCTCGGCGACGGCGCCGCCTGGATCTGCTATCCCGACGTCGGGATAGCAGATCTTATTCCGGTGCCGCGGTTATCCCGGTGACGCATCTGGTCACGCTGCGCACGATGCCTGATCGCGCCAAGCATGGCGGGATAGTTTCAGCTGTCACGGCCCTGTAGCCGGCCTTCCGTGAGGCGATCCTGACGATGACCAATCACGGAAGGCGGGCAGATATGCACAGTAAGTCGCGAGTTCGGTGGTCCGGGCCGCTGGAGCCGTTCGCGGCCGGGCTCGACGCGGAACTGGCCCGGCTGGGCTATACCCCGGCGGGGACCAGGCGCAAGCTTGAGGCTGCCGCGCACCTGAGCTGCTGGCTCGCCGAACACGGCATGACCACGGACGACATCAGGGACGAGACGATCACCGAGTTCGCGGCGGCACGGCGGGCAGGCGGATACTCCAGCCAGCTGACCGGGCAGTCGCTGGCCTGGATGCTCGGCTACCTGCGCGGGCTCGGCGCCGTCCGCCCGGCGCCGGTCCCAGGGCCGGCGGCGGGCACAGGGCACCTGCTCGACCGGTTCGGGACATTCCTGGCGGACGAGCGCGGGCTGGCGGGCAAGACGCGCCGCGCTCACCTGGACTCGGCGCGCCGGTTCCTGGCGGCAGCCGTGCCGGACAGCGAGAGCGGCCCGCTGCTGAGCGCCCTCACGGCCTCGGACGTCACCGCCTTCCTGGCCGGCATGGCCCGCGTCCAGGCCCCGGGTACCACGCAGAACACCGCGAGCATGCGGCGGACGTTCCTGAACTGGCTGTATTCCGAAGGGCTGACCGCGGCCCCGCTCGCCGGGACGGTTCCGGGAGCGTACCGCAGGAGGCGGATCCGGATGCCCGCGCTCGTGACCGGAGCGGAAGCCGCCGCGCTGCTGGCCGCCTGCGACCGCGCGACCGCCCAGGGGCTGCGCGACTACGCGATCGTGCTGATCCTGACGCGGATGGGGCTGCGGGCCCGCGAGATCGCCGCGCTGACGCTCGAGGACGTGGACTGGCGCTCGGGGATCGTGGAGATCAGCGGGAAAGGCGGCCGCCGCGACCAGCTTCCCCTTCCCCGCGACGTCGCCGGGGCGGTCATCGCCTACCTGCGGGACGGGCGGACGGCAGCCGCGCTTGACCGTGCGCTGTTCGTCCGCAGCGTCGCGCCGCACTGTGTTGCCCGGCGCTGAAGATGCCGATGAGCCAGGCGTTGTGAATGCCGATGGTGCGGGGTGAGAAAACCCCGCCGGGTGTTGTCCGGCGGGGTTTTCGTCGGCGGGGTGCCGGTCGTTGTCGGCATGGTGCCGGTGGTGTCAGTCGATGACCTCGGTGACCGCGGAGCGGGCGGCTGGTTCGTCGACGAGGTTCTTGCTGGTGGCGAATGCGGCGACCAGGGATTGCAGGGCGAGGTTGTTTACCGCGCGGGGGTAGCCGCGGGCGGTGGTGTGGATCAGGTTCAGCGCGTCCTCGGTGAACAGCTGGTCGGCGCGGCCGGCGAGTTTGAGGTGGTGGGCGACGTAGCTGCTGGTCTCGGCCGCGGTCATGCCGGGCATGGTGTAGCGCAGCGCGGTCCGCTGCTCCAGGGTTATCTTGAGCTTTCGCGTCAGCCGGAGCTGTGACCTGCGGCGTCCCGTCGTGGACAGTGTCGCCGACGGACGCTCACGGCCTGATTCTGGTTGTTTCAGCCTCCTTGATCGTTACCTGATCGGGTCCGGGCTGACCGCTGGTCGCCGAGAGCGCGGGCGAGCTGGCGGCGGAGCCGGGCGTTGTCGTCGGCGAGCTGCTTGTTGCGGTCGAGGGCAGAGGCGAGCCTGGCGCGCAGTGACGCATCGGTGGCCCGCTGCCCGGCGGGGATGGCGCCGGCGGAGCCGGCGCCATCCGTCTCTTGCCGGAGCCTGCGGATCTGGCCGCTGATGTCGGGCTGGGTATAGAGCCACGACCGGGAGATTCTCGCGGCCTGGGCGACGCCGGCGAATGTCACGGGAGTCCCGGCCCGGTCGAGCTCGCGCAGCGCTTGGACGGCTTTCGCCCGGGTCAGCTCGTGCCGCCGGGCGGCGGCCTCGGAGAGCGGGTCAGGGCGCACCGGCGGCTGCCTCCTTCCCTTCTCCGCCGTCGGCCTCGAGGGCGGCGATGATGCCGTCGAGGTTGGCGGCGACCTGCTTGTTCATCTCGGCGAGGCGGGCGTGGCCGTTCGCCTCAGCGGCGCTGATGATCTGCAGAGTCTGCTGGCGCTGGGCATGATGCTGCGGGAGGAACCCGGCGGTAGTCAGGAACATCGGGCAAGTCAAACAACTGTTCGCATGCGGGCAGGTTTTCACTGCCGGCAGCTGGCAATAGCCGTTCGGGAGCGCCTGGGTGGCCCGGGACAGCTGCTGTTTCGCCCAGGCGGCCTCGGCGAGGGGCCCGGCAGGGTCGAGGCTGACGGTCTCGCCGCAGGCGTTGACCTTGCGGGCGGCTTCCCAGTGCCGGCGGACGGTGGTGTCGGTCAGCCGGGCGTAATGCGCCGTCATTTCCGGTGTCTCGTGGTCGAGGATCTTCTGGACGACATGCTGGGGAACGTCACGGTTGATGAGGGTCGTTCCCAGCGAGTGGCGGAACTGGTGCGGGGTGAGCCCGATCGGGGAGCCGTCCTGGCCGCGGATGTCGCAGGACGCCAGCCAGCGGCGGAGCCCCCCGCGGTAGGCGTCGCCGTTCGCCGGCACCGTGCCGGCGATGTTCTTCGTGGGCCGGGGGAACAGGACCGGCGTCCCGCCGGGCCACCGGGCGGCGTTCCGCTGACGCTGCCGCCCTATCCCGGCGACGATTTCGTCATCGACGGGGACGAGTGCCTCGCGTTTCATCTTGTGGTTGTAGTAGCGCAGGTAGGGCTGCCCGCCGTCGTCGGCCACGATGCAGTCCGACGGCAGCGTGCACGCGTCCCCGACGCGCAGCCCGCACCGGATCAGGATGAGCGTGATCAGCCGGCGGCCGGGATCCTTCCACCGGTCGAGGTTCGCGGGGTCCTCGATCTGGGCCATGACATGCTCGGCGAGCGCCCGGGGCAGCCGTTCCCCGCGCTTGGGATAGTCCTCGGGGAAGATCATCGCGCCAGCTGGCAGGGCGGGTTCCCATTCGCGCTGGCGGACGGCGGTGAGGAAGCCGTTGAGGTTCTCGATGTGCTCCCTTTGCAGCTTCCTGCCGCCGAACTCGGCATGCAGTGCGGCGAGGTAGCGTTCGAGCAGCGGCCGGGTGACCGCCTCGATGCCGGCGTTCTCGTCCTGGCCGGCCAGCCAGGTCCCGAAGTGGGCCAGGACCCGGGCGCCGCGGGCGGGCGAGCCGGGGCTCAGCCCGGCAGCCAGCCGGTGCCGGCACCAGCGCTTGGCCAGGTCCTTCAGCCACGGCTGCGGGATGCCGCCGAAGCGGACGTTCGCGATCGGGTCGCTGACGCCGAGGTTGCGCAGCCGCCAGGTGTCGCGGGGGTATTCCACGTCCCAGCCGCGGCCGAAGGCCAGGTCCTCGGCCTGCCGGCGGGCATAGATGATCAGCGACCGGGGGGTGGTCGCGGACACGCCCGGCTGGCCGGGCGGCGGCTTGTGCTGCCGCCACCGGTCCTCGCCCCAGTCCAGCAGGGACGTGACCCCGGCTCCGGCGGTGAAGCTGACGGCCCGCTGGGCCTCGCCCGTGTCCACTTTCTGCCGTCCGGCGTCGCTGCGGGCCTGGAACGCGTACTGCCATTCCAGCCGCAGCTGCGGGGACAGTGCCCGCAGGCTGATGCGGTCGCGGCCGAGTTTCGCCTCGTCGCCGAACCCGGCGGCGAACCCGGCGGGGTCCGGGCGGCCGTGCAGCGACCAGGCGGACGCGTGGGCGTGGCAGAACACGCCACCGGGCCGGGCCCACAGTCCGCAGGCGGGAACCAGGCAGGTGTCCATGGGATCCGGCGGGGTCACGGGCGGCCCGGCCGCGACCCAGGCGCTGATATCCGGCCGGCCGGCGCGCAGGTAGCGCTTGTAGTGCCCCTCGCAGAAGTCCAGCGCCTGGCCTGCGTACTCGCATCCGGGAACCCGGCAGGCCGCCGGCGTTGACCGCGGCCGCCATTCGGGATCGGCCGTGGCGACGAACTCTTCGAAGTCCGGTTTCCGGACGAGCCACTGCTGGTAGTGCCATCGGCAGATGCCCCGGTGCAGGCCCGGCCGCTCGCAGCCGTCCACCAGGCACGGCGGGCCGCCGAAGACCGGGTCCCTCGGGTCGAACCCGAGGACATCGCCGCGGAACCCCGGCCGGACCGCGGCCATCAGCGCGGCGAGCAGCCCGGGATAGGAGGCCGGCCGGCGGGCCTCTTGCCCGTCAGGGCCGCTCACCAGCGGTCCTCATCGTCATCGAACACGGTCGCGGTAACGCTGACCGCGACGCCGCCGCGGACACCGCGGGCGCGGAGGTAAACAGGCGTCCCGGTTCTGGCCGGGATCTCGGTGACCTCGTCCAGGCCCAGTGCCTGCCGCCATTGCCCGAACAGCCCTCGCCTGCCCGCAGCGGGAGCAAGCACCTGACCGGACAGGGCACCGCCGGACGCGGTCAGGGTCCACGCGATCACCGGAATGTCCGGGTGCGCGTCCAGGATGGCGGCCAGCTCGGCGGCGGCCCGCTGCTGCCAGCGGGACCGGTCGGCCTGCGTGATCCAGCCGCCGGTCACCAGGTCACCTCCCGGCCGGTCAGCCAGCCGGCCTTCTCCAGCGCCGCCCGCGCGTCCTCGGCCGTTAGATGCCCGTATGTCGCGGATGTCGTGGTCACCGATGAGTGGCCGAGGAGCTTGGAGACGACCTCGACGGACACGCCGTCGCGCAGCCACCTGGTCGCCGCCGAGTGCCTGAACCAGTGGGGATCGAACTCGATTCCGGTCCTGGCCCGGAGCCGGAGAACGAGGTCATAGGCCGCCTGATACGACCACGCCTGCCCTTTCGGCTCAGCCCAGATATTGATGAACACGTAGTCGCTCAGCGCAGAGCCGTATTCTTCGTGCAGGTAGTCGGCATATAGCCGGATCAGCTCCGGGGCGACGGGCACCGTCCGGCCGCCGGACTTGGCCCTCGCCCCGTTCGCGTTCTCCCGCGCCACGATGGTGATCTCGCACTCGGCGGCGGCGATGTCCTCATGACGGAGGCCGAGTACTTCGCCAGCCCGGCAGCCGGTCTCGTGCATCAAGGCGAAGAAGAAGCGGTCCCGCAGCCGGGTGCAGGCATCGAGAACCGCCTGCGTCTCGGCGACGGTCAGGATCCGCGGCAGCTTCTTCGGGACCTTGAGCGAGATGGCCCTGCCGCGATACGGCCTGTCCTTGCTGACGTGGTGCAGGAACGGCTTCCAGCCGCCCCGCCCGCCGGTCCGCCACGCAGCCAGCAGGTCGCCGACCCCCGCTCCGTTCCGGGCCTGGTGGGCATAGAACGCGCTGACGGCCGCGAGCTTGCGGTTCACCGTCGCGGCACTGACCTCGGCCGTCACGGACGGCAGCACCGCGACCTCGCCCGACCGGCCTGCAGGGGGAAGCTGCAGCCAGGCGACGAACTCGCCGATGTCCTCCAGCCGGGCCTCGCGCCAGTCCAGGGAACGGAAGCTGATGAACTCCCAGTAGTTCTTCAGATCGTGGGCATAGGCCTTGACCGTGTTAGGCGACCGGCCGATATCGGTGAGATAAGCCAGGAACCGGTCGACCGGGACGACCGGCACGTCGTCGTCCCCCAGCACCGTCCACGATCGGATCCCCGAACCAGGGACCGCCACCGGATGCACGAGCATCGTCTCCTCCTTGAACTGCGTCATGGACAAGGCAGGAGATAACCACGGATCAACCGCTATCCGGGCCTGTGAGATCGCCCGTGATGGACGTTAAAGACACTTCGGTTGAGGCTGGAGATAACGAGCGCGG
>CAWDBS010000006.1:0-57919 GCA_963800415.1 uncultured Actinomycetes bacterium
GGTCTGGTGCCCGGTCGGGCCCTCGTCGCGGCGAGATGAACGCGCAGGGCCGCGAAGGGGCCAGGCGGCTGCTGACCTTCCGGCTGGACCAGGAGCGACGGCAGCGGCTCAGGGCGCGCCTGGCCCGCGAGGGCCGGACGATGTCCGAGGTGGTGACGCACGGGCTGCGCCAGTACGTGCAGGCAGCGCTGGCCCGGGGGGACGACCGTTCCCGGGGGGGACCCATCCCCCCGGATCCCCCGTGCAGACCCCCCGCCGTTCCTCCCGGGGGGACCCATCCGCCCGGATCCCCCCTGGGAGGGGCTCTGCGCCCCCCCGTACCCCCCCGACCGGTGCTGCCCGAGCGGGTCGCCGCGCGGCTGCGCGAGCTCCGCTCCTCCGGGCGCAGCGAGCTGCTGTCCGCGACGCTGGCCGCGCTGAACGAAGCGGGCTGGCCGCTACGCCCGCTCGCCGAGGCCCTCGGCATCAGCCGGCAAGCGGTGCAGGCCCGGGTCCGCCGCCGGGCTCCGGCCGGGCTCCGCGACCCCGCGGTGCCTTGCGAGCCGCCGCCGCGGTTTCCGCAGCGGCGGGTGGCCAGCGCGACCGGCCTCCGGCCGCACCTGACGATCAAGATCGACCACACGCTGCGCGCGTCGGCGCACCGGGTGGCGGCCGACGAGGGCAGCTCGCTCACCCAGGTCGTCGAGGCTATCCTGGACCGCTACCTCAGGCACGGCATGGCGGACGGGGATCAGGCGCCCCGGGAGGCCAGTCGCTCACGGTTGAGCCGTTCGCGGTAGGCGGCCACGTGCTGCCTGTTGCCGCAGTTACCCGTGTCGCAGTAGCGCCGGGAACGGTTCTTGGACAGGTCGGCGAAGACCGCCTCGCAGTCCGGTGCCTCGCAGCTGCGGAGCCGGTAGCGTCATTACCATAACTCATCTTTGGTCATGACACCGGAGGGCATTGCTGGTGCAGGTCACGACGATGCCGCCGGCGGCGGCTACGGCCGGAGCGGTCTGCATCTCGAGTTCGGCCGTGCTGATGCGGCTGGCCTCGACCTCGGCCAGCATCACGGCGCTCGGCCGGTGCGCATTCGCCCTGCCGGTGCTCGGTGCCCTGGCTCTGCTGGAGCGCAGGCGCGGCGTTCCGCCGATGCCGTCGCGCAGCCGCTGGCTGGCCCGCCTGGCCGGGTTGTTCCTGGCCGCCGATCTCATCTTGTGGAGCCACGCCATCACCGCGATCGGCGCCGGGCTCGGCACCGTGGTGACCAACCTGCAGGTGCTGATCATCTCCCTGCTCGCCTGGCTGATCCTCGGCGAGCGGCCGCGCCGGTCCCTGGTGCTGGCGTCCCCGGTCATGCTCGCCGGCCTGGCCCTGGTGGGGGGGCTGGCCGAGGTGGGCGGGTCGCATGCCTACGGCACCCAGCCCGGGCTCGGCGTGGTGTTCGGCACCGGCGTCGGCGTCCTGTACGCGATCTACATCCTGATGCTGCGCCAGGCCACCTCGTCGCCGGGCGCGGGGGCGGCAGTGGCCGCCCCGCTGTTCGAGGCGACGGCCGGCGCGACGGCCGGGGCGGTGGTGCTCGGGTTCGCCTGGCACGACTTCCACCTCGGGAGCGCATGGCCGACGCTCGGCTGGCTGGCGCTGCTCGCGCTGACTTCGCAGGTGATCGGCTGGCTGCTGATCACCGTGTCCATGCCGCGGCTGGCCGCGGGGATGATCGGCGCGCTGCTGCTGATCCAGCCCGCCGGGTCGGTAGCGCTCAGCTACGTGATCCTCGGCGAGCGGCCTTCCGCCCTCCAGCTGACCGGCGTGGCCCTGGTACTGACCGGCGTGCTGGTCGCGGTGAGCGGACGGACGACAGACACAGAACGCCGTCTACTCACGGCGCAGGACGAGGATCATCCGCCACGCGCCGGCCGCGTCGACCGGCAAGTCGGTGTCGAAGTCGCCATAGCGGGCCGCGACGGTGAAGCCGCCGGCCAGCCTGATGGCGGCGGTCAGCTCGGTCGCGGTCCAGAACCGGTTCGGCACGACATCGGTGACCGTCCGCACCGGCCCGCCGCGCTTATGGTAGGTGACGCTGACGCGCTCCCTGGTGACCTGCGTGACCGGGTCGATCTGGTCTTGCGCGCCCCAGCGCACGCTGACCGTGCCGTCGCCGGTTTCGCTGCTCCATTCGCTGCTGGTCCGGCGCTCGGCACCGAAGTAGTCCGCGGGATGCGCGAGCTCCATGATGTACAGGCCGTCCTGGTTCAGGTGACGGCGCACCGCGGCCAGATGGCGCAGCATGTCGTCGAGGATGAGCAGGTGGCACAGCGAGTTGAGCATCGTGATCGCCAGATCGAAGCGGCCGGGAAGGCTGAAGTCCCGCATGTCGGCCTGGACCACGGTCAGCGGGACCCCGGACGCCGCCGCCAGGTCGCGGGCCCGCGCGCACATGGCCGGGTTGAGGTCGAGCGCGGTGGCCTCCAGCCCGCGCCGCGCCAGGTGGCACGCGTGCTCCGCCGGGCCGGCGGCGAGCTCGAGCACCGACCGCGGCAGGCCGGAATCCGGCCCGTGGTGCTTACCGGACCACCGCAGTAGCGCGTCCACTTCGACCGGAACGTCACGGTAGGAACATGCGACCTCGTAGAACTCGGGTTCGTCATATATTCCGGGCACCCGACCATGATGCCGGACGCAATTGCCTAGACGGCACCTGTCGGGCCACTGCGGTACGACAGTGCGGTGAGACGGGGCAGTTCGGAGTGTGCACAGTAACGTGCACTAGCCTCACGCATCGGCCTGCGGCAGACTGTCCGCATGATGACAGAGAGCCAGGCGCTGGAGACCCTGACGCGAGAGGACCCGGAAGCAGCCGGCGACGCGAAGGCTGCCCTGGCCTGGCTGACCGGCGACGAAGGGCTGGAGACGATCTCGCTGCTGCGCCTGCAGGAGTTCCTGTGGTACGCACTCCCGGTGAAGTGGCCGATGTCCACTCCGGGCCGGGTCGGTGTGGCGAGGGCCCTGGGCCGCCTGTTCCTGCTGGCGGGCCTGGACCGGTACGCCCGGGTATGTTCTTCGCCGGGCACCGAGAAGATCATCACCGCCTACGCGGACGGCCATGAGGAAGGGATCGCCGCCTACACCGAGGCCATCGAGGAGTCGAACGCGGCGCCACCGGACACCGAACTGCTGGCCTGGGGCTCGGTCATGGGATCGCAGGAGCGCGCCGCCTACGATGCCTGCGCCGCCGCCCTGGAACTTGCTTTCGCCTCCGGCGAGCTGAGCGTGGGCGCGCGCGGCTGGCGCACCAAACGCGTGGACATCGTCGACCGCTGGCTGACCGGCCACCCCGCCGAAGACCTGGAAGACGGCAACCAGACGGGCCAGGCCCACGACGGCTCGGCCGGTAACGACACCTGGCTGGGCCGGATCAGCGCCGAACGGATCGACGCGTGGGCGCACGGCCGGCCGGGTGAGCGGTCCCGGCTGGCCCGGGGCCTCATCCCGCGCCTGCTCGAGCCGCCCGCGATCCCGGACGACCCGCTGCCCACGCTGGGTTGGCTGCTCGGTCGCGCCGACGAGGGCCTGCGCCTCACCGCCAGGCACTACATCGCGCCCGCCCTCGTCACCGAGGCGGTCGAGGAATTCGGCTGGCGCGACCAGCTTGTCGGCACCCTCCGCCAGGAACTCGACGTGTTCCCGCTGCACACGCTGCGCGGCATGGCGCAGAGTGAGATGGGGGCCATCCGGCGCAGCCGCAGCAGCCTGGTGCTCACCAAGACGGGCAAGCTCATGACGACGGACCCCGCCGCCCGGTGGCATATCGGCACCGCGGCGCTGATCGGCCCGGACGACGGCCCGCAGCCCGACTTCTCAGTCGCGGTGCGCGAAGCCGCGCTGCTGCTCATCCTGACCAACGGGCCAACCGGGTACGACGAGCTGACCAGGCTGCTGACGGACATCCACGGGGTGGAAGGCTGGGCCGCGCGGGGTGGCACCAGCTCCGGCACCGGCCTGCACGGCACCGGGCTGCACAGCACCGGCCTGGCCAGCGCGGTGCGCACCGAGCTCTACGCGCTGCGGCACCGGCTGTGGGCCCTGCACCTGCTCGGCACCGAACGCAGCTTCAGCGCGCCGCTATCGCTCACCGATACCGGGGTCGCGGCGGCGCTGTCCGCCCTGCTCGCGCGGGCCTTGCGCCCGCGGCATCACCTCGGCCTCGGGTAACGACTCCCAGGTCAGGGGAAAATAGCCGGTGTAGTTCTCGGCCAGCGTGGTGGCCGCCGCCCGGGACGAGATGACGTAGCGCAGCTGGGACAGCTGCAACGCGGCCCCGAACTGGTCCGCATGCGGGTCCACGTGCAGCATGGACGTCATCCACCAGGAAAAATGGGTGGCCCGCCAGACCCGGTTCAGGCAGGTGTCCGAGTATGCCTCGGCCGGCCCGGCCTGCCTGTCCTTGAGCAGGCTGGTCAGCGCCTTGGCCAGAGCGGTCACGTCGGCGAGGGCCAGGTTCAGGCCCTTGGCCCCGGTAGGCGGCACGATGTGCGCCGCGTCACCCGCCAGGAACAGCCGCCGGTAGCGCATGGGCGACGCGACGAAGCTGCGCATCGGCGAAATGGCCTTCTCCGTGACCGGGCCCTCCTTCAGGTCCCATCCCGGCACGGCGAGCCGGTGCCGCAGCTCGGCCCAGATCCGGTCATCGGGCCACCGCTCGATCTCGGAGTCGGCCGGCACCTGCAGGTAAAGCCGGCTGATCTGCGTGGTGCGCATGGTGTGCAGCGCGAAGCCGTCCTCGTGCCGGGCGTAGATGAGCTCATCGGTCGACGGCGGCACGGTGGCCAGGATGCCGAGCCAGGAGTACGGGTACCCGCGCTCGGCCACCGTCACCAGGCCGGGCGGCATCGAATCGCGGCAGACGCCGTGGAAGCCGTCACAGCCGGCGATCGCGTCGCAGGTGACTTCGTGCCTGGTTCCCGCGGCGTCGGTGAAGCGGAGCACGGGCCGGTCGGTGTCGAGCTCGCCGACCTCGGTGTCCGAGATCTCGAACTCGATCATGGCCCCGGCCGCGAGCCTGGCCTGGATCAGGTCCTTGACGATCTCGGTCTGGGCATAGATCGTCACCCAGCGGCCACCGGTCAGGTCGCGGAAGTCGAGGTGCTGCCGCTCGCCCTCGAACTGCAAGTAGATCCCGCCGTGTTCGAGGCCCTCGGCGTCCATCCGCTCGCCGAGGCCGACCGTGCGGAGCAACTCGACCGTGCCGGCCTCCAGCAGGCCGGCCCGCTGCCGCGCCTCGCAGTAGGCCCGGCTGCGGTTCTCCACCACGATAGAGTCGATGCCGCGCAGGGCCAGCAGGTGCGAGAGCAGCAGGCCGGCTGGGCCGGCCCCGACGATTCCGACTTGGGTACGTGAGCTAACGGTCATCTCGAAGTCAGTGATATCCGTCTAGAAGGGATAGGGCGCGATGTCGCCGCGGATGGTCGCCCAGCGGGTATCCGTGAACGCTTCCAGGTTAGCCGTCCCGCCGCTGACCGGGCCTTGGACCTTGCCGCGTCAGGCCGACTCCGCCATGAGTGTCATGACCGCTCCTCGGATTCACCTGTACGTAGGACGAACGATAGTTCAGGAAGCGAACGCGGGGTACCGGGTCTATGATGTCATCGACCGAGCCAGGAGACTCTCCTTGACTGACAACCAGGATCACAGTCATGACGGGGACTTCGTCCAGTCGCTCGAGCGCGGCCTGTCCGTGATCCGGGCCTTCGACGCCGAGCATCCCCAGCTGACGCTGAGCGAGGTGGCCGCGAGCACCGGCCTGAGCCGGGCCGCCGCCCGGAGGTTCCTGCGCACACTGGTCCAGCTCGGGTACATGCGCCTGGACGGGAGCCGGTTCGCACTCCGGCCCAAGATCCTGGAGCTCGGCTACGCATACCTGTCCAGCCTGACCCTGCCCGAGGTGGCCATGCCGCATCTGGAGCAGCTGGTCGCGCAGGTGCACGAGTCCTCATCGGTGTCCGAGCTCGACGGGGACGACGTGATCTACATCGCCCGCGTGCCGACCAAGCGGATCATGACCGTGACGATCAGCGTCGGAACCAGGTTCCCGGCCTACGCGACCTCGATGGGCCGGGTTCTGCTGGCCGCGCAGTCCGACCAGCGGCTCGACGAGTACCTGGAATCGGTCAGCTTGCGCGGCCTGACCGGGCACACCATCACCAGCGCGGCCGCGCTCCGGCGCGAGCTGCGGAAGATCCGGGCGCAGGGCTGGGCCCTGGTGGATCAGGAGCTCGAGGAGGGGCTGCGGTCGATCGCCGCCCCGATCCGCGATGCCGACGGCCAGGTCATGGCCGCGATCAACGTCTCCACCCACGCCGGCCGGCGGACCCTGAACAGCGTCGTCGAGGAACTGCTGCAGCCGCTGCTCGCCACCGCCCGCCGTATCGAGCTCGACCTGGCCAGCTCCCGCGCCTCGGTCCGCGCCCGCCCCGACGGCTGACCGGGATCCAGGCGGCCGACGGTCACGCCACGCGCGTCATCGAGCCGATGACGGTGTCACGCTAGGACGACAGTGCCACACTAGCTTCCTATGCGTACGCTCATCGTCGACCATCCCCTGGTCACCCACAAGCTCACCGCGCTGCGCGACGTCGCCAGCGACACCGCCACCTTCCGCAGCCTGACGGCCGAACTGGTGACCTTGCTCGCCTACGAGGCGACTCGTGAGATGCGGGTGCAGCCGGTGTCCGTCCAGACGCCGGTGGGCATGGCCAGCGGCGTGAAGCTGGCTCGCCCGGTGCCGCTCATCGTGCCCGTGCTGCGGGCCGGCATCGGCATGCTCGAGGGCATGACCCGGCTGCTGCCGATGGCCGACGTCGGCTTCGTCGGGTTGCGCCGGGACGAGGAATCGCTGGTGGCGTCGACCTACGCGGACCGGCTGCCCGCCGACCTGACCGGGCGGGATACGTTCGTGCTCGACCCGATGCTGGCTACCGGCGGCACGCTCGCGACCGTCATCAGCATGCTTGCCCATCGTGGCGCGGCGTCAGTGACCGCGATCTGCCTGCTCGCCGCGCCTGAGGGCCTGCGGCACGTCGAGGCGGCCTTCGCCGCCGACGAGGTACGGGTAGTGACCGCCGCCGTCGACGAGCGGCTGAACGACCGGGGGTATATCCTGCCCGGCCTCGGGGACGCGGGCGACCGCCTGTTCGGCCAGATCTAGCCCGGCTTATCACCGGCTCTGTACTTTCGGGCAGGGCACTGGGCTCAATTGCGGTACCACCGGGCACCACCTGCGCTCGAGGACTGGCCCCCCCACATCCACAGCGGGCGATGCCCTGCCGCCGAGCCCAGCACCCTGCCAACTACAGCTAATCAAGACCTATCCACCCATGGGTATCCCCGAGTCCGGGGTTACCCCCGATCCGCCAGCAGATGAGAATCCCGCCTAGACTAACCAGATCGCGCTCCGTCAGCGCCACACCGCAGGCAGGAAACCGATGTTGTGCCAGATTGCCGGGACCCCACTATGCCATTGAGTTCGCACGTCAGTACCGCGTCAGGCCAGAAAACGCTGGTCCCCGAGGGCACCAGGCTGGTGTTCGGCCGGGGCCCCGGAGTTGACCTGATCATCGCGGCCGGCCGGGGACTGTCCCGGCGGGCGGGTCTGGTGACCGCGATGGCGGCCGGCGCCTGGATCGCCAACATCAGCCGCACCCATGCGCTGTACGTCGAGGGCGACGGGTACCAGGTCAGACTGCCCCGGATGGAACACGACGGCGAGCCCGCCAACGGCTGGTTCATGCACGCGGGCACGGCCCTGGTCGGCTCGCGCGCCATGCTCGACGACAGGCAGTCGCTGGTCGTGACGGTCACGGGCCAGTACGAGGAGGCAGCACCGGTCCGCCGGGCTGACGGAGCTGAGTTGGCCGGAACGGGGCTGGCCGGAACGGGGCTGGCCGGAACGGGGCTGGCCGGAACGGGGCTGGCCGGAACGGGGCTGGCCGGAACGGGGCTGGCCACGCCGGGGGTGACCGACGACGGCGAGTGGACCGATGAGGTCTATGCCGCCAACGCGGCTGGCCAGACGGAGATGGAAGACACCGGGCGAGCCGGAACCGGGCTATCCGGACCCGGGCAGACCGGCGCCGGGCGGGCTTATGCGGGACTGACCTGTGCCGAGCCAGCCGAGGCCGGGGAGGCAGGGGGCCCCGGGCTGGCGGCCAGGGACGGCGACGGGACGCTGTTGCCGTTCTACCTGGACCCGATGACGAAACTCTTCCTCGTCGCGCTGATCTGGTGCCGCCCGTGGCTGGTCGATCCGAGCGCGACCAGGCCGCTACCGCGCACGCCGGAGATCGCCCGCGGCGCCCTGGAGGTCACCGGCGCCTATCACGAGCTGGAACGGTTCGATGGCGACCCGGAGTACCGCGACCTGCTCTCGGCCCGCGTGGCCGAGCACATCAAGGTGCTCCGGCGCAAGATCGCCGACCGCGGGCTGGCTGCCGCCGACGTCCGGCTTTCCGACGAGGTGGCCGTCCGGATCCTGATCGAGCACGGCATCATCACCTCCGCCGACCTGAGCCGGCTGGACGACCCCGCCTGGCGCTCCCGCCAGGAAGACCTCTGGTGGACCCAGGGCTAACCCCCGACGGGTATCACGATGAACGTGGTGGTGGCCTGGCTGCCGCCTGATCCGTTCACCTGGACGTCGAACTGCCCGAGCTGGAGCGCCCCGGGGAAGAGCTGGCCGATGTTCAGCCGGAGGGTCCCGTCCGGACCGGTGACCGGCTTGACCCGGGCGGTGCGGACGAACGTCTGCGCGGGCACTATCTGCGGCGGGCTGTTCCAGCTCAGCGTGACCGTGACCGGTGTCCGCGGCGCGAAGCCGCTGCCCCTGACCACCCACGCGGTCTGGACGGTGCCCAGGCTCTGGCTGGCCATGCAGAGGCCGGGACCCGCTTTGCCGCCGGCGGGCTGGCCGGACGAACCGCACACGGTACTGGGCGGCGCCGGCGGCGGCCCGGGGGCATCCCCGCCGGATTGGACGCCCGCGGCGGGTTCGGGGTGCTTGAGCTGCTCAGCGCGGCGCCGAGGATGACGCCGACCACGACCAGGGCCGCTCCGACGGAGGCCCATCCGGCCCAGGCCAGGTGCGCCCGCAGCCACCGCCGCCAGCCGGACCCGGGCGGCACCGCGCTGCGCGACCGGCCGTGATCGGGCCTGCGGCGGGGGACGGGCTTGTAGGAGGCGGGAAGTTCGGTGTAGGAGGCGGAGGTGGCGTCCTCGCCGCGATCCTCGCCGATCTCGGCGAAGGTGCCCAGCTGGGGACTGCGCTGATACTCCGCGATCAGCGCCATCGCCTTGTCCGGCAGGTAGGAGTGCTCCTCGTCCGGGCCGGCCTGAGCCACGGTGAAGTCGCCGAGCTGCATCAGCATCGCCGAGGAGGTTGGCCGCTGCCGCGGCACGCGGTGCATGCAGGCGGTGATGAGCTCGGTGAGCTCGCCGGGCAGGCCGGACAGGTCGGGTTCCTCCGTCGCCAGCCGGGCCAGCACGTCCATGACCGTGGCGCCGGAGTAGGGCGGGTGCCCGGTAGCCGCGAACAGCAGCGTCGCTCCGAGGGAGTACACATCGCTCGCCACCGACGCCTCGTGGGTGTCCCTGGCCTGCTCGGGCGCCATATACGCGGGGGTGCCGACGGCTCCGCGCGAGGTGGTGCGGCCCATCCGTTCGGCGGCCCGGGCCACGCCGAAGTCGATGACCCGCGGCCCGTCGGGCGCGACCAGCACGTTCGACGGCTTCAGGTCCCGGTGCACCAGGCCCGCCCCGTGGATCGACGCGAGCGCCTCCGCGCACCCGGCGGCCAGCCACCGCACCGTACTCACCGGCAGCGGCCCGCAGGCCAGCACCAGCCGGGACAGTGACGGCGCCGGGACGTACGCCGTGGCCAGCCAGGGCAGGTCGGCCTCCGGGTCCGCCTCGACCACCGCGGCGGTGAACACGCCGCTCACCTTCCGGGCCGCCGCCACCTCCTGCGCGAACCGGGTCCGGAAGCCGGCCTCCTCGGCCAGCTCGACCCGGATCGTCTTGACCGCGACCAGCCGCCCGGCCGCCGAACGTCCCAGGTAGACCTGGCCCATCGACCCCGAACCGAGGCGGCCGAGCACCGCGTACGGCCCGATCCTGTCCGGATCCCACCTGCGCAGCGCTGCTCGTCGCGGCTGCGACCCCATCTCAGTCCTCCCTCACCCAGCCTCCATCATGCCGAATCGTTCCGGCGATGTGCAGCGCCTTCCAGGGTTTGTGGCCGGCGGGGATGGAGAGAATCCGGCACCCGTTCGGGATACTTATTCGTTTCAGCCCGGCGGGCGGGCTCCCAGCATGCTGACCGGAACCACCGCGTCGCTCATGGCGCGGGCGGTGGCAAATCCCGGTTTGATCACGGTGCTGATAAGGTGCAGCCGCTCGTCGAAGCCCGCGAATGCGCTTTTCATCGCGTTAACCGTCAGCCACTCGACGTCTGACCAGCCGTAACCGAATTCGGTGACCAGCCGGTGGAACTCCGAGCTGAGCGTGACCTGGCTCATCAGCCGGTTGTCGGTATTCACCGTGACCCGGAACGCCAGCTGGCGGAGCAGCCGGAGCGGGTGCTCGGCGATGGACGGCGCCGCGCCGGTCTGGACGTTCGAGGTCGGGCACATCTCCAGCGGGATCCGGCGGTCGCGGATGTAAGCGGCCAGCCGCCCGAGCCGGACGTTACCTTCCCGGCTGATCTGGATGTCGTCCACGAGGCGGACGCCGTGGCCAAGCCGTTCGGTGCCGCACCACTGCACCGCCTCCCAGATCGAGGGCAGCCCGAAGGCCTCGCCGGCGTGGATGGTGATGTGGAAGTTCTCCCGCTTGATGTACTGGAACGCGTCGAGGTGCCGGCTCGGCGGCCAGCCCGCCTCGGCGCCGGCGATGTCGAACCCGACCACGCCCTGGTCGCGGTAGCGGACCGCAAGCTCGGCTATCTCCAGCGACCTGGCCGCCGTCCGCATGGCTGTGAGCAGGGCATACACCCTGATCCCCCGGCCGGCCCTGGCCTGATTGGCACTGCCCTGGCGGAAACCGTCAAGCACCGCCTCGACCACCTCGTCCAGGCGCAGCCCGCCCTCGGTGTGCAGCTCGGGCGCGAACCGGACCTCGGCGTAGACGACCCCGTCGGCGGCTAGGTCCTCGGCGCATTCGGCGGCCACCCGCCGCAGCGCGTCGGCGGTCTGCATGACCGCGACCGTATGCCGGAACGCGTCCAGGTAGATCTCCAGGTGACCGCGGTGCGCGCCCTCGGTCAGCCGCTGGGTCAGCTCTGCTGCGTTGTCGCCTGGCAGGTCGGCGTAACCCGTCTCGCGGGCCAGATCGAGGACGGTCTGCGGGCGCAGGCCGCCGTCCAGGTGGTCATGCAGCAGGACCTTCGGGACGGCCCGGATCTCGGCAAGTGTCGGCATCCCCCCATTGTGCTACGCAGTTCTATTGCTACGCGGGGGCGATGTGCTCGATGACCGGGGAGACCGGCGGCGGGGGGCGTTGCTCGCTGATCGCGGCCGCGCCCTCCAGGGCGGCCAGGGCCGGGCCGAAACGCTCCTGGTCATCGGCGCGGAGCTCCAGCAGGGGCTGGCCGGCCTGCACCCGGTCGCCCGGCTTGGCCAGGCAGATGACGCCCGCGGCCGCGCTGACGTCGTCTTCCTTGCGGGCCCGGCCGGCCCCCAGCCGCCAGGCCGCGGTGCCCACTTTGAGGGCGTCGAGCCCGGTCAGCCAGCCGGACGCGGGCGCCGGCAGCACCTGGGCGTGCGCCGCGCGGGGCAGCGGGGCGTCCGGGTCGCCGCCTTGCGCACGCACCATCTCCCGGTAGGCGGTCAGCGCCCGGCCGTCCGCGATGGCGGCGGCGGGATCAGCGTCGAGGCCGGCCAGGGCCAGCATCTGCCGGGCCAGCGCGAGGGTGACCTCCATCAGGTCGTCCGGGCCCTCGCCCTGCAGCGCCAGGACGGATTCCGCCACCTCGACGGCGTTGCCGACGGCGCGGCCTAGCGGGACGTCCATCTGAGTCAGCAGGGCCCTGGTGCGCACGCCGTGTTCCTCGCCAAGGGCGACCATCGTCTCGGCGAGCTCGCGGGCCTGGTCCTGGCTCTTCATGAACGCGCCGGTCCCGACCTTGACGTCGAGGACGAGCGCGCTGGTTCCCTCGGCGATCTTCTTGGACATGATCGAGCTGGCGATGAGCGGGATGGATTCGACCGTCCCGGTGACGTCGCGCAGCGCGTAGAGCCTGCGGTCCGCCGGAGCCAGGCCGGACCCGGCGGCGCAGATGACGCAGCCGACGCTGGCCAGCACGGCGAGCGTCTCGTCCGGGGTCAGCCCGGCGCGGAAACCGGGGATCGACTCGAGCTTGTCCAGGGTGCCGCCGGTGTGCCCGAGGCCACGCCCGGACAGCTGCGGCACGGCGGCGCCGCAGGCCGCGACCAGGGGTGCGAGGATCAGGCTGACCTTGTCGCCCACCCCCCCGGTCGAGTGCTTGTCCACGGTCGGCCTGCTCGAGGAAGGACAGGTCGAGCCGGTCCCCGGAGGCGATCATGGCCGCGGTCCAGGCCCGCAGCTCCGCGCCGTCCAGCCCGCGGAAGAAGATCGCCATCAGCAGCGCGGACATCTGCTCGTCCGCGACCTCGTGCCGGGCGTACGCCTCGAACAGCCACCTGATGTCGTCGTCAGCGAGCCGCAGCCCGTCCCGCTTGGCCCGGATCAGGGTGGCCGCGTCGGTCACCGTGCCTCCTTCACTGGGCCTCCCGGCGGGCGGCCAGATCGGTATCGGTGAAGGCGGCCGGGAGCAGGACCCCGAGCTCGACCGGGCCTTCCGCGGTGTCGACCAGCAGCTCGCCGCCGCCGGCCTCGAGCAGCAGCTGGCGGCAGCGGCCGCAGGGCAGCAGCGGCTCGCCATCGCCCGCGACCACGGCGACGGCCCGCAGCGGGCCGGGGGCGCCCGCCGCATGCAGGGCGCTGACCAGGCCGCACTCGGCACACAGGGTCAAGCCGTACGAGGCGTTCTCCACGTTGCAGCCGGTGATGACCTGTCCGTCACTGGCCTGGGCGGCCGCACCGACCCTGAGCCCGGAATAAGGAGCGTAGGCACGTTCGGCCGCGGCCACGGCGGCAGCGCGAAGTGCTGGCCAGTCGATGATCACCTGAAGACTCTAAAGGACTAGGGTCCGCTCGGATAAGGCTGCAGGGTTGCCTTATCCGAGCGGACCCTCCTCATGTCCTGCGCGGCTGCCGCAGGGAGGCTGGCCGCGCTAAGAGCAAGGAACTCTGCTACAAATCATGCCCAACTACTTGCTAGGACCTACACTGCGAGAAGTTCAGATGTGGTTAAGAATTGCGTCGCGTTGGGAGCAGGCCGGTTTCGTGCTTAACGTGGAGGCCGTGAACGCACGTCTCGGCCGGGTCCTCGTGGTGGAAGACGACCCCGGCATCGCCACCCAGCTGGTCCGCGGGCTGACCCGGGCGGGCTACGAAACCGGCAGCGTCACCACCGGCAAGGCGGCGCTCGACTGGCCGGTACCCGACGTGGTGCTGCTCGACCTCGGGCTGCCTGACATCGACGGCGTGGAGGTCTGCCGGCGGCTCCGCCAGGCCTGCGACGCGGCCATCATCATCGTGACCGCACGGGGCGAGGAGTCCGACCGCGTGCTGGCGCTAGACGAGGGGGCCGACGACTACCTGATCAAGCCGTTCGGACTGCAGGAGCTGCTGGCCAGGATCAGGGCCGTGCTCCGCCGCAGCCGCCAGCCAGGCCAGGTGCTGCAGCACGGTCCGCTCACCGTCGACCTGCGTACGCACAAGGTCACCCTGAACGGGAACCAGATCGCCGTGACGCCCAAGGAGTTCGCCATCCTGGAGTGCCTGGCCAGCGATCCGGGCCGCGTGGTCAGCCGCCAGGAGATGCTCGAGCGGGCCTGGGACGAGCACTGGTACGGCCCGACCAAGGTGCTCGACGTGCACATGGCGGCGCTGCGGAAGAAGCTCGGCGACCCCGGCCTGATCGAGACGGTCTACGGGCACGGCTTCCGGCTCGCGGACCAGGACGGCGTGCCGTGACCAGGCGGATCCTGCTGGTCCTGCTGGCCTTCACCGCCGTGCTCATCGTGGGCGCGATGGTCCCGCTGGCGCTGAACGCGATCCAGCACGACCGGAACTCGTTCATCCAGGCCACCGCGGGCATGGCGCGCACCGACGCCGCGATCGCCCAGGCCCGCCTGGAGGCCATCGCGCAGAGCGGTTCGGCCAGGGCACGAGGCTATGCCCCGCTGGTCCCCGTCCTCACCGAGGTGCAGCAGTCCGGCGACAGCATGCTGATCCTGCAGAGCCGGCTCATCGCGAACCCGGCGGGCCTACCGCACATCCAGCAAACCCGGTACACCGAAAAGGGCACCATGCCCGTCAGAAACTGGCTGCAGCTCGCCAACAATGCGGACGAGGGGGGCAGGGCTTCGATCCAGGCGGGCCAGACCGTCCAGGCGGTGACCGAGACCACAGGATCGTGGGTAGTCGCGGCCGCGCCCGTGTACAGCGGCGCCAGGGTGCTGGTGGGCACGGTGATCCTGGCTAGGTCCTCGGCCTCGCTCAACGGGGCCATCGTGGCGCTGTGGATCATCCTCGCCACGATCGGCGCGGTCGCCCTGATCGGAGCGGTGTTGCTGGCGTTCGCGCTGGCCCGGTGGGTAAGCAGGCCGCTGGCCAGGCTGGACGGCGCGGCAGGGCGGCTAGCCGAAGGTGACCTGGCCATCCGGGCCGTGGTCGATTCCGGGCCCCCGGAGCTGCGCCGCCTGGCGACGACGTTCAACACCATGGCCGGGCGGCTCGAGGCCCTGGTGCACGGGAACCGGGCCGTGATCGCGGACGTGTCGCACCAGCTGCGCACCCCGCTGGCCGCGCTGCGGCTGCGGCTCGATCTGCTCGCCGCGGACACCGTCCAGTCCGACCCCGCGACCGGGCACGAGCTGGCCGGCGCGCTCGAGGAGCTGGCCCGGCTGTCCCGGCTGGTGGACGGCCTGCTCGCGGTGGCGCGCGCGGAGAACGTCGTACCGGTGCCCACCACGGTGGACGTGGCCGAGGTGGCCAGGGAGCGGGTCGTGGCCTGGCACCCGGTGGCCGACGACCGGGGCATCACGCTCGAGGCGCCAGGAGATGGCAGCGCCGGGCCGCGCCCGTCGGTGCTGGCCTGGATGGGCGAGGGCCACCTGGAGCAGATCCTGGACAACCTGATCGCCAACGCGCTCGACGCGCTGAACGCCGGCTGTCACGTCACGGTGACGACGACGGTCACCACGGCCGGCGCGCGCATCACCGTGACCGACGACGGCCCGGGCATGAGTGCCGAGGACCTGGAGCGCGCCTTCCTGCGGTTCACCACCTCGAACCCGAACGGCACCGGACTCGGCCTGGCCATCGTGCATCGCCTGGTCACCTCGAACGGCGGCACGGCCCGGTTGGCCGAGACACCAGGCGGCGGCCTGACCGTCATGCTCGACTTCCCGGGCGTGCCTGCGCCTGGCAATCCGGGTAACACGGCCCCGGGAGCACTCCTCGCCCGCGCAGGACCTCGCTAGCCGGTAGGCGGCGGCCTTGTATGAAGGCACCAAAGACCCGGGGCGCAGACCCCGGATGTATGTCTGGCAGGCCAGGAGTGCCATCATGATCGGGTTCCGATTCGGCAACGAGCAGGCCAGATAGCCGCGTGTCCCCTTCCCAGCGGAGACCACCAGGCATAGCCTGCGGGACAACCCAGGACGAATGCGAGGCCAGGCGCTGTAGCGTGCTGGCCCAGTGGAGGTAAGCGTGAAACACAGCGCATGGGCCACGGCGGCGCTGGCCGTGTCCGCGATGGTGGTCATCGCCGCGTGCGGCAGCAGCCACAGCTCGGCCTCGGCCGGCACCAGCACCTCGCCAGCGCGCCGGCCAGCGGTGCGACTGGCACCGCGGCGGCGACCACGCGGCAAGTCCTCGGCTGCATGGTCACCGACACCGGCGGCATCGACGACAGGTCGTTCAACGCCTCGGCGTGGGCGGGCATGCAGGCGGCCGAAGGCGAGCAGCGGCGTCACCGTCAAGTACCTGCAGTCGACGACGCAAGCCGACTACGTGCCGAACATCAACACGTTCATCAGCCAGAAGTGCAACATCATCGTCACCGTCGGGTTCCTGATGGGGGACGCGACGCAGGCCGCGGCCAAGGCGCACCCGAGCCAGAAGTTCGCGATCGTGGACTTCAGCTACGCTCCGCCGCTGAGCAACGTCGGACGCGCTGCTCTTCAACACGGCGCAGGACGGCTTCCAAGGCGGCTACCTGGCCGCGGGCATGACCAAGACCGGCAAGGTCGCGACGTTCGGCGGGCAGAAGCTGCCGACCGTGACGATCTACATGGACGGCTTCTGGGACGGCGTGCAGTACTACAACTCCAAGCACGGCACGCACGTGCAGGTGCTCGGCTGGAACGAGCAGACCCAGAACGGCTCGTTCACCGGCGACTTCACCAACCAGACCAAGGGCCAGACGCTTACCCAGACGTTCATCAGCGAGGGCGCGGACATCATCTTCCCGGTCGCGGGCAACGTCGGGCTCGGCGCGGCCAAGGCGGTCCAGGACGCGGACAACGCGGCCGGCAGCCAGAAGGTGAACATGATGTGGGTGGACGTCGACGGCTGTGTCAGCGCGCCGCAGTACTGCAAGTACTTCATCACCAGCGTGCAGAAGGGCATCGTGGCGGCGGTCAGCACCGCGGTGACGAGCACGGCCAACGGCTCGTTCAAGGGCGGCAACTACATCGGCACGCTGGCCAACGGCGGCGTCGCGCTCGCCCCGTTCCACGACTTCACCAGCAAGGTCCCGTCCTCGCTGCAAACCGAGCTGGCGCAGGTGAAGGCGGGCATCGTGAATGGCTCGATCAAGATAGCCACCAAGAGCCCGGTGTAAGTTCCAGGCAACGAGGCACGATGAATGTGGCAGCGGCGCGTGCGTCTTGCGCCGCTGCCACATCGGCGCTCGGAACTGAGAGACTTAAGGGTCGACGTGGAACTTGAGCTCAGGGGCATCACCAAGCGGTTCGGTTCGCTGGTGGCCAACGACGGGATCGACCTCACGATAGTCCCCGGTCAGGTGCACGCGCTGCTCGGCGAGAACGGCGCGGGCAAATCCACCCTGATGAACGTCCTGTACGGGCTGCTGCAGCCCGACGAGGGCGAGATCCTGCTCGACGGGAAGGCAGGGTCAGTTCCATTCCCCCAAGGACGCCATCGCCGCGGGCATCGGCATGGTGCACCAGCACTTCATGCTCGTGCCCGTGTTCACCGTCGCGGAGAACGTGACGCTCGGCATGGAGGAAACTCGTCCTTCCGGCCTGCTCGACCGGCGCAAGGCCCGCCGCGACGTGCGGGAGCTTTCCAGGCGCTACGGGCTGGAGGTCGATCCGGACGCGCTGGTGGAGAACCTGCCGGTTGGCATCCAGCAGCGGGTCGAGATCATCAAGGCCCTGGTCAGGGACGCGTCCGTGCTCATCCTCGACGAGCCGACCTCGGTTCTCACCCCGGCCGAGACCCAGGACCTGTTCCACATCATCAAGCGGCTGACAGACGGCGGCACGTCCGTCGTCTTTATCTCGCACAAGCTCAAAGAGGTCCAGGCGATCGCGGACACGATCACCGTGCTGCGCCGGGGGAAGGTCGTCGGGGAGAGGCCACCCGGCAGCACCGAAGACGAACTCGCCGCCCTCATGGTCGGCCGGAACGTGCAGCTGAAGGTCAGCAAGCAGGCGGCCAAGCCCGGCGAGGTGGTGCTCGAGGTGGACGGCCTGACCGTCGCCGACGAAACCGGCCGGGTCTGGGTGAACGAGGCGTCATTCGACGTCCGGGCCGGGGAGATCCTCGGTCTGGCGGGCGTGCAGGGCAACGGGCAGACCGAGCTGTGCGAGGCGCTGCTCGGGTTGCGGCCGACGGCGGGCGGCCACATCAGGCTGAACGGCCGCGACCTCACCCACAGCACGCCACGGCAGCGGCTGCACGCGGGCGTCGCCTACGTCCCCGAGGACCGGCAGGAGGACGGGCTGGTCGGGGAATTCTCCGTGGCCGACAACATGGTCCTCGACCAGCTACGACCGGCCGCCGTTCGCGTCCGGCATCAACCTCAACCTGGGCGCCATCGCCGCAACGCGGCCGAGCGGGTGCAGGAATTCGACGTCCGCACCACCTCGGCGGATACGCCCGTGGGCACGCTGTCCGGCGGCAACCAGCAGAAGGTCATCCTGGCCAGGGAACTCGGCCGCGAGCACAAGGTGCTGGTGGCCAGCCAGCCGACCCGGGGGCTCGACGTCGGCTCGATCGAGTTCGTGCACAAGCGCATCGTGGAGCAGCGCGACCACGGCGTCGCCGTGCTCATCGTCTCATCGGAGCTCGACGAGATCTACGCGCTCGCGGACAGGATCGCGGTCATGTACGACGGCCGGATAACCGGCTTCCGGCCGCCATCGGTGCCGGTCGAGGAACTCGGCCTGCTGATGGCCGGAGCGACCGACGAGGCCGCGTCGGCCCGCGAGGCCAGGGACACGGCCGAACCGGGCGACACCCCGGCCACCGCGCCGGCACCCGGACCAGGAGCAGGGGCCCCCCCGCCAGCAGTAGGGCCATCAGGAGCGGGGCAATGAGCGAGCAGGCGCCCCCAGGGTCGTCGGGTCCGGCCACCGTGGAGAACACGCACGAGAACGGCGAGACGCACCGTGGCTCGTTCGGCCAGACCCTCAGAGAAGCCATACTCGAGGGAAATTCTGTCACGGTAACGTTCCTCGCCATCTTCACCGCGATGGTGATAGGCGGCCTGCTGAACGCGTTCACCAACACCAAGGTGCTGCACGCGTGGGTGAACTTCTTCTCCGCACCCGGCGCCGCGATCACGCAGGCCTGGGATGTGGCTATCGGCGCCTACGTGGCGCTGTTCGAGGGCTCGATCTTCAACCCGCACACGGTAGCCGCGCTGTTCCAGCAGGCGTCCTTCGCCACGGCGGTGCAGGACGGGTACCTGTCCGCCGTGTTCAACCCGCTGTCGGAAACCTGCGTCCAGGCCACGCCGCTGCTGCTGGCCGGGCTGGCGGTCGCCCTGCCTTACCAAGCCGGAATGTTCAACATCGGCGCGCAGGGCCAGTTCATCGGCGGCGCGATCCTCGCCACCTACCTCGGGTACGGGGTTAGCCTGCCGTTCGGCGTGCACGTGATCGTCTGCGTGATCGGCGGCTTCGTCGGCGGAGCAATCATCGGCTGGGTGGTCGGCGAGCTCAAGGCCAGGACGGGTGCCCATGAGGTCATCGTCACCATCATGCTCAACTACATCATGGCGTACCTGCTCGCCTTCCTGCTCGGCAACGTCATGCAGCGGCCGGGCCGGACCGACCTGATCAGCCCGTTCATCGCCGGGAACGCGCATCTCCCCTTGCTGTTCGGCTCGCACCTGCGGATCAACGCCGGGATTCCTGGTCGCGCTGGGGTGCGCGTTCGGCGTGTGGTGGCTGCTCTACCGGACCACGACCGGCTTCGAGTTCCGGAGCATCGGCAAGAACCCGAGCGCGTCCCGGGTGGCCGGCATGAACGTGGAGCGCTCCTGGGTCCTGGTGATGCTGATCGCCGCCGGGCTCGCCGGGCTGGCCGGCTCGACGGTCATCCAGGGCACCGACTTCAGCCTCAACTTCCAGAGCTTCGGGACATACGGCATTGACGCGATCACGGTCGCGCTGCTGGGCCGGGGCAGGCCGCTCGGGGTGGTGCTCGCCGCGCTGCTGTTCGGCGCGCTGCACGCCGGCGCGCCGCTGATGCAGGCTGCCACCTCCACCCCGGTGGACATCATCGAGGTCCTGCAGGCGCTCATCGTGCTGTTCGTCGCGGCCCCGCCGCTGATCCGGACCATATACCGGCTGCGCGGGACCAGTGCCGCAGGCGTCGGCCAGACGCTGTCCAGGGGGTGGAACGCATGACGATCACCGAACGCGTCCCCGTCGTGAAGGCCGAGGTCGCCCCGGTCAGTCCCTGGCGCCGCTGGCTGGGGCCGGCGACGTTCGCGGTGTTCGGGCTGGTGGACATCTTCGTGTTCGGGCTGTTCGCGCACCACGGCGACGTGACCTTCGCGTTCTCCCAGCCGTTCGCCAAGGTGTCGGTGCCGAACCTGTCCCTGCCCGCGGCCGTCACCTGCTACGTGTGCGGCGCGGTGTCGCTGGCGCTGGCCCTGCTGCGCGCCGTGCTGCCGCTGAGCACCACCTGGCGGCGGGTGAGCATCGGCGTCGTGGTGTTCTTGTTCGTGCTGGCGCTGCTGTGCTGGGCGGGCGCTGGCCAGACCACCACGTTCAACGTGGTGAACCTGCTGGAGGGGACGCTCAGCCAGTCCATCCCGATCATGCTGGGCGCGCTCACCGGCGTGATCTGCTCCCGGTCGGGCGTGGTGAACATCGGCATCGAGGGCCAGTTGCTGCTCGGCGCGTTCGCCGCCGCCATGGTGGCCAGCGCCTCCGGGTCGCTGTGGCTCGGCCTGATCGCCGGGGCGGTGGCTGGCTGCGTGGTCGGCGCCCTGCTCGCGGTGTTCGCCATCCGGTACACCGTCGACCAGATCATCCTCGGCGTAGTGCTGAACACCCTCATCCTCGGCCTCACCGGGTACCTGTACGACGACTTGATGGTGCCCTACGCCAACACGCTGAACTCCCCGCCGACATTCAGCGCGATCAAGATCCCGCTGCTCGCCGACATCCCGATCATCGGGCCGGTGTTCTTCGACGCGACCATCTTCCTCTACCTGACCTACCTCGCACTGGCCCTGGTCCAGGTGGGCCTGTTCTCCACCCGGTGGGGGCTGCGCACCCGAGCGGTGGGCGAGCACCCGGTCGCTGCGGACACCGTCGGCATCCGGGTGTTCGCTACCCGGTACCGCAACGTCATCATGGCGGGCGTGCTGGCCGGCATCGGCGGGGCCTACCTGACGATCGGCTCGGTCGGGAGCTTTGCCAAGGGCATGTCGTCCGGGGAGGGATACATCGCCCTGGCGGCGATGATCTTCGGGCGGTACACGCCGTTCGGCGCGATCGGGGCGGCGCTGCTGTTCGGTTTCTCCACCCAGTTGCAGTCGATCTTGTCCACCATGAACGTGCCCATCCAGTCCAACCTGCTGCTGATGACCCCGTACGTGGTGACGATCATCGTGGTGGCCGGGCTGGTCGGCAAGGTCCGTCCGCCCAAGGCCGAGGGCATCCCCTACGTCAAGGCATGAATCATGCCGGACGGGTCGGCGTCACACGCTCGGCTACGGCGTGCCAGCCGCCGCGGTGAGACTTGCGGCGTGGGCGGGGAGCGGCTTGAGTGACGGTGGTGGACGGCCAATCCACCCCGATCTTGGGCGAGGGATGAGGGCGGATTGAGGTGAGTGGGCTAAGTGACGGGTGAGGCTGAGCTGCGGGCCGCGGTCGGGGCCTGGATGGCGGACGACCCGGACCCGGGCGACCGGGCCGAACTGCAGGCGCTGCTCGACCAGGCCTTCGCCGATGCGGGCGCGGATGCGGGCGCGGATGCGGGCGCCGGGGTGGGGGCGGGCGCGGATTCCGGGGCGGGCGCGGATTCCGGGGCGGGCGCGGATTCCGGGGCGATCGCCGAATTGCGGGACCGGTTCGCGGACCGGCTGCACTTCGGGACCGCGGGGCTGCGCGGCGTGGTCGCCGCGGGGCCGAACCGGATGAACCGGGCGGTGGTCAGGGCGACCACCGCGGCAGTGGCCGACTGGCTGGCCGGACCGGGTGCCGCGGACCGGGACGGCGGGACTCAGCGGGGTCAGCGGGACGGCGTGGTGGTCGGCTGCGACGCACGGCACCGGTCTGCGGCATTCGCCGGGGAGGTGGCCGGGGTGCTGGCCGCCGCGGGCATCGCGGTGCACATGCTGCCGCGGCCCTGCCCCACTCCCCTGCTCGCGTTCGCGGTCCGCCACCTGGGCCTGGCGGCCGGGGTGATGATCACCGCCAGCCACAATCCGGCCGCCGACAACGGGTACAAGCTCTACCTGAGCGACGGCGCCCAGGTCATCCCGCCCGCCGACGCCGAGATCGAGAAGCGCATCGCCCGTCTCGGGCCGCTGGGGCAGATCCCGGTGGCCGCGGCGGGGAGCCCGCTGATCACCCGGCACGGCGACGAGATCGCTCAGGCGTACCTGACCGCGGTCGTGGCCGCCGCGGCCGGGTCGCCGGATCCCCCGGCTGGTCCCGGTCCGGGGCTGAGCGTGGTCTACACGCCGATGCACGGCGTGGCGGGCAGGCTCATGCTGCGGGCGCTGCGACTGGCGGGCTTCGCGGCGCCACACCTGGTGGCCGCGCAGGCAGAGCCCGACCCGGACTTCCCGACCGTCGCCTTTCCCAACCCGGAGGAGCCGGGTGCCCTGGACCTGGCGCTGGCCGACGCGCGCCGGCTCGACGCCGACATGGTGGTCGCCAGCGACCCGGACGGGGACCGGCTCGCCGTGGCCGTGCCTGACCCGGCGGCTCTGCTGGCTCCGGGGGGACGCCCCCAAACCCCCCCGTGGCCGGGTGGCGGATGCTGACCGGAGACCAGGTGGGCGCCCTGCTCGGGGCCAGCCTGCTGGAGCGGACGGCGGGCCAGGAGGCGCCGGAGGCCCGGCTGGTGGCCTCCACCGTGGTCTCCTCCACGTTGCTGGCCAAGATCGCGGCGGCGGCCGGTGTCCGGTACGCCGAGACCCTTACCGGGTTCAAGTGGATCGCCCGGGCCGCCGACGGCGTGCCGGGGGCCCGGTTCGTCTTCGGCTACGAGGAGGCGCTCGGCTACGCCGTCGGCGACGTGGTGCGCGACAAGGACGGCTTCGGCGCCGCGCTGGCTATGCTCCGGCTGGCCGAAGGGGCGAAGTCGGCAGGCCGTTCGGTCCTCGATGTCTATGACGACCTCGAGCGGGCGCACGGTGTGCACCTGACCTCCCAGCTGATCCTGCGGACGGCCGACCAGGCACGCGTCATGAGCCGGCTCAGGTCGGCGCCTCCGGATGCCTTCGGCGGCGAGCCGGTGTCCGGCCGAACCGACCTCGCCCGGCCCGCCGCGGGCGGCGGCGGGCCGGGGGCGGCGGTGCCGCGGGCCGACGTGCTGATCTACCGGCTGCCCGGTGGCCGGGTGGTGCTGCGCCCGAGCGGCACCGAACCGAAGATCAAGTGCTACATCGAGATCACCGAGCCCCTCGCGGGCCGCTCGCTGGCGGCCGCCCGCCAGGCCGCCGCCGGGCGGCTGGCTCCGCTGCGCTCCGCGCTGGAGGTGCTGCTGACCGCGGGGTGAGGCGCTCAGCTCCAGAGGCCGACCTGGCCGGCGGGCACGGGCTCTACGGGCAGCCGAGCGACTACATCAAGTTCCAGCGGGCGCTGCTGCGCGGCGGCGAGCTGGACGGCACCAGGATCCTTCGGTCGTCCACGGTCGACGAGGCTTTCCGGAACCAGATCCTGCCCTTCGTGACGCCCGAGGCGGTCACGATGTACAACGACTTCGAGCGGGCGCTCTACGCGTCGCTGTAGGTCGCTGTAGCCGGTTACCGGCCGACGTTCGGCACGGACGCCAGCCAGGGGCCGACGCGGCTGAGCAGGAGGAATCCAAGTCAGGACGCCGGCCACCAGGCTGGCGGCGATCAGCCACTGCCGCAGGCCGGCCCCGGTGACCTCGCGGCGTGTCCGGCGCAGCCAGTCGCGCGGCGCCAGCCGGAGCACTTCGCCCAGGTGGCCGAGCACGTGGATGGTCATGGCGCCGAACCACAGCACGAAGCTGGCCTTGTGCACCTTGAGCAGCAGCGACATCCAGGACGGCCCCACCAGCAGCAGGCCCACCCCGCTGGCCAGCAGGACCAGGGTGAGGATCACCACCACCGGGCCGAGCAGGCGCAGCACGACCGGTGGCGCCCCCTTGCGCCGGTAGGCCGGGGCGCCCCGATAGTAGCGGGCGAAACGCCAGGTGGTGCTGCCCACCTTGACCAGCACCGGCGGTATGAGCACCATGCCGATGAACACGTGCGGCGAGAGCAGCTGGCGGACCCTCAGGATCGTGACGCCCTCGATGGCCAGCAGCACCAGCAGCACGACGGCGTTCGCCGCGGTCAGCCGGGCGTTGCGGGCCACGCCGGCGTCGGCCTTTTGCACCCGGCGCGCGGCCCGGCCCTGCCGGTCGGGCTGGCCCTGCCGGTCGAGATCACCGGGCTGGCCCTGCCGGTCGGGCTGGCCCTGCCGGTCGAGATCACCGGGCTGATCGAGATAGCTCCCCACTCCCACGTGCGCACATTACGAGAGGAACGTGACGACCGCATGAAGGCGCCGTTCTAGCCGACGGTCAGCGCCCGGGCCTGGATCACGTCCTCGCGCATCTGGGTGACCAGGGCCTGCACGGACTCGAACCGCTCCGTGCCGCGGAGCCGGGCGGCGAAGTCGATGGCGGCGTGGGAGCCGTACAGGTCCAGGTCGTCACGGTCGAGCGCGTAGGCCTCGACCGTGCGGTCGCCGATGCCGAACGTCGGGTTGGTGCCGACCGAGATCACGGCCGGCCAGCGGCTCGCCTCCGCGCCATCCAGGCCCAGGCTGGTCAGCCAGCCAGCGTAAACGCCGTCGGCGGGGGTGGCGGTGTGCGGCGGGGTCTCCAGGTTGGCTGTCGGGAAGCCCAGCCCGCGGCCGCGCATGTGACCGCGGACGACGACGCCCTCCACCCGGTGCGGCAGGCCCAGCGCGCTGGCGGCGGCGGTCACGTCACCGGCGCCCAGCTGCTCCCTGATGTAAGACGAGGAGATCGTCACGCCGTCGGCCACCAGCAGCGGCACACCCTCGGCGGTGAAGTCGTACTTCTCGCCTAGCTGGCTGAGCAGCGGCACGTCGCCCACGGCCTTGTGCCCGAACCTGAAGTTCTCCCCCACGACCACGGCCGCGGCGTGCAGCCGCTCGGACAGGACCACCCGGACGAACTCGTCGGGGCTGAGCCGGGAGAATTCCAGGTTGAACGGGAGCACGCAAACCGCGTCGGTGCCGAGGCCCGCCAGCAGTTCGGCCCGCCGTCGCGAGGTGGTGAGGAACGGCGGATGTGACCCCGGGCGGACGACCTCGTCCGGATGCGGGTCGAAGGTGATCACCACGACCGGCAGGTGCCTCGCCCGCGCGATCTCCCCGGCCCGGGCGATGATGCGCTGGTGACCGCGGTGCACGCCGTCGAACACGCCGATCGTCGCGACGCACGCACCCCAGTCGGAAGGCACCTCGGCCAGGCCGTACCAGCGGTACACGTTCCCCGTTCCTCCTTTTCCGCCCGGCCGCAAGGCCGCCAGATCACAAGCCTAAGGCCTCAGGCGAAGACGACGAGCGGCCTCGCTTGCCCCGACTCCTCGGTGACCAGGGCGATCAGGGTGCCGTCGGGCGCGTAGGCGGCCGTCGGGCCCGGAGCGGCGGCCGCGAGGGACGCCGGGGCCGCAGCGGCCGCGAGGGGCGCCGGGGCAGCGGCCAGGCGGCCGCCGTTGGCCAGCCGGCGGGCCTCGTCGGCGGTCAGGTTCCGGCTCGGGAAGGCCGCCGAGGCCGCCTGGGCCAGCGGCAGCACCTCGAACCTGTCGGCCAGCTGCTCCAGGGTGCGGGCATCCTCGACCCGGTACCCGCCCACCCTGGTGCGGCGCAACCGGGTCAGGTGACCGCCGGTCCCCAGGGCGGCGCCGAGATCGCGCGCCAGCGCCCTGATGTAGGTACCACTCGAGCAGCGCACGGTGGCGTCGAGGTCGAGCAGTTGCCCGTCGCGGCGCACCGCGGTGACCGTGAACTCCCGCACCGTCACCGGCCGGGCCTTGAGCTCTGGCGCCGCGCCCGCCCTGGTCAGCCGGTAGGCGCGCTGCCCGTCCACCTTGATCGCGCTGACCGAGGGCGGCACCTGCTCGATCTCACCGGTGAGCCCCGCCACCGCTGTGGACAGCGTTTCCGCGGAAACGTTCACGGCCGACGCGCCGCCGGTGATCTCGCCCTCCGCGTCGTCGGTGCTGGTCGACTGGCCGAGCCTGATCGTGGCGGCGTATTCCTTCTCGGTCAGCGTCAGGTAGCCGAGCAGCCTGGTGGCCTTCTGCACGCCGACCACCAGGACGCCGGTCGCCATCGGGTCCAGTGTCCCGGCGTGCCCCACCTTCGGAGTCCCGGCCAGCCGCCGGACCCGCGCCACGACGTCATGGGAGGTCATGCCGCCGGGCTTATCCACGATGACCAGACCGTTGTTGCTTTGCGCCTCCGGGCCGCCCATGAGGTGCTGCCTTCCCTCGTCGCTCGTTCCTCGCTCCTCAGTCCAGGCAGCACCGCGGCCCTTTGGCGCGGTCACTCGTCCTCGTCGTCTTCGGCGGGCTTGCGGTAGGGATCGGGGTCGCCGGCCGGAACGGCGCCCTCGCGGCTGCGGGCGAGTTCGGCGTCGGCACGCCTGGCCTGGGTGACCAGCTCCTCGATCCGCTGGGCGCTTTCCGGGAGGACGTCCGCGATGAACTCAAGCGACGGGGTGTGCCGCAAGCCGAGCTGCCGCCCCACCTCGGACCTGATGACGCCGGTGGCGCTGTGCAGCGCCGCCGCCGTGTCGGCCCGTTCGGCGTCAGATCCGTACACCGTGTAGAACACGGTGGCTTCGCGCAGGTCGTTGGTCAGCCGGGCTTCGGTGACGGTCGCGAAGCCGAGCCGGGGGTCCTTGATCCGGCGCTCCAGCATCTCCGCGACGATCTGGCTGATCTGGTCGGCCAGCTTGCGCGCCCTCGCGGCGTCCATGCTCCGTCACTCCTCTTGGTTGAACAGCCGCTGCCGGGCCGACAGCAGCTCGATCTCGGGGTGCCGGGCCACCAGTCGCTCGCACTCGTCGAGCACGCTCATCGCGTTGGCGGCCGTCGCGGACACGACAGCCACCCCGATCTCGGCGCGCCGGTGCAGATCCAGGTGCCCGGTCTCGGCGACCGCGACACCCGGATAGCGCCGGCGCATCTCGGCGACCAGCGGCCGGACGACGCCTCGCTTGGCTTTCAGCGAGTGCACGTCGCCAAGCAGCACGTCCAGCGTCAGCGCGGCGACGTACACGCCACCACTCCGCTGCTGACCGTGTGCCCGGGACCCGGCGGGTACCTGGTCAGGTCCTTGGCTTCTCCCTCATCTCGAAGGTCTCGATCGTGTCGCCGATCCTGACGTCGTTGTAGCCGATGCCGATACCGCACTCGAAGCCCTCGCGGACCTCGGTCGCGTCTTCCTTGAACCGGCGCAGCGACTCCACCGTCAGGTTGTCCGAGATCACCACGCCGTCCCGGATCAGCCGCGCCTTGTTACCGCGGTGGATCGTGCCGCTGCGGACGATGCAGCCGGCCACGTTGCCGATCCTGGGCACCCGGAAGACCTCCCTGATCTCCGCCGTGCCGAGCTGGGCTTCCTCGAACTCGGGCTTGAGCATGCCCTTGAGCGCGGCTTCGACCTCCTCGATCGCCTGGTAGATGATCGAGTAGTAGCGGATCTCGACGCCCTCGCGCTGGGCCAGTTCGCCCGCCCGCCCGGCTGGCCGGACGTTGAAGCCGATGATGATCGCGTCCGAGGCGATGGCCAGGTTGACGTCGTCCTGGGTGATCGCGCCGACACCGCGGCCGATCACCCGCAGGCTGACCTCTTCGCCGACATCGAGCTGGAGCAGTGCGTCCTCCAGGGCTTCCACCGAGCCGGACACGTCACCCTTGATGATGAGCAGCAATTCCTCGCGCTCACCGGCCTTGAACGCCGACTCCAGGTCCTCGAGCGTGACCCGCCGCCGCCCCTGGGCGAACTGGGCGACGCGCTCGCGCGCCTCCCGCCGCTCAGCGATCTGCCGGGCCATCCGGTCGTCGGAGACGACGAGGAAGTTGTCGCCCGCGCCGGGCACGGCGGTCAAGCCGAGCACCTGCACCGGCCGGGACGGCGGGGCCTCGGGGATGGGCTCCAGGTTGTCGTCGAGCATGGCCCGGACCCGGCCGAACGCCTCACCGCACACGATGGAGTCGCCGACGTGCAGCGTGCCGCGCTGCACCAGCACCGTGGCCACCGGGCCGCGGCCCTTGTCCAGGTGCGCCTCGATCGCCACGCCCTGCGCGTCCTGATTCGGGTTGGCGCGCAGGTCGAGCGAAGCGTCGGCGGTCAGGATGATCGCCTCGAGCAGCTCGGTGATGCCGGCCCGCTTGGTGGCGGACACGTCCACGAACTGGGTGTCGCCGCCGAATTCCTCCGCGACGAGCCCGTACTCGGTCAGCTGGGCCCGCACCCGCTGCGGGTCGGCACCCTCCTTGTCGATCTTGTTGACGGCCACGACGATGGGCACGCCCGCAGCCTGCGCGTGGTTCAGGGCCTCCGTCGTCTGCGGCTTCACGCCGTCGTCGGCCGCCACCACGAGCACCACCAGGTCGGTGGTCTCGGCACCGCGGGCCCGCATGGCCGTGAACGCCTCGTGACCCGGGGTGTCGATGAAGGTGATCTTGCGCTCATCGCCATCCACCTCGGTGGTGACCTGGTACGCGCCGATGTGCTGGGTGATGCCGCCGGCCTCGCGGGCCACCATGTTGGTGTGCCTGATCGCGTCGAGCAGCTTGGTCTTGCCGTGGTCGACATGACCCATCACGGTGACGACCGGCGGACGGGCCACCAGGTCGCCCTCGCCACCCTCGTCCTCGCCGAACTCGATGTCGAACGACTCGAGCAGCTCCCGGTCCTCTTCCTCGGGCGAAACGACCTGGATGCTGTAGTTCAGCTCGGCACCGAGCAGCTGGAGCGTCTCATCGTTGACCGACTGGGTGGCGGTCACCATCTCGCCGAGGAGCAGCATGACCTGCACCAGCGACGCGGGGTTGGCGCCGATCTTGTCGGCGAAGTCGCTCAGCGACGCGCCCCGGGACAGCCGGATCACCTGGCCGTTGCCGCGCGGGACCGAGACGCCGCCAATCGTCGGCGCCTGCATGTTGTCGAATTCTTGACGCCGCTGCTTCTTCGACTTCCGGCCCCGGGACGGACGCCCGCCGGGCCGTCCGAAGGCACCCTGGGTGCCGCTGCGGCCACGTCCGCCGCCCGGACGCGGCGGACCACCGCCGGCACCGGTACGGGGAGCGCCCGCGCCAGGACCGCCGCCGCCGGTCCGCGGGGCGCCGGCCCCGGGCCCACGGCCACCGCCGCCGCCACCGCCACCGCCACCGCCACCGGGCCGGGTGCCAGCCCCGGCACCAGGACCGCCGCGGCCGGCACCGCCGGGACCGCCCCGGCCCGCACCGGATGGTCCCGGGCGGGAGGGCATGTTCATCGGGCTCGGCCGGGGACCGCCGGGACGCGGACCGCCGGGACCACCGGGACGCGGGCCGCCATCGGACATGCCGGGCCGGCCTGGGCCGCGGCCGCCAGGACGCGGGCCACCAGGACCGCCGGGCGCGCCGGGGCCGCCCGCCGAAGGGCCGGGACGACCAGTCTGGCCGGGCGCACCCGGGCCCTGAGGCCTAGCCGGAGGCGCCGACCCCATGCCGGTCGCGGTCGAGCTGAATGGGTTGTTGCCCGGCCTGGGGCCGGGACGCGGGGCTCCCGGACGCGGACCGGGTGCGCCTGGCCTGGGTGCCGCCGGGCGCGGAGCACCAGGTCCCTGAGTCCTCGGCGCGGACGGCCTCGTGCCTTGGCCCTGCTGGTCAGGACGGCCCGCCGGGGCACCCGGGCGCTGCCCGGAAGAGCCGCCCGGCGTGCCGGAACGCGGAGCCGAGGGCCGGGCCTGGCTCCCCTGGCTGCCTTGGCTCCCCTGAGCCGTCCCCGGACTGCGGAAGTCGGCCGGGGTGGCCGGGGTCCGCGGCGACCCGGGCGCCCTCGGGGCACCGGGACCGCCCGGAGTCCCCGGGCTCCTCGGCTCGGGCCTGGTGTCAGGTCCGGGCCGGGACGCGGGCGACGGCGGGACCTGCGGCAGTGGCCGGGCGGTCGCGTCGGGGGCCGTGGAGGTACCGCTGGCGGCGGCGGCATCGGGCGCAGCCGCCCGCTCCGCGGAGCCGTTGGCGGTCCCGTTGGGCGCGGTTATGGGGGCCGACGGAGCGCCGGCCGCCGCCGCAGCGGCGCGGTCATCGCGGGACGCCGTCCCCGCGCCGACACCAGGCCGCGGCCTGGCGCCAGCCGGGGCCGCGCCATCGCGCGCCGCGGTTGACCCGCCCGCCGACCCGGCCGACCTGGACCTGGATCCCTGAGCCGGCTGTTCTGCCGGCTTGGCAGAGAATGCTTCCTTGAGCCGCCGGACCACGGGCGCCTCAATCGTCGAGGACGCTGACCTTACGAACTCGCCCATTTCTTTGAGCTGGTCCATAACGGCCTTGCTCTCGACACCGAACTCTCTCGCGAGTTCGTAAACCCGGACCTTCGCCACTACGCTCCTTCTCGGCCCAGTCCCCTGGGCCCTTCCCGGACCCCGGCCCGGGCAGAGCGTGCTCCGGGCCGGCCTCAGCCTATGGTGATCATCGCCGCGTGCTCATCGAGCGCTCATCAGCTTCTCGACCTGCTTTCCGACAGGTGTTCCTTCTAGCGTTAAGCCTGCTGCCCAGCCAGGTTGTTCCGCCGCCAGTAATGCTATTCCGGGGATTCCGCGCCGCAAAGATACTCAGCCAGTGGTTCGAGGCTGAGCGATCCTGCGGCGCGCAAGGCCCGGGGGAACGCCCGGCGCCGCCGCGCGAGTTCCAGGCAGGCCAGGCTGGGATGCAGGTACGCACCCCGGCCAGGCAGCCGGGCCCGCGGGTCGGGCTGGATAACGTCCCCAGCCGCTACAAGGCGAAGCAGGCTGGACTTGACCGCACGCTCCTTGCAGCCTACACAGGTACGCATCACAGGCATACCTGGGACATGCCGCTCGGCTCGCATGGCTATTACATCCACTAGTCTACCGTGTTCGCAGGTCTCCGGTACCGGCCGGGAAGCCGCGCTGGCGGGGCTGATGGGGCAGAAGGAACGGGTAAGGCGAGCGGTTATTCGGGAGCCTGCGCCATCGGCCCGGCGGACGAGGGGACCGCGGGCCCATCGGCTCCTTGAGGTTCTTGGGACGAGACCGCGGCGTCGGACCTGATGTCGATGCGCCACCCGGTTAGCCTGGCGGCCAGCCTGGCGTTCTGGCCCTCTTTGCCGATCGCCAGCGACAGCTGGTAGTCGGGCACGATGACCTGCGCCTCCCTGGCCGCGGCGTCTACCACGTGGACCCGGCTCACCCGGGCCGGCGACAGCGCGTTGGCAACGAAGCCGGCCGGGTCGTCGGAGTAGTCCACGATGTCGATCTTCTCGCCGTGCAGTTCGGTCATCACGTTCCGGACCCGGCTGCCCATGGGGCCGATGCAGGCACCCTTGGCGTTGACGCCAGGCTGATGCGACCGGACCGCGATCTTGGTGCGGTGCCCGGCCTCGCGGGCGATCGCGACGATCTCCACCGCGCCGGCGGCGATCTCGGGGACCTCCAGCGCGAATAGCTTCTTCACCAGGCCTGGGTGAGTCCGGGACAGCGTGACCGAGGGCCCGCGATGCCCCTTGCGCACGTGCAGCACGTAGCAGCGAATCCGTTCGCCGTGGACGTAACGCTCGCCGGGCACCTGCTCGGCGGGCGGCAGCACCGCCTCCAGCTTGCCCAGGTCGACCAGCACCGTCCTGGGGTCCTTGCCCTGCTGGATCACCCCGGCCACGATGTCGCCCTCACGGCCCGCGTACTCGCCGAAGGTCAGCTCGTCCTCCACGTCGCGGAGCCGCTGCAAGATCACTTGCCGGGCGGTGGTCGCGGCGATCCGGCCGAAACCGGCCGGGGTGTCGTCGTACTCCCGCACCGCGGCCCCGTCCGGGCCGGTCTGGACGGCCCACACGGTGACGTGGCCGCTCTTCCTGTCCACCTCGACGCGCGCCGACACCGACGCGCCCTCGGACTTGTGGTAGGCAACGAGCAGGGCGTCCTCGATAGCCTTGATGGCCTGATCGAGCGAGATGTCCTTCTCGCTTTCCAGGCTGCGCAGCACGCTCAGGTCAATGTCCATCGCCGGTCGCTCCAAGCTCCGTGTGCGGATGCCCGAATTCCACCTGGACGGCGCCGGCGCCGAGCGCGGCGTAGCCGAAACGGCGGCGGTCACCCCCGACGTCCAGGGTCACACCGTCCGCGTCGGCCGCGACGACCCGACCGGAAATGGATCCGGCGTCCGTGGCGGTGACCTGGACCAGCCGTCCCACCGCGCGGCGCCAGTGCCTCGGGTCGGTCAGCGGGCGGTCGACGCCAGGCGAGGAAACTTCGAGCGTGTACGGGAAGTCCCCCATCACCGGCGCCGTGTCGAGCACGGCGGACAGCTGGCGGCTGATCGCCGCGGCGTCGTCTAGGCTCACGCCTCCGTCGCTGTCCACCACCACCCGCAGCAACCGTCGCCTGCCTGCGGCGCTCACCCGGACCGACTCCAGATCCATGCCCGCGACGGCGACCACGGGACGGATGACGTCCGCGATCCTGTCCTCATCGAGCGACCCGCCGACCCCTGCCTGGCGAGGCCGGGGCTGGCCGGCCCGGGGCTGGCTGGGTCCGGGCTGGCCTGGTTTGGGCTGGCCTGGTTTGGGCGCGTGACGCTGACCTCCTGGCATCACGAACCTCCTCGTCCACGACCTGCGGGATTGGGACCTAGCCTATCCGGGGTTGGGCCGTCTCGCGGATAGGACCGGCCGGCCTCGCCAAACCGTACGTGGTAGCTTGCCCGTGTGTCCGACATTGTGCCGAGGCGCCGCGTGCTGCTCGCCTCGGCGGCGGCGCTGCCGTTGCTGCTCGCCACCGCCGGCTGCCGGTCCTCGGACGCGTTCACCGGCCCAGATCCGCTGGCGGGCCGTCCGCCGCTCGGCCACGATGTGCTGACCCTCCAGGCCGTCATCGCGGCGGAAGAAAACCTGATCGGCCTCTACCAGACAGCCATCAACGGCGATTCTGGGCATTCGGGGATGACTCGGTCGCGGACGCTCCGGCCGCTGCTCGCCCAGCACGAGCAGCACCTCGCGCAGCTCAGGGCCAGCCTCATCGTGCCGCCTGCCGGGGGGGTCCGGGGGGTGGTTCCCCCCCGGGATCGGGGGGTTCCGGGGGGTCGCCCCCCCGGTCCAGCAGCGCGCGCGCTCAGGTCAGCACCGCCCGGCTGCGGGCGGCGGAACGCGCGTCGGCGGCGGCCCTGGTGCAACGGCTGGCCACCGTGCCGCCCGCCCTGGCCCAGCTGCTCGCGAGCATCGCCGCCTCCGACGCCACGCACGTGACGGTGCTGGCCGGCCGGGGACTGGGCGAATAGATGGGGGCGATGTCCGCGCTGCAGGCCGCGCTCGCGGCCGAGCACGCGGCCATCTTCGGCTACGGGGTGGCGGGCGCCCACCTCACCGGGAGCAGCCTGGCCGCGGCCGAACAGGACTGGACCGCGCACCACCAGGCCCGCGACACGCTAACGGCGATGATCTTGCGGCGGGGCGCGGCGCCGGCCGCCGCGCAGGCCTTCTACCAGCTGCCGTTCCGGGTGCACGACGCGACCAGCGCGATGGCCTTCGCGGCTCACCTCGAGGACGGCGTGACCCGGGCTTACCTGGGCCTGGTCGCGGTCAGCGACCAGCGGCTGCGCCAGTTCGGCGCGATGGCCATGCAGGACGCGGCGCAGCGCGCTGCCTCCTGGCGCGGCAGCACCCAGGCCTTTCCGGGCCTGAAGCTGTTAGCCGTGACGGGGCCCAGTGGTACGGGCCCCGTCATACCGGGCCCGGTGATTCCGAAAATTCAGTGATTCCGGCGTTCAGTTGTTACGGAGAAGGGAAGCCAGGACCCGCACGATCGTGCTGGCGGCCAGGTCAACATCGTCGGCGACGGCGATCCGCTCGGCCCACGACCACCAGAACCACCACAAGCCGTCCTTACCGCAAGCGACGTAGACATTCTCCTCAAGCGCCCGCGCGGCCGGGTTGACCACGTACAGGCTGGGCCTGCGCCCCGGCGGTGCCATCAGCCACGCCTCAAGCCCGCGAGAGGACAACTCGTCGGCTAGCTTCTCCAGATAGACCGCCTGTATCTGGTCCGGATCGCCGGTCCGTTTGGCTTCCACCGTTACCACCATTTGTAACTTATAGGAGTCAGAAGAGGACTAAATGTCGCCACCTCATTCCAGAATGCCGTCGCAACGGCGCCCGCGCAACGCACATCGGGAAATTCGCAGCTCAGGAAATTGGCGCCCCAGGGCCGCCCGTTCCTCTATCTAAGACAGACGTGCCGGGCCCGGCATCGGTTCACTTTAATACCATTAAACCGGGCCGGTGCTCACGACGGGAGGGGAGCCGGGAGCGGCTCGGAGTACAGCACCGTCAGCCGTGATACCGCCCGGGTGAGCGCCACGTAGAGCCGCTGCAGGCCCCGGGCCTCGGCGGCGGCGATGCGCGCGGGCTCCACCACGATGACATGATCATATTCCAGTCCCTTGGCCAGCGTCACCGGAACCAGCGTGAGCGTGGCGTCCTCCCCCGGCGCGCCGTGCGGCACGCCCGCCCGGTCGAGCGCGCGACCCAGGGCGGCAACCTGCGGGTCGGCGGCGATGACGGCCACCGAACCGGGCTGGGCGCAGGCCTGCTGGCAGGCGGTCACCAGGGCCCGGTCCAGCGAGGCGGCGGGCACCCGGGTGAGGTCCAGGGCGCCGGGGTCCGCCCGCAGCGAGGAGGCCGGCCTCAGCTCGGGGGCGATCACCGCGAGCAGCGTCGAGGCGTAGTCCAGGATCTGCCGCGGCACGCGGTACCCCACCGAGAGCTCCCGCACGCCGGCGTCCGGCTTGCCCAGGTTCGCCAGCAGCACCGGCCAGGACGGCGCCGCCCACGGCGTGGTGCCCTGGGCGAGGTCGCCGAGCACGGTGGCCGAACCGGTAGAACACCGGCGGCCGAGCGCCCGGCACTCCATCGGGGACAGGTCCTGGGCCTCGTCCACCACCACGTGCGCCAGGCTGGGCGTCCGGGTGATCAGGTCGCGGGCCTCGTCGATGAGCACCGCGTCCGCCGCGGACCAGCGGGCCGAGCCGGGCCCCCGCGGCGGCGCCGGCCACACGATCGCGGCCTGCTCCGCGGCGGTCAGCACGCCCTCGGCCGCCTCGGCCAGGGCCGCCGCCGAGGACAGCAGCCCGAACACGAGCCGGACCGGATCCACCTTCGGCCATATCGCGTCCACCGCGGCCCGCACCGGCCTGGACCGCCGCACCGCCTCGTGGGTGCGGTCGTCGCAGGCTTCCCCGGCCGCTTCCATCTGGGTCAGGATCACGTGCGCGATCCGGTGCTCGAGCAGCTCGCGGGCCGCGCCGTACCGCACGCCGCGGTGCCGCAACTCGTGCACAAGTTCCGCTATCTCCCAGGCGGCCACCCGCCACCGCCGCGAGCCGCGCGGCAGCACCACCGCGGCCGACGGCGTGCGGACCGACCCCCACAGCGCCCGCCGCAGCACCTCCGCCATCCGCGCGTCGCCCTTGATGACCGCGGCCGCCTCGGCGTCGGACCCGCGGACCGGGAGCGGCGCGGCGGCTGCGTGGGAGCCGACCAGCTCCCCGACGGTGGTCTGGGTGACGTCGAGCTCGCCGAGCGCGGGCAGCACATTGCGGATGTAGGAGAGGAAGGCCCGGTTCGGCCCGACCATGACCACGCCGCGCCGCCGGACCTGCTCGCGGTACGCGTACAGCAGGTACGCGACCCGGTGCAGCCCCACGGCGGTCTTGCCGGTGCCGGGCGCGCCCTGCACGCAGACCGTCTGCGCCGCCTCCGCCCGGACGATGTCATCCTGGTCGGGCTGGATGGTCGCGACGATATCCCGCATGGGACCCGACCGCGGCCGCTCGATCTCGTCGATCAGGATACGGCTGGGCCCGGTTTGGTGTTTTCCGGCCGAACGGCCCGGGCTGCCCGCCCCGGCGCCGCCGCCCGCGCCGGAAGGCGAAACCGCCGCGAACAGCTCGTCCTCGTAGGCCGTCAGCTCAGCGCCGGAGAACCCGAACCGGCGGCGCCGCGCGAGGTTCATCGGGTCCGCGGCGCTGGCCCGGTAGAACGGCCTCGACACCGGCGCCCGCCAGTCGATCACCGCAGCCGTGCCGTCCGGCGCGTGCACGTGCCTGCGGCCGATGTGGAAGCTGTGCCCCGCGACGCCGTCGGCGGCGGCGGCGGCCCCGTCGTAATCCAGGCGGCCGAAGAAGAGGGGGGTGCCGGGGATGTCTTTGAGGGCTTCGGCCCGGTGGTAGAGATCCGCCTTGAGGTACTCCTCGGAGACCGGGTCCCCGCCCATGGCTCGCAGCGACAGCACGTCATCGCGCATCAGCCGGAGGAACTCGCGTGAGCGCCGCAATTGCTCGCGTTCGCCGGTCAGGACGGGATCACCGCCGGACCGTTCGGCATAGTGGTGTTCTTGTGTTGGTGACGCAGCCACGAGGACGGGAACCTACCAGGTAGTCACGGAGAAGTCACGCGGTTTTCTCCTCCGGAGCGGGCCAGGCGCCGAGGCCGCGCGGGGTGAGGAAGGCGTCGAAGACGAGCTCAGACGCGCCGGTCAGGGCACCGAGGTCACCGAGCGTGGACGGCAGCAGCGCGGGCGGGTGGGGCCGGCGGAACCGCATCAGCGTGGCCAGATACCCCCCCTGGACCGCGTCGGGCGCGGCCTGGTACACCTCCGCGGCCAGGCCGGACAGCCCGACGGCCTCCGGGTCCTGGGCGTTGACCAGCGCGCCGATGCCGCGGCCGAGCGCCTCGGCCGCCCGCGTCAGGGCCTCGCCGCAGCCGGAGTCGGTGGCCGCCGCCGCGATGACCTGCTCGGCGCGGACCATCCGGTCGCCTTCCTCGGGCTGGCCGGCCGCGCGGAGCAGCCCGCGGGCGCCGGCGTCGAGCTCCCAGCAGCCCACCGAACCGCAGCGGCACGGATCGCTGCCCCCGGTCAGCGGCATATGGCCGAACTCCCCCGCCGAGCCGTGGGCGCCGGTCACCGGCAGGCCGCCGGACAGCAGCACCCCGCCGATGCCGGTCGCGACGTGCAGGTGCAGGGCGACGGAGACCCCGCGCAGCACGCCGCGGCGGGCCTCGGCCAGGCCGGCCAGCGTCGCGTCGTTGCCGGCCAGGACCGGCCCCTCATCCCCCGCGTCTCCCCCGCCCAGGACGTCGGCCACGTCCACGTCCTGCCAGTCCGGCAGGGTCGGCTGCACCATCTGGCCCGCGCTCACCGGGGAGGGGACGGCGACCCCGATGCCCACCACGCGGTCACCGAACTGACGGCGCCGGATCCTCAGCCGGGCCGCCACGTCGGCCAGTATCCCGGTGCCCGATTCCGCCTCCCGCTCCCGGCGGTCGAGCACGGTGCAGCGCCCGGTAAGCTCGAAGGCGGCGATGGTGAACGAGTCGTCCCGCAGGTCGACCGCGAGCGCGACCGGTCCCTGCGGGTGCGCCGAGGGCACGCCGGTCGGGCGGCCCCGGGTACGTGGCACCTTGAGCCCGGCCGGCGTGTCGGCCGGGCTGGGTAGCTCCTCGATGAGCTGACGTCCGGCCAGGTCCCTGACCAGCACGGTGGCGGTTCCCCGGGCCAGGCCGAGCCGCCTGGTCAGTTCGGCCCGGGTGAGCTGACCACCGCCGTCGTGGACCGCGCGCAGCAGCCGCGCGAGATTGTGCGCGCGCAACTCGGCACTAGTGGTCGCCGCGCCCTCGTCCTTCCGCACACTCCGATCGTGCCATGCCGGGCCCCCCTTCCGCTCAGCCAGGCGCGTGGCGTTCTCGCTCAGCGCTACCAGTCCCAGTGGAAGCCGACGGCGGTCTTCTCGGCGAGCCGCAGGTAACGATGGACGGCGAACTGGCTGTCCAGGGTGACGCTCTCCCGCTCGATGATGGGACCGTCCATTCCGTCCCACACCGCCCACACCACGCTGGCCGGCAGCTTGCCTGGATGAAACTCGACGCGAATATCCAGGTTCTCCACGAAGGACTGCACAACGCGGCGGAACTCGGGCGGGGGGGGTGCCGGGTAATGAAAGCTGGCCGTGTATTCCAAGGTCGCCGTTTCCCCGGCCGCCAGCGGCTTGGCCAGCAGCATATCCACGACGAATAGTTCGGCCACGGGCTGGTAGACGGGTCCGGCCAAGCCGCTGAATCCCTGCCCGGCCTCGATGGTCAGCGCATTGGTGTCGGCGCGGTAGGGCAGCCGGTCCACGCGGTCGACGACCGCTTCGATGACGTGGATGACGCGGTGCCGCTGCGGCAGCCCGTCCGGGCCGAGATAGTGATGATCATGCAGGGATAGCGTCTTGACCTGCGGGCGGCCGAGCGCGCTCGCTTTGTCCTCGCGGATCGCCCGCGGGCCGGAGAGCACGCGGACGTGGGCCGAGCCCTCCCAGAGTTTCAGCAGGCGTTCCCGCTCGAATGCGCCGAACCCGAACGCGTCCGTGAACAGGGTCAGCGTCGCCTTGCTGAGCAGCTTGCCTGACAGCGCCCGCGAGGCGGTGTCCTTCAGCTGCCTGGGCAGCACGTCGACGTCGCCCTGGGCCCTCGGGTGCTCCCACAGGTAATGCGCCAGCACTTCGGCGACCGCGAGCTGGTTCACCTGTCCGAGCCTGCTGCGCTCGGCGTACTGCTCCCACTCGCGCCGGTACTGGCCGGGACGGAGCAGCAGCTCGCGCAGGTATGCCGCGGCGGCCTGCGGGCCGGTCGGCATGGCTGAATCTCCCGGCTTTAGCTGTACTGGCTCTTGCTGGGCCACGGTCTCCTCGGTGCTAGTTGAGTTGGTGCCAGTTGAGTTGGTGCCAGTTGAATTGGGACCAGCTAGGTTGGCGCAGTTCACCGTGTCGATTCGGTGGGCTGAGAACTAAACGCGACATTTGCCAGCTATCGTATGCCTGTTCTCGCGGAGGGGGCGAGATCAGCATGGTGGGCAGATTAATGACAGGCGTCGGGCGGATGAAGGGGACATCAGTCCAGCTAGAAGGGCCGCCATGACAATGCAGGAAGGTTTGCGGGGTTCTTGGGGTGGGGCGGCCGGACGGGCGGCCGCTGCCAGGGCAGGCGCAGGTCAGCGGCGAGAGGGCGAGCCAGGTAGAGCTGGGTGTAGCAGGCGATGATCAGCCAGGTCCACCGGTCGGCGGCGGCCGGGTCGCGGAGCTTGGGGCGGTTCCAGCCGAGGACCTGCTTGAGGAACCTGAACATGTGTTCGATATCAAACCGGCGCAAGAACGAACGCCTGCCAGGTGCGGTCCACCTCCTCACCGGAGGTTGGCCGTGCCGGGCGCGGCGGGGCCGGGAAGTGCATCACCCGGTCGCTGCGCAGCCGGCCTGCCACCTCGGCCGGCAGGTCGCGCAGCAGCCAGGCCAGCTGGGTCAGGTCATAGCCGGCGTCGAGGACCACCACGATGTCCGGGTCGCCGTCGCGCCAGTGCCCGGCCCCGATCAGGCGGGCGCATCCCATCGCCTTCAAGTTCTTTCGCAGGAACCCGAAAATGATGACGCGGTGGCCGGCTTTTCATCACGGTGACACGTTCCTAGCCGTGCCGCGATGGCTTCCGTACGGCCACCACGGTGTCCCCGGGCAGGCCGGTGAAGACGGCGAACGCGGCGGGGCTGAACTGGGCGGGGGAGAACGACATGCCCGGCTGCCAGGTCCAGCGTCCCGCCCTCGCGGTGAGGATGAAGACGTCGACGGGGCCGAACTGCGTGTGCGCCGCGGCGGCGGCGAACGCCGCCGGATCGGTGACCTGGGAGAGCTGCCGCAGTGCCGCGTACCTGGCCGGCCAGTTGGTGTTCGTGCCCGCCGCTCCCATGTTGACGGCGATGTAACCCGGCCAGTTCACGAAGGCGAAAAGGTTCTCCGAGTCCGACAGGGTCACCGGCGAGGCGTCCGGTCCGACCACCGATTCGACGTCCGCCTTGATCGGGTCGACAGGGAACCAGGACTGGCGCCATCTCCTGGGCCCGAACCGCGGGTAACTCCCGTCGGGCAGTGGGGTCGTGAACGCGGCGGTCGCCTCGTTGGGCGATGCGCTCACGGACACATACAGCCCGCCCGCCGTGTCGGAACCGCCCGGCATCCAGGCCGGCCACGAGTTGAAGACCGCCCAGAGGGCGAGGACGCAGAGCGCGACCGCCGGCAGGGCGGCCGCCCTGCCGGCGCCGATCCCGTCGTCGCCGAGCCGGCGCGCGACGTCCCGGCCCGCCGCCGCGATGGTCAGCACCCCGGCCATCGCCAGCAGCGGTTCGGCCATCCGGGGCGTGTCCTGCAAGAGCCCGGTGTGCCCGGTCACGATGAAGGCGGCCTGCCAGATCAGCCAGTAGCCGTAGACGCTGCCGGTCAGCAGCAGCAGCGGCTTGCCCCACCACACCCGGCCGCGCCACCACAGCAGGCCGGCCAGGCCGATCAGCTCGAGTAGGGCAAGCGGCGTCATGGCCAGGAAGGTCAGCGGGCTGTCGGAGACCCCGCCGCCCTGCCACAGGTCATCGACCTGCTTGGAGCCGTGCAGCAGCGCCCAGCCGGCATAGGGGACCAGGTACCAGGAGGCGGCGACCGCGGCGACCGCGGCCGTCAGCGCGACGTGCCTGACGTAGCGCGCCCGCTGCGAGCTCTCCCGCCAGGTGAACACGACGAGCGTGGCGATGCCCAGCGCGCCGTATGTGATGAACGCCCAGTCCAGCGTAATGCTCAGGCCGCCGATCAGGCCGCCGGGCAGCCAGTGCAGCCGCCGCCTGCCCGGCGGCTGGCCGAACGTGGCGAGCACCCAGGGGGTGAACACCGACAGGGCCAGGATCTCGTACGCCTTCTGGGGGAGCACGAAGCTCAGCAGGACCGGGAGGGTCAGCGCCAGGGCGAGCGGGCCTGGGACGAGCAGGCGCCACAGCGCGAAGCCAGCGACCATCGCGAACGACAGCGCGATGGCCTCGGCCGGGCCGAGCAGCCGCCACGCCGGCACGTGAGCCAGTGCGGCCGCGCGGCCCACCAGCCAGGGGAACAACGGCGGGTAGTGCGAGGGGACCGTGGACACGATCCCGTCGCTGCTGTTCAGGGCGCTGGAGTACCTGTTGGCCATGGCCGTCATCCGCCCGGCGTCGCCGCCGAGCCCGTCGAAGCCGTACGGCGTGCCGTTCAGCGCCAGCCGCAAGGTGAACGCTACCCAGCCGCCCAGCAGCCCGGCCGCGACACCGCTGACCAGATCGGCGGGCCAGCGCTGGGCGGCGACGCCGAGGATGATCACGCCAGCGACGGCTATCACCACCGGGATCATGGCAACACGCAGGTGGAACGGGTCGGCGGAACCGAGCATGGCCACCGCGCCGAAGGCCAGCGGGAGGCATGCCAGGTAGGTGAGCACCGCGGCCAGCGACGAGTGCGGTGCCCGGGAGTGCCCGCGGACCGTGTGGCGAGGCTGTCCGGCGCTGCCGTCAATGCTCACGGTCGGCAGGCTGGCCGCTGGGTCGCTCATTTTAGTCGATTCGGAACACGGGATGATCCCGGGCGTCGGGCAGCTTCGTGAAGCACGGGCTCACGACGCGACCGGCAACTTCGCGGTACCGGGCGATGACGGGGCCCCGCTGGTGAACTGGGACCTCGACGGCGTTGAAGGCCTCGGTCCGGCCCTTGCGGCTCAGTTCGCCTTTACCGGCAGCTCGGAGATTGCGGACCCAGTTGGACTCGCCGTACGGCGACACCAGATAACGGCTACTGCCGGCTTCGACGGGAATGACGGGCACCCTGCGGGGTTTACCGGTTCGCCGGCCGGCCACGGTGAGAGTAGCGCCACCATGGGCATTCAGCCTCATGGCCAGCGGATTGGCCAACCAACGGGTGAAGGCCGGTGGCTTCAAATAGGTCATGGTGATCTCCCTCTTGGAGCTGGGAAGATCGCGAGTTGCCGGATTGGGCCCAGCCGCTCACCGATTCCCGCTGCTCTACGCTGCGCCGCCTGCTGCCTCCATCCAGGGCCCAAGGTCCCCCAGCGGTCCGGTCACCCGGCCCGCTTTTGAACGACCAGCCCGCCCGGTACTGCCGGGTCCCGGTCGCCGCTGCCGGGGCCAGCCCCAGTTGCCTGCTCCAGGCGGTATCACCGGACACTGGCGTGCCCAGCTATCTCGACTGTCGGCACAGCTCCGGCAGCTACCTCGACCCCGTGTTACCGGGGAAGTCCTGCCACCTGGGACCGGGACGGCAGCCGCTATTCGCTAGCTGACCAGGGTGATCTTGGCATTCCTGGCGAGCCTGGTCCCCCGCCTGCTCAGCGATCGTCCAGCCGTTCCGCCTCGGCAGGCCGCTGCTCACCGCGCCGACGTACTTCCCGGCCTGCAGCCACGGCTCCACCCGGCAGAAACATGACCTCAGCAGCCCCAGCAGCTTAGCGCGTTTCCGCTGACCGGGCAGGCGCCTATCCTGACGGCAGCAGCCGCCTTCGATTCTGTTGTTCTCACAAACGCATGACGGTCGCACGACACCAGCTGAACGCGTGCCAGGCCGAGCTGACCGGCGCGCGTTTACTCGGGGAGGGCGGGCCGCCAGCGGCCCATAGGGGTGCGCCACTGTCCCGCCCCGGGGACCCCAGGTACCCGGGCAGCTGAACCGCTATCGCCGTATCCGCGCGACAAAGGTAGATTCGTGTTATGTCCGGGACCGATGGAAAGCCGCGCTGGCTGAACCCTGACGAGCAGCAGGCATGGCGCGCCACCGTCCACCTGTCCCAGCTGCTCATGCGCCAGCTCGACCGTGACCTGAACGCGCACGGGCTGAACGGGCACGACTACGAGATCCTGGTCGAGCTGTCCGAGGCACCGGACCAGCGCCTGCGGATGACCGAACTGGCCGACGCCACCAGCCAGTCACGGAGCCGGCTTTCCCACCAGATCTCCCGGATGGAGAACCGCGGCCTGGTCCGGCGCGACGACTGCGAGGGCGACAAGCGGGGCACCTTCGCCGTGCTGACCGCCGAGGGCATGGCCGCCATCGAGCGGGTCGCACCACATCACGTGGAGAACGTCCGGCGGCACTTCATCGACCGGCTGTCGCCGCGCCAGCTCGAGGAGATCCAGGACGCCTTCGGGCCCATCGTCGAGTACCTGGGCAAGATCCGCGAACGCGACTAGCGGCCCGCTGCTTTTGGACCTTCAGAACAGCACCGACATCAGCCGGCCGGTCTCGGTGAACCCGACCCGGCGGTACGCCGCGCGGGCCGGGGTGTTGAAGTCGTTCACGTAGAGCGACACCAGCGGGGCGATCGAGCGGGCCGCCTCGACCACGACCGCGGCCATGCCCGGCGCGGCCAGGCCCTGGCCGCGGAACTGCGGCCGCACCCATACCCCCTGCACCTGGCACACCTGCGGCGTGACCGCGCCGATCTCCGCCTTGAAGATGACCTGGCCGTCCTCGATCCGGGCGAACGCACGGCCGCTGCGGATGAGCTGCTCCAGCCGGGCCCGGTAGGACGCGCCGCCATCGCCGGTGGTCGGCGAGACGCCGACCTCCTCGGTGAACATGGCCACGCAGGCTGGCCACAGGATGTCGATCTCGTGCGGCCGGACCCGCCGGACCAGCGGATCGGGCGGCACCAGCGGCGGCCCCGCGGTGACCATGACCGGCTGCACCGGGCGGATCTCCCGGGCCGGACCCCAGTGCGGCCGCAGCAGCCCCCACAGCGCCTGGACCTCGGCGGCCGACCCGACCACGGACGAGCATCGCCGCCCCTGCCGCAGCGCGCGGTCCGCGAACGCCACCACGGCGTCCGGGGTGGCGGCGACGGGGACCAGGTTGGCACCGGAGTAGCAGAGCGACTCCAGCCGGCCGCCGGGCGCGTGCCCCCACATCTGCGCGCCGAGCCTGCCGGGCTCGAGGCCGAGGGTGCGGACCCGGGAGCTGACGAAGACATTCGTCACCGGATCGCGGTCGCAGATGGCAAGTACGGTACCGCGATCCCGCTCGTCGAGCAGCCGCACCGAGGCGGACCATGGCGGCTTCACCCGCAACATAGCCCCAGCTTACACGGGGCAATACCACAGAGAATTCTCATCGCGGCCGTCCGGTCGCGTCTTCGCGGTCCGAAGCTGCGCCCCCGGCGGTCATTTCCCGGTCAGGTTCCCGGCGTCGGCGGCGGGCACGGCCGGGCAGGTGGCGTTGACCAGCCCCGGCGCCCTGGGCAGCGCCCCGGTGCCGAGATAGGCGTTCAGGTAGCCCTGCACGCAGGAGTTCGATGGCTGCTCCAGGGACTGCCCGTGGTTGCCGCCGCCCTCGACCACGACCATCCGCGCGGACGGCAGCAGCTTGTGCGCGTTCTGCGCGCCGGCGTACGGGGTGGCCGGGTCCAGCGTGCCCTGCAGCAGCAGGATGCCCGGCAGTCCGGCCCCCTTGATCTGCAGCGGCTTGGCCGGACCCCGTACCGGCCAGAACGCGCACGCGGCGTTGAACCAGGCATTGTCCCAGGCCTGGAACGGGGCCTTGGAGTAGACCCGTTCGGTGTCCGAGGTCCAGAAGGACCAGCTGCGAGGCCAGTTCACGTCCGAGCACTGTACCGCGTTGTAGACGGCGAACTCGTTCTCGTTCTGCGCGCCGTTCCCCTGGTACTGGGTGATCAGCAGGCCGGTCTGCCCGGCGTTCAGGTACGACGACAGCGCCTGCGCGAACCCGGGCCAGAGCTGATCGAGGTAGCCGCCCTGCAAGAACGTATCGTCGAACTCGTCGGCCCCGATGGTCCCGTTGACCGGGTGCGCGAGCAGCTGCTTGCGGGCCCGGTACCACGCGGCCTGCACCTGCGCGGCCGTGGTGCCGAGATGGTACGTGCCGTCGTATTTCGCCACCCAGGCGAAGAATGCCTCCATGCGGCCCTGGAATGCGTAATCCTGGTCGACATTGTCGGCGTACCAGACGCCGGTCGGATCGACAACGCTGTCCAGGACCATCCGGCGCACCCGGTCCGGGAAAAGCGTGGCGTAAACCTGGCCGATATAGGTGCCGTAAGAGAACGCGTAATAGTTTATCTTCGACACGCCGAACGCCGCGCGGATCGCGTCCATGTCGCGGGCCACGTTCTCGGTCGTCATAGAGGGCAGCAGCCAGCCGAACCTTTGCTGGCAATCGGCGGCGTACGTTTTCGCCCTCTTGATGAGCACCTGCTCGGCGGCGGCATTCGCCGGGATGTAGTTCGGCCGGACGCCGGAGAAAAAGCCCGGATCGCAGCTGAGCGCGGGCACCGAGGACCCGACACCGCGGGGGTCGAAGCCAACGATGTCGTATTCGGCGGCCACGGCCGGGCTGATGCCCTGCGCCACCTCGGCGGCGAGCGGCAGCCCGTTACCGCCGGGGCCGCCCGGGTTGACCAGCATGATCCCCTGCTGACGGCTCTTCGGCGCGGTGGCCGGGATCATGTCCAGGGCCAGGCTGATGTGCCGGCCGCCCGGCTGGGCGTAGTTGACCGGGACGCTCAGCATGGTGCAGTCCGGCACGCCCTGCTGGCCCAGTTCGCCCGCGCAGGAATGCCAGTGCAGCGTGCTGTGCTCCGGGATGACCGGCCCGGCCGTCTGCTGCGGGTCCCCGGCGCGCGTGCTCCCGGCGGCCGGAGCGGGCGGCGTGGTCCGGGCAACCGGGTCGGAGGAGGTGGCGGCCGCGGAACATGCGCCGAGCCCGAGCAGGGCGGCCACGCCCGCGGCCAGCGCCGCCGCGGCGCGCCGGGCCGGGCGCCCGCCGAGGCGTGATATCGACATGGCCCCCATCATGCCCGACGTGATCCAGTGCCCGGTCCTAACTCGCCGGAACCTGACGGCGGCCAGGCCGCGGTCAGGATGCGGCGGCGCGGTGACGCTCCTCCAGGGCCTTCCGGTATTCGGCGACCACCAGGTCGGTCAGTTCCTGGGCCGACGTCTCCGAGCTGAGCTTGTCCAGGGTTATCCTGCCGCCCTGGAGCAGGTTCACCCGGTCGCACACCTCGAGCACCTGGCCGTAGTTGTGCGCGATGATGATGATCGAGACGTTGCCCTCCGCCTTGAGCCTGTTGACCAGATCCAGGATGATGGCGCCTTCCTTCACGCCCATGGCGGCGAGCGGCTCGTCCAGCAGCAGGATCTTGGCGTCGGAATAGACCGAGCGGGCGACCGCGATGGCCTGGCGCTGCCCGCCGGACAGTTTGGCCACCTCGGCATCCACCGACGGGATCCGCACGTCCATGTCGTCGAGGTGCTCCTTGGCCAGCTTCCGCATGACCTTGTTGCGCAGTAGCGGCCAGCGCACCGGCTCCCGGTTGAGGAACATGTTGTGGTAGACGGAGAGCTGGTTGACCAGCGCGAGGTCCTGGTAGACGACGTCGATGCCGAGCGAGCGGGCGTGTTCGACCGACTTGAGCGTGGTCTCCTGCCCGTTCAGGAAGATCCGCCCGCTGGTGGGCGGCTGGAAGCCGCAGATGATCTTGATCAGGGTCGACTTGCCCGCGCCGTTGTCGCCGATCAGGCCGAGCACCTCGCCGTGCTGCAGGTGCATGTTCACGTCGACCAGCGCGGTGACGGCCCCGAACTGCTTGGAGATGTGCTCGACCCTGAGCACGCTGCCGTCCGCGCTCGGCGGCACGGCCGCGGCTGGCTGCACCTGATCGGTCATCTCAGACCCGCCCTCTCTCGCGCAGCCGGGTGAGCTGCACGTTCGCGATCATGGCGATCAGGATGGCGCCACCGAAGACGATCCCCAGCGGGTTCGCGCTGATCCCGATCACGTTGAAGCCGATGGTCAGCACGGCGAGCATGATCCCGCCGAGGAACGCGCCGATGACGGTGCCCGAACCGCCGAGCATCGCGGTGCCGCCGATGACGGCCGCGGCCACCGCGTAGAACATCGGCGTGTACCCGCCGGCCGTCGGGTCGATGATGCTGGTCTGGAACGCGACCATCAGGCCGACGAGCGCCCCGAGCACGCCGCTGAGCATGAAGTTTCCGTACTTGATCTTGCCCACGCCGACGCCGGCTTCCCTGGCGCCGAGCTGGTTGCCGCCGGTGGCCACGGTGTGCAGGCCCCACCGGGTCCGGGTGAGCAGGATCTGGAAGATGACGGTCAGGACGATGGCCCAGGTGATCTCGGACCACGCGTCCTGCCCGATCCAACGGCCGATACTCAAGGCTTGCGGGGGGATGTTCTCCTGCCGGGCGCCTGACCAGGTGAGCACGATGCCGTTGATGACGAACCCGGTACCCAGGGTGGCGATGAACGAGGGCAGGCCCAGCGCGACGGTGAGGAAGCCGTTCACCCATCCGAGCGCCACGCCGGACAGCAGCGCGATCAGGATCGCCAGCAGGGCGGGGATGTGGTAGGTGACGATCAGGGAGTACATGATGAACGGCGCGAGCTGGTAGATGAACCCGACGGACAGATCGATCTCGCCGCAGATCAGCAGCATCACCTCGCCGAGCGCGATGATGATGATCTGCGACGCGACCTGGCTCAGGTTGATCAGGTCGACCTTGGTGAAGAACGCGGACCGCCCGGTCGAGGAGATGAAGCCGAAGTAGATGATCAGCAGGACGTCGACGATGAAGACGGTCGCCTCCCGCTGCCGGACCAGCAGCGCGCCGACATCCCGCAGCACCCGCATGCCGCCCCGCGACGGTTGCCCCGGCGGCCCGCCGACGACCTCGGGTGCTTGCTGCGCGGTTCCGCTCACCTGCGTCATCCCCTTCCGCTCGCCCGACGGCGCGCCGACGCCGTCTACCGGGCCGCCTACATGCCCAGTATCCGACGCCGGCGCGCTTTAACCTAGAGGCCCCGGTGCCGTGTCACGTGCTGGTGGTGGCCAGCGGGTTCTCGATGGGGCCGGACCGCGGGACAAGGACCGGCGGCGGGGGGGCTGAGCCCTCGTACGAGGTCTTGGTATTGAGGTACGGCCCCACGTTCAACTTCGTCACGAAGGTCAGGCCGGTGTCGGTGTTCGGCGGGGACACCAGCCCGCCGGTCAGGTTGAACAGGTACAGGTACAGCGTCGGCAGGAAGCCCTGCAGGTAGGGGTTCTGGTCGATGGTGAAGTTGACCTGGCCCGAGTTGATCGCGGTCAGCGTGCCCGGCGTCAGGTCGAATCCGCCGGCCGGGATCTTCCCGGCCAGGCCGACGCTGGCCAGCGACGGACCGAGAAACTGGGTCGAGCCCGCGTCCACCGCGAACGCGCCCTTGAGCGTCGACTTTGCGCCGGACAGGAACGCCTTCTCGGCCGCTTCCTCCTGGGAAGTCAGCGCTCCGGTCGCGATCTCCTTAACGGTGAACCCGGCCGGCTTGAGGACCGACACGGCACCGTCGTAGCGAGGCTGGATGTTGCCCGAGCCCGGGGTGGCGATGAAGATGGCCACCTCGCCAGGGGTCGAGATGAGGGATTTGATCCGGTTCCCCATCGCCACGCCGGAGTTGTAGAGCGCCTGGCCCACGTAGCAGAGCCGGTTGGTGCCGATGTCAGGCACGCCGTTCGTGACGATTCCGTCCGCGTTGTAGCTGATCACGGGGATGCCGGCGTTCATCGCGTTCTTGACCGGCGTGGTGAACGAGGTGGCTGTGATCACGGTGGTCGCGATGCCGTTGGCCTTGGCGGCGATGGCGCTGTTCAGGTAGGACACCATCTGGGTGACGTTCGAGGTCGTCGATCCGCCCCACTTCGGCGTCGGCAGGCCGAGCAGCTTGGCCGCGTCGGCCATCCCGTTCTGGGTCGGCACGAAGAACAGGTTCGTGGTGACGTGGTTGACGAACCAGAACTGCCAGGCCGGGGTCTTCGGGAAGTTCCCCACCGTCGCCGCCGCCGTCGACGCCGATGACGTCGGGGCGGCGCTGCTGGAGCTCGATGAACTGCAGGCGGCGATAAGCGCCGAGGCGGCCGCCGTCGCGCTGAACAGGCCAGCTCCCTCGAGCAGCTTACGGCGAGAGGGCCCGTCCTTCATGTTCAGGGTCTCAATCGCTTCGTCGACTACCGGGTCGATTTTTTTCCTCATCTAAGGACCTCCATGGAATTTTCCCTGGGACGGGATGCTCTCCCGAGCCAAGCCCGCAGCGTGCGCGGCGAGTCCCGTCAACTTCGTCGCGAGAGAGATAACGCGAGGACACTCTTATTCCGATGTTCGCTCTGGCGGATCGCCCAGCGTGACCGCGCTGTGGCCATAATGCGACCAGTATTCAGCGCAACCTAGCGAACCGCCGCTGACGCTAAGTCTGCTCATGATCACCTGTCAAGACACCACGCAGACTCGATAATGGAACGAGCCCGTTTTGATATCAGCCTCAGCACGAGCACATGCCTGCCCGCTGAGCAAAACGAGCAATCGCCGCCGTGGATCTCGGGTGTGCCGCATCCCCCCTCGCGCCGCAGCCGGATGAACCGGTTCGGGTCATTTCCATGGCCTGCCCGATCTTGCCTCACCGGTAACTGAACGCAACCGCAACCTCGCCAGCACCACGGTAGTTAACTCATCACAGACAAGAACATGTGCGACGATGTTAGCGTTAACAAGTCACTATATGGCAACGAACGTGAAACACCCTCGATACACTCCCAGCTCGGGCCTCCGTTCGGGGGGACGCGCGCGGTGACAGCCGAGGCGTCCCTATCGCCGCTGGGCGAGACAAAGGGGCGCGGGTCGGAGCGGGGCCAACGGGCGCGGGTCGGGGCGGGGCGGGGCGGGGCGGGGCGGCAGAAAACACCATAGGTTCCGACATGCGCGCCCGGAACCGAACACGGTTCGCAAACGTCTCACTTGGTACGGATGACGAAACCCGGGGCCGACCGCCCGGCCCCGGCGCCATCCGGTAAGAAAGAGGGGAAGCACGCATGCTTGCCAGACACCGCCAGTCGCTCATCCTGCAAGCCGTCAGGAGCGATGGCAGCGCACGTGTCAGCGACCTTACCCAGCAGCTCGGCGTCTCGGACATGACCATCCGCCGGGACCTCGAGGTCCTCGCCCGGGAAGGCCTGGTCGAGAAGGTGCACGGCGGCGCGGTCCTGCCCGGGACGCCCGCCAGTCACGAGCCGGGCTTCGAGACGAAGCTGGTGCTCGAGCGGCCGGAGAAGTCCGCCATCGCCCGCGCGGCCGCCAGCCTGGTCACGCCGGGCACCGCGATCGCGGTGGCGGCCGGGACGACCACGTTCGCGCTGGCCCAGTGCCTGCTCGACGTGCCCGGGCTGACCATCGTCACGAACTCGCTGCGGGTGACCAACCTGTTCAGCGGGACCCGCGGCCTCGACGGCACGGCCAACTCGGTCGTGCTGACCGGCGGCGTCCGCACCCCCTCGGACGCGCTGGTCGGCCCGGTGGCCGACCTGACCATCAGGTCGCTCCACTTCGACCTGCTCTTCCTGGGCTGCTACGGCTTCGATCCCGACGCCGGGCTGACCACGCCGAACCTGGCCGAAGCGGAGACCAACCGGACCCTGATCCGGGTCGCGCGCCGCGTCGTGGTGCTGGCCGACCACACCAAGTGGGGCCTGGTCAGCCTGAGCTCGTTCGCCCGGCTGAGCGAGGTGGACGTGCTCATCACCGACGACATGCTGCCGGCCGACGCGCGGGCGCAGGTAGCGGAGCAGGCCGGCGAGGTCATCTACGCGGAGAACATGGTGCCCAGCCACGTGTCGAGGCAGTCAGCTTGAGGCACCCGGCGGCCTGAGCTGCCCGGCCGGGCAGCCGGTGCCGCGACGGGCCCCGCCGTAGGGAGCTTCAGTAGGTCGTCACGACCGGCTGACCTTCGGCGCCCTCGGCGACCTCGGCCTGCTCGGCCAGGCGCATGGCCTCCTCGATCAGGGTCTGGACGATCTGGGACTCGGGCACGGTGGCGATCACCTTGCCGCGGACGAAGATCTGGCCCTTGCCGTTGCCCGAGGCGACGCCGAGGTCAGCCTCGCGGGCCTCGCCCGGGCCGTTGACCACGCAGCCCATGACCGCGACCCGCAGCGGCACCTCCATGCCCTCGAGCCCGGCGGTCACCTCTTCGGCCAGCTTGTACACGTCGACCTGAGCCCGGCCGCAGGACGGGCAGGACACGATCTCGAGCCGGCGCTGGCGCATGCCGAGCGACTCCAGGATCGAGATGCCGACCTTGACCTCCTCCACCGGCGGCGCGGAAAGGGAGACCCGGATCGTGTCGCCGATGCCCTCGGCCAGCAGGGCGCCGAACGCGACCGCGGACTTGACCGTGCCCTGGAAGGTAGGCCCGGCCTCGGTCACGCCGAGGTGCAGCGGGTAGTCGCACTGCCGGGCGAGCAGCCGGTAGGCGTTGATCATCACCACCGGGTCGTGGTGCTTCACCGAGATCTTGATGTCGCGGAACCCGTGCTCCTCGAACAGGGAGCACTCCCACAGCGCGGAGGCGACCAGTGCCTCGGGAGTGGCCTTGCCGTACTTGGCCAGCAGTCGCTTGTCCAGCGAGCCCGCGTTGACGCCGATCCTGATCGGGATCCCGGCGTCGCTGGCCGCACGGGCGATCTCGGCCACCTTGTCGTCGAACTGCTTGATGTTGCCCGGGTTCACCCGGACCGCCGCGCAGCCGGCCTCGATGGCCGCGAACACGTACTTCGGCTGGAAGTGGATGTCGGCGATGACCGGGATCTGCGACTTCTTGGCGATGGCGGGCAGCGCGTCGGCGTCGTCCTGGGACGGCACGGCGACCCGGACGATCTGGCAGCCGGAGGCGGTCAGCTCGGCGATCTGCTGGAGCGTGGCGTTCACGTTGGCGGTGAGCGTGGTCGTCATCGACTGCACCGACACCGGCGCTCCCCCGCCGACGGGCACCGTACCCACCATGATCTGGCGGGACTGGCGGCGCGGTGCCAGCAAATCCTGGGCCAGCGGCGCGGGCGGCGCCTGCGGCATCCCGAGGTCAGTACTCATAGCCCCCATCCGTTCGGTTGGCACTGTCTGGTCTCGGCTGGCACTCCCGAATCCAGTACCGCGACCATTGTTCCACCACCAGGCGACCGGCCGGGTCACGACGCTGACGGACGCGTCGGGTATCCCCGCCAGCGCACCGGCACTGTTAACCCGCGATATTCACTGGGTTCACGATGTCGGCCAGGATCAGCGCGACGCCGAAGATCATCAGGACCATGAAGATGCTGAAGCTAACCGGCAGTAGCTTGGACATGTCGACCAGGCCGGGGTCGGGGCGGCCGCGCAGCCGGGCGTACCAGGCCCGGATCCGCTCCCAGATGACGACCGCGATGTGCCCGCCGTCCAGCGGCAGCAGCGGGAGCAAGTTGAAGACGCCGACGAAGATGTTGAGCGAGGCGATAAGCAGCAGGACGAAGCTGACCTTGAACTGCCAGCCGACGTTGGCCGCCACGGCCTGGCCGGTGGCCTCGGCCGCGCCGACCACGCTGCTCACCTGGCCGCCGGCCGTGTTGGCCCGGTCCTTGCTGAACAACTTGGGCAGCGCCGCCGGCAGGGCTGCGACCGCCTTGCCCGAGCCGACGATGACCTGCCCGAAGGCCGACCCCGCGTACTGGACGGCGCGGATCGGGCTGGCCGGTGAGAACACCACCGTCGGCGCGATGCCCAGGTAGCCGCCGCCGCGGCCGGGGATGGTGGCCAGCTGGGTGTGCATCGTCAGGGTCTTGCCGTCACGGACCACGGTGATGGTCACCACCGACCCGGGCGGCGCATGGCGGATCGCGTTGCCGAGCTGGGTCCAGTTGCTCACCGGCATGCCGTTGAAGGCGATCACCTTGTCGCCGGGCCGCAGCCCGGCCTGCCTGGCCGGGGAGGGCTTGTCCGACGCGGTGCAGGTGCCGTTGTTCAGCTGGGTGGTGTTCGCGGCCACGCACGCGGTGACCGTGCCCAGTTGGGTGGTGTTGTCGTTCTCGATGCCGATGCCGAGGGCCAGGCCGAAGATGAGCACGAAGGCCAGCACGAAGTGCATGAACGAGCCGGCGCAGAGCACGATGATCCGCTGCCAGGCCGGGTGGCGGCGGAACGACCGCGGCTCGTCCTGCGGGTCCACGTCGTCAAGCGAGGTCATGCCGACGATCTTGACGAAGCCGCCGAACGGCAGCGCCTTGATCCCGTACTCGGTCTCGCCCCGCTGGGTGGACCAGATGGTCGGCCCGAAGCCGACGAAGTACCGGGTGACCTTCATGCCGAACTTCTTCGCCGTCACGAAGTGCCCGGTCTCGTGCAGCATCACGGAGAAGAGCAGGGCGACGATGAAGATGACCCAGCCGATCAGGTCCATCCCGCCGTCCTTTCCTCAGGAGTTAAGTTCATGCGCCCGCCTGCGGGCCCAGCCGTCCACCGCCAGCACGTCGGCCACCGTGGTGACGGCCGTGCGCGCGGCGTCATGCTCTGAGACTATCCGGGCGACGGTGTCGACGATCCGGGGGAAGCCGATCCGGCCCGCCTGGAAGTCCGCCACGCACGCCTCGTTCGCCCCGTTGTACACGGCGGGCGCGGTGCCGCCGGCCGCGGCCGCCTCGCGGGCGAGCGCGACCGCGGGGAAGGCCGCGTCATCGAGCGGCTCGAAGGTCCAGGTCGCCGCGGCCGACCAATCCAGCCGCGGCGCGGCGTCCGGCACCCGGTCCGGCCAGGCCAGGCCCAGCGAAATCGGCAGCCGCATGTCCGGCGGGGACGCCTGGATGATCGTCGCGCCGTCGCAGAACTCCACCATCGAGTGCACGATCGACTGCGGGTGCACCACCACGTCGATCTGGTCGAGCCCGAAGCCGAACAGCAGGTGCGCCTCGATCACCTCCAGGCCCTTGTTCACCAGCGTGGCGGAATTGATCGTGACCAGCGGGCCCATGTTCCAGGTGGGGTGCGCGAGCGCCTGCTGCGGCGTGACGTCCTCCAGCCGGTCGCGGCTCCAGCCGCGGAACGGGCCGCCGCTCGCGGTCAGCACCAGGCGGCGCACCTCGGTGTCGCGCCCGGCGCGGAGGCACTGGGCGATCGTGGAGTGTTCGGAGTCGACCGGGACGATCTGCCCTGGCTTGGCCCGGCTGGTCACCAGCGGGCCGCCGACGATCAGCGATTCCTTGTTGGCCAGGGCCAGCATCCGGCCGGCGTCCAGCGCGGCCAGGGTGGCCTGCAGCCCGGCCGCGCCGGTCACCCCGTTGAGCACCACGTCGCAGGGCCAGGCCGCCAGCTCGCTGACCGCGTCCGGGCCGGCCAGCACCTGCGGGTGCGCAGGGCGGTCAGCGTGATCGGTTCGGGACAAAAGGGAGCGGATTGCGGCCTGCACCTCGGCGGCGGCGGCCGGGCTGGCTACGGCCACGGCCGCCACTGCGAACTCGGCCGCCTGGCGGGCCAGGACGTGGGGCTGGCCGCCGCCCGCGGCCAGGGCCACCACCCGGAACCGGCCGGGATTGCGCCGGACGATGTCGAGCGCCTGAGTGCCGATCGAGCCGGTAGAGCCGAGGATCACGACCTCACGGGGCTCTGGGGGCCCCCCGACGTCTCGGGGCTGGCCAGCGGCGGGGACCTGGGATTCCACCAGTCTATTGTCCGACACCGCGCGCCGTGGCGGGGCCGCCGCCCTGACATCGCCGTCGGACAGCAGCGCGGGCGGCGGTGCGAGCCGGGCATGACCCCCCACCCGAGGTGGCGGCGGCCTGGTGACTCACAGGTGATGAGCCAGCGCTCCCATCGGCGGTCTGGCCAGGAAGTTCAGCTCAGCGCGGAGATCTGGCGGGCCAGGGCGAAGTCGTTGGCGGTCAGGCCGCCCGCCGAGTGCGTGCTGAGGGTCAGCGTCACCTTGTTCCACTGGATGGTCACGTCCGGGTGGTGGTTGGCGCTCTCGGCGAGGTAGGCGACGGCTCCGACATACAGCAGGGAATCCCGGAAGTCGGCGCGCTGGGTGACAGTGGTGATGGAGTCGCCGTCGCGGTTCCAGGCGGGGACGGTGGCGAGTTCGGCGGTGATCTGGGGCTCGGTGAGAAGACTCATGGTTCCGGCATACCATTCGCTAGTGACATCATCAGCGGAACGGCCGAGGCAGACCCCGTTGCATGCGGTCCACGAGCGGCTCGGCGCCACCATGATCTCCTTCGCCGGCTGGCAGATGCCGCTGCGCTACGCCAGCGAGACCGCCGAGCACCACGCGGTGCGGCGCGCGGCCGGGCTGTTCGACCTGTCGCACATGGGCGAGATCGTGGTGGCCGGCCCGGAGGCGGGGGCGGCGCTCGACTACGCGCTGATCGGGCACCTGTCCGCGCTGCGGCCGGGGCGGGCCAGGTACACGATGATCTGCGCGGAAGACGGCGGCGTGCTTGACGACCTGGTCGTGTACCGGCAAGACGAGGACGAGTTCCTGGTCATCGCCAACGCCGCCAACACGGACGTGGTGTTCGCGGCGCTCCGCGACCGGGCTTCCGGGCGCCACGCGCGGGTCACGGACGCGACCGGCGACTACGCGCTGGTCGCCATCCAAGGCCCGGAAGCGGCCGGGATCCTGGCGCCGCTGGCCGGCGGCCTGGACCTCGGCACGATCAAGTATTACGCGGGGACGTTCGGGGAGGTGGCGGGGCGCAGGGCCTGGGTGGCGCGCACCGGGTACACCGGCGAGGACGGCTTCGAGGTGTTCTGCCGCCCGGAGGACGCCGCGCATATCTGGGCAGCGCTGGCCTCGGGCGGCGCTGCGGCCGGCCTGGTCCCGGCCGGCCTGGCCGCCCGCGATACGCTCCGGCTTGAGGCCGGCATGCCGCTGTACGGCAACGAGCTCGGCCCGGACGTGACACCTTTCGATGCGGGCCTAGGGCGGGTGGTGAAGTTCGACAAGCCGGGCGAGTTCGTCGGCCGCGCGGCCCTGGCCGCCCGCGCTTCGTCCGGACCGCGCCAACGGCTGGTCGGCCTGACCATCCAGTCCCGCCGGATCGCCAGGCACGGATATCCCGTGCTTGCTGGCGGCGAAGCCCTCGCGGGGGGGTCTGGGGGAGGCGTCCCCCCGGGCCGACACCTCGGCACCGTCACGAGCGGCGCCCCGTCCCCCACCCTCGGCGTGCCGATCGCGATGGCATACCTGGAGCCGGGGGCCGGCCAAGGTGATCACCTGCTTGCTGTGGGCATCAGGGGTGAAGTGGTGCCCGCGCTGCTGACGGACCTGCCGTTTTACCGGAGGAGACAATAACGATGAGTGTTCCAGCCGAACTGCGCTACACCCCCGAGCACGAGTGGGTGTCCATCGAGGGTGATTCGGCATCGGTCGGCATTACCGAGTACGCGGCCCAGCAGCTCGGCGACGTGGTCTACGTCTCGCTGCCGACCCCGGGCGCGACCGTCACCGCCGGCGAGCCCTGCGGCGAGGTGGAGTCCGTCAAGTCCGTCAGTGACCTGTACTCCCCCGTGGACGGCGAGGTCACCGAGGTCAACACCGAGCTCGAGGACGACCCCTCCCTGGTCAACGCCGAGCCCTACACGGCCGGCTGGATGTTCCGGGTACGCGTGGCCACCGACGGCAACGGCGACGCGGCCCTGCCGGCCGACCTGCTGTCCGCGGCGGAGTACGAAGAGCTGACCAAGAGCGCCGGCTGAGCTGGCGGGGCCGCGGCGGCTAGCGCTTGCGGCGGCGCCAGACGAACATGACGGTGACGCCGACGACGAAGACCGCCGCGGCGGCGCCGGCCAGCAGGGGGTCGACCTGGCCGGCGCGCTCGCGAACCTGCTCCATCGCCCGGTGGACGTTCCTCTTCGGGCTCACCAAGTCCGAGATAGCGTCGATGGTGCGCGCCAGCTCCGCGCGGGTGCGGTCGATATCCGCCACCAGCGCATCCTGGTCGAGGCGCTGCGCGTCGGTCTCCGCGTCCGCCATCACATGCTCCGTTTCGTGGCCGGGCCCGAACCTGTCCTGGTGCAGTCACCACGGCCGTTCGGGATGAAGAGCTTATTTTGTCAGGTCCACCACGACCTTTACATCACCTGGCTGCCTGGCGAGCCCCTGCTGCCACATGGACAGCGGAACGCGGCGGTTGATCAGGCCGCCGAGCCAGGCCGGATCGGCCTGGGCCAGCGCTTCGACGGCCTGCTCGTAGTGGCGGCGCGCCGCGCTGACCGTGCCGAAGATCACCGAGTTCTCCAGCACCATCGAGGCGCCGACCAGGTTCATGTTCACCGGCAGGCGGTGCGGGCCGGAGGAGATGCCGATCAGGCACATCACGCCCGCCTGGGCGAGCTTTCCGGCCAGCTCGATGACCAGCTCGCCGGCGCCGGCGCACTCGAGCACGACGTCCGGGCGCAGGTCCAGGCCGCTGACCGGGCCGTGGTGGTAGGTCGCGCCGAGCGCCGCGACCAGGGCCGGCTTGGGCCCGGATGTAACCCGGTCGAAGACGTGCACCTGGTAGCCGCGCTGGCGGCCGAGCAGCGCGGCCAGCATGCCGATCGGGCCGGCCCCGGCGACCAGCGCGACCCGGACCCGTGGACCCGGGAGGGGGGCGCGCAGCGCGATCCGGTCGATCTGCTCCCAGGCTTTGGCGACGACGCTGCCCGGCTCGGTGAGCACGCCCAGGTCGCCGAGATGGTCCGGGACCTTGACGGCGAACCGCGGGCCGACCCGCCAGCGGGTGGCGCCGTAGCCGTCGAGGCCCTTGATCCCGCGCTCGGTGTACTGGCCGTTCGCGCAGAAGTCCCACTGACCGGCCGCGCAGGCCGGGCAGGGCACCGGGTCCGGGCGGCGGACCACGCCGGCCACCAGGTCGCCGGGCCGGACCGGCGCGTCCGCCGGGGCCTGCAGCACCCGGCCGAGGGACTCGTGCCCGATGACCAGCCGCGGACCGCCATCCGGCGGTTGCCCGGCACCGTCCAGGATCTCGCGGTCGGTCCCGCAGATGCCGGCCAGCAGGCCCTCGGCCAGGACAGAGCCGTCCGCGGGCGGCGGATCCGGTCGCTCGGCGACCAGCTCCGAGCCGCGGCGGCCCGGGATCACGCTCATCGCCTTCATGGTGACCGAACCTATCCAGCCA
>CAWDBS010000007.1:0-104116 GCA_963800415.1 uncultured Actinomycetes bacterium
ATGCGTCGTGGTACCGCTGATCGCGGGTCCGGGTGTCCACCGCCCCAGTCGGGGCGCCTAGCGCGTCCAGCACCGCCCCCACTACCGCGGCGCACTCCGGGGTCAGGTCGCCGGTCATCACCCCGGCGCCCTGGAACGTGGTCTCCAGCCGCACCCCGCGGTCCCCGAACCCGCGCGCCGGGTCCTCGTCCGGCAGGTCACCGCGGGCCCGCTCGTACATCTCGGCGAACAGCGCGGCCAGGTCCGCGAGCCCCACCCCGGCCGCCGCGGCGGCGATGAGGAGCTCGTCGGACTCGTCCCGGAACTTCTCCGGCAGCTTGTCGGTCCACTGGCAGATCGTCCGGCCGTAGGACTCCGACAGCTCTTCGGTGGCCAGCGCCGCCATCACCTTCGGATGCGTACCGGCCCGCTTCGCCCACGCGGTGTGCGAGGCGGCGGCACCCCGGGTGATCCGGGTCTTGTGCATCAGCCAGGCCCGGGCACTGTAATCCGCGTCCGCCGAATACCCGTTGCCCACGGTGAACGCGGATAGGAACGACGCCCGTGCGGCGGTGCTGATCGCGTCGGTCTGCTCCAGCGTCCGCAGGCACTCGGCCTGCGTCTCGGCGGCCAGCTGGGTAGCGTCCATGGCGGCCATGTAGCCCAGCGCGGCACGCGCCATGGCCATCGCCTCGTTAACGCTGGCGAAGGCCGGGACGGCCGGGACGGTACCCACGTAGGTCACCTCCTTCCGGAGGCAGTCCTCTAGATTTTCAGTTCGATTCTAACGGACGGCTATGACATTTTCGCGAAATCCGCGTCGTGTCGCCGGGAAATTGCTGGCAGCTTAGCGATGGCCTGGCGGGCGTGAGCGGTTGATGCTAGGTGCATGACGAGCCAGCCAGCCGCGACCGGGACAGGCGGGCAGCCCCAAGGACCCCTGGGTGACCAATCGCGCGGGAAAGAGCAGAATGCGTGTATGGGCCGCCGTCCGCTCGTCATGGCGCCGATGCTGGCCGCACTGGCCTGCGTGACCCTGGCCAGTTGCACGGGCGGCGCGGCCCCTGGCGCGGCTCACCATGCCGCGCCAGCCACAGCGCGTATCACGGGGCCTGCTGGCGGCCCGGGCAACCCGCAGCTCTTCTCCTGCGGCGAGGAATCCTTCGCCAGTCCCCCGCCGCCGCAGCAGCCGCAGCCGGGTGACCTGGCCGTCGGGCCGCTGGTCATTTTCAGCGGCAAGAAGCTCGGCACCGCGGATCCCGCGGGCTGGGGCGAGCACGGCAGATACAAGGTCCCGATCATGGTGACGATGGGATCGACGGTGACGGTCACGATCGGCCCCCCGGCGCGCGCGCACGTCGTGATCGACAACCCGTACGCGCCGCACGGCGTGACCGCCGCCACCTACCGGTCCTGCCCGCACCTGGCCGGGTTCTTCGCCCAGGGTTTCGCCTTCACCGACGGCTGGATCCGCGGCTGCGTGCCGCTGGAGGTGCGAGTCGGCGACCAGGCGCGCGTGTGGCACGTCACGCTCTCGCTGTTCGCAGGTGCCTGCTCTTTTGTCCCGGCACTTGCCCGCGCGCGCACGGGCCTTGTGCCGCACCCACAACGCTTAGGGCGCGCAGGTGATTAACCCGTAGCTTCGCGTTCCGGCTGTCATTGTTGTGGTATGCGAGTTGCGGAGGGGTTTGAGGAGTCGCTGTCGGCGAAGTTCACGGTGCTGTTCCCGCACCTGGATGAACGGCAGCGCCGCCTGCTGATGGGGGCCGGGGCCCGGGCGCTGGGTCACGGCGGGATCAGGCTGGTGGCGCGGGCCGCCGGGGTGCGTGAGGCGACGGTGGCGCTAGGCGTGACCGAGCTGGATTCCGGCGAGGAGCCGCTGGGCCGTGCCCGTCGGCCGGGCGGGGGGCGCAAGCGGGTGGCTGACCTGGACGCGGGGCTACGGCCTGCGCTGTTGGCTTTGGTCCAGCTGGGCAGCCGGGGTGATCCGATGTCGCCGCTGCAGTGGACGACGAAGTTGACCCGCCACCTAGCCGCCGAGCTGACCCGGCAGGGCCACGAGGTTTCGGCTGACACGGTGGGTGATCTGCTGCGGGAGGAGGGTTTCAGCCTGCAGGGCAACGCCAAGACCATCGAGGGCCGCCAGCACCCGGACCGGGACGCCCAGTTCCGTTACATAAGCGACCAGGTTGCCGCGCGCCTTGCCGCCGGCCAGCCGGTGATCAGCGTCGACACCAAGAAGAAGGAGAAGGTCGGCAACTTCGCCAATAACGGAGCGGAGTGGGAGCCTAAAGGCCATCCGGTCCAGGTGAACGACCACGACTTCCCCGACAAGAAGCTCGGCAAGGCGGTCCCGTACGGGATCTACGATGTGGCGGCCAATACCGGCTGGGTGAACGTGGGCACCGACGGCGACACCGCGGCGTTTGCGGTCGAGTCGATCCGCCGCTGGTGGCAGGCGGTCGGCTCGCCCGGCTACCCTGCGGCGGACGGGCTGCTGATCACTGCCGATGCCGGGGGATCCAACGGTTACCGCACGCGCGCCTGGAAGGCCGAGCTAGCGGCGCTAGCTGCCGAGACCGGGCTGGACATCACGGTGTGCCACTTCCCGCCCGGCACCTCCAAGTGGAACAAGATCGAGCACCGGCTGTTCTCCGCGATCTCGATGAACTGGCGCGGCCGGCCGCTGACCAGCCACGAAGTCATCGTCGAGACCATCGCCGCGACCACTACCCGCACCGGCCTGACCGTACGCGCGCAGCTCGACACCGGCTCCTACCCGACCGGTGTCAAGATCAGCGACCAGGAGATGGCCGCCCTGCCCATCACCCGCCACGACTTCCACGGCGACTGGAATTACTGCCTGCACCCGGACACGGGCCAGGCGCGGGGGCCCGCGGAACCGGGGCCGCAAGCCCCCGCCGGATGGGACCGCGCCACACTGGCTCACCCCGCGCTGACCGGGCTGCCCCGCAACGACCTGCATGATCTGGCCGCCGCGCTGGCAGGCCCCTGGAGGACACAGCGAGAGCAGGACCGGAACCAGCGGCGCGGCAGCGACCGGCAACGGGCACCCGGAGCCGGCCCCCCTCCCAAACTGACGCTCGCCGACCGGGTCCTGGCCACCCTGCTCCACCAGCACCTCGCTCTTCCATACCCCCTGCTGGCCCAGCTGCTCGGCGTGGACCGGACCACTGTCAGCCGGGCGATCCAGGAGACCCGGCCGCTACTGGACCAGCACAGGCTCGCCACCGCCGGACCGCCCGCAACCCGCCTCCACACACTCGCCGACATCTCCGCGTACGCCGCCAGCCGGGGCATCACGCCCGTGCCGGAATCGAAATAAGCGTGTTAATAATCTGCGAGCGCTTAGCGGGGGCGGGGGGCCGGGCGGGCGCGGGGGGCAGGTGCGGGGAAGCGGGGCGGGTGCGCCGACGGCCGGCCGCGTGGGGACGCGGCCGGCCGTGGTTGGGGTCAGGGGCTGACGACGAGGCTGAACGTGCCGCCGAACGCCTTGATCCCGTTGCCGTTGCCGGAGGTCACTGGCACGCCGCCCGGTCCCGGCGCGAGCTGCTCGTGGCTGAACAGGTACAGCGGCTGACCGGCCCAGGACACCTGCTGCAGGTTGCCCGGGATGCTCAGCCCGCCGATCTGACTAGGCGGCAACCCCGTCCAGCCGGGCGCGCCGCTGGTGATCACCGGCGGCCACGCCCGGGCGCAGGCCACGCTGGCCGCGCAGGCGCTGGAGGAGGACGAGTCGCCGCTGAAGGTATAGACCGGGAAGTTGATCCACCCGACGCCGGTGGAGTACTGCGCCGCTAGGACGGTCTTGCCGCCGACCTTGGTGGTGGTCAGTGATCCGGCCCACGGGACCGGGTAGCCGCGCGGCGACATTACCCACCACACGCCGAACCACGGCGGCAGGCCCGGCTCGAACCAGCCCTCGCCGGAGACCGCGCCCGGCTGCTGGTCGAACAGGTACAGCGGGTGGTGGCGGTAAGTGATCTGAGTGCCGACGCCCTTGCGGTAGACCGTGCCGAGCAGCCTGGCGGACACGCCGGGCCCGGCCACGGGCTTGCCGTTGGTGGTGATGGCCGGCCACTCGGCGTTCTTGTCGTTGGACGGCCCGGTGCAGGTGAGCGGGCCGACCACCGTCTTGGTCACGCCGGGCGTGCACCCGTAGGAACGGGGCGCGTTGTCGGAGCTGATGAAGTACAGCGTGAAGCCCTTGAAGGGGCCCGAGCCGACGACAAGCGCCGGTCCGAACACGGTGTTCGCGACGCTGATCTCGGTGCCCTTGGGCTTGGCCTTGGCCGCGGTGGCGTGCGTGGTCGAGGCCTGCGCGGCAGCGGCCAACCCCAGCGAGGTGACCAGGGCAGTGAGCGGTACGAGCGCTCGCCAGATGGGTCTGACAGACATGAAGATCCTCCGTCCATGCGGCCCGGAAGGACGATTAGCGCTGAACGTCAGCGTCGGGTCAGCGTCGGCCGCGGTAACTGAGATGAAACAGCGACCGGTTCGTCGCCGTGTGTGCGGGACGATCCCGGACGCGCCACGCGGCCCCCCCAAGCTGGCCAACCGCGTAGCGTACCGTTCCCGGTTATGTCGCGCTGGCCACCAGCCAGCAGACCAGGACGGTGCTGATAGTGACCACGCAGACGAGCGGGGCCAACCCCGGAGATATATCCGCCATTGCTCTTTCCCTCCCCGTTTGGTGGTATCAGTCCGTTAATGCGCCAGACTGTTCACCCCTGTTATGGTCGGTCCGCCCGGTGGACGGCGCGTCACGGTGGGTACCACAGTCATTTGCCCAGGGTTCCGTGATGGCGCTGGCGCGAACTTGGGCTTACGATCACGGGCATGGGGCCTGGAGGTCCGGTTCCCCTCCAGTTGTTGGACCGGGCGGTGGAAGTCGCCGAGATAGCGGCGGCGATTGCCTCGGCGTGCTCGGGGTCGGGGTCGGCGTTGCTGGTGGAGGGCGTCGCGGGGATCGGCAAGACCAGGCTGCTAACGCATGCGTGCGACCAGGCGGCCCGGGCGGGCATGACGGTGCTGGCGGCGCGTGCCGCCGAATTCGAGGACGGTTACGCGTGGGGTGTGGTAGGGCAGCTGTTCGAGGCCGAAATACGCGCTCGCCGCGGGCAGCCGCTAGCGGACGACGCGGTGGCGCTGGCGGCCCTGGCCCTGACCCGCGATGCGCAGCGGGGCGACGAGGACTCTTTCGCGGTCCTGCACGGCCTGTACTGGCTGACCGCTGACATCGCGCACCAGGCGCCGCTGCTGCTGGCGGTCGATGATCTGCACTGGGCGGATCAGCCGTCGCAGCGGTTCATCGCCCACCTGGCGCACCGGCTGGAAGGCCTGGCCGTGCTACTGGTGCTCACCGTCCGCGAGCCCCGGTCGGGGACGGCACAGCAGAAGTCGCTGATAGCTGGTCTGGCCACAGAGGCGAGCATGATCGCGCTGCGTCCGGCCGCGCTGGGTGCGGCTGCGTGCGCGGAACTGGTGCGCGGAACGCTGGGCGTCGACCCGTCGCCGGCGTTCCAGGGTGCCTGCCGCGAACTCACCGGAGGAAACCCGCTGCTGCTGCGGGGCCTGCTGACCAGCCTGGCCGCCGAGGGCGCGCAGGGAACAGACGCCGAGATACCGCACCTGCGGCGGCTGACCCCTGGCTCGGTCTCGCGCAGCGTGCTGCTTCAGCTCGGGCGGATGCCCGCCGCCGCACTGGCCGCGGCCCGGGCGGTCGCCGTGCTCGGCACCGCGGCCACCGCCGAGCGAGCCTGCCGACTGGCCGGCCTGGATGGCGACGCATCCGCCGAGGCGATCGGCGCGCTGATGGCGGAGCGGTTCATCGAAGGCGAGCGGGCGCTGCGGTTCGTGCATCCCCTGGTGCGATCCGCCGTCTACCAGGATCTGGCCCCGCCGGTGCGGCAGCGCTGGCACAAGCGCGCGGCCCGCATCCTCGACGAGGAGGGTGCTGCCTCGGCGGAGGTGACCGTACAGCTACTGGCGGCGGCCGCGACCGGCGACGCCTGGGTGGTGGACAGGCTGCGCCAGGCCGCGGCCGATGCCCGCAGCCGCGGCGCTCCCGATGTCGCCGTCCAGTGCCTGGAACGCGCGCTGGCCGAACCGTCAGCTGCCGATGCCCGCGGCGACGTGCTCTTTGAGCTGGGCAGCACCCAGACCTTCCACGCGCCGGCCGCGGCAGCAGAGCACCTGGCCGAGGCGCTGGCCCGAAGCACGGGCTGGCCCCGCCGAGGCGAGATCGCGCTGGCGCTCAGCCAGGCACTCGGACTGTGCGGGCGCTTCGCCGACGCCGTTGAAGTGCTGCAGGCGGCCATCAGCGAGTCCGGTGACGATCGGTCCCCCATCGCCATTTCGCTACAGTCCGCCGTACTCAATGTCGCACGCTGGGACCTCGATACCCGGCCGGTCATGCGGCCGATACTCGAGCGGCTGCAGGCGCAGGCCGAAAGCGGCGAGGACCTTGATCCCCAGTTGCACGCCAACCTGGCGATTGAGCTCGGCGCGGCCGGCCTGGACCGCGAGGGGGCGATCCGCCATGCCCGCGAGGCGGTCCTGGCGACGCCCCGGCTGATGTCGCTCACCTCGACCGCGCCACCCGAGGCGGTCACCGTGCTGCTGTTCGGCGGCATGAGCAGGGAGGCCGCCGCCGGCGCGCACACGTGGCTACGGCTGGCGCGGCAGCGCGGATGGCCGCTGGCGGCCGCGCTCGCCGCCACGGCGGCGTCGCTGATAGCGCTATACGACGGCGAGGTCGGGCAGGCGCTGGCGGACGGGCAGCAGGCGATGACAGGCGGCGGCTGGATCTCGACAATGGCCACGGCCTTCATGATTCCGGCGCTGATCGACAGGGACGGGATCGACGAGGCACGCGCCTTGCTGGCCGCGGGCAACCTGGACGGCCCGCTCGGCCTGACCTGGCCCTACAACGTGGCCCGGCACGCACGCGGACGCCTGCATGCCGCGGCCGGGGACCACGCCGCGGCGGTCAAAGACCTGCTTGAGGCCGGAAAACTGGCGGAGCTGTGGGGAGTCCGGAACCCTACGTTGATGCCCTGGCGCTCGGACGCTGCGCTGTCGCTCACCGCGCTGGGTGACGGGTGCGCGGCCAGTCGGCTGTGCGCGGAGGAAATCGAACTCGCGCGGCAGTGGGGCGCCCCGCGGGGTCTCGGGATCGCTCTGCGCGCCGCCGGAGTCGCCGCGGGCGGGGCTATCGAGTTGCTCACCGAGGCCGTGAGCGTGCTGCGCCGTTCGCCGGCCCGGCTGGAGCTGGCTCGTGCGCTGATCGATCTCGGCGCGGCGCAACGGCGAGCCGGCTCGCGCGCCAGCGCGCGTGAAGTCCTGCGCGAAGGCCTCGACCTGGCCCACGCAATGGGGGGCCTCGCCCTCGCCGAGCGGGCCCGGCGGGAGCTCGTGGTGGCTGGGGGCAGGCCCCGCCGCGATGCCACGCGGGGACGCGACGCGCTGACGCCAAGCGAACTGCGAGTGGCGCAGCTAGCGGCGGGTGGGCAGACGAACCGGCAGATCGCCCAGGCCCTGTTCGTCACCCAGCGAACCGTGGAGAATCACCTGACCAGTACCTACGCCAAACTCGGGATCAGCTCCCGGCCCGAGCTGCCGACCGCGCTGGCGGGCGGCCGCCCGGCCAGCCGCGTCTAGGCATCAGGCGCCGCAACCATGATGACCCGGCCGGCGCTACCCATGCACCGGATCGTCGGCGAACCTTGCCTCCGGCCGCATCACGGTTGACACCACAGCTTTTGGCCAGGTCTAGCCCCAGATGTCGTGGGCGGTGTCGACGATGAGGCGGAGCTTGGCGGCCTGCTCGTCGTAGGTCAGGGCGTTGCCCTCCACGGTGGAGGAGAACCCGCACTGGCCGGACAGGCAGATCTGATCCAGCGGCACGTACCTGGCCGCCTCCTCGATACGCCGCCTGAGATCATCCCTGGACTCCAGCTCCGGCCGCTTGGTGGTGACCAGGCCCAGGACCACCTGCTTGCCCGCCGGCACGAACCGCAGCGGCTCGAACCCGCCGGACCGCTCGTCGTCGTACTCCAGGAAGAACCCGTCCACATCCAGCTCCGAGAACAGCGCCTCGGCCACGAAGTCATACCCGCCCGAGGCCACCCAGGAAGACCGGAAGTTCCCCCGGCACATGTGCGTGGTGATCGCCATCCCGGCCGGCCTGCCCGTCACCGCGGCGTTGATCTGGGCGATGTACCGCAGGTGCATGTGCTCGGCGTCCTCACCCCGCCCGGCGATCTCCGCGCGCTGCGCCGGGTCGTTCAGGTACGCCAGCGACGTGTCATCGAACTGCAGGTAGGTACAGCCCAGCGCACCCAGCCGCGCCACCTCACCGGCGTACGCCGCGGCCAGGTCGGCCCAGAACTCCTCCATGTCCGGATAAACCGCCGGGTCGACGGAGGCGGGGCCGCCGCGGTAGTGGACCATGTTCGGCGACGGGATGGTCAGCTTGGGCACCGCCGTCCTCACCTGGGACCTCAGGAACGTGAAGTCCTCGCCGAAGATGGTGTCGTCGATGTGGATCTTCCCGTCGACGCGGATCGACGCCGGGGTGAACTCGATCTCCCCGGACGCGTTCCGGAATTTCACGGCCATGTTCCCCGGCGCCTTGGATATCCCGCCGAGGGCGTAGATGAAGTCCATGTGCCAGGAGGCCCGGCGGAACTCGCCGTCGGTGGCGGACTGCAGGCCGGCCTCCTCCTGCATCCGGACCGCGCCGGGGATCTCCTGGTCCTCCGCCGACCGCAGGTCCGCCGCCGTGATCCGGCCGGCGGCGAAATCGTCGCGCGCCTGGAGCAGCCGCTTGGGGCGCAGCAGGCTGCCGACATGGTCGGCGCGGAACGGAGGGCTGGTACGGCGGGCCATGGCTACCTCTCCTGTGGCGGTGGTGAGGGATAGGTCTCGGATGGGGAGGGATAGGTCAGGTCGATCGCGTCCGGCGGTACGCCGAGTGCAGGGCCGAGAATACCGCGCATCGGATCCTTGGGCACCAGGCAGTCTGCGCAGGCCTGCGCGGTGGCGCTGCCTGGGAGCCCTGGGACTTTTGGGGTGTCCCCGTGCCGGCGGGGTGGGTGCGCCGGGCTTTCGGGGCCGCGGTCTGCGGGTCCGGACGGACGGCGTTGGCGGCAGCGCGGATGTGCGCGGGGGTGGTGCCGCAGCAGCCGCCGACCAGGGACACCCGGCGTCGGCGAACCGGCGGAAGTAGCGGAAGTAGTCGCCGTCGATGCTGAACTCGAAGCTGCGCGGGCCGGTGCGCCGCGGCTGGCCGGCGTTCGGCTGCGCGCTCACCGGCACCGACGCGTACCGGACCAGGTCCTCGGCCACGGTGAGCATCCGCTGCGGGCCGATGGTGCAGTTGGTGCCGACCATGGCCACCGGCAGGGCGGACAGCACGGTGGCCGCCGAGCCGGCGTCTCCCCGCCGGGTTGGCCCGCGAACGTGGTCTGGGCAACAATGGCACGCGCATGTCCGCGCCAGACCGCCTCAGGTAGCTCGTCGTGGTAGCCGAATGTCATCGTGCTGACCAGGCCGGGTCGGCCGGTCAGCAGGGCGGCCGTGTTCCTGCCGGCCGTGGCTCGCTCGTTACCAGGCCATGCCGAGGGCGGGGCGGTGCAGGGCGAGCACGTGCTCGTGGGTTTCCCGTTCGGCCACCAGCCGGGCCTCGCCGTCCCGGCAGAATACGATCGGCGGTCGCAGCGCGCCGTTGTAGTTGTTGGCCAACGTGTAGGTGTACGCGCCGGTGACCGGCATGGCGATCAGGTCGCCGACCCTCGGCGCGGGCAGCGGCAAGTTCGCGACGAGGAGGTCGCCCGACTCGCACTGGCGGCCGACGAGCTGCACCACCTCGTCCGGCGGGGCCAGCAGGCGGGTCGCCACGGCCGCCTCGAAGCCCTGGCCGGTGAGGGCCACGTCGAGGTTGTCGGCCATGCCGCCGTCCACCGCGACGAACGTGCGGCCGGTGCGCTTGACCGTGCTCGCCCGGTACAACGTGACGCACGACCGGGCCACCAGCGAGCGGCCGGGCTCGATCACGAGCCTGGCGCCGGCCGGCAGGTAGGCGCGGGCGGCTTCGGCGATGGTGTCCAGGTACTGCTCGACGGTGGGCGCCTCCTCCTTGAGGGTGTACCGGACGCCGAGGCCGCCGCCGACGTCGTAGACATCGAAGGTGCCGAGCGCGGCGACCGCCTCGACGGCCCGGGCGAACGGCTCGGTGTCCAGGATCTGCGACCCGATGTGCAGGTGCAGCCCGTCCAGCCGGAGCAGCTGGCTAGCCCGGATGCGGGCGATCGCCGCACGGGCCTGGTCCAGGGGCAAGCCGAACTTGGAGTCGGCGCCGCCGGTGGACTGCGACTCGTGGGTTTCCGGCGCGACCCCGGGGATGATCCGGATCAGCACCCGCTGCGGGCGGGTGGCCAGCTGTTCCAGCCGGTCGATGTCATCGAAGTTGTCCACCACCACGGTCGCCAGGCCCGCGTCCAGGGCCATGGTCAGCTCGGCGGTGGTCTTGGCGTTCCCGTGCAGGTACATCCGCTCGGGCCGGACCCCGGCGGCCAGGGCCATGACGAGTTCGCCGGCTCCGGCCACGTCGATGCTCAGCCCCTCGGCGGCGAACAGCTGGTACGCCGCCAGGCAGGGGAATGACTTCGAGGCGAACACCACCTCGGAATCCGGGTGGCGTGCGGTGAGCCCGTCGCGCATCCGGCGGGCCTGGTTCCGCAGGCCCGCCTCGTCCACGATGTAGGCGGGCGTGCCGAAGCGTTCGGCCAGGTCACGGGCGCCGACACCGCCGATGGTCAGTTCCCCGTCCGGCGTGACCGAGCTGTGCTCGGGAAAGAGCGGGAGCAGGTCGCGGTCCCCGGTGCGGGGCGAGTCGGCCGTCATGACCCGCACCTTAGCGGGCCGGGGAGGACATTAGGAAGCCGTGCTGGTCCGGCGGCGGCGTGTGGCACGAGGTCACCGTGCCGCGAGGCTAACCGGAGCATCGGGGACGGGGGTACTCCGGAATCGTGGAGGGCCGGGACGGGAGGTTCCGTGAGAAAATTCGTGCCGTCGGCCATATCGCCCGCGAGAATCCCGCTCCGCGCCATCATGACCAGGTAGGCCCCTTGTGTTCGACTCATCGCTGCGCACGCCCCTGGTGTACGCGATCGCGGTCCGGTACCAGACGCCGCTGTGGCGGGCCGGGGCGATGCTGCGGGCCGGCTGCATGGCCGGGTTCTGGGTGCTCCTGCTCTGGTTCCCGCACAGCACCTGGCCGAAGGACGCCGCCCTGCTGGCGCTCGGCTCGGTCGGCGCGCTCACCGCCTGGGCACACAACCGGTCCTCGCTGCTCGACTTCCTGGTCGCGCGCAACATCGTCGGGCTGAGCGCGGCGGCCAGGCACCTGCTCGGCGCCCGCGAGCGGGCCACCGCCGACCTGTCCGGCCTGCTCGAGGGGTTCGGGATCATCTCGGTGACGATGCTGTTCGCCGGGCCGCTCGAGGTGCGGCCGCTGCCCGCCACGGTCTACGCGCTGGGCACGGTGCTGATCGTGATCCACGTGTGGAGCGCGTTCCTGCAGGCGATGACCGACTCAACCTGGTACGCGCCGGACACGCCGCCGGGGCGGGCGGTGCTGGTGCTGCGACCGCTGATGCCACTCATCGTCGCGGTGATCTTGTTCGCGATCCTGGCCTACCCGGTGTACTGGAATCATCAGGCGGTCCCCGGCGGGCTGTTCGGCGTGACCCTGGCCGCGGCGGTCGTCTTGCTGCTGTGGCCATACACCCTCATCTACGAACTGGTGCTGCGCGGCGCCCGCGACGCGGCCGCTGTGCAGGGCCGCCGGTACCGGGCCGATGACGCCATCACCGTGCACAGCCTGGTCAAGAACGCGGCTTACGCGCTGATCAGCGAGGTGGACGACGATCCAGGCGCCGGGCCGGAGACCAGGTCGCTGGCCCGGGAGATGCTGGCGCTGACCGAGGAGGCCCGGCTCATGGTCCTCGGCCGGGCCGAACTCGGCACCGTCGAGTTGCTGTGGCACTGCGTGACCCGGATCCTGCCCAGCGGGGCGGACACCACGGCGGAGCTCGACCCGGCCAGCCGTTCGGTACAACTCAGCGGCACCGACTACCAGCTGGCCCGGCGCTGCCTAGTGGACCTGATGACCAACGCCTGGAAGGCGGGCGCGCGGCGGATCGAGGTCGCCATCAGCATGGCCGAGCAGCCGGGAGCGGCCCGGACGCAGACCATGCTGCGCGTCGACGACGACGGACCCGGGATGCCGGCCGGAGTGCTGGACGATCCGGCCACCAGCCTGGCCGTGATGGCCGAGCACCTGCGCGGATACGCGGGCTCGCTGACGTTCTCCTCGCGGGCCGGGGGCGGGACGCGGGCGTGCGTTCGGTGGCAGTCGGCATGGTGAGCGAGCTGAAGGGGCGCTGGTGCGGATCCTGGTGATCGATGACTACCTGAACGTCGAGATGGCCCTGCGCGGCATCCTCGACGGGCACACCGTCACCGGCGTGCGCGACCCGGTCGCGCTGCCCCGGATGCTGGCCTACGAGGAGCCGTTCGATCAGGCCATCGTCGACTTGCGCTACGCGCAGTCGGCCGCGACCGGGCTGACCGCGCTGGCGACGCTGCGCCAGCTCGCTCCCGGCACCAAGACGATCATCAGCACCACCGACGAGGAAGAGAACCGGCTGCTCTACCTGCTCGCGGCCTTCCAGTTCTTCGACCCGAAGGCGCTGCTGGCCAAGCGCGCGGACGCGTTCGTGACCCGGGCCGTGGTCGAGGCCATCGGCCGTGGCGACCCCTCCCCCAGCCCGGACGCCGATCCGTTCCGCAAGGCCGCCGCGATGCGGCCGCCGCTGCTCGACCAACTGGTGCACAACCGGACCGAGCTGGGCATCTGGCAGGAGCTCGCCCGCTTCGACAAGCGCCAGGAAATCGCCAACGCGGCGCACGTCCACCCGCGGACGCTGGACGTCTTCACCGCGGCGAAGGGCGCCGCCATCGACGTGGTGACCGCTCATTTCCGCCGGCCGGCCCGGGAGCCCGAGCCCGCCGCCGCCGCTGGGCTGGCCGCGGCGCACGGCGCCAACCTGATCAGGGTCATTCACTTCGCCCGGATCCACGAGCAGTTCTTCGCCGACGAGGAGGTGGCCAGTATGCTCACCGCGTCCTGGCGGTCGCGCTGACGGCGCGGGCCTGGGCTGCGCGGGCCCCGCTGCACTGGCACCCCAGCCCGCGGTGACAGCGCGCCCTTATTACGCCGGCGGCGGGCCGGATGACACCGAAGTTTTGCGTGTCCTGGCGGCGGGCGGCCGTCCAGGCTGGCGGCTCGTGGACACTGCGGACACCCGGCTGGGGCCGCCACCGTGAACACGGGCTACCTGCCCGTGCTCGGCGCCGCGCTGCGCCACGGACCCTGGATCGCCGGCCTGTGCGCGTTCGCCGTGAGTCCCGGCAGCCTGATCATCATCGCCTGGGTGCTCGAGCGGCGCTGGCTCGTCCCGCGCGAGCAGTTCGCCGCCGTGACCTACGGCGACCCGCTGCTGGCGGCGGCGGCCGGCCTGGGTGTCTGGCTGACCGGCCCGCGGACACCGCATGGGCTGACCGGTCCGGCTGTTGGGGTGACGACCGTGGTGGTCATGCTGGCGCTCGGGCTGGCGCAGTGGCGTGAGGAGCTGCGGCGCGGCTATTACACCCGGGCACAGGCCGTCGCGCCGACCAAGATCTGGCATCAGCTGGTGATCTACCCGGTGCTCGGGTACTGGCTGTGGACCGCGGGCGTGGGCGGCCTGTCCGCGGCCGGCGGGGCGGCGGTGTGGGGGACGAAGGCCCTGCTGCTGGCGCTCGTCGGGATCTGGGCGGCGACCAACGTGTACGACCGCCGCCACCCCAAGCTCGGGCACCCGCCGTTCGACTGGCGTCACGTGCGGCCGCAGCCGCGGCCCTGGGCGGCGGCGTCGCAGACGCTGCTGGCCGCGAGGGCGCAGGCGCCGCCCGCGGCCGCCGGCCCGTCCTGACCGGTGCGGCCGGACCAGCCCAGCCGCCAGGGTTGTGCGAAGTTTTGTATGGGTTCGCCGCCCTTTGGCTGGCACTGTGCTGGTACACGCAGGGCGGTCCGGTTCGGCGAGGGGGCGAACCGGACCGCTGGCGGGTGCCGCCTAGACACCTTCGGGTTACCGACTGTTCATCCCCCTGACAGGTGCATGTCGCAGGTCACAGCCCCGTTACGCGTAACATGGGGACGATGACTGACAGCAGGAAGTGCGAGCAGTGCGGCGCTTTGTTCGCGCCACGGCGTGAGCACGCACGTTTCTGCTCCGCCCGCTGCCGGGTCGCGTGGAACCGCCTGAACGCCAGTGATTCCGCGGCCGAGGGCGGTGCGCTCGACTGGACGATCACCGCGATGCGGGAAACGATCGACCGGCTGCTGCGGGCCCGGGGCTGGGACCGGCCGCACGCGTTCGCGGTGATCAGCGAGGCCGTGTGGTGGATCACCATGGTCGACGCGACCTTGGTGCGCTACCACCCGGACCCCTACGACAGTGTCCTGGCCGGGTACGACGCCGCCCAGCGCCGGGCCATCGAGGGAACGTTCGGGGGCCTGCGGTTCGTGCGGAACCAGATGGGCTACTACCTCGATCAGGCTGATTTCATCGAGCCAGGACGAGGTGCCGCGATCGCGGCCTGGACCTGGCGGCCAGTGCCCGAACCCGGGCTCGACTCGCTCCCGGCCCGCGGGCAGGAGTGGGAGATGACGCGGTACCGGGAGTACCAGGTCTGGCTGGCGGGTCAGCCCGTCGGTGAGACCTTCCGGCGCGCTAAGGCCTTCCTCAGCCGGGCCTCGGCGGACTGCCTCACGCACAGTTAGCCCGGCCAGCGCGCGGCCTGGCTTTTCCCGGTGCGGCGATCGGGGCGAGACGGTTCAGGATCAGCTCGGCGGCGACGACGATCAGCGCGAGGACGGTTATCGCGGGGCCGAGGACGGCCAGGCTGGTGGCGCCGATGAGCAGGCCGATGACCGCGGACAGGCCCGCCCCCCCGGCGGCGGCCGCGCCCACCTGCCAGGAGATGACGTTGTGCGCCCGTTGCTCCCCGAGGCGCACCGGGGTGAGCGAGATCAGGGCGGGGAAGACCCCGGCCAGCGCGCCGCCGAGCACGACGAACCCGGTCACGGTCACGGCGACGTCCGGCTGCCACCAGATCGTGGCCGCGGCGAGCACGGCGATAGCGCTGCCCCAGCGGACCACTGCCTGGGGCGGGACCGGCCGGGGCAGCAAGGCCAGGCTGATCCGGACGGCGGTCAGCGCGCCCCAGTAGCCGAACGCGGCCAGGCCGGTCGCGCCCGGCGATAGGTTCAGCTGACCGCGGCAGAAGCTCGCCTCCCACTGCCCGGCGCCGACTTCCAGGCCGGTGTAGACGAAGAAGACGCTCATGCCCGCGACCACGACCCCGCTGTACCGGCGCCGGGACCACTGTGCGGCCGGATGCGGCTCGCTAGCCGCCACCGGCGCCACCTGGGCGGCCCCGGCTTGGGCGCGGTCGCGCCTTCGCTGGCGTTGGCGCTGGCGCAGCCACAGCGCGGCCAGGGCCAGGTCCAGGCTGACCTGGACGAGGTAGGCGGGCCGCCACGACCCGGCGAGGATGGCGACGGTGACGACCAGCGGGCCGATCGCGGTGCCGACGCCGTAGGCGCCGTGCAGCAGGTTGAGGAGCCGCTGCCGGCCAGTCAGGGCGACCGCCGTGTTGAGCCCGGCGTCCATCATGCCGGCCGAGACGCCCAGCAGGACGGACACGCCGAGCACCAGCCACAGCCCGGGGGCTGCCGCGAACCCGGCGTACCCGAGCGCGGCGACCGACCCGGCCACGGCGAGCAGGGCAGGCACGCCCAGGCGGCGGATCAGCGGGCCGACGAAGGCGGTGACCAGCACGGATCCGGCCGTGGCGAGGAGCAGAATCAGGCCCAGGCCGCCGACGGGGGCGCCGAAGGTGGCGCGCATGGACGGCCATGCGGTGCCGAGCATGCCGTCGGGCAGCCCGAGGACCACGAAGCTGCCGAGGCTGAGCAGATCGAAACTCCGGCTGGCCGGGGCCGGCCGACGCTGCTCACCCATTGGTCCATGTATACGCGCCGATCGGCGGCGCTCGCCAATCGACGGCTCGGGCTGGCGCCTTCACCCGCGGGGACGTTCGGTCCACAATGATGTCATCCGGGATGTCGTCCCCGGCCCTGCACGGAGGAGACGAGCCATGGCGATGCCGAGCACGGATACCGACGAACTGGCCAAGTTCGGCTACAAGCAGGAACTCGACCGGTCGCTCGGCCTGTTCTCCTCGTTCGCCGCGGGGTTCAGCTACATCTCGATCATGACCGGGGTGTTCGAGCTGTTCTTCTTCGGCTTCCTTTCGGGCGGCCCGGCGTTCATCTGGACCTGGCCCGCGGTGTTCGCCGGCCAGTTCCTGGTGGCGCTCTGCTTCGCCGAGCTCGCCGGGCAGTACCCGCTGGCGGGCTCGGTCTACCAGTGGTCTAAGCAGATCGCCAGGCCGTTCACCTCCTTTTTCGGCGGCTGGATCCTGACCGTGGGATCGATCGTCACGCTGGCCGCGGTAGCGGTCGCCTACCAGATCGTCGCGCCCCAGATCTCGTCGGCGTTCCAGATCATCGGCGGCCCGGCCGACATCGGCCTGGTGTCCACGCCGGACGGCGCCAAGAACGCGCTACTGCTGGCCGCGGGGCTGGTGGTCTTCACCACCCTGATCAACATGGCCGGCGTCAAGATCATGGCGCGGATCAATAACTTCGGTGTCGCCGCCGAGCTGGTCGGCGTCACGCTGCTGATCATCCTGCTGGCCGCGCATATCCGCCGTGGCCCGGGTGTCATCTTCGACACCTTCGGCCTCGGCAGGGGCTATCCGTGGGGCTACTTCGGCGCCTTCCTGGTAGCCGGGCTGATGAGCGCGTACGTGATGTACGGGTTCGACACGGCCGGGTCGCTGGCCGAGGAGACCCTCGACCCGCGGAAGAACGCCCCGCCCGCGATCATCCGCGCGCTGGCAGCGGCCGGGCTGGCGGGCTTCCTGGTCATCTTGTTCGGCGAGATGTCGGTGCCTAACATCCACGCGTCGCAACTCGGTACCTCCGGGCTGCCTTACCTGGTCAAGGCCACGCTCGGCAGTACGATCGGCAACGTGTTCCTGATCGACTCGCTGATCGCGATCACCGTGTGCAGCCTGGCCGTGCACGCCGGCGGGATCCGGATGATCTTCACCATGGGCCGCGACAACCGGCTGCCGTACGCATCGGCCATCGCGAAGGTGCACGGCAAGTCGAAGACGCCGCTGGTCCCCTCGATCGTCATCGGCGTGATCACGATCCTGCTGCTGGTCCTGAACGTCGGCAACCAGCGCGCGTTCTTCGTGCTCACCTCGGTCGCGATCATCATGTTCTACATCGCCTACATGTGCGTCACCGGGCCGCTGCTGATCGCGCGGCTGCGCAGGAAGTGGCCAACGCCAGAGCACGGCCCCTACTTCAACCTGGGCCGCTGGGGGCTGCCGGTGAACCTGCTGGCAGTCATCTTCCAGATCGGCGTCATGGTCAACCTAGCCTGGCCGCGCCCGGCGGTCTACGGCGCCGACCACTGGTACTTCCAGTGGGGCGCGTTCACCTTTACCGGCGTGCTGGGCCTCGTGGGCATCGTCTACTACCTGGTGAAGCTGCGCGGCAGCCAGGCGACGGTGCTGGCCGAGCACCGGGCCGGGCCGGTGGCCAGCGTGGCCGTCGTCGGCGACGAGCCCGCCGGAGCCTGACCGGTGCCGGACATCGCCGGCTTTCTCGGCTCCAGGCCGCCCTTCAACGCGGTCGGGGCCGATGACCTGGCCCGCGTCGCCGCGGTGACCGAGACCGAGGTCAGCCCGCGGGGAAAGACGATCTTCTCGCAGGGCGCCGGCCCGGTGGAGTACGTCTGGATGGTCCGCAGCGGCTCGGTCGAGGTCATCCACGACGGGCGGGTCCTCGACCTGCTCGGCCCGGGCGAGCTGTTCGGGCACGCGTCGATGATCTCCGGGCTGCCGACCGGCTTCGAGGCCCGGGCCGCCGAGGACACGGTCTGCTACCGCATCCCCGCGGACGTGATGCGCCCGCTGCTGGCCCTCCCGGACGTGCTCCGGTTCGTCGCCCGGTCGATCGTGGCCAGGACGATCCCGGCCGCGCCCGCGGAACCGGTCTCCGACCCGGTGCAGAGCCGGGTCGCCACGCTGATCCGGACCCCGCCGCTGCTGTGCCAGGGCAGCGAGCCCATCCGGGAGGCGGCCAGGCGGATGACCGACCAGGGCGCGAGCGCGGTGCTGGTGCCGTACGGCCACTCGTTCGGCATCGTGACCGACCGGGACCTGCGGACGCGGGTGATCGCGGCCGGCCTCAGCCCGGACGCGCCGGTCTCCGCGATCATGACCGAGGCCGCCTACACCGTGACCGCCGACCGGCTGGGCGGCGACGTGCTGCTCGACATGCTCGAGCGCAACGTGCACCACATCCCGGTGCTGTCGCCGGCCGGCGAGGTGCTGGGCGTGGTCGACGACGGCAACCTGGTCGCCGCCGAGGGGCGCAAGCCGCTGCTGCTGCGCCGCGCCATCGCGCTGGCGGAGAGCCCGGCCGACCTGGCGGCGGCGGCGGCCGGGCTGGACCCGGTGATCATCGCGCTGCACGACGCGCGGGTGACGGCGGAGCAGGTGGCGGCGGTCCGTTCGGTGGTCCTGGACGCGCTGACCCGGCGGCTGGTCGAGCTGGCCGTCCGGGACGCCGGCCCGCCGCCGGTGCCGTTCACCTGGTTCGCGCTGGGCAGCCTGGCGCGGCGGGAGGCGGTGCCGTCCTCCGACGTGGACAGTGCGCTGGCCTGGGAGGGCGCCGGGGATGACGCCAGCGCCGAGGCGGCCGATTACGTAGGGCGGGTGGCGCGGGCGGTGGACGAGGGGCTGCGGGCGTGCGGGATGTCCCCCGACGCGCACGGGGCCAGCGCGGCCAACCCGCTGTTCGCCCGGTCGCTGGCCTCGTGGCACCGGGCCGCGCGGAGCCTGTCCGAGGACCCGACCCAGGAGAAGGCGCTGATCCTGGTATCGGTGCTCACCGACAGCCGCCCGGTGTGGAGCAGCAGCGGCACGGCCGGCGGCGGGCTGTGGGAGGCGCGGCCGTACCCGGAGCATCCTTACCTGCTGCGGCTGCTTGCCCGGTTCGCGCTGTCGTTCCGGCCACCGACCGGGTTCCTGCGGGACTTCGTGGTCGAGCACTCGGGCGAGCGCCGCGGGCAGCTCGACATCAAGCACGGCGGGATGATCCCGATCGTCGACCTGGCCCGCTGGGCCGGGATGGCGGCCGGGGTGGCGAGCGCCTCGACGCTGCAGCGGCTGCGCGCGGCCGAGGCGGCCGGGACCATGGAAGGCCCGGAGGCGCAGACGCTGATGGAGGCGTTCGGCTTCATCTTCGCGCTCCGCCTCGATCATCAGGTCGAGCAGCTGCGGCGCGGCCAGGCGCCGGACGACTTCATCGACCCCAAGACACTGAACCCGCTGGCGCGGTCCTACCTGCGGGAGGCGTTCCGCGCCGTGGCGTCGGTGCAGGCGAACCTGGCGGCCGAGCTTTCCCTGGGGGTCCGCTGGGGCTGACATCCGCCGGAGTGATGGGCGCTGCTCCGCCGGGGCCAGCGCGTGGCCGAGGAGCGAGGCCGGGCGCGGGCAGGCGGCGTTAGCTGGCCCGGGACTGGATCGCGGTCAGGGCGATCGTGTAGATGATGTCCTCGACCAGCGCGCCGCGGCTGAGGTCGTTCACCGGCTTGGCCAGGCCCTGCAGCATCGGGCCGACGCTGACCACTTGGGCGCTGCGCTGCACCGCCTTATAGGTCGTGTTGCCGGTGTCCAGGTCGGGGAAGATGAAGACGCTAGCCCGGCCGGCCACCGGGCTGCCCGGCCGCTTGGCCTGGCCGACCGAGGCGATCGCGGCCGCGTCGTACTGGAGCGGGCCGTCGACGGCCAGCCCCGGTTCGCGCTCGCGGACGATCCGGGTGGCTTCGGCCACCTTGTCCACGTCCGTGCCGGTTCCGGAGGTCCCGGTGCTGAAGCTGATCATCGCGACCCGCGGCTCGATGCCGAAGGCGCGCGCCGACGCGGCGCTGGAGATCGCGATGTCGGCCAGGTCCTCGGCGCCGGGCTGCGGATTGATGGCGCAGTCGCCGTAGATGACCACCCCGTCGGGCAGGCACATGAACATGATCGAGGACACCAGGCGGCTGCCCGGCTTGGTGCCGAGGATCTGCAGCGCGGGCCGGACGGTGTTCGCGGTGGTCTGTACCGCACCGGACACCAGGCCGTCCACCTCGCCCAGCTTGAGCATCATGGTACCGACCGTGACCGGGTCGGCTAGGTGCTCGCGCGCCACCTCTTCGGTCCAGCCCTTGTGCCGCCGCAGTTCGGCCAGCGGGGCGACGTAGCGCTCGGCGACGGTCTGCGGGTCCAGGATGGTCACGTCATGGGGCAGCCGCAGCCCGAGGTGCCTGGCCTGCACCGCCACTTCGTCCGGCGCGCCGAGCAGCAGGCAGCGGGCGATGCCGCGGTCGGCGCACGCGACCGCGGCCCGCAGGGTGCGGGGTTCGGTCCCTTCGGGCAGCACGATGAGCGCATGGGCGGCGCAGGCCTGCTCCACCAGCTGGTAACGGAAGGCGGCGGGGGTGAGCCGACGCGGCCGGGCGGGGCTGGCCAGGGACTGCAGCCAGGACGCGTTCAGCGCATCCGCGACGGTGTTGGTCGTGCCCTCGATCCGGTCCACGTCGTCGGGCGGCAGCCCCGGGTCCAGATCTCGCACCCGGTTGGCGGTCTGGTAGCTGTCCGACTCTACGAGCAGGACGGGCATGCCGGTGAAGGCGCCCCGGATGAGTCGCCAGATCTGCGGATCGGGCTGGATACCCCCGCTGAGCAGCAGGGCGGCCAGCCGGGTCCCGTTCTGCGCGGCAAGGCAGGCGGCCATGACCACCTCGTGCCGGTCACCGGGTACCACGATCAGCCGACCGTCGTCAAGGACCCGGATGCCGCCCGGGATGCCCTGGGCGAACACCGCCACGTCCTTGATCCGCCGGGACATGTCGCCCGCGTGCAGGATCTCCGGGTTCAGCTCACGGACCAGGTCGCTGACCCGCAGCCAGGTCAGCTCCGGACGGTGCGGCACCCCGGCGATCAGCCGGAGCCCGTGCCCGGCCAGCGCGGTCCGCAGCGCGGCGGCCGGAATCGTCGCGGACGAAGGAGTCATCGCGGACGAAAGAGCCGCGGGCAGTCCGTGGACCACGCAGCCGACCACGCGCGCGGTATCACCCGCGGTGTATCCGCCAGCCGCGATGGCGAACTGCTCGGCCAGACCCTCGACGCCATCCGGCTGCGCGGGCCAGTTGCCGACTAGCAGGACGTCGGCGTCAAGAGCGCGGGCCAGCGCCTGGTTGAGGGCGGGGGCATACAGCTTGGACGGCCCCGCCTTAAGCCCCTCGACCACGACGACATCGGACCGGTTGTAGATCGGCGCCCAGGCTGCGAGGATCTTCTCCAGGACGACGTCGAGCTCGCCCTCGCCCAGTCGCTGCTCCAGCTCGGCGGTGCTGAGCGGTTCCTGCGGCCGCAATGTGGTGACCGCCGCCACCCGGGCGGCTGAGCGGTCGGGGGTGCCGTCGGCCCGGGGCTGGGCCACCGGCTTGACGTAGTCCACGTGGACGCCGATGCGGTCGAGCGCGCGCAGCAGGCCGAGGCAGGTCCGGGCCAGGCCGACGTCCTCGGTGGCGGGCGCGACGAGCAGGCTCCGGGCCATGGCGTTACCTCCTGGCTGAGGCCGCCGGCCGGGCGGTGACGAGGCGGGTGGTGTCGCGGGCGATCATCAACTCCTCGTCGGTCGGCACCACGAGTGCCTGGACCGGGCCGGGACGGCTGATCCGGCCCCCGGTGGACCGGCCGTGTTCGGCGTTGGCCTCGGGGTCCTCGGCCAGGCCGAGAAACCCCAGGCGGCGCAGGACCAGGCCGCGGACGACCGGGCTGTTCTCCCCGATGCCGCCGGTGAAGACCAGCGCGTCGAGCCGTTCCAGGCTGGTGACCAGCCCGGCGATCGCCCTGGCCAGCCGGTGCACGAAGACCTCGAGGGCAAGTTGGGCCCGCTGGTCGCCGCGAGCAGCCGCGGCCTCGACGGTCCGCATGTCGTTGCTGACACCGGACAGCCCCAGCAGGCCGCTGTGCGTGTTCAGCACCTCGGTGAGCTCCGCGGAGCTCTGCCCGGTCTGGCTGGCCAGGTAGGCGAAGACGCCGGGATCGACATCACCGGAGCGGGTGCCCATGACCAGCCCCTCCAGTGTGGTCAGGCCCATCGTGGTGTCCACCGACACGCCGTCCCGGATCGCCGCGGCGCTGCAGCCGTTGCCGAGATGGGCGGTGACCAGGCGAAGCTCGGCGGGGGGCTTGCTGAGCAGAGCCGCCGCCCGCTGGCTGACGAAACGGTGGCTGGTGCCGTGGAACCCGTAACGTCGCACCCCGTACCGGGTGTACCACTCCTCGGGCACCGCGTAGCGGAAGGCCCAGGCCGGCATGGTGTGGTGGAACGCGGTGTCGAAGACCGCTACCTGGGGCAGTCCGGGCCGGACGGCGCTGACCGCCTCGATGCCGGCCAGGTTCGCCGGGTTGTGCAGCGGCGCCAGCCGGGCGAACTCGCGGATCGCGGCGATGACCTCGTCATCCACCAAGGTCGAGGCGCTGAACCGGTCGCCGCCGTGCACGACCCGGTGGCCGACCCCGATGAGGCGCGCCGGGTCGGCGACGTACGCTCCGGCGCCGTCTAGGCGGTCGAGAATGCGGGAGATGACGGCCTGGTAGCTGCCGTCCGGGAGGGGCTCCTCGGCGGCGTCGCCCGGGGACCGGCGGATCCGCAGCACGGCCTCCGGGGTGCCGATCCGCTCGGCCAGCCCGTCCAGCACGCGTACGCCGGTGTCCGGGGTGAGCAGCGCGAACTTCACCGACGAGCTACCCGAGTTGAGGACCAGGACCAGGTCGCCGGAGCCTGCCGCACCTTCGGAGCCTGCCATGCCCGGGATGTTACCGGTCATAGCTGACGCTCCGGGGCCGGCCAGGTGTGCACGGGCTGACCGGTGGCCGCGCAGGCGAGATACCGGTCGAGCATCAGCGTGAGGGCCTGCTCACGGGACCGGCCGGGTTCGGCGGCCGCTAGCGCGGCGCGCTGCCACGCCGCCCCGGTCTGCCCGGTGGCCACCCGTGCGCCGATCACGCCGAGCAGGCGGTCCGCCTCCGTCTCCGCCACCCCGGCGCCCACCAGGCCGTGGCGTGCGGCCGGCAGGAGTCCGGGCACCAGGTCGGCGGCGGCCATCGTCCTGACCTGGTGCGGGCCGGACGGCCAGGTCAGCTCGGCGGCCAGGCCGTACTGGGCCGCGCGGTAGAAGCCGTAATCGGCGCGCTCGAACGACAGCGCGTAGGTCCACCGCTCGTCCTGGCCGGCCAGCCATAGCGTGAGCCCGATCAGGAAGGCCGCGTTGGCCACCATGTCGGTCATCGTGGGCCCGGCGGGCAGGGCCCGCATTTCGATCCGCAGGTGACCGCCGGCCGCGGGGTCGTAGATGGCCCGGTTCCAGGCCCAGACCGTGCCATGGTGCAGCCTGAGCTCGTCCAGGCGGGGCGGGTCGCCCGCCTGTCCCTGGTCGAGCGGCCCGTCGCCAGCCGGCGGAGTGCTGACGAGGGGCAGCAGGGGTTCGTGCAGCCGGACGCTCTGGGTGAACAGCTCCAGCGCCCCGTCTCGCAGCCAGCCGGTGCCGAGCGCGGTGCGCGGCGGCCGGCGCCTCGGCCCGCGGCTGTCGCGGTCCTCGACCGATTGCTTGAACAACGCCACCCTGGTCTCCTCCCAGAGCCGGTGGCCCAGGAACGTGGCCGAGTTGCCGGCCGCCGCGAGCACCGGCGCCATCGCCAGCTGCGCCGCGTTGTAGACACGGGTGAAGTCTCCCGGAGCGACCCGCAGGTGCACCTGGAACGAGCTGTTCGCCCCCTCGAGCGCGATATCCTCGCTGGTCAGCTCCAACGGCTCGGCACCGGAGATCCGTACCCGTAGCGGGCCGCGGCGGAGCCGCCGCAAGCCGTTGCTCAGCGCCCGGTAGCGGGCAAGGTCGGTGATCGCGCCGGTGCCGAGGTGCGCCGGGGCGAGCGTGGGCAGCACGCCGATCAGCGCCACCCTGCCGTGGTGCGCCCGGGCCGCCGCTGCGACCCGGTCCAGCAGCGCGTCGAGCTCGCTGCCGAGCATGCTGAACGGGCGGCCGGCCAGCGGCGCGGGCGAGGAGTTCAGCTCCAGGTTGAAGCGGTTGAGCTCGACGGTGACGCGTGAGTCGGCGGCCAGGGCGCGGACGGCCTGGTTCACCGGCAGCGGCCGGGCCGCGCCGTCGACCAGGAACAGCTCGAGCTCGGCGCCGATGGTGGCCGGGCCGGTCCCGAAGCCGGGACGGCCGAGCAACTGCCTGAGGTCGGCCAGGCACTCCTCGAGCCGGGCGGCGAACCGGGCGTAGTCGCGCTGGCTGAACTTCTCCCGGGTGATCTCGGTTCCCATGGGCTCTCACCCCGCCGATATCCGCCGGCCGGTCAGCACCGCGGGCAGGATCCGGAGGTAGTGGTCCCTGGCTCCGGCCGACCACACCCGCAGCGGCAGCCCGGCCAGCCGGGCGAGCTCGGCGCGGTCGGTGACCTCGGTGATCTCACCGCGGACGATCACGCTCCAGCCGGTGCGTGCGACCGCGTCGACCCCGTCCGCCTCGAAACAGACCCGGCTACCGCGGCTCGCGGCGTGCAGCTTGGTACCCGCCTCGGTGCGGAACACCACGGTGTGCCGATCGAGCAGGTAGTTGACCGGGAACACCACCGGCCCGCGGTCATCGGTGACGGCCACCCGGCCGAGATGCTCGTTCGCTAGCAGCTCGAAGCACTCCGATCTGGTCAGTTCCTGGACCTGGCCGGGCCGCGGTTCAGCCGGCGCGGGGGCTGGCACGGTCACCGCCGGAGCTGACACGGTCACCGCCGGAGCTGACACGGGCGCCGCCGGGTGCGAGCAGGACGTCAGCAGGATCGCGGCGCACGCTGACCGCCACCTGGGTGACCATCCCGATCCTGAGCACGAGATGCGGGTAGGCGCCGTCGCTGAGCTGGGTCCTGATGAACTCGCGCAGCCAGGCCAGCTCGAGCGGCTGGCTGTGCAGCGCCACCGCCGCCCCGCAGGCGCTCGCGGTGAGCAGGATCCGCTGCAGGGCCTGCCCGGCGCTCACCCAGTCCGCCGGGCGGTCGGCGGTCGTGGTGAGCAGCCCGGCCACACCGGCGGCCCGTATCGACGTGGCCGGGCTGAGCGGCGGCACCCCCCAGCCGTGACCGCGGGCGAAATCCCGCCCGGGGAAGTCAGGGTCGGTGTGTTCGGCCCGCGCCGGGTAGGAGGTAGCCGGCACTCCATCGCAGCAGGCGCTGCCCGGCGCGGGCGTCCATCGGGCGAGCTCACGGAGGCGCTCGCCGTCCCGCCGCAATTCGTGTTCCGCGGTTTCCACGGCGGCCGCGAGGGCGGCCCGACGCCCGTCGTCCGCCACGATGCGCAGGGCTGCCCCGTCCTTCGCGGCGCCGCCGCGCAGCGCGGCGAGCAGGTCCGGCGGCAGCGGCGCGGGGTCGAAGGCGCCGCGGTGCGTCCGGCGCCTGCGGACCTGGCTGAACAGCCGCCGCTCGAACTCGTCGGCGGCGGCGCGCTCCCGCCAGCTGACCCGCGCGACCAGCGTCGGCTGGCCCGGGTCGGGTAGCACGTCTGTCTCGGGAACGTAGCCGAGCGACCGGAGGGCGAGGCGGACGTTGAACAGCGCGGCGCCACAGCTGATCATCAGCTCGCGGCCGTCCGGGTCGGCGACGGCGAGCATGCGTCCGGTGTCGGCGTGCAGGCTGATCTGCTGACTGCCCTTTTCGCGGCCCGTGGTGAACCGCCAGGGCTGGGTGTTGTGCACCGAGGGCGCCCAGACGGCCTCCGCCACGACGTACCGGGCGACCTGTTCGGCGGTCAGCGACTGGCTCATGACGCCAGCTCACCGCGGTCCGCCGGAAAAGAGCAGGTGCCAAGGTCCGTAGCGGGCGGGACCTTCGGTCCGCCAGGCCGCGCCGCCCGGCCGGGGCATGATGGAGGGGGCCGTGCTCGCGGCCACCTCGTTCGGCATCATTGCTATTGCGGGCCCGGCGACAGCGGTGATGTCAGGGACCGCCGGGGAGCGGTACGGTATGTGACACCTTGATCGACTAACGGCCTGGATAGCGTATGTCACTTTCTGGCGTAAATTCGGACATCGACGATGCCCCCGAGCCAGCCCGGCCGGAACCTGTCGGCGCGGGCGGTCGCTGGTCAGTTCCGTCATTCCCGCGGCTCTCGCTGCCGGTGACCGGGACGCTCATCTACGCGGGGATCCGCCTGGTCAGCGTGGCGATCGCGGCCTTTATGCTTGGGCACGGCAGATACCAGCGGCCGCATTGGTCGCTGCTCAGGTGGATGAGATCGTCCGACGGCGGTCACTACCGGGACATTGCCGCGCACGCCTATACCTATCCGCCCGGCCAATTGGCACACGCCTCAGTATTTTCCTGGTTTCCCGGGTACCCCGCGGTCATCGACTCCCTCAGCTGGCTGCCCTGGGTCACCATCGTCACGGCGGGCCTCATCGTGACGGCCGTGGCCGGGCTGGCGGCGGCGTGGGGGCTGACCACGCTGGGCCTGAAGCTGACCGGCGATCCGCGGGTCAGCCTGCTCATGGTGGCGATCTGGGCGGTGGCACCGAGTTCGACGGTCTTGTCCATGATGTATGCCGAGGCGCTGTTCTGCGCCCTGGCCGTCTGGGCCCTGGTCGCCCTGGTCAGCGGCCGGTGGCTGACCGCGGGGCTGCTCACCCTGGTGGCCGGCACCGTGCGCAGCACGGCCGTGGCGCTCGTCCTGGCCATATTCGCCGCGGCGGCGATCGCGGTGGTCCACGCGGTGCGGGCGCGTCAGCCCTTCGCCGCGTGGTGGCGGCCGCTGGCCGGCTCGCTGCTGGCGCCGCTGGGGCTGCTGGGGTACCTGGGTTATGCGGCGGCCGCGACGCACCGGCTGGACGGATGGTTCTGGGTCGAGAAGCACGTCATGCACATGACCTTCGACTGGGGGGCGAGCACGCTGAGCGTGGTGAGGAGCACGCTGCTCGGCGCGCCCTCGGTGGCGGAGGTCCTGGTGGTCGGGGCGATCATCGCCGCGGTGCTGCTCATGCTGTGGAGCCTGACCGAGCGGATACCCGTCTACCTGCACGTCTACACGATCGTGGTGGTCTTCCTTGCCGTCACCACGAGCGCCAACTGGATCAGTTCGAAGCCGCGCTTCCTGCTGCCCGCCGTGCTACTGGCCCTCCCGGTGGCCCGCCTGCTGGCGCCGCTGCGGACTTCGGTGCTGGTGCCGCTCATCGGCGTGCTGACCGTCGCGACTACGTGGTTCGGCCTGTACGTGACCGTCATCGAGAGATGGACGCCCTGAACACCGGCTGACTTCGGCCACGACCAGCAGATACCGGCGGCGAATCCCTTCCAGCGGCCGTACGGCCCTGATCCTTCAAGACGCCTCGCGGTCAGCCACCGGCGGACGGTCCATTCCCTCCCCCGAATCGCCGTCCCTTCCGTCATGCTCGCGCACGATCGAAAAGTTACCAAATCTTTTTGGACAAAGACCCATCCGACAGCCCACCCGTAGCGAAGCAATGGCGTGCGAGGGGATCGGGCGGCCGAGGCGGGCCGGGGCATGGGCAAATCTGGCTTGCGCGGCGGCCAATCACCAGCATCTCCGCCGTGCTCATCAGCCAGAATCCAGCAACATGGCCACGAGATCGATACGCTCAGCCTCTTTATCAGCACTCTAAGTAACTGCTTGATTAACCCTATCGGCGTGGGTCTCGCCACGTGCGACGTGCATGCCAACCAGCCACAGAAAGGATCGTCATGCCCAGTCAGGATGCAAAGCGTACGTCGGCCGAGCGTGCCGCGACGCCGGCGGAACCGGGGCGCCGTCTGTCCCGGCGCTCCCTGCTCCAGGGAGCCGCAACCGCTGGCGTCGCTGGCCTCGCCGTCACCACCATCGGAGCGGTCGCGAGCCCAGCACTGGCCGCCACTAGCCGACAGTCGGCACCGGGTCAGTCGCAGAGCCACGACGACGCGCGGACGGCCGCCGAACCGATCGTGGTGCACGTGCGCGACGCCAAATCCGGGGACATCGAGGTGTTCTCCGGGACCAGCCAGGCTCGGCTGCGCGACAAGGACCTAGCCGCCCGGATCGCCCGGGCGATCGGGTAACTCCTGCCATCTGCCCATTCGAGCCAGTGAGGTAAGTGAATGTCATCGCACCGCGAGGCGCCGGAGATTTCTAAGGACCCGGTGGCCGACAGTACAGACGTCTACGCGTTCGTGAGCCCGGATAAGCCCGACACGGTCACGCTGATTGCCAACTACGTCCCGCTGCAGGAACCAGCCGGAGGGCCGAACTTCTACGAGTTCGGCGACGACGTGCTGTACCAGATCCACATCGACAACAACGGCGACGGCCAGGCGGACATCTCTTACGAGTTCCGGTTCCGCACCGACCTTCAGATCCCGGATAGCTTCCTGTACAACACGGGCCCGATCACGTCGCTGAACAGCCCGAACTGGAACCGCCGCCAGTTCTACGACGTTTCCGTGACGTCCGGCTGGTCGCAGCGCACCCTCGGCACCGGCCTGGCCTGCCCGCCATGCAACATCGGGCCGCGGTCAACGCCGGACTACCCGGCCCTGGCCGCAGCGGCCGTGCACAGCCTGGGCGGCGGGATCACGGTGTTCGCCGGGCAGCGGGCCGAAGCTTTCTACGTCGACCTGGGCTCGATTTTCGACCTGGGTGACCTGCGGCCGTTCCAGAACCTGCACCTGATCCCCGCTCCGGCTGCCCCCGGCGTGAACGCCACCAAATTCCTGAACGTGCACTCCATCTCGATCCAGGTACCGATCTCCGCGGTGACCAGGAACGGGCACCCGAGCATCGGCGTGTGGACCACGGCGAGCCGCCAGCGGGTCAGGGTGTGGGACGCCGACAGCGGCGCGAACTGGGACAGCGGGCCGTTCCGGCAGGTGTCGCGACTGGGAAACCCGCTGTTCAACGAGGTCCTGGTCCCGATCAGCAAGAAGGATCTGTGGAACTCGCTGCCGCCGTCCGACGACAAGCTGTTCGCGAGGTATGTCACACACCCCGAACTCGCGGCGCTGCTGCCGGTGCTCTACCCGGGCGTGTTCCCCCACCTGGAAGCACTGGTCAAGTCCGGAAAGCCGCGCGCCGACCTGGAGGCGATCCTGCTCACCGGCATCCCGACGGGCATCATCCCCGGATTCACCAACTTCACCGGGTCGGTGCTGGCGGACATGCTGCGGCTGAACACCTCCATCCCGCCCACGCCGGTCAGCAAGCAGAGCATCTACGGGCTGCTTGGCGGCGACGCGGCCGGTTTCCCGAACGGCCGCCGGGTGACCGACGACGTGGTGGCAATCGAACTGCGGGCGATCGCCGGGGTCACCTACCCGCTGATCGACAAGACGTTCACGCCCGACGCCGCCGCGGGCAAGCTCACCGACGGGCTGACTCCCGCCGATACCGGCATCCCCACGCTTAGCCATTTTCCCTACCTCGGGGTTCCCTACGACGGCTACCACCACCCCGACCCGTCCCCGTCCTCCTAACCTCATCAGCCTGCGCGCCCCGGCGAAATTTATGGGCCCTCGCCGGGGCGCGCGGGTCGTTTGAGTCGCTACCGGTGCAGTAATAAAGGAGCGCAGCATGACCGAGCCAGCCGCCGGTCCTTCCGGCCCCGGAACCGTGGTCCTGGAGCTCGGCGCCGGCATCGGCGCCCTGATCCTGTACACGCCGGCCGACCTGGACGGCGCGGAGATCGAGATCAGCCGGGAGGATGATCCCGGTGCCCGGCGAACGCACTCCCAGGTTCAACAGCGTCACATGGCGACCGCGACCACGCACGCGGCGGTCTACCCGAGCCTGCCGGCGGGGCGGTACACGATCTGGCGCGGCGATCACAGCCCGGTGGTCACCGCCAGCATCACCGGCGGCGAGGTCACCAGCTGCCACTGGCCGGACTGAACTAGTGTCCTGAGCCGCCCGCCCACCTTGGGGTAGCGGGGCGGCTCAGATCAGACGGGCAGGGTCTCAGACGGGCAGCGGCAGGGCCAGGATGGGCTTGGCGGTGGGCTGAGCCGATCCGGGGGCCGGCTCGACGGTCAGGCCGAGCGTGTCGCCCTTGACCACCCCGGACGCCACGACCGGCCTGGTCTGCCCGGACTGGGCCGGCGGCAGCAGGCCCGCGGACACGATCTTCGTCTTGCCGATCAGCCAGAGCTGATACACCTTGCCGGGCGGCAGCGCGGGCAGCCCGTTGGTGATCACGGCCAGCTGATGCCTAGCCGCGGCCAGCACTACCGTGGCTACGCCGCCCTTGGTGGTGGAGTGGCTGAGCAGCGTGACTTGCGGCGAGGACAGGAGCGCCGCGATCGCCTGGTTCTGGGCCCGGACCTGGTTGAGCTCCTGCTGGGTGTGAGCTTGCGCGAAGCCGAAGAGCACCGCGACCACGATCGAGGCGGTCGCGATGGCCCCGGAAAGCCACGGCACCCAAGCCCGCGTCCGCCGCGGTCGCGCGTGGGTCTTGACCTCGGGCGCCAGCTGCCGGGTGCGCGCGGCGGCGGCCAGCACCCGGTCGCGCAGTCCGGGCGGCGCCTCAGCGGTGGCCGCGAAGGCCAGCGCGGTGGCCACCTCGTGGAATCCGCGCACCTCGCTGGCACACGACTGGCAGCGGCTCATGTGACGGATGAAACGGTCCCGTTCGGCCCCTTCCTCGAGCGCGTCCATCGCGTAGGCGCCGGAGAGCGAGTGCAGGTCGTGGCGGAGGAGCCGCATGTCAGCTCACCCCCAGGCAATCGCGCATCCGGATGAGCCCGTCGCGGATCCTGGTCTTGATCGCGCCCAGGGTGACCTTGAGCAGGTCGGATACCTGGCGGTAGCTGTACCCGCCGTAGTAGGCCAAGGTGATGGACTCGCGCTGCGCCTCGGTGAGCCCCTCCAGGCAGCGCCGCACCCGCTCCCGGTCCAGGCTTGCTTCCACCGCCTCAGCGACCTCGTCATGTGGTGTGTGGATCTCGGCTGTCTTGTGCTCGCGGTCGGCCGCCGCCGTGGTGGAACGAACACGGTCGATGGCGCGGCGGTGGGCGATGGTCATCACCCACGTCGCCGCGCCACCCATGGTCGGGTCGAACCGCGCTGCGGTCCGCCACACTTCGAGGAGCACCTCTTGGGTTACCTCCTCGGACTGGGACGGATCCCGAAGAACCCTGCGGATTACTCCATACGCCGGGCCGACCAGCCGGTCGTATACCGCCTCAAACGCTTCGGCGTCGCCACGAGCCACGTGGACGAGCAGGGTGTCAAGGTCCCGCTCTCCCCTCCTATCCGTGGTCGCGGACGTGAACCTGGACGCGTCTGAATCGCTCGGGTTCATATGTCACCTTCGAAGCAAACGCCGGATCGGATGGGTGGGACATGGCCGAATTTTAGGAAATTTGGTTCCGCATAGCCCGTCACAACGGGAAGCCGCACCGGAATATCCGCATACGAGGGCTTTGGTCCGCGCATCCTGGTGGCGCGGAAGGGCCTACCGTTGACCTGCGGGGCCTGATATCACTAAAACGTGGCGGGTGACGGCCCGATCCATGCCGTCCCGCACAAATCCGGAGGTGGCCATGCGCTGGGTCTGGGTGCTGATCTTCGTCTGGCTGCTTATCGGCGCCCTCGCCGCCGGGCAACGGCACTACTACACCGCCGCATCGGCGAACTGCTCCGGAGCGGGCACGATCGTGGTGACTATCCTTTTCGGGCCGGTCAACTACTTCGGCGCCAATCCCAAGCTCACGTGTCACTAGCCGGGCCGGGAGGCCGGTGACCCTCGGGTGAGGCTGCCTCGGGTGAGGCTGCCTCGGGTGAGGCTGCCTCGGGTGGCGAGGCAGGGCGCGCCATCATGGTCGACAGGGCCGTGCGCATGGCATTTAGGCCGGCGCCGCGGGGTACCTTGAGGGACACGTAGGCGATGGCGCCGGCCGGGATGGGCAGCCAGAAGTTGACCAGCCGCCAGCCGAGCACTCCCAGCGTCGCCACGCTGCGGGTGGCGCCAAAGCTGACCAGCAGCAGCGGCGCGATCGAGTCGACGACGCCCAGGCCGCCCGGAGTCACCGGCAGCGCGCCAGCCACGTTGGCGATCCCGTAGGCGGCGAAGAGCTCGACCGGGTTGACGAACTGGCCGAATGCCGCCACGAAGCACCACAGGGACGCGGCGTCGAGCAGCCAGTTGAGTGTGGCCCAGGTCAGCGACATGACCAGGGTGCGCCGGTCGCGGCCGAGTGCGGACAGGGAGGACGCGGCGTCGAGCAGGACCTGCTCCAGCCGGTCGCCGGACAGGCCAGGTATCCGGTCACCGACGGCGTACAGGATCCGGGAGGCCCGCGTGGCTCCCCGGAGGATCCCGAAGACCAGGACTCCGATCGCGAGCATTACCACGGCACCGGTGACCGCCACGGTCACGTAGATCGGGTGGAAGCCGGCCAGCGGAATGGAGACGACCAGGGACAGCCAGAGCAGGACGTTGAGCACCACAGTGGAGCCCAGGCCCTTGGTCGCCATCATCACCGCGGCGTCGCTCCCCTTGATGCCTTCGGCGGTGAACAGGTGATAGCCGATGCCGGCGCTGCCCAGTGTCCCAGCCGGTATGACGTGCGCGACCGCCGCGGCGGCCAGGTCGATCCGGAACAGCCGGGACAGACCTGGATTGTGCGCACCCGGCGGCAGCAGGGCCTGGGTCAGCAGGCCGTAGCAGAATAGTGACAGGCCCTCGAGGATCACGCCCGCGGCCAGCCAGCCGGCGTTCAGCTGGCCGAGCAGGTACAGGTCCTTGCTCGCCCCGACCAGCTCGGGCACGACCAGGTACTCGACGATCAGCAGCAGGACAAAGATGACAATGCCGCGGCGCAACGGCTTGACCAGGAACGGAAGCCAGCTGCGCCAGCGTCGCCACCAGTCCCGTTGGGTAACGGCAGTGCCCTGGACAGGCTCCTGAATGCCCTCGACAGGCTCCTGAATGCCCTGGACAGGCTCCTGAATGCCCTCGACAGGCTGCTGGCTTTCACCGGGTCAATCCGCATAGACACCCCTCTACCCGGCTTGCGGGCAAGAACGCGGCCACATGTGTAACAGGCCGCGCAGGGTTATCCTGCCCTGGAGATCCGCAGAATCCTGGAGAAGGAGGGCGGTCGTGGCTGACGCGGCGTCAACGGCTCGGTCGATGTGGACCCTGTTCGAGCCCGTCCACGCGGTGACCTATTTCGCGCCTGAGGCCCGTTCGGCCTATGAGCAGGCGGGCTTGCGCGGGTTCTGGCGCGGCTACTTCGCCGGGCGGGCGGCGCCGCTCGGTGCCGCGAGCGCGGCGGTGGTCACGGCCTCGTTCTTCAACTTCGCGCCCGCCTTCGTCGCCCGTGCGATTCCCGGCGTCTGGGATCTGATCACGCCGGAAGAGGCGCTGCGGGTCCGGCTGGGCGGCGCGACCGAAGCCCTCGGCAGGCTGCTCGCCGGACGGGAAGCCGACGCGGCCGCGGCCGCCGACCTGCTCTGGCAGGCGATCGGGGAACTGGACTTCTCCGGCCGGGTGCTGGCCTCGGCGGACATCGCGCTGCCGGTTCCCGGGGAGGGCCTGGCCCGGCTCTGGCAGGCGGCCACCGTGCTGCGCGAGCACCGTGGCGACGGGCATTTCGCGGCCCTGGCGGCGGCGGATCTCGACGGCTGCGAGGCTGTGGTCCTGCGGTGCTGCCTGGACCTGCGGCGAGAGGATCTGCAGCCAGTGCGAGGATGGACCGACGAGGCGTGGGAGGAGGCGCTCTCCCGGCTGGCCGCCCGCGGCTGGGTCGGCGCGGACGGTGAGCTGACCAGCGCGGGACGGCAGGCGCACCAGGCGGTGGAGAACGCCACCGACTGGGCCGCGGCCCGGCCGTGGGCCCGGCTCGGGCCGGAGACCGCGGCGCAAATCAGCACCGCCCTCACACCGCTCGCCCAGGCTTGCGCGAGCGCGCTCCCCTACCCCAGCCCCGTCGGCGTGCCCGCTCCTGGCACCGCCGCCTGAGGGCGCGGGCCCTAGGTGGCGCCGAAGGCGACGAGCCGGCTTGGACGAGGCGTCCCTGGACATCGACGTGGGCGAGTGAGTGCTGACAGTCCGGGCCGGCCAGGCACAGGCGGTGCCTTACGGTTCAGCCTTTGTGCGGAGTTACCTCGAGGACCGCCGGGATGACCATCTCGAAGGTGGCGCCGCGGCCGCTGGTGTTGTGCACCCGGACCGAACCGTGGTGGGCCTCGGCGATGGCCTGCACGATGGGCAGGCCGAGCCCGAACCCGCCGGCTTCGCGGCTGCGGTACGGCTCGGCGCGGGTGAAGCGGCCGAAGATGCGGTCCAGGTCGGTCGGCGGGATGCCGCAGCCGGAGTCGGTCACGGCGATGACGGCATGCTTATCCTCGAGGCGGACGCTGACCTCGATGCGGTCGCCCGGCTCGGTGTGCGCGACTGCGTTCTCCAGCAGCGCGTCCAGCGCCACGATGAGCCGGTCGGCGTCACCGAGCACGGTGGCCTCGGCGGCCTCGCCCAGTCGCCAGTGCCGCGGAACATGGCCCCAGCGCTCCAGCGCGTCGAGGACCAGGGAATCGGTGGCCACCGGTGCCACCTGCAAGAAGCCCGGCGACCCCACCGAGGCCAGCAGTAGCAGCCGGTTCGTCAGCCGGCGCAGCCGGGCCAGCTCGCCAGCGACCACCCGGGCGTCGGCGGCCACCTCGGTGTCGGTGGCCGCCTGCTCGATCAGCTCCGCGTGGCCGAGTGCGACGGTGATCGGGGTGCCCAGCTCATGGGAGGCGTCCTGGAGGAACTGGCGCTGCTGTTCCAGCAGGCGCAGGTTCTCCTCGGAGATCTGCTGCACCTGCTCCATCGCGGTCAGCCGTTCCTGGGTGGCCGCCAGCCGCCGGCGGCCATGGAACACCATCACCAGGAACATCAACGCGATCAGCGGGACTTCCGCCAGGTAGTCGGCGTCCTGCTGGCCCTTGAGGACCTGTACGCCGATAATCCCGCCGGTAGCCAGCGTCACCGCCGCGAGGGTCAAGATGGTCGGCTGGAGACGCCACAGCCGGAATCCGTAGATCACCGTCAGGCTCACCCAGATGGCGAGGAACGGAACCGTCTGCCACGCCGGGAAGAGCCGCATCGCCGCCAGGTTGAGGCCTGCGAACACCGCCCAGGCGATATCCGGCGCCACCGGACGGAGCCGCCGCAGGCCGCCCCGCGGCGTGGACCCGGCGCCGGCCGCCGGGACGTGGCGGTCGCCGGCATCCGGCACGGGCGCGGGTGGCTGGTGGCGGCGGACAAGGTCCTGCGTCCGCACGATCCTCTCCCGACCTGCGACGGGGCGCAGTATCTCGGCCAGGTGGCGTGCCACCTGGGGAACTATCCGGCCAAAAGCACTCCAAGCTTGCACCGGCGCCCGATCCAGGTCAACCGCGAGCGGAGCCCGCCTCGGCCACGGTGCTCGGTAACGTAGGCCGCGCGAGGATCCGCTTCCCAGTCGGCCGTCGCCCGTGGGCGCGACGCCGCGTAGCTCCGGTCACCAGGCACTGCCGGCCGAAGGGCCGGCCCGGCACGCGCGCACCGTCGCCGAATCGCGTCTCGACGTGAGCTGATGGCACACATCCGTCGTGAGCCGTACGGCGGACGGTTTCGCCGAGCCGTGCGCCCGGGCGGGACCGTGGGCGGGCGCGGCCACCATCATCATCACGACGGCGACCGCCAGCATCAGCACTCCGGCGGCTCCGGTCAGGTACGTCGTTCTGGCCTGCTCCCGGCTCACCACGCCCGTCATCTCAGCTACCCCGTTTCCCGGTCAACCCCTGTTCCCCGTACCTTTACGGTAGGAATCGAGCGGCAAAAAATACGACGGTGCGCACCCCCGAATGTCATCGGGGGTTTCCCCGGATCCTTAAGGTCCCAGGCCAAGGCCGGGAACGCGCGGATCGACCGGTCCGCTGGTGCTGCCGGGATAACCAGAGAGAGGAAATCACATGACGACGGCCATTCCCGTGATCGATCTCGAGGCCGCCGAGGAGGGGGACGTCGCACAGCTTGACGCGATCCGGGTCGGCACCGAGGAACTCGGCGCCGTCCAAGTGGTCAACCACGGCGTGCCGCAGGACCTCGCGGCGGACCTGAACGCCCGGATGGCCCGGCTGCTCAGCCTGCCGCGGCCAGAGAAGGCGAAGCTGGCCAGCCCGCACCCCTATCGCGGCTGGCGGCAGTGGCCGGACGACTTCGGGCGGCTCGAACTCGAGCGCTTCAACGTAGCCCAGTTCGACGACATCGAGGCGGCCCGGGCGGCTGGCCTGGCCGAGGAGCACCTCGGCCTCTACGCACACGCCAACATGTGGCCCCAGGACGACCCGGGGCTGCGGGACGCGGCATTCGGGTACATCGAGGCGTCCCGGCGGCTGGCGGGCCGGATGCTCCGGCTGTACGCCACCGCCCAGGGTGTGCCCGCGGACGCGTTCGGCCTGGGTGCCCCGCCGCACCTGCGGCTGACCGTGAACGACTACCCGACCTGGACGTACCCGGAGGCGACAGCGGAAAGCACCAGCGAGCCGGAGGGGCGCGGCGCCGCCTGGCCAGCATCAGTAAGCACTGAGGAGCGAGGGACGAGCGACGAGGGAAGGCGGCGCCTTGAGGCGCCCCCGAGGCGAGCGGTGGATAGGGACAAGCTGCTGCTGCTCGAGCACGCCGACGACTCGGCGGTCACGGTCCTGGCGCAGGAGGGCGACTACGAGGGGCTGCAGATTCAGGGGCCCGACGGCGGCTGGATTCCGGTCCCGCTCATCCCGGGGGCACTGCAGGTCTTGTCCGGATCGCTGCTCGCGAGGTGGACCGGCGGGCGCCTGCGACCCGGCCGGCACCGGGTGGTCGCGGGCGGCACGGTGACCCGCCGGTCGACCGCGGTCTTCGTCTACCCGGCCCTGGACACGGCGGTCGGGCCGCTCCCGCGGTTCGCGGCCGGCTCCGGCGCTGCGCCGCTCCTGGTGTGGGACCACGTCAAGGACCGGGTGGCGGGCTACCTGGCCGAGTACGGCCGCCCCGAGCAGGTCGCCGCCTGGCGTGACGGGCAGCCCTACGTCGCCCAACTGGCCGAGAACTCGGCGGGCCGGTAGCAGGGCGGGTCTTTCCGGTCGGCCAGTGGCACGCACCCGGTCCGTTCGGGATACATCCGGCTGGTCCCAGACGGCCCCTTATTCGGAGACAGCAGGGAGCCGGCCCGCGGCGGCCCGCCGGATGACGTGCCTGCGGAACAGGTCGGTGGCGGGCAGCAGGCGGCGTTCGGCGGACCAGGTCAGGAGGATCTCCCGCACCGCGCCCGGGTCGAGGATCTCCAGGTAGGCCACCGGGCCGGGTACCGCCTCCGGCGATCCGGTGCGGGGCGCGGGCAGGACGGCCACGCCCAGGCCGGCCGCGACGAAGCCGCGGACGTTGGACAGGTCGTCACCCTCGAAGATGACGGTGGGCCGGAACCCGGCCTGCTCGCACAACTCATCCGTCAGCCGCCGCAGCGCGGAGGCCGACCGCAGGCTGATGAACGGCTCGCTGGCCACCTCGGCCAGCCGGACCCGCCGCTGGGCGGCCAAAGGGTGCTCGCGCGGCAGCGCCAGGCGCAGCGGCTCGAGCGCGATCAGCCGGGTGTGCACCTCCGCGTCCGGCGGGCGCCGCGTACCCAGCTCGAGATCGGCATGGCCGCCGTCGAGGGCCACCGAGCTCGGCTCGTCGCGCACCTGGGTGAGCCGGAAGCTGACGCCCGGGTGCGCGGTACGGAAGCTGCGGGCCAGGTCGGGGACGAGCCAGGTGCCCAGCGACTGCTGGAAGGCCAGCGCCACGGTGCCGGTGTCCGGGTCGATGAGCTGGTTGACGGCGGCGATGCCGTCGTCGAGATGATGCAGCAGCGCGTCCAGGTGCGGCTTGAAGACCGCACCGGCGTGCGTCATCCGCAGCGTCCGGCCGGAGCGGCGCAGCAGCGGCGTGCCGACCTGCGCCTCCAGGCGGGCCAGGGCGCGCGAGACGCCGGACTGGGTGACCGACTCCAGCTCGCTGACCTCGGTCACCGTAGTGCCGTCGGCCACCTGCTGGAGCCAGCGCAGCGCGTCGGTATCCACATCCATGACCTTAGCTCATACGTGAGTTGCAACTAAGTCATTGGACGCATAGTTCCTGGCGAGCCACCCTGGAAGGGAAGCGACAGAAACGGAGGACAGGCAGATGCAGACCGCAACTCGCCCGCTCACCTCCCTGTGGACCACCGTCCGCACCCAGCTCCGCGACAGCCGCGACGCGCACGCCGCGCGGGCGGCCCTCGCGCGCGAGCTGGCCAGCTACAACAGCCAGTCCGACCTGGACGACCTGGACGCGATCCTGGACCGGTATAACGAGCAGGAGACCGCGGACATCCGTCGCATCCTGGCCACCCAGCGCAGCCGCTGAATGTGGCCGGCACTGACCCGGGTCAGCCCGTGCTGAGCAGATCCGCGGTCCGCGCGGTGTCCTCGGTGCCGCGGTAGAAGCAGATCTTGCCGCTCCGGGTCCGGCCCGGATCTCAGTACTGGTCTGGTGAGGCGACCGCCGCAGCGACGGTGATCTCCGGCGGCGCCGGCGCGGCACCGACCGACCCGATGAAGGCCTGCAGGTCGGGGTTGGCGAAGAACTGCTGGAAGTGCTCGACACTCTCCCATTCGTCGACGATCACGACGAACCCCTCGCCGATCCCGAACCGGTGGTGAATCCCGCCCGCGGCCTTGGCCATGTCGGCGATCTTGGCGAACTCGCCGGCCCGGTCGGTAAGGGCCTGCCTGAAGATGGCGGCGTCGCCCTGGAATTTCCCGATGACCAGCACACTCATCTCTTAACCCCTCCCATGTTCCCGCGCCGGGCGGCGCGGGGTCGCCATGGTTACGTCACCGGGGCGGCCGACGGATCACCGGCGCTGGCTGGCTCAGGCCGGGAGAGCTGAGCGGTTCCGGACGGTCAGCGGGCGGCTAGATGATCCGTTAGTTCGGCCAGGAACCGCTCCGGCTGGTCCAGGTGGGGGCCGTGGCCCGCGTCCTGGATGACCACCTCGCGGCAGGTCGTACAGGGAGGTGTCGGAGACGATCACGTCGTCGGCGCCGCGCAGCCAGAGCACCGGCGGCTTGGGTTCCACCCCGGACAGGTCGGCGATCCGGAAGTGCGTGGGGGCCATGGTGTTGAGCACGCCGTGCTCGCCGGGCGCGAAGCCGGGCCAGGCGTCCACCGGGCGCGAGTCGCCCGGGTAGTGGTACTTGCCGACCCGGGTGGACAGCATCGACTTTCAGCGAGGCGACCCGGTGCGCGCCCGGCCGGTCCACCAGGTACTGCAGGACCACCCCGCCGCCCATGCTCCAGCCGACCAGGTGCACCGTGTCCAGGCCGAGTGCCTCGATCGCGGCGGCCAGGTCGTCGGAGAAGTCGCGCACCCCGCGGGTGGCGTCTACCGGCTCGTCGTCGGTGTCGCCGAAGCCGCGCAGGTCGACGGCCAGCGGCCGGTACGGTTCGGGCAGCGCCAGCATCATCGGCTGCCAGAACAGCGAGGACGACACGTTGCCGTGCACGAACAGCACCGGCGTGCTCTCGGCGGTGCGCCCGGCCACGGAGAGCACGTTGACGGTGAGGCGGCTGGTCGGCAGCCGTTCGGCAGAAATGCCCGGCAACAACGTGTCCATGTGTCCTCCCGCAGGTGTGGCTCGGCTAGGTCGGCGGTGCAGTCTTTCACCCCGGCCGCGCCGTACGGGTGGTCACCAGCGAGAAGTTCTCAGTATGGTTCGAACCATGGCCCGGAGAAAGGGGATCGCAGCGGCTGCGGATCCGCCCGATGCTCAGCGAACTGGGTTGCCGTCGGCCCAGTTCCAGCTCCCGGTCGGCCCCAGACACCGCTGGCTACGTCGGCCGTTGGCGGCGGCGGCGTGGACCGTCGGCTGCACGGCGCTGTTCGCCTTCTACCTACGGGTCTCGTTCACCGGGCACGTGACGTCGGACGGGGCGAACAACGCGCTGCAAGCATGGGACATGCTGCACGGTCACCTCCTGCTGCACGGGTGGATCATCGGCGACGCGACGTATTACACCTTTGAACTGCCGGTGCTCGCGCTTACTGAGATCTTCTTCGGGCTGGGCGACCTGACCAGCCACGTTGCCTCCGCGCTCACGTACCTGATCGTCACGGTCAGTGCCGTGGCGCTCGCCCTGACGGACAGCCGCGGCCTCGCCAGGGTGGCCCGCTGCGGTGTCGTGGTCGTCGTGCTGACCGCCATGTTTCACAACGGGTTCTACGTGGCGTACCTGCTACTGGGGGCGCCCGACCACACCGGGACCTCGGCATTCCTCCTGGTCTCCTTCCTGCTGATCGACCGGCTGCCCGCCCGGTGGTATACGTCACCGCTGCTGCTCGCGATCCTGTGCGCCGGCCAGATCGGCGACGCCACTGTCCGCTACGTCGCGGTGCCGGCGGTCGTCGTGGTGTGCGGCTATCGCGTGGTGGCCGCGCGGAAGGTCCGCACCGGCGATGCCGCGAACGCCCTGGCCGCCGCCGTGTCCGTGCCGCTGGCCTCCGCGGTCCGCGCGGTGATGCTGCATTTCGGCGCATACCAGATGGCCGCGCCGAATACCGCGATCTCGCCGCTCCGGCGATGGCCGCATAACGCAGCACTGGCCTGGCACGCCCTACGCGTCATGTTCGGGGCAGTGACCGGCTCAGGCTCTCCCTCGCTGGTGCGCGACGCGGGGTACATCCTCGGGCTCGCCTGCTTGCTGGCCGCGGCGGCTGGCTTCGCGCGGGTCGTGTGGACCTGGCGTAAAGCGAGCCGGGCCGAGCAGCTGCTGTGCGCCGCGATCGCCATCAACCTCTCGGCGTACGTGGTCTCTACCATGCCGGTGCCCGCCAACCCCTACGAGGTCGTCGCCGTGCTGCCCTGCGGCGCGGTGCTCGCGGCTCGCGCCTGCGTGCCCGCACACATCGGCACGCTGCGGGCCGTCATGGCGACCGGCCTGGCCGCCATCGCCGCACTGCTGCTGTTGACCACCGCGGCCGCCCGGCCCACCGCCGCAGTGCCGACGGCGCCCCTCAGCGCGTGGCTCGAGACGCACGGACTCACCTACGGCCTCGCAGGTTACTGGAATGGCTCGGCTATCACCTTGCAGTCGGGCAATCAGGTGCAGGTCCGCGCGGTCATCATGAACGGTCGCCAGGTCATCCGGTATGACTGGGAGACGAATACCTCGTGGTTCGACCCGTCCCGGCACTACGCGACTTTCGTGATCACCGACCTGCACGGCAACGGCCTGAGCCCGTCAGCCGAGCGATACTTCGGCAAGCCAGTGAAGATCGACCACGTCGCGCACTGGGCGATCTTGATCTACCAGAAGAACCTCCTCGAGCAGGTCGGTGTGGCTAGGACAGGACCACGATAATCAGTGCGTGCCCGTAGATCATGTGACCGGGTGGCGGAGCCAATGCGGATGGCGGCGACGTCGATGGTGCTGCGGTAAACGAAGTCGCGCTTGTCGTAGCGAGTGGCCACAGCCCGGCGCCATCCACACTAGCGGCATGGACGTGAGCTTCGTCAACACCGGCACGGTCGAGGTGCGGACCGGGCAGGTCGCCTTCGGCCGGACCTACACCCAGCCGGCAGGATCCTTGCTGCTCACCGGCGGGAGCCTCAGCGCGCTCGGCACCCTGGACATCCAGGGGGGCGGGTTGTCCGGCACCGGGACGGTGACCGCGAACGTGCGGAACGCCGGCGCCGTCGGCATGGGCGCCGTCGGACCCTGACCATCGCCGGCGACTACACGCAACTGCCGACGGGCCAGCTCACGATCAGGCTGGGCGGCGTGTCCGCCGGAACGCAATACGACCAGCTCATCGTGTCTGGTACCGCACAGCTGGACGGGACGCTGACACTTGTCCTGGTCAACGGCTTCACCCCGGCCGGCGGCACTGTCTTCACCGTGATGACGTACGGCGCGCACGCGGGTTCCCTGGCCATTGCCGGAGGCGGCGAGCCGTACGCGGCACGCTATGCCGCCACCGGGCTCGCTATCACGGCGGGCGCCCCGGCCCAGGAGACCCGCCCGCCTAGTAGTACAGGGCGACAGCCAGGGCCACCAGGGATACGGCGATGATCGTCGCGGTGACCAGCTTGAGCCGGTCCGGGCGGTGGGGAGCCAGGCGGCCCAGTTGCCAGATCACCGGGGCAGCCGCCATGACGATCAGTCCGGCCACGACGTCTTTCCTCAGCAACACGCCGCCGACGGCGGCGAACGAGAGCGCCGTCCGGGTCCAGGCCAGCGAGGTCCGGGCCCGGGCCAGGCCCGGGTCGCCGTCCTCGTCGTCGTCCTGGCCGGCGGGGCCTGTCATCGCTGGCCCCGTCATCGCTGGCCTGTCATCGCTGGGCCTGTCATCGGAGGGCCGAGACCAGCACCACGACGGCGGCGGCGACCGCGATCGTGGTGATGACGGCCGCCAGCAGTCGCGGCATGACCGAGCGGGGCAGCGACTGACCGAGGCGTAGCGCCCGCTGGCTCCTGACCCATTCACCGTATGCGGCCACCGCCACCACCGCGCCGAACACGATCAGCGGCACGCCGAGCACGTGACGGCCCCACGGGACACCGGGGAACGGCGGCAGCAACTGGACCACGCCGAGCCCGGCCACCACCAGTGCGAGCGCGGTGCGACTCCAGGCCAGGAAGGTGCGCTCGTTGGCGAACGTGAACCTGGGATCGGGTTCGGCGCCCTCGGTGCTCTCGGCGCCGTCGCTGCCGGATCCCTGTGGTTCCGCGTCCGTCACCTGCGCCTCCAAGATCTCCGCAGAAATCTTTTCAGAAAGCGTTGGCGATGGCCGGGTATCGCGCTCTTAATACTGGGAGCCAGTTCGGGGGGCGTCAGCAAGGGGAGCGCCGGGCCACCAGTCACCAGGCAATCGAGAACCCGGCGCTCCCCGCTGGCTCCGCGCCGCTGTGGTCGGCGGCCCGCCTGCCGCAAAGGTCATCCACGAGGACGCTAGTCAGGTTGATTCTCATCGGGTCTCCTGTGCGGGTCAGGCTCGAGCCATCGGTCGGCGATGTGCTCCAGCGGCCGTTTGTCGAGGTGGTGGAACTTGTAGCGCCCCTCGCGGCGGGTGACGATCAGGCCGACGGCCTCAAGAACATCGAGGTGCTGGGAGATCGCCTGACGTGACGAGGTGAGCCGATGCTTCATGGCCAGCCGTGAGCAGATCTCGAACAGGCTCGTTGTCGTCATGATCGGCCCACACGTAATCCTCAAAACTGCTGACTGCCAACTGATTACTCACGGTAAAGTACCGATCATGGCCGCGCGGAGCGCGTCAACCTCGTTGACTACTACCTGGTCAAGCGGGGCCGCTATGATGTGGCGTCGTTCGTCACCCCTGATGGCATATACGGGCGAATCCGGTGGTGGGGTGCATTTTGCTACGTGATCACGCTCGCAGTACCGGTACCGTTCCTGGACCAGATCTTCTACGTCGGGCCGCTCGTCAAGCCGCTACACCTGGCGGGGGCAAAGCGCTTCGCCGGGGCCCGGCAGGGCCTGGTGACGGCTGGTCCGGTCGGTTCGGCTTCTTAGGGTGCGGCGCGGCGGAGGGGTGAGCTTGTGACAGTAGCGTTCGACAATCTGACGCTGTCGCAGCGGGTCTATGAGCATCTGCGCGACGAGATCCTGGCTGATCACCTTCTACCCGGAACCGAGCTGTCCGAGGTGGCGCTGTCCAAGGAACTGGCGATTAGCCGCGGCCCCATCAGGGAAGCCATGGGCCGCCTGTCGGCCGAAGGGCTGATCACGATGCGGCCGCGGCGCCGGGCCGAGGTCCGGTCACTGACCCCGCAGGAGCTGATCGACGCGTACCAGGTCCGCGAGGCGCTCGAGGTGATGGCCGTACGGCTCGCCATCCCCCGGGTGACCGAGGCCGACCTGGCGCGCCTGGAGCAGCTCATCGACCAGATGGCAGGTCACATCGCCGAGGGCGCCGTGCGGGAGTTCTTCGCGGCGAATGTCTCGTTTCATGAGCTGCTGTGCGAGCTGAGCGGCAACCCGAAACTGCAGGAGGTGCACCACCGGCTCGAAGGCGAGATCGGCCGGTTCCAGAACCGCACGCTGGCGCTGGGCGGCAGCATGGACGACTCGCTGGCCGAGCACCACGCGATCCTGGCGGCGATCAGGCTCCGGGACGCGGACCGCGCCGCCGCGCTGACCGCGGACCACCTCAGGGTGCCCGCGCAGCGGCTTCAGGCGACGCTGCGGGACGATGCCCCGGAGCCGCGGTCCGGAGTTCATATGGATGCGGCAACGTAGTGATTCTTTTCCGTAGGCTGCCACATTCATTGAATTTCAGGGCGCGTGGGAGAGGAAGCGGGCGGGGTGGTAGGGGGTTAGAGGGGATGGTGGGTGGGGTGAGGTGGGCGTGGTGAGGTCGGCGGCGATGAGGCGGGACAGGTGCGCGGCGAGGGTCACGCCGCTGTGGGTGACCGCGACGTAGAGGCCCGGGGCGCCGGGGAGGCGGCCCACGATGGACTGGCCGTCGGCGGGCAGCGGGCGGACGCACACCTGGAACGCCACGACCTGGGCGTCGTCGAGGCCGTGGACCGTGCGGCGGGCGCGGTGGAGGAGTTCCCCGGCCCAGCGGCGCAGTTCTGGCTCGCGAGTGTGCAGGTCGACGGCGGCGTCCGGGGCCTCCAGGTGGAGCAAGCCGCCGGAATGCGGGCGCAGGCTGATCTCGGGGGTGTGCACCAGCCGGACCGGGCCGGACGGAGCGACCGGCCCGACGCGGACCACCAGGGCTGGCGCGGTCGAGCCCTTGTTATCCCAGGGGACAAGCGGCACCGCGGCGAGGGCGGGTGTCCAGCGGCCGGCGCAGCACACCACTTCGTCCGCCGCCAGGACGGCGCCGGTCGCGGTGCGGACCCGCGGCGCCGCGCCCGGACCGGTGGCCAGGCCGGTCACGCGGCCAGGCTGGCCGGTCAGCACGTCGGCACCGTGGTTCCTGGCCTGCGCGACCAGGCGGCCGATGAGCGGTTCGGTCAGCAGGTAGCCCTCTTCGGGGAACCAGGCGAGGGCCGCTCCCGGCGGGATTTGCAGCGCGGGCTCGATCTCGGCGGCCTCGGCCGCGTCGATAAGGCGGGCGGGGTAGCCCCACCCGGCCAGGCGACTGACGCGGGCCTCCAGCCCGGCGGTATCGGAGGTCGCCACCTCGACGTGCCCGACGGGACGGTACCAGGCGTCGCCGTCAAGCTCCGGGGCGAGCTCTGCCCAGGCCCGGATCCCAGCGTGGTTGAGGTCGTGATAGGGCCTGGGCGCCTTGTCGTTCGAGTTCAGCCAGGCGAAGCTCCACCGGCTGGTGGCGCGGCCCGGCTGGCCCTGGTCGAGCAGCGTCACCTGCAGGCCGGCCGCGGCCAACCGGGCCGCCACCGAGGCGCCGAGGATGCCCGCGCCGATCACCACGCAGCGGCTCGCCGCATAGGGGCGGGGTCCGGCGGAAGCCATGAACCCACCGTACGTGGCGAGGCTGGGGCTGGCGGCGGCGATGGTCTCACGGTACGCGTGATGCTCGAATATGCGTTTGGATGTAGGTAACGCTGTTCGCATGAGTGTTTCAGTCCAGGAATCGCTGCTGGATGTCTGCGGGGAACCGGCGCTCGGCGCGCTCGGCGGGTCGGTGCGGCGGACGGCGACCGGATCGGACGCGGCCGGACCGAGGACACCATGGTGGCCATCTTGTCGCTGGGCACGCCGCGGCCGCTGCTGCTGCGGCCGCGGCGTGGGGGCGCGTCGCTGCGGTTCGAGGTCGGCCACGGCGACCTGCTGGTCATGGGCGGCAGCTGCCAGCGCACCTGGGAGCACGCCGTCCCGAAGACGTCCCAGCCGGTCGGGCCGCGGATCAGCGTGCAGTTCCGCCCCCGCGGGGTCCGCTGACGCCCGAGAGCCGACAGCGAGAGCGGCGCTCCGATGCAGCCATGAGCCATCGGCTGGTGGTCGGCATGGCCGAGGACGTGGCTGGCCGGATCCTGGTCATCAGCGGAAGTCACGGCTGGTGACGGCCGCGGCGACCCGGAGCGGGCGCAGCGCGCCGGCCCCCAGGTTGACGGCGCCGCCGGTCCGCTCGACCCGGCCCCGGACGAGCAGGGCGGGTGCCACCGTGGCCGCCGGCTGGTGGCGTTCCCACACCTGAGGCGGGCAGATGACATTCACCATGCCGGTCTCGTCCTCCAGGCTGATGAACACCACGCCCCGCGCGGTGGGCGGCCGCTGCCGGTGGGTGACCAGCCCGGCCACGGTCACGTCCGCGCCGTCTCGCGCCGACTTGAGCGCGGCCGCGGGAAGTACCTGCCGCGCCTGCAGCGCCGCCCGGATGTGCGCCACCGGATGGGTGCCGTACGTGCTGGTGGCCCACAGGTCGGCCAGGGTCTCCTCGGCCGGCGTCATGGCCGGCAGCGGCGGCGCGGTCATCCCGGTAGCGGTGCCGGGCAGCTGCCCCTCGCGCAGCGAGGCGGCGGTCCCGGCCGCCCACAGTGCGGCGCGCCTGCTGAGCCCGAAGCAGCCGAACGCGCCCGCGGTGGCCAGCGCCTCGAGCGCGGCGGCCGGCAGGTGCGTCCGGGTGGCGAAGTCTTCCAGGTCCCGGTAGGGGCGCCCGGCGGCGATCCGTTCGGCGGCCGGGGTGCCCAGGTTGCGCACGGCGGACAGGCCGAGCCTGATCGCTGGAGGTTCGCCCTCCAGGGTCGCCAGCGCGTCGCTGGCGTTCACGTCCACGCCGCGGACCACTACCCCGTGCCGCCGCGCGTCGTTGATCAGGCTGTGCGGGGCGTAGAACCCCATCGGCTGGTTGCGCAGCAGCGCGGCGGTGAACGCGGCCGGGTAGTACCGCTTCAGCCACGCGCTGGCGTAGACCAGATAGGCGAAGCTGATCGCGTGCGACTCGGGGAACCCGTAGTTGGAGAAGGCCAGGATCTTGGCGTAGATGTCCTGCGCCACCTCGTGGCCGATGCCGCGCTCGGTCATCCCGTCGAGCAGCCGCTGCCTCAGTTCCTCGACGCGTTCGGGCGCCCGCTTGGCGCTCATCGCCTGGCGCAGCCGGTCGGCCTCGGCCGGGGTGAACCCGGCGCAGTCGATGGCCAGCTGCATCATCTGCTCCTGGAACAGCGGCACGCCCAGCGTCTTGCCCAGGGCCGGCCGCATCGACTCGTGCGGCATGGCCGCGTCCTGGCGGCCGTCATGGCGGCGCAGGTACGGATGCACCGAACCCCCCTGGATCGGGCCCGGCCTGATCAGCGCGACCTCGATGACCAGGTCGTAGAACTGCCGCGGGCGCAGCCGCGGCAGGGTGGCCATCTGCGCGCGGGATTCCACCTGGAACACCCCCACCGTGTCCGCCTCGCACAGCATCTGGTAGACGGCCGGATCCTCCTGCGGGATGGAGGACATCGTCCAGTGCTCACCGTGGTGCTTGGTCACCAGGTTGAAGCAGTCGTGCAGGGCGGCCAGCATGCCCAGGCCGAGCAGGTCGAACTTGACCAGGCCGGCGTAGGCGCAGTCGTCCTTGTCCCACTGCAGCACGGTGCGGCCGGGCATCCGCGCCCACTCCACCGGGCACACCTCCCCCACCGGGCGGTCGCAGATCACCATGCCGCCGGAGTGGATGCCCAGGTGCCGCGGCAGCCGCTGCATCCGGGTGGCCAGTTCCGCCACCGCGGCCGGGACCCTGGCCGGCAGCGCCTCCCCATCGGCGGGCGGGCCGGGTCCGATCTCCCGCGCCCAGGCGTCGGCCTCGGCCGGCGTGTGGCCGAGCGCGCGGCCGGCATCTCGCAGCGCCATCCGCGGCCGGTACGAGATCACGTTGGCGACCTGGGCAGCCCGGTCCCGGCCGTAGGTGCGGTAGACGTACTGGATGACCTCCTCGCGGCGGCGGTGCTCGATGTCCAGGTCGATGTCCGGCGGGCCATCCCGGCCCTCGGAAAGGAACCGCTCGAACAGCAGGTGGTGCGAGACCGGGTCGACGCTGGTGATGCCGAGCGCGAAGCAGACCGCCGAGTTCGCCGCCGACCCGCGGCCCTGGCACAAGATGTCGTTGTCCTCGCAGAACGCCACGATGTCGTGCACGATCAGGAAGTAGCCGGCGAACCCGAGGCGCTCGATCACGTCGAGTTCCCTGGCGATCTGGCCGTGCGCGCCAGGCACCCGTTCGGCCCCCGCAGCCCCGTAGCGGCCCGGAGCCTTGCGGGCGGTCAGCTCGCGCAGCCAGGAAGCTTCGGTGTGCCCGTCCGGGACGCCGAAGTCGGGCAGGCGGGGGGCGATCACCTTGAAGTCGAACGTGCAGGCCCGGCCCAGCTCGGCGGTGCGCTCGAGGACGCCCGGATAGCTGCGCAGCAGCGCCGCCATCTCCGCGCCCGAGCGCAGGTAGGCGGTGCCCGCCGCGGGCAGCCAGCCGTCCATGTCGGCCAGGCTGCGGCGGGCCCGGATCGCGGCCAGCGCCTGGCCGAGCCTGGCCTGCGCGGGCACGGCGAAGTGGACGTTGCCGGTGGCCACCACGCCGAGGTCGGCCAGCGCCGCCAGCCGGGCCAGCATGTCGTTGCGCTCGTCGTCGCCCGGGCCGTGCTGGCAGGTCAGCTCCACCATCACGTTCTCGTGCCCGAACATCTGAGTCAGCGCGGCCAGCTCCCGCCAGGCCGCCTCCGGGCCGCCCGCGGCCAGCGCGGCGGGCACCGCCCCCTTGCGGCACCCGGTCAGCACCACCCAGTGGCCGCCGTGCGCGTCCGCCAGCGCCGCTACGTCGTAGACCGGGCGGCCCTTCTCGCCGCCGGCCAGCTGGGCGGCGCTGATCACGGCGCACAGCCGCCGGTAGCCTTCGGCGTCGCGGGCCAGCACCAGCAGGTGACGCCCTTCCGGGTCGGGTACGCCGTTCTGGTTGCCCGCCAGGCCGAGGCTGAGCTCGGCGCCGAACACCGTGCCCAGGTGGATCCCCCGGTCACGGAGCCGCGCGGCGGCCTGCGCGAACTGCGGTACCCCGTACATCCCGTCGTGGTCGGTGAGGGCGAGCACCTCGAGCCCGAGCCGGGCGGCCTCGGCGGCCAGCTCGCCGGGGGTGGCCGCCCCGTCCAGGAAGCTGTACGAGGAGTGGCAGTGCAGTTCGGCCCACGGGGTCGTCCCGGCCGGCCGGGACGCGGGCTTGCCGGGCGGCGCGGGCTCGCGGGGCGGCGCGGGCTCGCGGGGCAGCGCAGACTGGCGGGGCGGCGCAGACTGGCGGGGCGGCGCAGACTGGCGGGGCGGCGCAGACTGGCGGGGCGGCACGGGCCGCGGCCGCTCCGGCGGGGGCTGGCCCTCCGCGCGCCAGGACATCCGGCGCTGAAGCGCCCGCCAGGGAACCGGTGGATTATCCCAGCCCAAGCGCGCCCCTCACCAGTACCCCGCCTCGACCAGCCACCGGCTGTCCTGCACCACCGCCAGCCACGCCCGCCCATCGTCGGTGGCCAGCTGGAACCGGGCCCGCCGGCGCGCGGCGGGCGGGTCCCACCAGCGCTCGGACAGCGGCCAGGGGCCGGCCCAGCCGGTGACGCGCCGCGGCGGCTCGCCGCGCACCGCCAGCCAGGCGGGCGCGGCCGAGACCGCGCAGCGGCCGCTGACGGTGACGACCTGCCCGGCGTCGTCGGTCACGTCCGCCTCGCGGGCGGCGGGAAAGACCAGGCCAGGCGCCACGCCGATAAGCCGGCCAGGCCAGGGCCGGTCCGCGGCCAGGCGGGGCTCTCTTTTCTCCCCGAACGGGACGGGTGTTACCTGCCCGGCGAAATCCCGGCCGCCCCCGATGACCGGACGCAGCACCGCCTCGTGCCCCAGCATGGCCTGCACCCGCATGGCGGCCCGGGCCACCCGGTCGCTGACCACCGTCTCCCCCCACAGCGCGAGCTGCTGCCCGGCGGCGCGGACGACCTGGTCGGGCGCCAGCCGCAGCACCGCGACGCCGCCCTCGGCGTACTGCTCGTCGCCCGCCGCCGCGTCCCCCAGAGCAGGCCGGCAGCCGTCGAGCTGCCAGCGGACCCGGTCGGCGACTCCGGCCGCGGACAGCAGCCCGTCGTGCCGCCACAGCCTGCTGCTCTCCTGCCCGTCCGCCCAGGCGGCCTTGACCTGCACCCGGACACAGGTCAGCCCGCGGGCGGCGAGGCCGTCGTGCAGTCGTTCGGCGAGCGCCTTGGCCGCGAATACCACCGGCTCGGCCCGCGGTTCCGGCGGGTCGAACCGCTGGGCCACGGACAGGTCCGCGGACGGCGGCCGGGTGGCCAGCGGCCGGGAATCCAGGCCGCGGGCCAGCCGGTGCGCGCACTCCCCCATGTCGCCGAACCGGCTGGCCACGTCGCGGGCGGGCAGCGCGGCGAAATCCCCGAGTGTGCCCAGGCCCAGCCGCTTCAGCAGTGCCGCTAGGTCCTGGCTGGCCGGGTCCTGGCCGGCCAGGACGTTCACCGGCTGCGCCGCCAGGAACCTCGCGGTCTCACCCGGCGCGATGACCCGCAGCGGGTCATCGCCGCGGGCGGCGAGGAGCGCGGCGAACAGCCCGTCGGCCACGCCGACCCGAACCTGGGCGCCGAGGTCCGCCACGGCGGCGATGATCCGGGCGGCCAGTGTCGCCTCGCCACCGAAGTAGCGGGCCGGCCCGCGGGCGCCGAACGCGCACACCCCCGGCTCCACCACCTCCACGTTCGGGCAGAACCCGGTCACCACCGCGATCAGCCGGTCGAACAGCCGCGCCTTCCCGAAATTCCCCGCGCCTGGCGGGCTCGCCCCGGCGGCACGCAGTTCCGGGCAGCTCACGACCATGATCCGCGACGGCGGCTGGTCCGCGGCGGGCCTGCGGGCGCTCACCCGGCGTTCACCACCCGCAGGGCGGGCGCGGTCCCGGGCAGGTCGCGCCGCCGGGATGGCGGCCGGGAGGTCGAACGGGAGGTCCCGCGGGTCGGCCACGGCGACACCGCCGTCCTCGCCGGGCAGCCAGAGCCAGCGCGTCCGCGTCCTGGCCGCCTCCCCGCGGCCGTCCGCCACCACCTCCGCGCAGCACGCCCGCAGCCGCCCGTGCCCGTCTCCCAGCCCGGTCCACCGCTGGGTGACGACCCGCAGCCGCACCTGCGCCCCGGGCCAGTCCCCGGCCACCAGGAGCACCCCCCGCGCGCGCCGCAACGTCGCCTCGAGGTGCTGCCTGATCTGCGCCGGCGCTCGCGCGGGCGGGCGCAGCAGGACGAGCTCGCACCCGTCGAGCAGCGACGCCACCACCTGCGGCCAGGCCGAGCCGGGGTCCGGGACCAGCAAGGTCCGCTCGGCCTCCAGGCCGAGGCCCGCGGCCGCGAGTACCCCGGCCTCGGGTATCCCGGCGATCCCGCACCACGCCCCGTCCGCCGACGCGGCGGCCGCCAGGGCCACGCACAGCAGGCCGAACTCCGCCACGGCCAGCACCGATCCGCGAGCCAGCCCGCCCCGCGGCAGCAGCCCGCGCAGCGCCGACAGTACCGGCAGCGTCCCGGCTGCTTCAGGCGCCCGGGGTGCTCCAGGGACGCCGGGTGCTTCAGGGACGCCGGGTGCTTCAGGTACGCGGTGGACGGGGGCTATCCGGGGCGCAGGTGCTGCTGGCGGGTCGGCCGGCATCCACCTGGTTTCCGCAGCCGCACTCCCCATCCCGCTTATTATCGAACATAGGTTCGGGTATGTCAAGGCCCTGGTCAGATACATCTGAACACCATCCGAACACAGGGCGAAAAGTACGTATCAGGACCGGGCGAGGCGCCTCTGACTCATCGAGAGCACTGATCGTGCGGTACCCGCGTCCCGGCGGCACTTTTAGGATGGCCGCTCCGGTTATCACGGAATTTTGCTGACGCGGAGAATCGGTGCTTCTAGAGGCGGTTCGAACCGCATGGCGGGGGCTACGCGGGGCCGCATCACTGATAGAGGGGGCTTTCCGGTGAACGGAAGATATGTCGGTTACGTGAACGGTGGCGACCCACTGCACGGGTTCCTGAGCCGGATCATCCGGGACCTCATGGGCGTGCACGAGGCCCACCCGGCCTTCCGCGCCTTCCGGCTGTGCGGCAGCAACGTGGTCTACGCCTACCAGGAGAAGTCCAGCGGCGTGAAGATCATCTGCAAGTTCTACGGGCCCCGGTTCGGCCCGGACCTGGACAAGGCCGCCTGGAAGGCCCGCCAGGAGTACGAGGGGCTCGAGACGCTGCGCCGGTACAACCTGATCGGGTCGCCGCACCACGTGATCCGCCCGCTGGGTTTCAGCCGCGACATCAACGGCGTGCTGGCCGTCGAGCACTACGCCGGCGAGGAATTCAGCCACGCCATCGCGCGCGCCACCAAGCACCGGGACGACGCGCACCTGTACTGGCGGCTGAAGGCGCTGGCGTATTTTCTCGCCACCCAGCACAACCGGACGGCCAACGGGGCGACCGTAGATTTCGACGTCGACTGCGGCTACTTCGACACGGTGGCGGGCCGGCTCAGGAAGGCCCACCGGATCGGGGCGGACGACGCCGACGAGCTGTCCCGGCTGCGGGACCGCTGGCGGGACCAGCCCCGGATGTGGCAGGACCAGCAGGTCTGGCTGCACGGTGACGCGACGCCGGCCAACTTCCTGTTCGGGGACGGCATGGACGTCGCGGCCATCGACCTGGAGCGGATGAAGCGCGGGGACCGGATGTTCGACGTCGGGCGGGTCGCGGGCGAACTGCAGCATTCGTTCATGCGGGACACGGGCGACAAGCACCGGGCGGACCCATTCATCGGCCATTTCCTGTGGGAGTACAGCTGTCACTTCCCCGATCGCCAGCGCGCATTCGAGTCGGTCAAGGCCCGCGCGCCGTACTACATGGCGCTGAACCTGCTGCGGGTCGCCAGGAACGACTACATCGACCGGGACTACGGCGGACGGCTGGTCAGGCAGGCGAAGCGGCTGCTGCAGGCCGCCTGAGCCGCCTCCGGCCGCTGAGGCGGCCCGGAGGCGAGCGGTAAACACGGCCCCCGGAGGCGAGCGGATAACACCTCCGGTTCGGGCAAGATGCAAGCATGGACATCCGAGCGGTCGCGTTCGACGCCAACGGCACCCTGGTCAGGATCCTGACCGAGGACGGCATGGAGGAGATCTTCCGGGCCGCCGGGCACTTCCTCACCTACCAGGGCATCGACCTGTGCCGGGACCAGGTCAGGGACCTCTACTTCACGATCATGGCGGAGCAGCAGAACGCCAGCCCGGAGGAGCATCCCGAGTTCAACGCCGTCGGAATCTGGCGCCGCATCATCACCGAGCACCAGACGGCCTTCACCCGCGCGCTGCCCGTCGCTAAGCGCAGGCAGATGCCGCTGTTCCTGGCCGAGATGTGCCGCGGCATCTCACGCCGCCGACTGAGCCTGTACCCGCACGCCCGCGAGGTGCTCGACGCCCTGCGCGAGCGCTACCCGCTGGCGCTCGTCACCGACGCGCAGAGCGCGTACGCGCGCGCCGAACTGCACCGGGTCGGCCTGCTCGGCTACTTCGACCCGATCGTGGTGTCCGGCGACCACGGATACCGCAAGCCGGACCGGCGGCTGTTCCAGGCCGCGCTGGACGGGATGAACGTGGCCGCCGGGAACGCGATGTACGTCGGCAACGACATGCACCGCGACATCTTCGGCGCGCGCGAGGCAGGCCTGACCACGGTGATGTTCGATTCCGACCAGGGCAAAAAGGCCTACCGGGACTGCGTGCCCGACTACACGATCACCGACCTGCGCGACTTGCTGGCGATACTTGGGGTGCAAGAGTGATGTGCGAGGCGGCAGGTGCTAGACGGGCAGCCGGGACTCGGACAAATACATAACGACCTACATAATCCGAACGATGCGAGGCGCGGTGCCCTCGCATACGTTGAGCGTTCGGCGAGGTTGGGCTGGGCCGGGACGCACTATTGTTGCTGCTAACAGCGTTTCCGGTGGGGGAGGACAGCCCGCCTCGCCGATCTCGCAGGGTCCCGGTTATGACGCTCGGTTCCGGGCCCCTGCTTTGCGTGACTTAAGCTCGTTTCCCCCGGCAGCCGCCCGTCAGGAATACGCTGAGGGTGTTCGCTGGTGCCCCGAGGGAAATGACGTGGATGAGATCCAGGCACACCTGCCCGAGGAACCGAATAGCTTCATCGGCCGGGAGCGGGAACTCGTCGAGCTGCGCCGGGTGCTGCGCCAGACGCGCGCGCTGACCCTGTGCGGTCCCGGGGGCATCGGCAAGACCAGGCTCGCGCTGCGGCTGCTGGCCGCGGCCGCGGCGGAGTTCCCGGACGGGGTCTGGTTCGTGGAGCTGGCCGACCTGCGACAGCCCGACCTGGTGGTCTCGCGCATCGCGGCGGTCCTCGGGATCACCGAGGAGGCGGCCGGCCGCTGCTCGAGACGCTCGGCGAGGCGCTGCGGCCGCGGCTGCTGCTGCTGGCCCTGGACAACTGCGAGCACCTGCTCGACGTGTGCGCCCAGGTCGGCCGGCACCTGCTGGCCTGCGCGCCGGGGCTGCGGCTGGTGAACACCAGCCGGGAGCCGCTGTCGGTCGCGGCCGAGACGATCTGGCGGGTGCCGCCGCTGTCTTTGCCCGCGGAGGGGGCGTCCGCGGGTCGCGGGCCTGGCGGGCGCCGACTCGGACGCGGACCAGTACGAGGCGGTCCGGCTGTTCGCCGACCGGGCCGCGGCCTCCCGGCCCGGCTTCGCCGTCGGCCCGGACAACATCGCGGCCGTCGCCTCGATCTGCCGCGCGCTCGACGGCATGCCGCTGGCCATCGAGCTGGCCGCGGCCCGGGTCCGGGCGCTGTCGGTGGAGCAGATCAGCGCCCGGCTGGACGACAGGTTCGGCCTGCTGACCGCGGGCGACCGGTCGGCCGCGCCCCGTCAGCGCACCCTGCGCGCCGCCATCGAGTGGAGCTACGAGCTGCTCACCGGGCCGGAGCGGGCGCTGTTCCGGCGGCTGGCCATCTTCACCGGCTGGTCGCTGGAGATGGCCGAGCAGGTGTGCGCCGACAAGGACATCCCGGCCGGCGAGGTGCTCGGCCTGACCGCCGCGCTGGTGGACAAGTCGCTGGTCGTGCTCGACCCGGAGCTGCTCGGCCAGGCGCGGTACCGGATGCTCGACACCATCAGGGAGTACGCGGCGCTGCGCCTGGCCCAGGCCGGGGAGTCGGCTGCGGTCTGGCTCAGGTTCCGCGACTACGCGTTGCGGACCGCCGAGCACAACCTGGCGATCGGGATGGCCCGCATCCCGGCCCCCTGGGCCACCCGCGTGGACGTCTTCCGCCGCTACGACGTCGACGGCGGCAACGCGACCCGGGTGCTGGCCTGGTGCCTGGAGCAGGGCGACGCGGAAGCGGGGCTGCGGATCTGCGCCGCGGTCAGCCCGTGCTGGATCGTCTGGGGCACGTTCGGCGAGGGCGGCGAATGGCTGCGCGCGTTCCTGGCCCTGGACCTGTCCGCCGTCCCGGCCTGGGTGCAGGGCGCGGCCACCGTGGTGCGCGCGCAGCTCGCCCTGCCCAGCGACCCTGCCGCCGCCTCGTCGCTGGTCACCGACGGACTGAAGCTGTGCCTCGAGGCCGGCGACCGGTACTGGACGGCGGTGGCGCTGAACCTGCTCAGCGAGATCACCCTGCACACCGGGCGGATCGACGAGGCGGCGGCCAGCGCGGACGAGGCGCTGTCCATCGCGCAGGCGGCTGGCGACGGCTGGAACGAGGGCTATGCGCTCGGCACCCGGGCGGCCATCGCGGCCCGGCGGGGCACGATGCGCGAGGCCGAGCAGCTGGCCACCGCCTCGCTCAGCGCGATGCAGCGGATCGACCAGCAGTGGGGCGCCGCCCGCGCCCTGCTGGGCCTGGGGGACCTGGCCAGGTTCCGCAACCATCCGGGCGAGGCGCACGGCTGGTACGTGGAGGCGCTGGCCATCCTGCGGGAGATCGGCGCCCGGCCGGAAATCGCCCGCTGCCTGGCCGGGCTGGGCCGGGTGGCCATGGACCTCGGCGCGACCGAGCAGGCCCGGCGGCACCTGACCAGGAGCCTGCGGCTCAGCCACGCCACCGGCGCGCGGATGAGCATCGCCCGCGGCCTGGAGGCCTTCGCGGCCCTGGCCAGGCACGAGGGACGGCCCGAGCTGGCCGTGCAGCTGGTCGCGGCGGCGGCCGCGCTGCGAGAGACGGCGGGCCTGCCGCCGCTGCCCGGCGCGCGCGTCGAGGGCTACCTGGCCCCGGCGCGCCGCCTCGGCGACGCCGCCGTGGCCCGGCTATGGGCCAGCGGACGGGCGCTGACCAGCGAGGCCGCGGTCGCACTGGCCCTGGACTCGGCGGCGCTGGACACGGCGAAGAAGGCGGCGGCGCACGGAGCGGCCGCGGACGGCGAGAGCGCGCCGCTGACCGTGGTGGGCAGCTACCAGGTGGCTTCGGCGCCGCCGAGCTCGCTGACCAAGCGGGAGCTCCAGATCGCCGAGCTGGTGGCCAGCGGCCGCAGCAACAAGGCCATCGCGGACGAGCTCTCCATCAGCCACACCACCGCGGCCAGGCACGTGGCCAACATCATGGCCAAGCTGGGCTTCAACTCGCGGACCCAGATCGCCGCGTGGATCGCGAACCCGGCGCAGCGACCCGGCCATGCGGACGGGCCCGCCGAGCCCGGGTAGCGGGCGCCGGGGCACGCGCCCGGTCGGCCACACCACTCATGCTACGGACGTGACGGGTGCGGTGGCACGTCGCGATAATGCGTTGGTGGGGCATAGCGGGAACGGGCTGGAACGGCTGGCGCTGGACGTGACCGGGGTGCGGCGGACCTGCTGGCTGGCACGGGCGGCGCCGGGCCCGGCCCGCGTCATCGGCCGCGTTCCCCGCCATCTCGACGCAGGCGAAATCCTGCTGGATATGATGGCCTCAGGCTCATAATTTCCGGTAGACCTTCCAGGGCACGGCAAAACAAATCGGTTGACAGGTGTATCAGATGCGCTGAGCCGCTCTCTGAGTTAGAAACAGATGATTATCACCCTACCGAGGTGTTGATCATGGTGGAGAACAAGCTGGCCGGAACCGGCCATGCGTGACGACCCGCATGTCGTCGCGCTCGTTACCCGCGCGACCGGGGGCGACCAGGACGCGTGGCACGAGCTTGTCGACCGCTATGCACCATTGGTGTATACAATCTGCACACGGTACCGGCTGAGCAATCATGACATCGAGGACGTGGGACAAAATGTCTGGCTCTTGCTGGTGGAACAGCTCGGCAAGCTCCGCGAGCCCGCCGCATTGCCCGGCTGGCTGGCGACGACCACCGCGCGCGAATGCCTGCGCGTCGTGACGGCGGCGAATAAAACCGAACGGCTGGGTACAGGGCTAGATGACTCGGCGCTGTTCGTGGACGACGTGGTGATCGACGAGGAGATCCTGGTGGCTGAGCGGAACGCGGCGCTGCGCGCGGCCTTCGCTGAGCTGCCGACCCGCTGCCAGCAGCTGCTGGCGATGCTGGTCAGCGACCCGCCGCATTCCTACGTGGAGATCCACGCGAAGCTCGGTATCCCGGTCGGCAGCATCGGGCCGCAGCGCGCCCGCTGCCTAGATCGGCTGCGCCGGTCCAGTGCCCTCGCCGCACTCGGTGAAGGTGAAGCAAAGATCCACATCCGGGGAGGCGAGCCAGGTGCGTGACGGCTGGGACGATGAGCGGCTTCTGGTAGCCCTCGGCGAGGCGATAAAGGCGCGCCAAGCCGTCCCCTCATGGTTCATAGAGACCGGCAAGAACGCCTTTGCCTGGCACAACATCGACGCCGAGCTGGCGCAGCTCACCTACGATTCCAACGAGGACCGGTGCGAGGCCGCGGTGGTGCGGTCGGAGACGGCCTCGGTCCGGGCCCTCACCTTCACCTCGGCCCATCTCAGCGTGGAACTCGAGGTCACCGAGAACTCGCTGCTCGGCCAGATCATCCCGCCGCGGGCCGGGACGCTGGAGATACATACCCGGGCGGGCGAGATCACCACGACCGAGGTGGACGAGATCGGCTGCTTCGCGGTCGATCCGATCCCGGATGGCCCGTTCCGCTTGCGCTGCCGCACGGCGGGCGGCACCGACGTGCTGACCGGCTGGATCGTGCTGTGAGCAGGGACTCTCGGCCAAACCCAACGTTACACGGACGTGGTGTATCAAACCGCCACGAACCCTCTCCGTAATTACATCCCGAGTCCGCGGGTTCGGGGGGGACCCGCGGACTCGGACCCAAAGCCCGGAGCGGAGCCAGGCCGCGCGAGGCTCAGGCAGGCCGAGGTTCAGGCGCCGAGAGCCATAAAGGAATGCGCGGTCGCTTGGGCAAGGGGATCGTCGCTGGCCGCCTGGCGCGCGGCCAGAAGCGCCTCGGGGAGCGTCACACCTCGTTGTAGAGCGTCGTGCAGGGCCAGCATGAGAGGCACCGCGGCGAGGTCATTGACCGGCACGATGCTGGCCACGATCCCCGCCGCGCCGATCGGAACCAGGCTGCTAGCCAGGCCCAGGAGTTCGTCCGCGCCTACCGCCGCGCCCACTCCGGAGTCGCAGCTGGACAGGACCAGCCAGTACGGAGCACGGCCAAGGCGCTCGAAGTCGTGCACGGTCAGCGGACCGTCGTCGAGCAGTATCGACGAGAACATGGGGTTGTCGGCCCGGAACGTGCCGTGGGCCGCGATGTGCGCGAGCCACGCGCCATCCAGGGCGCCGAGCACGTGACCGGCCGTCGCGCTGCCATGGCCGAGCATCACGGCTTCGGGATAGAGGGAGCGCAACGGCACGACCTCCGCGCCTTTCGTGGCCAGCCCGGGCCCGACGACCAGGGCCACCCGCTGCTCGGCTGGAGGCCTCGTGTGACGAGCACGCACCCAGGTCGACGCGGACGGCGCCACGGTCACGACGCGATCGCCCAACGATGGCATGAGCGTCCACGGCACGGCCCGGAGCTGGGCCGGCGGTATGACGACGACCGGGCCGTCCCCGAGTTCCGCGACGGCGCCGCCGAGCAGCGAAGACTCCAGCTTGATGCCTCTGTACTTGAGCACACGTTCGTCGCCTGGCTGCGGCGAGCCGTGCGCGAGGCGGCGCAGCACGAAGCGATTCATCTGGACTTCTCGTTCGGGAATGCTGCCCACCGTGTGCAGCCGCACCCGCCGGTCCGCGACGACGACCACGTGCAGCACGCTGTCCACCGTGACGAGTTCGATCAGCGTGCTCGGGCCGAGCTCGTCGAAGAGCCCGTCCAGGTCGAATTCGCCTTCCCCGGGCTTGTGGCTGCCGGGCAGCCTGCGCGTGCGAGCCTGGACCGCTGCCTCGAGCCGCCGCCGCTCGCGCTCCAGGGCGTTCCGGCGCGAGGCGGCCATCTCGGTCTCCCCGAGGAGTCGATTCACGCTGCGTAGCGCTTCCAGTTCGGCCGCTAGCTCCTTGTCCTCCCTGGCCGGTGTGCTCCGGGCGGCCAGCGCAGTCGCCCGCCAGCGTTCGCTCCAGAACAGCAGCCGACGGACGTCGCCACGCCTGAGCGCGTCACGCTGGGCCAGCGTGGCGAACTCGGCACCGTGCGCCGTGCCGTATGCGCGCAACTCGGTGGCCCCGAGCCGCATCTGGTGCTCCGCGAGGGCATCAAGCCCGCGCGTGCAGGCGGCGACGGTGGCCCGGGCGTTGCCCTGAGCGTCAGCTTGCAAGGCCCGGGCCAGCCAGGCGACGCTCCGGGGCAGGGGCGGCCCGCGGCGTCGCGATTTCGCGGCGCGCTCGAGGTGCGGGTCGGCTTGGGCCACGCTGCCCCGGCTCAGGGCGATGCGCCCGGCGAGTAGGTGCGCCTGCATCGCCTCGCCGGCCCGGGACGCCTCAAGACGGGCGGCCACCTCCTCGGCGTACCGGAGCAAGGCGGGGGAATGCTCGCCCGCGGCATACCTGGCCTCGGCGAGGACGAGGCTGGAACGCGCCTCCCAGAGGGAGCGACGCTGCGTATGGAACTGTCGGCGCGCCTGACGTGCCCGCTGCCTGGCATCGGCCGGGTGGCCCGCGGCCAGGGCGGCGGTGGCGGCGGCGAAGAGCAGTTCCGCGGTCTTAAACGCTATCCCGCCCTCCGGGGGTACCCGGTTGAGCGCGGTGTCGGTCTCCTGCGCTGCTTCTTCGGCTAGCCCGGCGGCCAGCAGCACCGAGCAGCGGTCGATGGCAAAGTCGGGGTTGGTGTAGCGAAGCGCGTCGTAGCGGTCTCCCGCTTCGTCAAGGTAGGTGAGTGCCTCGGGAAGGTCTCCGCGGATCAGTCCCACCAACCCGCGGTTATGCCGGGCCTTTGCGTATTCGAGCTCTTGTCCGCTGGTGGCATACAACTCCTCGGCACGCACGAAGTCCGCGCTGGCACGCCTGGGGAGGCCGAGCCCGAGAAAAACATGGGCTCGGATCGTCAGCGATCGCGCCTCCCACACCGTGTCACGGACCCGCCGGAGATATGGCAGGGCGCGGCTCAGGTCCTCGTATGCCTCGCGGAAGCGGCCCAGTTCATATAGAACCAAGGCACGCCGGTAGAGCACGCGTCCGGCCGGACCGCCGCGCGAGGCATCCACGGCCCGGTCCAGGACGGCCAGCCCCTGCCGACTTCGGCCCGTCCATGCCAGCGTTATCCCGAGGGTGGCCTGGACGTCGGCCTCGCGCTCCGGCTTACCAGACGTGTGGGCCAGCCTTACCCCGCTTCTCAGCGCGACGATCGCTCGTTGGAGGTCACCGCGATCGCGGAGAACGATCCCGATCGCGTGGTAAGCAAGCGATGCGTCATACGGGTTAGGCTGGCCGGCTAGCACGGAACGCGCTGCGAGCAGGGCATCGTGGGGCCGGGACGTGGCGAGCGGCAGGAGCTGGGCCGGGTCCGCCGGCACCTTTCCTGTATCAGAATCTCCCGGTCTCACTCCGATAATGCTAGACAGTTCCCGACACCAAAAAAAGGAAAAGGGGGTCGGCATGAGCACTCAGGACCAGGGACAGGACGAGCCACGGAGCCGTCTGCACGCACAGATCGACTTGATGTTGTCGGGTATTCCCGGTGTCGTGGACGGTCTCGAGGGAGCGGTAGCTCACCCCGCCGACTGGGCAGACCGGGGCCAAGTGGACTATCACCATCGCGAACGCACCCTGCTGGTCCGGGACACCGACGTTGACCGTGTGGCAGCCGTCGTGTCCGGCAGGCCGGTCGAGCACGACAACAACGTCCGCGGCCTGACCCGGCTGGAGTTCTCCGCCGACGAACGCCGGAGCGTGGAGGAAGCGTGCGCCCACCTCGACCGGACTCTCGGCGAGGGGGTGGCCGCTCCCGACCACATCCTCTACACCTGCACCTATACCGCTTGTCCGGCCACAGAGCCGGAGGAGGTCGGGGCCGACACGCCGCTCGACCCCAGCGTTTCCGACGAGCGAAACGACGGCGAAGGGGTGCTCGTGGCGGTGCTCGACAGCGGCTTGCTGCCGGGCGCGGCAGCCGAGCACTGGTGGCTGGAAGGCGTGGACGGTGAACCGGACAACCCGATCGGCGGCTATCCGCCGCGGATTCTTCCCTACGCGGGCCACGGGACATTTGTGGCCGGCATCGCGCGGGCCATGGCACCCAGGGCCGAGGTATGGGTGTCCAGAACGTTCGTCAAAGTTGGGGCCATCTACGAGTCTGATCTGGTAAAGCAGGTATCCGATGCGCTCAAGATGGGCGCGGAGGTAATCTCGCTCTCGTTCGGCACCAACAGCAGGAAGGACATCCCGCTGCTGGGCTTCGAGATCGTAGAGGAGCGGCTGCGCAGCCACGCCGGAACCGTCCTGGTGGCAGCGGCCGGGAACGACGCGTCGAGGCGCCCGTTCTGGCCGGCCGCCTATCCCTGGGCAGTGGGGGTGGGCGCCCTGAGCGCCGACCGACAGGGCAAGGCGTCCTTCACCAACTACGGGCCCTGGGTGGACGTCTTCGCGCCGGGTGAGGGACTGGTCAACGCCTTCGCAAAAGGACGGTACCTGTGCACGGAGCCGCCGAATGTCGGCCGGTGGCGAGACTTCGATGGCATGGCTCGCTGGAGCGGAACGTCCTTCTCGACGCCGCTCGTCGCGGGGCTCATCGCGGCGCGCATGTCGCAGACCGGCGAGACCGGCCGGCAGGCCGCGGACGCGCTACAGGCCCGCGCCCGCACCCAGGCCATACGCGGCGTAGGACCGGTGATCTTCCCGGGACAGGCTTACGGCGACTGATGCCTCGATGAAGCCGGAACCCGTTCAAGGCCGATTCTCGGCCTTGAACAGCCGGTCGTCATCAGATGGCTACTGCGGAGGCCGTCCACTCTTCTACGACTTGACCCAGAACCGCGAGCGGCAGGGATCCGTGGTCGAGGATAGCGGAGTGAAAGTCACGGATGTCATAGACAGCTCCGAGCCGGGATCGGGCCTCGTCGCGCAGCCGGAGGATCTCGCGCTGCCCGACAAGATAGCCCAGCGCCTGGCCGGGCAAAGCGATGTAGCGATCTATCTCGGCATCGACGAAGCCCTGGGGCATGGGCGAGTGCGCCAGCGCGAACTCCCGCGCCCGTGCCCGGCTCCAGCCGCGCGCGTGCAGGCCGGTATCGACGACAAGCCGGACAGCGCGCCAGTCGGCACAGCCCAGCATGCCGAGCCGCTGCATGTCGTCGGAGTACAGGCCGAACTCGTCCGCCAGCCGCTCAGCGTACAGGCCCCATCCCTCACCATGCTACGACGTAGAACCCTGTCAGGAGCAGGGGCAGGTGCGGCAGGAGCTGCACACGGACGAACTGCGCGTGATGTCCGGGCACCCCTTCGTGAAATGCCGTGGCCTCCAGAGCCCAGCTCCCGGCCTGCCCAGGGTGCACATCGTTGAACAGGTACGCGGGGCGCGAGCCGTCTCGAGCCGGCGGCGAGTAGTACGGCGGCGCGCTGAACTCGGCCATGTGCGGTGGCATGGGCTCGACCGCGCATGGCGGCGGCAGCGGCGAGCGGAACATATCCGGCAGCCGCTCCTGGGCACGGGCGATCGTGGCGGCCGCACGAGCCATCGCGTCATCGCCGACTGGAACATCCTGGCGAAGCCGGGCCATGATGTCATCGACGTCGCTCGTGCCCACCGCATGGCGGCCGAGCGCGGCGATTTGCTCCTCGATCTCCGCCAGGGCCACCAGGCCCATGCGGTGCAGCTCGTCGGGCTCGAACCGGAGTGTCGTGCCGTTCCGGATACAGCACGCGTACGCTGCCACGCCGCCGGGCAGGTAGAGCAGGCCGGCTTGCTCTGGTTGCCGTGATCCGGGCAGCAGGTCGGCGTAACGGCCGATGGCGGGGCGGACCTCATCCCGGACGACGCGCTCGACATCCTCCCGCCACGCCGCCGCCCTAGCCCAGCCTTCGGGGGCCTGGTGAGAGAGCATCGGGTCACGCGCAGGGTGCGACAGATGCTCCTGGAGCTGCCTGATGGCCTCGCTGACGAGCGGGGCGACGGGCCGCAGGCCGTCTCGCGCGGCGGTCCGCAGCCTCGCCGCGTACTGGTCGAGATAGGCCGGAATCCGTCTGCACCTGGTCAGGTAGGCGGTGGCGCTCTCCGCGTCACTCACGCGCGTGCGCGATGCGATCAGGAACACCAGCGACGGGCCGCCGAGCGGGAAGGTCGTGACGCTGAACTCGTCGACCCGGCAGTCGGCGGCGGCCAGCTCGCGGGCTGCTTTGTCGCGCACGGTCTCGAGCAGGATACGACCGTCGGCATCCGCGGGCTCCGCCTCACACTGGCCGCAGCGGACGATGATGTCGACGAGCCGGCCGCGCCACGCCTGCTGGTACCCGGGCGACAGGTCCGGGACCGCGTCGTCGTAACCGCTGATCGCCATGAACGACGCCCCGAACGGGTCACCGCGGAGCAGTACCTCGGCGAGCTCGTCGGCCAGCGCTCCGATTGGCGCCATCATGGCGCATGCCCTTTGACAGTCAACGGTGGCCGCACGAGTACTGATACTCGTACCGGACGGCCTTGCCGAAAGCCTGCTCGTCCGGGAAGCCACAGGACTGCGCATAGCGTGCCAGGTCGTCCGGTACGGTCGTGCCGCGCCGTTTAGCGAAATACCACCGGATGGCCGCCTGTTCGGAGCGGGCGATATCGGCAGCTGCTCTCTCCTGGGCGCCCGGCAGCTTTTCGTAGTCCAGCTTGGCTCTGGCCCTGGTCACCAGCCGCGCGTACTCCCCGTGCAGGCGCAGATCGTTGAGGAGGTCATCAAGTGCGTCCCAGTCGGCCTGTCCGCAAGCCCAGCGCACCATCTCGTCATCGATGACGAGCCGCTCGAAGTCCTCTGCCGATAGATCGTTGTCGGCCAGGAATCGCGCGAGGTCGGCACCCTGCTCAAGACTCCTGCTGATCCTGAATTCGGCGACGGCGTCTTGCCGCTGTTCCCCGCCGATCGTCATCCCTTGTCGCTCGGCGAAGTCGGCCGCGAAGACCCGCAGCAGGCTGCGGCAGCGTGCCGCCTCGAACACGCCCGGGCCGAGCAGGCGGATCTCGTCAAGGATGCACTCCAGCATGAGTGCGGAACCGGCCACACCATCACCGGGCATCGTGTCCGCGCGTCGCTTCGCCGCCTCCCACATCGCCGTGTTCGCCATGCTCCCGGTACCCGTCCTCGGCGGCTCCGTGCCTGACCGCAACCTCGTCGTCCCGGTCCAGCGTTCCTTTCCTGAAGGCTCGGTAGACCCAGCCGACGCCCCGCATCCCGAAGGTTTCAAGCTCGGCCGCGCGAAGCGCCCCCATGCTGGCGCCCCCGAACACGTGGACACCACGTTCCATAGTCCACATGATTTCCTTGTGCCACACGGCGGGGACGCGATCGAAGTAGCCATCGACGATGCCGATGACCCGAGGGCGCCGCCGCCACAGCCGGTAGACGTCCCCCGCCGACGCCGGCGGGAGGTAGACGGCATCGAGTTCGGCTTTTGCGTCCTTCTCGGCGAGTGTGGGCCCGAGGAAAACGTAAATCTCGCTCATTGGCCGCTCATCAGCTCCATGGCCCGCTGGCCGAGGCGGCATGACTGGACAGTTGTGGTCGGCCCTTCCAGCCCCGGCACGATGACCCGGACGACCGGGATGCCGAACTCCTCGCAGGTCAGGTCCACGGCGACCACCTCGCTGATGCCCGCTGAGCGCAATGCGGTGAGCTCCCACGCCACATCTGCGTCCAAGCTGTCGCTGTCGAACGCCGGAACGGCGGCGAAGTCACGTGCCGCCTCGCCGACAAGATCCGCCGCCTGCCCTGGTGGCGGCTCCGGTTCCATCCACTGGGCATAATCCCATCCCGCGGGCTCATCACGGGCACCGGAGATGGAACCCAGCCGGTCCTGAGCGGCCTCGGTGAGCGCACGCAACAACGCGGGGCATGATCACCACCGCCCGCATCCAGGCCCTCAAAGAGCCCGGCGAGAAATACGGGTGGATCACCGCGCTGCGCGCCCCCGCCATCAGGAAGCTGATGGCGGGGGACGGGCCGCTGCAGCTGTCCCTGCTCGACGAGCAGGACCTAGCCGAGATCACCTCCGGGGACTTCCCCGGCGAGCGGCTCATCGCCTGCCGCAACCCCGTCCTGGCCGAGGATCGCGCCCGCAAGCGCGAGGCCCTGCTCGCCGCCACCGGAAAGCTCCTCGCCCCGATCGCCGCCCGCGTCGCCGCCGGGCGGCTGTCCGGCAGCGACGCGATCGGCGTCGCCGTCGGCGAGGTCATAGGCAGGTACAAGATGGCCAAGCACTTCACCGTCACCATCACCGGTGACAGCCTGACCATCGAGCGGAAGCAGGCGCAGATCGACGCCGAGGCCCGGCTCGACGGCATCTACGTCATCCGCACCCCCGTCGCCGAAGGCGGCCTCGACGCCGCCGGCGTCGTGACCGCCTACAAGAACCTCAAGCACGTCGAGCGCGACTTCCGCCACATCAAGTCCGACGACCTGGACCTGCGCCCGGTCTTCCACCGCCCCGGAAAACGCGTCAGGGGCCACGTCCTGATCTGCATGCTCGCCGCCTACCTGGTCTGGCACCTCCGCCAGGCATGGGCGCCGCTTACCTACACCGACGAGGAACCGCCCGCCCCGGCGAACCCCGTCGCCCCCGCCCGGCGCTCGGCATCCGCCGAGGCGAAAGCATCACGCCAGCACGACAACGACGGCCGCCCCTACCTCAGCTTCCCCGGCCTGCTCGCCCACCTGGGCACCCTCACCCGCAACGAGCTGCGCCTCGCCGGCACGCCCGCCACGGTCCCCGTCCTCACCGAGCCCACCAGCCGCCAGCGCCAGGCCTTCGACCTCATCGGAGCACCCATCCCGCTCACCCTCCGGAAGTAGCCAGGACACACCAGCACGCTCGGCGCGAAAGCGCAGGCCAGCGGCGGTCTCGGCATCCAAACTAGCCGTAGGGTGAGGGACTGGCGCGGTGGCCGGAGCTCCGTTTCCAGTCCCTCCCCGTCGAACCGTGCATGCGGTTTTCCCGCACACGGCTCTCCGACGCTCTTCACCGTCGGCGTCCGGCCGGTGCCCGCCAGGGCCGGAACGGCCTGGGGGCGATGACGGTTCCGCACAAGGTGATCAGCCCGAGGTTGTCTGGAGACCCGCAGGTCACCAGGCGCATGCCCCAGATACGGCTGCGTTTGTGGCGCTTGCCCACAAATCCGGCCAGCCGTTCCAGGGCGTACTGGCTGATCGCATCGAATATCCGGGCGGAATTCCCGTACCGGAAATACCCGCCCCAGCCGCGCAGGAACCAGTTCAGTTCCTCCACGATCCATTCGTCGGCCAGCAGCAGCCGCTTCCGGTCGGTGATCTGCCGGATCCGGTCACGGGCATGCTGCGCCGCCTTGCGCGAGGGCCAGCGGGCGAGAAAGCAGACCCGGCTGGGCTTGACTGTGCCCCGGGCGCGCACCCACCGGTGATGGAAGCCCAGGAAATCAAAACCCTCGGCGTCCTTGCCCTCGGCCAGGTGAACGATCCGGGTCTTGGACTGCTTAAGCTCCAGCCCCAGCCCGCCCAGCACAGACCGCAGCCGCGCCAGCGCCGCCTCGGCCTGCCGCCGGGTACTGCACATCACCACCAGGTCATCGCAGTAACGCACCAGCACCCCGTGCTGGCCCGCGTCCCACACCCGGTCCAGCCGGTGCAGGTAGATGTTGCAGAGCAACGGCGATGCCGGGCCGCCTTGCGCAGCCCCGGTCACCTCCCGCCGAACCTGCCCGTCCTCCATCACCCCGGCGCGCAGCATCGCGCGCAGCAGCTTCAAGACGCCCTGGTCGCTGATGCGCTCCTCGACCGCTCGCATCAACTTGTCCTGCGGAATCGCGGAAAAGCAGTTCGCGATGTCCGTCTCGACCACCCACCGCCGACCCTGCCAGGCCTCGTCGATGAGGACCTGCAGGGCATCGTGCGCGGACCGCCCCGGGCGGAACCCGAAGCTGCACGGCAGCGAAGTCCGCCTCGAAGACCGGCTCGAGCACGATCTTCACCGCGGCCTGCACGATCCGGTCCCGGACCGCAGAGATCGCCAGCGGCCTGCGCTCGGCGCTGCCCGGCTTGGGGATCAGCACCCTCCGCGCAGGCAGCGGGCGCCACGTCCCGGCCCGCAACTCCCCGGCCAGCTCGCCGAGCAGCCGGGTCACCCCGTACTCCTCGACATCAGCCAGGGTGGTCTTGCCGATGCCCGGTGCGCCATTGTTACGGCGCACCGCGATCCACGCCCGCCACAAGACATCCTCGCGGTAAACCTTGTCTCCGCAGCGAATGGAACCGCCTGTCCGGATCGGCCCTGGCCGCCCGGTAAAGCACATGCTGAAATGCGCGGACCCCGTCCCCGTGGACGGCCGCCAGGGTGGACCTAGCCGTATTCGCGGCACTCACCGATCCGGGCCTCCCAACTCGTGCGTGAACGAAGCAGCGGCCCTTTCCTCCCCGCAGGTTGTGTTGTCCCGCAGGTCCGACCGGTACTACGGCCGCCTCCGACTCCCTCCCGGCACCCCGCCTATTTCCCGGCTCCTCACCGGTTATAAGACAGCGCTCTTCCACGGGCACCGCGCGCCCGCTCCGGCCGGGGAGGGCCTCCCCAGTTCCCGCCATCACCTTCTGAACGTTCCGCGCCCCGTACGCCGGACAGTCCCTCGCGGCTGCGCTTCCAGGATCTACACCGCTTCCATGGCCTTCGCCGTGATTACCGCGGCTCGGCACTGTCTTGTCCCCTAACGACGCGGCAGGCTTCGCTTTACGCTACGGACCGCTCAGTTGCTCCCACCACCGTGGCTTTCGACGCTGGGCTCCGGCCCGGCCCGTTTCCAGGCCGGACCGCCAGCCTGCTACCGGGCTCCCTGGCGATTACCCGGGCCGGACTTACACCGGCAGGCGACGACGAGCTTCTGATCAGGTCATGATCGCTGGACAACCACCTCCTGATGCGCTGGGCGCGCGTAACTTCGGGTTAACCGGCTCGTCGCCGACGATCACGGCCCCGCCGTGCCCCCAGAGCAGGTAGCGGTACGCCAGGTTGATCAGCGTGGACACGCGGTTGCGCCCGCCGAGCAGGTAGACCAGATGCAGGGCGAACCAGGCGAGCCAGGCGAGCGTGCCGCGCATCCGCAGGCCGCCGGCCAGCTGGACCACGGCGGACCGGCGGCCGATCGTGGCCATGATGCCCTTGTCGTGGTACCTGAACGGCTCGGTGGCCGTCTTGGCCTGCAGGTGGGCGATCTGCGCGGCGGCATGCCGCCCCATCTGCAGGGCGGGCTGGGCGAGCTGCAGCGTGGGATCGTCCGGGTTCACCGCGACATCACCCACGGCGAAGATCCTGTCCTGGCCCTGCACCCGGAGGTCCGGTCCGACCACGATGCGGCCGTTCTTGCCCTGCGGCAGGCCCCAGCCCGCCACCGCCGGGGCGGCCGCCACGCCGGCCGCCCACACGGTGATGTCGCTCGTCAGGTCCTCACCGTCGACGAGCCGCACCTGGTTCGCGGTGACCTCGCCGATGCGCGTGTTCAGCCGCACGTCGACGCCGCGGGCCAGCAGCTGGGTCTTGGCGTACTCGCGCAGCTTCTCGTGGAACGGCCCGAGCAGCGACGGCGCCATCTCGACCAGCTGGACGTGCACCCGGGCCGGGTCCACGTCGGGGAAGGTGGCGCCGAGCACGGTGCCGCGCAGTTCGGCCAGCGTGCCGGCCAGCTCCACGCCGGTGGCGCCGCCGCCGACCACGGTGACGTGCAAGTCGCCGCTGTCCACGCTGAGCCGCTCGAAGCCCGCCAACAGGTGGTCACGGAGCACGAGGGCGTCGGTCCGGGTGTACAGGCCGAACGTGTTCTGCGCCGCGCCCTTGATGCCGTAGAACGCGGCCGACACGCCGGTGGCCAGGATGAGGTAGTCATAGCCGAGATCGCGGCCGTTGGTGAGCTTGATCCGGCGGGACGCCGGGTCGATCGCGGCCAGCTCCCCGCGGCGGTAGACCGCCCCGTAGCGCCGCGCGAAGCCGCCTGCCGGGTAGGCGACGTCGCCGGGGTTCAGCCCTCCGGTGGCGACCTGGTAGAGCAGCGGCTGGAAGGTACTGTACAGGTGGCCGTCCACCAGGGTCACCCGCAGGCCCGCGCGGGTGAGCCTGGAAATGGCGGACAAGCCGCCGAAGCCCGCGCCGCAGATGACCACGTGCGGCGCGTTCGGATCAGCCTGGCGTCTTCTCGTGATCGTCCTCACCTCCGGCCCCCGCCACGATGTCGCTTTGATCGCGACGCTTCTCTACGTATAGCCGGAACGCACGGCGGTCTTGTTCCGTATACGGCGGCGGGGCCAGGCTTCGCGGCCACAGCCGGTAGGCCCGGACCACGTTGACCTCGATGGCGTACAAGGTGAGCTCGGCCTGCAGGTACAGCCAGGCGATCAGCCCGAGCACGACGGCGAACGTGCCGTACAGAGGCGAGGCGTGGGCGATCTGACGGGCCACGAAACTGGCGCCCACGGTCTGGAGTATCTGCCAGATGACCGCGCTGATGGCGGCACCGAGCCAGAGCTGCCGCCAGGTGATCTCGCTCGCGGTGCCGAGCCTGAAGGCGAGCCAGAACAGCCCGAAGTTCAGCACCAGCGACACCGCGTTGGCCAGTATGGCCTGGCCTGCGCTGGGGAGGACGCGGCCGACACCGACCGCGAGGGTGCTGATACTCGTGGTGGCGATAAAGCCCAAGCCAACCACGATGATCAGGGCAGCGCTGCGCAGCCAGGACCACGGGAATCCGGGGCGGCGGTCGAAGGGGATCTCCCAGGCTGAGTTGAGCGCGTTCTGCAGCGAGTTGGCCACCCCCAGCGCCCCGATGAACGTCCCGACCAGGCCGACCGCGAGCAAGATCCCGGTCTGATTCAGGTGGCCGATGCTCGGCTTGACGTATGAGTAGATCGGGTAGTCCTTCAGCGCGGAATCCACCTTCTGCTGCAGCTCGTGATTGTTCTTGAGCACCTTGTCCAGCACGGTGAACAGGACGAGCAGCAGCGGGAAGATCGCGACCAGGGCCGAGTAGGCGATCAGCGCGGCCAGGTTACCCGCCTGGTCGTCACCGAACTTCTTCCACACCGCGACCGGGAAGGCCAGCCAGGCATGCCGCTGCTGCAGTGCGTCCACGGCCCGGAAGGCTCTTTCCATCTTGTTCATCGCCTGAAAAACCTACCCGGCTCCAGACACATCCATCCGCCGGACCGATGCCGCGTTGCCGCAGGCCGTTACCGGGTTGCGAGTTATGTGCTACAGCTAAGTGCTACAAATTCAGTGCGACAAGCTCGGGGTGCAGGCAGCCCTGGCCGGTCCGGCCGACCCCGGCCGAGGCTGACGGGCTGGTGCCGGGGCTCGGGGTGGGAGGGGCGGAAGAGGCAGGCTGGGTGGAGGGAGTGGGCGGCGTGGAGGTGGGTGGTGTGGAGGTGGGTGGTGTGGAGGTGGGTGGTGTGGAAGCGGATCCGGACGGGGCGGACGCGCTCGGCTGGGTCGGCGAGCTCGGCGCCAGCTGCGTGCAGGCCGCGATGATCACCAGGTGGCCGGCCGGGTCGGCGCTGCCGCCGATGCCGCCGAGGTCGACGAAGTAGTGCGGCCAGGGCAGCCCGGCCGCGGCCAGCGTGACCCGCTGCGCCGCGATGTCGTAGCCCCAGGCGTCTCCGTTCCCGCCCTGGTCAAGGCCGAGCGCCACGCCGTCCCTGACCACGTACACCCCGGCCGCCCCGTTGACCGCGGAGCCTGAGGCGGTCGCCTTGACCCGGCCGGTCCACGGGTCGACACCGACCAGGTTGGATCCCTCGGTGAGGTAGATCCGGCGCGGGCGGTGGTCGGTGCCTTCCGGCACGGCGCCCTGAGCGGACCACAGCACGGATCCGGTGCCGCCGTCGTACGCGGTCACCCCGGCCGCCGAGGAGAACAGCACCACGCCGTCGAAGGCGGTGCTGAGCGTGCCGTGGAAGGACAGGCCCTCAAGCGGCCGTACGACGAGCTCGGACCCCGTGGCCAGGTCGATCCGGTGCAGCGCGGTGACCGGGGCCGAGGCCACGAAGCCGCCGGCCGACTCGGCCACGTAGAGCCAGTTGCCGTCAGTCCGCCACGCCTGCGCGACCGGCCCGGTGGGCCGCTGCCAGCGGATGTGCCCGGTCGCGTTGTCGTAGCTGGTCACCGCGGTCACGCCGACGACGACGGTGTATTTCTGGCTGCCCGCGACCGCCCCGCCGAACGCCGCCGCCGGGTGCCGGCCGGTCTGGGCGCCGTCCGCATCGGAGATGACCACCTCGGTGCGCCGCGGAGCGCCCGCGCGGCCCGCGGGCCGGTAGGAGACGCCCGCTGTGACCTCACCCGGCCAGGCGCGCACCGAGGTGATGGCGGCCCCGGCCGGGAAGCCGGTCAGCGTGTCCTGCCAGGCCAGGGCTCCAGTCCGGGACGAGTAGCCGGACACCGTCAGCCCGGTGCCGACCGCGGCGACGCCGCCGCTGACGGAGGCGTAGGCCAGCCCGGAGGCCGGCACCGTGCCGGTCATCCCGGGAGCCGCGTCCCACCCGCCGGACAGCGGGGTCGTCCACCTGACCATGCTGGGGAATGAGCCGGCGCGGCAGCCGACCCGGCAGGCAGCCGCGGGCGGCAGGCCGGCCGGACCCTGGACCGGGTAAGGCACCAGGGCCACGCCGAGCAGGGCCGCGGCCAGTACCCAGCGCCGCAGCCGCGTTGACTTACCCGCGACGCCCAGGGGGATCCGGCCGAGGATGCCGTCCGCGGCCTGGCGGCGCATCCGGTCGAGGAACCGCCCGGCGGACCCGCGGCGCGGCCGGCCGGGGAACCGCCCGGCGGACCCGCGGCGCGGCCGGCCGGGGAACCGCCCGGCGGACCCGCGGCGCGGCCGGCCGGGGATTGCGCGCCCCCGCTGCTGCCTCACGACAACCACCGTAGGAGAACTCCGGCGGTTACATGCTGCCGATCACCCCAAACGTGACCCGGCCGGTGCTGACCCGGCGGACCGGCCGCCGGCCTTACCGATAACGTTGGACCAGTTCACCCTGAGGGAACCCAGTCCGCCTCGACCAGGAGGGTTATGCCATGACCGACCGTCCGCCGCTCCCCTACCACTTCCTGCCGCCCGTCCCGTCGTTCGAGCTGCGCAGCGATGACGTCGCCGATGGCCAGATGATGTCGGAAAACCAGGTCTTCGACGGGTTCGGCATGACCGGGGGGAACATCTCCCCGTCGCTGTCCTGGTCCGGTTTCCCGGCGGAGACCAAGAGCTTCGCGGTTACCTGCTTCGACCCGGACGCGCCGACCGGCTCGGGTTTCTGGCACTGGATCGTGCTCGGCATTCCCGCCTCGGTGACCGAACTGGAGACGGGCGCGGCCGGAACGGACGGCTCGGGCCTGCCCAAGGGGGCGTTCCACGTCCGCAACGACTACGGCGCCAAGGACTTCGGCGGCGCGGCCCCGCCGGCCGGGGACCCGCCGCACCGCTACGTGTTCGCGGTGCACGCTCTCGACGTGGACTCGCTGGACGTCAACGACGAGATCTCACCGGCCGTGGCGGGATTCAACCTGCGCTTCCACACCATCGCCCGGGCCGTGATGATCCCGGTATACGGGCACTGATCAGGCTGTGCTCACCGGGCTGGGCGGTCGCCGCAGCGGGCGGCGTCGTAGCCGGGCAGGCTGGCCAGCTGAGCCAGCAGCCACGGCGAGGTGAGCACCTTCAGCAGGCCCTGGACCTCGCGGGACGCGGTGTGCTTGGCGGGCAGCACGAGGTCGAAGCGCTCCTCGGCCAGCGGGATGAAATCCAGCCCGTACGCCAGCGCGGCCGGCTCGCTCGACACGCCGGCGTCGGCGAGACCGCCGGCGATGGCCGCCGCCACCTGCAGGTGGCCGGCGGCCCGGCTGTCGTAACCGGGGAGCTGGGCCGGGTCCAGGCCGAGGCGCAGGCGCTCCCGGTCGAGTAGCGTGCGCGCCTGCGCTCCCGGCTCGCGGTTGACCAGCCGCAGTCCCCGCCTGGCCACGTCGTCAAGCCCGCGAACCTGGGCTCCGGGCCGGACCACCAGGCCCTCGCGCCAGGAGGCGAACCCGACCACCTCGGCGCCGCCGGGGATGTCGGCCAGGCCGCCGGGGATGTCGGCCGCGCCGCCGGGGATCGTCACCCCATCGTCGGGAAACGCCGTGCCCGCCGAGTCGGTCCGGGGGCTCCAAGGGCCAGCCTGGTGCACCCCGGCGGCGTGCACCAGCCCGGCGGCGGCCAGGCGCAGGGCCTCGCCGCTGCCGCACGGCCACCAGGCGAACGCCAGCGGCGGGTCGAGCAGCGCCAGCGGCGTCTCGAGCAGCGGCAGCGCCGGGTCGCAGCCGGCCACCACGACCGTGGGCCGCGGCGGCCCGATGGACCGTACCGGCACCAGGTTCCAGGGCTGCTGCCTGGCGGGGGTTGATGATGCGCCGGCGACCAGGCCTCCGGCCGGGCCGAAGCCCAGCCGGGCGGCCGTGTCCTCGTGCAGCGGCAGCGCGACGAACGTGTCGCCCACGGTGGCGAGTGCGACCCGGGAACCCGGCCCGCTGACCGGCGCGACCAGTTGCGCCAGCACCGGATCGCCGAGCTCACCGGGGCCGAAAAGCTCCTCGACCGTCATGCCGAGCGCCCGGGCCAGGCCGAGGGCGACCCGCAGCGAAGGATCAGAATGGCCGGATTCGACGGCGGACACCGCCTGCCTCGTGACGCCGGACACGCCGGCCAGCTGCTGCTGGGACAGGCCGCGAGCCTGCCGGGCCAGCCGCAGCCGCGTCCCGTCCGGCTGGGAGACCTCCGTCATGACGCCCCCACCTCCCTTCCCGGGGTTATCTGTTCCTTACCCTAAGGCCAGACAGCTCGCGCACCGAGCGAAGCGAGCACGGCTGGACCTAGGCGCATACCGGCACCTTATGATCCGGGGATGAAGACGCAGATCATCGAAGTCCGGACCGGGGGCCGCGAGACGATCAGGGACATCACCGGCGAATGCTCGAAGTTCGCGAGCGCCGCCGCCGACGGGGGCGACGGCCTGCTGCACGTCTTCGTGCCGCACGCGACCGCGGGCATAGCGCTGATCGAGCTCGGCGCGCGCAGCGACGACGACCTCCTGGCCACCCTCTCCGACTTGCTGCCGGCGGACGAGCGCTGGCGGCACTCGCACGGATCCCGCGGGCACGGCCGGTCGCACGTCCTGCCGGCCTTCGTCCCGCCGTACGCGACCATCCCGGTGATCGGGGGCCGCCTGGCCCTGGGCACCTGGCAGTCCATCGCCCTGGTCGACCTGAACGTGGACAACCCGGATCGCCGGGTCCGCCTGTCCTTCCTGGGCTGATGCGGGTCCTGGTCGAGGGTTCGGGAGGGAGCGGCGGCTGGCCGCAGCCGGGCTGCCGGTGCGCCTCCTGCCTGGGTCAGACGGCGGCCGGAAATCTCCGGGTACAGTCGACTATCATCGTGGATGGTGCGGTGCGGCTGGGGGCCGGGACCGGAGGGAGCGGGGACGCACACGCGGGAGGCTGGAGCGGGGAAACCGGAGAAAGCGCCGCGGGCTACCGCGTGCGGCGGCTGGCTGACCGGCGGGATGAGGGGGCCGGGGGGTGGGATGTCACCGGGCCGGACGGGGGGCGGCTGCTCTATCCGGGGGGACCCGGAGCGGTGCCGGTGCCGCCGGAGGGCGCGGCGCCTTACCACGTCGCGTTCCTCGACCTGCTGGGCGATCCCGCCCAGCTCGGCTGGCTGCGAGCCCGGGGGCTGATCACGGCGAGCACGGTCACGGCGGTGGCGTTCGCGGATCACCGCGGGCCCCCGGAGCGGGAGCTCGCGCGGCGCTGCGGCTTCTGGCGGGTGCGGCTCGTCAGTGACGGAGAGGCGATCGACCCGGGCCGTTCGGCTGGAAAAGATTGTGAACTTCTTCGGTGTACCCGGCGGGTGCTGGTGCTGGGCGGGGCACGTTCGGGCAAGTCGGAGCGAGCCGAGCTGCGGCTGGCGGCTGAGCCGGAGGTGACCTACGTGGCCACCGGGAAACGCGGGGCGGATGATCCGGACTGGGCGGCGCGGGTGGCGGCGCACCGGGCGCGGCGGCCGGCCTGGTGGCGGACGGCCGAGACCACCGACCTGGCCGGAGTCCTCGGCACCGCCCGCGGGGCGCTGCTGATCGACGGGATCGGCACCTGGCTGGCTGCGGTGCTGGACGAGTGCGGCGCGTGGGACAATCGGGCTGATTGGGACATAGCCGCGGCGGCGGATGGGAAGGTTGCGGGCCGGATCGCCGAACTGGTCGGCGCGTGGCGGCAGACCAGCGCCTACGTCGTCGCGGTGAGTGACGAGACCGGGCTGGGCGTGGTGCCCGCGACGCCCGCCGGGCGGCTGTTCCGGGACGAGCTCGGGCGGCTGAACCAGGCGCTGGCCGCCGAATCCGAGGAGGCCGAACTGATCGTGGCCGGCCGAATCTTGCCGCTGGAGGCATGGTGACGAGGCCGGCCGGGTAACAGTCCGGTGACAATCTTGGCAGGGGGGGCGTGTTACGCGGGCATCCAGCCGTGATCTCTGCTGCGCTCGCTGGCCAGCCTAGCCTGCTGGCCGCTACGGTAGTAGGACCTGCGGCCGGGCGATGAGGTGATGACGAGTATGGCGCGCGTGGTAGTCATAGGCGACCTGATGACCGATGCGGTCGCCCACGCTACGCTGCCGCTCGCCCGCGGCAGCGACACGCCCGCGAACGTGACCATGCACGGCGGCGGTTCCGGGGCCAACATCGCCGCCTGGATGGCGGCCGACGGCGGCGACGTGGCGTTCGTGGGGCGGCGGGGCGCGGATATCGCCGGGCGGAACCGTGACATGGAGCTGATGGGCTACGGCGTGGACGCCCGGCTGGTGATGGATCCCGAGCGGCCCACCGGCACCTGCGTCGTGATGGTCACCCACAAGGGCGAGCGGACCATGCTCTCCGACCCGGGCGCGAACGCGGCGCTGTCCCCCGACGACCTGCCGCACGACCTGTTCGTGCCGGGCGCTCACCTGCACGTCTCCGGGTACACGCTGCTGTCGGAGGGAGCGCGGGCGGCCGGGCTGGCCGCGATCGACTACGCGCGCCGGACCAACATGACCGCCTCGGTCGACGGGGCGTCCGCCGCTCCGCTGGAGCGGGCCGGGGCCGAGCCGTTCCTTGAGCTGTCCTCCGGGGCCGTGCTGCTGTTCGTCAACGCCGCCCAGGCTACGGTGCTTACCGGCCGGGAGGATCCGGAGCAGGCGGCCCGGGTGCTGACCGCCTGGTACCCGCATGTCGCGGTCAAGCTCGGCGCCGACGGCGCGCTGTTCTACGCCAACGGGCGGCCCCCGGTGCGGGTGCCCGCGCCGCCGGTGGAACGGGTCACGGACGGCACCGGCGCCGGGGACGCGTTCATCGCCGGCTTCCTGCCCGCGTGGCTGGACAAGAAGCCGCCGGGCGAGGCGCTGGCCGGCGGCTGCCGGCTGGCCGCGCACGCCCTGGGCCTCATCGGCGCGCGCCCGGTGCTGTAGCGGGCGCTGCGTGACCTTCCTGGAGGACCTCTTCTCGCTGACCGGGCGGGTGGCCGTGGTCACCGGCGGGAGTTCGGGAATCGGCGCGGGGATGGCCGCGGCGCTGGCCTGGGCCGGAGCCCGGGTGGTCCTGGTGGCGCGGGACACGGAGCGGCTCGGCGCCGCGGTGGCCGGGCTGCGCGCCGGCGGCGGGCAGGCGTCCTGGGTCAGCGCGGACCTGGCCGACCGGTCCGGGCTGGAGCGGGCGGCGGACGAGGCGGCGGCGGCGTTCGGCCCGCCGGACATCCTGGTGAACTGCGCGGGGATCAACCTGCGGCCGCCGCTCGCGGCTTTGAGCATCGACGACTGGGACCTGACCATGGCGGTCAACCTGACCGCGCCGTTCCTGCTCGGCCAGCGGTTCGGGCCGTCGATGGCGGACCGCGGCTGGGGGCGGATCGTCAACGTCACCTCGCAGCAGGCCTCGCGGGCGTTCGGCCACAGCGGGGGGTACGGGGCGTCCAAGGGCGGCCTGGCCGCGCTGACCCGGTCGCAGTCCGAGGCGTGGGCGGGATCCGGGGTGTGCGTCAACTCGGTGTGCCCCGGGTTCGTGCCGACCCGGCTCAACGCGGCGGTGGCGCTGGATCCCGCGCGGTCGGCCGCGATGGCGGCGCGGACCATGACCGGGCGCAACGGCGAGCCCGCCGACTTCGGCGGGGTGGCCGTGTTCCTGGCCTCGCGGGCCAGTGATTACATGACCGGGCAGACGCTGTACGTGGACGGCGGGTTCTCCGTTAGCTAAGCGGGGTCAGCTAAGCGCGGCGTTGGCCTGTTCCGCTCCGGCGGCACGGCAGAATGTTCGGTATGGCAGCACGACGAGGCGGTGGTCCCGCCGCGCCCCCCGAGGATTTCGAAGAAAATATCGTCGACATCGACGTCGCCGAGGAGATGCGCGGCAGTTTCCTCGAGTACGCCTATAGCGTCATCTACCAGCGCGCCCTCCCGGACGCCCGGGACGGCCTGAAGCCGGTGCAGCGCCGGATCCTGTACCAGATGAACGAGATGGGCCTGCGCCCGGACCGTAGCCACGTCAAGTGCGCCCGGGTTGTCGGCGAGGTGATGGGCCGCCTGCACCCGCACGGCGACTCGGCCATCTACGACGCGCTGGCCCGGATGGCCCAGCCGTGGGCGATGCGGCTGCCGCTGGTCGACGGGCACGGGAACTTCGGCAGCATGGGCGGCGACGACCAGCCGGCCGCCATGCGGTACACCGAGGCCCGGCTGACCGCGGCCGCGATGGAGATGGTCGCCTCCATCGACGAGGACACCGTCGACTTCATCCCGAACTACGACGGCAGCGAGACCCAGCCCGACGTGCTGCCCGCAGGCCTGCCGAACCTGCTGGTCAACGGCGCGTCCGGGATCGCGGTCGGGATGGCCACCAACATGGCGCCGCACAACCTCGGCGAGGTCATCGCGGCGGCGCGTTTTCTGATCAAGCACCCGGATGCGTCGCTGGACGCCCTGATGCGCTTCGTGCCGGGGCCGGATCTGCCCACCGGCGGACGGATCGTGGGGCTGGAGGGCATCAGGGAGGCGTACGAGACCGGCCGCGGCATCTTCCGCACCCGGGCCACGACCACGATCGAGCAGATCACCCCCCGGCGCACCGGCATCGTGGTCACCGAGCTGCCGTACAGCATCGGCCCGGAGAAGGTCATGACCAGGATCAAGGACCTGGTCCAGGCCAAGAAGCTGAACGGCATCGCCGACCTGAAGGACCTCACCGACCGGAACCGCGGCATGCACCTGGTGATCGAGGTCCGCAGCGGCTTCAACCCCGAGGCCGTGCTGGCCGAGCTGTACCGGCTGACGCCGATGGAGGAAACGTTCGGCATCAACAACGTCGCCCTGGTCGACGGCCAGCCCCGGGTGCTCGGGCTTCGCGAGCTGCTGGAAATCTACGTCGCGCACCGGCTGGAGGTGACCAGGCGCCGGACCGAGTACCGCCGCCGCAAGCGGTCCGAACGGCTCCACCTGGTCGACGGGCTGCTCATCGCGCTGCTCAACATCAACGAGGTCATCCAGGTCATCCGGACGTCGGACGATGCCGCGTCCGCGAAATCGCGGCTGATCGAGATCTTCGAGCTGTCCGAGATCCAGGCGCAGTACATCCTGGACACCCCGCTGCGCCGGCTGACCCGCTACGACCGGCTCGAGCTCGAGCGCGAGCAGGACGAACTGCGGGCCGACATCGCCGCGCTGACGTCGATCCTGGAGTCGGACGAGCGGCTGCGCGAGCTGGTCAGCGGCGAGCTGGCCGAGGTGGCCAAGAGGTTCGGCACCCCGCGGCGCACGGTGCTGCTGGAGGGCGGCGGCGCGGCTTTGCCGGCCGCGGTCCCGCTGGAGGTGGCCGACGACCCGTGCGTGGTGCTGATGTCGGCGACCGGGCTGGTGGCGCGGGTGGCCGCTGGTACTTCGGAGAATTTTGCCGAACGGGTCCTGGTTCCTCCCCCTGGCGACGGGGCTCGCGCCGCCCACAACGTCGTCCTGTCCGCGGTGCGAGCCACCGTGCGCGGGACCATCGGGCTGGTGACATCGGCCGGGCGGCTGATCAAGCTCAGCGTGCTCGAGCTGCCCGCGATGCCGCCGGGCGCGGGCGCGGCGTCGCTGGCCGGCGGCACGCCGGTGACCGAGTTCGCCTCTTTCGGCCCCGGCGAGACGGTGGTCGGGCTCTGTGCCGTCGATGTTCCTGGTGCGGGTGTCGCGCTGGGTACCGCCGAGGGCGTGGTCAAGCGGGTCCTGCCGGACTACCCGCAGAACCGGGACGAGTTCGAGCTGATCACGCTGAAATCCGGGGATCGGGTGGTCGGCGCCGCGCAGCTTTCTGCCGAGTCCGACGAGCTGGTGTTCATCACCTCGGACGCGCAGCTGCTGCGTTTCGCCGCGTCGTCAGTCCGGCCGCAGGGCCGGGTGGCCGGCGGCATGGCCGGGATCCGGCTGGCGGCAGGCGCCTCGGTGGTGTGGTTCGGCGCGGTGCACGCGGACGCGGCTTCCGGGACGCCGTCCGGGCCGCCGGGCAGCTACTCCCCCGCCGTGGTGGTCACCGTGGCGGGCAGCGCGGGCGCCCTGCCAGGAACGCGGGCCGGCAGCGTGAAGGTCACCCCGCTGCACGAGTTCCCCGGCAAGGGCCGGGCCACCGGCGGCGTGCGCTGCCACCGGCTCCTCAAGGGTGAGGACATGCTGGTCATGGCGTGGTCCGGGCCGGCCCCGGCGGTGGGCGCGACCGACACAGGCGCGCCGGTCGCGCTGCCCGACCCGGTCGGGAAGCGGGACGGCTCCGGCGTCGCGCTCAGCCGGCACCTCGCCGTCATCGGTGGTTCGGTGCGGGTGGTCTAGCTCCGGCGGGCTTAGCGCTGATTCCTCAGGTGTCGATGCGGGACGGGTCGAGCTCGGCGGCGCCGGCCACGATGAAGTCGCGACGCGGGGCGACCTCGCTCCCCATCAGCAGGCTGAACATCTCCGCGGCGGTGTCCGCGTCCTCGATCCTGATCCGGCGCAGGGTGCGGTGCCTGGGGTCCATGGTGGTCTCGGCGAGCTGGGACGCGTCCATCTCACCCAGGCCCTTGTACCGCTGCACGGGCTCCTCCCAGCGCTGCCCGCGGCGCTCGAGTTCGAGCAGGGTGCGGTGCAGCTCGGCATCGGAGTAGCAGTACTGGTACTTGGCCTGGCCCTTGCGGACGTTCTTCAGCGCCACCCGGTGCAGCGGCGGGACCGCGGCGAAGACCCGGCCCGCCTCCAGCATCGGCCGCAGGTACCGGTGGAACAGGGTGAGCAGCAGCGTCCGGATGTGCGCGCCGTCGACGTCCGCGTCCGCCATGAAGATGATCCGCTGATACCGGGCCGAATCCAGGTCGAACGAGCTGCCCGAACCCGCGCCGATCACCTGGATGATGGAGGCGCACTCGGCGTTCTTGAGCATGTCCGCCAGCGAGGCCTTCTGCACGTTGAGGATCTTGCCGCGGATCGGCAGCAGCGCCTGGAACTCCGAATCCCGGGCTGTCTTCGCGGTGCCCAGCGCGGAGTCGCCCTCGACGATGAACAGCTCGCTGCGGTCGTCGGCTGACCGGCAGTCGACCAGCTTGGCTGGCAGCGACGAGCTGGCCAGCGCCGACTTGCGCCGCTGGTTGTCGCGGTGCTCGCGGGCGGCGATACGCGCCTTGGCCGCCGACACCACCTTCTCGAGCACCGCCCGGGCCTGCTGCTTGGCACCCCGGGGCGGAGTCTCCAGATAGGCGCTGAGCTGCGCGCTCACCACCTGCGCCACGATCTTGGCGGCGGCCGGGGTACCGAGCACCTCCTTGGTCTGCCCCTCGAACTGCGGCTCGGGCAGGCGCACGGACACGATCGCGGTGAGGCCCTCGAGCACGTCCTCTTTGGTGACGGGATCATCACCGTTCTTCAGCAGCCTGGCGGCCCTGAGCTGTTCGTTCAGCGTCTTGACCATTGCCCGCTCGAAGCCCGTGACGTGCGTGCCGCCGTGCGGGGTGGCGATGACGTTGACGAACGAGCGGACCATGCCGTCGTAGCCGCTTCCCCACTGGACCGCCACGTCGACCTCCAGCTCGCGGTCGACCTCGGTCGGCGTCATGTGCCCGTGGTCGTCGAGCACCGGGATGGTCTCGGTGAAGCTGCCGGAGCCGGTCAGCCGCAGCACGTCGGTGACCGCCTCGCCGGAGCCGAGGTGTGCGCAGAACTCGCTGATGCCGCCGTCGAAGCGGAACACCGCCTGCTTGACCCGCTCCGGCTCGGCCTGGCCGGCGTCGAGGTTCGCCGCGGGCTCCTCGCGGATGCTGATGGTCAGGCCGGGCACCAGGTAGGCGGTCTGCCTGGCCCGCTCGGTGAGCGCGTCGAAGCTGAACTCGGCGCCGGAGATGAACACCTGCCGGTCCGGCCAGAACCTGATCCTGGTCCCGGTGGCCTTCCGGACCCGGCTGCCCTGTCCTGGGCGGCTGAGTCCGGGCCGGGTGAGCTGGCGCAGCCCCGACTTCCTGGTGAAGTCCGCGTCCGGGCCGGGCCCGGCGAACTCCCCGGTGACGCCACGGCGGAAACTCGCCACCCAGGTGCGCCCCTCCCGGTCCACCTCGATGTCCAGCCGCGAGGCCAGCGCGTTGACGACCGAGGCGCCGACACCGTGCAGGCCGCCGGAGGCGGTGTACGAGCCGCCGCCGAATTTGCCGCCCGCGTGCAGCCTGGTCATCACTAGTTCCACGCCGGTGAGCTTGGTCTTGCGCTCCACGTCGACCGGGATACCGCGGCCGTTGTCCCTGACCTCGGCCGAACCGTCCGCGTGCAGCGTCACCTCGATCCCGGTGCAGTGCCCGGCCAGCGCCTCGTCCACGGCGTTGTCGAAGATCTCTCCCAGGCAGTGCTGCAGCCCGCGGCTGTCGGTCGACCCGATGTACATGCCGGGGCGCTTACGGACCGCCTCCAGGCCCTCGAGGACCGACAGATGCCGGGCGGTGTAAGCGTCAGCCGCGGCGGGGACCGACGGCGTCCTGGGAGCGGCGGTGAGGGTGGGCACGAGCGGCCGGTCTCCTTCCCTGGCCCGCACGGGCCTCATCCGAAAATAGTAGCGTTCCGGGCCGGCTGCCCAGGGCATGCCACGCGGCGGACCCGGCCAGAGTCCCAGACTGACCATGAAGATTGCATCAACCGATGGCTTCTGGGTACATGTCCGTAGAGACACACGGTGCCTGTGTGCTACCGGTACGGCCCCCGGGGACCGGTAGAGCGCAGGCACCGTGTGGCACGTGGCGGCAGTTGTGGCCACGCTCCGTCTGTAGGTGGTTTCGCTTGTGGCGTACACCGCTCGGAGTAGGGAACGCTGACGCCGGGGTATGTGTTGTGCTGAGCTGTAAGGGCAGAAAACAGGAGCCAGACGGATAGGGAAGCCGGAGGCACGACGCGAAGGAAGGCGACATTGACCGGAGCAATAGCCCCCACCAAGCCGCTGACCGCGTTGGACGTCTGTGATCGTTGCGGCGCGCAGGCATATGTTCGCGTGCTGCTCGCTAACTCGGGGGAGCTGCTTTTCTGTGCGCACCACGGCCGCGAGCATGCTGCAGCGCTGGCCAAGGTCGCAGTCGATATACAGGACGAGAGCAACCGCCTGTCTGAGCCGCAGCCGCAGTAAGCCAGCGGGAACAGCCAGACCGGCAAGGATGCCGGCGCCAGTTCGGGTATTGGCGTCGGCTTCTTTGTGCCCGGGAAGGCGCCGGCACCGGGAGGCGCCCGGCGGACAGGTGACGTCGCCGGGGGCGGGCATCCGCCGGTGGCCGGCCGGGGGCCGCCTGGGGGCATGCGACCGCCCGGGCACGCGGTGGGCTCGCCCGGGTGGCCGGGGATGAAGGATTTAGTCCAGGTAGTCGCGGAGGACCTGGGAGCGGGACGGGTGGCGGAGCTTGGACATGGTCTTGGACTCGATCTGGCGGATGCGCTCGCGGGTCACGCCGTACACCTTGCCGATCTCGTCCAGCGTCTTGGGCTGGCCGTCGGTCAGCCCGAACCGCATCGAGACGACGCCGGCCTCGCGTTCGGAGAGCGTGTCGAGCACGGAGTGCAGTTGCTCCTGCAGCAGGGTGAAGCTGACCGCCTCGCCCGGCTGGATCGCCTCGGAGTCCTCGATCAGGTCGCCGAACTCGCTGTCGCCGTCCTCGCCCAGCGGGGTATGCAGGGAGATCGGCTCGCGGCCGTACTTCTGTACCTCGATGACCTTCTCGGGGGTCATGTCCAGCTCGACGGCCAGCTCATCCGGAGTCGGCTCGCGGCCTAGGTCCTGCAGCATCTGGCGCTGCACCCGGGCCAGCTTGTTGATCACCTCGACCATGTGCACCGGGATGCGGATGGTGCGCGCCTGGTCGGCCATGGCCCGGGTGATCGCCTGCCGGATCCACCAGGTGGCGTACGTGGAGAACTTGTAACCCTTGGTGTAGTCGAACTTCTCCACCGCCCGGATCAGGCCCAGGTTGCCCTCCTGGATCAGGTCCAGGAACAGCATGCCCCGGCCGGTGTACCGCTTGGCCAGCGACACCACCAGCCGCAGGTTCGCCTCCAGCAGGTGGTTCTTGGCCCGGGTGCCGTCCTCGGCGATCCACTCCAGGTCGATGCGCGCGTCGGTGGTCAGGGTGCGCCTGCCCTCGGCCAGCTTCTCCTCGGCGAACAGGCCCGCCTCGATCCGCTTGGCCAGCTCGACCTCCTGCTCGGCGTTGAGCAGCGGCACCTTGCCGATCTGTTTCAGGTAGTCCTTGACCGGGTCCGCGGTGGCGCCCGCCACCGCGACCTGCGCGGCCGGAAGATCGTCGTCGTCGTCACCGAAGACGAAGGTCTCCTCGTCCTCGCTGCCGCCGTCCGGGGTGATCTTGACGACGCGGGCACCCGCCGCGCCGGGGCCTTCGGCCTCGGCGTCCGCCTCCGCGGACGGCTCGTCCGGCTCGGCCTCCTCGCGTCCATCGGGACCTTCCGGCACGTCGGCGTCCCCGGCGAGCCCCTCGGCGGCCACGGCGACATCGCCGAGGTCGGTCTCTTCCAGGTCCTCGTCGGCGAGCGCCGCCTGGAGGTCCACCTCGTCCGCGAGCTCGGCGGGGTCGGCGTCCAGATCGTCGAAGCTCTGGAGATCGGCGTCGGATTCAAGATCCGCCTCGTCGAGCTCCACCGCGGTCAGGCCGGTTGGGTCCGTTGCGGCGGAGTTGGCGTTGGCGCGCAGCTCGGAACCGTTCTCATCGGAGTTCTGGGGTCCAGGACCACCTGGCCGCAGAGCCGCCTGAACCGCCTGATCGTCGACGGCCCGGGGCCCCTGGTCCGACGTCCTGGGGCGCTTCCGCGCTGCGGAGTTAGCAGCGGCCACGACCACGGTCACCCCTTCCTTCGCTGGGTAGATGCCACTCGGGACTGATTCAACCCGCCTGCCTCCCACTCATCACCATAGGCTGCGGCCGGGAGTGACTTGTACGCCTCCGCCCGGGCCCCCTCACCGTGGACCACTCGCCGGCACGTGCATGACCAGCACCGTTACGTCGTCGTCTTGCTCGTGACCAGCGAGCATACGTTCAACGAGATACTCCAGAAGCCGTTCGGGACGGGCCAGCAGGTCAGCATCGGCCCGTGCGGCCACCGCGGCCAGCTCCTCCAGACCCGCGTCCAGACCACGATTCCTGTTCTCTACCAAACCGTCAGAATAAAAGACCGCAGTACTTCCGGGGCGCAGGTTGAACGCGTGCTGCTTCCTCGGGCTAGCCCAGCCCAGCGGCGTGCCCGCCTCCACCTGATCGAAGCGCGGTTCGCAACCTGCCTCAAGAACAAGAGCCGGCAGGTGGCCCGCATTCCCGAGCACGCCATCGCCGGTCTCCGGATCGATGACCAGGTAGGCCACCGTGGTGACCTGTTCTTCCTCCTCGGTCGCGCTGAACAGGCGGTCCAGGCCGCCGAGCACCGCCGCCGGGCGCGGGTCGGTCAGCGCCAGCGCGCGCAGCGCGTTGCGGACCCGGCCCATCCCGGCCGCCGCGGTCAGCCCCTTGCCCATCACGTCGCCGACCGCCACCGCGAGCCGCTGGTCAGCCAGCCGGAACGCGTCGTACCAGTCGCCGCCGATCTCCATGTTCTTGGCCACCGGGCGGTACATGGCCTGCAGCATCAGGCCGGGTACGCTGGGCAGCTGATCGGGGAGCAGGCTGCGCTGCAGCGTCTCCGCCGTGGTGTGCTCCCGCTCGTACAGGCCGGCCCGTTCGACCGCCAGCTGGCACTGGCCGGCCAGCGCCTCCAGGAAGACCCGCTCCTCCTCGGTGATCTTCCGCGGCCGGCCGAAGGAGAACCGCAGCGCGCCCAGCGGCGCGCCCGCCGCCAGCAGCGGCAGGCCGACCCAGGAGCGCTCGTCCGACATCGCGACCCGGTCCGGATCGATCTCCAGCTCGCCATCGAACTGCCTGCGCAGGTCCTCCGGGTCCTCGACCAGCACCGGCCGCCGGGTCGCGATCGCCTTGGTCATCACGCTCGGCGACTCCAGCGTGAGCTCGCCGCCCGCCGAGTCCGGGGCGTTCCGCAGATCGTCGTTGACCACCCGCAGCCGGGCACCGTCGGCCTCGAGCAGCGCGACCGCGGAGTGCAGCGCGCCGATCGCGGTCCGGCCCACCTCGGTGATGACCTCGACCACCTGCTCCACGGTTAGCGCCTCGGCCAGCATTGAGGTGGCCTGCTGCAGCCGCGCGGTGCGCAGCGCCGCGGCGGACAGCTGCTCGGTCAGCCGGCCGCGCATCTCCTCGGCCTCGCGCTGGCTGGTCACGTCGGTGCTGGCGCCGACCCACTCGACGATCTTCCCGTCCCGCTCAATCGGCACCGCGCGCACGTCATAGTGCCGGTAGGAGCCGCCCTTGGTGCGGATCCGGTACCGGTCGTCGAAGATCTTGCCGGTCCGGACGCACTCCCGCCAGTCGCGCTCGACCCGCTCCCGGTCCTCGGGATGGATCGAGCCCAGCCAGCCGTACCCGGTGTACTCCTCCTCCGACTGCCCGGTGATCCAGCGCCACTCCGGCGAGTCTTCCGTCATCGCGCCGTCCGGCGCCGCCACCCAGACCACCTGGGCGCCGCCCTGGACCAGCGAGCGGTAACGCTCCTCGCTGCGCCTGATCTCGGCCGCGGCCGCCTCGGCGGCCTCGGTGCTCAGGCCCGCCACGTTGAGCATGATCAGGCCGACGCCGAACACCTTCCCGGTCGCGTCGTGGACAGGGAACCAGGAGGCGCAGCCGGACACGCCCGCGTCCTCGTCACCGTCGGCGGACACACCGTCGGGGGACACGCCGTCGGCGGACGCACCGTCGGCGGCCGGGCCGTGGGAGGGGGGTGAGACGGACGAAGCGGGCGGGGTGACCGCCGGATAGCCGCGCTCGGTCAGCGGCGCGCCCTCGTCCAGGACCTTGCGCAGCGCGGCCTCCGCCCGGGCCGCGACATGCTCGGGCCAGGCCTCGGACGGCAGCCGTCCCGCCCAGCCCAGCGGTCCGGCGGGGCTGCCGGGGTTGGGTCCAGCGGGGCTGCCGGGGTTAGACCGGTCCGCCCCCGGCTGGCCGCCGAGCCGGGTCAGGGCAGCATTCACCCAGCGGAAACGCAGGTCGGACCCGAACAGGGCAAGACCGACCGGCGCCTCCAGCATGAGCATGTCCACCAGTGCGGCATCGGAGGTGTGTCGCTGTCCGGGCACCGAATTATCCGTGCTCACAACGAACGCCCCTGTGCCGCGCCGGGGGCTGCCATGGGCGGCTCCTTCCCCGGGGATCATCGTTCCCGCTGCCAACCAATCAAGCGTGCCACAGTCCGGCAGTTAGCGCGGCCAGGTGTGCGGATTCGCGGACAGCGAACGGTGGTTACCGTTGCACGTCACGTCCGCCGGAAGCACGCCGGCGTGGCGCGCGCGGGGTGGCGGCGGAATTACAGCGGGCATGACAACGTAGCATAGCGTCCGCATGTCCAGATCTGAGAGGCTATCAGGGTGAGCCCGCAGAGCCGACGAAGTCAGCCCCCCAGCGAATCAGGGAGCGGCCAGCGGCGAAGCGCCGCTGCTCCGCCGCCCAATGCGCTCTTCGCCGAACTGCTGCGCGCGGCGCGCGAGTTGCTGGCTGTGCGCAGCCCGCTCGACGCGGAGCTCATGGTCAGCGAGCTGCTCGGCACCTGGTGGGGGCAGCGCGGCGGCGGCCGGCGCGCCGCCACCGTCGAGCAGCTGGTCGGCGAGGGCCTGGTCGACTACGCGGGTGCGCAGCGCAGCCCGGCGGCGCTGGCCCTGCTGTCCGGCATCGCCTGCCTCGGCACCTCGCGGCAGGCGGCCAAAGCCGAACGCGCAGCCCTGGAGCTGATCGAGGTCGGCGTCCCGTGCCCCGGCTGGGCCGAGCACCTGGGCGCGGTGACCCCGGCCGAGTGCTACGTCAACCCGGACGACCTCGGTGACACCGACGAGGTCATCTGCGTGTTCAGCTACGCCGGGGAAGAGCCGCATGCGCTGGTCTCCGTGGTGGACTACAACGCCGACGGGATGATCAAGGACGGCTGGGTGACGTCCCGGGTCGGCAAGCTGCTCGACCACTGCCGCGAGGCCAGCAGCCAGCGCGGGGCCACCGGCCGGTACGCGTTCCGGCAGGTGGACGCGGGACAGGCGCGGCACATGCTGGAGACCGCGCTGACCGTGACCGACGCGGCGGCCGACCCGGCGGTCAGCGAGTCCTTCCCGTCGTACCACGCGTTCATCCGGGCCCGCATCCGGGCGCTGCCGCCGTACCGTGGCCGCTCGCTGTCGGCCACCGGGGAGCGCCGGCACGCCTGGAGCAGGGACCGCCGGGCCATGCTGGCCGCCGAGTTCCTCGCCTCCGACGAGGCGGAGGACCTGTCCGACCGCGGGTCGGCCAGCCACTGCGCCGACCGGATCATCGACTACGGGTGCGACAAGGACTTCGGGCGGCCGCTGCGGATGAGCCCGACCAAGGTGGAGGCGTTCCTGCTCGGCTGGCTGCCGCGCAAGGTGATGCTGCCGTTCGCCGAGCAGGATGCGATGCCGCACGTGCTGGCCGCGTGGGTGCGCTTTGCGGGCCGGCGGCGCGAGCTGCCCGAGGCGGCGATCACCGAGTCGCTCGAGGCGGTGTTCAACTCGATCGGCCGGTTCGCCCAGGCGTACCGGGATCCGGCCGAGTTCGGCCTGGACTACGCGCTGGTCCGGCGGTTGCTGCCGGACTCCGACCTGGAGGCGCTGGCCCGGCGGGCGTTCGCGTTCCCGATCCTGGAGGGCTGGCACTCCGGCACCGACCTGTCCATCCTGGACCCGGCCGACCCGCGGGACCGGCGCGCGCTGCTCGCCGCCGATCACGCCACGCCCGCCCCCGGCGGGGTCGGGCGGCACATCGAGCGGCACCTGGTGCTGGCCGACCGGCTCTGGCGCGGCGACCCGCCCGAGCTGTGGGAGGCCGCGCAGCGGCTGCTCGACGCGGGCCAGGACCGGCACCTGGTACTGCACGCGCTGATGGCCGTGCTCGACCACACCACAGGCGACGAGGCGGCGCTGATCGCGGTGCTGCGCGAGCTCGAAGCGGACGAACCCTAGGGCGGGCCCACCGCAAGCCGGGCGCGCGGCGGGCGGGGCGGGAAACCCGGTCCGGGCGCGCGGCGGGGCCGGGGCGGAAACCCGGTCCGTTCGGGATAATTAGCCGGCTGCGGGCGGACCGTATCCTCCCCCGCCGGGGGTCTCGATGACGAACACGTCGCCGGCCTGGACGGCCACCGAGTCGCAGCCCCGCATCGGCGTTATGGTGCCGTCGGCGCGGCAGACCCAGTGCCGGCCCAGCGCCCCCGGCTCGCCTCCGGCCAGGCCGAACGCGGGAATCCGCCGGTGCCCGGTGAGCGTGGTGACGGTCATCGGCTGCAGAAACCGCAGCCGGCGGACGCCGCCGTGGCCGCCGCGCCAGCGGCCCGCGCCGCCGCTGCCCGGCCTGATCCGGAACGACTCGAGCAGCACCGGGTAGCGCCACTCGAGCACCTCGGGGTCGGTGAGCCGTGAGTTGGTCATCTTGGTCTGCACCACGTCGGTGCCGTCGAAGCCGTCGCCCGCGCCCGAGCCGCTGGCCACCGTCTCGTAGTACTGGTACCTGTCGTTGCCGAACGTCACGTTGTTCATCGTCCCGGACCCCTCCGCCATGACGCCGAGGGCCGCGTAGAGCGCCCCGGTGACGATCTGGGAGGTCTCCACGTTGCCCGCCGCGACCGCGGCCGGGTACTCGGGCGAGAGCATCGTGCCGGCCGGGATGATCACGTTCAGCGGCTGCAGGCAGCCGGAGTTGAGCGGGATGTCGTCGTCGACCAGGGTGCGGAACACATACAGCACGGCCGCCATGGCCACGCTGGACGGCGCGTTGAAGTTGTCGGCCAGCTGCGGCGAGGTCCCGGTGAAGTCGATCTCGGCGGTTCTGCGGTCCTGGTCGACTCGGACGGCGACCGTGACCTTCGCGCCGTTGTCCAGCTCGTAGGAGTACTCGCCGTCGTGCAGGGCGGTGATGACCCGGCGCACGGACTCAGCGGCGTTCTCCTGGACGTGCCCCATGTACGCCCGGACGACGTCGAGCCCGAAGTGCCGCACCATCGTGTGCAGCTCCTGGATGCCCTTGGAGTTCGCGGCGATCTGGGCGCGCAGATCGGCGAGGTTGGTCGCCGGGTCGCGGGACGGGTACTCGGCGGATTCCAGCAGCTTGACCGTCTCGGCCTCGCGGAGCCGGGCGCCGGTGACCAGCAGCCAGTTGTCGATCAGCACCCCCTCCTCCTCGACCCGGGTGCTGCTGGCCGGCATCGAGCCCGGTGACACCCCGCCGATCTCGGCGTGATGCCCGCGGCTGGCCACGTAGAACCAGATCTCCTCTCCGCCGGGCGCGAACACCGGCGTGACCACGGTGATGTCGGGGAGGTGGGTGCCGCCGTGGTAGGGGTCGTTCAGGACGTAGACGTCGCCGCGGCGGATGTTCGGGTTGCGCGCGATCACCATCTTGATCGACTCGCCCATGGAGCCGAGGTGCACCGGCATGTGCGGCGCGTTGGCGATCAGGCCGCCGTCGGCGTCGAAGACCGCGCAGGAGAAATCGAGCCGCTCCTTGATGTTGACCGAGTGCGCGGTGGACTGCAGCCGCACCCCCATCTGCTCGGCCACCGACATGAACAGGTTGTTGAAGATCTCGAGCAGGACCGGGTCGGCCGCGGTGCCGAGGCTGGCCCGGTCCGGCCGGGGCGTCACGCGGGACAGCAGCAGGTCACCCCGATCGGTGACGACAGCTTGCCAGCCCGGCTCGACCACCGTGGTGGCGAGCTCCTCGGTGATGACGGCCGGGCCGTCGATGGCGTGCCCGGGCCGCAGCCCGGCGCGCGGGAACAGGTCCACCTCGGCCCAGGCGCCGCCGGTGAACATGCGGACGCGGCTGGACCGCGGGGGGGCCTGGGGGGCCGGCCCCGCGGGGGGCCTGGGGGGGGCGGCCCCCTGGGAAGGCGCTGTCCGGCCGCTCGTGGTCTTCAGGATCCGAACGGGCTTGGTTGTCACCGTCCTGGTAATCTTCCTGCGCCCCGCCAGCCTCGACGGACACAGCCTCGACCGGACACACGGCCTCCACGATGACGGGCTTGTCGCGCATGAGGAAGGAGAAGCGGCGGGAGTATTCGGCTTCGAACGCGGCGGTCATGTCCTCGAGCGAGCCGACCGGGACGATGACCGCGGTATCGGTGCCCTGGTAGCGCAGGTGCGCCCGGTGCACGGCGGTGACCCGCCCGGCGGGCCCGCCCTCGGCCTCGACCTCGGCGCGGGCGTCGTGCTCGAGCGGCCCGGTGATCTCGGGCAGCCTGGCCAGGAAGCCGCCGGCGAGCGGCGCCTCGACGGCCTGCTCCCGCATGGCGATGATGTCGGCCAGCCCGATCCCGTAGGCGGACAGCACCCCGGCCAGCGGGTGGATGAGCACCCGGGTCATGCCCAGCGCGTCGGCGACCGCGCAGGCGTGCTGCCCGCCCGCGCCGCCGAACACGACCAGGACGTACTCGGTCACGTCGTAGCCGCGCTGCACCGAGATCTTCTTGATCGCGTTGGCCATGTTCGCCACGGCGATCTCGACGAACCCGGCCGCGACCTCCTCCGGCCCGCGGGTGTCGCCGGTGGCTTCGGTGATCTGCGCGCTGAGGTCGGTGAACAGGGATTTCGTGATCTCGACGTCGAGCGGCTGGTCGCCGCGGGAGCCGAAGACCCTGGGGAAGTAGCCCGGCTGGATGCGGCCGAGCAGCACGTTCGCGTCGGTGACGGTGAGCGGGCCGCCGCGCCGGTAGCACGCCGGCCCGGGGTCGGCCCCGGCCGAGTCGGGCCCGGCCCGGTACCGGCTGCCGTCGAAGTGCAGCACCGAGCCGCCGCCCGCGGCCACGGTGTGGATGGACAGCATCGGCGCCCGTATCCGCACCCCGGCGACCTGCGTCTCGTACTCGCGCTCGAAGTCGCCCGCGAAATGCGACACATCGGTGGAGGTGCCGCCCATGTCGAAGCCGATGACGCGGCCGAAGCCCGCCTCGGCCGCGGTGCGGGCCATGCCGACGATGCCGCCCGCCGGGCCGGACAAGATGGAGTCCTTGCCGCGGAAGCTGGCCGCGTCGGTCAGGCCGCCGTTGGACTGCATGAACAGCAGCCTGACGTCCTGGAGCTCGCGGGCCACCTCGGTCACGTACCGCTGCAGGATGGGCGACAGGTAGGCGTCTGCCACCGTGGTGTCGCCGCGCGAGACCAGCTTCATCAGCGGGCTGGTGCGGTGCGACTCCGACACCTGGGTAAAGCCGGCGGCGCGGGCGATGTCGCCGATGCGTTTTTCGTGTTCGGGGTACCGGTAGCCGTGCATGCAGACCACGGCCGCGGCCTTGAACCCGTCCTCGTAAGCCTTCTTGAGCTCTTCGGTTACGGCGTCTTCGTCCAGCGGGGTGAGGATCTCGCCGTGCGCGCCGACCCGCTCGCCGACCTCGATGACACGCTGGTAGAGCACTTCGGGGAGCAGGATCCGGCGGTCGAAGATCCGCGGCCGGTTCTGGTAGGCGATGCGCAGCGCGTCGGCGAAGCCCCGGGTGATGACCAGGACGGTAGGCTCGCCCTTGCGCTCGAGCAGCGCGTTGGTGGCCACCGTGGTGCCGAGCCGGACCGAGCCGATCCTGGCGGCGGGAACCTTCTCGCCCGGACCGAGCCCGAGCAGCTGCCTGATGCCCGCCACCGCGGCGTCGGTGTAGGCGGCCGGGTTCTCCGATAGCAGCTTGCGGGCCAGCAGGGTCCCGTCGGGGCGCCGGGCCACGATATCGGTGAACGTGCCGCCCCGGTCGATCCAGAATTCCCAGCGTCCGTCCACGTACGTTTCCCGGGGCGCTAGCCCTGGCCGGGGACGGGGACCGGGTCCCTCGGGGTGCCGTGGTCCAGGTCGCGGTACGCGGTCTGGACGTCCGCCGCGGTCAGCGTGGTCAGGTCCGCCGCGGTCGCGTCCTCACCCAGCCGCACCACGCGAACGTCCCGGCAGGCGCAGGCGCGCTCGAACAGGGACCGGGCGAACCGGCCGTTGCCCAGCTCGTCGATCCGGCCCGTTTCGCAGGTGTGGCGGAAGATGGCGCCGAGCACCTGCTTGGCATCGGAGTCGAACATGTCCCCGGCCTGTTCGGCCAGCAGGTCGGCGATCCGCACCAGGTCGGCAGGTGAGTAACTGGGGAAGGTGACCCTGGTGCTGAACCGCGACGCCAGGCCGGGGTTGCTGCGCAGGAACCTGTCCATGTCGGCCGGGTACCCGGCGAGCACGATCACCAGCCGGTCGCGGTCGTCTTCGGCCCGCTTGAGCAGCGTCTGCACCGCCTCGGCGCCGAACGCGTCGCCGCCCAGGTAGCCCTCGTTGTGCAGCGAGTACGCCTCGTCGATGAACAGCACACCACCCATGGCCGAGTCGACGAGCCTGTTGGTCTTGATCGCGGTCGAGCCGAGGTGCTCGGCGACCAGGTCGGCCCGGTGCGCCTCCACCACCTCGGGCCTGACCAGCAGCCCGAGCGCGGCGAAGATCCGGCCGAGGATGCGCGCGACCGTGGTCTTGCCGGTGCCCGGCGGGCCGGTGAAGACGAAGTGCCTGGTGGGCGGCTGGCTGGTCAGCCCGTGCGTGTCGCGCATCTTGGCCACCCGCAGCTGCGCGGCGATGGCGCGCACCTGCTCTTTCACCGGGTCCAGGCCGATCAGCTCGTCGAGCTCGGCGATCGCGCCCTCCACCGTGGGCGTGTCCTCGTAGCCGCGCAGCCGGGAGGTCAGCTCGGCGAAGGCCAGTTCCAGGTCGCCGCCGCGGATCGTGATCAGGTCCTTGGGCGCGGGGTTGGCCGACTCGGTCAGCACCCGCACGTCGCGGGCCTGGCCGGCCTTCTCGAGCAGGCTGCGGACGAACCGGCCGTTACCCAGCTCGTCGGCCATCCGGCGGCGGCCGACCTCCTCAAGCGTGCGCCACAGCACCGGCCGGGCGTCCGGGTCGAGCGCCTCGCGGCGCCGGTCCAGCGCGGCCTCGGCCAGCGCCATCATCTCCGGCGGCGAGTAGCTCGGGAACTTCAGCCGGGTCGCGAACCGCGACGCGAGGCCGGGGTTGGAGGACAGGAACGACTCCATCTGCTTCTCGTAGCCGGCCAGGATGATGATCAGATTGTCGCGGTTGTCCTCGGCCCGCTTGAGCAGCGCCTGCACCGCCTCCTGGCCGAACCGGTCGGGCTGCCCGTCGCCCTCGTTGACCAGGCTGTACGCCTCGTCGATGAACAGCACCCCGCCCAGCGCGGAGTCGACGAGCTCGTTGGTCTTGATCGCGGTCGCGCCGAGGAACTCCCCGACCAGGTCGGCCCGGTGCGCCTCGATGACCTCCGGCACCGGGAGCAGGCCGAAGGCGTAGAAGATCTTCGCCAGCACCCGGGCTACCGTCGTCTTCCCGGTGCCGGGCGGTCCGAGGAACACGAAGTGCCGCATCGGCCGCTCGGTGGTAATGCCGGCCACCGTACGCCGCCGCGCCGCCTCGATCGACGCGGCGATCGAGCGGACCTGCTCCTTGACCGGGGCCAGCCCGATCATCGCGTCGAGCTCGGCCATCGCGTCCTCGACCGAGATCTGCGGCCGCGGCCGGGGCGCGCCGGACTGGTCGCGGTCGGCGCCCTCGCCGTACGGCAGCGCAGCGGCGTGGGCCCGGACGCCGTAGCCAGGCGTGCCGGGATGGCCGGCTGTATGTCCCTGGGCCGCGTTGTTTCCGTAGCCGGCGTTGGTTCCCTGGGGGGCGTCGTGTCCCTGGCTGGCGGGGCCTCCGGTGGCTCCCGGGGTTCGGCCGCCGTACATGCGGGTGTCCTGGATGCCCTTGGCTACCCGCCAGCCGAGCACGGCCGCGGCCAGCAGCCAGGCGGCGATCGTGCCGATGAACGGCTGATCCGGCGCCGCCTTCAAGGCGATGACCGCCGCAGGCACGGACCAGGCCAGGACCCACGCGACCGTGCGGCACGGCACGAACCAGCGGGCCAGCGGCCGGGCGTGCGCGGCCAGCGCGACCGCGAAGGGCAGTAGCAGCACGGAGTAGAGCCAGGTCCGGTTTCCGCTGGACGCGACGGAGAACACCACCAGGCCCCAGAGCGCGACCGAGATGGACGCGCCGACGGTACGCCGTCCCTGTACCACCGCGACGACCGCGTAGATCAGGGCGGCGAACAGGATCAGTTCGGACAGCGGGATGGCGGCGATGAAAACGACGACCTTCAGCCACGTCGGCAGCCGCCGGAACGCATTCATCAGCCGGGTCCCCAAGCTCGGCTTTTCTTGCGCGGCGGGCTGGGCCCTATCGTGTGGCAGCATCACGCTTCCTCGCCCCTATGTCCCTGCCTCCCTAGAGCCGTGCCTCGCACCCGGTTGCCGGACAGTCGTATGTCTCTGTATAGCGCATGACCCGGGCTCGCGACAGCACACACGTAGATACTGTCGGTGAAAATGCGGCAGGGTCGTCCTGACCTGAGCCCTCCCTGGTGAACGTGACCGGTTATCCATGATGGACCGCGCAGGAGGCGGCCCGTCAAGATAATCACCATCACATCTGCGGTGCTAGTCCGTCCAGCGAGGGTCGCCGCGGTCAGACCCGCAGGGTCAGGTCGATCTCGTCGTGCAGCGGGATGCCGTAGTCGCCGACCCGCGGGATCTGCGGCTTGTCCTGCCGGGACTGGTCGACCGCGCCCGGCCTCAGCTCGGCGAGCCGGAACCCGCGGCGCTGGTAGAACCGGAGTGCGTCAACGTTGTCGTTGGTGGTGGTGAGCCGGACCTCGTGGCAGCGGAAGTTCCGCGCCATGCCCGCCGCGCCCTCGACGAGCAGGGTCCCGATGCCGACCCGGCGCTCGAGGGCGTTGAGCGTGACGATCTCCAGCATGTCGCCCACCAGCTGGTAGGTGAGCAGGCCGACGACCCGGCGGGACCGTTCGGCGATGAACCCGGGCAGCTCGGCCGGCCGCAGCACCGTGCCGTGCACCGCGACCAGTTCGGAGCCCCAGAGTCCGGCGACCAGCCAGGAGAGCATCGGGCGGTCGCCCTCGTTGACCGGTCTGATCTTGACCTCCGGCTCGTTCACCACGCCATTATGAAGCCATCACCTGCTGATCCGCCGCCACCTGACCACCGGCGAGCTCGCCTTCTGCTACTGCTACCTGCCCGAAGGACAGCCGGTATCCCCGCCCCGGCCGATCCGCGCCGCCGGGCTGCGCTGGCCAGCCTAAGGACCGCGCAGCGGGCGACCGGCCCGGGACCCGCAGCGACCAGCGGTTCAGGTAGCGGCCGCGGCTCGGAGGCCGTCCGGGCAGGGCCTGGCCGGCATGGGCTCGAAGCCCGTCCAGGGCAATGGCGACCAGCCGTGACCGCACGTTGCCCTCCTCGGCCGGGTCGAGTTGATCCGGCGGACGGCGGCTGAACTGCTCGATCAGCCAGGTGATGTCCAACGGGGTAACGTCGGCTCGCAGGCGGCCGTCGGCGTGGGCGCGGACGACGATGTCCGTCAGTCGCGCCATGCTCCGGCGGGCCGTTCCGCGCATCTCCGCGGTGGTCTCGATCTGCCCGGCCAGCGACGCGAGCGCCCCGCTGCGCAGCTCGACGCAGGCCGCTATGTAACCGCATAGGCCGTCCCACGGGTCGCTCGCACTGAGGGCGTCGTCGGCCGCGGCCAGGGCCTGGTCCATCGCCAGCACGCACAGGCGCTGCAGCAGTTCGGCCTTGCTGCCGTACCGGCGGTAGAGCGTGCCCATGCCGACCCCGGCACGCTCGGCGACCGCCGAGATCGGCGCGTCCGCGCCCTGGGCGGTGAAGACGTCCCGGGCCGCTTCGAGCACGGCCAGGTCGTTGCGCCGGGCCTCGGCCTGACGGCCGTGCCCGGACTGCGGGCGCAAGGACCGGAACGTCACTGGTCCAGCCTACCTTCATCCGGAGTGAAACGTTCCGATAAGCTCTTAGTCGGAATGAACCGCTCCGCTAAAGGAGGCATGCCATGCGTGCGGTGGTGATACGGGAGTTCGGGCCGCCGGAGGTGCTCGAGCCCGCCGAGGTGGCCGAAGTCCGGGCCGGACCGGGCGAGGTGGTCATCGACGTCGAGTTCGCCAACATCACGTTCGTCGAGACGCAGGTACGGGCCGGCCGGGCGCCGCATCCGTCGATGCTCCCGGCGCTGCCGGCCATCCTGGGCAACGGCGTCGGCGGCACCCTGTCTGGTCCCGAGGTCGGCCCCGGCGGCGGTCCCGGGTCTGGCAGGCGCGTGGTAGCCAGCCTGAACGGCATGGGCGGGTACGCCGAACGGGTGGTCTCCCCCGCATCCCGGCTGATCGAGGTCCCGGACGCGGTGGCCATGCGGGACGCCGTCGCGCTGCTGGCCGACGGCCGGACGGCGCTCGCCCTGGCGGGCCGGGCGGAGCTACGCGCGAGCGAGACCGTCGTGATCGAGGCGGCAGGAGGTGGCGTGGGAACGTTGCTGGTGCAGATCGCCCGGCAGGCCGGCACCCGGGTCGTGGCGCTGGCCGGCCAGCCGCGCAAGCTCGCCATCGCACGGGATCTCGGGGCCGACCTGACCGTCGACTACAGCCGCGACGGCTGGGACAGGCAGGTCCGCGACGCGGTCGGCGAGGTGGACGTGGTATTCGACGGCGTGGGCGGGGACATCGGGCTGGCGGCGTTCGGGCTGCTCGGCGCGGGCGGCCGGTTCTGCCCGTTCGGCATGGCCAGCGGGAGCTTCGCCCCGGTCACCCCGGATCTCGCCCAGGCCCGCCTGGTCACCGTGCGGGCCTGGGCAGGCGCGAGCCCGGAAGAACTAGCGGCGCTGGTCCGGACGGCCCTGGCCGAGGCCGCGGCGGGCCACCTGCGAGCGGTCATCGGCCAGGAGTTCGAGCTGACTGATGCGGCCAAGGCGCACGCGGCTATCGAGGCCAGGACGACGGTCGGCAAGACGCTGCTGCGGGTGCTGCGATGACCGAAGCGACCTTTGGCCGGCCCTCTCGCCGACCAGGGTGCCGGGTCCGCCCCATCCGGGCTGATCAAGCGGGCCAGCGGAAGTGACCGTTATCAATTCGTTATAAGCTATCGCGTATCTCCCGATGGCCGGGGCCTCTCTGACCGATTGACGGAGCTACGCAATCCCGCAGCCTCCGCGATCAGCGGACTCAGGATGAGGTGCATCGCAATGCCGGGGCCGAACACGAACTGGTTCTTCCAGCCGCGTAGTCATCGGGACGGGGAGGGCCGCGAGGACGACTCCGCGCCCGGCCTGATCAGCCTCCCGGCAGAGGTGCTGCAGCGGCACGGCGCCCAGATACTCGACCCGGAGACGGCCGTGGCGGTGGCCGGTTACCCGACGCCCCGCTCCACGGTGTACCGGAGCAGGACCCTGCTGGTCCCCGCGAATCTGCAGCAGGAGCCGACCATCGGGGTCATCAACAGGATCCTCGGCGAGGTCGGGATGAAGCTGCTCCCGACCACGACTGGCCTCCAGACCGGCCACGCCGACCCCGACATCGCCCGCCTGCTGGCCGAAGTGCCGCGTCCCGCGATCCTCACCGCGGCAGAAGGCAGCCGGAAGCCGGTGGCGGTCGACGCGTGGGTGGCCCTGCAGACACTACGCGCCGCCGCCGCATCTCCCCCGCCCACGGCACCGGTCCAGGCGGGCGCCGACCGGATAGACATAGACAAGGCAGACGTCGACCGGATCGCGCTCGAGCATCTGCTCGTCGGGTCGGCCATCACCGGCAGCCCGGCCTACGGCGGCGGCGGCCTGGATGCGAGTCCGGGCAGCGGCACCGGACCCGCCAGCACTGACTCGTATCTATTCAGTGGCGGCGACACGCGCACCCCGGTCGCGGTCCTCCTCGATCCGCCGGCCCGCAGCGATCTGTCCTCCGGCTTCCTGGCCACGTACGGCCGGCGTCCGGTGGTGGCCGTCTTGGACACGGGCATCCGCGCCCAGGCACTGCTGGACGTCGCGGCCAAGCCGGGGGGCGGGTACGACACCGATCCGGCAAACAACGGCGACGGCTTCATCGAGATCGACCACGGCATCCAGGAGGCCATCCGCATCCAGGGCGAGCACGCGGAGTCCTCCGGTGACCAGCCACGCCAGGTGATCCGGCACGCGTGGGACACGCCGGTCTCGACAGATCCGCTGATCGGCGAGCTTGGTCCCGCCCTAGGTCATGGGACCTTCATCGCGGGCATCGTGCGCCAGGTGGTGCCGGACGCACGGGTCCTGGCGATCCGGGTCATGCACAGTGACGACATCGTCTACGAGGGCGACCTCCTCTGCGCCCTCACCATGCTGGCGAACCGGATCGCGCTCGCCGAAGCGAGCGACTCGGACCGGATGGTCGATGTGGTCTCGCTGTCGCTGGGCTACTTCAGTGAGTCCTCACCCGACTCAGCCCTCAACTCCGCGCTGTGGCCGCTGATAAAGGCACTGCTCGACATGGGTGTCGTGGTCGTCGCCGCGGCGGGGAACTACTCAACCAGCCGCATGTTCTACCCGGCGGCTTTCGCGCGGCAACCGGTTCCGGCCGGTCACGTGCCGCTGATCAGCGTGGGTGCACTCAACCCGAACGGCTCCAAGGCGGTCTTCAGCGACGCCGGCCACTGGGTGACGGCCTGGGCCGCGGGCGGCGCCGTGGTCAGCACGTTCCCCACCGACATCAACGGCAGTCGCACCCCTGAGCTCAGGATGCCCGCGCACCCGGCCAACCCGATGCCGTCCGGTGTCTCGCTGCCCAACCATCGCGAGGCCCTCGACCCGGACGACTACTCAAGTGGTTGGGGAGTCTGGAGCGGCACGTCGTTCTCGGCTCCGCTACTGGCCGCGCAGATCGTCCGGTCGCTGCTGGAAGGGCCAGCCGATCCCGGGTCCGGCCTGGTGCTCAAGCCGTGCGGGCAGCAAGCCGCGACCGAACGTGCGCTAGCGGCCCTGAAGAACATGGGCTGGGCGGGCTGATGACCAGGGATAACCGCGAAGCCGTCACGGTCCAGCAGACTCCGCGCGACCGCGGTGCGCAGATGGCGAGCCTGGTGAGGGCGGCCAGGCAGGGGAGCGAGGATGCGCTCGGCCAGATCGTCACCGAGCTCAGCCCGCTGTTGTGGCAGGTCGCGCGCTCGGCCGGGCTGAGTTCTGGTGATGCCGAAGACGTGCTGCAGACGGTGTGGATGCGCCTGGTCGCTCACCTCGAGGAGATCCACAGCGCGACGGCCCTCACCGCCTGGCTGGTCACCACGACCAAGCGGGAAGCGTGGCGGGTGCGTGCCGCGGGCCGCAGGCAGGTACCCGCGGACCAGGAATCGTTCGCTGAACTGCCCGACGCAGGGCCCGGCTCGGAGGAGCAGGTCATCGTCCACGAGCAGCGGCGCGCGCTGTGGGCGGCCATCGGGCGGCTCTCGACGCGGTGCCAGGAACTGCTGCGGATCGTCGCTTTCGCGCCGCGCCCTGACTACGCGGCGGTGGCCGCCGCCCTTGGCATGCCCGTCGGGAGCATCGGTCCCACCCGCGGCCGGTGCCTGGCCAAGCTCCGCGCCCTGCTCGCCGAGAGCTCACTATGACCCCTCCGGAAGCCAGCCCGCTGCCGTCATCGGATGAGCCGCTCGATGACGTCGATTTCGGGCTGCTCGACGATATCCGCGAGCTGTTCCAGGCCGCCGACCCCATGCCGGCGGACCTTCCCGAGCGGATCCGCTTCTCCCTCGCGCTTCGTGACCTGGAGATCGAGGTGGCCCGGCTCGCCGAAGAAGAACAGCTGACCGTGGCCGCCCGCGGAGCAGAGCAGAGCCGGACCATCACCTTCGACAGCGACAGCCTGACCATCATGATCCGGATCGAAGCGAATCAGGACGGGACGATGCGCGTCGACGGCTGGCTGGCGCCGCCACAGCGCCGCGAGGTCGAGATGAAGACCGCAACGGACACGCTCGGCGTGACCAGCGACGAGCAGGGCCGCTTTGCCTTCGCCCGGATGCCTCGCGGGACGGCTCAGCTTGTGGTCAGGCCGAACGAGTCTGGCCCGGGCCTGCCGGGACGGTCCGTGGTGACTCCAGCGCTCGTCCTCTGACCGGCTCACCTGGAAGGCGCCTGCGGGATGTCCCACGCCGAACGGCGCTCAGCCCGCTCTGACCGCTCGCTCGCCCGCGCCGGAAGCCGGGCCCGCGAGGCACGTGAGCGCGGCCTGCGAGAGGGTAACGCCGGCCGCCCCGCCATTGGCGCACGTCACGCACGCGCGGGATTGCGGCAACTCGGGTGGACGGAAGACGGGAGACAGCCCGACGCGCAGCAGGTGCCGGCGGCGCATCATGCCCTGGCCGCCCTGTTGCTGGGGACCTTGGCGCAATGGGAGTCCGAACTGGGCCGCACCAAGTACGGGCTGAGCCTTCTTGACCGCGCCGAGAACCTGGCCGCAATGGACCACCGGGGCGTCTTGCACCTCCAGCGGGGTCTTATCTTGATGCGGACGGGCCGGGAAGGCGAGGCGGTCAAGATACTCGGCGACGCGGTGGGCCAGCTGGAGGAAAACCCGGCGGAGACCGCGAGCCTGGCCACCTCGCTACTGAATCGCAGCTTTGCCTACCTGAACCTCGGTCAAGTCCGGCGAGCTCGAGCCGATCTAGCCTGGTGCCGCCGGATCGCCACGGAAAACGGCCATGACCTGATCGCGGCCAAGGCGCTGCACAACCTCGGTTACTGTGACCTGCTGGCCGGTGACATTCCCGCCGCGCTGCAGCTGTTCAACGCGGCTGCCAGCACGTACCGGCTCTGCGCGCCCGGTTTCCTCCTCGTGCTGGCGACGGATAAGGCTACGGCACTGCTCGCGGCCGGGCTCGCCGGCGATGCGGCCAGCGAGCTTGACGGCGCGATGGCCTCGTCCCGCCAACAGCGGCTTGATCAGAATCTTGCGGAAGCCCAGCTTGCCCGGGCGCAGGCCGCGCTGGCCGCCGGCGAACTGGCCGCAGCGCGCCAGTGGGCGACGGCCGCCCAGCTGCGCTTCCGGCGGCGGGGCAACGACACCTGGGCTTGTGTGGCAGAACTTACCCGGCTTCGTGCGCGCTCAGCCTCACCAGCCAGCCGGGCGTCTGTCGCCGTCGAGGCGCATCTGCTCGCGGCCCGGCTGCGAGGCTGCGGGCTGGCCAACGACGCGGACCTGGCCGAGCTGCTCTCGGCGCGCGCTCTGCTCGCGGCCGGGCGTCCTGACCAGGCGAGGCGACGACTCGCGGCGGTGCGCCGCCGCGGGGCGGAGATACCGCTGCCCGTCAGCCTGCTGCGCAGGCTGGTCAGAGCCGAGCTGTCGGAGCGGGAAGGCCGGTCAGGGGCGGCGCTGGCCGAACTCCGGACGGGCCTGGCCACGGTGCAGGCCCGGCGTGGCCGGCTCGGCAGCATCGATCTGCAGACCGGCGCGGCCGCCCTCGGCGCTGATCTGGCGGCGGCCGGCCTGCGGCTGGCGCTCGATCGCAAGTCGGCGGCGCTGGCATTCTCCTGGCTCGAGCGTTCCCGGGCCCAGGCGTTCCGGGTCAGACCGGTGCGTCCGCCCGCCGACCCGCAGGCGGCGGCTGTCCTGGCCGAGCTGCGCCAGCTCAGCCTGCTGATCCGCGAAGCCGAGCTGAACGGCGGCCGCGACCCGCGCATGGCCGCCAGGCAAGCCGAGCTGCGGCGCGAGATCAGGGAGCACGACTGGAAGGCCAGCGGCCTGGGCGATGTCACGGAGCAGGCCAGCCTCGGCGAGGTCAGCGCGGCCCTGGAGGAGACCGGGCAGACCCTGGCGGGGATCATGGCCCGGCCCGGCGAGATGGTCGCGGTGCTGGCGGCGCGGGGACCGGCGCGGCTCGTCCGGCTCGGCGACTTCGAGACGGCTGCCGAGGCGGCCAGGCGGCTGAACGCCGACCTCGACACGCTGGCCGGACGACGGCTGCCCGCCCGGCTCGAGACCGTCATCAGGGAGTCGATCCGGCATCAGGCGGAAACGCTGACGGCCGAGATCATCGCGCCGCTGCGATCATTGCTCGGTGACGGCGGCGTCGTGTTCGTCCCGGCAGGCCCGCTGGCCAGTATTCCCTGGGGCGCGCTGCCCGACCTGCGCGGGCGGCCGGTCACCGTGTCCCCGTCCGCGTCCTCCTGGCTGGCAGCCTGGCGCCGCGGGCAGGCGGCGGCGTCCCGGCCGCCGGCCGGGACGCCGCTGCTGGTGGCGGGACCGGACCTGGAGCACGCGACCCGGGAGGTCACCGAGATCGCCAGGTGCTACCCGGGCTGCCGTCCGCTGCTCCCGGATACGGCCACTGTCAGCGCCGCGCTGCGCGCCCTCGACGGCGCTCCGCTGGCCCACCTGGCCGCGCACGGGCACCACGACCAGGAGAACTTCCTGTTCTCCAGGGTCGACCTGGCCGACGGCCCGCTGATGGCCTACGACATCCAGCAGCTCGCGGCGGCGCCCCGGCACGTGGTCCTGTCGTCCTGTGATGTCGGGCGGACCGTCGTGCGGCCAGGCGAGGAGATCCTCGGCTTCACCGCGGCGCTGCTCTACATCGGCACGGCCACGGTGACCGCCAGCGTTACCCGGGTGGGCGACGCCGCCGCAGTCGGTACCATGACCGCCTACCACCGGCTGCTCGCGGCCGGGACCAGGCCCGCCGAGGCACTCGCCGCGGCCACGGCCGACGAGCCGTTCAGCCCGTTCGTCTGCTTCGGCGGC
>CAWDBS010000008.1:0-19340 GCA_963800415.1 uncultured Actinomycetes bacterium
GCATCGCCTCCTGCAGCGCGTCGTGGTACCGCTGCTCACGCGTCCGGGAGTCCCCGGCCCCGGCCGGGACGGCCAGCGCGTCCAGCACCGCGCCCACGACGGCGGCGCACTGCGGGGTCAGGTCCCCGGTCAGGACGCCCGCGCCGCCGAACGTGGTCACCAGCCGCACCGCCCGGTCCTCGAACGCCTGGTCCGGGTCCTCATCGGGCAGGTCCGGGCGGGACCGCTCGTACATCTGGGCGGCCAGCGCGGCCAGGCCCGGCAGGTCCATCCCCGCCCCCGCCGCCGCCAGCAGGATCTCCTCCGTATCCGCCCGGCAGTCCCGCGGCAGCGTGTCGGTCCACTGGCAGATCATCCGCCCGAACGACTCCGACAGGTCCCCGCCAGCCAGCGCCGCCACCACCTGCGGGTGCGCCGCCACCCGCCGCGCCCACGCCGTATACCCCACCGCCGCGCCCTTGGTGACCCGGGTCTTGTGGATCAGCCACGCCCGCGGGCTGTAATCCGCGTCCGCGCAGTACCCCTGGCCGGCGGTGAACGCCGCCAGGATCGAGGCCCGCGCCGCGGTGCCCATCGAATGGGCCTGCTCCAGCACCTGCAGGCACCGCGCCTGCTCCTCCGCCGCCAGCGCCGTGGCGTCCGCCGCGGACAGGTACCCCATCGCCGACCTCAGCATCCCCAGCGCCTCGGCGGCGCTGCCCGGCGGCACAGGCTCGCTCATCGACATCGTCACCTCCTTCCGGGATGCTCGCGGGCCGGCGGACCGACTCCTCCCCCCAGCCATCCCGGCCGGGCTCGGCACGTTCACTAACTAGTTCGATTCTAGTACTGGGCTAGGACATTTACCGGGGAAACCGGGCCGCCAGACGGGTTTCCGCCGAAATAGGTAACGATGAGTTCAAAGGTGCCCGTGAGCCGCCTGGTACGCGATGTACCACACGAAGGCGATGGTCACGGTGTCAGGACATCCCACGGCGAGGCCAGGCCTGCCGGTGCTCTGGAACAGGAACGTTGCCGTACTGACACGACTGGGCTTGGGGGCAAGCGGTGGCTGACATAACTAATGCCAGACCATTGGGCCTGGCACTTGTTGGTAGCCCCGACCGGATTCGAACCGGCGTTACCGCCTTGAGAGGGCGGCGTCCTAGGCCTCTAGACGACGGGGCCGTGCATGGCACCGGCAGGATCCAGCGGTCCTGCCCGAGCCGGGATGCTGGCGGAGCCAGCGCCGTACAGACTACCGCCTCGCTGCCGGTCAGGCCAACCGGCGGTCGGGCCGGATAATTCCCGGATCCTCCCGGCATGAACAGGCGCGGACATGAACCACGTCCGCGCCGTCAACTGAACTGCTGGGGTACCAGGACTCGAACCTAGACTAACAGGGCCAGAACCTGTCGGGCTGCCAATTACCCCATACCCCAATGGGATCGGACCCGGAGGCCGGGTCCGCCCACGCAGTCTAGCGGACTCCGCTCGCGTCGGCCAACCTAAGGCCGTCGGCCATCCCTGGGCCCGCTCACAGCGGGTCGATCTCGGCCAGGTTATTGGTCGGCTCGTCGAGCAGCAGCAGCTGGGGCGCGGGCTGCGCGAGGAGCAAGGCCGCCAGGACGGCGCGGAATCGCTCGCCGCCGGACAGCGTGCCGGCCGGCCGGTCAGCCCGCTCGCCGGTCAGGCCCAAGAGCACGGGCGCACCGTCGGGCCAGCTGAAACTGAGATCTGAGCAGACAATCGCGGCAGTCTTCAGGCGTGGCTCCCAGCACGTAGGAAGTTAGGGCGGGCCGGGGGCGGCCAGGGCGAGGCGGGCGGAGCCGGCGGCGTGGACGGGGGCGTCGGCGGCGGAGACGAAGCAGGAATCGCCGCGGTTCAGGCCGAGCGTTTGGCCGGACGCGGCGCGCAGGACGCAGGCACCGTCGAGGCAGAGCAGGATCCGGGGCCGGCGCCGGGCAGGGCGAGCGCGGGGGCGGTGAGGTCGAGCAGGTAGAGGCGGAACTCCGGGGCCGAGGTGTCGAACCAGGCGACGCCGTCCGCGAGGACCCGGGGCGAGAGCACCGGCACCGAGACCGAAGGGTCGAGGAGCTTGAGGAGTTCGGGCACGTCGATGTGCTTGCCGGTGAGGCCGGAGCGGACCACGTTGTCGGAGTTGGCGAGCAACTCGATCCCGGTGCCCCGCAGGTAGGCGTGCAGCCCGCCGGCCGGCATGAACACCGCCTGGCCCGGCTGCAGCACCTCGTGCCGCATCAGCAGCAGCGCCACCACGCCGAGGTCGCCCGGGTGATCCGCGGCCACCCGCACCGCCGCCGCGCAGGCGTCCGCGTACGAACCGCCAGCTGGCGCCAGCCGCACGCACGCGGCGACAACGGCGGTGACGAGTCCGGCGGGATCGGGCCATTCCAGGACGGACGCGAGCGCGGCCGCCATGGCCTGCTCGCTGGTCGCGGCCGAAAGCCAGGCGACCAGCGGCTGAAGCTGGTCAACGGCCAGCGCGCGCAGGATGGCCGCCGCGTCGGCCGGGGTGCGCAGGCCCGCCACCACCTCGAACGGGGTCAGGGCGTAGAGCAGCTCGGGTTTGGGCCAGTCGTCCACGTAGTTCCGGCCCGGGTCGCCCGGCGGCAGCCCGAGGGCATTCTCGGCCGCGAACCCCGCCTCGGCCTGTGTGCGCGAGGGATGCACCTGGATCGACAGCGCCTGCTCGGCCGACAGCACCTTCAGCAGGAACGGCAGCCGTCCGGAAAACCTCTGCGCGCACGCCGGCCCGAGCTCCCGGTCGGGCGCGGCCGCGATCAGCGCGTCCAGCGTCGTCCGGGCGACGGCGGACGGCGCCGACGGGTGCGCGCCCATCCACAGCTCGGCCTCCGGGCCCGGTGCCGGGACGGGCCGTCCCTGCAGGTCCGCGATCGCGGTTCGGGTGCCCCATGGATAGGGCCGAACTACCGGACGGAGAAGGTCCATCCGGGCATGCTAGCCGGGGCTACCCGGCGTCGGAGGTGTCGGCGGGGTACTCGACCAGGGCGACCACCCGGCTGGCCATGAACCGCGCGGTCCTGACCGCGGTCCCGGTCCTTGTCACCTCGCTGACCTCGACCACGCCGCGGCGGTTAGTGATGTCCACGCGCCGCCCCGCCCGGGTCGCCGCGACCTCGTAGGTCTGCGTGCCCTCGCCGGAGTCGATCACGATCTCGACGCGATCACCCTTCACGGGCGCCTCCCGGCGGGGCGAGACGGCCGGGCCGGGGCGGATACCCCGGCCCGTTCGGTTCTAATAGGACGGGAGCGAGGGATCGACCTGGCTGATCCAGGCCAGCACGCCGCCGCCGACGTGCACCGCGTCGGTGAAGCCGGCGTTCTTGACGATCGCCAGTGCCTCCGCCGAGCGGGCGCCGCTCTTGCAGTGCAGCACGATCCGCTTGTCCTGCGGCAGCCGCTCGAGCGCGGCCCCGCTCGTGAACTCGCCCTTGGGGATGAGCGTCGCGCCGGGGATGGAGACGATCTCGTACTCGTTCGGCTCCCGGACGTCGACGAGGAAGATGGCCTCGCCGGCGTCCAGCATGGCCGCGAGGTCCTTGGCGCTGATCGTCGAGCCCTGGGCCGCCTCGGCGGCCTCCTGCGAGACCGCGCCGCAGAACTCCTCGTAGTCGATCAGCTCGGTGACCGCCGGGTTCTTGCCGCAGACCGCGCACTCCGGGTCCTTGCGCACCCGGACCGTCCGGTACGTCATCTCCAGCGCGTCGTAGATCATCAGCCGCCCGGCCAGCGGCTCGCCGATCCCGGTGATGAGCTTGATGGCCTCGTTCACCTGGATCGACCCGATGGAGGCGCAGAGCACCCCCAGCACGCCGCCCTCGGCGCAGGACGGCACCATCCCCGGCGGCGGCGGCTCGGGGTACAGGCAGCGGTAGCACGGCCCGTACTCGGCCCAGAAGACGCTGGCCTGCCCGTCGAACCGGTAGATCGAACCCCACACGTACGGCTTGCCGAGCAGCACGCACGCGTCGTTGACCAGGTACCTGGTGGCGAAGTTGTCGGTGCCGTCGACGATCAGGTCGTAACCGGCGAAGATCTCCAGGGCGTTGTCCGAGTCCAGCCGGACCTCGTGCACCACCACGTGGACGAACGGGTTGATCTCGCGGATGCTGTCCCGCGCGGACTCGGCCTTCGGCCGCCCCACGTCGGACTGCCCGTGGATGATCTGGCGCTGCAGGTTCGAGGAGTCCACCACGTCGAAGTCGATGACGCCCAGCATGCCGACGCCGGCCGCGGCCAGGTAGAGCAGCGCGGGCGAGCCGAGGCCGCCGGCCCCGACGACCAGAACCTTCGCGTTCTTGAGTCGTTTCTGCCCGGTCATGCCGACATCCGGGATGATCAGATGGCGCGAGTAACGCCTGACCTCATCGACCGTCAGCTCGGCGGCGGGCTCGACCAGCGGCGGCAACGACACTGTGCTCTCCAGGAGATTCGGTTAAGGATTTTCCTGCCGAACGGACCGGATGTTACCTGGCCCCGCCCGTCTCACCGTCAACCGGCGGAAGCGAGCGGGAATTCCCGGGCCCGATCGCGGCCGGCGCCCTGGCTGGCGGCGAGGAGGACACCGATTTCGGCGGCCACGAGGCCAGGGTGCTCCATGTGCGCGACGTGCCCGGTGCGCGGCAGCACCACGATCTTCGCGTCCTTGAAGTGATGCGCGGCCCGGCCCGCCATCCGCGCGTCGACCAGGCGGTCGCGGCTGCCGTAGATGACCAGCGACGGCGCGGTGACGCGGGCCGCGTCCCGCCAGGCCGAGTGGCGGCCCTTGCGGAGGAACTCGGCGGTCAGCGTGCGCACGCTGCCGGTGAGCACGGCAGCGGCGTAGCCGAGGGAGTCACGGCGGGTGAGTTCGGCGACCTCGGTGGCGAACCGGGCCGCCGAGAACAGCGCCGGGTCGCTGTAGCAGGTGGTGATGACGTCGGCGACCCGGCGTTCGGGCGGCAGCACCTGGTACTGCCGGATCAGCCGGGCGCCGACCCGCGGCATGCTCATCACCGGGAACCGGAGCAGGTCCATGCGCGGCCGTGAGTCGGGCAGCGCCGGGGAGACCAGCGTCAGGGTCCGGATCAGTCCGGGCCGGGTGGCGGCGACCTTGACGCAGACCGCGCCGCCCAGGGAGTTCCCGATCAGGTGCACCGGGCCGCGGCCGCGGCGCTCCAGCAGCGCAATGACCGTCTGCGCCAGGGCGGTGATCGAGTACCGGCTGTCCGGGCGGGGCGGTGAATCGCCGAACCCGGGCAGGTCAACCGCGTCGCAGGCCAGCCGGGGCCGGAGCAGGTCGATCAGGTCGGTCCAGTTCCGCGACGAGCCCTCCAGCCCGTGCACGCACAATGCGGGCTCCGCGTCCTCCGGGGCCGGGGCGCGGCGCACGTAGACCTGATGGTCGCCGAGGTTGACCAGGCGGCCCGGCCAGTGCGGGATGGGCTCTGTCTCCCCGCTCATGCGGTTTCCTTGCGGCGCGGCCTCTTCTTGGCGGGCGATTCCTTCTTGGCGTCGTCCTTGGCGTCGTCAGCCTTGCCGCGCCCGGTCTTCACCGCGGCCACGCTGGCTCGCAGGATCTCGGTCAGGTCGGCGGGCTGCTTCCTGGTTTCTGGCAGCTCCAGGCCGTCCGGCCGGACGACGTCGTTGCCCTCGACCTTGGCCTGGACCACGGCCTCGAGCGCCTCGCGGTAGGCGTCGCGGTACTGGTCGGGCTCGAAATCCTCGGTCATCGTGTCGATGAGCGAGGCGGCCATCTTCAGCTCCTGCGACCGGACCTCGATGTCCTCGTCGAGGAAGGCGAAGTCGGGCTCGCGTACCTCGTCGGGCCACAGCAGGGTCTCCAGGGTGAGGACGCCCTCCCTGACCCGCAGCGCGGCCAGCGCCTCGCGCTGGCGCAGCGCGACCTTGGCCACCGCCACCTTGCCCGACGCCTCGAGCGCGTCGCGGAACAGCACGTACGCCCGGGTCCCGGCCGGCTCGGGTTCGAGGTAGTAGCTCTTGGCCGCGTAAATGGGCTCCAGCTGGGCGCTCGGCGCGAAGTGCAGCACCTCGATCCGGTGGGCGGTCACCAGCGGCAGGTCGGCCAGGTCCTCATCGGTCAGCACCACCATGTCGCCGGTGGGCAGCTCGTAACCCTTGGCGATATCGGAGTACGGGACTTCCTCGCCGTCCAGCGTGCAGACCCGGCGGAACTGGATTCTGGCTCCGTCCTTACGGTGAACCTGACGGAAGGTGATGTCACGCTGCTCCGTCGCGGCGTAGAGCTTTACCGGGATCACGACCAGGCCGAAGGAGATCGCGCCGGCCCATATGCTGCGCATGGTCTTCACCTACCCCGGTTGGCGTCACGCTGATCATCAGTGTCGTCCTAATTCCCCGAATCGGTCATGCATTCGAATGACCAAGGGGCTGGCATGGGTGGATTTCACCCAACTCTGCTAGCGAGCTTAGCCGCGGCTGCGATGATGAGGGGTGCCCGGACCAGGCCGGCCCAGCCGCAGGGTCAGGCCGGGCAATGACTCGAAGTTCGGAGGGGGACGGAGAGAAATGGGCGCATTCGATGTGGTCGTGCTCGGCGGCGGCACCGCCGGCGTGCACGTCGCCACCGAGGTCGCCGGCGGCGGCAAGGCGGTGGCGCTCGTCGAGGCGGGGCTGATCGGCGGAGAGTCCCCCTACCTGGCCTGCCTGCCGTCGAACTCGCTGCTGCTTTCCGCGGCTCGCGGACAGACCTGGGAAGGCGCGGTGGCCCGGCGGACCGAGGTGACCGGCGGCCTGGACGACTCGGGCCCGGCCCGGCGGCTGAACCGCGCGGGCGTGACGGTGATCCGCGGCACCGGCCGGATCACCGCCCCGGGAACGGTCGAGGTGACGCTGGGCCCGGCGCGGACCGGCGGCCCCGGCGCCGGGAACACGGTGTCGCTGACCTACTGGGACCTGGTCATCGCGACCGGCTGCGAGCCCGTCGCGCCGCCGATCGAGGGCCTGTCCGTCATACCTGCGTGGACCACCGCGGAGAGCCTGTGCTCGCCTGACCTGCCGCGGCGCCTCATCGTGCTCGGCGGCGGGCCCGCCGGCTGCGAGCTAACCCAGATCTACGCCTCGTTCGGCTCACAGGTGACGCTAGTGGAGGCGGAACCCACGCTGCTCCCGGGTGAGCCCGCGTTCGCCGGGCGAGATCCTGGCGGCGGCGCTGCGCCGGGCCGGCGCGGAGATCTACCTCGGCTCCCGGGCCACCAAGGCGGAACGCACCCCGACGGCCTCACGCTCGCGCTGGCCGACGGGACCCGGATCGACGCGGAACGGCTACTGCTCGCTTCTGGCCGCCGCCCGCGGCTCGCCGGCCTGGGCCTGGACGCGCTCGGCCTGCAGATCACGCCGGGGATGGCGCTGCCCACCACCACGCGGTGGAGGTGGCCGGGGTACCGGGCCGGGCCTGGGCGGCGGGCGACGTCACCGGCACCACGCACACCCACGCCAGCCGCTACCAGGCCAGCGTGGTCGCGGCGAACATCGGCGGCCAGCGCCGCGAGGCCGACTACAGCGCGATCCCGCGCTGCGTGTTCACCACGCCTTCCGTGTTCGCGGTCGGCGTCGTCCCGGGCCGCGGCCGCGGCGGACCAGGACGAAGCCGCGGAGGACGCCGCGGCCGCCGGTCTCGTCGACGCCAGCCCCATCGACGCAGCCCTGTCGACGCCAGCCCACACCCACCACCCACCCCCCTTCCCTCTTTCGCCGCGGGCCCCGGTGGTGGCCGACCCGGTTACCGTCGGCCCCGCGCTGGCCGGCAAATCGGCTCGGATCACGGGCTCGCGGATCTGGCGAAAGGACACGCCGGATGCTGCGGATCGCGAGGGCTCCGGCGGAGGGGGGGACCATTCCGGCCCTCCCGGCCGGGCCGACCCTCCCGGCCGGGAGGGTCGCCGGGCTATGGCGGAGGCCGAGAGCGCGGCGCACCCCGCGCGCGGCTGATCACGGCCCGGGCCAGCCTGGGCGACACCACCCAGGCTCACCTGGGCCAAGACGATCTCGGCTGCCTCGAGCTCTACGCGGACGCCGAGACTGGCGTGCTGGCCGGAGCCGTCGCGGTGGGGCCGGACGCGGCCAGCTGGATGGGCGAGGTTACCCTCGCCATCAGGGCCAGGATTTCAGTGGCGGTCCTGGCCGACGTGGTGCATGCCTTTCCTACCTATGGGGAAGCACTGGAGACAGCGCTCCGAGAACTGGCGGGAACCGGGGGCAGCACGGTAAGTGCCTTCCAGCAGGAAAAGGGGATAGACCGTTGAGCGAGTTGGACATGGAGACGCCCGAGGGCGACGCCATCGGAGCACCAGGAAGTAATCGAGGACGAGACCGGGAACGAAGACGAGACCGGGCCAGCCCGCGGCGCGAGGTCCCGTGGACGTGAACGAGGCGGACGCGGCGGAACAGGAGCGCGCAGTCGGCTTCGACGATGACGACTACCGTTGACCGCGGCTTAGGATGGGGGGCGAACGCGGAAAAGTAATCGCGCAGGCCACCACCCCGGAGACCAAATTTGACTGCAACGTCCAAAACCAGCCACGCAGCAACAGGCTGCCACGGCATGAACGGCGACGGCAGCTACTGGACGCGGCGCTTGAGGTGTTCGTATCCCAGGGGTATCACGCCGCCGCGATGGATGAGATCGCCGAACGCGCGGGCGTCAGTAAGCCCGTGCTCTACCAGCATTTTCCCGGCAAGCTCGAGCTCTACCTCGCGCTGCTCGACGAGAGCGTGGACACCCTGGTGGAGACCGTGCGCGACGCGCTCCGCTCGAACCCGGACCCCAAGCAGCGGGTCGGCGCTACGTTCGGCGCCTACTTCGAGTACGTGGGTGGCCAGGGCCAGGCCTACCGGCTGGTGTTCGAGTCGGACCTGAGCAACGAGCCCGCCGTCCGCGACCGGCTCGAGGAGGTCCAGCGTCAGTGCGCCGAGATGGTCAGCAAGGCGGTGCAGGAGACGCCGGGCTTTCCGGCGACGAGGCGCAACTGCTGAGCGTGGGCCTGGTCGGCATGGCCCAGGTCACCGCGAGGTACTGGATCAGCACGCGGGATCACATCCCCCGCGAAGCCGCTGAGCAGACGGTGGCCAGGCTGGCCTGGCGTGGCATCAGCGGCTGGCCGCGCAGCGAACACTGAGCTCGACCTGACGGTAGAGCCTTGACCTGGCGGTAAAGGAGCCTCGTGGAAGTCAAGATCGGAATTCAGTCCGTGCCGCGCGAACTCGTCGTGGAGACGGACGCTCCGGCGGACGAAATCGAGCGTCAGCTAGCCAGGGTGCTGGCCGACGGCGCGCATTCGGTCTTCACGCTCACGATGACCAAGGGCGGCAAGATCCTGGTGCCGGCGGACAAGATCGCCTACGTCGAATTCGGCGCGCCGGAAGCACGCCGCGTGGGTTTCGGCAACATCGTCTGACCACGGCCAGGACTCGCCAGACGTTCTTGTTCCGCCGGGCGGGCCGTCCGGATGGGCAGGGTCCATTCCTGGTACACTAGATAACGACTGGTCAATGGAATGCCGTAACCAAAGGTCGTGTTATCCCATCGGCTGCTGTTTACGCCGGGCGCGCTTGTCCGGCTTCCCTGGGGGGATCCCGAGTAGACGGCAGTGTTCCGAACGATGGTAGCGGGCTCCCTGGCCGTCGTCGCGTCAGATAGGTGCCGCGACGTCAGCCACACGGTCGTAGCTCGCATCGCGGCGGGACACCGCGGGCAGCCAGCAGACACGACGGCTCGGTCCCGGAACCGCTGGGCAGGGCCACGATGAAGGATGGAACCCTGACAACTCAAACTTTTAGCGGGGACGAGGCGCAAGCGCCGGCCCTGTCGCCCGGGTCGGTGACGGCCCTGCCGGGCACCGACGCCGGAAGCGATGACGTCGGCCCGGCCAGCAGCGGCGACAGCACGCCGGCCGTCCCGTTCCGTGATCTCGCCATTCGCGAGGAGATCTGCTCGGGCCTGGAGGCCGCGGGCATCTTCACCACCTTTCCCATTCAGACGCTGGCCCTGCCGCTGGCCCTGCGCGGGCAGGACATCATCGGGCAGGCCAGGACGGGTACCGGGAAGACCCTCGCGTTCGGCATCCCGCTGCTGCAGCTGATCGAAGAAGGCTCGGCCGGCCCGCCGCGCGCGCTCGTGGTCGTGCCCACCAGGGAGCTGGCGATCCAGGTCGCCGACGACCTGCGCACCGCCGCGGTGAATATGCGCGCCCGCGTGCTCACCGTCTACGGTGGCCGGGCCTACGAACCGCAGATCGACGCGCTGGCGGCCGGAGTCGACATCGTTGTCGGCACCCCGGGGCGGCTCCTCGACCTGGCGCAGCGCCGTCACCTTGACCTGAGCGCGGTGCGGGCGCTGGTGCTCGACGAGGCGGACAAGATGCTCGACCTCGGCTTCCTGCCCGACGTGGAGCGGATCGTCAAGCTCACCCCGGACGAGCGGCAGACGATGCTGTTCTCGGCGACCATGCCGGGGGATGTCGTCACGCTCGCCCGCCGTCACATGCGGCGCCCGACCAACGTCCGGGCCGAGGGCCACGACGCGCCCGCGCCGCCCCCCAGCACGCGGCAGCACGTGTTCCGGGCCCACCAGATGGACAAGATCGAGGTGCTGGCGCGGCTGCTGCAGGCCAGGGACCGCGGCCTGACCATGGTGTTCTGCCAGACCAAGCGAGCCGCCGATCAGGTCGCGACCGCGCTGGCCAGCCAGGGGTTTCGCGGTGGCCACCGTGCACGGTGACCTGGGTCAGGGCCAGCGCGAGCGCGCACTGCGCGCGTTCCGCACCGGCAAGGTGGACGTGCTCACCGCCACCGAGGTGGCCGCCCGCGGGCTCGACGTGGACGACGTTACCCACGTGGTGAACTACGAATGCCCGGACGACGAGATGACCTACGTGCACCGCATCGGCCGCACCGGCCGGGCCGGCCGGGCCGGTGTCGCCGTCACGTTCGTCGACTGGCGGGACATGCACCGCTGGAAGCTCATCAACGACGCGCTGGGCCTGGGCATGGCCGAGCCCGAGGAGACCTACTCCACCTCGGAGCACCTCTACACGCAGCTGGACATCCCGCCCGAGGCGACCGGGACGCTCCCCCGCGCGATGCGGGAGCGGGCCGGGCTCGACGCCGAAGCCATCGAGGACATCGGCGAGACCGGCAAGATCCGCTCCCCCCGGTCCAGGCGTGGATCTGCGGGCGGGGACTCCGCCGGGCGCGGATCCGGACGCGGTGCAGGCCGCGGCGGTTCCGGCCAGGCGCGGAAGAGTGCCCGCGACACCGGTGATGGGTCCGCCAAGGCGGGCGGCGAGGCGACCAGGACCCGGCGGCGGCGCCGGACCAGGGCGGGCCGTGAGCTTGGCGCTGAGCAGCCGGCCCGCGAATCAGGCGCTGGGCCGGCCCGCGAGCCGGGGCAGCAGCCTGGCGGCGAGTCGACGGCCAGAAGCCGGCTTCCCGGCTCGGGCGTCGGCGGCGGGCGTCCGCCCGCGGCGAAAACCAGCCGGAGGAAACCCGCCGCAAGGCCTCCTGACCAGGGTTTCCTTCGCGAGTTCGGCTCTATCGTAGAGCCGACGCAGAGGTTTTGTTCACCGTCGCCAGGTAGGGTTCGCCACTGTGAGCACACCAGCCTCCCTCGATCTGCCTGACGGGGTTCGGCGTACCACCATCGGCACCGACCGCGGCGCGTTCGCGGCTCTGCGGGCGATGCCGGCGTCGGGGGTGTGCGAGCGGGAAGCCGCCCTGCTCGTCCCCGGCTACACGGGCAGCAAGGAAGACTTCCTCGCCATCTTGGACCTGCTCGCCGACGGCAGCCGCCAGGTCGTCGCGATCGACATGCGCGGCCAGTTCGAGACGGCCGGACCCGATGACGCGGACGGCTACGCCGCCGACGGCCCTCGGGGCGGACATCCTCGCGATCATGCACGCGACCGGCGCCAGGCACCTGGTCGGACACTCCTACGGCGGGCTGATCGGCCGCGAGGCCGTCCTCGCCGGGATCCGAGCCGGCGCCGCCGGGACCGGATCCGGCGCCGGGTTCGCCTCGTTCACGCTGATGAGCTCCGGCCCCGCCGCGCTGACCGGAGCGCGGGCGAGGGAACTGCGCGCGATGCTCGCCGCTCTCGGCTTCAGCGCCGACGGCAAGCCGGACAAGGCCGCGCTCCGGACCGGGATCGCGGAGCTCTGGCGGGCCCGCCTGGAGCCGCAGGCCCTCGCGGCCGGAGTCCCCGGCCACATCGTCGCGTTCCTGGGCCGGCGGATGCAGGGCAACGACCCGGACGGGCTGGTCCTGATGGCCGCGCACATGCTCGCCGCGCCGGACCGGACGGCCGAATTGGCGCGGCTCGATCAGCTCCCGATGCTGGTCATCTACGGCGAGAACGACAATGCCTGGTCCCCGGCCGCGCAGGAGAACATGGCCCGGCGGCTCCGCGCCCGCCGGCTGTGCATCCCCGCGGCCGTGCACTCCCCCGCCGTCGAGGCACCCGCCACGACGGCCAGCGCGCTGACGCAGTTCTGGGACGCGGCCGAGGCCACGCAGACCAGGTCCGCGGCGGCCACCCGAACCGCCTGAGGGCTCAGCCGGCCGGGTCAGCTCAGCCGGGGTCAGCTAGCAGAAGGCCGTCCCAGGGGCGCCGCGCTCGGCGGCGGCCGCGCCTTCCGGGCAATGCCGCCGGTAGTCGCACCAGCCGCAGGACGGGCTCGGGCGCGGCGGGAACACCTCGTCGTACCGGTCGGCGGGCAGGCCGTCGCGCCACCGCTCGTCGGCCGCCGCGCACTCCGCGGCGATTCCCTCGGCGCGGCTCAGGTGCCGGGCCAGCGATTCTTCGGTGTGCGACCAGGTGAGGATCTCGCCGGTGGGCAGGTGGTGCAGCTCCACCCGGTGACAGGGCCGCCGCAGCGCCCGGCCGGCGGCGAGCGCACAGCGCCAGGGCCAGGAGCTGCGCGTGTCGTCCACGGTGAGGGTGCCGCCCGGTCTTGTAGTCCACCACCACCAGCTCGTCCCCGCAGGTTCGGCCGGACCAGGCCCCACCTCGGCGGGCCGCGCGTCGAGGCGGTCGATCCGCCCGGAGACCGCGATCTTGTCCGTCCGGGTCGCGACCGTCCGCTCCATTCCGAGCGGCTCGTCGGCCGGGTCCAGCCCGGCGACATATCCCTCCACCATGGCGATGGCGCGTCGCGCTGCCGCACCGACTGCGTCTCGTCCGCGAAACCCTCGTTGATCCAGCCGCGATCCACCAGGGTGCCCGCGGCCGCGACGGTGCGCTGCGCCAGCGGCAGCCGCCACCAGCCGGCCAAGGCGTTGTGGATGCTGGCGCCCAGGCTGTTGTGCCCCCACGGCGGGCCCTTCGGCGGCGGCGGCCGGTCCAGGTAGCTCATCCGGAACCGGCGCGGGCAACCCAGCAGGCAGAGCGGGTCGGCGTGCACGAGTAGAGCCGCCGCGGCATCCCCCCCGAGCTCAACTGCTCCATCAGGGCCTAGTCAACGAGGCTGGAAGGGCCTGCCGAGACCCAGTAGTTGAACTCCTTCTCGGCCATCGCGATCGTGGTTTCCGGGCCGTGGCCGGGCAGGACGATGGTGTCCGGCGGCAGGGTCAGCAGGTACTCCCCGATCGCGGTGAGCTGCCCGGCGAAGTCGGGGATGATCCAGACGTTGACCTCGCCGGTGCCCGAGCCGCCATCGGCCGCCGCGGGCGAGGAGAACTGATCGATCCGAGTGGTCATCCGGGCGCTTCCTTCCTCATCGGCCAGACCCGCCGACCTTTCTTACCACAGCCGCCCCAGGGCGCGCAGCCGACGAAGGCGACGGAGCCGTTAGCCGGGGAGGCGGGAAAGCAGGGCCTGGTAAGCGTCGGCGGGGGTGGTCTCGGCACCGATGCGGTGACCGGTCAGGCTGCCGTGATCATCGCTGCCGCCGGTGGCCACCAGGTCGAGATCGTGCGCCAGGGCGAGCAGCCCGGACCGTTCGGCAGCTGAGCTGGTCGGGATGGAACGCCTCCAGGCCAGCCATGCCCACGGCGGCCAGCCCGGCGATCTGCTCGCCGGACACCGCGGGTGTCCCGGCCCGCCCGCGGGTGGGCCAGCACCGCGACGCCGCCCGCCGCGCGGACCAGGCCGATCGCGCCGGAACCGGGTCGAGTGCGTACCGGTCGACGTAGGCCCGGCCGCCATCGGCGATCCAGTCGCGGGTGAACGCCTCGCGGGGCGAGGTGATGGCGCCGCTGGCCGCCATCGCGAGGGCGATGTGCAGGCCGGCCGACCACGGCCGGGCCGGCGATCGCCGCCACCTGGTCCCAGCTGATGTCCACGCCGAGGTCCGCGAGCAGGCCGACCATGGCCCGGGCGCGGAGCACGCGGTCGTCCCGGATGCGGGAGAACTCGGCGGCCAGCTCCGGATGACCCGGGTCGAACAGGTAGGCCAGCAGGTGCACACTGCGACCGTCGAGGCGGCAGGACAGCTCCATGCCGGGGAGCAGAGCCATACAGGCGGCCGGTGAATCGGTCAGGGCCCGGCGGGCCTCGGCATGGCCGGCCACCGTGTCGTGGTCGGTCAGGGCCACCACGTCCAGCCCCGCCTGCGCGGCGCGGCGCATCACCTCGGCGGGCGGATCTGTCCCGTCCGAGGCACTACTGTGCACATGCAGGTCGGCCCGCATCACGGAGCGGGCAGCCGGGGCGAGGCCGCCCCGAAGGGCAGGTCCAGGTCCTGGCCAGGATCTCGCAGGTCACGCAGCGCGATCGGCTCGACGAGCAGGACACCCGCGGTGTCCGGCCACAGCACGAGCCACAGCCAATTCCCCTTCACCTCGCCGGCGAACACCGGGCGGTCCGGCGAGTCCACCTGCCAGAGCGGAAAATCATGATTGCCGAACGAGGCGGTGGCGATCGCCGGGGCGGAGGCGAATCCCGCTCCCGGGTCCACGCTGTCCAGGCCGGCCAGCGCCGCGCCGAGGCCGACGCCCGGTTCCTCGGCCACGACCACCATGTCCGCCGGGCCGCCCGGCGGCTCGGGCCGGCCAGGGCCACCGCGCAGGCGCGCACCCCGGTGCGCTCGTCGCCCGCGGCGGCGAAGCCCGCGACCAGCCAGCCGACCGGAAGCGGCCAGGGCAGCCAGACCGGGACGCCCCGGTTACCCGGCTTGGATCTATGCAGCAGCCCGTCCAGGCCGTCCTGGGACGGGCTGAACGAAGGGAGCAGCGGGTGGACCTCGCCGTGCCAGTCACAGCGCCAGGCGCTGGACCACGCGGTCGGCTCGCGGAGGGTTCGGCCGCACCGGGGGCAGGCCGCCGCCGTGCGGCGGTGACTGTCCTGACCCACGCCTATCCCCATCGCGCCGGAATGTGATGCCCATGCGGCTGACGGGAGCGGTCTTACCCGGTTTCCGGCCAGAACATGCGGGCGCCGGCCCTCGGTCGAGGGCCGGCGCCGCTTGTGTAACCGGGGGTTCGCGCTCAGACTTCCTACTTCAGGACTCCGAACGTGGCGCTCCACAGCTGGTTGCTGCTCACGGAGCTGATGACCCACAGAACGGTGCCCGGCTGGGAGAAACCGGTCAGGTTACGGACCTGAAGCTGCGGCCGCGGCTTGTCGGTCGGGTAGCCGTTGTTCGGGTAGGTCAGCACGTACGGGTGCGAGAAGTTGGTGTTCAAGCCGTTGATCAGCGGAACGTAGTGGCTGAACGGGTTGTCCAGGCCGTCGGCGATCCACACGGTCTTGGCCGTCACACCGCACGGCGCCAGAGTCACCCCTTCGCCCTGGAAGGCGGTGGTGGCCACGCCCTGGCACAGGCCGCTCTCCACGCCGTACGGCGCGTACTCAATCTCGAACGCGGGGAGGTCGGCGGTGATGGCTGCGCTGGCGCCCGTCGGGGTTCCCCAGCGGTAGCAGGTGAAGCCGGTGATGATCCCAGCACCGCAGAAGTCCGACACGTTGCCCTGAAGGAGACAGTCCAGTCCAGTGCCGGGTCGGAGTTGGCGGTCTTGAACAGGATGATCGGCTGGCCGACCTTGGCGCCCTGCCGGAACACGTCAGCCGTGAAGTTCGGCGACCTGAACGTGCCGAAGTCGCGGCTGAAGAGGTTGATACAGGCAGGCCCACATGACGGGGTGGCCGCGCTGGCGGAGAACGTGCTCACCGCGCCGACGCCGCCGACCAGGGTCAGCGTCGCCGCAGCGGCGATGACCTTGCTCTTGATGGACATGAAACAGTTCCCTTCTTGGAACCACAGCCGTACCCTGCGCACGGCTGTCAGTACCTGATCAGGACAGGAACGGCTGGCCTGACCGGTCGTGCTGTTCAGAAAGGGGAAGACTCCGGGCGAGCCCGGAAGCTTAAGGAGTGTTAGAGCCACTACAAGGGGGTAAAGGTTTGGCACGAGGCTCTCGCCTTTACCCGATAAGAAGACGCGGCGCGCGGGTGCTTGGTTGACGCGGATTGAGGAAATTATCCCGCGTGACCAAATCGAAACTTAATGCCATGCTGGCCCCCTATGACGGCGGTGTCTCCCTATGCGTGAGGAGCACCGTACCATTGCTTGTCCGGCTGGGGGGACACGACGGATACTTGTCGGCGTGTCCGGCTCTGTGATCCCTTGCGTAGGCGCCGTCGTGACGGACCGGCAGGGGCGGCTGCTGATGATCAAGCGCCGGCGGGAGCCGGGCGCGGGCTCTGGTCAATCCCCGGGGGCAGGATCGAACCAGGTGAGACGGATGCCGAAGCGCTGGTCCGGGAGATGCTCGAAGAGACGAGCCTGGCGGTGGAGGTGGGCCGGCTGCTCGGCCGGGTACAGCGGCCCGGCCTCGACGGGGCCGTCATCGACATGAGGGACTACGCGGCCACCGTCGTCGGGCACACTGTGCCCGGGTGACGACGCCGCGGATGCGCGCTGGGTGGCGGCCGGGGACCTGGATTCCCTGGCGATTACCGAGGGCCTGATTGAAGCCCTTACCAGTTGGGGAGTTCTAGGCGATTAACGACAAATAACGTCCTGTTTTTCCGGTTCTCTACTAACCGGCAATTTGCTCCCCTATACGTCTGGCATAACGGTTGGATCGGGTTTGGGCGGGTCGGCGCCATAGGGCTCGGCGGCATGCCCGCGGCGCGGCCCTTGGCCATGGCGCGCGCGAAAGCCGCGATGATGGCGGCCGGGTTTGGCTGGCCGCCAGGGCTGCCACGTACCATGAAGCCATGACCTCCATGCGGACGAGCCCGCCCAGCGCCGAGCAGGTTAGGCAGGCGCTGGACGGCGTGCAGGACCCCGAGATCCACCGGCCGATCACCGAGCTCGGCATGGTCAAGAACATCGACGTCGCGGCCGACGGGGCGGTGCTCGTCGAGGTGTGGCTGACCGTCGCGGGCTGCCCGCTGCGGGACAAGATCACCCGGGACGTCACCGCGGCGGTCGGCAAGCTGCCCGGCGTCTGCTCGGTCCGCGTCGAGCTCGACGTGATGAGCGACGAGCAGCGGCGGGCCCTGCAGACGCAGCTGCGCGGCGGACGGCCGGAACCGCAGATCCCGTTCGCCCAGCCGTCCTCGCTGACCCGCGTGTACGCGGTGGCCAGCGGCAAGGGCGGCGTGGGCAAGTCGTCGGTGACGGTGAACCTAGCCGCCGCGCTGGCCGCATCCGCAAGAAGGTGGGCGTGGTGGACGCCGACATCTACGGGCACTCGGTGCCGCGGATGCTGGGCGTCACCGGCCGGCACCCCGGTCGAGAACATGATCATGCCGCCGTCGGCGCACGACGTGAAGGTCATCTCCATCGGCATGTTCACCAAGGGCAACACGCCGGTGGTCTGGCGCGGTCCGATGCTGCACCGGGCGCTGCAGCAGTTCCTCGCGGACGTGTTCTGGGGCGACCTGGACGTGCTGCTGCTCGACCTGCCGCCAGGGACCGGCGATATCGCCATCTCGGTGGGCCAGATGCTTCCGTCGGCGGAGCTGCTGGTGGTGACCACCCCGCAGCTGGCCGCGGCCGAGGTAGCCGAACGAGCCGGGGCGATCGCCGCACAGACACATCAACGCGTCGCCGGGGTGATCGAGAACATGTCCTATCTCGTCTGCGCGCACTGCGGGGAGCAGACCGAGCTGTTCGGCTCGGGCGGCGGGGCCTTGGTGGCGGCCGCGCTCAGCCGGCCGGCGCACCCAGGTACCCCTGCTCGGCCAGGTGCCGCTGGACGTGCGGCTGCGCGAAGGCGGGGACGCGGGGATGCCGCTGGTGCTCAGCGACCCCGACTCCCCGGCCGGCCTGGCGCTGCGGAAGATCGCGGACGAGATCGGCGCCCGCGGCCGCGGCCTGGCCGGGCGTCATCTCGGCCTCACCCCGCTCACACCCCGCTAAGGGCGTCTGGGCTAGGTCGCGTCGGGATCGAAGGGCGGGCGCTCGCCCGGCGCGAGCAGCGTGCCGTTCGCCCGGGCCTGGGGGCGGGACCGGGCGGCCGCCTGAGCCTGGGTGGCCGCCTGAGCAGAGTCTGCGTTGATGTCGTCGAAGAGATGCTTCTGCACGAACCTCTTGGGGTTCAGGTCCTCGATATCGAAGTCGGAGAACTCCGGGCCCAGCCCTTCCCGCAGGTCGTTCTTGGCACCCTCGGCGATCCTGCGCAGATCGCGGAGGGCCCGCCCGGCCTGGGAGGCGATCTTGGGCAGCTCGTTCGGACCGAAAATGACAAGCGCGATCACCGCGAGGACCAGCAGCTTGGGAATGGACAGGTCAAACAACGCTGTGCTCTTTCTCCGGGCTCTCCGTCGGGGCAGGCGCATACAGGTCCCACTCTAAACCGTGCCGCGGCCATCCGTGCCTGGGCCAGGGTCACGGGCCGCCATCACCGGGGTCTGTCCCTGGTCAGCCGAACGGATTGACCCAGGACGCCAGCCGGACCAGGCCCCGCGACATGCGCTTCCAGAACCCCGGCGGCCGGTCGTGCGGCAGCACGCCCACCACCGCGTCGACGGTCTGGGCCGGCGCGTCCGCCATCACCGTGTACACCATGCCGCGGCTGGACCAGGTCAGCGACCGCTGATCCGGCTCCGCGACGAATATCACGTGGCCGTTCATCGTGGTTTCCCGCCAGTCGGCCAGCCTGGCCGCCAGGTGGCCGTGCTGCTCGAACACCGAGATCACCGACAGGCCGTCCGAGTAGCCGAGGTCCAGCACGGTGCCGGTGCTCGCCTGCGTCTCGGCGCCGGTGAACAGCGAAAGGCCGCCAGGAAGCTCGGCTGGGACCAGCCAGCCGCGGGCGCGCAGCGCCAGCAGCTGGGCGTGCGAGAGCGGATTGGTCCACGCGGCCTGCGAGCTGGCCGATGCGCGGGCGCCGGCCTGCGCAGACCCTTGAG
>CAWDBS010000009.1:0-66210 GCA_963800415.1 uncultured Actinomycetes bacterium
GTCCCGGCCGGAAAGGGGCCGGATTACTGTGTGGAGTGGGCTCGCGCGGGTAGGGATGGCTCTCCCGCTCATCCGCGCGTACCGCGCCGGACCTTCAGGAGGTGCCCGTGCCCACGCCAGCCACCGACATCGATCTCGCGACCGCCGCCGAGCTTGGCCAGCAGCTACGGGTGGACTCCGTCCGGTCGAGCACCTCGGCCGGGTCCGGGCACCCGACCTCGAGCATGTCCGCCGCCGACCTGATGGCGGTCTTAGCTGCTCTCGCCGGTCAGGCCCCAGCGGCGGCGGATGGCGCCGTCGGCCAGGCCAAACAGGCGGTCCACGAGGATGCCGAGGATAAGGATCACGATGATGATCGCGGTGGCGCTCGCCATGTCGGACTGATCCTGGTCGGTGGACAGCAGCACGCCCAGCGACGGCTGGTTCGCGATGATGACCAGCAGCTCGCCGGCCATCAGGCTGCGCCAGGCGAACGCCCAGCCCTGCTTGAGCCCGGCCACGAACGCGGGCAGCGAGGCCGGCAGGATCAGGAACCGGTACAGCGACAGCCGGCGCAGGCCCATCATCTTGCCCGCCTTGAGCAGCAGCGGCGGGGTGTAGTCCACCCCGGCGATCAGGCCGTTGGCCACCGAGGGCGCGGCGCCGAGGATGATGACGAACAAGATGGCCTCGGTCGAGATCCCGAACAGGATGATCGCGAACGGGAACCAGGCGATGGACGGCATCGTCTGCAGCCCGGTGATCAGCGACCCGACCGCCGCGCGCAGTGGCCTGATGCGGGACACCAGGGCGCCGATTACCGCACCGATCAGCACGGCCAGGCCGAACCCGAGGATCGCGCGCTGGGCCGTGGTGGCGATAGCGTGCCACAATAGGCCGGTCTGCAGCTGCTGCCAGAGGTTGGACAGGGTCGCGCCCGGCCCGGGGAAGATGGCTTTCTTCCAGCCGCTGAGGTGGATCAGCTGCCACACCACCAGCACGATGAGGATGGCCAGCGCCACCGGCCACAGGCCGCCCCAGGCGCGCGCGGCCAGACGGCGGCTGCGCTGATCCGACGGCGCCTCGAGGGATTCCAGCCAGGTCAGCTTCTCCTCGTATTTAGCCCTGTCCTCAACGGCCATCGCGGCTCATCTCCTCCCGCAGCCGGTCGGTGACCTTGGCGGCCAGCTCCGCCACCGGCGCCGAGTCGATCCGCCGGGGACGCTCGATGGGCACGCCGAACTCCGCGATGACCCGGCCGGGGCGGCTGCTCAGCACCACCACCCGGTCGCCGAGCCGGACCGCCTCCCGCACGTTGTGGGTCACGAACAGGACGGTCAGCGGCCGGCCGGCGCAGATCCGGTCCAGCTCGTCGTGCAGCACGTCCCTGGTCATCGCGTCCAGCGCGCCGAACGGCTCGTCCATCAGCAGCACGTCCGCGTCCTGGGCCAGCGCGCGGGCCAGCGCGACCCGCTGCCGCATGCCGCCGGACAGCTGGTGCGGCCGCTTCCCGCCGAACCCGGTCAGGTGCACCGTGTCCAGCAGTTCCCCCGTCCGCTGACGGCGCTCGGCCTTGCCCAGGCCGCGGGCGCGCAGCGCCAGCTCGACGTTGCCCGCCGCGGTGAGCCACGGGAACAGCGCCGGCTCCTGGAACATGAACGCCACCCGGCCCCCGCCGGCCGACACCTCGCCGGAGGTGGGCTGCTCCAGCCCGGCCACCAGGGAGAGCAGCGTGGACTTGCCGCAGCCCGACGCCCCGATGAGGCAGGTGAACTCCCCCGGCGGCACCTCGAGCGAGACCTGATCGAGCGCGCGTACCGCCGAACTGCCGCGTCCGAACACCTTGGACACGGCCGTCAGCTTGACCGATCCCCGCGTCGGGGGCGCCGCGCGGCGGTCGGTCACCGTCACGGAATTCACCTGCCTCACCATCGGCTACGAACTGATCTGGGATTCGCCCGCGGCGGCCAGCACCTTGTTGAGCGGGCTGAGATCGTAGATCCCGGTCAGATCGACCGGCTTGAGCAGGCCGAGCGATACGGCCTGCGAGGCGTCGGCCTTCAGCGACGCCGCATCCGGGTCGTTGGTGAAGGTGATCTCCTTGAACGAGGCCGCGACAATGCTCGCCTTGAGCGGCTTGCCGGTGTACGAGGCCAGCTCCGCGTTGGCGTCGGCCTGCGCCGCGGCCGGGCTGGACTTGATGAAGGCGTTCGCCTGAACCTGGGCCTTGAGCAGGTCGGACACGACCGCCGGATGGGCCGAGAGGAAGCTCTTCGTCACGATGAGCAGCGTGGTGACGCCGGGCTCACTGAGCAGCACAGTGCCGCCGTCGGTGACCATCTGGATGTCGTAAGGGGCGGGCTCGGATCCGCCGGCGATCTGCCCGGACTTGAACTGGAGCACCGCGGCCGAGTTGGGCTTGGTCGGCTTGATGAACGCGTCACCGCCGCCGGTCGTGTTGGTCGTCACGCCGTTCTGCTTGAGCCAGTAGCGCAGGGCCACGTCCTGCGTGTTGCCGAGCGACGGCGTGGCCAGCGACTTGCCCTTGAGCTGGGCTGCCGAGGTGATGCCCTTCTTGACCACGATCGACGCGCCGCCGGTGGCGGCGCCCGAGATGATCTGGATGTTGCTGGCTTTCTGCCAGGCGGTGATGGCCGGGTTCGGCCCGACATAGGCGGCGTCGAGCTGCCCGGCCAGGATCGCCGTGGTCTCCTCGGTCCCGCTGCTGAACGCGGTGGCCTTCACGGTACCCGCGGAGCCGAGGGCCTTGGTGAAGAAGCCTTCCTTCAGGCCGACCAGGGCAGAGGCATGCGTGATGTTGCTGAGGAAGCCCAGCCTGACCGTGACCGGTGAGCCTCCCCCGGCGTTCGAGTTGGTCGCCGCGCCCGATGATGATGATGATGACGACGAGCAGCCTGCCAGCACAAGGGCCGCGCCGATCATAGCGGCGGTCGTGACACGTCGCATTTAGTACCTAATTTCTATCGTTTATATAGGGAAACAATCTGGTTTACTATACATGAAGTCGGCAATGCAGGGAATCAGCGCAGGCAGAGTCGCCAGCGGTCCCCGGCCTGCCGCGGCTGGCCAGGTGACCGCGGTGATCTCAATTTCCCGCGTCGCTCGAATCCTGCAGCGTGATGCCGGCCACCGCGCGGAACTTGGCCAGGCACGTTTCCAGCCGGGCCACGTCCGCGTCGGTGGCGTGGTTGATCTGGAAGGTCAGCTGATGGAGCGCGTAGGGAGAATTAAGGTCGGACGGCAGCGGCTGGGCGGTCACGGCGGGAACCTTGGCGCAGGCCGAGCGCACGGCCAGCCGCTGGGACACCGGAGTGCCCGCGCGGAATGAGATAACAGCCTGCCGCTGCCCGAGCGCCGCGTCGAACTGCGAGCAGCCGGCCAGCGCGGCCGCGGCCGTGAGGGCCAGGCCCGCGCCGGCCAGCCGGCGCCGCCTGGCACTCACTACACCGGGTAGTACCCGCATGATGCCAGCCTACGGGCTGGCGGCGGCTAGTACGGTATCGGGCAGGGCCTTCCCGAATCAGGCCCAGCCTGGAGGACACGTGGCCAGCCGGATCGAAGACTATGACGCCCCGGACTGCTAGGCGATTATGCCCTCCGCTCGTCACATCCTCATCGTCAACTCCCGCAGCGTGCACCGGCCGGTCTTCGTCGTCGGCGCGCCGCACTCGGGCGCGGACCTGATCGGCCGCGCGCTGAAGGCGTCCGCGGGCTTTCACGTCACGATCGGCCAGCCGAGCGTGCTGCGCACCGTGTACGCCTTCGCCCGGCGGCCGTCCATGCACCAGGGCCGGGCGCAGGCCGCCGCCAGCGTTATCAGGGACGCCTTCGCGCAGGGCTGGCAGGTCACCGCGAGCAGTTGCCTGGAATGCACCCGCGAATGCCGGGCCGCCGCCGGCCTGGCCGCCGATGCCGCCGGCCCGTGCGTGGAGCTCCGGGGCCTGGAGACATTCGGGGACGCCAGCCCGGACCTCATCTACTGCGCGGAGGCGCTCACCTATGCGTTCCCCGACGCCCGGATCGTTCAGGTGGTCAGGGACGGCCGGGACGTGGTGGCCAGCATGCTCGCCGATCCGCTGGTGATGTCCTGGTTCCGGCCCAGCTTCGTGAACGTGGACACCGAGTTTCCCAACCCGTTCTTCGGCATCGAGTCCGCCCAGGACCGCGACCTGTGGCCACGGCTGTCCCCGGCCGGCCGGTGCGCGCTGCGCTGGCGCTGGTCCGTGCGCCTGGCCGCCACGATGCACCACAGCCTGCCGGCGGTCCAGCTGAAGACCCTCCGCTATGAGCACCTGCTGAGCAAGCCGGACGAGGCCCTGGCGGACCTGTCCCGCTTCGCAGGCACCAACGTGCAAGCGGCCGAGATCCGCAACGAGGCCCGCGCCGCCCGCAGCCGCAGCCGCAACCGGCGCGCCCCCGCGTATGAGATGTCCCTCACCACCGAGGACATCGCCGAGGTAGAGAAAACCGCCGGCGAGGAGCTCCGCCGCCTCGGCTACACCTTCTAGGCGGGTCGGGTCACGCCTAAGCGGCCTGGCCGGCGAACTGGGTGTGGTACAAGTCGGCGTACAGGCCGCCCGCCGCGAGTAGCTCCTCGTGCGTACCGCGCTCGGTGATCCGGCCGGCGTCGACGACCAGGATCTGGTCGGCTTCCCTGATGGTCGACAGCCGGTGCGCGATCACCAGCGAGGTGCGGCCGGCCAGCGCCGTCTTCAGCGCGCGCTGCACGGCGACCTCCGATTCGGAGTCCAGGTGCGCGGTGGCCTCGTCGAGCACCACCACCGACGGGGCCTTCAGCAGCAGCCGGGCCACCGCGACGCGCTGCTTCTCGCCGCCGGACAGCCGGTAGCCCCGGTCTCCCACCACGGTGTCCAGGCCGTCGGGCAGGCTGGAGATCAGGTCCCAGATCTGGGCGGCCTCGCAGGCCTGGATCAGCTCGAGCTCGGTGGCCGCGGGCCGCGCGTAGGTCAGGTTGGCCCGGATCGTGTCGTGGAACAGGTGCGCGTCCTGGGTGACTACGCCCACCGCGTCGTGCAGCGACTCCAGGGTGACGTCCCTGAGGTCGTAGCCGGCGATCCGCACGGCACCGTCGTTCGGGTCGTACAGCCGGGCCGCCAGCGCGGTGATCGTCGTCTTGCCCGCGCCGGACGGGCCGACCAGCGCGGTCAGCTTGCCGGACGGCGCCAGGAAACTGACGCCGCGCAGGACCCCGGCCGCGGCGTCCTGGCGTTCGGGCGCGGGCAGCGCGATGGACTCCAGAGAGGCCAGCGACACCTCGCTCGCCGTGGGGTACCTGAAGGACACGTCGTCGAACTCGATCGTCGGAGCGACATCGCCCCGGCCGTCCGCGGCCTCAAGCGCCGGCAGGTTCACCGCGCCTGGCTTCTCGGCTATCAGCGGCTTGAGGTCCAGCACCTCGAAGACCCGGTCGAAGCTGACCAGGGCCGTCATCACGCTGACCTGTACGCTGGACAGCGACATGATCGGCCCGTAGACCCGGCCGAGCAAGGTGGTCATGGCGACCAGGGTGCCGATCTGGAAGGTACCGTTGATAACCAGGGTGCCGCCCAGCCCGTAGACGACGGCGGTCACCAGCGAGGCCAGAAGCGTGAGCGCGACGAAGAGCACCTGGCCGTACATGGCCGTGACGACGCCGATATCGCGGACCTTGGCCGCGCGCGAGGAAAACGCGCCGGACTCCTCACGAGGCCGGCCGAACAGCTTCACCAGCATGGCACCCGCGACGTTGAACCGCTCGGTCATCGTCGAGCCCATCTCGGCGTTGAGCTGCATGCTTTCCCTGGTCAGCCGCTGCATCCGGCGTCCGACCAGCCGGGCGGGCAGGATGAACAGCGGGATCATGACCAGGGCGATGACAGTGACCAGCCAGGACAGGTAGAACAGCGTCACCAGGATGAGGATCAGGCTGAGCAGGTTGGAGATCACCCCGGACAGCGTGGAGGTGATGGCCTGCTGGGCGCCGACCACGTCGCCGTCGAGGCGGCTGACCAGCGACCCCGTCTGCGCGCGAGTGAAGAAGGCGATCGGCTGGCGCTGGACGTGATCGAACACCTGGGTTCGCAGGTCGTAGATGAGGCCCTCGCCGATCCGGGCGGAGAACCAGCGGATCACGAAGCCGAGCACCGCGTCGAACACCGCGACGGCCGCGACCGCGCAGGCGATCACGATCACGACTTGCTCGTTGCGGGCCAGGATGCCGCCGTCGATGATCTCCCGCAGCAGCAGCGGGTTCACGACGGTGATCACCGCGTCGAGGGCGGTGGCGAGGAGGAAGACGGTCAGGTACACCCGGTACGGCCGCGCGTAGGCGGCGATCCTGCGGATGGTGCCCGGCTTGAGCTTCTGCTTGGTGATGGAGGGGTCCATCCGGAACCCTCGCATCATGACCAGGTTTGCCCGCCCGTACATGACCAGGGAAACCCTCCGGGGGCGGCAATTAGTTCCCGCGCTGGGCGGGATGGCCATCAGCTAGTAGCGAACTCCAGGGCTATCCGGGCGGGGTCCCGGCGGCGGCGGCGCCGGCCGGTGCCACTGGGCGCGGACCGAACGTCCTTAGCGCTTCACCTTGGTCTTGCTACTGCGGGTCGCACCACCACGCCCGCGCAACGTCACTCCCGTCTCGGTCAGGATCCGGTGGACGAAGCCGTAGGACCTTCCTGTCGAGGTTGCCAGTGATCGGATGCTCTCGCCCGAGTCATACCGTTTGCCGAGGGTCGTCGCCAGCTTGCTGCGGTCCACCCCGGTCACCCGCGTGCCTTTCTTGAGGGTCTCTGCCACATGTACCTCCCGTTAGATGCGGTCACCAATGAGTTTCGCGTTCCCCACTGGTAATGATCAGGCATGACCGCGGGATTGGCCACCCACATGACGGTAAATGATCACTATATTTTCGCGCGGGCTATGACTGAATCGTGACCATCAGGCTGGACGCGTCAAACTTGCAACAAACGGATGCAATTGCTTATGCAAGTGCGACAAGATCTGCGAAATCCTCGCTCCATGCGTCTTCCACGCCGTCGGGCAGGACGACAACGCGTTCTGGTGATAGCGCTTCAACCGCACCTTCATCATGCGTCACAAGCACTATCGCGCCGCGGAAGCTCCGCAGCGCTCCCAGTACCTCTTCCCGGCTGGCTGGATCGAGGTTGTTCGTCGGCTCGTCGAGCAACAGGACGTTCGCGCCTGATACAACAAGAAGAGCGAGGGCTAGCCTCGTCTTTTCTCCGCCGGAAAGCACACCCGCGGGCTTTTCGACATCATCACCTGAGAACAGGAATGAGCCGAGAACCTTACGCTGCTGCGATTCGGTAAGGTCCGGAGCCGCCGAGCGCATGTGGGATAGAACCGTTCGATCGGTTTCCAGCGTCTCATGCTCCTGGGCATAATATCCGAGGCTAAGGCCGTGTCCTGGCGTGACTTTTCCGGTATCCGGAGTCTCCAGGCCGGCCAGCAGCCGGAGCAGGGTTGTCTTGCCCGCCCCGTTGAGCCCGAGGATCACCACCCGGCTGCCCCGGTCGACGGCCACATCCACCCCGGTGAACACCTCGGCCGACCCGTACGACTTGGACAGGCCGACGGCGGACAGCGGAGTCCGGCCGCACGGGGCGGGAACCGGGAAGCGGAGCCTGGCCACCCGATCGGCGGTGCGCTCCGCCTCGACCCCGGCCAGCATCCGCTCGGCCCGGCGCTGCATGTTCTGGGCCGCCCTCGCCTTCGTCGCCTTGGCCCGCATCTTGTCCGCCTGAGCCATCAGCGCGCTAGCCTGGCGGCCCGCGTTCACCAGCTCCCGCCTGCGGCGTCGCTCATCAGTCTCGCGCTGCTGCAGGTAGGCGCGCCAGCCCAGGTTGTAGATGTCCAGGCAGGCTCGCTGCGCATCGAGGTAGAAGACCTTGTTCACCACGTCGCCGAGCAGCGCCACGTCGTGACTGATCACGACCAGGCCGCCGCGGTAGCTCTTGAGGTGATCGCGCAGCCAGGCTACCGAGTCGGCGTCCAGGTGGTTGGTCGGCTCGTCGAGGAGCATGGTCTCGGAGTCAGAGAACAAGATCCTGGCCAGCTCGACCCGACGCCGCTGGCCCCCGGACAGGGTGTGCAGCGGCTGATGCAGCACCCGGTCGGGCAGGCCCAGGCTGGCGGTGATCGAGGCCGCCTGCGACTCGGCCGCGTACCCGCCGAGCACCGCGAGCCGCTCTTCCAGCCTGCCGTACCTGCGGATGGCGTCGGCCGCCGCGGCGGAGTCGGAGCCGGCCATTTCCGCTTCAGCCGCCCGGAGTCCGGCACGCAGCTGGTCGAGCCCGCGGGCCGCCAGTACCCGGTCGATGGCCAGCATGTCCAGGTTCCCGGTCCGCGGGTCCTGCGGCAGGTAGCCGACCGGACCCGTCCGGCGGACCGAGCCCGCGGCCGGCTGGGCCTGGTCAGCCAGCACCTTGGCCAGCGTGGTCTTCCCCGCGCCGTTCCGGCCGACCAGGCCGATCCGGTCCCCCGCGGACACCTGGAACGACGCAGCGTCGAGCAGCAGGCGCGCGCCAGCCCGCAGTTCGATTTCAGTTGCCACGATCATGACGTGATAGCTCCAAAGAGGACCAGAAACGGACAGACTCCCTCGGGGGGTCCGGGGGGTCGTCCCCCCGGGCCAGCACAGCCCTGGGGTGTGTCCCTAGTCCGAGGTGAGGAGCATGGCATCCATTCTACTTGGTCAGTCCGGGGCCGGGCCATCTATTTCCGGCTCGGTCAGCCGGATGCGGGTAGCCAGGAATGCGCGGGGGATGTCGCGCAGCACGGCCAGCCGCGGGTCAGGCACGGTCAGGAAGCGTCCAGTCGCCTTGGCCAGGTACTTCTCCAGCCGGGCATCACCGCGCAGCCCGGCGGCCGACCGCTTGTCCCCGCCCAGCACCACGGCGTCGAGCCGGTCAGGACCGTACCGGCCGAACACCTCGGCCGCGGCGTCGGCAGCGGCCCGCAGCGCCGTCGTGGCCTGGTTCTCCCGGCGCCTGGCGAAGCGGTGCTGCGACCAGCCGCCCGCAGCGCTGCGGCCGTGCACCGGCCTGCTGCCCGTCTTCGAGCTCACCAGCCGGGGCGGCGAGCCGGTGAACACGCCGACCGCGTAGCCGCCCAGGCGCACCAGCAGCACGCCGACCGCGCGGTCCGCCGCGGCATGCGCCGCGAGCGCCTCGGCGGCCGATCGCACCTCGGCGCCCGGCTCCCCCGCTGCCGGACCGCCGGGGGGCGCGGGCGGGAACGGAGGATGGCACTCGGCCAGGGCCCCGTCAGCGGCCGTGAACGTGACGGCCGCACCGGACTCGGCCGGCGTCACCGGCCGGGCCGGGGCGGCTCCGCCATGGCGTTGTGCGAACGTGACAATCCACGGCACCAAGCGCTCGGGCGGAACTTCCACCCAGCGACCGCCGCCTGCGGCAGGATTCTTCACTACTCACTGCCTCATCATTGGCCTGATCATCGGCCTGGGGCCAACCAGACCTGGCAGCCAGGCCCGGCGCCTGGATCTCGGCCTACGCCGAGCTCTTCTGCATCAGGGCCTAGATGTTGAAGCCGAGGGCGCGAAGCTGCTCGCGCCCGTCGTCGGTGATGCTCTCCGGGCCCCACGGCGGCATCCACACCCAGTTGATGCGGAAGTCCGCCACCACGCCGTCCAGCGCCTCCCGGGCCTGATCCTCGATCACGTCCGTCAGCGGGCACGCAGCGCTGGTCAACGTCATGTCGATGGTGGCGATCCGCTCGGCGTCCACGTCGACGCCATAGACCAGGCCGAGGTCCACCACGTTGATCCCGAGTTCGGGGTCCACCACATCGCGCAGCGCCTCGAGCACATCTTCCTGCTCCGCGGTGAGCTCCGTAGTGGTGTCCTCGGGCGCCGTGTCCTGCGTGGTCACGTTCTCAGTGGTCACGTTCTCCGTCATTGCGCTACCTCCATGGCCCGCGCGGTTGCGTCTTTCCATGCCATCCAGCCGAGCAGGGCGCACTTTATCCTGGCCGGGTACCTCGACACGCCGGCGAACGCCACCGCGTCCTCGAGCACGCCCTCGTCCGGCTCCCCCTCGCCCTTGGACTGCATGAGCGCGAGGAAAGCCTGGCTGATGGTCATGGCCTCGCCTACTGGCTTGCCGATGACCAGGTCGCTCATCACCGAGGCGCTCGCCTGGCTGATCGAGCAGCCCAGCGAGTCATAGGACACGTCCTCGACGACCGGCTCGCCGTCGACGTCCTTGAGGGTGACCCGGAGCGTCACCTCGTCACCGCAGACCGGGTTGACGTGGTGCACTTCGGCATCGAAAGGATCCCGCAGGCCCTTGTGGTGAGGGTTGCGGTAATGATCCAGGATGATGTCCTGGTACATCGACTGAAGCTGCATCACGTCCTCATCTAACAAGGCAAGCCAACGTCGTCATCCCGCGCCGAAGAAGCGCTGGGCGTAGCGGATTCCGTCGGCCAGGGCGTCTACCTCGTGGTGGGTGTTGTACACGTAGAAGGTGGCCCGGGTGCTGGCCTGCACGCCCAGCGCCCGGTGCAGCGGCCAGGCGCAGTGGTGGCCGGTGCGTACCGCGATGCCGAGTTCGTCGAGCACCTGGCCCACGTCGTGCGGGTGGACGCCATCGACCTCGAACGCGACGGCGCCGCCCCGGTCCTTGGTGGTGTCCGGGCCGAGGACGCGCACGCCGCTGATCTCGCGCAGCGCGTCCAGGGCGTGCGCGGTCAGCGACTCCTCGTGCGCGGCCACGTTGCCCATGCCCAGCGCGGTCAGGTAATCGACGGCGGCGGCCAGGCCCGCGGCCTGGGCCACGGCGGGCACACCGGGCTCGAACCGCTGCGGCGGCGGCAGGAAGGTGCTGCCCTCCATCCGCACCACCTCGATCATCGACCCGCCGGTCAGGAACGGCGGCATGGCCTCCAGCAGCGCGGCGCGGCCGAACAGCACCCCGATCCCGTACGGGCCGAGCATCTTATGCGCGGAGAAGGCCAGGAAGTCCACGCCGAGTGCGGTCACGTCGACCGGCTGGTGCGGCACCGACTGAGCCGCGTCGGCCAGCACCAGGGCGCCCTTCTCGTGTGCCGTCCGGGCGATCTCGGCCACCGGCGGGATGGCGCCGGTGACGTTCGACTGGTGGGTCACCGCGACGATCTTGGTGCGTGCGGTGATCATGCTGTCCAGGCGGTCCAGGTCGAGCCGGCCGTCGGGGGTGACGTCCAGCCAGCGCAGGGTGGCGCCGGTCCGCTCGCACAGCTGCTGCCACGGCACGAGGTTGGCGTGATGCTCCATCTCGGTGATGAGGATCTCGTCACCGGACTGCACCTGGAGCCGCCCGGGCCCGCTCATGGCGTAGGCGACCAGGTTGATCGCCTCGGTGGCGTTCTTGGTGAACACCACCTCGCCCGCGTCGGCGCCGAGGAACGCCGCGACCTTGGCCCGGGCGCCCTCGTAGACGTCGGTGGCCTCCTCGCCGAGCAGGTGGGTGCCACGGTGCGCGGCGCCGTTATGCAGCTCGTAGCACGAGCGTTCGGCGTCCAGTACCTGGACCGGCTTCTGCGAGGTCGCGCCGGAGTCCAGGTAGATCAGCGGCTTGTCGTTGCGCACCGTCCTGGCCAGCGCGGGAAAGTCGGCCCGGATAGCCTCGACGTCGAGATGGTCCGGGTATGCCGTCATGCCGGGACCCCGATGAACTTCTCGTAGCCCTCGTTCTCCAGCAAGTCGGCCAGCTCGGGGCCGCCTTCTTCGACGATGCGGCCGGCCACGAACACGTGCACGAAGTCCGGCTTCACGTACCGCAGGATCCGGGTGTAGTGCGTGATCAGCAGCACCCCGTGGCCGGGCTGCTGGCGGAACCGGTTGATGCCCTCGGACACCACCTTGAGCGCGTCGATGTCCAGGCCCGAGTCGGTCTCGTCCAGGATCGCGATCTTCGGGTTGAGCAGCTCGAGCTGCAGGATCTCGTGCCGCTTCTTCTCGCCGCCGGAGAAGCCCTCGTTCAGGTTCCGCTCGGCGAAAGCCGGGTCGATCGACAGCGCGGACATCGCGGCGCGCAGTTCCTTGACGAAGTTGCGCAGCTTCGGCGCCTCGCCACGGACCGCCGTGACCGCGGTCCGCAGGAAGTTGGACACCGACACGCCGGGCACCTCGACCGGGTACTGCATGGCCAGGAACAGGCAGGCCCGGGCGCGGGCGTCCACGCTCATGGCCAGCACGTCCTCACCGTCGAGCGTGACGCTGCCCCGGGTGACCAAGTACTTGGGGTGGCCGGCGATCGCGTAGGCCAGGGTGGACTTGCCTGAGCCGTTCGGGCCCATGATGGCGTGGGTCTCGCCTTCGCGGACGGTCAGGTTCACGCCGCGCAGGATCTCCCGGTGAACGCCTACGCTCTCTTCCACGCTGACGTGCAGGTCGCGGATCTCGAGGGTGGCCACGTTACGACTCCTTGTTCATGGTGAGCGCGACGTAGACGTCGTCGCCTTCGATCTTGACGGGGTAGACGGGCACCGGCTCGGTGGCCGGCAGCCCGGTGGGCTGCCCGGTGCGCAGGTCGAAGCAGGACCCGTGCAGCCAGCACTCCACCGTGTAGTCGTAAATCTCGCCCTCGGACAGCGGCACCTCGGCGTGCGAGCACACGTCCCGTATCGCGTAGATCTCGCCTTCGGCGCGGGCCACCGCGACCGGCACGCCCGCCACCTCGACGCCGATGACGCCCTCGACTGGAAGCTCGGACAGGGCGCAGGCCCGGACGTACACCGGGGTATTTGTCTCCGTCATCAGCGCACCTCCGAAGGTAGGGACTTCGCCAGCTCCGCCTCGATGGCCTCAGTGATCCGGTCCCGCAGCTCGGGCACCTCGATGGTGCCGATCAGCTGGCCGAAGAACCCGCGGATGACCAGCCGGCGGGCTTCGGCGAACGGGATGCCCCGCGCCATCAGGTAGAACAGGTGATGGTCTTCGAGCCTGCCGCTGGCGCTGGCGTGCCCGGCGCCGACGATCTCGCCGGTGAGGATCTCCAGGTTCGGCACCGAATCCACCCGGGTGCCGTCGGTCAGCACCAGGTTCCTGTTGTACTCATACGTGTCGGTGCCGCTCGCCCCCGGCCTGATCAGCACGTCGCCGATCCAGACCGCGTGCGCGTCCTGGCCCTGCAGCGCGCCCTTGTAGGTGACCCTACTGCGGCAGCGCGGCACGTCATGGTCAACAAACAGCCGGTGCTCCAGGTGCTGGCCCGCGTCGGCGAAGTACAGCCCGGTCAGCTCGGCGTCGCCGCCCGGGGCGCCGTAGCGGACCGACGGGGCCAGCCGGACGACGGACCCGCCCAGCGTGACCGCCGCGTGCCGCAGCCGGGCGTCCCGCCCCAGCGTGGCGTAGTGCTGCGTCAGGTGGACCGTGTCATCGGCCCAGTCCTGCAGGCTGACTACCGACAGCGAGGCGCCGTCGCCCACGACCAGCTCGACATTGTCGGCGTAGGTGGCGCTGCCGCGGTGGTCGAGCACGACCACGGCCCGGGAGAACGGCTCGGCCTGGACCAGCAGATGGCCGTACCCGGCGCCGTCCGTGCCGTGGCCGGTCACGGTGACGACCGTGGGCCGGGAGGCGTCCGCTTCGGCCGGTACCGTGATCACCGTCGCTTCACCGAAGCTGGCGTAGGCTAGCGCGCTTACCCGGTCAGCCGGGATGAAGCTGCGGCCGGGCGCAGGCCCGCCCCGTTCGGCCGTAAAGGTCTTGACCTCGGGTGCCGGGTCGACTTCCACGGTCACCTTGGCGGCGGGAACCGGCGGTGAGTCCGTGTGCAGCCCGCGCAGCCGGCCCAGCGGGGTGAACCGCCACTCCTCCTCGCGGCCGCTGGGCACGGCGAAGTCCGCCGGGTCGTAGGACCGGTGTTCGTGCAGCCTTGTCACGGGAGCGGTTTCGATCGCCCCCTGAAGTCCAGCCGACATCAGCCGACCGCCCCCTCCATCTGCAGTTCGATCAGCCGGTTCAGCTCGAGCGCGTACTCCATCGGGAGCTCGCGGGCGATGGGCTCGACGAACCCGCGGACGATCGTGGCCATCGCCTCGTCCTCGGTCATGCCCCGGCTCATCAGGTAGAACAGCTGATCCTCGGAGATCTTGGAGACCGTGGCCTCGTGGGCCATCTCCACGTCGTCCTCGCGGACGTCCACGTACGGGTAGGTGTCGCTGCGGCTCACCGTGTCCACCAGCAGCGCGTCACACTTGACGTTGGACTTGGAGTGCTCGGCGCCTTCGGCCACGTTGACCAGGCCGCGGTAGGACGTCCGCCCGCCGGCCCTGGCCACCGACTTGGAGATGATAGTGGAGGAGGTGCGCGGCGCGCAGTGCACCATCTTCGCGCCGGCGTCCTGGTGCTGGCCCTCGCCGGCGAACGCGACGGAGAGCGTCTCGCCCCGGGCGTGCTCGCCCATCAGGTAGACCGCCGGGTACTTCATCGTCACCTTGGAGCCGATGTTGCCGTCGATCCACTCCATCGTGGCGCCCTGCTGGGCGACGGCACGCTTGGTCACCAGGTTGTACACGTTGTTCGACCAGTTCTGGATCGTGGTGTACCGGCAGCGCGCGTCCTTCTTCACGATGATCTCGACCACCGCGGAATGCAGCGAGTCGGACTTGTAAATGGGCGCGGTGCAGCCTTCCACGTAATGGACGTAGGCGCCTTCGTCCACGATGATCAGGGTCCGCTCGAACTGGCCCATGTTCTCGGTGTTGATGCGGAAATAGGCCTGCAGCGGGATTTCCACTTTTACGTTCTTGGGCACGTAGATGAACGAACCGCCGGACCACACCGCCGTGTTCAGCGCCGCGAACTTGTTGTCGCCCGGCGGGATCACGGTGCCGAAGTACTCGCGGAACAAATCCGGCTGCTCCCGCAGCGCGGTGTCCGTGTCCAGGAAGAGAACACCCTTTTCCTCGAGGTCTTCCCTGATCTTGTGGTAAACGACCTCGGACTCGTACTGGGCGGCGACGCCCGCGATCAGACGCTGCTTTTCCGCTTCCGGGATGCCGAGCCGGTCATAGGTGTTCTTGATGTCGGCGGGCAGTTCGTCCCAGCTCGCCGCCTGCTTCTCGGTGGAGCGGACGAAATACTTGATGTTGTCGAAGTCGATGCCGGACAGATCGGCGCCCCAGTTGGGCATGGGCTTGCGGCCGAAGTACTTCAGCCCCTTCAGCCGCATGTCGAGCATCCACTCCGGCTCGTTCTTCCGCGTTGAGATGTCGCGGACCACCTCTTCGGACAGGCCGCGGCGCGCGGCCGCACCCGCCACGTCCGAGTCGGCCCAGCCGAATTTATACGTGCCCAGCCCTTCGAGCTGGTCTTGCGTGGTGGTCGTCATATCAAGAGCCCTCCGGACTCTGCGGTGATTTCAGTGGTTACGGGTGTTACAACAGTCCCCGCCGGGCCGGGCTTCCCGACGCTGGTGACGTGCGTCGTGCAGATGCCGTCGCCGTGCGCGATCGTAGCGAGCCGCTGCACTGGCGTGCCCAGCAGCCGGCCGAACGCCTCGGTTTCCGCCTCGCACAGCTGCGGGAACTCGGCCGCCACGTGCGCGACCGGGCAGTGGTGCTGGCAGAGCTGCTCGCCGCCCTCGGTCTGGACCCTTCCACCGATGGCGGGCGCCGGCCCCGCGGACGCGGCGTAGCCGTCGGCGGACAGCGCCTCGGCCAGCGCCTGGACCCGGCTGGGCAGGTCGCCCCGTGCCACCGCGGGCGCGTACCTGCGCTCCAGGTCAGCTACCTGCCTGCGGGCGAACTCGGTGATCGCGTCCGGGCCCGCCGTCTCTGCCAGGAAGCGCAGCGCGTTGCTGGCCAGGTCGTCGTAGGCGTGCTCGAACGCGCTGCGGCCCGCGTCCGTGATGACGAAGACCTTGGCCGGGCGGCCGCGGCCCCGGTTCCCGTACGACCTGGCCGTCCTGGTCTCGATGAGGCCCTCGGCCAGCAGGTTGTCCAGGTGACGCCGGATCGCGGCAGGCGTGAGCCCGAGCCGGCCGCCGAGCGTGGCGGCGGTGGACGGCCCGAGCTCGAGGATCAGCCGAGCGACCTGCCCCCGGGTGGGGGCAGCGGCGGCGGGTCCGCTCGCTCCTCCGACGTTTTTCACAACATCATTGTGCCGTAAATAGCTTGGCACATGCAAACTTTTTGGCAAGATCAACGTGACTTAAATCACGCCGACAGGCCCGCAGGTGGCTTCAGGCGTCGGCAGGTGGCTTCAGGCGTCGGCAGGTGGCTTCAAGCGCAGCACCTGCTCGGCGTTGCCGCCGGCGATCCTGGCCACCTCCGCCGGGGCCAGCGGGAGCGTGTCGAGCAGGGCCCGGCCCGATCGCGCCGTTGGCGGGAAACCTCAGCCGTCCCGCACCGGCCTGCCTTACACGGCGATCCCGACCGTGATCCCGTCCACGCCGCTCCGGTGCTCCGCCGGGCCGCGGACCACGGTGTCGGCCCGGGCGGCGACCCGGAGCGGTTCGGCGATCTGGTCGAGCAGCGCCTCGGCCCGGGCGTCGTGCGCCTGCAGGATCAGCTGGCTGAGCCGGGCCGAGTTGCCGAGCCGCTGCCCGCTGCGCAGTACCCGGGTAGCATCCAGGATCACCGCGAGCTGGTCGACGGCCGAACGGTCGCCGCGCCATCGCTCCTGCGCCGCTGGCCAGCGGGTCAGGTGCAACGAATACCACGCCCTCGTGGGCGCGGTAGAACTGCTGGTACATGTGTTCGGTCAGGAACGGCGCGAACGGCGCGAACAGCCCGAGCAGCACCCGGAACGACTCCCACAGGGTCCATCGCGCGCTGTCCCCATCCGAGGCTCCTTGGCCGAGCCGGTCCTTGATCATCTCAAGGTAGCGGTCGCAGTAGATGGACCAGAACATCCGCGAGGCGGCCTGGTGGGCTTGCATGTAGTCATGCGTCTCGAACGCCGTCGTGGCCTCGGCCACCGTGTCGGCCAGGTGCGAGAGCAGCCACCGGTCCACGATGTCCCGCTCGTCCGGCGCCGGGGCAGGCCCGGAAAGATCGCCCCGGAAAGATCGCCAAGGTTCAGCGAGAGGAACCGCCCGACGTTCCATAGCTTGACCGCGAACTTGCGGCCGGTCCTGATGTCCTTCTCGTTGTACCGCAGGTCGGCGCCGATGCGGCCCTTAGTGGCCCAGAGCCGGAGCGCGTCCGCGCCGTACTTGCCCATCACGTCATCCGGCACGTACCGGTTGTAGCCGTCGGGCCCGGTCGAGGAATCGAGATCCCGCTTGGACAGCTTCTTGCCCTGCTCGCTCAGCCCCCAGCCGGAGATCAGCGCGGTGCGCCACGGCACCCGGCCGAAGAGCAGCTCGGACTGCACCACCGAGTAGAACAGCCAGGTCCTGATGATCTCGAAGGCCTGCACCCGCATGGACATCGGCGCCAGCGCGGGATCGGTCCCGCCCAGCGCCCACCCGTCGTTGACCTGCGGCGTCAGCGACGACGTCAGCCAGGTATCCATCACATCCGGGTCACCCTCCAGGGCCGACCCGCAGGACGGGCACGAGCCGGCCGGCGGCGTGTCCGACAGCGGGTCCACCGGCAGGTCCTCGAGCCGGGCCAGCACCGGCGCCGCGCAGCCGGTGCAGAACCACACGGGGAACGGCACGCCGTAGCGCCGCTGCCGGGTGATGTTCCAGTCCCATTTGAGCCCGTCGATCCAGTCCTCCAGCCGGCGCCGCATGAACGGCGGGATCCATTCGAGCTCGGCCGCGCGCGCCCGGAACCGGTCCGCGTGCTCCCGGACCGCGATGAACCACTGCGGCCTGATCTGGAACTCCACCGGCGTCTGGCATCGCTCGTGCACCCCGACGACCTGCCGCACCGGCTCGCTGCTGACCAGGAGCCCGGCCGAATCGAGCGCCTTCACCATGGCCGAACGCGCCTGGCGTCAGCGCCATCCCGGCGAACTCCCCGGCCAGCGGCCCGAGCCGCCCGTCCGGCGCCACCACCAGGCGCAGCGGCAGCCCGTCCCGCCGCCACTTCAGCGCGTCCTCGCGGTCGCCGAACGTGCACACCATCATCAGCCCGGTGCCGTACCGGGGGTCCACGGACTCGTCGGTGAGCACCCGCACTTCATAGCCGAACAGCGGCACGGTAGCCCGCTCGAGCCCGCAGTAGCGGGCATCGGCGGGGTGGTGATACAGGGCCACGCAGGCCGGCAGCAGCTCGGGCCGGGTGGTGGCGATCAGCAGATCGGGCCCGAACCTGATCGTGTGCAGCCTGCTGGTCCGTTCCAGGTCTTCCACATCCGCCTGGGCCAGCGAGGTGCGGTCCTCCGGGCACCACAGGATCGGGTCCTGCGTCCGCCGCAGGTAGCCCGCCTCGTGCAGCTTGACGAAGCTGGTCTGCGCGGTCCGCTGGCAGCGGGCGTCGATGGTGGAGTAGCGCAGCGACCAGTCGACTGACAAGCCGAGCCGGCGCCACAGGTCCTCGTAGCCTTCGGCCACCCGCCTCGTCTCGGCCAGGCAGAGCGCGGTGAACTCGGCCCGCGGCATGTCCACGGCCCGGACCCCGTGGGCCTGCTCCACGTACCGCTCGGTCGGCAGCCCGTTGTCGTCGAACCCGATCGGGTAGAACACCCGCTCGCCGCGCATCCGCCGGTAGCGGACGATGAAATCCGGCTGCGAGTAGCTCATCGCGTGGCCGACGTGCAGGTGCGCCGCCGATACGTAGGGCGGCGGCGTGTCCACGCTGAACACGGGTCCTGGCCCGCCGGAATCGTATCTGTAGATGTCGTGCGACTCCCACAGCTCCCGGGCGGCGGCCTCGACCGCCCGGTGGTCATACTCGCCGAGTTCCATACGTAGGGAAGGTATCCCTCGCCGACCGGCTGATTAAATTCTTTTTACCGAACGGCCGCCGGTTTCCTGCCCCCACCGGACCCGAACCGCCTGGCCGCCGGACGCGTCCTAACTGATGGCGCCCGCGAACCGAGCGTGGCGCCGCACGATAGCCGCCCCTTCCTCGGGCATCATTGCTAGGTGCTGGGGAAAGAACCCGGTAGCAAACCGGCCAGAAGGAAATCACACCGTCCATGCCCGCGCCGCGACCTGACATCCCCGACCTGCTCGAGGTGGCCGTCCCGCCCGACAGCAAGGTGGTCACCGCCAGCGACCTGCACCTGCCGCCCGTCCGCACCGACGTGTCCGGACGGTCCTGCGAGACGCTGGCACGTCACCTGGACGGCGATACCGGCCTGCTCACCGTGGTGCTGGCCGGGGACGTGGTGGAACTGCTCGGTTACCCCGAGTCGACGGCCACGGATATCCTGCGCGCGCACGAGGACCTGTGCGCGGCGCTGCTGGCGGTGACCGCGCGCGGCGGGCAGGTCATCTACGCGATCGGGAACCATGACGGTGACCTGGCCTGGGACGTCAAAGCGGCGGACGTGGTGCGGGAGATGACCGGGGCCCGGCTGTGCCTGGCCGCGGACCTGATCCTGGCGGGCGGCCGTAGAGTCCGGGTGGAGCATGGGCACCAGCTCGACCCGTACAACTGCTTCCACGACGCGCGCAACCCGCTGGACACCCCGATCGGCCACCACGTCGTCCGGGAGGTCATCCCCCGGATCGAATGGCTGGGGCGCGGCTGGGTGGACGGCGCGCACGAGATGGCGGACCCGACCGACTTCCCCTCGTTCGTCGCTTCCCGGATGGTCTACCGCAAGCTGGGCCGCCGGCTGTGGTGGCTGATCGCGATTCCGCTGGTCATCCTCATTCTGATCCGGATACCCGAGATCGCCGATTTCCGGTCCCGCTACCCCGATACGGACGTGTGGGTGCACCGGGGCGAGATCCTCGGCTACGGGGCCATCGCGGACCTGGTGGTGCTCACCGCCGTGATTGCCATCCTGGCCCGGCGGGCCTGGCTTTCGATCAGCGCGCTGGCCCTTGACGAACGGGGCTACGGGCAGAACCACGCCGCCCGGCAGCGCGCCGCCAACCTGGTCGCGGACGGCTACCACGGGTTCATCTCAGGCCACACGCACCACCCGGAGCTGGCCGCCACCGCGGCCGGCTTCTACGCCAACTCCGGGTCGTGCACCTCGGTCGTCGAGGGGATCGGCGGACGGTTCGGCCTGCCGCCGGCCTACGTGCGGAACCAGCAGATCTGCTGGCTGGAGATAGACGGGGATAAGACGGAGCTGGTCTCGGCCCGGGTCGAACTGCCCGGCGCCACCAGGATGGAACGGTTCGCTGCCCGGGGTCGCAACCCGCACTCGGACATACCGGTGAGCGTCGCCTCCTGGCCGGGCGGCACCGACTGGCCTCCGCCGGACAAGAAGGCCACCCGCAAGAAGCCCGTCCAGCGCTATCCCCAGCCGCAGTATCCCCCGCAGAGACCGCGCGACCTGTACGGACCGCGCGATCCCCAGGACCCTTCCGGGGCGTAGCCTCCTCGACATCCTCCGGCGCGCTGCCCCGCGCCGGGCCGGTTCAGCGGCGTTCGGCGGCCCTGGCTTCCTCGATGGTGAGTTCCGCCGCGGGATCCGCTTCCAGGCGCTCGTCGGGGATGGGCTCGCCGCTGCGGACCGACCGGCCGTAAGTGCCGTCGTCGAGCCGGTGCAGGGCACGCTCGATGGCGTCCAGCCGGCTGCGCAGGCTCTCCGCGATCGCGTCGTCCATACCCTCGGCGGTCAGTGACTGCGCGGCATCGGCACTGTCTCCCGCCTCGCTGTCCACCTCCGACTGGCGGTCGTCGCGCCCCGCCGCCTCGGCGTCCTTCAGCAGGCCCTGCACCTCGTCGCGCTCGGCGATGAGCAGGCTGCGTGCACGGTCCTGGTCCATCGGGCCGTCCTCCCTAGTCCGTGTGGGACGCGTGGGCGTCCGCGTGTTCGTGTTCGTGTTCGTGGCCGTCGGGCGAGCCGCCCATCATGCGCAGCATAGCGACCCCGCCGGACGTCGCCGTCGTCTCCTCAGCTCAAACCGCCGTAGACTCGCGTCCGTGAGCACGGTCCCGCAGACGCCCGCTGTCGAGATCAGCGGACTGGTCAAGCGGTACGACCAGACGACGGCGGTGGACGGGCTGACGCTGAGCGCGGCGCGCGGCGCGGTCACCGGAATCCTGGGGCCGAACGGCGCGGGCAAGACCACCACCGTCGAGATCTGCGAGGGTTACCGGCGGCCCGACCAGGGCGTGGTGCGTGTCCTCGGCCTCGACCCGGTGCACGATGCCAGGGCGTTGCGGCCGCGGGTCGGCGTGATGCTCCAGTCAGGCGGCATCCCCCCGTCGGTGCCCGCGGCCGACTACCTGAACCTGCTGAGCCGATTCCACGCCCACCCGCTAGCGGTCCCGGCGCTGCTCAACCTGGTCGGCCTGACGCCGGTCGCGCGGACCCCGTACAAGCGGCTATCGGGCGGGCAGCAGCAGCGGCTATCGCTCGCCGCGGCCGTCATCGGCCGGCCCGAGCTCGTGTTCCTCGACGAGCCCACGGCCGGCCTGGACCCGCAGGCTAGGCACGCGACCTGGGAGCTGGTCGGGCAGCTGCGCGCGGCCGGCGTGAGCATCATCCTGACCACGCATTTCATGGAGGAAGCCGAACGGCTCTGCGATTACGTAACCATCATCGATCACGGCCAGCTAGTGGCCGCGGGTACGCCGGAGCAGCTCACCGGCACCGTGGGCCAGCTCAGGTTCCGTGCCGAAGCCGGCCTGGACATCGAAAGCCTGCTCGCCGCGCTGCCGCCGGCCAGCCTGGCGAAGGAGTCGCCGGCCGGCCACTACGTGATCGAGGTGCACGGCGCGGTGGACCCGCAACTGCTGGCCGCGGTGACCGCGTGGTGCGCGGAGCGCGGCGTGCTGGCTAACAGCCTGCTCATCGAGAGCCGGTCCCTGGAGGACGTGTTCCTCGAGCTGACCGGGAAGGAACTCCGCGCATGACCCGGGGGGGTACGGGGGGGACGGCTGTCCCCCGTGAGCGGGGGGTTCCGGGGGGTCACCCCCCCGGGTCAACACTGTTCACGCCCGCTCCGGGCGCGGCGCCGCTGCGGCGGATGATCGCCGCGCAGGCCGCGCTGGAGACCCGGACACTGCTGCGCAATGGCGAGCAACTGCTGCTCACGCTGATCATCCCGCTGCTGCTGCTGGCCGCGTTCGGCCTAGAGCCGCTGGTGAACTTCGGCGCGGGTATGAGCCGGATCGATTTCCTGACCCCGGGGATCATCGCGCTGGCGGTGATGTCGACGGCGTTCACCAGCCAGGCCATCGCCACCGGCTTCGAGCGGCGGTATGGCGTGCTCAAGCGGCTCGGCGCCACTCCCCTGTCCCGGACCGGGCTGATCGCGGCCAAGACGGCCACCGTGATCGCGGTGGAGCTGCTGCAGGGCGCGCTGATCCTGGCCGTCGCGCTGGCCATCGGGTGGCGGCCGAACGCCAGCCCGGCCGCGATCGTGGTGGCGCCGCTGCTCATCCTGCTCGGCACCGCGGCGTTCAGCGGCCTGGCCCTGCTGATGGCGGGCACGCTGCGCGCCGAGGCGACGCTGGCCGGAGCCAACCTGGTTTACATCGTGCTGCTCGGCGTGGGCGGAGTGGTCTTCCCGCTCACCAAGTTCCCGGCGGGCGCACGGCCCGTCCTCGAGCTGCTCCCGACCGGCGCGCTGTCCACCGGCCTGCGTGACGTGCTACAGCAGGGTACGGCCTTCCCGGTGGGGAACACGATCACCCTGGCGGTCTGGGCTGCCGCGGCGATCACCCTCGCGGCGCGGATGTTCAGGTGGGACTAAGGGATACCGTCCGGAGCAACTCAGGGCAGGGCGGGATGGTGCTGCCTGCCGTCATGATCGTGACCGGGATCGTGGCCGTCCAGTTCGGGGCGGGTCTGGCAGCCCGGCTGTTCGGGCAGATCCCGCCCGCGGCGGTGACCGGGCTGCGGCTGTGGACGTCCGCTGTGGCCATGGTGGCGCTGTCTGGGCCTGGTTTCGTGCGCTCGGTGCGTGACCTCAGACAGCGACGAGCCTTCACGGACGCCGCCATCGCCGGTTCGTTCGGCATCTCTCTGGCGGTTATGAACTTCTCCATCTACCAGTCGTTCGCCCGGATCCCGCTCGGGGTCGCCGTCACCATCGAGTTCCTCGGCCCGCTGGCCGTGGCCGTGGCAGGATCGCGGCATCTGCGGGACTTGGGCTGGGTCGTGCTCGCGGCGACCGGCGTGGTACTGCTGACCCAGGGCGGGCAAGGGCACCTCAACCTGGCCGGGGTGCTGTTCGCGGGGCTGGCCGCGGTCTCCTGGGCCGCCTACATCGTGCTCAGCTCAGCGACCGGCCGCCGGTTTCCCGGCTCGGCAGGCCTGGCCATCGCGATGGTGGTCTCGGCCGTCATTATCACGCCGCCCGCCGTGGCGGCCGGAGGCAGCGCCATGTTCCGGCCCGCCGTGCTCGCCACCGGCGTCGCCATCGGGATGCTGTCCTCCGTCATCCCCTACCGGCTGGAACTCGAGGCGCTGCGGCGGATGCCGATGCGGCTGTTCGGGGTGTGGATGAGCCTGGAGCCCGCGGTGGCGGCGCTGATCGGACTGGCCCTGCTCAGCCAGCACCTGAGCATGGTCGAGTGGCTGGCCATCTGCTGCGTGATGGTTGCCTGCGCCGGAGCGGCGCAGGGCTAGCCACCGGGGGACGCCCCCCGGGCCCCAGGGGCGCTCTACCATAAGGGCGTGCTCGCCGACCTGAAGTCCTGGACTAGGCCCGTGCTGTCGCCGACAGCGCTCTCGATGCGGCGGCTCGCGCTGGCCGGGGTCATCGCCAACACGGTCATCATGTCGACCGGCGCGGCGGTCCGGCTCAGCGCGTCTGGGCTCGGCTGCCCCGACTGGCCGCAGTGCAGCGCAGCGGACATCGTGGCCAGCAAGAACGCCGGGCAGACGCTGCTGAACACCTGGATCGAGTTCGGCAACCGGCTGCTGAACTTGCCGCTGGTCATCATCGCCGGGCTGATCTTCATCGCGGCCTGGCGGTTCCGCCCGGACGGAAAGCGGCGGCGCGACCTGGTGTGGCTGGCGGCAGCCCAGCCGCTGGGCGTGGTGGCGCAGGCAGTGATCGGCGGGATCGTCGTGCTGACCAAGCTCAACCCGGCCACGGTCTCGGTGCATTTCCTGGTCTCCGCTTCGATCGTGGCCGCCGCTGTCGCCCTGCAGATGAAGTGCGCCCAGGGGGGCCGAGGGGGTCTGGGGGGAAAGGCTTCCCCCCAGGAGCAGGGGGGGTCTGGGGGGGATCGTTCCCCCCGGGACAACACCGTGCGGCGTGACCTGCAACTGATCTCCGCGGTTCTGGTCGCTGTTGCCTGCATGATGCTGGCGGCCGGCACCGTGGTCACCGGGACCGGCCCGCTGGCCGGCAACGCGGCGGCACCCCGGTACAAGCTGCCGCTTGAGGGGGTCACGCAATTGCATGCCGACATCGGCTGGCTGCTGGCCGGCCTGGCGGTCGCGCTGGTGCTCGGGCTGCGGCTGTCGGGCGCGCCGCCGCGGGCGGTCCGGGCCGGCTGGATCGTGCTCGCTGCGCTGGGCTCGCAGGGCGTGATCGGCTACATCCAGTACTTCACCCACTTGCCGGCCGGGCTCGTCTGGGTTCACGTGACCGGCTCCATGCTGGTCTGGATCGCGGTGCTGCGGCTGTTCTTCATCGTGCACCCGCCGAGCCCTCGCCCGGCCGTACCGCCCGAGCCTGCGGCGGCCGTACCCCATAGACAGCCGGAGGTCCTGGACCGATAGGCTCGTGGCGTGAGTAATCAGGCCAATCTTGACTGGACGGCGACCGACGAGCGCGCAGTCGATCTCATCCGGGTCCTCGCGATGGATTCGGTGCAAAAAGCAGGCTCAGGACACCCGGGCACGGCGATGAGCCTCGCGCCGGCGGCCTACTTGCTGTTCCAGCGTCTGCTCAGGCACGACCCGGCCGATCCGCACTGGCCGGGCCGCGATCGTTTCGTGCTGTCCTGCGGGCATTCCAGCCTCACCCTGTACATCCAGCTGTACCTGTCCGGCTACGGCCTGACCCTGGATGACCTGAAGGCCCTGCGCACCTGGGGAAGCATCACGCCCGGGCACCCGGAGCACAGGCTCACCCCAGGCGTGGAGACCACCACCGGCCCGCTCGGTCAGGGCATCGGGAACGCGGTCGGCATGGCGATGGCAGCCCGGCGCGAGCGCGGCCTGCTCGACCCGGACGCCGAGCCTGGCCAGAGCCCGTTCGACCACTACCTCTATTGCTTCGTGTCCGACGGCGACATCGAAGAGGGCATCAGCCATGAGGTGTCTTCGCTAGCCGGCCACCAGGAGCTGGGCAACCTCATCGTCCTCTACGACGACAACCAGATCTCCATCGAGGACAACACCAAGATCGCTAAGTCCGAAGACGTCTGCGCGCGCTACGAGGCCTACGGCTGGCATGTGCAGAAGGTGAACTGGCGGACGCCTGACGGCTACCACGAGGACGTACCGGCACTGTACCAGGCGTTCCGGAACGCCAAGGAGCACACTGAGGCGCCCTCCTTTATCGCGCTGAGCACGATCATCGGCTGGCCCGCCCCGAACAAGAAGGACACCGGCGCGGCGCACGGGTCCGCGCTCGGCGTGCCTGAGGTGCAGGCGACCAAGAAGATCCTGCACTTCGATCCCGAGGTCGACTTCCCGGTCGAGGACGAGGCGCTGAACCATGCGCGCCAGGTCGCGGAGCGCGGCAAGAAGCTGCATGCGCACTGGGAGGGGCCGTTCGCCGCCTGGGCGAGCGCTAACCCGGAACGCAAGGCACTGTTCGACCGGATGGCCGCTCACCGTCTGCCGGACGGATGGACCGAGAAGCTTCCCTCGTTCCCGGCCGACGCCAAGGGCATGGCTACCCGCAAGGCGTCGGGCGCTATCCTCACCGCGCTCGCCCCGGTGCTGCCCGAACTGTGGGGCGGCTCGGCCGACCTGGCCGAGAGCAACCTCACCACGATGGAGGGTGAGCCTTCGTTCATCCCCACCGATCACCAGACCGCCATGTGGCCGGGCAACCCGTACGGGCGCACGATGCACTTCGGCATCCGCGAGCATGGCATGGGCGCCATCTTGAACGGGATCGCGCTCAGCCTCGGCACCCGCCCTTACGGCGGCACGTTCCTCGTGTTCAGCGACTACATGCGGCCCTCCGTCAGGCTGGCGGCGCTGATGGAACTGCCGGTCACCTACGTGTGGACGCACGACTCCATCGGGCTCGGCGAGGACGGCCCCACCCACCAGCCGATCGAGCAAGTGTGGGCGCTGCGCGCCATCCCGGGCCTGGAGGTGGTCAGGCCAGGGGACGCCAACGAGACCGTGATCGCCTGGCGGACCATCCTGGAGCGGGCCCGGCCCGCAGCCCTGTGCCTGACCAGGCAGAACCTCCCCGTGCTCGACCGGTCAGCCGGTAATGGGCAGGGCCTGGCGAGCGCCGAGGGCGTGGCCCGCGGCGGTTACCTGCTCGCCGGGGGCGGCGACGTGATCCTGATCGCCACCGGCAGCGAGGTCTCGATCGCACTCGAGGCCCGCGAGATGCTGGCCGCCGACGGCGTCTCGGCCCGGGTGGTGTCCATGCCGTGCGTGGAGTGGTTCAACGACCAGGACGAGTCCTACCGGCGTGAGGTGCTGCCCTCCGCCATCCGCGCCCGGGTGTCGGTGGAAGCCGGCATTACCGCCCCCTGGCGCTTGTTCACCGGAGATGCGGGCGCTTCAATCGGAGTAGACCACTTCGGCGCATCGGCCGATTACAAGAAGCTCTACCAGGAGTTCGGTATCACCGCGGAGCGGGTCGCCGCAGCCGCACGCGACAGTCTGGCTCGGGTCTAAGACCGACCCGCGCCGCGCAGGAAGGAAAAGCACGGTGTCAGTTGACCTTCTCGGACAGCTCTCCGAGGCCGGCGTGTCGGTGTGGCTGGATGACATCAGCCGCGACCGGCTGCGTACCGGCAACCTGCAGTCGCTCATAGACAACCACGTGGTCGGCGTGACCTCCAACCCGACGATCTTCGCGCACGCGCTGGCTAGCGGGTCGTCCTACGACGGCCAGCTCGCCGACCTGAAGACCCGCGGCGTTTCGGTGGAAGAAGCGTCCCGCATGATCACCACCTACGACGTCCGCTGGGCGTGCGACGTGCTGCGCCCGGCGTACGACGCGACGGGCGGCCAGGACGGCCGGGTGTCGATCGAGGTCGACCCGAGGGTGGCCAGGGACACGGCCAAGACCATCGCCGAGGCGCGGGCGCTGTGGTGGCTGGTGGACCGGCCAAACCTGTTTATCAAGATCCCGGCTACCGTCGAGGGGCTGCCCGCGATCACGCAGGCCATCTCGGAGGGCATCAGCGTCAACGTCACGCTGATCTTCTCGCTGCAGCGGCACGGCGAGGTGATCGACGCGTACGTGGCGGGCCTGGAGAAAGCCGCCGAGGCCGGGCACGACATCTCGCAGATCCGCTCGGTGGCGTCGTTCTTCGTCAGCCGGGTGGACACCGAGGTCGACGCCAGGCTGGACAAGCTGGGCACGCCTGAGGCCAAGGCGCTGCGCGGCAAGGCGGCCATCGCGAACGCGCGGCTCGCCTACGAGCTGTTCGAGCAGAAGTGCGCCGAGAAGCGCTGGCAGGCCCTGGCCGCGCAGGGCGGGAACGTCCAGCGGCCGCTGTGGGCCTCGACCTCCACCAAGGATCCGTCGTACCCGGACACCATGTACGTGACCGAGCTGGTCGTCGCCGACACGGTGAACACCATGCCCGAGGCCACCATCAAGGCGTTCGCGGACCACGGCGATTTCCGCGGTGACACGGTGCACGGCAGCTACGACGCGTCCCGGAAGGTATTCGCCGACTTGGAGAAGCTCGGCATCGCCTACGACGACGTGGTACAGGTGCTGGAGGACGAGGGCGTCGCGAAGTTCATGGCGTCGTGGAATGAACTGCTCGACACGATAAGAACGCACCCGGGGCTCTGAGTGACGACGACGGACCAGGGCATGGCCCCGGCCAACCCCGGTGTTATCAAAGGACTGCAGGAGATGTCCGAATCGCTTAATCCGCTCCGCGACCCGCGGGACCGGCGTATCCCCCGGGTGGCCGGTCCATGCGTGCTCGTCATGTTCGGGGTCACCGGGGACCTGGCGCGCAAGAAGCTCATGCCGGCCGTCTACGACCTGGCCAACCGCGGCCTGCTGCCGCCGGGCTTCTCGTTCGTCGGCTTCGCCCGCCGGGACTGGGCGGACGAGGACTTCGCCCAGCTCACCTACGAGGCCGTGAAGGAGTACGCCCGCACGCCGTTCCGCGACGCGGTCTGGCAGCAGCTCAGCGAGGGCGTCAGGTTCGTATCCGGGTCGTTCGACGACGACGAGGCCTTCGACCAGCTGGCCGATACCGTGATGAAGCTGGATGCCGAGCGGGGTACCGGCGGGAACTACGCGTTCTACCTGTCGATCCCGCCGAGTCAGTTTCCCACGGTGGTGCGGCAGCTCAAGCGCAGCGGCCTGGCTGACTCCGACAACGGCGGCTGGCGCCGGGTGGTGATCGAGAAGCCGTTCGGTCATGACCTGGCCAGCGCGCGGGAGCTGAACGCGACCCTGGAGGGGGTCTTCCCGCCGGAAGCGGTGTTCCGCATCGACCACTACCTCGGCAAGGAGACGGTCCAGAACATCCTGGCGCTGCGCTTCGCCAACGAGATGTACGAGCCGATCTGGAATCGCGGCTACGTGGACCACGTCCAGATCACGATGGCCGAGGACATCGGCATCGGCGGCCGGGCGGGCTATTACGACGGCATCGGCGCCGCCCGCGACGTGATGCAGAACCATCTGCTGCAACTGCTCGCGCTGACCGCCATGGAGGAGCCGGTCGCGTTCGACGCGGATTCGCTGCGGACGGAGAAGGTGAAGGTGCTGTCCGCGGTCCGGCTGCCCGCCGACCTCGCGACGGGCACGGCGCGCGGGCAGTACACGGCCGGCTGGCAGGGCGGACGCCAGGTGCGCGGGTTCCTTGAGGAGGAAGGCATCCCGCCCGATTCCCGTACCGAGACCTACGCCGCGCTGCGGCTGGGCGTCGACACCAGGCGCTGGGCCGGGGTGCCGTTCTACCTGCGCGCGGGCAAGCGGCAGCCGCGCCGGATGACGGAGATCGCGCTGATCTTCCACCGCGCCCCGCACCTGCCGTTCTCCGCCACCGACACCGAGGAACTCGGCCAGAACGCACTGGTGATCAGGATCCAGCCGGACGAGGGCATCACGGTCAGGTTCGGTTCGAAGGTGCCGGGCACCGCGATGGAAGTCCGGGACGTGAACATGGACTTCGCCTACGGCGAGTCGTTCACCGAGTCGAGCCCCGAAGCCTACGAGCGGCTGCTGCTCGACGTCCTCATCGGCGACCCCCCGCTGTTCCCCCGGCAGCAGGAAGTCGAGCTCGGCTGGATGATCCTCGATCCGGTGGAAGAATTCTGGGCCTCCTACACCAAGCCGGAACCGTATCCGGCGGGCTCGGCGGGTCCCCCCTCGGCCGACGCGCTCATGGCACGGGACGGACGGGCATGGCGGCGTTTGTAGGGCTGGCAAGGAGGCCGCGATGACCATCGACTTGACCGACACCACCACCAGCGCGATCCACGACGCGCTCACCCAGGCGCGCCGCCGGATGGGCGGCCCCGCCTCCGGCATGGTGCTGACGCTGATCATCGTCACCGACGAGGCCGCGCAGTACAACGCCGTCCGGGCGGCTAACCAGGCGGGCCGTGAGCACCCGAGCCGGGTGCTCGCCGTCATCACCCGCAAGCCCAAGGCCGAGTCGCGGCTAGACGCCGAGATCCGGGTGGGCGAGACAGGCCCGGGCGAGACGATCCTGCTGCGCATGTACGGCCCGCTCGGCCAGCACGCCGACTCGGTGGTCGCGCCGCTGCTCGCTCCGGACGTGCCCGTGGTCACCTGGTGGCCCGACGAGGCGCCGTCCTCGCCGAGCGCGGATCCGCTCGGCGTGCTGGCGCGGCGCCGTGTGACGGATGCGGCGGCCAGCGAGGAACCCAGGGACATGCTGCTGACCCTGGCCAAGGTCTACCAGCCGGGTGATACCGACCTGAGCTGGACCCGGGCGACCTCCTGGCGCTCCCTGCTCGCCGCCACCCTGGACCAGCCCTACCCTGAGCTGCTCAGCGGCGAGGTCCTGGCCGAGCCGGACAACCCGAGCGCGGACCTGATCGCGGCCTGGCTCGGGCTGCGGCTCGGCATCGAGGTCCAGCGCGGTCAGTCCGGCGGCCCCGGGATCACCGAGGTGGGCTTCGAGACGGCGGACGGGAAGGTCGCGCTGTTCCGGCCGGATGGCCGTAACGCCACCCTGTCCTGGCCGGGGCGCCCGGAGCGCCGGGTGGCGCTGCACCGGCGCGAGGCCGCCGAACTGATCGCCGAGGAGTTGCGCCGGCTCGAGCCGGACCTGGTCTACGCCGAGACGCTGCGCGCCCTGGCCGCAGGCGCAGCTCAGTGACCGAGGGCAGGCGGCGTCTACAAGCGCCCCGGAGGCGAGCGGAAGAAACATCATGAGCGTGCCCGAGGTGATCGTGCACCGCGACGCCACGCTGCTCGCTCAAGCCGTCGCTGCGCGCCTGGTCACCAGGCTGGTCGACGCGGTGGCCGCCCGCGGCACCGCGTCGGTGGTACTGACCGGTGGCGGCATCGGCACTGCGGTGCTCGCCGAACTGGCCGGCGCCCCGGCCCGGGACGCCATTGACTGGCGGCATCTGGACATCTGGTGGGGAGACGAGCGGTTCCTCCCGGCCGGCCACCCGGACAGGAACGAGACCGGCGCGCGCTCGGCCCTGCTCGATCACGTGGACGTGGACCCGGCCCGGGTGTACCCCATGCCGGGGCCTGACGGGCCCGACGGCGACAACCCGGAGGCGGCCGCCGCCAGGTACGCGTCGTGGCTGGCCGCCGCGACCAGGCCGGAGGACCACGGCCCGGTGCCCGCGTTCGACGTGCTGATGCTCGGCATCGGCCCGGAGGGGCACGTCGCCTCGCTGTTTCCCGGCATGCCCGCGCTGTACGACGAGCGGCCGGTCGTGGCGGTGCGCGGCTCGCCCAAGCCCCCGCCGATCCGGCTGACCATGACCCTGCCGTCGATCCAGGCGGCCCGCGAGGTCTGGATCCTCGCATCGGGCCCAGACAAGGCCAACGCGATCGCGATGGCGCTGTCAGACGCCGGGCCCGTGCAGGTTCCCGCCGCTGGTGCCCGCGGCAGGCAGCGGACGCTAATCCTGCTCGACAGCGACGCCGCGGCCAAAGTGCCGCCGCAGATCGGCCGCCAGGGCGCCCACTGACTTATCTGCCCCGGCCTGCCGAACTCCGCCCGCGCCGCATACACTGCAGCGCCGCGCCGCCGCTCCCGTAATTCTTGGTCCACTGCAGCCGAATAGCCGCCTGCCCAGGCGCGGGATAAGAAATACCGGTTGTAAAGTATGGCGCGGGCCTGCGTGTCAGCCGTCACGGATGGTTATCAGCGTCCCCCGTAGCCTACCCGGCATGCGAGCAGGCAGATGAACACGACTGACAGCGCAGCCGCCGTGTCCGGCGATCCAGCCGCCGCCGCGATCATGATCCAGACGAAGATGACCGGTAGCAGCCGGCCCAGCGGCCGGTCGCGCCCGCCATTACGCGGCCTGGGCACCGACGGCGCGACTTGCGCGGCGGGAACCGGGTGCGGTAGTCGTTGCGGCAGGTCAGCGCCGAGTACCGGTTCGACGGGCAGGTCCCCTGTCAGTTCGCGCAGGTCAGCCCAGGTCTTCGAGGCGTAGGCGGCCGAGGTGCGTTCCTCGAATTCGTCGAGCGTCAGCCGGCCATCCGTGTACGCATCCCGGAGAACGTCGACAACGCTCTCCCGCTCTTTGTCGGACGCGCGGATCGGTCGGTCGGTCATCGGCACGGAACCTTCCTGGTGTTCTCTTTGATCCTAACCCAGTACTCGGCGGAACCCGTCAGGTGAGGACAGGAGAGCGTGCGGATGGCAGGGTGGGGGATGACACGCGATCGGGCCGCACCGGTGTTCACGCTGACGCCCGGCCCCGCCGGGGCGACTCCGGCCACGCCGGCGGCGCTGTCTCACTCTGACGCGGCATCCGAATGGTCATGAAAAGCGAGGGACTTTAGTCCTCGCACCTTCACCCGACTCGGCGTTACGCTGTTGGCGAATCATTCATCTGGTCAATCTGCGCCGGATGTGACCAGAGGAAGGTTCTGGCGTGAAGGTTTTGGTGCAGCCAACAAGGTCTTCTTGCCAGCCACGCAGTTAACGCCGGGCACCCGCTCTCTCGACCGCCGCATGATACGCAGGGAGCCGGAGCCATTCCTCACCAGGAGGGATCGATATGAGCGTCAGCGAAGACCGTACAGTCCACCCCCACCCCACCACTCCTGCCCCCGGCTCGGGCATCGCCGATCCTGCCCCGCTCGGGCTGGCCGCCTTTGCCCTCACCACGTTCCTGCTGTCCGCCCGGAACGCCGGCTGGATGACCCATACCACCGGCAACTCGTGGCTCCCCTTTGCTCTCGCGTACGGCGGACTCGCCCAGCTGCTGGCCGCCATGTGGGGGTTCGCCAAAAAGAACGTCGTCGCCGCGACCGGCTTCGGCACCTTCGGCGCCTTCTGGGTCGGCCTCGGCTTTTATATTCTGCTCGTAGCGGATCCGGCAGTCGCGACTGCGCTTAAGGCGCCGGCCACGCTACCGGCGGCGGTCACGACCATCAACCACGACCTCGGCTGGATCCTGCTCGGGTTCGCCGTCTTCACCACGTACACGCTGATCCTGGTCAGTCAGACGAACACGGCCTTGTTTGCCACCTTCCTGCTCCTGTGGATCACCTTGATCATCCTGTGCATCGGGTTCTTCAACGCTGGCGCAGCACTCCCGCTCGCTCCCACAGGAACGATCAAGATCGGCGGCTACCTCGGCGTGCTCACCGCGGCCGTCGCCTGGTACACCTCGGCGGCGGACTTCTCGACCGGCATGGGCGGCAAGCTCAGGTTCCCCGTGGGCCCGCCGCTGATCAAGTAAACACCCTGAGCGCGTAGCCGCTGGGGACCGGGCCGGAGCGGCCCGGTCCCCAGCGTTTTGCCTGCCTGGCTCGTCCTGCGTTTAGTTCTTCGGGGTCATCAGGTGGCCTGGCCTACCGCCGGATAGCGTTAGGCGGACGAAATAGTCGCGAAGGGAGGAGTGCGGGTGCAGAACGGCAGGCAGATCGATCTGTCGGCGCAGGTTGAGCGGGTCAAGCGCAAGACGCGACCGTGGAAGTCGATCATCGCGCTGCTGCTCGCGATCGCCGCCGCGGTCATCTCGCACCGGGCCAGCCACGGCCGGTCTACCTTCCTCCAAACGAGCGCTCGGACCAACCAGTTCATCACCTACGGCACAGCCGTGCTGTTCCTCGTTTTCGGGTCCACGGCGACCTACGGTCTGGCCGGGAAGTCGAGGGAACTGCTCGAGCCGAGGGCCGGCCCGGCGCATGCCGCCATCGTCCGGTACGCCATCTTGCTCGTCGGCGCGTTCACGACGCTGGTGATCACGCTCGTGCTGTTCGGCGTTAACGTCAGCCAGCTCGTCCTCGGCGGGGCGCTCACCACCGTCTTCGTCAGTATCGCGGCACAGCAGGCGCTCAGCAACGTGTTCGCCGGGCTGGTACTGGTCTTTGCCAGGCCGTTCAAGGTGGGTGACGCGATCCGGCTGCGGGCCGGAGCGCTTGGCGGCACGCTCGACGGCATCGTGACCGATATCGGGATCACCTACGTCCGCTTTAACAGCGACGGCAGCGTGATGTCGGTTCCCAACTCCCAGGTGCTCAACGCGGTGGTCGGGCCCATCCCGCCGAAACCAGACGAGGAGGAACCTCCCGTCGCCGCGGACGGCAGGTCGGGCACGCCGGGCGGCCCGGAGCAGCCGCAGCCTCGACCGGGCGGATCCGCCTAGAGCTAGACAGAACGAAGGCCCGGCTGGCAAGCCAGCCGGCCCTTCGTCACGATAACCGGTGCGGAGGTCGCCTCTCGGCGAAAGGCACAACGCGGCTCCAGCCGAACGGTATTCCGCGAAGGCAGTAGGTGCGGCCCGGGGGACACAGCCGCACCGATCGATACCTAGTAACGCCCGCGGCGCCGCCTCTGTTCCCGGCGCGTGGGCGGATCTGTTTCGTACGGGAACGACGAGATGGCCTGCTGGCTCGCGGTGGCCTCGGAATCCTGATCCGGAGGGTACTGGCCGCTCCCGCCGCGGTAGGCGTCATCCTGGCCGCCGTAGCCGAAGGTGCTGTACCCCTCCGGGTACGACCCGGTTTCACCTTGGGCTGGATGTTCCTGCGCGGCGTATCCGTACTCGCTGTACCCCTGGTCCGGGTAGCCCGCAGTTTCGGCCTCCTGGTAGCCCTGTTCCTGGTAACGCTGCTCGCCGTAACCCTGGTCCGCGTACCCGGCCGCGGGGTAGCTCGCGGTGGCCTCGAATCCCTGGCTGACCGAGCCCTGGTAGCCGTACTCCTCGTATCCCCGCTCCGGGCGGACGCTCTGCTCCGGGCGGACGCTCTGCTCCGGGCGGACGCTCTGCTCCGGGCGGACGCTCTGCTCCGGGTAGCGCCGATCCTGGTAGCCCTGACCCTGAGAGCCCTGACCCTGATAGCGCTCGTCCTCGTAGCGCTGCCCCTGATAGCGCTGATCCTGGTAGCCCTGACCCTGATAGGACTGGTCCGGGTAGCGCTGGCCCTGATAGCCGTCCTGGGCGTAGCCCTGGTGCTCCTGGCCCTGGTAACCGGACCCGCTGTAGCCGCGGCCGTCATAGGCTTTGTCATAGCCGCTGTTGTCATAGCCGCCGTTGACGTAGCGCGGCTGGGAAGGCTCATAACCCTGGGAGTCCGCCCCGTATACCTGGCCCTGGTAGGACCCGCTGTCATAGTGCTGGCCCGAATGCGAGGCCGAGGAGTAATCCGGATCAGAACCGGCCGACGGCCCGCTGTACCTCTGGTTGCCGTAACCCTGGGTGGCGTAGCCCTGGTCAGGGTAGCCCCGGTCGCCGTATCCCGGATCGGCATAGTCCTGATCGCCGTACCGCTGACCGGAATAGCCCTGGTCGCCATAGCCCTGATCAGGGTAGCCCTGGCCGCCATGATCCTGGCCGGTATAGCCGTATCCCGGTTCGGCGTACTCGTGCCCGGCGTATCCCCGGCTGCTGTACCCCTGCCGGTCGCCGTAGCCGCTGTCCTGGTACCCCGGCTGGGCGTAGCCGCCGTTGGCGTATGGCCCTGGTCGGCGTACTGGCCCTGGTCGGCGTACTGGCCCTGGTCGGCGTACTGGCCCTGGTCGGCGTACTGGCCCTGGCCGGCGTACTGGCCCTGGCCGGCGTACTGGCCGCCGTAGGAGCGGGCCGTGTCACCGTAACCCTCGGCCGGGAGCCGCCGCCCGGCGCCTTGCTCCGGATAACGCTGCTGCTCCGGGTAATACTGGCCGGCGTAATCCTCGAGGTAGGCCTGCGCGCTCTGCGGCGCCTGGGACCCTGGGGTACTTGGGGTACTTGGGATGACGCCGGACCGGGAGGAAGCGCCAGCGGGGCCGGGGGCAGCGCCCGGGCGGCCCGGGATCCTTGCGGCATTTGTGTCGGTGCCGGGTTGAAGACCATCGTGCCAACCTGGTCCTCAGGTGGCAGCGCGCGGAAGTCTCCGGTTACCGGGCCGGTGAAATCGGCGTCACGGCCACCGTAACCACCTGGCAGCGCCGTCAGTCTCGGGTCGGTCGGCGCGCCTGGGAGCTGGCTGGCGTAAGCCCCGGAGCCGCGCGGGTCAGGGGCCTGCGCGCCGCGCTGCAAAGCGTCGATCAGCCTCGGCAGCTCCTCCATCGGAAGCCGGAACGTGCCGGTGCAGGTGCCTCCCTGCCAGATGCTGAAGACGGAGACTCCGGTGTCGGCGTACCAGCTCAGGCGCATGCTGCGGGAGCTGCCGCGTACGTCGAAGAAAACCTCGCCGAGCCGGGGCAGCGGCGCTGCGTCCGACGCTGACATGGTGCCCATCGTGGCCTTGCTCCCTTCTCTTTGTCCAGTTCGTCACGAACACTCTCCAGCAGGCTAGCTGGAGGCCGGAATTAAGGGAGGGAATTTCGCCACCCCGCGTGCAAGACTGCCATCGCGGATGGCATCATTGTCGACGGGCATGCAGCAGCCCGCGCGATGGTTAACAGGACGGGTGAACCGACGCGCAGGCTCCAGCCGTTCGGTATGGTAACCACTTGCTTACGAGGTCGCCGTACCCGTGCACGGGAACACTACGTCGCGAAGACGCGTTGTATCTTGCAACGGAGGCTTCCGGGCAGGACTAGTTCCAGTGTTGGCGAGCCTCACGTTCTAATGTAACGCACTATTTGATGCATCTTGGTCGAGGTGAGTGATCCATGTCTCAGGTACGTCGGCAGTCGGCTCTGCTTCCCCGCCCGAACTGGGGGTGGCAAGATGCTGCCGCGTGCAAGGGCGAAGACCTGCTGCTCTTCTTCGGCCCCGACGGTGAGCGCCAGCCGGAGCGGGAGATCAGGGAGCGGAAGGCCAAGGGAGTCTGCGCCGCTTGCCCAGTTAGGCTTGAATGCCTGAACTACGCGGTCTCGCGGCCGGAGAAGTACGGCACGTGGGGTGGCCTGAACGAGGATGAGCGGTCGGCCGAGCGCCGCCGCCGCATGCGCCGCGCCAACGCCGCCTAGGCCAAAGACGCGCTAGACGGGGGACGAGGCTCAGCTGAGCAGGGTGAGCACGTCGGCATCGGTCAGCTGGCCGAAAGATGTGTACCACTGCCCCACGGACCGGAACCGCCGGGGCGTCGCCAAGATGACCACCTGGTCCGCTTCCGCGCGCATCTCTTCCGCCGCCGCCGGCGCGGCGACCGGCGCCGCCAGCACGAGGTAGGCCGCCTGCGCCGCGCGCAGCGACCGCAGCGCGGCCCGTGCCGTCGCACCGGTGGCCAGGCCGTCATCCACCACGATCACACAGCATCCGGCTACCCGCGGCAGCGGGCGGCCGCCCCGGTAGACCTGCACCCGGCGGGCCAGCTCGGCCCGCTCGGCGGCCACGACCGGAGCCAGGTCGGCCGGGGAAAGCGACAGCCGGCCGAGCAGTCCGGCGTCGTACACCGCCGTCCCCAGACCCTCCGCGATGGCACCCACACCGAGTTCGGGCTGGCGCGGATAGCCGATCTTGCGGGTCACGATCACGTTCATCGGCACGCCCAGAACAGCGGCGACCTGCTTCGCCACCGCCACTCCGCCCCTGGGCAGGGCGAATACCACGGCTCGTTCGGCCCATTTGTCGAGGGCCACCACCCGGGTGAGCCGCGCCGCGAGCATTGTCCCGGCGGTCCGTCGGTCCGGGAAGGGGAGCAAGTCCTCACCCTGGCGCATGTCCGGGATTTACCCCCGTAGCGGGACGCAATGCCACAACGAGGTCGCACAATGGAGACATGATCTGCGTCCCGTGCCGGAAGCGCCACCACAAGGAGTGCCCGGGCGGCACCTGGTGCGACTGCCAGCACCAGCCGCCGGCCGGGCAGCCCGGGGTCTCCGGGGCAGAACCACCGCTCAGCTGGCTCCGCCAGGGCTAGGCCGAGAGAGCGGCCAGGAGACAGCGGCGAGACAGCGGCCGGCCGAGAGCCGGGGAATAGGGCCAGGCGCGGGCATGTTGCCACGCGTATGCCGCCGGATGTGACCCTCCGCACCGTCCACATGCCGGACGCTGCCTGGACAGTCCGCTCCGTTACATGTGATCCTGGTGCAATGACTGTAAAGGACCCGCTGCTCGTCGTGCGACGGCACGTCGACTTGCTGCGCGTCCGCAGTGCCATCTGTCTGCTCGCCCGATAATCGCCGGCCCGGACTTTCCGTCTGGGCGCGCACGCGATGCCGGGCGCTATCCTGCTGGATCCCGCGGTTGAACCGCGTCTAAAAGGGCGACCAGCGGAGCCCAGGTTCTCGTGACATGCGCGTCCCTGACCCTGAAGGAACCCCCTCCACATGCCAGTCGCATCTGGGACCAAGCGCAAACGCGGCGAAGGCCAGTGGGCGCTCGGCTATCGCGAGCCGCTCAACAAGAACGAGGAAAACAAGCGGAACGATGACGGGCTCAACGTCCGTCAGCGGATCATCGACATCTACTCAAAGTACGGCTTCGACTCCATCGACCCGGCCGACCTGCGCGGCCGGTTCCGCTGGTACGGGCTGTACACCCAGCGCCGGCCCGGCATCGACGGCGGCAAGACCGCGGTGCTCGAGCCGGAGGAGCTCGACGACCGCTACTTCATGCTGCGGATCCGCATCGACGGCGGCCAGCTGTCCAACGACCAGCTGCGGGTCATCGCCTATATCTCGCGCCGGTACGCGCGCGGCACCGCGGACGTGACCGACCGCCAGAACATCCAGCTGCACTGGATCGAGATCGAGAACGTCCCCGACATCTGGGAAGCGCTCGAGTCGGTGGGCCTGTCCACCACTGAGGCCTGCGGCGACACCCCGCGGGTGATCCTTGGCTGCCCGCTGGCCGGCATCGACGCGGACGAGATCATCGACGGCACGCCGGAGATCGCCGCCATCGGCGAGCAATACATCGGCGACGCCGCGTTCTCCAATCTGCCGCGCAAGTTCAAGTCCTCGATCAGCGGCTGCTCGGCGCAGTGCGCCATTCACGAGATCAACGACATCGCGTTCGTGGGCGTGCTGAACGAGAACCAGGAGCAGGGTTACGACCTGTGGGTCGGCGGGGGCCTGTCCACCAACCCGATGATCGGCAAGCGGCTCGGCGCGTTCGTCCGGCCGGGCCAGGTCGCCGAGGTCTGGGCGGGCGTAACCGGGCTGTTCAGGGACTACGGCTACCGGCGCCTGCGGCACCGGGCCAGGATCAAGTTCCTGGTCGCGGACTGGGGCCCGGAACGGTTCCGCGAGGTGCTCGAGAAGGAGTACCTCGGCTACGCGCTGCCCGACGGCCCGGCCCCCGGCGCGCCGCGCGGCGGGATCCGCGACCACATGGGCGTGCACAAGCAGCGCGACGGAAACTACTACGTCGGCTTCGCGCCCACGGTGGGCCGCCTGTCGGCCGACGCGCTCGACGTCATCGCCGGGCTGGCCGCCACGTACGGCAGCGGCCGGGTGCACACCAGCACCGAACAGAAGATGGTCATCCTCGACGTGCCCCCGGACCGCACGGACGAGCTCGTTAAGGAGCTCGAGGCGGCGGCCCTGCCGGCCCGTCCCAGCGCGTTCCGCAGGCACACGATGGCCTGCACCGGCATCGAGTTCTGCAAGCTGGCCATCGTCGAGACCAAAGCCCGGGCCGCCGACCTGATCAGCGAGCTCGAGCGGCGCCTACCCGATTTCGACGCCCCGGTCACGATCAACGTGAATGGCTGCCCGAACTCCTGCGCCCGGATCCAGACCGCCGACATCGGCCTGAAGGGCTCGCTGGTCACCGGCCCGGACGGGCAGCAGGTCGAGGGCTTCCAGGTGCATCTCGGCGGCAGCCTGAACGGAGGGGACGGCTCCGGCTCCGGCTTCGGCCGCAAGCTGCGCGGGCTGAAGACCACGGCCGAAGATCTGCCGGACTACGTGGAGCGGGTGCTGCGCCGGTTCGGCGCGGCCCGCGAGCCCGGCGAGAGCTTCGCCGCCTGGACCGCCCGGGCGAGCGCGGAGGAGCTGTCGTGAGCACCAGGGCTGTTCCCTTCTACTGCCCGTATTGCGGCGAGGAGGACCTCGAACCGCAAGGTGCGGCCGACGGTGAATGGCACTGTCGCAGCTGCACGAGGACTTTCCAGCTACGCTTTGCCGGAATAGGAGTCACACTGTGAGCCCCGTCGTCACGCGCGGCCTGGCGCAGCGGACCAGCCTGGAGGACCCCGAGCACATGCGAACCCTCGCCGAACAGGCCGCGGAGGAACTTTCCGACGCGCCGGCCGAAGAGGTGATTCGCTGGGCGGTGGACACGTTCGGTGACCGGATCTGCGTTACCTCCTCGATGACCGACGCGGTCATCATCCATCTCGCCGCGGCCGTCCAGCCGGGCATTGACGTGGTCTTCCTCGACACCGGCTACCACTTCGCCGAGACCATCGGCACCAGGGACGCGGTCGAGGCGGTGTACCCGATCCGCCTGGTCAACGTCACCCCGTCGCGCACCGTCGCCGAACAAGACGCCGAACTGGGGCCCCGGCTGTTCGGGCGCAACCCAGACCTGTGCTGTTATCTGCGCAAGGTCGAGCCGCTGGAACGGGCGCTGACCAACTACGACGCCTGGATCACCGGCGTCCGCCGGGACGAGACCAGCATCCGTCGCCAGTCCCGGGTCGTGGAGTGGGACGACCGGCGGGAGATGGTCAAGGTCAACCCGATCGTCAGCTGGACCGCCAAGCAGGTGGACGACTTCATCACCACCAACGGCGTGCTGGTGAACCCGTTGGTCTACGACGGCTACCCGTCCATCGGCTGCGCGACCTGCACGCTGCGCGTCGAAGCGGGCGCGGACCCGCGCAGCGGCCGGTGGGCCGGAACCGGTAAGACCGAGTGCGGTATCCATGCCTGACTCTGCTGGTCCGGGGGGGCGACCCCCCGGAACCCCCCGCGAACGGGGGGGCTGCCCGCCCCCCCGTACCCCCCTGGCCCCCCGCGAACGGGTCCTCGTTGCCGTCGCCCACGGCAGCGCGGATCCGCGTGCCTCGGCCACCATCGCGGAACTCGCGGCGGTGGCCAGGGAGCGCGCGCCCGGAATGGACCTGCGCACTGCCTTCCTGGGGCACGCCCCGCCGTCGCTCCCGCAGGTCCTGGGCACGATCGAGACGGACCGCGAGGTGACCGTGCTGCCGCTGCTGCTGACCGCGGCGTACCACAGCAAGGCCGACATCCCCCGCATGCTGGCCAGGACGCCGCGGCCGCGGGTCAGCTACGGCGCCACTCTCGGGCCGCACCCGCTGCTGCTGCGTGCGCTCGAGCGGCGCCTGGCCGGGGAAGATCCCGGTGGCCTCGAGGACCCGGCACGTACCGCGGTGGTGCTCGCGGCGGCCGGCTCCAGCGACCCCGATGCGAATGCCACGATCGCCGGGATGGCGGCGCAGTGGCAGGCCAGGACCGGGTGGTCCGCGGTCCGGCCGGCCTACGCGTCGGCCGCCGAACCCTCCCCGGCGGCGGCGGTGGCCGGCCTGCTGCGGGACGGCGCGCCCCGGGTGGTAGTGGCCACGTATCTGCTCGCCCCGGGCCTGTTCGCCGACCGGATCCGCCAGGCCTCGCTGGCCGCGGGTGCGGCCGCCGTCTCACCCGCGCTCGGCGCCTGTGCCGAGGTGGCGGACGTCCTGCTGGACCGGTTCGCCGAAGCGGAATCACGGAGCCGCGCCGCGGCATAAGTCGGGCGCGTAAATCTGGGTAAACTCCCGATAACCTTGGGAGGACCGGGGAACCCCGACTCGCTGGTCACGATCCGGTATCGTACGTCCCTCCCGGGCATACGCTAACCGGTAGAGCCGGCCGCTGGCCGAACGCGACCCGACTGGCCGCCGAAGGGGGCGAATGCGTATCTGGCCAGGAACGCCTTACCCGCTCGGTGCGACATGGGACGGATGGGGCACCAACTTCGCCCTTTTTTCCGAGGTCGCGGAGCGCGTAGAGCTCTGCCTTTTCGACCAGGCCGACGACGGTAGCGGCACGCTCACCGAGACCAGGGTCGAGCTGACCGAGATCGACGGATTCGTGTGGCACGGTTACCTGCCCGGCATCGCGCCGGGCCAGCGGTACGGCTACCGCGTGCACGGGCCGTACGATCCCCCGCGCGGGCTGCGCTGCGAAGGGTCCAAGCTGCTGCTCGACCCGTACGGCAAGGCGGTCGAGGGTGACCTCCGCTGGGATGAGTCTCTTTTCGACTACCAGTTCGCCAATCCCAGGAAACGGAACACCAAGGACAGCGCGTCGCACATGCCGAAGAACGTGGTCATCCGCCCGTTCTTCGACTGGGGTAACGACCGGGCCCCGCAGATCCCCTACCACGAGACGATCATCTACGAAGCGCACGTGCGCGGGCTGACCCTGTGCCACCCGGAGGTCCCGGCGGCGCAGCGCGGCACCTACGCCGGGCTCGCCCACCCCGCGGTGATCGCGCACCTGCAGCGAATCGGGGTCACCGCGGTCGAGCTCATGCCGGTGCACCAGTTCGTCGCCGAGCAGTCCCTGGTTGCCCGGGGCCTGACCAACTACTGGGGCTACAACACGATCGGCTTCCTGGCCCCGCACAACCGCTACTCCTCGGCCGGCCAGCGCGGCGAGCAGGTCGGCGAGTTCAAGACGATGGTCAAGGCTTTGCACGAGGCCGGCATCGAGGTCATCCTGGACGTGGTGTACAACCACACCGCCGAGGGCGACCATATGGGGCCCACGCTGTCCTTCCGTGGCATCGATAACGCCGCCTACTACCGGCTCGCGGACTCCGAGCCCTGGCGCTACCTGGATTACACCGGCTGCGGGAACAGCCTCAACGCCCGGCATCCGCATTCACTGCAGCTGGTCATGGACTCGCTGCGGTACTGGATCCTGGAGATGCACGTCGACGGGTTCCGGTTCGACCTGGCGGCTGCGCTGGCCAGGGAACTGCACGACGTGGACCGGCTGTCCACCTTCTTCGACCTGGTCCAGCAGGATCCGGTGGTCTCCCAGGTGAAGCTGATCGCCGAGCCGTGGGACGTCGGCGAGGGCGGTTACCAGGTCGGCAACTTCCCGCCGCTGTGGACCGAGTGGAACGGAAAGTACCGCGACACCGTCCGCGACTTCTGGCGCGGCCGCCCGTCGACCATGCCAGAGTTCGGGTCGCGGCTCACCGGGTCGAGTGACCTGTACGCGACGAGCGGACGCCGTCCCGTCGCCTCGATCAACTTCGTCACCTGCCACGACGGGTTCACCCTGCATGACCTGGTCAGCTACAACCACAAGCACAACGAGGCCAACGGCGAGGACAACCGGGACGGCGCCGACGACAACCGCTCGTGGAACTGCGGCGTGAAAGGCCAGACCGACGATCCCGCCGTCAACGAGCTGCGGGCCAGGCAGAAGCGGAACTTCCTGGTCACCCTGTTCCTGTCCCAGGGTGTCCCGATGCTGCTGGCCGGCGATGAGATGGGCCGCACTCAGCGCGGCAACAACAACGCCTATTGCCAGGACAACGAGATCTCCTGGGTGGACTGGAGCCGGGCGGCGGCCGAAGAGGACCTGCTGCAGTTCACCGAGACGCTGGCCAGCCTGCGCCGCGACCACCCGGTATTCCGGCGACGCCGGTTCTTCCGCGGCCAGGGTCCGGGGCTCCAGAAGGGGGACATCGTTCTGGCTCACCCCGGCCGGGGACGTGATGACCGACGCGGACTGGGGCGCCAGCGACGCCAAGTCGCTCGCGGTGTTCCTCAACGGGGACCAGATCAGCGAGCCGGACCCGCGCGGCGGGAAGATCAGCGACGCCAGGTTCTTGCTGCTGTTCAATGCGCACAGCAAGCCGATCACGTTCACCTTGCCCGAGGTCAGCTACGCGGCCGGCTGGCAGGTCGTCATCGACACTGGGCGCGGGGTGCCCGGGGCGATCCACCCGCCGAAGAAGGAAATCGAGGTCGGCCACCACGCCGTGGTCGTGCTACGGTCCACCGAGTGAGCCTGCGTCAGCTGCTTCCCGCCGGCACTGATTCTCGGGGCGACCCGGACCTGGTGGCGCTGTACGCCTACCCGGACGGCCAGTGGCTGCGCGCCAACATGGTGTCGAGTGCGGACGGCGCCGCGAGCCTGGACGGCGCCTCGGCGAGCCTGTCCTCCGACACGGACCGGCGCGTATTCGCGCTGCTGCGCACGCTGTCCGATGTCATCCTGGTCGGTGCCGGGACGGCGCGCGCCGAGCGCTACAAGCCAGTCAGGCCACGGGAGCTCCTGCGTGACCTGCGGGACGGCCGGCCGCTGACCCCGCCGATCGCGGTGATCACCCGGCGCCTCGACCTCGACCCGGACAGCCTCCTGATCACCGCGGCCCCGCCGGACGCCCGCACCATCGTCATCACCACTTCCCGGGCGCCTGCCGACCGCCGCGCCTCGCTGGCCAGGCACGCCGACATCATCGTGGCCGGCGACCAGACCGTCGACCTGAAGACCGCCGTCAGCGCGCTCGCCAAGCGCGGCCACCGCCGCATGCTCGCCGAGGGAGGCCCCCACCTGCTCGCCCAGCTAGTCCAGGCCGGGCTGATGGACGAGTTGTGCCTTACCCTCAGCCCGCTGCTGGCGGGCCCCGGCGCGAGCCGGATCGTGGCCGGCGCCCCAGGGATCGGGCCCGCGACCCTGCCGCTGCCGCTTACCCTGGCTCACGTCCTCGAAGAGGACGGCTTCCTGCTGTGCCGGTACACCACAAAAGACCATTGACCCGAACGGACCGGGTGCGTGCCCTGGTTCACGGCCGGGGCAGCAGGCCGCGCTCAAATCCGGTGGCCACCGCGGCGGCGCGGTCGTTGACGCCGAGCTTGGCGTAGATGTGCAGCCGCTGGCCGGCCTGGCCAGCTGGAGCCCCGGGGATCAACCGTTCGGCTGACCCCGGCCTGGGCGAGTCCACCGCCTACCTCACTGGGGCCGAACTCGCCGAGATCGATGCCGGGTGATTAACTCGCTGGGTGATGACACGCCCGCGGGCCGGGACGTTTAGCCTGACGTTGGAAAGGCTCACCTCCGCCCGCTCGGACGATGAGAGCGGCCCAGACATCCACGGAGACGGGAGAAGGGTCCATGCCGCTGCACACCCAGGTGGACGAGTCCAGCCAGGACGCCGGACTCGACGTCAACCCGGTCTATGTCCAGGAGCTGAGCTGCGAGATCCCGCGGTACCGGCTGCCCGAGCACGGCGTACTGCCGCGCACCGCGCTGCAGGTGATCCGGGACGAGCTCATCCTCGACGGCAACGCCCGGCTCAACCTGGCTACGTTCGTCACCACGTGGATGGAGCCGGAGGCCGAGCAGCTGATGGCCGAGTGCGCGGCCAAGAACATGATCGACAAGGATGAGTACCCGCAGACCGCCGAGCTCGAGCGGCGCTGCGTGAACATCCTCAGCAGCCTGTGGAACGCACCCGCCGGAAGGACGGCGACCGGCTGCTCCACCACCGGCTCGAGCGAGGCCTGCATGCTCGGCGGCATGGCGCTGCTGTGGCGCTGGCGGGCCCGGCGGAAGGCGGCGAGGCTCGACGCGGCCAAGCCGAACCTGGTGATGGGCTCGAACGTGCAGGTGTGCTGGGAGAAGTTCTGCCGCTACTGGCAGGTCGAGCCCCGCTACGTGCCGATGGTCCCCGGGCGGCTGCACCTGCGCGGCGCCGAGGCCGTGGCCAGGTGCGACGAGAACACCATCGGCGTAGTGGCGATCCTGGGCTCTACCATGGACGGCAGCTACGAGCCCGTCCTGGAGATCAGCCGGGCCCTGGACCGGCTGCAGGCCGAGCAGGGCCACGACGTCCCGGTGCACGTGGACGGGGCGTCGGGCGGATTCGTCGCTCCTTTCCTTCAGCCGGAGCTGGAATGGGATTTCCGGGTTCCCCGGGTGGCCTCGATCAACGCCTCGGGGCACAAGTACGGCCTGGTGTATCCCGGGGTGGGCTGGATAATGTGGCGAACCCCGGACGCGCTGCCCGAGGACCTCGTTTTCAAGGTCAACTACCTGGGCGGCGAGATGCCGACGTTCGCGCTCAACTTCTCCCGGCCCGGCGCGCAGGTCGCCGCCCAGTACTACAACTTCATCAGGCTCGGCCACGAGGGCTACCGGCACGTCCACCAGACCTGCCAGGATATCGCCCTCCACCTGTCCGGCGAGATCGGCAGGATGGGCCCGTTCGACCTGCTCACCGAGGGCCGGGACCTCCCGGTGTTCGCGTTCAAGCTGCGCGACGGCATCACCGGCTACTCAGTGTTCGACGTATCGGAACGGCTGCGGATCCGCGGCTGGCAGGTGCCGGCCTACACCTTCCCTGACGACATGGCGGACACCGCGGTCATGCGGATCGTGGTCAGGAACGGCTTCAGCATGGACCTAGCCGAACTGCTGCTTGAAGATCTGCGGCTGCACGTGCGGATGCTGGAGCGCCATCCGCACGTGCAGCCACCGCCGGAGATCCAGCGCAAGCGCCAGAGCTTCAAGCACTGAACCGGCAGACAGGAGCTGACGATGACGACGCTGCGCAGCTACGTGAGTGGGGCATGGACCGAACCGGCCGACGGCGGGCGGCCGGTGCTTGACGCGGTGACCAGTGAGGAAGTCGCCCGGGTGTCATCAGCGGGGATCGACCTGGGAGCGGCGCTCGGCTACGGCCGCATCGCCGGCGGCCCGGCCCTGCGGGAGCTGACCTTTCATCAGCGGGCCGCGCTGCTCAAATCGCTCGGGCTGCAGCTGCGCGAGCACCGCCAGGAACTGTACGACCTGTCCGCCCGCACCGGGGCGACGCTCGGGGACTCCAAGTTCGACATCGACGGCGGCATCGGCGTGCTGCTCAGCTACGCCAGCCGGGCCAAGCGCGAACTGCCCAACGACACGATCCTGGCCGAGGGCCCGGCCGAGCCGCTCGGTAAGGGCGGGACGTTCCTCGGCCAGCACATCCTCACTCCGCTGCGCGGAGTCGCGGTGCAGATCAACGCCTTCAACTTCCCGGTCTGGGGGCCGCTGGAGAAGTTCGCCCCCGCGTTCATCGCCGGGGTGCCCAGCCTGATCAAGCCGGCCACCCAGACCGCGTACCTGACCGTCAGGCTGGTCGAGCTGATGGCGGACTCCGGGTTGCTACCGGAGGGGTCGCTTCAGCTGGTCTGCGGCAGTGTCGGCGGCCTGTTCGATGATCTCGGCGAACAGGATCTTGTGGCGTTCACCGGGTCAGCCGCGACCGCGCGACAGCTGCGGGCGCACCCGGCCATCGTCGCGCGGTCAGTGCGATTCAACGCCGAGGCGGATTCGCTGAACTGCTCGGTCCTCGGTCCCGAGGCGGGTCCGGGCACACCCGAGTTCGACCTGTACATCCGGCAGCTGGTCAGCGAGATGACGGTCAAGGCCGGCCAGAAGTGCACCGCGATCCGGCGGGCGCTGGTCCCGGTCGCGCTGGCCGACCAGGTGGCCGAGGCGGCGCGCGACCGGCTGGCCACGGTGGTGGTGGGCAACCCGGCGGAGGAAAGCGTGCGGATGGGCGCGCTGGCCGGGCTTGAGCAGCGCGAGGAGGTCCGGCGTTCGGTCAAGACCCTGCTGTCGGCCGGGCGGATCGTGTCCGGTGACCCGGACCACGTGGACGTCGTCGGGGCCAGCGCCGAGCGGGGCGCGTTCATGGCGCCGCTGCTGCTGCGGGCCGACGACGCCAGCCGCCCGGAGCCGCATCAGGTCGAGGCGTTCGGGCCGGTCAGCACGATCATCGGCTACCGCGACACCGACCAGGTGATCGAGCTCGCGGCACGCGGCCGGGGCAGCCTGGCCGGATCGATCGTGACGGCCGACCCCTCCTTCGCCCGCGACGTGGTCCTCGGCCTGGCGCCGTGGCACGGCCGGCTGCTGGTCCTGGACCGCGAGGACGCGGCCGAGTCGACCGGGCACGGATCGCCGCTGCCCATGCTCGTCCACGGCGGTCCGGGACGGGCCGGCGGCGGCGAGGAGATGGGCGGCATCCGCGGCGTGCTGCACCACATGCAACGCACGGCGGTGCAGGCCAGCCCGCGGGTGCTGTCGGCGGTGACCCGCCGCTGGGTCCCGGGTACCGAACGGACTACCGGCGGCGGCCACCCCTTCCGGAAGTCGCTCGCCGAACTGCGTATCGGCGACACGGTAATAGCCGGGCCGCGCCAGGTCACGCTCGCGGACATCGAGCACTTCGCCGAGTTCACCGGCGATACCTTCTACGCCCACATGGACGAGGAGGCCGCCCGGGCGAACCCGTTCTTCGACGGCCGGGTGGCCCACGGCTACCTCATCATCTCCTTCGCCGCCGGCCTGTTCGTCCAGCCCGATCCCGGTCCCGTGCTGGCCAACTACGGCCTGGAGAACCTGCGCTTCCTCACCCCCGTCTACCCGGGCGACGAGCTGACGGTGACGCTCACCTGCAAGCAGATCACCCCGCGCGAGGACGCCCCGCACGGCGAGGTGCGATGGGACGCCAGCGTGACCAACCAGGACGGCAAGCCGGTGGCCAGCTACGACGTGCTGACCCTGGTCGCGAAGCAGTGGCCGCCCGCCTAGGGCACCTGCGGGGCATTCCGGGAACGTTACGGCCGGGGAGCCAGGGCCAGGCCGAGCGCGACCGCGTAGCGGTGGCCGAGCGGCCCGCCCGGGCAGGTGCCGCCGACGTCGCCGCGGCCGACGGCCACCCCGTCGGGCAGCGACCGCCCGAGCACGCTGAGCAGTTCCTCGTCACCGGCCGGGCCGCCGACCACGAGAACCTGGGCGGGGTCCTGGCCGAGCGTCCGCACCGCCCGGCCGAAGTTGGCCGCCAGCACGGCCTGCTTGAGCCGCAGCCGGATGGCGCGCCACTCGCCGGGCCCGTGGCGGCGGTCGAACGGCAGCCAGCCGCCGGGCCCTTCCACCGCGAGCATGCCGGCCGCCGAGGCCGGCGCCGGGACGTCCAGGAAACCGCGGCTGCCGTCCTCGGCCTCGAACCGCTGGCCGCCGTCCACTCGCACGCACGGTCCGCGCTTGACCCAGCCGGCGGACGCACGCGGGATGGCGAGCATCTCCGCCACCGCGGCGGTGAGCAGTTCCCCGGCCCCCGCAGCCACCACGCTGCCCCTGGGCCCGAGGACGTCGATCGTGCCGGCTCCAAGGTCGACGACGGTCGCGTCGTCGCGGGCGCCCGGCGTGGTGAGGGCACCGAGCCGGGCCGCGGCCGGCTCGCTGACCGGGCTGTGCACCGGTACCTCCAGCAGGTCGCGCAGGACGGACGCCGCCTGCTCGTCGCCCGCGCGGCTCAGCGAGGCGACCAGCACCGCCCGCCCGGTGCTGCCCTGCCGCGCGGTGGCCGCCTCGGCCGCGGCGGCCAGGTCCACCGCGAACAGGTCGTCGACCTCGCCTTGCGAGGAAGCGGCACCGAAGGCCCGCCCCGTACCGAAGGCCGACACCGCGCCGACCGGCCAGCCGGCTAGCCGCGGGCAGGCGACCCGCAGCGGGAGACGGCCGTCCCCAGCGGTCACCACCCAGGGCTCGGCCGGGGCCGCCGGCGCGTCCGGGGCGGCGGGCAGCAATCCCACCACGGCGTTGCCGTGGTCAGCCAGCGCCCGGCTCACCGCAGCCGCGTCGGCCGCCTCGCCGGCGGCCAGGCCGAGCCGGGCGCCGAGGGCCACCGGGTCGGCCAGCAGGCGCAGCGTGTGCCCCGGCGGGCGCACCTCGACCGCCAGCAGCCGGCACGCGGCCGCAGCGGCGGCGTCCACCTGGTCGATGACCGGCACGCCGCCGGGCAGGCGGTTGGCCACCAGCACGCCCTCGTCGCCGGACACCAGTACCGCGCCGATCCGCGTCCCGGCCGCCAGCAGTGCCCGCAGCCGGGTGGCGGCCTCGTCGTAGCGCAAGCCGGGCGGCACGACCGCTACCACCGCGTCCGCGCCGCGAGGCGCGGGGGCACCGGCGGGAAGGGGGGCGCCACGGGGCCCGGGGTCGCCGGGGCGAAGGGGCGCGTCAAGGGACAGGGGCACGCCGACACAGACCCCGGTCCCGCCGGGGGTGGGCACGCCCGCGGCCAGCACCCGCAGCCGCCCGGCCGGGGTGGCGACGTCGGGGATGGTCACCACCGCGGTGTCCACCGCGCGCAGCGGCGCGATCCGCGCCTCCCCCGCCGTGCGGCCGAGCTGGCGCTCCAGCCGGCGGACCAGCGCGGCCGCGCCCCGCAGCGAGCCCGGCGATCCCTTGCGGCCGCGGGTCGGCACCCGGCCCGCGCCGAGGATCTTGCCGCCGGCCACCAGTACGACCTCCGTCGTGGCGTTCCCGACGTCGACCCCGGCGATCACCGTCACCCGGCGGCCTCCCTAGGCGGACAGGCCCCGGCGGGCGTAGACCTCCGCCGCCTCGGTCAGCAGCGCGGCGCAGCGGGGCAGCCCCCGCCCGGCCAGCGACGCACCCAGCTCGGCCAGCTGGGCGGACGTGGACCGGCCCGGCCGCAGCGCCTCGTAGATGGCCAGCACCTCGTCGTCGGGCAGCCGGGTCAGCTCGGCCGCGCGGCGCAGGTTCTCCGCCAGCTGCGGGTTGCCGTGCCGTTCGGCCACGGCCGCCTGGCGCTCCAGCGTCTCGGGGTGGATCCGCAGGTCCGCCACGCCGATCTCGCCCGCCCGGACCGCGTCCACGGTCAGCCCGTCCACCGGCTTCCCCGACAGCGCCCGGATCTCGGTCCCGTCAGTCACGTCAGTCTCGTTCACCACGTCAGTCAACCGCCCCGATGTCCCAGTGGGCCGAGTCAACCGGCTCGATGTCACATTGTGCCGGTCCTATGCGGCTCGATGTCACATCGTGCCGGAAGCGTACGGCGCGCTGGTGGTGCGGGATGTACTGGTGGTGCGGTGCATGGAGGGCGTCGGAAGGCGCGTTTCTCACGTGAGTCCCTCCAGGGAGAGTTCTTCCGGGGGCGCCCCGGGCACCATGCGCCGACGCTCCAGTTCCATCAGGGCGATCACCGTGGTGTGATAGCGGGCCTCGATGGCCTCGTCGGAGTACGGGTTGCGGGCCGGGTCGGGCGTGCCGCCCTTGGCGTGCCGCGCGGCGTTGGCGCCGAGGAGCCGGTAGAGCTCGGGGGTGACCGAAGGCGCCACCGAGTACAGCTCCAGGTTCGCCAGCGGGGCCAGGTCCCGGCGGTGGATGAGCGCGGTGCCCTTGCCCTGCAGCCCGATGCCGATTCCCGATCCGGCCAGCCGGGCCGCGGCCAGCCCGATCCGGCCCAGGTCGACGCCGTCGTTGAAGCGGACGACCCGGCCGGCGCAGCCTTCCTCCTCCAAGCCTGCCAGCATCTCGCGCAGCACGTCCGTCACGGCCAGGCCGGACAGGCACCGCCACACGTCCCGGCCGACGGCCGGCGAGACGCCGATGACGACGTCGCGAGGGTCCTGCCCGGGCCGGGCCGGGCCGCTGGCGAAGAGCAAGGGCACCGCGAACCGAGCCTGTTCGGTTCGCAGGTCGGCGACCCCGCGCGCCTGGCGGATCGCGTCGATCTCCTGCTGCCGCCCGGGCGAAGGCTCGTAGCCAGTGCCCGGGCCGCCGTAGTCGTTCGGGTCGGTGACCAGGGACAGCACGGCGAGGTGCTCGTCGAAGATGGCGGACGTCTGCAAGTAGTCGCCGGACAGTCTCGCCCGGGCGAAGGCCACCGTCCGTTCGGCCTCGCAGGAGTAGCCGCATTCGTCCAGGGCCGCCACGATATCCACCACCGTCAGCCCGCGCTGGCGGATGGCCTGAGCCGCGCCCAGCACGGCCAGGGTGTCGGTTTCCCCCAGGTCCTTCGACCCGGCCGCGTCCACGGCCAGCTCGACCTGCTCGTCGGTGAAGTCGGCCAGCCCGAGGTGGGCGTAGACGGCGCGGCAGGCCTGGGCCGCCTCGCGGCGCAGTTCGGCGATCCGCGCCGGGGTAACGGTCCGCAGCCCGCCGTCGACGCCCCAGTCCCGCTGCATGGCCAGGAAGTCATCGATGTCCTCGGCGTTGAAGTTGCTCGGGCCGAACATGTTGTCGTAGCGCTGGATCGACCCGAACCCGCTGAAGGCGAAGTCCGAGCCGGCCAGCACGATCGGCAGCGTGCGGGAGGTCCGGCGCATGTCCGACTCGCTCATCAGCGCGTCATTGCCTGAGCAGGACTCCAGGTTGCGCATCATCGCCATGATGTTCTCGGCCATCAGCTCGCGCAGCCCGCCCGGCACCGCGGCGGCCACGCTGGCGCCGTCGATCCCGCCGTTCTGCACTCCCTGGGCGCCGATGGCCCGGGCCAGCGCCACGCAGCGCGCCTCCAGGTAGAGCATCGACTGGCCCTGCGCGCCGGCCATCAGGACCTCGGCGCCTGCCCCCGAGGACACCCGCATCTTCATGCCGCGGGAGGCGTAGGCCGAGGTGAGGAAGGCCTTGGACCACGGGGTGTCGTCGCCGTCGGTGAAGACCTGCTCGGTGCCGTACAGCGAGACGGTCTCCGCGTAAGAGGTCAGCCCGCGCATGCCGAGCTCGAGCTCCAGGGCCTCCTCGACGGAGCACTGGATGAGCACGCCGTCGGCACCGAACGCCGCCCCGATCAGGCAGGCCACCGCGTTGCTCGGCGCGTCGCCGAGCACCGGCACGGTGGTCTCGATCTCGCGGAACCCGAACGCCGCCGCGGTGGCCGCGTCGGCCGCGAGCAGCAGCGGGTCGTCAAGACGGTTAGTCACATGCGCCTGGTTGGATGGCGTTCGGCGTGCGCGCAGCTTGGTCATGGCCATGACCAGCTCGGGTGGGCGGAGCAGGGCCAGCACGCGGGCCAGCTTGGCCGGGGTGGCGCCGCCGCTCAGCCTGATGATCTGCCGCCGCGGCACGGCTGGGTCGACCAGGAGGCGGGCGAACGCCACGTCGGGCAGCGCCATCGCCTCGTCCGCGACGCTCACGTCCAGGCCGTGCCGGGCGATGTAGGTGTCGATCGAGTCGAAGTCCGCCTCGGGCACCCCGTCCAGCTCGGTCACCCGGCCTTCGGTCACCACCAGGCTCGGCGCGGGATCGTGCGGCGAGCGGAGCGCGGCCAGGCCGAGCTCGGGGTTCTCGACGGCGAAACCGTCCAGGTTAACCCGCTGCCGGTCCATGAACCTGATCCGGCCGACTGGCTCTGGAGTACTCACACGGCCTCCTGCGCGTGCAGTTCGACGACCCGGGCCCGGCCGGGGACGGGGCGGGAGGCTCCCGCCCCCTCGGTGCGGACGACGATGCGGGTGCGGTCGGCCCGGAACAGGTCGCGGGAGAACTCGATCGGCTCCCCGTCGGGGTCGGTGGTCGTCCTGGTGATGGCCATCAGCGGCGCTGCCGGCTCGACGTCGAGGATGCCCGCCTCGTCCGCCGAGGCGAGGACCACCTCGATCCGCTCCACCGCCTCGGTGGGTTCGGCGCCGAAGTGCTCCTCGAGTAGCTCGTAGACCGAACCGCCGAGCGGCAGCTCGAGCAGCCCGGGGAAGCGCCGGGCCGGGAACCTGGCGTGCTCCAGGGAGAACGGACTGCCGTCCGCGAGCCTGATCCGCACCAGGTCGATGACCAGCTCGCCGGGCCGGGCGCGCAGCGCCTGCGCGGTGATGTCGTCCGCCTCGGCCAGCCGCGCGCTGAGCACCCGGGTGCCGGCGACCACGCCCTGGCTGCGCAGCAGCGCGGGTACGCCGACGATGCGGGACAGGTCCCGCTCGATCTTGCCCTTGGCCACGAACGTGCCACCGCCGCGGCCCGGTACCCGGCGGACCACGCCGCTGTCGGCGAGAACCGCGAGCGCCTGGCGCAGCGTGGCCCGGCTGACCCCGAACTCGGCCGCGAGCGCCCGCTCGGCGCCGAGCCGCTGCCCGGGACGGAGCCGGCCGCTGCCGATCTGCTCGGCCAGGGCGCGCCGGACCTCCTCGGGGGTCCGCGCGGGGGCGACTTCGGTCATCCAGAACTCGCCATGGCCTCGGGTGACTCGGGCAGCACCTGGCCGCCGTCCACCACGATCGTCTGGCCGGTGATGTAGGCGGCCTCGTCGGTGGCCAGGAACAGGGCGGCATAACCGATCTCGTCCACGGTGCCCAGCCGGCCCATCGGGATCGCGGCGGTCATCCCGCTCGCGTAATTATCGCCGAGACTGGCCAGGCCCTCGGTGACGATGTTGCCCGGCAGGACCGCGTTGACTGTGATGCCCTTGGGCGCCAGCTCGATCGCGGCGGTCCGCATGAAGCCGAGCTGGCCGGCCTTGCTCGCGCCGTAGTGCGTCCAGCCGGGGAAGCCGGTGATCGGCCCGGTGATGGACGAGGTGAGGATGATCCGGCCGCGGCCCGACTCCACCAGCGCCGGCAGGCAGGCCTGGACGCCGAACACGGTGCCCTTCAGGTTGACGGCGAGCACCTGGTCCAGGTCCTCCTCGGTCAGGTCCTCGATCCTGGCCTCCGGGAAGATCCCGGCGTTGGCGCAGAGCACGTCGACGCCGCCCAGCCGCTCCTGGGCGATCGCGGCCATCCGCCGGCAGTCCTCCCGGCTGGCCACGTCGGCCAGCACGAACGAGACCTCGCCGGGCTGGCCGGCCGCCACGGCCCGGGCGTGCAGCTCCTCGGCGGCGTCTCGGGCGGTGTCCGAGTCCCGGCCGGTGATCAGCACCTTCGCGCCGTTGCGGGCGAACACGCTGGCGATGCCCTTGCCGATGCCGCGGGTGCCGCCGGTCACCACCACGGCGCGGCCCGCGATCGATGTGAACATGGCAGGTCCCTCTCAGTGAGTGCTTAGGTATGACTCCGCAAGATCACAGCTGCCCTGCGTGTATCCGGCGCCGAGTTCGGCGGCGATGTCCACTCCCTGGTGCGAGCCGATCCACGCGACCAGCAGCAGCCGCCGGAACATGATGAACGTCCAGATCTCCGCCTGGTCCTCGGCGGACAGCTGGCCGGCCTTCCGGTAGCCCTCGAGCCAGCTGTCCACCAGGGCGGGGACCCCGGGCTCGTGCTCGAAGAAGCTCACCGAGGTGCCCAGGTCGTACAGGTACCAGCTGAACCCGGAGTCGTCGAAGTCGATCACGCTGACCGACCCGTCGTGCACCAGCAGGTTGGCCAGCCGGGTGTCCGCGTGCACCAGCCCGTACCGGGCCGGGCCGGTACCGAACGCCCGCAGCCGGGCGCGGAGCACGTCGTCCAGCCGGGACAGGATCATGCGCTCGGACGGCCCGACGCCGATGCCGTCCTGCCAGCGCCCCCAGCGGGCCTGGCGGCCGAACGCCGCCGCGTAGTCCCAGTGGAACCGGGTGAACCAGGCAGGGCGGGACCATTCCCGCGCGTGCCGGTGCATCCGCGCGGTGATCTCGCCCAGCTCGGCGAAGTGCGCACCGGTGAGAGCGCCTTCGGGTTCGCCCCCAGGTTCAGTGCCCGGCAGGAACTCGAACCGCACGCAGTACCGTTCCGCCGCGCCCCGCTCCCGGACCGTGACCACCCGCCGCCCGTCGGCGGCCGGCAGCACCCGGGGCGTACGCACCCCGGCCTCCGCGCGCAGCGCGTCCATCCAGGCCAGCTCCGAGGCGATCTCCTGCTCGGTGTGGTAGCCCAGCCGGTGCACACGGAGCACCGAGGATCCGGCCTCGGGGTCGGCGACCAGGAAGGTCGCGTTCTCCGAGACGTTGAGCAGCTCGACGGATGCCCCGGGGTGACCGCCGTACGCGGCCAGCGCGGCCTGAGCGCAGCCGCGGACCCGGTCCATGACGCCGCCGCCGGCTGACAGGTCGTGCTCCCCCATGGCTATCCCACGTGTTCCCGGCCGGCCACGGCGGCCAGCACGTCGGTGATCTCGCGCTGCGCGCGCCGCACCTCGGCGGCGGGCCCGCTCAGGTAGATCCGCCCGGCCACGCCGATCATCGACACGTCGACCAGCGTGACGCCTGGCGCGGCCCGTTCGGCCTCGTTGGCCGCGACCGCCGCGAACAGGGCCGGGGTGACCTCGCTGACGCCCAGCGTGTCGCCGGGGATGATCATCGAGCCGGAGCGGTTCCGGTTGATGATGATCGCGTGCGCGTCGGTCACGTCCTCGATCACATCGCAGAACAGGATCCGCGGCCGCAGCTGGTCCTTGGAGTCGGCGCCGAGGCCGTCCAGGATCGCCTGCCCGGCCCGGCGCACGTCGTCCAGCTCCCGGCCGTGCACCTCGAGCACGCCGAACTGCCGCTCGACGAACAAGATGCCCGGCTCGACCGCGGGCACCGCGCGCAGCGCCAAGTCGGTGACCCGCTCGATGGCCAGCGCGGGGGCCACCTCGACGATGAGCGCGTGCTGCCCGGCGAACGGCGGGTAGCCGCGGGCCCGGATCGGGGTGCCCAGGTACGCGGCGAACTGCGGCTGCAGGTCGCGCACCAGGAGGTAAACCCGCAGCTCGGCCGCTCGCGGGTCGCCGGGTTCCGCGGCGTTAGTCACCGCTGATCTTGAAGTGCCTGGCGAGTTCGGGGTGCGGCCGCGGGATCACGTGGACCGAGACGAGCTCGCCCACGGTCGACGCGGTCTCGGCACCGGCCTCGGTGGCCGCCTTCACCGCACCGACGTCCCCGGTGATCGTCACGGACACCAGCCCGTCGCCGACCTCCTCGCGGCCGACGATCGTCACGTTCGCTGCCTTGACCATGGCGTCTCCCGCCGCGAGCGCGGCCACGTACCCCTTGGTCTCGATCAGCCCGATCGCGTTGTCCGCCATCGTTCATCCTCCTGTTCCCTGCTCCGGTGTTCCCTGCTCCGGTGTTCCGGGCTCCGGTGTTCCGGGCTCCGGATCGATAGAACCGATGATCAGCGCGTCGACGGGCGGCGGCTTGCCGGCGAACCAGGCCGCCGCGACCGAGCCCTGGGTGACGAGCACGCGCTCGCCCACCCCGCTGCCGAGCACGTCGAAGGCGACCAGCCGCTGGCCGGTGCCTTCGGCCTCCACCTCGAGGAAGGCGCCGTTCGGCAGTTCGGCCAGCCGGCGCGTGGCCCAGACGCTCCCGATCACCGTTGCGGTCAGCATCAGCGCTCCTTCTCGATCGGCACGCCGCTGGCCCGGGCCCGGTCCCTGGCCAGCGGGGTGAGCACGGCACCGCGGCCGAGGACGAGCCTTTCGCCGGCCCGCGCCGCCTGGCTGACCACCGCTTCGGTGACCGCGCCGCGCTCGATCCGGCGCACCGGCGTGGATCCTGCGGCCCGTTCGGTCCCATTCTCGGAGCCGCCCAGGACCGGTACGGCCGGTACGGCGGCCAGCCTGAACCGTTTCCGGCCCGACCGGATTTCCTCGCGCTGGTCCTGATCCAGGTCCAGGAGCCGTTTCACGAACGCCGCCAGGTCGTCGTCGGTTGAAAGGTTAACCGTTTCGATCACCGGCAGGCCATTGGGCAGCAGGTCCCGGATGACCTCGCGAACCAGCGCGCGGAGCTCGTCGAGGTCGCTCACGCCGGCCCCCCCGCTCGCGCTGTGCTCCCAGCTCGCTCCCGTCTCACGCCAGGCTCCGCAGCGCCTCTTCGGCGGCCCCGGCCGCCTGCCGGACGTCGGCCTCGGTGCCGGCCAGGTACAGCCGACCGGTGGCGCCGATCATCCGGTAGTCGACCAGCTTGATCCGGGCCGCCTTCTCGGCCTCGTTGGCGGCCAGGATCGCGTACGAGGCCGGCCTGCATCTCCAGCACGAACAGCGACTCACCGGCCAGCGCCATCGAACCGATCTTGTTCCGGTTGACCAGGAACGCCTGCTGCGGGTCGAGCATGGTGATGATCTTGGAAGCGAGAACCTCGGGCCTGGTGGCGTCGCGGGCGGTCGCGCCCAGCGCGCCGAGCACGGCCGAGGCCGCCGCCTGCACCTCGTCGGTCCCGCCGTGGATCTCCAGGTAGCCGAACTGCCGCTCGACCACCAGGATCCCGGCCCGCACGTCGGCGTGCTTGACCGCCACGTCGGTGAGCGGCTCGATGTCCAGGCCCGGCGCCACCTCGATGACCTGCGCGGCGACGTGGCTGCGCGGCAGCGACCCGCGGATCCAGGTGCCCAGGTAGCACATCGTCTGCGGCTGCAGCCGGGACAGGAAGATGAACGAGCGCAGTTCGGCCACGGGTCAGCCTCCGGCCAGCTGGGAGAGCTCTTCGAGGATCAGCCGGCGGATCTCCTCGCGCAGCGCCGAAGCATCAGGGGAGAAACCATGAGGTTCCGAACGAGCCGGGCTGCCTGCCTGTCCGCCGCCGCCCGCGGGCGCCGGGGGGTCGCCCCGCTGGTTGGACGCTACCGGGTACGGGGGCACCGGGCCGGCCGGCGCCTGCCAGGGCGTGAAGGGGCCAGCCCGGCGAAGTCGCCGAACGGCTCGGCCGGATCGTGGTTGTACGCCAGCCGCGTCCACTGCACCAGGTGGCCGGGGTGCAGGTTCTCCGCCACCGAGGACCGGCCGAAGAACCCGGTGCCGATCGTCATCGCCGGGGCCAGGTTGGTCTCAGGTGGCCCGCGCTGCCCAGGCTGCTGCCCACGTTGACGGCACCCGCAGCACCTCGACCGCGGCCCCGTACTCCATGATCACCTGCGGGTCGGTGCTGTGGATGGCCGCCGAGTGGCCGCGGCCGGACAGCCGCAGCACGGCCCGCGCGGCGTCGATCCCGCGCCGGGCGGACGGCACCCGGACCAGGCCCAGGACCGGGCAGAGCTTCTCGTGGGCCAGCGGTTCCTCGGGCACGACCAGGTCGAACGGCGCGAGCAGGACACGGGTGCGGTTCGGTACCCGCAGGCCTGCCTCGGCCGCGATCCAGCTCGCGTCCTTGCCGACGAAACGGATGTCGAACCGGCCGCCGGGGAACAGCAGCTTCGATACGCGGTCCCGCTCGTCCGGCTCGAGCAGGTAGGCGCCGGCCTGCTTCAGCTGCCGCAGCAGCGCGGTCGCCGCCTGCTCGGCGACGATCAGCACCGACTCGTTGGTGCACAGGATCGAGTTGTCGAAGCTCTTGCTGTCCACGATCCGCCGGGCCGCCTTGGCCAGGTCGGCGGTCGCGTCCACCAGCACCGGCACGTTGCCCGGCCCGACGCCGATGGCGGGCGTGCCCGAGCTGTGGGCGGCGCGCACCACGGGGACGCCGCCGGTCGCGACGATGACGCTGGTGCGCTCGTCGGTCATCAGCGCGTCGATCAGCGGCACCGACGGCTCGTCCACCACCTGGATGACGCCGTCCGGGGCGCCCGCCGCCACGGCCGCGGCGCCGAGGGTGCGCGCGGCGTCGGCGCAGACCTCCTTGGCCAGCGGATGCGGGCTGACCACCACCACGCTGCGGGTCATCAGCGCGAGCAGGCACTTGAAGAACACCGTGGCGACCGGGTTGGTCGACGGGGTCAGCGCCAGCACCACGCCGGCCGGGCGCGGCACCTCGACGATCTTGGCCTGGGCGTCGATCCGCGGCGTCACGTAGTCGTGGCCCGCGTAGTAGTCCACGATCCCGGTGCTGCAGGCGATGTTCTTGAGCACCTTGTGCTCGGCCACGCCGAACCCGGTCTCGCGCACCGCCCATTCCGCGTACTCGCGGGCCTTGGCCGCGCCGGCCGCGGCGGCGGCCCGCACGATCGCGTCGACTGCAGGCTTGTCGTACCGGGCGAAGGCGCGCGCGGCCCACTCCGCCCGCTGCAGCATGGCCCGGGCGCGCGGCACCCCCGCCGGGTCGACGAGCAGTTCCGCGACGTTGATCGGCGCTCTCGGCCTCCGGGACCGCCGCCCTCCGCCTCTTGCCAGCGCCGCGTCGTCGCGGGCCTTGCCGATGGCCACCTCGGTCCGCTCGAGCAGTTCCTCGCCGAGCGCCGGGGTGAGCAGGATGCCCGGCTTGTACTGCAGCACGCGGGGGTCGAGGGTGGAGAAGATCGCCCACACCCCGTTCTCGTACAGCCGCTTCATCACGAACTTGGCGCCCTGCGGATGGCCGAACTCCAGGCCCATGACCAGCCCGTCCTGCCGGATGCCGGTGAACCAGTCCGGGTACGGTGGCCTGGATCCTGCGCCAGCCCGTCGGTGAACATCCCCGCGATGTAGTGCACCATCGACCTGACCTCGGGCCGGCAGGTGATCTCCAGCGTCTTGAGCGCGGCCACGCAGCCGAGCTCGGCGCCGCCGAACGTGGACATGTGCGCGAAGCCGTCCTCGGTCAGCCAGCCCGCGGCGGCCTCGGTGGCCAGCACCACGCTGACCGGGTACATGCCGCCGGAGATGCCCTTGCCGGAGACCAGGATGTCCGGGTTGACGCCGTGCTTGCTGATGGCCCACAGCTCGCCGGTGCGCATCAGGCCGGTCTGCACCTCGTCGGCGATGTAGAGCGCGCCGTAGCGCTCGCACAGCCGCTTGACCCCGGCCAGGTAGCCGGGCGCGGGCAGCGGGAAGCCGTAGGTGGCCGGGATCGTCTCCATGATCACCGCGGCCACGTCCCGGCCGCGCAGCGCCGCCTCCATCGCGTCCAGGTCGTTGAACGGCACGTGGCGTGAACTCGTCCGGCCGGTCGGCCAGGAACAGGGTCGCGAACCGCTCGTCGCCGGTGGCCACGGCCAGCCCGGTGTGCCCGTGATAGGCCTTGGCCACCGAGACGATGCCGCGCTTGGAGGTCGCGTGCCGCGCGCTCTTCAGCGCGATGTCGATGGCCTCCCCGCCGCCGCTGCCGTACATCACCTTGGTCAGGCCCGGCGGTGCCGTGCTGATCAGCGCCTCGGCCAGCGCGGTGCGGGCCAGCGAGGGGAAGTGGTGGTTGCCGATGTCGAAGCGCTGCATGGCCGCGGTCACCGCGGCGGCCACCTCAGGGTTGCGGTGGCCCAGGTTGTAGGTGCCGCCGTTGAGGTGGACGTCGATGAGGCGCTTGCCCTCGACGTCGTAGATGAAGTAACCCTCCCGGCGGTCGATGACCAGCGGGACCCCGGAGTCGATCCAGAACTGCGTCTTGTCCGGGTTCCAGAACTGCTTGGACTTCGCCAGCATGTCCTGCTTCGAGGCGAAAGAGATCAGTTCCTCGGTCACCGCGACCTCCGTCACCGTTCGCCGGGTGCCGCAACCATATGGCTCGTTCGGCTAAACCAAATAAGTATCGTCCTGACCGTTTGCTGTCAAGCGGTTCTGTTTCGCTCAGATTAACTCAACCAGAACTCTTGATCATGGTTCCCGCAGGCTGTTACGCTCCCCGCAAATGCGCCGGAGGTGTACCTATGGGTCATCCCCAAGTCCCCGAGAGTCCCCGCGTCGCCGAAGCGGCCAAGCCGGCCGAGGACTATGACGTCTCGCAACGCCAGGATGTAGCCAAGCTCCGCAAGCACGCGGTCGGGCTCGGCGGCGTCCTGTTCCTGACCGTGACCGGGTCGGCCCCGATCTCGGCCATGCTGTTCAACGTCCCCATCATGGTCGGCTACGGGCAGGGCGTCGGGGCCCCGGCCGCCTTCATGTTCGCCACGATCGTGCTCGTCGTGTTCTCCGTCGGGTACGTGGCAATGGCCAGGAAGAAGACCACGGCGGGCGGCTTCTACTCCTACATCAGCCACGGCCTCGGCCGCGAACTCGGCATCGGCACCGGATACGCCTCGGTGGTCGCGTACTCGGTGTTCGAGGCGTCGCTGGCCGGCGGCTTCGCCTACTTCCTCAGCCTGAAGCTGAACCAGTTCGGGGTCAACATCGCCTGGCCCTGGCTGGCGCTCGCCATGGTGCTGATCATCGCCGTCCTGACCTACTTCGACGTCCGGATCTCCACCATGGTGCTCGCGATCGGGCTGATCAGCGAGGTCGTCATCCTGCTCATCTTCGACGGCTTCCTGTTCGCCCGCGGGCACGTCACCGCCAGCCCGCTCAACATCGCGAACGCCTTCAAGGGCTTCCCGGCGCAGGGCAAGCTGGTCGCCGGCGCGATCGGCATCGGCCTGTTCTTCGCCTTCTGGTCCTGGGTCGGCTTCGAGATGGCGCCGAACTACGGCGAGGAATCCCGCAACCCCAAGCGGATCGTCCCCCGCGCCCTGTACATCTCGGTGATCGGGCTCGGCATCTTCTACACGATGACGTCCTGGGCCTCGCTCGGCGGGTACCCGACCACGCACGCGGCCATCGCCGCCTCGCAGACCAACGCGGCCGAATACTTCCTCACCCCGGCCAGCCAGTACGCCGGGCGCTGGGTGGCCTCGGTGATGAGCTACCTGATCATCACCGGCTCGTTCGCCTGCGGCATGGCCTTCCACAACACCACCGCGCGCTACCTGTACTCGCTCGGCCGTGAGGGCCTGGCCCCGCAGGGCGCTCGGCCGGACCCACCCCAGGTGGAAGAGCCCGCACATCGCCTCGGTCACCCAGTCCGTCGTCGCCGCCATCATCATCGGGCTTTTCGCCGTCTTCACCGGCAGCAACGACCCCAACTCCCAGGCCTACCTGCAGCTCTACGGCCTGATGGCGGTGATGGGCGTGATCATCATCCTGTCGGTGCAGGCGGTGGTCTCGCTCAGCGTGCTGGTCTACTACGAGCGCTTCCACCGGGACGAGGCGGACTGGTGGAAGACCAGGCTGGCCCCGCTGCTCTCGTTCTTCTCCCAGGCCTTCGTGGTGTACCTGCTGTTCACGAACATCACGTTCCTCGGCGGCGGCTATAACTACGCGAACTGGCTCGGCCCGATCGACGCCGTGGTCGTGCTCGCCGGCGTCGGCGCCGCCTTCTACTTCAAGCGCTACAAGCCCGCCAAGTACGAGCAAGCCGGCCGCCTGATCAACGAAGGCCTCTGACCTCCCATGCGCCAAACACTGTGGGCCGTTACCCCCGCGGCGGGGGTAACGGCCCACAGTCGTTGATGAGCGGCCTCAGACGTTCGCGCCGCGGAGGCGGGCCAGGGCCTCGGCCAGGATGGCCTCGCCGTCGGAGTCGCTGCGGCGCTCCTTCACGTAGGCGAGGTGCGTCTTGTAGGGCTCGACGCGGGGCGGTTTCGGCGGGGCCTGCTCGTTCTGACCCGCGGGGTTCCCGCAGCGGGGGCACTCCCAGGTGTCAGGGATCGCGGCGTCGGTCGCGAAGCTCGGACGCGTCTCGTGCTTGTTCGCGCACCAGAACGAGACCCAGACGCGAGGCGCGGCCTCGCCGCGCTCGGCCTCTCCCATCGGACCCGCGCCGACCCTGCTGCCGCGGATGGCGTTGCCACTACTCACAGATCACCCCTTGAAGGCCATAGAGCTATCAAGCCAGAACTTCGATGCGGGATACTTCGGTGCGGGATAGAAGTACAGGCTAGCGATTGATCAGCACGTTGAGGGCGATAATGCAGACGAACCACAGGACCCCGAAGAAGATGGTGATCCGGTCCAGGTTCCGCTCGACCACGGAGGAAGAGCCCAGGGTGGAACTCACCCCGCCGCCGAACAGGTCAGACAGCCCGCCGCCCTTACCCTTGTGCAACAGGACGAGCAAGATCATCACGAGGCTCGTGATGATCAGGATAACGGAAAGCCCGACGACCATAGCTGCTATCCATCTCCTGCTGGTGACAAGGGCATTGCTGAACTAAGCCTACGCTGCCAGTTCACGATACCGGCAGATCTGAGCGAACTGCCCGGCGTCGAGGCTGGCTCCGCCGACGAGGGCGCCGTCGACGTCCGGCTGCGCCATGATCGGCGCGACGTTGTCGGGCTTGACGGACCCGCCATACAGGATACGCACACTGCGGGCCGTTTCGGCGTCATGAAGCTCCGAAACCCGCGACCTGATGGCGCCGATCGCTTCCTGCGCGTCCTGCGGGGTCGCCACCTCCCCGGTGCCGATGGCCCAGACCGGCTCGTAGGCGATCACCATCGCGGCCACCGCGGCGGCCGCGATGCCTTTCAGCGACCCGTCGAGCTGCCCGACACAGTGCTCGAGATGCTGTCCCGCCCGGCGGACCTCGAGCGGCTCCCCCACGCACAAGATCGGCGTGAGCTCCGACCGCAGCGCGGCCTGCACCTTCGCGTTGACCAGCTCGTCGGTCTCCGCGTGGTACTGCCGCCGCTCGGAATGCCCGGCCAGCACGTAGTCGCAGCCCAGCTTGGCCAGCATCGGCCCGGACACCTCACCGGTGTAGGCGCCCGAGTCGTACCGGGAAAGGTCCTGCGCGCCGTAGGAGATCCGCAGCTTGTCCCCTTCGATCAGGGTCTGCACGCTGCGCAGCGCGGTGAAGGCCGGCAGCACGGCCACGTCGACCGCGTCGAAGTCCTTGTCGGTCAGGGTGAACGCGAGCTTCTGGACCAGCGCGATCGCCTCGAGGTGGTTCAGGTGCATCTTCCAGTTGCCGGCCATCAGCGGCAGCCGGGCCCCGGGACCACGGGCGCGGGCCATCACGACCCGTCCTCCAGCGCGGTCAGCCCCGGCAGCGTCTTGCCCTCGAGGTACTCCAGGCTCGCGCCGCCGCCGGTGGAGATGTGACTGTACGACTTCTCCGGGATGCCGAGCGCGCGAACCGCCGCGGCCGAGTCGCCGCCGCCCACCACGGTCAGCCCGTTCACCGCGGCCACCGCCTCGGCGACCGCGCGGGTGCCGGCGGCGAACGCCGGGAACTCGAACACCCCGACCGGCCCGTTCCAGAACACCGTCTTGGCGTCGGCCAGCTTCTCCGCGAACAGGGCGCGGGTCCGCGGGCCCGCGTCCACGCCTTCCCGGTCGGCGGGGAATTCGGTCACCGGCACGACGGAATGCTCCGCGTCGGGAGCGAAGTGAGTCGCCGCCACCAGGTCGACGGGGAGCACGAGCTCCACGCCACGCCGTTCGGCCTCTGCCATGACCTCCTTGACGGCGGGAATCTGGTCGGCCTCGAGCACCGAGTTGCCGACCTCGTAGCCGAGGGCGGCCAGGAACGTGTAGCCCATGCCGCCGCCGATGAGGATGCGGTCCGCCAGGTTCAGCAGGTGGCCGATCACGGCGAGCTTGTCCGACGGCTTCTTGCCGCCGAGCACCACCACGAAGGGGCGCGCCGGGTCGGTGGTGAGCTGGCGCAGCACCGCCACCTCGTCCCGCACCAGGTCACCCGCGGCGTGCGGGAGCAGCGCCGGGCAGGTCGTACACCGAGGCGTGCTTGCGGTGCACGGCGCCGAACCCGTCGCCCACGTACAGCTCGCCGAAGCGGGCCAGCCGCTCGGCGAACGCGCCGCGCTCGGCGTCGTCCTTGCTGGTCTCCGCGGGCTCGAAGCGCACGTTCTCCAAGACCGCCACGTCCTCGTCGCCGAGGCTGAACGCGGTCTCCTCCGCCGAAGGCCCGGCCACGTCGGTGGCGAACGAGACGGGCCGCCCGAGCAGCTCGCCCAGCCGCGCGGCCACCGGCCGCAGCGACGGGCCGCCCGCCGCCCGCTCCTCGAACGTGGCCCCCTTGGGCCGGCCGAGGTGCGCGAGGATGATCACCCGCGCGCCCCGGTCGGACAGCTTGCTGATCACCGGGAGGCTGGCCCGGATCCGGCCGTCGTCGGTGATCTCCCCGGTGCCGGTCAGGTCGAGCGGGACGTTCAGGTCCGACCGCAGCAGCACGCGGCGGCCCATGACCTCCAGGTCGTCGATGGAGTGCATTACCGCAGCCGGGCGGCGACGAGCGCGGCCAGGTCGACGAGCCGGCTGGAGTAGCCCCACTCGTTGTCGTACCAGCCGATGACCTTGACCTGGTTGCCGAACGTCATCGTGAGCGAGGCGTCGAAGGTGCACGACGCGGGCGAGCCCACGATGTCGGAGGACACGATGGCGTCCTCGGTGTAGTACAGGTAGCCCTTGAGCGGCCCCTCGGCGGCGGCCCGGAACGCGGCGTTCACCTCGTCCTTGGTCACTTCGCGGTTCAGCTCGACCACCAGGTCGGTCACCGAGCCGTCCGGCACCGGCACCCGCATGGCCATCCCGTCCAGCTTGCCCTTGAGCTCGGGCAGCACCAGCGCGGTCGCCTTGGCCGCCCCGGTCGTGGTCGGGATGATGTTCTGCGCGGCGGCCCGCGCCCGGCGCAGGTCCTTGTGCGGGAAGTCCAGGATGACCTGGTCGTTGGTGTAGGCGTGGATCGTCGTCATCAGGCCCTTGACGATCCCGAAGTTGTCCAGCAGCACCTTGGCCATCGGCGCGACGCAGTTCGTGGTGCAGGAGGCGTTGGACAGCACGTGGTGCGCGGCCGGATCGTACGCGTCGTCGTTGACCCCCATCACGATCGTGATGTCCTCTTCCTTGGCCGGCGCGGAGATGATGACCTTCTTCGCGCCCGCCTCGAGGTGCGCCCTGGCCGTCGGCCCGGTGGTGAACCGGCCGGTCGACTCGATCACGACGTCCACGCCGAGGTCGCGCCAGGGCAGCTTGGCCGGCTCGCGCTCGGCCAGGATCTTGATCGACTTGTCGCCGACCCGGATGGTGTCGCCGGACACCGACACCTCGTCCGCCAGCGTGCCGAGCACGGTGTCGTACTTGAGCAGGTGCGCCATCGTGGCGACGTCGCCGAGATCGTTCGCCGCGACGATCTCGATGCCACGGTCGCCGTCCGCGGCGTTGGCGGCCCGCCAGAAGCCACGGCCGATGCGGCCGAAACCGTTGATTCCTACGCGAATAGTCACAGTACTAAATCTCCTCGTCGATCCCC
>CAWDBS010000010.1:0-65369 GCA_963800415.1 uncultured Actinomycetes bacterium
CGCCGGCGAGCAGCATCGGGCAGCGTCGGCGCGGCAGGGCCCCAGCGCTGTGGCCACGCGCAGGGCCAGGGAGCCAATGGCCCAGCGGGGCAATCGCGGCCGGACGCACGACCACTCCGTCGAGCCGCACCGGGTTCATCAGCACCACCTCGGTCGGCGACCCCAGATCAAGCCCGCGCAGCAGGGCCCGCGCCTGGTCCGCCACGCCGGGGTGACCGGTCCCTGCCAGGTCACGCGGACCTCGCTGTCGAGCGGTGACGTCGCCTGGAGCACCGATCGGGCGCTCTGGTCGGCCGCGATCTGGGACTCGGCCGCCACGCCCGCCGCGAACGCCACCGCGAGCGCAATGCCCAGCGCAGGCAGCAGCCACCGGCCCGGGTGCCGCCGGCCCCGCGCCGCGGCCAGCAGCAGCGGCGCAGACAAACCCCGCACCAGCCCATTGTGCCCATACGGCGGACATAGGCGGCCAGGGTGGATCCTCGGCATCGGATCGGTGATCATTTCGTGACCTCACGGTTAATCTCCGCGATACAGGAATCTGGCAAGCTCTTCCGAGTGCCAGGACGGACGGGAGCCGAACGAGCCCACGCCAGTGGGACCGGACTCGTGACAGGGAACGACTTACCCTCCGCCTCGTGCGGGTACGTGGTTGAGCCGGCTGTTGCTGGGGCACGCCGGCGGGTCGGCACCTGGCTGACCTGGACAAGTTCGGCAGCTACAGCCGACGCAAGGGGGGTAGTCAAGACGGTTTCATCCCTCGGCTGTCGCACTGCTGCGGAGCCCAGACCGGTCGGTCAGCGCGCTTCGTGGCAGCCGGACAATTCACATCGACGAGAGGAAGATAATGAGACGAACCCCTGCGATCGCCGCCTTGGCCGCGGTCGCCCTCGCAGTTGTCGGCTGTAGCAGTAGCAGCAGCAGCAGCAGTAGCGCAGCAGCAGCAGCAGTTCATCCAGCGGCTCGTCCGGCAACACGGTCGACATCTACTCGAGCCTCCCGTTGCAGGGAGCCTCGACCAGCCAGACCAATCCGATGGTCAACGGCATCAAGCTCGCGCTCGCTCAGGCGGGCGGCAAGGCCGGGCAGTGGACGGTGAACTACCAGTCGCTCGACGACTCGACCGCGGCGGCCGCCGCATGGGACCCCGGCCAGACGGCAGCCAACGCGCGCAAGGTGGCGACGGACCCGAAGGCCATCTACTACATCGGCGAGTTCAACTCGGGCGCCAGCGAGGTGTCGATCCCGATCCTCAACCAGGGGGGAATCCCCCAGGTCAGCCCGGCGAACACGTACGTCGGCCTGACGACGAACCTGCCCGGCAGCGCCCCCGGCGAGCCGCAGAAGTACTACCCGACCGGGACCCGTACCTACCTGCGGATCGTGCCGATCGACTCGATCCAGGCCGCCTCCGGCCTGATCGCGATGAAGAATGCCGGTGGCACGAAGGTCGCCATCGCCAACGACAAGCAGGCTTACGGCGCCGGTCTGGCCAAACTGCTCGAGCTGGAGAAGGGCTCTTACGGGGTCACGATCGTGAGCAACACCGGGATCGACAAGACCGCGCCCAACTTCCGCTCCTACGCGTCGACGATCCAGGGCCAGGGCGCCGACTGCTTCTACTTCGCTGGCATTACCGCCAATGGCGCCGTCCAGATCACCAAGGACGTCAACTCGGCGATCCCCAAGGCCAAGATCTTCGGCGGCGACGGGTCTGCTCGGACTCCTACACGGCCGCGGCGAAGGGCGGCGTCCCGGCCGCGATTGACCCGCTGATCGAGTGCACGGTCGCGACCCAGGACCTGGCCGCGTATCCGGGTGGCAAGACGTTCCTCGCCGCCTACCAGGCCAAGTACGGCACGGCGAATCCCGACCCGTACGCGATCTACGGCTACGAGGTGATGAAGCTCGGGCTCGACACGATCAAGGGCCTCGGGGCTCAGGGCAACAGTAAGTCGGCCGTGCTGAAGGCCCTGTTCGCGACCACCGCGCGTTCGTCGGTGCTCGGCACCTACGGGTTCGACAAGAACGGCGACACGACGCTGAAGGCCTACGGCCTGTACAAGGTCGGGTCCAACGGCGAGCCGGTCTTCGTCAAGACGATCACGCCCACCACGACCGTCTCAGGTTAGGTAAACGTGGAGGGGGCGCGCAGCGCCCCCTCCACGTCCACTAGGCTGCATCGACACCCCGCCGTACTGCACAGGAACCCGTGGAAACCACAACGATTTCGCCCAGCCCTCCGCCGGCGGTGGCGGCACGCCCGCTCGCGGCGGTCCGCCGCTATGCCGGCCGCTGGGGTCTGATCGCGGCGCTCGCGGCGCTGCCGATCTACTACGGCATCACCGATCTGATAAGCGGCTACCAGGCCGGCTTCGTGGCGGGCCACGTGGTGATCCATCACGATCTGTCGAAGCTGGGCTTCAACTTCGCCGAGGGCCTGTCCAACGGCGCGATCTGGGCGTTGATCGCGATCGGGTACACCCTCGTCTACGGCATCATCGAGCTGATCAACTTCGCCCACGGCGACGTGTTCATGATCGGCTCCTTCACCGCCGTCGGCCTGTGGGCGACGCTCGGGCTCGGGCTCACCACCGGCGCCCTGGGGCTGGTCGGCGGCCTGCTCGTGACCCTGATCATCACGATGATCATGACCGGGTCCCTGAACGTCCTGATCGAGCGGGTCGCCTACCGGCCGCTGCGAAGCGCGCCCAAGCTCGCATCGCTGATCACAGCGGTCGGCTTCTCGTTCATCCTGCAGAACGTCGGCCTGCTCTGGCGCGGGGGCTCACCGCAGAGCGTGCCCGACCTGATCCACTCGCAGCAAACGGTGTTCACCATCGGCGGGGTACCTATCCTGCGCGGGTACATCCTCGCGTTCGCCGTGATGATCCCGCTGGTGTTCGCGCTGACCTGGTTCATCAACACCACCCGGGCCGGCCGGGCGATGCGCGCCACCGCCCAGGACCCCGAGGCGGCCCGCCTGATGGGCATCAACGTCAACTCCACGATCTCGCTCACCTTCCTGCTCGGCGGCATGCTGGCCGGCGCCGCCGGGCTCGTGTACGCGCTCTATGAGACGAACATCTGGTACTTCCAGGGCTTCAAGGCCGGACTGATCGCGTTCACGGCGGCGGTCATGGGAGGCATCGGCAACGTCCGCGGGGCCGTGCTCGGCGGACTGATCATCGGCGTCATCCAGTCGCTGACCGATTCGCGGCTGGGCCCGCAGTGGACCGAGGCGGTCGTGTTCGGCTACCTGATCGCCATCATGGTCCTGCGCCCGCGCGGTCTGCTCGGTGAGGAGACGAGGGAGGCGGGATGAGCGAGTTGCGCGCGCAGCTGCGGAAGGTGGCGCGCGGCCGTGCAGAAGCGGCTCCCGCCGTGGTGGAGCCGGGCGCTGGCCGTATCGTTCCTGGTGATCGGGATCGTCCTGCCGTTCCTGTTCTCCTCGTCCAGCGCGTTCATGAACGCGACGATCATCGCGGTGGCCTACGCGGTGATGTCGCTGGGCCTGAATATCGTCGTGGGGTTCGCCGGGCTGCTCGATCTCGGGTACGTCGCCTTCTACGCGCTGGGCGCGTACTCGCTCGGGTGGTTCGGATCTGGGTTCTTCTTCAAGGCTCAGGTCCACGTGCTCGTCTCGCCGGTCGCGAGCACGCTGCCCGGCGTCCACCTCAACTTCATCCTGATCCTGATCGGTGCCGCGCTCATCTGCGCCGCGGCCGGAGTGGTGATCGGCCTGCCGACGCTGCGGCTGCGCGGCGACTACATCGCGGTCGTCACGCTCGCGTTCGGCGAGATCATCGCCACGCTGGCGGTCAACGGCCAGAGCATCCACGTCGGCGGCGGCATGACGCTGACCGCCGGCAACCTCGGCATCAGCGCGGTGGACTCGCCGTACTTCCCCGGGATCGGGTCGTTCAGCCTGCTGAACCTGCGACCGTGGTACTGGCTGATCTTCGCCATCCTGCTGGTCGTGCTGTTCGTCAACCTGCGGCTGCGCGACTCCCGGCTCGGCCGGGCCTGGGTCGCGCTGCGCGAGGACGAGGTTGCGGCCGTGTCGATGGGCATTCCGCTGGTGAAGACGAAGCTGCTCGCGTATTCGATCGGCGCCGCGTTCGGCGGCATGTCGGGTGCGTTCTTCGGTACGTACTACACCGTGGTCAACGCCGAGCAGTTCCAGTTCGGGTTCTCGATCTTCATTCTCGCCATGGTGATCATCGGCGGGCTCGGGTCGATCTGGGGAGCGGTCGTCGGGGGGCTGGCGCTGGGCTACATCAACAACTACCTGATTCCTGACGTCCTGAACGGCCTCCCCGCCAAGCTGGGGTTCAACTTCCAGCTCGTCCAGGTGGAGTTCGGGATCTTCGGGTTCCTGCTGGTGATCATGATGTTGCTCCGGCCGCAGGGCCTGATCCCGGAGCGGCGACGCCGGCTCGAGCTCACGGCCGAGATCGCCGCGGAGGACGCCCAGCTCGCGGAAACCCAGGGCACCGCTGGGGGTGCGACGTGAGCCCGGTCGAGACTCCCCCGCCTGCGCCGCCCGCCGTCGCACGTCCTGCGCGCGGAGCACGTCACGAAGACGTTCGGCGGGCTGGTCGCCGTCAACGACGTCTCGTTCGACGTTCCGCAGCACTCGATCGTGTCGCTGATCGGGCCGAACGGCGCCGGGAAGACCACCCTGTTCAACATGCTGACCGGGCTGTACCGGCCGACCGAGGGCACGGATCCTGCTCGGCGAGCGAGACATCACGCACGCGCGGCCGGACGTCATCACCAAGCACGGCGTCGCGCGGACCTTTCAGAACATCCGCCTGTTCGGCGCGATGACGGCCGTCGAGAACGTGATGGTCGGGCACCATGCGCAAATGCGGGCCGGGCTCTTCGGGTCGATCTTCCGGCCGCCCTGGGTCCGCCGGGAGGAACTCCAAACGCGTGAGCACGCCCGCGAGCTGCTGGCCTACGTCGGCTTGCGTGAGCCCGTCTTCGACCGGCTCGCCGCGCAGCTGCCGTACGGTGACCAGCGGCGGGTGGAGATCGCCCGGGCGCTGGCGTCCCAGCCGAAGACTGCTGCTGCTCGACGAGCCGACGGCCGGCATGAACCCGCAGGAATCCCAGGCGCTGACGGAGTTCATGCGGAGGATGCGGGACGAGCTGAAGCTGACGATCCTGCTGATCGAACACGACATGAAGGTCGTGATGGGCGTCTCCGAGCGCGTCACCGTGCTCGACTACGGCAAGAAGATCGCCGAAGGTGAGCCGGCCGTGGTCCGTGCGGACCCCGGGGTGATCGAGGCGTATCTCGGAAAGCAGGCGTGATGACCCTGCTCGAAGTTTCGGACATCCATACCTACTACGGCGCGATCGAGGCGCTGAAAGGCATCTCGCTGACCGTCGATGCGGGCGAGGTGGTCACGCTGATCGGCTCGAACGGGGCCGGCAAGAGCACCACCCTGCGTTCCATCTCGGGACTGACCCCGGCTCGCTCCGGGAAGATCACGTTCGCCGGGGAGGACATCACGCGCGTGCCGGCCCACGAGATACCCATCCGCGGGGTCGCGCTCGCCCCCGAGGGCCGCCACTGCTTCGCGCGGATGACCGTGCGCGAGAACCTGGACCTGGGCGCGCACCGGCGGCGCGGCCCCGAGATCGCCGAAGACCTCGATCGCGTCTACGACCTGTTCCCCCGGCTCAAGGAGCGCGACCGCCAGAAGGCCGGCACGATGTCCGGCGGCGAGCAGCAGATGCTCGCGATCGGGCGCGCGCTGATGGCCCGGCCGAAGCTGCTGCTGCTCGACGAGCCGTCGCTCGGCATCGGCCCGATCCTGGTGGAGCGGATCTACGAGACCATCGGCGAGATCAACCGCTCCGGGGTCGCGATCCTGTTGGTCGAGCAGAACGCCAACCGGGCGCTCGACGCCGCCAGCCGCGGCTACGTGCTGGAGACGGGGCGGGTGGCCCTGGCCAACGATTCGGCGAGCCTGCAGAATGATCCCGGGGTCCAGAAGGCGTACCTGGGGACATGACCGGATACGGAGCGACGAGATGAGCGGCGCGGTTGGCGTCAATGCGCTGTACTTCGTGTTCGTGTGGCTGATCTCGGCGGCGGCCGCGTCGTGGCTGTCGGAGCGCAAAGGTTACGGTGAGCGGGTCGGGCTGACGTTCGGCCTCATCCTTTCGGCCCTGGGGCTGCTGATCGTCCTGCTGCTGCCCGGGCGCCCCGGCTCGAAGTGGCGGGTCGACGGCCGGCTGCCGCGGCGGCGGCGGCACAAGTAGCGCCGAAGAAGAGCAGGAGACGGCATTCGTTCGGACGATATCGAGATGTGGGCGCGCCTGCCCTGGTCGCACGGAGATCTGACCGGCTGGCCGTCGCCACCCTCGGGCCGAACGGCCCGCCCCGGCGGGACCTCGGGCCCCAGCGCCGACGTCGCGGCCCGGCAAGGCTGGCGAAACGAAACAACCCGCGAATGGCGGAGGTGAATAGATATGACTATTGGAAAGGACACGGCGAAAAGACGGGACGTGCAGCGCGCCTGGCCCGGGCGGGAAACCCCGGCCCGCGGGTACGCCCTGCGGACGCTCAGCCCGGTCGAGTGCTTCGACCTGCTGGAACCGGGCGGCATCGGCCGTGTCGCCTTCGCGTCCGAAGGGATCATGATCCTGCCGGTCAACTTCGCCATGACGGGAAAGACCATCATCTTCCGCACCGCGCCGGACACGCTGCTGGCCCTGTACTCCAACGCCCCGGTCAGCTTCGAAGCCGACCACCTCGACGACGCGCTCCGTGAAGGCTGGAGCGTCCTGGTGCAGGGTCACGCGCACCAGATCACCGACGAGGGCGAGGTGAAACACCTCGAAGACACCACGCATGTCGAGCCGTGGGCAGCCGGCGCCCGCGACGTGTACGTGCGCATCGCGCCGACCCGGATCAGCGGGCGGCGCATCGTGCCAGGCTAGCCCGACTCGACCACGCCGGACGTCGCCAGGTCCCGCGTCTTCATGACGCGGGCGCTGTCGACAGCTCGGGCGACGCGGCCTGTTCCCCCCAGCGCCCGGCTGCGGCGATCACCTGCGGGCGGGTGCGCTTGACGGTCAGGTACCAGGCCGCCCCGACGGCGGTCCAGGCCAGGAAGACGTAAGGCAGGAACCACAACGGCCAGGTCAGGGCCGCGAAGATGTCGTTGGGGATCAGCTGCGGGAGCCAGCTGACGTAGAACACGAACGCCATCGTCAGCACGCCCAGGCCGCCGAGTATCGCGGACATCACCGGCGACTCGCCCCGCCTGAACAGGAACAAGGGCGCGGCCAGGCACACCAGGGCGTAGGCCAGCATGAAGCCGTAAGTGGCCAGCGTGCCCATCTCGGAGGCGAGGACCGCGTTGGCGCTGCCGGCCATGATGTAAGCCACCGGAATCACGGTCATCGGGATGGCCACTATCCAGATGGCGAAGTCCGGCGCCCGGGTCCGCGGGTACGTGTGCGCCAGCGCCTTCGGGGCCAGCCCGTCGTGAGCGAAGCTCAGCAGCATCCGCGAGCCCGCGTTCAGGCAGGCCAGCGCGCAGGCGAACATGCTGAACGTGATCCCGATGGCGATGAAGTGGCTGAGCGGGCCGAGGCCCGCCCGGTCGGCCAGCTGGGGCAGCGGCGCGCTGGCCTTGGCGAAGCCTGCCGCGCCGAAACCGTACAGCTGCGCATACGACACGATCAGGTAGAACACGCCGACCGCGCCGCAGCTCCACAGGATCGCATGGGGTACGCTGCGCGCCGGGTTCCTGGCCTCCGCCCCAGCGCGCCGGCGCTCTCGAACCCGACGAAGGCGAAGATGGCCAGCACCATCCCGACCACCAGGCCGCCCGGCTTGAACCCGGCCAGGGTGAGCTGAGCGTGGTCGACGACGCTGCCGTTGTGCGCGTAGACGGCCACGCACAGGACTCGATGATCGTCACCGACACGGCTTCGAGGACGAACGCCGCCCGCTCAACGATGCCCCCCCCACCCGGGCCACCCCCAACCCCCGGCTGGTTGCCCCACACCACCGTCAAACTGTCGCCAATCTCAAGCCGAGCACGCACGCTATGCCGGTGAACAGTAGCCGAGCACCAGGCCCCACCCCCTCCCCCCCGCCCACCCTCCCCCACAAAACCCGCCGAGTTGCCCGCTTGCAACTGGCCGCGCATACCGACCATCAGCATCACACCAGGCCGAGGCAACGACAGCCACACCTCCGCCGAAAAACAACAGCGGGACCGCCCCCTCCCCGCCTCGCGCCATTTGGCACCGACTGACACCCCCGAAACCCCCTCTTCTTCAGATCCGGCGATCCATTCCCCCCCCCATCCCTCTCCTCTCAGGATGCATGGCTCTCTAAGTCGTCCGAAACCAAGAAACCACCCCCCCGCCCCCCGCCAAAACCCCGCCCCCCCCCCCTCACCCCTCCCCCCCGCTCCGCACGGTCCACGGCCATGTCCAGGCGCACGTTGAAGAAATGCTGGTGGTGCGGGCCGTACACGCCGGGCGCGACGAGCGTCCCGTGGGCCGGTACTTCGCCGGGCGGGACCGCCCCGGTGGAGATGACCCCGGTGAGCTTGACCTGGTACTCGAGGCTGCCGTCCTGGTACAGGTACCAGAAATAGCCGTACTCGTAGTTGCCGACGGTGACGATCGAGGAGATGACCATCCGGCGCATCCGCCGGACCTCGGCGTAGCCGGTCCGGAAGTCGGTGTGCTTCCAGGCGATGCCGCAGTCCTCCTCGTGCAGGCAGATCGCGTTGGGGACGACCATGGCCTTGCCCTCGTTGTCGTTGACCACGCCGTCGAGGTAGCGGATCTCACCCAGGCAGTCGCAGCCCAGCTCCAGGCTGTTGGTGAGCAGCCCGATGCCGTACTCCCCCTCGTCCAGGACCAGCTTGCGGTAGTGCGTGGCGGCGGGGTCGCCGTAGGGCACGAACATCTCGGACAGCGACGCGCGGTGGATGACGGACCGCAGGCCCCCGCCGTCGTCGTAGCCGATCCGGTGCAGGACGAGCCCTTCCCGGGCGGTGAAGCCGATCCGCAGGTCCCACTTCTGCCAGCGCAGGTGATGGCCGTCGAGGGTGAAGCTCGGGCCGTCGGCTTGCACGATGTCAAGAGGGCGGACGTCCTGGCGCGGCCCTTGCGGGAAGGACGGCTTGTTGCCTGGTTCGGTCAGCGCCTCGGCGGAGTAGTTCCCGGCGCGCTCCGGCAACGGGACCACGCCGTGGTCCTCGACGTCCACCACCGTCATCGCGTCGAGGTCGACCAGCGTCACCAGCCCCTCGACCGGCCGGGCGTAGCCGTTGTCGTCCGGGGCGGACCGGACGAAGGTGAGCGGCCGGACGAAGCGCCCGTCCTGCGGCCCCAGGCCCGGTGCGACGTTGGGCGAGGACCAGGGATCGATCATGCACAGCGAGAAGTCGGTGACGCCGCGGCGGCGCATGGCCTCCTGCCACCGGGGATCGGCGCGGACGATTTCCTCGGCGGCCAGGAACTCCTCGAACATCACCGACGGCTGCACGCCGTCCACCCGCCGCCAGGACCGCACCTCGGCGCGGTCGACCGCCACGATGCCCTCGTAGCTGGCCCGTTCGGCCCGCTCCCGGAGCACCACCTTCACCAGGCGCTCGGGCGCCGGGCCGCCGGCCTCGAACGCGATGACGTCGGCCTTGGCCGGCTCGTAGAGGCTGATGTAGACGAAGCGTGCCGAGGGGGCCAGGCCGGCTGCGCTGGCGATGGCCGCCGAGGCCGCTTCGATCTCGGCAGCGCTCAGCGGGTCAAGAGGATGGGAGCGAGATGCGGCCGGATCCGTGAACGCCGTCTCGCCAGGGACTAGAACAGCCATGATGACCAGCCAATACCGCGGTAATTTCGGGTGTTATATCCTCACGTTACGACGTTGTTACCCGCCGCGCCATGGGCAAAATCGGTCCTTCGGCCAGGCTGATGAAGCGCTGACGCGGGAAGGAGACCTGCCATGTCCCAGACCGTCCCCTCGCCGCTATTCGATCCGTTCGCGCCTGGCTTCACCGACGACCCCTATCCGCAGTACGCGGCGGTGCGCGGCGGGGCGCCCGTGCACCGGCACCCGATCGGGTTCTGGCTGCTCAGCCGTTACGAGGACGTGTCCTGGCTGCTCCGGGCGGGCCTGTCGGTCGAGGACCGCAACATCGGTGACCGGGAGCTGCTCGACCTACGTGAGCAGGTGTACGGCGACGAGGTTGCCCGCTCGGGCGGCCTGTCCATGCTCGACCGCGACCCGCCGGACCACACCCGGCTGCGCCGGCTGGTGTCGAAGGCGTTCACGCCGCGGGCCGTCCAGGCGCTGGAGCCGCGTATCACCGGGCTGGTGGACGACATGCTCGACGCGGCGGAACACCAGGGCCGGGTCGACCTGGTCGACGCGCTGGCGTTCCCGCTACCGTTCGCCGTGATCGCCGAGATGCTCGGCACGCCGCCGGCCGACCACGAGCGCATCAGGCAGCTGAGCGGCACGGTGGTCCGCTCGCTCGAGCCGGTCAATGACCCAGCCATGGTCGCGGCCATAGCGGCCGCCGACGCCGAGCTGACCCAGATCGCCGCCGGGATGATCGCGTGGAAGCGGGCCCACCCAGCCGATGACCTGCTCACCGCGCTCATCAACGCCGAAGACGACGGCGACGTGCTCGACGACGACGAACTGATCGCGCAGACCCTGCTGCTGTACATCGCCGGCCACGAGACGACGGTCAACCTGATCGCGGGCGGAACCCTCGCGCTGCTGCGCCACCCGGCCCAGCTCGCGCTGCTGCGCGAGGATCCCGCGCTGATCGGCAACGCGGTGGAGGAAATGCTCCGCTACGACAGCCCGGTCCAGGCGACCAGGCGGATCACCCTGGAACAGGTCAGGCTCTCCGGCGTCACCATCCCCGCCGGGTCCTTCGTCCTGGCCAGCCTCGGTTCGGCCAACCGGGACGAGAGCTACTGGGGGCCGGACGCCGCCGAGCTCCGGGTCGACCGGGAGAACGCCCGCCAGCACGTCTCGTTCGGCGCCGGGCCGCATCACTGCCTGGGCGCGTCGCTGGCCCGGCTGGAGACCTCGATCGCCCTGGCCCGGCTGACGGCCCGGTTCCCGGGACTCGCCCTCGACGGCGAGGTCACCTGGAACGGCCGGATCAACCTGCGCGGACCCGCGCACCTTCCGGTGTCGCTGAGCGCGGGTCGCTGAGCGTCCTAGCCGGCCTCGGTGCGCAGCAGGTTCAGCTTCTCGAACACCGGCGCGTCGGAGAAGGTGAACAGGTCGAGCTGGCTGGCGGCCTGCAGGGAGAACTCGGTCCAGGCCGGGACCGCGATGATGTCACCGCGTTCCAGCGGGAGCCGCTGGTCGTTCAGCCGGACCGCGCCGGCGCCGTCGAAGACCTGCGAGACGGAGGACGCGGAGGTGCGCGACGGGCGGGTGGCGGCGCCGGCGCGCAGCCGGTGGAACTCGGTCCGCATGGTGGCCAGCGCAGCGAGGCCGGGCGGGTCCCGGCCAGCGCGACCGGGGTGAGCCCGGGCTGGCCCCAGAGCCGTTCGGCATTACTGCGCTCCGGCGTCGCCTTGGTGCGGACCTGTTCGGGCCGAACTCGAAGAAGCCTTGGTCGGTCTCGGCGACCAGCGGGATGTCGAGCCCGTCCAGCCAGGCCATCGGGGTGTCGGAGACGTTCTGGTGGCCGTGGAAGGCCCAGCCGGGCGTCAGCAGCAGGTCGCCCCGGCGCATCGCGACCGGGTCCCCGTCCACGACCGTCCACACCCCCTCGCCCTCCAGGACGAACCGGAACGCCGACTGGGTGTGCCGGTGCTCCGGGGCGTCCTCGCGGGGGGCCAGGTACTGGATCGCCGCCCACAGGGTGGGCGTGGTGTACGGGTCGCCGGTCAGCCCCGGGTTGCCGAGGCTGATCGCGCGGCGCTCGCCGCCGCGGCCCACCGGGACGAGCTCGGCGCTGCGCGCGGCCAGCGGCAGCAGGTCGGCCCAGCGCCACAGGTGCGGCACCGCCCGGGGCTGGGGATGGAAGGGCATCAGGCCCTCGCGGGTCAGCCAGAGCGGGGTCATCCCGGCCGCCTCGAAGTCGCGGTAGAGCTCTTTCAGCCTGGCCTGATGCTCGGCGCTGTCGAACGTATCGCTGTTCTCCAGGTTGGGCGCGGGGCTGGTCTCGGTGTCGGTCATGCGGTACTCCTTCCGGCGAGCATGCCGCGCAGCGCCGTCTTGTCCAGCTTGCCCATCTTGGTGACGGGCAACTCGGCGACGACCTCCAGTCGTTCCGGCTAGTTGAACTTCGCTACCCCGGCCGCCGACATGCCATCCCTGATCGCGGGCAGGGTGATGTCCTGCCCGGGCTCCGGGACGACGAAGACGCCCGGCCGATACATTCGTCCGGGACGTGGTGCGGGATCGCGCCCCTGACGAGGAGGTCACCATGACAGAGAACTTCGTGCTGGTGCACGGCGCGTGGCACGGCGGATGGGCCTGGCAGCCGGTGGCGAGCAGGCTGCGCGCCGCCGGGCACCGGGTGTGGGCGCCGACCTGCCCCGGGCTCGGCATCGACGACGACCCGCGCGGCGTGACGCTGGCCGGCTGCGTCGACAGCCTGGTGAGCCAGGTCGAGGCGTCCTTCGCCGTCGACGTCACGCTGGTCGGGCACAGCTGGGGCGGCTACGTCATCGCCGGCGCGGCGCCGCGGCTGGCCTCCCGGCTGAAGTCGCTGGTGTTCTGGAGCGCCTTCGTGCCCGAGGGCAGCCGCTCGCTGTACGACGAGGTCCCGCCGCACTACCAGGAGCTGTTCGACCAGCTGGCGGGGGCCTCCGCGGACAGCACCGTCGCGCTGCCGCTGGAGGTGTTCCAGGGCGCCTTCATGGGCGACGCCGACCCCGCCGCGGCCGCGGCGGTGCACTCGGTGCTGCGCCCGCAGCCCTTCCGGACGTTCACCGACCCGCCCGCTGACGAGGCCTACCGCGGCCTGGGCATCCCCATGCACTACGTGCTGTCCGACGGCGACGTGGCGCTGCCGCCGGGTGACTACGGCTGGGACCGCTTCGCCGAGCGGATCAAGGTCACCCCGGTGACCGTGCCCGGCAGCCACGAGTCCATGTTCACCCGCCCGGCTGAACTGGCGGACGCCCTCGCCGCCCTGTAGAAGGCGGCGATCCCCGCAGGTACAGATGCGGAGCTAAGGCGGCCCGCAGGCCTAATAAACTGACGGTCGCCAGATGATGCCCTGGCGTGGAGGCCATGAACGGAGTCGTTGCGCGTGCAGGAGCCTGTGCCCGGCAGATCCTGCCGCGGGTCGACCGGCGGGAAATCGCCGCGATATTCGCGGGCGGCGCGCTGGGCACGCTGGCGCGCGCCGCGCTGGCCGAGGCGTTCCCGCACCCGGCGACGGCGTGGCCGTGGCCCACGTTCGGCGTCAATATCGCGGCCGCCTTCCTGCTCGGCTATTTCGTCACCCGGCTGCAGGAACGCCTGCCGCTGTCCAGCTACCGGCGGCCGCTACTCGGCACCGGCCTGTGCGGCGGGCTGTCCACGTTCTCCACCATGCAGGTGGAGATCCTCATCATGCTGGACGCCCGGGCCTGGGCCCTGGCGGCCGGGTATACCGCGGCCAGCGTCGTGGCCGGCTATGCGGCGATCCACCTGGCCACCGCGATGGTCCGGCGGGTGCGGGTGCGCGGGTGAACGTGCTGATCTGGGCGGGGGTCGTGCTGATCGGCGGCGCGGGCTCGGTGGTCCGTTTCCTGGCCGACGGCGCGGTGGCCGGTACGGCCAGCCGTGACTTCCCCCTCGGCACGCTGGTCGTCAACGTATCCGGCGCGGTGATCCTCGGCCTGATCACCGGGCTGGCCCTCGGCCACGAGGAGGCGCTGCTGGCCGGCACCGCCGCGGTCGGCTCCTACACGACATTCTCGACGTGGATGCTGGAAACCCAGCGGCTGACCGAAGAACGCCAGCACCGCCAGGCCGCGGTCAACGTGATCGCCAGCCTCGCGGCCGGCCTGGCCGCCGCCGCGCTCGGCCGCCTGATCGGGATGCAGCTGTGACCACCGCCGACAGCCTGAAGCTGACCAGCTACTTCGGCGAGCGCCACCGGAGCGGGGGCGCGTTCGTCGCGGACGCCCTGCTCGAGCTGTACGGGCGGCATGAGATCGCGGCCAGCATCCTGCTGCGCGGCACCGAGGGGTTCGGGCTCAAGCACCACCTGCGCACCGACCGCTCCCTGACCCTGTCCGAGGACCTGCCGATGATCGCGGTCGCAGTCGACACCCGCCCGCGCATCGAGGCGGTACTCCCCCAGACCATCCAGCTCAACCGCACCGGGCTGGTCACCCTGGAGCGTGCCCGGCTGCTGACCGACACGACCGGGCCGGACCTGGCCGGCGCGACCAAGCTGACCGTCTACCTGGGCCGCCAGGAGCGGGTCTACCGGGTGCCCGCCTTCGTCGCGGTCTGCGACCTGCTGCATCGCCGCGGCATGGACGGCGCCACCGCGCTGCTCGGCGTGGACGGCACCGCGCACGGCCGCCGCGAGCGGGCTGCTTTCTTCAGCCGGAACGCCGAGGTCCCGATGATGGTCATCGCTGTCGGGCCGGGCGAGCAGATCAGCCGGGTGCTGCCCGAACTGGGTGCGCTGCTGCACCGCCCGCTGCTCACCCTCGAACGCGTCCGCATCTGCAAGCGCGACGGCCGGCACCTCGCCGCCCCCGAGGCGCTGCCCGGCACCGACGAGCACGGCATGGCGCTGTGGCAGAAGCTCATGGTGTACACCTCAGAAGCCGTCCAGCACCACGGCCAGCCGATGCACCGGGCCATCGTCCGGCGGCTGCGCTCAGCCGGGATCAGCGGCGCCACCACCCAGCGCGGCATCTGGGGTTTCCACGGCGACCACGCCCCGCACGGCGACCGCCTCCTGCAACTCGGCCGCCACGTGCCCGCCGTCACGGTCGTCATCGACACCCCGGACCGCATCGCCGCGGCATACTCCGTCATCGACGAGCTCACCAGCGAACGCGGGCTCGTCACCAGCGAGACCATCCCCGCCATGAGGGCCAGCGCCGGGAACCGCCGGCGCGGCGGGATCCGGCTCGCCCGGCACCACCTGCCAGACCGCGACCGGCCTTGACGAGGCGCGATCGCCGCAGGCTCGAGTACGGAGTCACCGAGGACGCCGCGGTGCTGCGCCGGGCCATGGAGTACTTACGCGGCGCTCATCCACGAGACCATCAGCGCCGCCGTGGTGCTGAGCCCCGAGCACGCGCGGCTGTTCGGCGCGGCCGGATGGTCCAAGTCCGACGTCCGGCAGGCCGTGTACGACCGCCCTGACCATAGTGAGTTCCATCTGGGTCGTCATTGTCCCGCAGCCGTGTGAACCGAACGGGCCATGCCGGAGGCTGTCTAAATCTCTCTTGTCACTGGTGACACAAGAGTGGTGTTCATTAAATAAATTACCGGCAGAATATCGGCTAAAATTGGCGTGTTTTTCCGAGAAATATCGAAGTTTTCGAGTAGAATCGAACTGGGATTCTAGAGATGTGCCCGGCTGGTGCTTCCTGTCACGGCCAGGGCGAAGGAGAACCCCAGGAGCAGCTGCAACGATCCTGTCCCGCGCATCCCCGGAAGGGAGGTGGCCCTCAGGTGGGTACTGTCCCGGCGTCGGCGAGTGAGGCGATGGAGATGGTGCACGCGGGGCTGGGCTGGCTGGCCGCCGCGGACGCCACGCAGCTGGCGGCGGAAGAGCAGGCCGGGTGCCTGCAGGTGCTGGAGCAGGCCCATTCGATGGGGACCGCCGCGCGGGCGTCGGTGCTGGCCGCGTTCACCGCCGGTCAGGGGTATGCCGCGGACGCGGATTACAGCCCGCGGGCGTGGCTGATCCGCAAGACCCGGATCACCAAAGGCGCGGCGGTGGGGCATACCGCGTGGGCGCGGCGGGTGGTGTCGCACCCGCAGGTGGTGGCGGCGCTGGCGGCCGGGGAGCTGTCGGAGTCGTTCGGCCGGGCGATCTGCACCTGGACCGGTAAGCTGCCGCAGGACTGCCGGCCGGAACGGATGACATTCTGCTGGCCGCCGCGGCAGCCGGGATGGGGCTGCCGGAGCTGGCCGGGCTGGCCTGGCAGATCCTGGAGCGGTACCGGCCGGATAAGCCCGATGAGGACCCGGGCGGGGCGTTCGAGGACCGCGCGGTGCGGCTGGTGACCACGTTCGGCGGGGCGGGGGTACTGCACGGTGACCTCACCCCGCAGTGCGCCGCGGTGGTCGGCGCGGTGCTGGACGCGCTGGATCCGCTGACCGGGGTTGCGACCGCCGCGCTTGTTGAGGGGGTCAAGTTCCTCTACCAGCAGGCCGCCGAGGTCTTGAGCGCGTGGCGTGCGCGGCGGCGAGACCGCCAGGCACCACCACCAAAGGTGGTCGAGCCGCCAGGTGCGGTCCGTGTCGAACGCCCGCGGCCACTGCCGGATCCGGCAAGCCCGGAGATGGCCGACACCTTGCAGGAGCTCAAGGACCTGGTGGAGCCGATCAAGGATGGCGAGGTCGATCCGGAGGCGATCGCGGCCCGCCAGGCCGTGGCCAGGCTGCGTGAGCTGCTTGAGGTCATTGTGGCCAGCCCGATCACCTTCGCGGGGGAGCCGCCCCGGACCGTAGACGTCTCCGACGTAGACGTGGTGGTGCAGCGGGTGGCCGGCCAGGTGGTTGGGGTGCGCGCCGACCTGGCCAAGCTTCAGGGCCCAGCCTCTATCAGCAAGGTCCGAGTGCACGGGGGCGATGTAGACAGCGGTGGTGCGGTGACCGGCGTGGATCTGACCTAAGACGGTCCCGGTGGACCTGACCTCACGGTCATGCAGCTCTCGGAACTTGACTGGGCCTATGTCCAGGAGCGGGCGGCGTATTTCACCGGCCGGGGCTGGGTGTTCGCCTGCCTTGACCAGTTCCTCCACGGGCCGCCGGGGGTGTTTCTCCTGCTCGGCGAGCCGGGCACGGGCAAGACCGCGGTTGCGGCACAGCTTGCTCTGGCCGCGGCTGGCCGGGCTCACCCCGGCCGCCGCGGGGACTGCGCCACCTCGGGCCGTGCCGGTGGCCGCGGCCTACTTCTGCCGCGCGGGCAGGGTCGACCTGCTCGATGTCGCCCAGCGGTTGTCGGACCAGCTGGCCGAGGCGGTCCCGGGGTTCGCGCAGGCGCGCCAGGCCACCCTGGTGCGCGAGGTCCACGTGGGGGACGTCCAGGTCCGCACCGGCGATATTGCTGCCGGCGGGTCGGCGACCGGGGTCCGCATTGATCTGAGCCGACTTCAAGCGGAGACGGCGTTCGTACAGGCAGTGACGCTACCTCTCAAGCGGGTGCGCGAGGCGGGTGAGAGCACCCGGGTCGTCCTGCTGGTCGACGCGCTGGACGAGAGCCTTGCCTCCCAGACCGCGAAGGAGCTGCCCCGGCTGCTCGGCGAAGTCGAGTATGCGCATCTGGTGGTCACCGCCCGGCCCGATCGCCGGGCGACCGGCTGGCTGCGGGACCGCGCCGCGCGTATGGACCTGCTTGCCGATGCGCCGCCAGGCAGTGACGACGTGCTGGAATACCTCCAGCGCCGGCTCACACCGGAGGGCGCGCCAGCCGCGATGGCGGTGCTTGCGCAGCGGATCGCCGAGCAGGCCAGCGGGAACTTCCTGTACGCGTTCTATGTCGTGGAGGCGCTCCGTGGCGGCCACGTGCTGGCTGGACTTGACGCCGCGGCTGCCCGCGGGGTGCCGCTGCCCGAGGGCGGCCTGCCCGGGGTCTATCGCGACTTCCTCCGCCGCGAGCTGTGGCGCGATGACCGCGCCTGGTCAACACGGTTCGGGCCCGTTCTCGCCCCGCTTGCCGTCGCCCAGGACGAGGGCCTGACCACTGAGCAGCTCAGGTTGGTGGCTGGTCGGCTTGGCGAGGAGCCTTTGACCCGTACCGCCATCCGGGAGGTGACGCGCACGGCCCGGCAGTTCCTGGACGGCCCTGCCCCCGATGGCCCGTTTCGCGTGTACCACCAGTCCTTCGCCGACTTCCTCGTGGACCCGGAGCAAAACCCCGACTTCCTGATCGACGCGGCCGAGACCCATGAGGCGATCGTCGCGGCCTACGCCGCCACCGACCCGTTGAGCTGGGACGACTACGCGCGGCGAAACCTCGCGCTGCACGCCAGCAAGGTCGGCCAGCTGGACCACCTGCTCGAGGATGCGCGGTTTCTGCTCGCCGCCGAGCCGTCCCGGCTGGTGCCCTACCTCGACGCCGCACGGTCCGCCCCGGCGCGGGCCGCCGCCGCCGTGTACCGGCAAAGCGCCCACCTCCTCGCCCCCCTCGACCCGCCGGCGCGGGCCAGCCAGCTCGAGCTGACCGCCCACCAGCTCGGCTACCGCGGCCTGGCCGCCCGCATCGCGGGCGCCGCCCCCGACCGGCCCTGGCAGACCCGCTGGTCCCACGGTCACCGGACCACCGGCCACCAGGTCCTCACCGGCCACACGGCGCGGTGTTCGCGGTGGCGGCCGGGGCGCTGCCGGACGGCACCCCGGTCATCATCAGCGGCAGCCTCGACGGCACGGTGCGGGTGTGGCGGCTGGCCGACGGCACCCCGGTCGGGGAGCCGCTGACGGCCACGACGGCAAGGTGAACGCGGTGGCGGCCGGGGCGCTGCCGGACGGCACCCCGGTCATCATCAGCGGCGGCAGCGACGGCACGGTGCGGGTATGGCGGCTGGCCGACGGCACCCCGGTCGGGGAGCCGCTGACGGCCACGACGGCCCGGTGTCCGCGGTGGCGGCCGGGGCGCTGCCGGACGGCACCCCGGTCATCATCAGCGGCGGCTTCGCGGCACGGTGCGGGTGTGGCGGCTGGCCGACGGCACCCCGGTCGGGGGGCCGCTGACCGGCCACCGCGGGCGCGGTGGCCGCGGTGGCGGCCGGGGCGCTGCCGGACGGCACCCCGGTCATCATCAGCGGCGGCGACGACGGCACGGTGCGGGTGTGGCGGCTGGCCGACGGCACCCCGGTCGGGGAGCCGCTGACCGGCCACTACGGCCGGGTGAGCGCGGTGGCGGCCGGGGCGCTGCCGGACGGCACCCCGGTCATCATCAGCGGCGAGCGACGACGGCACGGTGCGGGTGTGGCGGCTGGCCGACGGCACCCCGGTCGGGGAGCCGCTGGCCGGCCACGACGGCCCGGTGACCGCGGTGGCGGCCGGGGCGCTGCCGGACGGCACCCCGGTCATCATCAGCGGCGGCGTCGACGGCACGGTGCGGGTGTGGCGGCTGGCCGACGGCACCCCGGTCGGGGAGCCACTGGACGGCCACGACAGCCGGGTGAACGCGGTGGCGGCCGGGGCGCTGCCGGACGGCACCCCGGTCATCATCAGCGGCGGCCGCGACGGCACGGTGCGGGTGTGGCGGCTGGCCGACGGCACCCCGGTCGGGGAGCCGCTGCAAGGCCACGACGGCGGGGTGAGCGCGGTGGCGGCCGGGGCGCTGCCGGACGGCACCCCGGTCATCATCAGCGGCGGCGGCACGACGGCACGGTGCGGGTGTGGCGGCTGGCCGACGGCACCCCGGTCGGGGAGCCGCTGACCGGCCACGACGGCCGGGTGCCGCGGTGGCGGCCGGGGGGCTGCCGGACGGCACCCCGGTCATCATCAGCGGCGGCAGCGACGGCACGGTGCGGGTGTGGCGGCTGGCCGACGGCACCCCGGTCGGGGAGCCGCTGACGGCCACCGACGGCCAGGTGGACGCGGTGGCGGCCGGGGCGCTGCCGGACGGCACCCCGGTCATCATCAGCGGCGGCCGCGACGGCACGGTGCGGGTGTGGCGGCTGGCCGACGGCACCCCGGTCGGGGAGCCGCTGCACCGGCCACGACGGCGGGTGAACGCGGTGGCGGCCGGGGCGCTGCCGGACGGCACCCCGGTCATCATCAGCGGCGGCGACGACGGCACGGTGCGGGTGTGGCGGCTGGCCGACGGCACCCCGGTCGGCGAGCCGCTGACCGGCCACGACGGCCCGGTGGACGCGGTGGCGGCGGGGGCGCTGCCGGACGGCACCCCGGTCATCATCAGCGGCGGCGACGACGGCACGGTGCGGGTGTGGCGGCTGGCCGACGGCACCCCGGTCGGCGAGCCGCTGCCGGCCACGACCGGCTGGGTGAGCGCGGTGGCGGCCGGGGCGCTGCCGGACGGCACCCCGGTCATCATCAGCGGCGGCCGCGACGGCACGGTGCGGGTGTGGCGGCTGGCCGACGGCACCCCGGTCGGCGCGCCGCTGGACCTACCCGAATCGGTACGGGGTGTCGCCGTTCACGGCAACGTCATCGTCACTGCGGCCGGGACCGACATCGCCGTCCACCAGCCAGCGCTCCCGCAGCCCATGCGTTAGCTGCTGTTCTGTTTCCGGGAACAACGACCGGCCGGTGAAACGACCGGATAATGGCCGGTTATCCGGTACATCAGCGCGGCACGGCCCCGGCCGAGCAGCCGGTCCCGGTCGGCGGCGACCGCGCGACTCGCGCACGTTATCCGGTACATCACCAGCGGCATGGCGGAGGCGGCATGGCAGGGCAGCGGACGGGCACGACCGTGACCGCGATCCGGGGCGGCGCCGTCACCCTCGCCGAGGCGGCCGACGCGTTCCTGTCCTCGCCGCGGGTCGGCCAGCCCCAACACGCGCCGCGCCTACGCCGGCGTGCTCGACCGCCTGGCCGCCGAGCTCGGCCCGGCCGGCAGCTCGCCGCCGTGCCCGGCGACGAGATCGCCGCCGCGCTGCGCCGCCTGTGGGGCGAAGCGCCCCGGCGACGTGGAACCGCAACCGGGCCGCCGTCGTGTCCTGGCTGACCTGGTGCGCCGCAGAAGAAGCGGTGGCCCGCCCCGCAGCTGCCGCCCGACGCCGAGCGGCGCAAGGAGAACAACGACGCCACCAGGGCGCTGCCCCGCGCCCGCGTCGAGCGGCTGCTGTCCCGCCGCGACGTCCCGCTGCGGGAGAAGACGCTGTGGCGGATGCTGTACGAGACCGCCGCCCGCGCCAGCGAGATCCTCGCCCTCAACGTCGAGGACCTCGACCTCGAGCAGCGCCGGGCGGCTGTCCGGTCCAAGGGCGGCGACACCGAGTTCGTCTACTGGGACACCGGGACCGCGCACCTGCTGCCCCGGCTGCTGCGCCTGCCCGACGGCACCTCACGCACCAGCGGGCCGCTGTTCCTGGCCAGCCGCAGGCCAGTCCCCGCGCGCCGGCCCGCACCCCGTGACATCTGCCCGCACACCGGCCGGGGCCGCCTGGGCTACGACCGCGCCCGGATCCTGTTCAAGAAATACACCGCCACCACCGCCAGCGGCGGGCTGGAACTCCACCAGCTCCGTCACTCCGCGGCGACCCACCTCGGTGACCAGAAGGTCCCGCTGCAGCTGATCATGGCCAAGACCCGGCACAAGTCCCCGCGCACCGTCATGCGCTACGTCAAGCCCGGCGACGAGGCTGTCGCCGAGGTCACCAGCCTGCTCGGCCCGCCCCGGCGCAGCCACTGATCCAAAGGCGGCTGGCCAGGGCCGACTTCTCAAATGGCCTCTGGTGACAGCGTTCTTACCAACGCGCTCTTACCAACGCCCCGACCTGTCGGGGCCTGGGCCGGGATGTGAGCCGTCTCGCGTCACGTCGCGCTGTGACGCCGGGGTTGCGCAAGCCCGCAACAAGACAGCAGCCGGACTGCAACGGCGGCGGGTTGTGCTCATTTTGCGCGGCCGACCGGCGGCCGCCGGAAGCGAAGGAACACAGCCATGAGGATGCGACCGAATCTGGTGGCCGGGGTGGCCGCCGCTGCGCTAGCGCTTACCGCCTGCGGCGTCGCAGCCGGCACCTCCGGTGGGACGCAGGGGGGTCATGCGGCGTCGGTGTCAGTGCGGCACGCGCCTACGGACACCAGGTACTCGGAAATGAGGGAACTGGCCCAGGTCAAGCGGGAGGTCTCGTGGAAGGCCGTGGATCCGGCCGGGGTGCGACAGCCGCAGCTGGACACCAGGTACTCGGAAATGAGGGAACTGGCCAAGGTCAAGCGGGAGGTCTCGTGGAAGGCCGCGGAGCACGCCCGGGGCAGGTGAGCGCCCGCGCGGTGCCGGTCGCGGCACGGGCGGTGGGGGACCCGCCGAGGGGCGGGTCCCCGCGCCGGGTGGCCGAAGGCAAACCCGGTTCACAGCTTCAGCGCGGGGTGCGGCGTTGTTCCGCGAGGCTGGCGAGCAAGGCATGGGCCCGCTCGGCTAGGGGCACCATCCGCCGGTCCTGATAGAGCTGCAGCGCCCTGCGCAGGCTGGCTTCGGCTTCGTCGAGCGCCCCGGCCAGCTGCGACACCTCGGCCTTCGCGACCAGCATTTCGGCCAGCCGCGGCGCGTAGGACGTTGCCGGGATCAGCGCCAGCGCTTCCTCGGCCAGCCGGGCGGCGGCGCCGAACTGGCCGCGCCGTGCGAGCAGTTTCGCCCGTGTTGCCCGCCAGCGGGCCTGGGCGTCGATGTCGCCGGCGCCGGCGAGCGCCTCGGCTTCTTCGGTCAGCCGCAGCGCCTGGCCGAAACGCCCCTGCGCGTAGACCGCCTCGGCGAGCATGGTGCCGATTGTTGCGCGATATCCGCGTTCGCCCATCGCGCGGAGCGCTTCGTACCCTTGCCGCAGGATCTGCTCGGCCGCGGCGAAGTCCCCGGCGATCAGTTCCATGTGGCCGGCCGGTATTGCGGATGTGGCCCAGTCGAATTTTGCCCCGGCCCCGATGAGTATGGCCCGGCCGCGCCGGTAGGCCGCGCGGGCGTCGGCGAAGCGGCCAGCGTAGCCGTATAGATGCGAAAGATAGGGGAGTATCGCTAGCCTCGGCCCAGGGGTCGCCGGAGGCCGCTTCGAGCAGCTGCTCGCCGCGGCCGATCGCCACGTCGGCCGGCAGGGGCAGGTCCTCGAAGGTGCCGATCAGCCAGGTTCTGGATTCCAGCTCCGCGCGGTGGTTGGCGCTTCGCCGCGCGCATGCGGCAGCGCGCTCGAGGGCCTCTTCGGCACCTAGTGCATCAAAACTAAAGAAGCGCACCTTGCCGGCCGTGAGCCACACCTCGGCCAGGCCCTCCAGGTCGCCTTCGGATTCCAGCAGCGGCACGGCAGCCTCGCACGCTTCGAGCGCTTCGGCGTACCTTCCGTCTTCCACCGCGTGGATCTCTGCCAGCAGTACGCGGATCCGGGCCTGAACCGAGGGCAGGCGAGCCGCCGCGGCGGCTTGAAGGCCTTCGGCTAGGGTGGCCTGCGCCCGCGCCAGGTCGCCGGACGCATACAGCAGTGCCCCGAGCAGCCGGAGCAGGTCGGTGCGCAGCCGCTCATCGGCTGGGCACACCGCGAGCGCGCGTTCCAGCCAGTCCCGTCCCTCCTGGAAGAGCCCGCGGGCCAGCCAGAAGCCGCCCAGCGCGCGGGCCAGCCGCGGCCCGGTCTCGCCGCCGCCGGTAAGCGCGTGGTCAAGGGCGGCGCGGAAGTTGTCGTGCTCGCGCAACAGCACTGCCAGCTGGCGTTCTTGCTCCGCGAGCCGCAGGAACGCCGCGGCGTGCCGCCGCCGGGCCCGCTCGGCCTCACCCGCCTCGGCCAGGCGATCGGCGGCGTACTCGCGGATCGTTTCCAGCAGCCGGTAGCGGGTCCGGCCATCGGCCGGCTCGGCGACAACCAGTGACTTGCTGGCCAGCTGGTCCACCAGGTCAAGCGCGGCCGGCTCGTCCCCGCCGCAGCACACCGCGGCCACCGCCGCAAGGTCAAAGCCCCCGGCGAACACCGACAGCGCACCGAAAACGCGGCGCTCGTTCTCCGGCAGCAGCTCATAGCTCCAGCCGATCGCGGTATTCAGGGCCTGGTGGCGCGGGTCGGCGACCGGCCGGCGGTAGGTAAGGAACCGCAGCTTGTCCGCCAGGTGCGCCTGGATCTCCTGCACCGACAGCACGCTGGTGCGCGCGGCGGCAAGCTCGATCGCCAGCGGCAGGCCGTCCAGCTCGCGGCAGATCCGGGCGACAACCGCCACCGGCGCCGCCTGCACGCCGGCGCCCGCCCGGGCCGCCGACCCGCGCGCCAGAAACAGCCGCACCGCAGGCGCGCGCGCAAGCGCCTGCGCATCGGAAGTCTCGGGCGGCACGGCCAGCGGCGCCACCGGATAGGCGGCCTCCCCGGGAACACCCAACGACTCGCGGCTGGTCGCCAGCACCCGCAGTCCCGCCGAGCTGCGAAGCAGCGTCGCCGCCAGCCCGGCGCACGCGCCGAGCACATGCTCGCAGTTGTCCAGGATCAGTAGCAGTTCCGCTGAGCGCAGCCGGTACCGCAACGCCTCGATCACCGCCACCTCGCCGCTTTGGCGCACTCCCAGCGTCTCCATCACCTGCGACGGCACCAGCTCCGGATCGGCGATACCAGCCAGATCGGCCAGCCACGCCCCGTCGCCGAAACGCTCCACCGCGCCCGCGGCGAACTCCACCGCCAGCCGGGTCTTCCCCGCACCACCCGGACCGGTCAGCGTGACCAGCCGCGCCCCGCCCACCAGTTCCTCAAGCGCGGCCAGCTCCCGCTCCCGGCCAACAAAACTAGTCAGCCGCACCGGCAGGTTATGCCGCTCCCGGCGCGCAACCGCCGCCGGAACTTCCTGCCGCAACACCGCCCGCTCGAGCCCGCGCAGCTCCTCACCCGGCTCGATCCCCAGCTCGGCCGCCAGCATCGCGCGGGCGCGGCGGTATGCGGCCAGCGCATCGGCCTGCCGCTGGCTGCGATACAGCGCCAGCACCAACAGCCGCCACAACCGCTCACGGACCGGATGCTCGGCAACCAAGCCTTCCAGCTCCCCAGTCACGTCCGCGGCTAGCCCCAGCTCGATGTCGGCCTCGATACGGCCCTCCACCGCCACCAGCCGAAGCTCCTCCAGGCGAGCGCCCTCCAGCGCCAAAGGCTCCACGTCCACCACATCCGCGAGCGCGCGGCCGCGCCACAACCCCAGCGCCTCCCGGAACCGGCCGGCCGCAACCGCCGCCTCACCCCGCTCCAGCGCCGCCCGGCCAGCCCCCACCAGCCGCTCAAACCGGCTGGCATCCAGCTGATCAGGTTTCACCGCCAAGGCGTAACCGCCACCCTGCGCGACCAGCACGGCATCCGGCCGCAACAGCGTGCGCAACCGCGACACATACGACCGCAGCGTCCCCGCCGCCCCCGGCGGCGGGCAGCCACCCCACAGCTCCTCGATCAGCCGATCCGCCGGAACCACCTGGCCCGCCGCCACCAGCAGCAACGCCAGCACCGCGCGCCGCTTCGGGCCGCCCAGCCCAAGCTCCCGGCCGCCCCCAACCGCCTGTACCGGCCCAAGAATCCGAAACTCAACCACCAGAACCCCCCGCCCCCGAGCGCCATCCATCCTGGGCACACATCCATCGTCGGCCACCGCCACCAGTCCAGCAACCAGGGTGAGCAATAGTCCTCGGGTTCGTGAGCCATCCAGCGGCTGCCTGCTGACAGCGATCGGGCCTGGGCCAGGACTTGTGATGTTAGCCGCGCCGGCGAGTCGTGCTGATCCTCCCTCAGTCTCCGTGAAATGATCGCGTCTCAGATGATGATGCGTCGTATGTGGTGAAGTCGAGGGGGTGCGGGTTGGGTCTGGCGCTGGTGCGTGACCTGCGTGAGCATCGGGTGCCGGCGAGCGCGGAAGGACTGGCCGGGTTCGAGACCGACGTGCTGGCCGGGTTCATGCTGGCGCGGGCCTCGGCGGGGCTGGCCGACAGCACGATCCGCAGCGACACGGGCCATCTGGAGCTGATCCGGGACTGGTTCGGCCGGCCGCTGTGGGAGATGCAGCCGGCGGACGCCGATGCGTACTTCGGGAGGGTGCTGCGGGATGCGAGGCCGTCGACGCGGACCGGCCGGGCGGCCGCGCTGACGGTGTATTTCCAGTTCCTGGAGCTGCGGCACAAGATCGAGATCTACAACCTGACCGGCCGCGTGGCCGAGTGCCCGCTGGATGAGATGAACCGGCCGCGCGCCTCGGTCGACCCGCAGCTGCGCGTGCCTCCGGCCGAGGAGGAGATCGAGCAGCTGTTCGCGGGGTGGCGCGGGGAGCTGGCGACCTGCCGCAAGTTCGCCCCGGCCGCCCGCAACTACGCCGCCGCCCGGCTGGCGGCCGACGTCGGCCTGCGGGTCAACGAGGCCTGCCTGCTGGACCTGGATGACGTGCGGTGGGAGCTGGGCCGGTTCGGCAAGCTGAATGTCCGGCACGGGAAGGGCTCGCGGCGGCGGGGGCCGAAGCCGCGGCTGGTGCCGCTGATCAACGGCGCGGACCGGAACCTGCGCTCACTGAAGGACCCTGCCGGGCAGTAGGGGCCGTCTTGCCGGTTGTGGCCGGTATGTGACCTGCCTGTTGCGTGATGTCCATTGTGCGGGATGCTGCTGGAGGTCCACAGTTAGCGCATCGGTGATTGTGATCGCCGGTGCACCCCCAGGTGCCGCCAGTCACTGCCCGCTTGCTGCAGGACCCTTCAGTGAGGTCCAGGACCAGTTTTGCGGGGCTGGCGGCTGCCCGGGACGCACGGATCGTCAACAGGGCCTTGCGCTTCGAGCGCCGCACAGTGAGCTGACGACAGCGTCCCGGTTCCGTTAGTTAAAAGGGTGCCTCCCCACTGAGTAAGCAGCGAGGAGGCTGTGATGAAGTATGCCCCAATCCAGGTTCTGCCGGATGTCCCGGCCGGCGGCGTGTTCGCCGGCATCGACTGGGCTGTTGCTGATCACGTGGCATGCGTGGTCGACATGGCCGGGCGGATCCTGGACCGTTTCAGCGCCGCTCATGACAAGGCCGGCATCGAGATGCTGATCACGCGGCTGCGCGAGAACGGGGCCACTGAGGTCGCGATCGAGCGGGGCGGCGGCGTGCTCGTCGAGGCGCTGCTGGCCGCCGGCCTGACCGTGGTGGTGGTCAGCTCCCACCAGGTGAAGAACCTGCGGGCGCGGTACCGGTCCGGCGGCGGCAAGGACGACCGGTTCGATGCGTTCGTGCTGGCCGACACGCTGCGGACGGACCGGGCGCGGCTGCGGCCGCTGGTGCCGGATGCGCCCGCGACCCTGGCGCTGCGGGCGGCGGTACGGGCCCGCAAGGACCTGGTCGCGCACCGGGTGGCGGCGTGCAACCAGCTGCGGGCCCACCTGGCCGTGGCGTTCCCCGCCGCGGCCAGGCTGTTCTATCGACCTGGCCAGCCCGATCAGCTTGAGGTTCCTGGCCAGCTTCGGCAGCCAGGACGCCGCCGCCGGTCTCGATGAGCAGGCAATCACTGCCTGGCTGAAGACGATCCCGGAACGGGGCAAGACGGCCCCGGCCAGCGTGCTGTGCGCCCGGCTGCGGGCCGCGCCCGGTGGCATCACCGGGGAAGACGGCGCCGCGCACGCGGTCATCACCGCCGCCCTGACCGCGACGGTCGGCATGCTCGCCGCCCAGGTCAAGATCCTGGAGACCGGGATCGGCGCCCAGCTGGCCGCCCACCCTGACGGGCACATCTTCACCTCCTTGCCCCGGGCCGGCACGCTGCGCGCCGCCCGGCTGCTGGCCGAGATCGGGGACTGCCGGTCCCGCTACCCCGCCCCGCAGTCCCTGGCCGCCCTGGCCGGGGTCGTCCCGGTCACCCGCGAGTCCGGCACGCACACCGCGCACGCCTTCCGGTGGGCGGTCAGCCGCCCGCTCCGCGATGCCGTCTGCGACTTCGCGGACGGCTCCCGGCACGCCAGCCCCTGGGCCGCGTCGGTCTACCAGGCCGCCCGCGCCCGCGGCAAGGACCACCCGCACGCCACCCGCATCCTGGCCCGCGCCTGGATCCTCGTCATCTGGCGCTGCTGGCAGGAAGGCACCGCCTACGACCCCGCCAAGCACACCGCCCTCCAGCGCATCCTGGACCAGCAGGGCGAGGAGCGCGGCCGGCCCCGGGGACACCCCGTGACCGCCACGCTCACCGCCGCGCTGCGCGCTCGCGGCGGGCCTCTACCCAGACGAAGCCGGCAACGAGCTGCTCATCAGCCACGGCGGGTTCTTGTCCCGCAGCGACTTCACCGGCTTCGTGGACACCTTCACCAGCATCAGCGACGGCACGACCCCGATGGCCCAGATCAACTGGGACGCCGCGATCAGCGCGCTGCACGACGGGCAGCTGCCCGTCTGCAGCGGCGAACGGCGCATCCTCCAGCTCGCCGCCAGCATCGCCGCCGGCTCCCCGGTCTGCCTGCGCGACACCATCCCCGGCCTGGACAGCCGGAACCTGCACCTGGTGATCACCGCCATCCGGCACGCCGCAGGGCAACGACCCCCGCACTGCTAACCAGCTACCCCAGCATCAGCCCAGCGGGTCCCGCCGGCCATCACGGCGGGACCCGCCCAGCTCACCGAGAATCCAGCAGAGCACGCCACCGGCCGCCAAGGTCCACACAGGGCAACTGGTTCGTGTAGGCCTGCTGGGAGATCGGGTGCTCCGGGCCAAGGATCAGCGGGGTGCTGGCGCTTTCGGCCGCTTGCTTCTGCTGCGCCAGCTGGGATCCTGGAGTGGAAAGAGCGCGTGGACCGACGCGTCTCCGCTGCCGCGCGGGCTCACCGGTGCCACCGCAGTCGGGTTGCCCTGCTGGTCGGTGACCCAGAGCTGGAAATCGTCGTACTTGAAGAGCTGGATGTCCACGATCGGCGTGGGATAGTGATGCACCCCGGCCGGATCCTGGCCTGCAGCCGACACAGCGCCCTGCGGCAGCACCCCGGTGTGGAAGCTAGGCTACAACGGCAGCCCGGCGTTGAAGATCGAGTCGGTCCACCGGGCTAGCCCGGCGGCGTCCTTGATGGGGGTGTCTAGCAGGCCGCCGGGATCGAGCTCCTGCTTGATCTCTGGCGCGAGCAGGTCATACAGGCGCTTGGCGTTCTGCCGCAGCAGGTCTACCTTGGCCGGATCGGCGCAGAACTGGGCCGACCACTCAATCCCGACGAGGTTCCGGACCAGGAACCAGCCCTGGGCATCTTCCAGCCACAGCGCACCGCCGTGATGATCCTGGAACGGCGCCGCCCCGTAGACCAGCCCGGTCGCCCCGGCCGCGATCTGGTTCATCTTCGCGCGCGCGCCACGTACTCGGGCGAATCCGCGCGCTGCGGTACGTCAGGGACGTTGATGCTCCACGGATGCCCCTCGGATTCTGAGTGAACGGGTTCGGTGCTGGTCATCGAGGTTCCCTCCCTGGTCAGGCCTTGTGCAGTGTCGCGATCGTGATGTGGGGCCAGCTCAAGCCGGTGAAGTTCAGCAGCACGGTCTGGGCGTACTGCAGCTCAGTGGGGGCCGACTGGCCCTGGAGCGTCTCCAGCCAGAACGTGACATTAACGCTTGCTGAACCTCGTTTTCCAGCGCCGGCAATGGCTGGAAAGAATAACCAGGTGTCAGTTCCATAACCCCCACACCGAGTTGAACCCCTCACGCGGAAACGCACCTGTAACTTCGGTACGGAAGCTCAACATTCATCCCATGCCACGGCATTGTCAAGAGCCGCGAGTCACAATTCCGCACGCGCGCCGCGGATCGGGTTTCTCTTGACAAGCAGGCCACCGGACGGCTAACAACGGCCCCGCGGCGCCGCCGGATATCCCCAGGCCAGGGCCTGCCGACCTGTCCACGATCGGCTACACCTCCGGCACCACCGGTCACCCCAAGGGAGCAATGCAGTCGCCCCGGGCCCGACGGTGAGCCCGGCGAGTCCGGTTCGTACCCAACCTGCCCCAGACCTCCACCGGCAAGGTGATGCGCCGCGAGCTGAAGACCCTCGACGGCTGAGGTTATCCGGCGGCTAGAATCCGGCGGCTAGAATCCGGCGGGTGACCTCGGATGCCAGGAACGTCAGGCGGATCACCGCCGGCGAGATGATCGCCGTCGTGCTCGCGCTGGTCACCGCCTGCGCAGGTCACCCGCAGCCGCCCACGGCCACGCCGTCGAGGTCCGCGGCCCCCACGGCCCGGACCGCAACCAGCACCCCAAGCCGCCCAGCACGGCCAGCACGCCCGCCGCCGTCGGTATCGCCGGCCGCTACCAGGTCGGTGAGCGCCAGCTGACCTTCACCGAACCGCCGCACGGCAGCCCGGCCGGGCCGCGCCTCGGCCAGCGCACGCTGGCCACCACGGTCTGGTACCCGCTGGCCGGATCGCACCCGGCCACCGGACCGCTCCCGCTGCTCATGTTCGCTCCCGGGTTCATGATGTGCAGCGGTCCGTACTCGGCCCTGCTGCAGGCCTGGGCCAGCGCCGGCTATGTGGTCGCGGCGGTGAACTTCCCGCGCACCAGCTGCCATGCCAGCGCCGGCGCCTACGAACCGGACCTGGTGAACCAGCCCAGGGACGTGACCTACGCCCTCAGCAGGCTGCTAGCCCTGAGCGCCCGGCCGCACGGCCTGTTTTCCGGCCTGCTCGACCGCCACGAGATCGGCGCCGTCGGCCACTCCAACAGCGGCGACACGGTCGCCGCGCTCGCGGCCAACGGCTGCTGCATCGATCCCCGGCTGACCGCCGTCGCGGTGCTCTCCGGAGCGGAGTGGCCGCCGATGCCCGGCCGGTATTTCCCGCGCGGTAGCGAGACGCCGCCGATGCTGTTCGTGCAGGGCAGCGCCAACACGGTCAACCCGCCGTGGACCAGCGCGCAGCTGTACCGCGCGGACAGAACGCGCGCCCGGTACTACCTCGACCTGCTCGGCGCGGACCACATGACCCCGTACACCGGAGCGAACCCGGTGGAGCGGCTGGTGGCCGGGGTCACCCTGTCGTTCTTCAACCGGTACCTGCTCGGCCAGGCCGGAGCGCTGGCCACGATGACCCAGGCGGGGAACGTCAGCGGGCACGCCGTCCTGGTGAGCGGCGGCCAGCCCCCGCCGTAGCGAGCAGCCTGGCGGTCGCCGACGATCTCCTGGGATACCAGAGCGCCAGGTGCTCGGGTTCGGTCACGGCCCGCCACACCTTCTCGCGAGGATGCGCCAGCCTGCGGTAAACCAGCCACTCGTCGATCTCGCGCAACGGTTCGGTCCGGAGCCGGCGACTGACCTGGCGGGCTAGATGCCGGTGAGCCAGGCGAAGCCCCAGGGGGGCAGCGCGATCCGGCCGTCGCTGATGTCGAGGTGGCCGGCGCTCGAGTGCACATGGACGGGCTCGTGGAGGCCGGCCCTGGCGATGATCCCGGCGTCGGCTGACTGGGTGACGTCGCTGAAGTTGGTCAGCGACAGGAACGGCGCGCTGCGCGGGTGCGCCCGGCGGTAGGACAGCACGCTGCGGTTCTCGGTCGGCAGGATCTCGGTGCTGCCGCCAGCCCGCAGCGCGAGCAGCGAGCGCCGCGCCTGCGCCAGCCGCCGGAGCGCGGCGAAGACCCGGCCCTCCAGCGCGTCCGGGTCGTGCCGCCGCGCGGCCAGCGCCCAGTCCATCAGCGGCCGGTGCATCCACCGGTTGTCGTGCGCATGCGCCGGGTCCGCGGCCCAGTCCGGGTCGCTGCGCAGAGCCAGCTCGTCGCCCATGTAGATGAGCGGCAGGCCGCCGAAGGAGAAGACGACGGCGTACATCGACTCGAGCCGCCGGATGGCGGCGGCCAGGCCGCCGGGATCCCCGGTCTCCAGCGCGGCCTCGATGCCGCACAGCGACGCGGCCATGCCGGAGATGCGGGCGTCGCCGGTCGCCGGGTTGTCCTGGAACCGGGCACCGCGGCCGAACGAGCCGGGAAAGCCCCCAGCGTAGAAATCGGCCAGGAAGCGCCGGTGGGCGAAGCCGTTGATGCCGGCCGCGCCGGCGTCGTTGTCGGACACCGCCCAGCCGATGTCGTCGTGGCAGCGGACGTAGGTGACCCAGGAGGTCGGCGCGGGCGCGGGCCGGCGCCGGGACAGCGCCCGCTCGGCCAGCCGGACGTCGCGGGTGGCCAGGGACGACCAGAGCATCACCATGAGCTGGTTGTCGTAGGCCAGGTCGCATTCCGGGCGGAACCGGTCATGGGCGCCCAGGTACTGGGCCAGCATCTCCGGGCTGACGATCGCCTCGGCCTTCAGCACCAGGCCGGGCGCGGCCAGCCGGGTCAGCGCCCGGAACGCCTGCAGCAGCAGGTGCGCCTCGGGCTGGTTCTGGCAGTCGGTGCCCATCCGTTTCCACAGGAACGGCGCCGCGTCGAGCCGCAGCACGTCGATACCCCGGTTGGCCAGGGCCAGCATGGTGCCCAGCATGGCCCGGAACACCGCCGGGTTGGCGTAGTTCAGGTCCCACTGGTACTCGTGAAAGCTGGTCCAGACCCAACCCAGGCCCGCGACGTGCGTGAAGCTGCCCGGCGCGATGTCGGGGAACACCTCGTGCAGGGTGCGCTCGTAGGCGTCCGGTTCGGTGCGGTCCGGGTAGATCAGGTACATCTCGCGGTAGCCGGGCTCGCCGGCCACCGCCTTGCGGGCCCATTCGTGCTCTCGCGCGGTGTGGTTGAGCACCAGGTCCACGCACAGCGCCATGCCGCGCTCGTGCAGGTCGCCGGCCAGCGCCTCCAGATCGGCCATCGTGCCGATCCGCGGGTCCACCTGGTCGTAGTCGGCCACCGCGTAGCCGCCGTCGCTCTCCCCCTCGCGCGGCCGCAGCAGCGGCATCAGGTGCAGGTAGGTGACGCCCAGCTCCACCAGGTAGTCAAGGTGCTCGCGGATCCCCGGCAGCGAGCCGGCGAACCGGTCGGCGTAGCAGACATAGCCGATCATGCGGGACCGCTGGAACCAGGCCGGGTCGATCTCCCGGCGGCGGTCGAGCCGCCGCAGCTCCGGCGGGCGCGCGGCCGCCGCGAGCAGCGCGTCGAGCACCAGCTGGGTAGCGAACTTGTCCACGTCCACCACGCCGCCGTAGACCTGGCCGAGCGGCCCGGTGATGTCGAAGGACAGCGTCTCGAGCCGCGCCAGGAACGCGTCGGCCTCCGCCAGGCCGAGCCGCGACCGCGCTTCGTATTCCACCGCGGGACCCAGTTCGGGCACGCGCGACTCCTCGGGTCTCGGGCTGGCGGCGGGCAGCCGAAGTTGATCGTCGATGGCGACGATAGCCGCGCCGGCCGCCGCACGCTAGCAGGGACCCGTGGTAGACCTGAGACGAATTACCGGCCCGGGAGGTTGCCGCCCATCAGGCGCCTGAGCCGGAGGATTTCGGTGTCCCGCGCGTCGAGTACCGGCTCGATGACGTTCATCGCGGCATGGACGGCAGCCTCGGGATCGCCGGGAATGCCGTAGCGCAGGAAACTGCGCCCCAGCGCCCGCCGCAGGCGTTCCGCGGTGACCGTCAGCAAATCGGCGGGTTCTTTACCCGGCTTTTGGGGACGGGTCTGACGTGAATTCGGCCGGCGGGCGCGCCCCGGCGGGAGCGCGGCCTGGCGGCCTGGCGGCGGGATTTCGTCAGGGCTATCCGGCACCGCGAACAACGGCGTCATTGCCCACGGCTGCGGCTGAGCCGGAGCGGCGCGCCGCCGCTTTGGTAGGGTCGGCTCCGGGAGCATTGGCGTGACCTTTCCTGTCCGGGATTTGTCTACACAGCGCTAATGCTCCCCCTTTGTGGCCGTCATGCCATAGATGTCCAGGTCGCACGGCGTGTCATCAATACTCCGCAGGGTGTTTTCCGGCCTTTTCCCGGCATATTCCGCCGGCAATTTCGTATCGAAAATATGTACGTACGCGGATCAGGCGGTCACCGATCCCGGTTCCGCGTGCCTGGCGATTTCCACGTGCGGGCGGGAAAGCCATACCGCCCACTCCGCGCTGATCTCGCCGGCTGTGGTGAGCAGCAGCGGCAAGTGATCGCGTACCAGCCGTTGCGTGGTCGTCTCGGCCGCATGCACGGTGACATTCATCGCGGCGCGGACCGCGCCCGTCCCGTCCCGGACCGGGACGGCGACCGAACGGACGCCGGGCGCGAGCTCCTCGTCGGCCAGCGCCCAGCCCCGCGCGCGCACCTCAGACAGCTCATCGCGCAGCTGGTCCAGTGACCGGCCGATGTACGGCGGCAGCCCGGAGCGGCTGGGCTGGGCGAGTGCGGCCGCGACCTGGTTCTGGAGATAGGGCCGCGAGCAGGACCTTGCCCTGCGAGGTCTGCACCGCCGGGAAGTGGGTGCCGATCTCCACCCGCAGCGCGATCAGCTTGGGTACCGAGACGCGGGCCACGTAGACGATGTCGGAGCCGTCGAGCTGGGCCATGGACGACGACTCGCCGGTGCGGGCCACCAGCGCCGCCATGTGCGGCCGGGCGACATCCCACAGGCCCAGCGAGCTGACGTAGGCCATCCCCAGGTTCATCACCTTCGGCGTCAGCTCGAAGGTCCCGCCGGAGGACCGGACGAACCCCAGCTCCTCCAGGGTGAGCAGGAGGCGGCGGGCGGTGGGCCGGGCCAGGCCAGCCGCGGCCGCCACCTCGCTCAGCGACATGCTGCGGTGGTCCGCGCCGAACGCGGCCAGGATGTCCAGCCCGCGCGCCAGCGCCTCGACGAAGTCCGGCCCGTTGCCGCGTCCGGCCATCTGGTGCCTAGCCGTCCTCGCCGAATATGCTGCCGCGCGCACCGTGCGTCGAGGTGGACTTGAACTCGGTGTACTGGTACGGGTTGTCCAGCACCTCGGTGCCCGGCAGATCGGGGTTCATCCCGGCCGCCCAGGCCTCCTCCCCGAGCGCGGACCGCAGGTAGTCGACGGTGGCCTCGACGGTGCGCCGCACCGCGCCGAGGTCGGCCCCGACCAGCCGGTGCTCGTGCTTGACCACCCGCCCGTCCACCAGGACGGTGTGCACGTCACCGCGCTGCGCCTGGAAGGCGACGTGGCCGTAGGGGTTCAGCAGCGGGAACGAGACCGGCGAGCTGTCGTTCTTGATCAGCACCACGTCGGCCTTGGCGCCCGGCTCGAGGCGGCCCAGGTCGTCGCGGCCCAGGGCGCGGGCGCCGCCCCGGGTGGCCCAGTCGACGACGTGCTCGGCGCGCAGATGGGAGTTGGTGACGGTCACGCCCTTGACGTGCGCCTCGAGGTGCTCCCGGGAACGGTCGGCGCCGAGGGTGGTGCGCATGGCGGAGAACAGGTCGCCGCTCCACCAGACGCTGGTGTCCATCGACAGCGAGACCGGGATGTCGTGGCGGCGCACCTGCCAGGTGGGCGGGTAGCCCTGGCCCGCGCTCTGCTCCGATTCGGTCGACACCGAGATGGAGCCGCCGGTAGCCGCGATGCGGTGGTAGGAGTCGGTGCTCAGCGTGGCCGCGTGCACGTAGACCGTCTCCGGGGTCATGAACCCGTGCTCGTGCATCAGCCGGATGCCGTCGTCGTTGGTGGCGCCCCACACGCCGGCGTGGGTGGTGACGGGCAAGCCGAGCTCGCGGGCCGCCTCGAACGCCGCCTTCTCCGGGAAGGACGGATCGCCGGTGACGTCGAAGGCGAGCTGGAAACCGAGCATGTCGCCGGCGCCGGCCCGGCGCTGGCTGAGGAACGCCCGGACCGCGGGGTCGGCGGTCCACTCCCAGGGGCCAGCCTGGATGTTGCCGTAGGCGAGGACGAACCGCCCCGGCACCGCCTGCAGCGCGTCGACCGCGGCCTCGGCGTGATCCACCGTCTGCAGCCCGTGCGACCAGTCGACCGTCGTGGTCACGCCGGCCTCGAGGGCGTCCCAGGCGGAGACGAGATTGCCGGCGTAGACGTCCTCGGGACGGAACTTCCGGCCATGTTCCAGGTAGTACCAGACGAAGTACTGGGTCAGTGTCCAGTCCGCGCCGTAGGCGCGCATCGCCGTCTGCCACATGTGCCGGTGGGTGTCGATCATGCCCGGCATCACGATGCCGCCGCTCGCGTCGATCTCGAGCGCACCCTCCGGCGCCTCCAGGCGCGGTCCCACCGCGGCGATCCGGTCCCCGGTCACCAGCACGTCCGCGTCGGTGCGGACCGTGCGGGCGTCGTCCATGGTGAGCACCGTGCCGCCGCGCAGCACGACCGGGCGGCCGTCGCCAGTCCCGGGGGACGCCGCTACCTCGTCGGGATTCGCCATCGAAACCTCCGGGTATCCTCCTGCGGACGATCGTCCGCTCCACGACCATTCGGCCGACCAGTGTCACTGTCAATCATCGATGTTCCGGCTGTCAAGCGGTTCTTGCCTCCCATGGCCTTGACAGGGAAGTTCGCGGGCCTAGGCTGGTCCGTACACCGTCCATGGACGATTGTCCGTATGACGGACACCCTGATGGAGGGACGACCACACGATGACGGTGGACCAGGCGAAGGGGCCGCTGGCCGGACTGCTGGTAGCCGACTTCTCCCGGATCCTGGCCGGGCCGTACGCGACGATGCTGCTGGCCGACATGGGGGCGGAGGTCGTCAAGGTGGAGGGCCCGGGTGGCGACGACACCCGCACCTGGCAGCCCCCGGTCCGGGACGGCATCTCTACCTATTACCTCGGCGTCAACCGCAACAAGCGCTCGATCGCGCTGGATCTGCGTGACGCCGGCGACCTGGCCGCGGCGCACGAGCTAGCGCGCCGTGCCGACGTCTTCATCGAGAACTTCAAGCCGGGCGGGCTGGCTGGCTTCGGGCTCGACTACGAGGCCACCTCGGCGGCCAACCCGGCCATCGTGTACGCCTCGATCAGCGGCTTCGGCAGCGGCCCGGAGGGTGCCGCGCTGCCCGGGTACGACCTCATCGTCCAGGCCATCTCCGGCCTGATGAGCGTGACCGGAGATCCAGACGGCGAGCCGTACCGGGCCGGCGTGGCGGTGTTCGACGTGATCGCCGGCCTGCACACCACCATCGGGATCCTGGCCGCGCTCAACCACCGGCGCGAGACCGGCCGCGGGCAGCACGTCGAGGTCAGCCTGCTGGCGTCGGCCATGTCCGGCCTGGTGAACCAGACCAGCGCCTACGTGGCCGGAGGCGTGGTCCCGTTCCGGATGGGCAACAGCCACCCCAGCCTGTTCCCCTACGAGCCGCTGCCCTGCGCCGACGGCGAGCTGATCATCACCGCGGGCAACGACCTCCAGTTCCGCAAGCTGGCCCAGGTCCTGGGCGTCCCTGAGCTGCCCGACGACCCGCGGTTCGGCCGCAACGAGGACCGGACGGCCAACCGGGACGAGCTGCGCCCGCTGCTGGTCGAGCGGCTGCGGACGCGACCCAAGCTCGAGTGGTTCCGCGAGCTGATCGCGGCGGGAGTGGCCTGCGGGCCGATCAACACCATCGACCAGGGCGTGGCGTTCGCCGAGGAGGTAGGGCTCGATCCGGTCGTGAGCGTGGGACAGGGCGACGCCGCGATGCCGTCGGTGCGCCACCCGATCACTTTCTCCGCCAGCCCGGCCAGCTACCGGCTGCCGCCGCCGGCGCTGGACCAGCACGGGGCCGAGATCCGCCGCTGGCTGGCCGAACCAGAGGAAAGGTCAGAACAGAAGGAGCCGAACGACATGGGATCTAGCCACGGCGAAACCGGCGACCGCAAAATGGGCGGATGAGCGGCCGCGCGGACGGCTCTTCGGGGCTGTCCTTCCCCACCTCGCTCGGCACTTCGACGGCCGACCAGATCAGGCTGCTCGGCCAGGACCTGACTGCCGACCTGATGGGCAAGGTCAGCTTCGGGGAGCTCGCCTTCTGGCTGGTGACGCTGCGGCGGCCGACCCCGTCCGAGACCCGGGTGTTCGAGGCCGTGCTGGTGGCGCTGGCCGACCACGGGTTCACCCCGACCGCGATCGCCGCGCGGCTGACCTACCTGTCCGCCCCGGATTCGCTGCAGGGGGCGCTGGCCGCCGGGCTGCTCGGCGGCGGGTCCCGGTTCCTGGGGGTCACCGAGGACTGCGGGCGCTACCTGCACGACGTGCTGGAGAGCCTTGGCAGTGCGCTGCCTTCTGACGACGACGGCTGGGACGCGATCGCGCTTGAGGCGGTCAGGCAGACCCGGGCGGCCAGCCGCTTCGTGCCGGGGCTCGGGCACCCGGTGCACAAGGTGACCGATCCCCGGACGCCGGTGCTGATCGAGATCGCCGAGCAGGAGGGGCTGCGCGGCCCGCACCTGCGGCTGTTCGAGGCCATCGGCCGGGTGCACGAGCAGGTGCTCGGCCGCAGGCTCCCGCTCAACGGGGCCGGCGTCTGCGGGGCCGCGCTCGCCGACCTCGGCCTGCCCGTCGAGCTGCTCCGCGGCTTCGCTCTGCTGGCCCGGGCGGCCGGGCTGCTCGGGCAGATCGCCGAGGAGCGCCGCCGCCCGATCGGCACGGACATGTACATGACCGTCGACCGCAACGCCGTCTACGTCGACCCGGATCAGAGCTAACCGGATCAGAGCTAAGGAGCGCCGCATGGCCACCGTCGCCACGGTCATCGCCTCGACGCATCACCCTTTCTTTTACCGTGCCAGCACCTCGACCGGCGCGGACCGGCCGCCCTTCGCCGACGAATGGGTGGCCAAGATCGAGGGGTTCCGCCAGACCCTCACCGCGGCCGAGCCCGACGTCCTGGTCATGGTGGGCAGCGATCACTTTCACCAGCTCTGGCTGGACAACATGCCGCAGTTCCTGGTGGGCAAGGCCCCGTTCTTCGACGCGAACTGGCACAACGAGGAACGGGAGTTCGGCCTGCCGCGGATGCGGCTAGCGGGCGACGAAGACCTAGCCGCCTACCTGCTGCGGGAGGGCCTGGACGCCGGCTTCGACCTGGCTTTCAGCAACGAGCTGCGGATCGACCACAGCGTGACCTGCCCGATCATCACCCTGCGGCCGCAGGCCGACCTGCCGGTGGTGCCGGTCTACACCAACATCTTCGCGCCGCCGATGCCCCGCCCGGAACGGTTCGTCCAGCTGGGCCGGGCCATCCGGCAGATGGTGGAATCCTGGCCGTCGGACAAGCGGGTGGCCATCATCGGCACCGGTCACCTATCCCTGGAGCTCGGCGGGCCGCGCCAGTTCGGCCCGCACGGCCCCGACCCGGAATTCGACCGCAAGGCGGTGGCCTGGATCGCGAACGGCGACGTCGACGGCTGCCTGGCCGAAGTCACGCTGGACAGCCTGCACGCCCCGGGCAATGCCACCCACGGGTTCATGGACTTCATGCTGATGATGGGCGCGGCCGGCGACGGCGTGAAAGCCGACTACGTCGACACCCTGGACCTGTTCCACACCATGGAGGCGTACTTCACCTGGTATCCGGAAGGAGCGCCGTCATGAGCGAGCCAAAGGGCCGCGGCGCCGTCTGGACTGAGGAGCGACGGAGGAGCGACGAGGGAAGACGGCGCCTTGAAAGCGGCCCGGAGGCGAGCGAAGGACGGAAAGAGTGAGCAAGTACCTGCTCGACAAGTTCCTGTACACGGTGGACCGCGATCCCGGGCTGGTCGAGCGTTACCGCGAGGACCCGGCCGGCACGGTGGAATGGTGGGAGCGGGAGATGGCCGGCACCGTGCTCAACTGCACGGCGGCGGAGAAGTCGACCTGGCTCTCGTTCGAGGAGGAGGAGCGCCGCGCCCTGCGCGAGCACGACCACGTGGCACTGTTCCAGCTGGGCGCCCACCCGTTCCTGACCCTCACCCTGTTCATCGCCATGTTCGAACGTGACCACGGACCGCTGGAGTACCAGCGGGCCTACGCCCAGGCGATGGAGCACATCCGCCTCCCCTACCCCGACATCGCGACCTGACCGCCCCGGCTCCTGGTTCATATGGATGTGGCAGCGTAATGAAAAGAGTCATCACGTTGTCGCGGTCATAGACTCCGGTCCCGCGTGAGAGCTGGGATTTTGCCGCAAATTGCGAGGTTCGGGACAAACGTGCGGCCCCTCCGCGAGGAAGGGGCCGCACGACGAGCGACGTTGCTCACCTACGGACGAGGATGTTGCCGCTCGTGATCTTGTACTGGGCAAGCTTCCCGCCAACGACACCCTGGGCCCAGGTGTCGGGCTGGTAGCGTCCACCATCATGCACCTTGACGACGACGTGAGTTCCCGCGTACGGGATACCCTTCGGGATTGTGTACTTGAAGGTGGCGTTGTGGCCCCAGATGAAGGCCGACGTCACCGCGGCCTTGTACCTGAACACCTGCATCGCCGAGCCGGCCGGCATGGTGAACGACAGCTTCAGCCCGTTGCTGTCACGCGCGATCCCGGACACGGAGCCGTCGGGCTTAATCCAGCCGTGACCGCTTACCTTGTAGGGCGCGCCGGTGCCGGTGTAGGCGATGGTGAACGACACCGCGTTCCAGTTGACTGTGCCCTTGATCGTCCATGTGACGGCGCTGTTAGCGGTGTAGGACCCGGTCCCGGAGAACCGCGTCGCATGCGTCGACAGCGGCGTGACCGTGGCGACCGTCATCTTGTGCTTGTAGATGCTGGAGCCAGCGGCGAAGGTCAGCGTGTTCGCGTTTCCGATGTTCCACACGTGGGTGTGGGGGGCCGCGACCGTGAAGTTCGCGTAGTCGATCGAGCCGTGGTAACGGCCAGGCCCGGCGAACACGGAGAACGACGCGTACTGGATCGGCGCGGCCAGCGCGACATTGCCCGTTGCCTTCGGTACCGGCGTCGGGCGGGCGCTCGCTGCGCCTGCTGTAGCCACGCTGGTGCCGACTACCGCGAGGGCTAGTGCGCTGCTGGCGAGTATTGACCTGATTCTCATGGCTGCTCATACTCCTAGTACGGCAGCAGCCATTCGGGGTTTGACCTGGGCCTGAGCACCGCTGGGGAAGCGGTTTTGCACGGTGCAGCCGCCTGTCGATCATGCGTGTGTGAAGACAACAAAACCGAAGGCGGCTGCTGCCGCCAGGATAGGCGCCGCGCTGGGGCGCCGGAAACGCGCTGAGCTGCTGGAACTGCTGCGGCCGTGCTTCGCGCGGACAGAGCCGTGGCTGCAGGCGGGCAAGTACGCCGCCGCGGTGATGTGCGACCTGCGCAGACGGAACGGGTGGACGATCGCCGAGCGTTCGGGGGACCGCACGCCGGACCGGACGCAGCGGCTGCTGAACCGGGCAGTCTGGGACACATGGGCGGCGATGGGGGTGGTGCGCCGGTTCGCCGTGGCCGGGCTGGATGAGGCCGCGCGCAAGACCGGCCGGCGGCGTGGCCTGGCGGTCGGCGCGATCGACGAAACAGGGCAGGTCAAGCAGGGCGGGCTGACGGCCGGCGTCAAGCGGCAGTACCTGGGCTGCGTGGGCAAGGTGGCCAACGGGATCAACACCGTGCACCTGTCGTACGTGCGGGAAGGCGCCGGGCACGCGCTGATCGGCGCGCGGGAATGGATCCCGGCCGCCCATATCGGCGACCCGGTGGCATCGGCGGTGATGGGGCTGCCGGAGGACCTGGTTTTCCGCACCAAGGGGCAGCTGGCCACCGGCATCCTCGCCGAGGCCGTCGCCGACGGCGTGCGGCTGGACTTCGTGTGCGGCGATGAGGTGTACGGCGCCTGCACCGAGCTGCGCGAGTACCTGGAAGACCACGACCAGGCCTACGTGCTGCGGGTCCCCTCTAGCTTCCTGCTGACCTTGGCCAGCGGGATCACGCTGACCTGCAAGCAGGCCGCCGCCCGGCTTCCCGGCCGGCGCGGCTGGGAGGTCCGCTCCGCCGGGACGGGGTCAAGGGCCAGCGCTGGTACGCCTGGGCGTGGCTGGCCACCGCCTCGGCCCGGCACTACCTGCTGATCCGCCGCCACCTCCAGACCGGTGAGCTGGCCTATCACTACTGCTACCTGCCCGACGGCCAGCCGGCGTCCCCGGCCCGGCCGGTCCGCGCCGCCGGGCTGCGCTGGCCCTGCGAGGAAGATTTCGAGTTCGGCAAGGACTGTTTCGGGCTCGATGAGTCCCAGGTCCGCCTGTACACCGCGATCGCCCGGCACACCGTGCTGGTCATGGCCGCCGTGGCCATCTGCGCCGTCACCGCCGCCCTGCTCCGCCGCCGTACCGACACGCAGACACCCGCCCCCGTGCACCCGGACCAGCCCCCGCCCGCCGACCCCGGCATGATCCCGCTCACCGTCCCCGAAACCGGACGCCTGCTCGGTCACCCGCCCCCACCTGGCAGTGCCGGGCACTGGCTGGACTGGCGGCGCCGCCACCAAGCCTGTTCACGCTGGTACCACCAGCGAACACGACTGGCCCGCCGCGTCGAGATCGCCCTGGTCAGGTAACGAATGGCTGCTGCCGTACTAACGATCTTCAATTGTGGAAGTTACCGAAGGGGCGTGAGGTCGAGTCTGGTCTTGGCCAGGAAGCCGTCGAGCAGGCCCGGCCGGTACTGCATCCGCCGGAGCCGGGTTTTCACCAGCGCGGTCAGCTGGCCGATGTCGTGCTTGACCAGGTTGGCCAGCGATCGTTTCAGGTTGGACCAGACCGGTTCGACCGGGTTCAGCTCCGGCGCGTACGCCGGCAGCTGGAAGACCGTCAGCCACGTGCGGGCGGCGATCAGCTCGCGCATCGCGCGGCTGGTGTGGGTGTTCAGGCCGTCCCAGACCAGGACGACCGGGCCGCCGAGCTGCTGGTGCGCGGCGTCCAGGAATCCTGCGTAGTCCGTCTCGGTGAACCCCTTGCGCTTATCGCCCCGCCGGGCGCGGTGCGTGCGGAAGATCAGCCGGGGCCTGGCGCCGGGCCGGACAGCGATCAGCGCGGCCAGCGACACCCGCGTGTCATGGCCGCCGGTCACCTTCACTACGGGGGTATGGCCGCGCCGTCCCCAGGTGCGGCCCTTCGGCGGCCTCAGGCCCTGGCCGGACTCGTCTTCCCAGCAGAGCCAGGCGCCCAGGTCCGCCGCCGTCCTTTTATGACCGGCCAGGTGTCCTCCCGCCACCTGGCGATCTTGCCCTCGTCGCGCTCCGCGGCCCGGCGGGCCGGGACCTGCACGCTCCACCCGATCCGGTGCAGCAGCACATCCATCCCGGCCAGCGTGTACTCCACCCCGAACCGCCGCCACACCTGCTCCGCGACCCGGGCCAGCGTCCAGCACTGATCGGCGTACCCGCACGCGGCCGGGCCCGCGTCCAGGACCGCCTCCAGCTCGGCGACCTGCGCCGCGGTGAGCTTGCACCGGGCGCCGCCCGCCCCCTTGGAGGCCAGCGCCTCCCGGCCGCCCGCGGCCAGCGCCCGCCGCCACCGGTTGACCGACATCCGCGAGACCCGGAACCGCTTCGCTATCTCCTTATCGCTGGCCCCGGCCTCGATCATCTCCGCCGCCGCCAGCCGCACCTTCTCCCGGCGGGCCCGCTCCGCCGCGTCCAGCCCGCCGCCATCGGGGTACCTCATGCCTCCGGCATAGCTCACCAGGCGCCGGATGGCTAGACCCGGTAACCCCCGCTATTGAAGATCGTTAGGTAGGTAGATAGTTACCTCGGAGGGTCGGCCTTGGCCGCCGGCCCTCCGCTTCCCGTTAACCCGTGTCCACCTCCTCCCCGCTCAGGACCTCCCGGGTCGACGTGCTCCTCGTCCGTTGCCGGGACACGTCCTACACCTATAAGGAATTTCTTCTTTTAGTGGACCGCCATATGCCGCGCTAAGGTAGAGGCGAAGGTCGATCACCGGTGGACCTTTAGCCACGTCCGCAGTCGCTGAACAAGGGGCAAAAGCCCGCCATCAATGCACTGAAGGCCACCTCTTAAATTCTCCACACGGTCTCCACAGGATCTGCATCCGTGCCACAGGCCTTGCCGCAGGCAAAGGCCATTTCCGCTCAGCAATTCTCCAGGGTGACCCGGCAAGGTCGTTTCCGCATGTCAGCTGGGGTTCTTGGTCGTCGGCATTCGCTGGGCGCTGTCGCAGGCGGGTTCGCGGGGTGAGGCGGGAACCGGCTGGTTTCGGTTACCGCCGATGGAATCCGGAGCGGGCCATCGCACCTGAGGTCTACGGCAACTCCTTCGACTGGCTCCCACCCACCCAGCCTGACCGTGAAGGCCGGGCAGGCGTGTCGAGCGCCTGCCCGGCGTGTCATTATGACGGCATGACCGACCCGCGTGCGGGGCAGCCCGCTGCCGCTGAAGATCTCGTGGACGTCGCGAAGCTGGTAACCGCCTACTACGCGGTGCATCCCGATCCCGGGGATGCCGCGCAGCGAGTGTCGTTCGGCACGTCGGGGCATCGCGGATCCGCGTTCACGGCGACGTTCAACGAGGACCACATCCTGGCCACCACCCAGGCGATCTGCGAATACCGGACCAGCCAGGGGATCGACGGGCCGCTGTACCTGGGCGCCGACACGCACGCGCTGTCCGAGCCGGCGCAGGTCAGCGCGCTGGAGGTGCTCGCCGCCAACGAGGTCCGGGTCATGGTCGACGCCCGCGGCGGGTACACGCCCACGCCGGCGGTGTCCCGCGCGATCCTGGCGCATAACGCTTCTTCGCCGGCCCGTCGCGCCGACGGGATCGTGGTCACCCCCTCGCACAACCCGCCGCCGGACGGCGGCTTCAAGTACAACCCGCCTGACGGGGGGCAGGCGGCACCGACATCACCCGGCAGATCCAGGACCGGGCGAACGAGCTGCTGGCCGACGGGCTCAAGGGGGTACGCCGGGTCCGTTACGCCCAGGCGGCCACGGCCGGCACCACCGGGAAGTTCGACTTCCTCGGCAGCTACGTGGCCGGGCTGGGGCAGGTGGTGGACCTGGCCGCGATCAAGGCGGCCGGGGTGCTCATCGGCGCCGACCCGCTCGGCGGGGCGAGCGTGGCTTACTGGGGCGAGATCGGCGACCGCTACGGGCTCAACCTGACCGTCGTCAATCCGGCCGTGGACGCCACCTTCCGGTTCATGACGCTGGACTGGGACGGCAAGATCCGGATGGACTGCTCCTCGCCGTCGGCCATGGCCAGTCTGATCAGCCGCCAGCACGAGTTCGCCATCGCGACCGGGAACGACACCGACGCCGACCGGCATGGCATCGTCACGCCGGACGCCGGGCTGCTCAACCCCAACCACTACCTCGCGGTCGCCATCGACTACCTGTACCGGCACCGGGACGGCTGGCCGACCACAGCCGCCGTGGGGAAGACGCTGGTCAGCTCCTCGATGATCGACCGGGTGACGGAGGGCCTGGGCCGCGCGCTGCTCGAGGTCCCGGTCGGCTTCAAGTGGTTCGTGCCCGGGCTGCTGGATGGTTCGGTGGCCTTCGGCGGCGAGGAGAGCGCCGGGGCGTCGTTCCTGCAGCGCGACGGCTCGGTCTGGACCACGGACAAGGACGGGATCATCCTGGCCCTGCTCGCCTCCGAGATCACCGCGGTAACCGGGCACTCGCCGTCGGAGCTCTACCGGGACCTGACGTCCCGGTACGGGGACCCGGCCTACGCGCGCATCGACACCGCGGCCAGCCGGGAACAGAAGGAGGCACTGGCCAAGCTCTCCCCCTCGCAGGTGGCGGCCGAAGAACTGGCCGGCGAGAAGATCATCGCGGCGCTGACCACCGCGCCGGGTAACGGCGCCCCGATCGGCGGCCTCAAGGTGGTCACCGCGTCCGGCTGGTTCGCCGCCCGCCCATCCGGCACCGAAGACGTCTACAAGCTGTACGCCGAATCCTTCCGCGGCCCCGGGCACCTGGCCGCCATCCAGGACCAGGCGCGCGAGATCATCGCCGCCGCAATCGGCGTCTCCTAGCATCCGATGCATGGGGAGCGGGCTCTCCACACCAATTACATATGGCCTCCATCTGGGTGCCACGGCAGCGGGTTGGGCTGGGTCAGTGGATCTTGCCGGGCGGGACGAGCTCGTGGTGCGGCGCGCCGGGGCGGGGCTGGTATGCGGACCGGCCCCCGACACGCCCCTGGCGGCCGGACTGAGCAGACGGTCACCCTGCCTGACGAGCTTGCCGCGGTACCGGCGGACGAGGACACTTCGCCCTGCGGTGTCCGCTGTGCTTCGTTCCCGTACCCGGCCGAGGACGGGCTGGTCAGCGGCCCGCCGGCCGGAGTGGGAGTGGGCGGAGACGAGCACAGCGATTCGCGGTACCGCGGCACCGCCCGGCAATTGACCACGCGCACCAGCGCGACCTGGATGTCGAGGCCGCCCTGCTGAGCGTGATAGCGGCAGGAAAGACGCTACGGCCGGAGCGCGCCCGGCGGCAGTAGGCTGCCACCCATCTTCCGCTGCGGAATATCCCCTGCCCGGCGCCGCCAGCGCGGCGGCCAGGGCGATCACGGCGGCGGCCAGCAGGGCCCAGCCGCAGAACGCCAGGACCGCGAGCACCGCCAGCACCGCGAAGGCGGCCGCGGCCCGGGTCCGCCCGGACAGGATGCGCGCCGCGGCTGCGGTGCAGCTTACGTATGGGACCTTCGGCGCGTTCCAACGCCGCCATATAGTCACATGACACCGCGTTGTTCACACCTTATACGCGCGTACCTGGGGCGAAGTAGCGTCGGAGGGGTTGCCTGCGCAGCGCTGTACCCAGGAGGACATGGACAATGACCGCACAGGAATCGGCGTGGCAAGCCGCGGAATCGGCCGCGGCGGTGCTCGCCCCCGACGCCGACGTGCTCGCCTCGGTGGACGCGGCGGGGCTGGGCGCCTCCACGTTCGCGGTGATGCGCCGCGCCGCCGCCAAGCCTGCCGCCACGGCGTCCGCGGCGATGCGCTACTGGACCGGCATGGCGATGGCCGGGCCGGTCGCCGCGGCCCGCTGGATGGGGATGGACGCGCCGCCGCCTGTCCCGGTCCCGGAGGGCGATAAGCGGTTCGCGGACCCGGCGTGGACCGCCAATCCGGCCTTCTTTGCCGTCCGGCAGGCGCACCTGGCCACGTCGCGGCTGATCAGCGAGCTGCTCGAGGCCGGATCAGGGAACGCCGTGGATGACGCCAAGGCCGCGCTCGCGACCGGCTTCCTGATGGACGCGGTCTCGCCGACGAATTTCCTGCTGACCAACCCCGCAGCGCTCAAGCGGATGTTCGAGACCGGCGGGGCCAGCCTGGTCGCCGGCGCCAGCCACTTCGTCGACGACATGCTCAACAACAACGGCCGGCCGCGCCAGGTCGACACCCGGCCGTTCCGGGTCGGCGAGAACCTCGCCGCCACCCCCGGCAAGATCGTGTTCAAGAACGACCTGATGGAGCTCATCCAGTACGAGCCGCAGACGCCCAGGGTCCGCGCGGTCCCGGTGCTGGCCAGCCCGCCGTGGATCAACAAGTACTACGTCATGGACCTGGCGCCCGGTCGCAGCTTCCTGGAGTGGGCGGTCCAGCACGAGCGCACCGTGTTCGCGATCTCCTACCGCAACCCGGACTCCTCCATGGGCGGCATCACCCTGGACGACTACCTCGTCCACGGCCCCCGGGAGGCGCTCGACGTCATCGCCGGGATCACCGGCGCACCCAAGATCGACATCATCGGGCTGTGCCTGGGCGGCGCGCTGACCGCCATGCTGGCGGCCTTCCTGACCGAGAAGGGCGACGACAGGATCGGCTCGATCACGCTGCTCAACACCCTGCTCGACTACAGCGAACCCGGTGTCCTCGGCGCCTTCACCGACGAGAAGACGGTCCGGCGGCTGGAGAAGCAGATGGCGGAGAAGGGCGTCCTGGAGGGGAGCCAGATGGCGGGCACCTTCGACATGCTGCGCGCCAACGACCTGATCTTCAACTACGTGGTCTCCAACTGGCTGATGGGCCAGGAGGCGCCGGCGTTCGACATCCTGGCCTGGAACGGCGACAGCACCCGCATGCCAGCCGCCATGCACTCGTTCTACCTGCGCTCGCTGTACATGCGCAACGAGCTGGCCCGCGGCGAGCTCGAGCTGGTCGGCCAGGATCTGTCGCTGTCCTCGGTGAAGAACGACGCGTACGTGGTCGGCGCGATCAACGATCACATCGTGCCCTGGCACGGGTCCTACAAGACCGGTGGGCTGATGGGCGGTAACGTTCGCTACGTGCTGTCCAGCGGCGGGCATATCGCCGGCATCGTCAACCCGCCCGGCCCGAAGGCCTGGTACGAGGCGGCCGACTACGCCGGCCCCGACCCGGAATCCTGGCGCCGCGCCAACAGCAAGCACCGCGGCTCGTGGTGGGAGGACTGGACCGCCTGGTCCGACTCCCGCGCGGGCGCGCACATCAAGCCGCCGCACATGGGCAGCAGGCAGCACCCGGCCATCGCGGACGCTCCTGGGGAGTACGTGTTCGGCTGACGCGGCCTGCTACGACAGCAACTGGAGGTAGCACCGTGGCAGACATGACAGGGCAAGTCGCACTGGTAACCGGCGGGACCCGCGGCATCGGGCTGGCCATCTGCGAGCGGCTGATGAACCGCGGCATCAAGGTGGCGGCCGGGTACGCCGGCAAGCACGACCACGCCCAGCAGTTCGCCGAGAAGTACGCCGACCACGGCGTGAGCATCCACCAGGGCAACATCGGCCACAACGAGGACTGCGAGCGGGTCATCGGCGAGGTCCTGGACCGGCACGGGCACCTGGACATCCTGGTCAACAACGCCGGCATCACGGTGGACAAGACGGTGCGGAAGATGAGCCCCGAGGAGTGGGACCACGTCATCCACGTCAACCTGTCCGGCACGTTCTACATGTCCCGGGCGATCCTGCAGCATATGCTCGACCGCGGCTACGGCCGGATCATCAGCATCTCCTCGGTCATCGGCTCACCGGCGGGTTCGGCCAGGCCAACTACGCCGCGGCCAAGTCCGGCATGTTCGGCCTGACGATGAGCCTGGCCCTGGAGACCGCCAGCAAGGGCATCACCGTCAACACCGTCACCCCCGGGTACATCAGCACCGAGATGACCGCGGCGGTCCCCGCCAACGTGATGGAGAAGCTCGTCGAGCGCATCCCGGTGGGCAGGCTCGGCGAGCCCAACGAGGTCGCCCGGGTGGTGGAATTCCTCGCCGACCCCGAGTCGGGTTACATCACCGGACAGGTCTACCCGGTCAACGGCGGCCTGTACATGTAGACCTGCGGCGGCCTCCGGGGTGCTCCCAGCCGGGCGCTACGCGACCGTCACGCACGCAGGTCACCCCAGCGAGCTCGTGGAGGTCACCAGAGCACTGCTGGACTGGGCGGCCGCGCAGGGCCTGAGATGGGACATGTCTCCCGCCACCGGCGGCGGGCGGTGGGGCAGCCGGCTGGAAATCTACCTGACTGACCCCAACGAGGAGCCTGACATGAGCAAGTGGCAGACGCAGCTCGCGTTCCGGCTGGCCGACTAGGAGTCCGGGTGGTCCGGGATCGCTACGGCCACGGTGGCCAGCAAGCCGCCGTCGACGCGGACGTCCTCCCCCGTGATGAAGCTGGCGCGGGGACTGGCCAGGAAGGCGGCGACCTCCGCGACCTCGCTGGGCCGCGCCACCCGGCCCAAGGGATGGCTGCGCCCCCAGTCATCGACGGTACGCTGCGTCCCCGCCTCGGTGCCGTCGCTGAACATCCGCGCTGACGATCGCAGCATGGGCGTGTCGACCGAACCCGGGCACACCGTGTTCACCCGCACCCCGTACTGAGCTTCGTCGATCGCCATGGCCCTGACCAGTGCGTTCAGCGCCCCCTTACTCGCCGAATAGGCCACCACGCGGCTCTGGGCCACGTACGCCTGGACCGAGGAGACCACCACCACTGCTCCGCGGGGGCTACGCCGCAGCCGGGGTAGTGCGGCCCGGGCGGCGAGGAAGACGCCCTTGACGTTGACCGCGAAGACCTCATCCCACACGGCTTCATCGGTATCGGTGGCCGTCCCGTACCGCTGGATCCCGGCGGACGTGATCAGGGTGTCCAATGAGCCGAACGACCGGATGGTCTCGTCCACCACCCGCGACATAGCCGCGGCGTCACGGACGTCCGCGACCGCGGCAATCGCGGTGCCGCCGGCCGCGGTGATCGCCGCGACCACCGCGCCGGCCTGGTCGGCGTCGGCGGAGTTCACCGCCACCTGAGCGCCCCTGGCCGCGAGCAGTTCGGCGACCGCCCGCCCGATGCCACTCGACCCGCCGGTGACCAGCGCCACGCTCCCGGTGTGATCGTTCACCGTGTCCGCCCTCCGCTTTGCCCAGGTGGGGCCAGACGCCCCTCGGACACAAGAGTGCCTCCCTCAGCAACATCAGTCGAGCCCAGCCACAGCGGGCAGGCCGAAGGCGGCGAGCAGGCCGGGGTCGTTGAACGAGACGACCAGCGACAGCCCGGACCCTGGCGCCTTCCTCCTCACCGGCAGCGGCCTGACGGTGACCGGGGCGCGCACGGCGGACCGTTCGGGATAAACACCGCGGCCGGTCCCGCAGCTTTGGTCAGGACGTGCTGGGCGCGGGCTGCGGTTGGACGCGGCGCAGGACCGCAGGGTCGCCGGTGATGGTCAGGCCGAGATCCTGGGCCTGGGCGGGAGCCAGGTGGGCGGACAGCAGGCCGAGGATAAGCCGCGGGGATCCCTCGAGGACCAGGTCCGGGGACGGCGCCGTGCCGAGCCGGGTGCGGACCTCGCCGCCGGAGACCTCGATAACCGCGGGACGGCTGGCGGTGCGGAGCTCGATCGAGGCCGCGGGGCCGTCCGGATCGCCGTCGTGCAGGAAGAGCGCGACGGGGAAGGCAAACCAGTGGCTGCGGAACTCGTCATCCTCGTCGGGCTGGGCCATGTACCTGATCCCCCAGCCGCCGAGGGCGTCTAGCACCGGCTGAAGCTGAACGCCGGCCTCGGTCAGGTGGAACAGCGTGGTGGCCACCGGCGGCGCGGCCTCCTCGCGGCGGACCAGGCCCGCTGACTCGAGGTCGTGCAGGCGGTCCGCGAGCAGGTTGGTGGCGATGCCGGGCAGGCCGTTCTTCAGGTCGGTGTAGCGGCATGGGCCCTGCAGGAGAAGCTCCCGGATGATCAGCAGGGTCCACCGGTCGCCCACCACGTCGAGGGCCTTGGCCACCGAGCAGTACTGGCCATAGCTGCGCATGCCCCCACAGTATCCGAGCCATGGTTGACTTCCAAGTTTTATAGCTTGACTTTTTCAAGTTAATGTCTGAGTATCTCAACCATGCGCTCTAAGCCAATGATCCTCGTCGCCCTGCTGCTCGCCGCCTTCGCGATCAACCTGGACACCACGCTGGTGAACGTGGCGCTCCCCTCCCTGGTCCGCGAGCTGCACGCCACTACCACCCAGCTGCAATGGGTGGTCGACGCCTACAACCTCACCTTCGCCGCGCTGCTGCTGACGTTCGGCAGCCTGTCGGACCGGCTCGGCCGCAAGGGGATGCTGATGGCCGGGCTCGTCGTGTTCGGGACGGCCAGCCTGGCCGGCGGCTTCACCACCAGCCCCGCGGAACTGATCGCGGCGCGATCGGTGATGGGGCTGGGCGCCGCCATGACCTTCCCGGCCACCCTCTCGCTCATCTCCAACGTCTTCACCGAACGCAGAGAACGGGCCCGCGCCATCGGCCTGTGGGGCGCCATCGCCGGAGTCGCGATCGCGCTCGGGCCGATCGTGGGCGGCTGGCTGCTCGAGCACTTCAGCTGGGATGCCATCTTCATCGCCATGGGCCCGGTGGCGGCGGCCGGCGTGCTGCTGGTCGCGGTGGCCGTGCCGACGTCGAAGAACCCGGACGCGACCGCGGTGGACGTCGCCGGCCTGGTGCTCTCGGCCGCGGCCATGGCGCTGCTGGTCTTCACCATCATCGAGGCGCCTGACTACGGCTGGGGCAGCGCGCGGAGCCTGGCCGGGTTCGGGGTCTCGGCCGTCCTGCTGGCCGCGTTCATCGGCTGGGAACGGCGGGCCGTCCACCCGATGCTCGACGTGCGGCTGTTCCGCAACATGCGCTTCAGCGCGGCCAGCGGAGCGGTGACCGTCGCGTTCTTTACCCTGTTCGGCTTCATCTTCCTGATGACGCAGTACTTCCAGTTCGTCCGCGGCTACGGGCCGCTGTCCACCGGCGTGCACCTGCTGCCGGTGGCGCTGTCGGTCGGCGCGGGTTCGGTGGCCGGGACGCAGCTCGCGGTGCGGGCGGGCACCAAGCTCATCGTCACTGTCGGGCTCATCGCGATGGCGGCCTTCTACGGCTGGGTCGCCGCGGTCACGACGGCGACCATCGGCTACGGGATCATCTCGGTCCAGATGGTGCTGTACGGGCTGGGCATGGGCCTGACCTCGGCGCCCGCCACCGAGTCCATCATGGGCGCGGTGTCCCGGCGCCAGGCCGGCGTGGGTTCGGCGGTCAACGACTCGACCCGGCTGCTCGGCGGGACTCTCGGCGTGGCCGTGATCGGCAGCGTCTACGCGTCCCTGTACGGCTCCCGGCTGACCGCCCGCCTTCCTGCCGGGCTGCCGGGGCAGGTCACGGCCATCGCGCACCAGTCGCTCGGCGCCGCGTATGCCGCGGCCGGCCAGGTCAGCGCGGCCGGGCACGGCGCCCTGGGTCATGCCGTGCGGAACGCGGCCACGGACGCGTTCCTGCACGGGCTGTCCATCGGCTGCCTGGTGGCAGGCGGGGTCGCCGCGGCCGGGGCGGTCCTGGCGGTGGTGTTCCTGCCCGCCCAGCCCGCGAGCCCGGCCGTCAACCCGCCACCCCCGTCAGTGCCTGCGGCGAGCCCGGCCCAGAGGGCTCGGTCCTGACGAGGACACGGCCATGCCGTCACCCGCAGTGCTGGTCACCGACTGCTCGGTGGTGCCGGGACGACCTCATGGCCGGACGTCGTTCGCGAATTGGGCGATGCAGCTGGACACGGCGCTGCGATCGCCGGCCTTGGCGATGCAGTTGTCGAACGTGGTGAAGACGCTCGTGTTGTTCGCCACGAACGTGCCGAAGCGCACCGCGAACACGACGGCGACAACCAGCGCCAGGACTCCGCACACGATCCCGGCGATGGCCTGGCCGTGGTTCGTGGCGCCCCTGGTCCGTCCGCGGCTGACGGCAATGCTGCCGAGGACCGCCGCGAACAGGCCTCCCGGCAGGGCGAGAGGGAACAAGACGAAGGACACGGCGGCCACCAGGCTGGCCACGCCGAGCACCAGGGCGGCCACGCCGAGGCCGTTCCCCGGACGGGCTGACGGTGGCGCGGCAAACGGCTGTGCTGATCCGGGAACCTGGGTGTCCATTTTCATTACCATAGGCGAGGCCCGCCAGGAAAGCTGTAACCATTTCGTGATCTCCACCGGATCTCCATACCGGCTACATCACCCCTGCACATGGGCCCTGTCGGCTGATGCTCGGAGTCAGGTGCGCCAAGGAGGGAGCGGGCGGAGCATTTGGGCTTCGCCGGCACGTCACCTCCAAGGAGGGCGCACCATGCCAAGCCCACCACCCAGCAGGATTGACCGGCATGCTGGTGTTCGACTACGAAGCCCAGTACCCGCAGGCCATGGCCGAGCTGGCCGGCTGGCTGCGGGACGGGAAGATCGTCTCCCGCGAGCACGTCGTGCACGGCGGCGTCGGCGACTTCCCCGAGACGCTGCTGATGCTGTTCGACGGGGTGAACACCGGCAAGCTGGTGCTCGCCCTAGATGAGAGCTGACCGGCCGGAAGCTGACCGGCGGTCCAGGCCGGTCAGCAGGGCCTCGATGACCGTGCTGGCGCGGTCGACGTCAGGAACGCGGTCGGCGATCACGTCGGCGTACAGGAAGCTCTCGCTGATCCGCACGATCGCGTAGGCCAGCGTTGGGGTGTCCAGGCTGGCGTCAAAGCAGCCGCGGCCGCGCTCGAGGTCGATGAGCTTCTCCAGCGTGCTGGCCGTGCCCTGGTGCACGGTGCTGCGGGCGCCGGTCAGCAGGCGCAGCGCGGTCTCCGGGTCGGATTCCAGGAACGCCCGCAGCGGGCGGTCCCTGGCGATCGCGCGGAGCACGCCGCCGATCACCGCGACCAGCCGCTCGGTGCCCGCCAGCGACGCAGTGGCCTGCACCTGGTCCACGAACAGGCGGCGGGCCCGCCACCAGAGCATCTCGTCGAGCAGCTGCTCGCGGTTGCCGGCCCGCCGGTACAGCGTGGCGCGGGCCACGCCGAGGCGCCGGGCCAGCGACCGCATGTCCAGCCGCTGCCCGGCGACGAAGGTGTCCACGGCCACCGCGAAGATCTCGGCCGGGATCCCGGCGGGCACCGCCGCTCCCCCGGGCACGATCGCGCGGACGTCTTCAGTGCTGGCCATTGGCGCCGCGCTTCCTGGCCGCCTCGGCCAGCAGTGCGAGCTCGTCGGTCAGGTAGCCAGCCAGCATGTCGATGTCGGGGACCAGCTCGCGGCAGCTGACCAGGCCGAAATGCAGCTGGCCGAGGTAGCCCACCAGGGTGATGTTCAGGCCCTGGCCGTCGGTGACCACCGACACCGGGTAGTGCGCGATGAGCTTGGCTCCGCAGAGGTAGACCGGTACGTTCGGGCCCGGCACGTTCGAGATCGTGATGTTGAACGGCGGCAGCCGGTGCAGCACGCCAGTGGCGAACACCACCCGGGCCGCCCGCGCGGTCAGCGCCGGCACGGCGAAATCGCTGATCTGGTCGACCAGGCCCTGCGGGATCGCCGCCTGCTGGGCCTTGGCGACCTGTGTGGCGGAGTGCACGATCTCTAGCCGCAGGCCCGGGTCGGTAACGCTGGTGGGCAGCGGGGCCAGCATCGCGGACACCTTGTTGCCCAGCGCGCCCTTGCTGGCCGGGTCCCGCACCGACACTGGGATCATCGCGATTAGCGGCTGGTCGGGGAGCGCGTCGTGGTCGATGAGCCAGCGCCGCAGCGCCCCGGCGCACATCGCCATCACCACGTCGTTGACCGACACGCCGAAGGCGTTCTTCACCGCCTTGACGGTATCGAGGTCCACGCTGCGGAACGCGAACCGGCGGTGCGGCGTGATCGGCCGGTTGAACGGCGTCGCCGGCGCGCGTCCCGGTCGGGTGGCGATCACCGAACCATCGCCGCGGTTAAGCCCCAGCATGCCGCCGACCAGCGTGTTCACCGCCGGAGCTAGGGTCGGAAGCACCCTGACCAGCTCGTTGGTGATCCGTACGGTCTGCACCGGGCGCCAGGCCAGCCGCGCGGCCGCCTTCGCGGCCAGAACCGGCAGCCCCGGCGGGCTGGCGGGCTGGAACGGCTCGGCGGGCGGCAGGTCGCGGCCTTGTGGCGTCAGGTCAAACAGCACCGTCAGCAGCTCGGCGCCGGAGGCCCCGTCGATCGCGGCGTGATGGATCTTGGTGTAGACGGCGGCACGCTTCTTGGCCAGCCCCGTGATCAGGTAGATCTCCCAGAGCGGGCGGCTGCGGTCAAGCGGGCGGGCGTGCAGCCGGCTGACCTGTTCGGTCAGCTGGGCGGCAGATCCCGGCCGCGGCAACGCGATCTCGCGGACGTGGTACTCGATATCGAAGTCCGGGTCGTCGGTCCAGTAGGGCTGGTCCAGGCCGAACGGCACGTTCAGCAGCTTGCGCCGGAGCACGGGCACGAGCGCCACTCGTTCGGCCATCACCTCGGTAAGCCGGGCCAGGGTCAGCGGCCTGGGTGCCCCGCTGGGATCGAGCACGCTCAGCCCCCCGACGTGACCGGTGGTATTGGCCGTCTCGAGAGCGAGGAAGGAGGCATCCAGTCCGGTGAGTTGCTGCATTCGGAGTTCCTCCTCAGCCTGCGGTCGGGGCGAAATGCCTTCTTAGCCAGTCCCGAATCGCCTCGGTCGCGACGTCCGGGACCTCGAGCTGCGGCGTGTGGCCGACTCCGGGCAGGATAACCGTCTCCCAGCGCGGATTGCGGTCGGCCGCCTGCCGCATGCTGGCCACTGGCACCAGCCGGTCGGCCTCGCCGCCGATGAGCAGGACCGGAACCCGCACCGAGGCCATCATCTCCCAGTAGCGCCGGCGAAGGCCAACCACCCGCATCAGCGACCGGGACGCGGCCAGGAAAGCCTGGTCCCTGGCTCGTGTTCGCTGACTCTGGCGTTCGGCGGCCAGCGCGATCGACGCGGTGAGCATGGCCGGGTCGATCCGGGACGGGTCGGCGAAGCAGAGGTCGACGACGCGCTGGACGGCCAGTTGCGGCGGCGTGCGGGCCATCACCGTCCTGACGTAGAGCTCGCCGAGGCCGGGCAGCGCGCACATCAGGAACTGGCTGCCCACCTGCCGGTCGGGGATCCGCGGCGGCAGCGGCAGCGCGGGATCGATCAGCACCAGGCCCCGCACGGTGTCCGGCGCCGTGGCCGTCTGCAGGATGGAGATCAGCCCGCCCATGGAGTTCCCGGCCAGGATCACCGGCGTGCCGGTGATCTCCCGGACGAACCGGTCGAGCAGCCGGGTGTTGCGCTGGACGGTGGACGTGCCGCGGGTGCCCGGCGTCAGGCCGAACCCGTGCAGGTCCAGCGCGACCGCGTGGCGGTTGGCCGCCAGCTGATTCCCGATCAGGCACCAGTTCAGGTGCGAGCCGCCCAGGCCGTGCACGAACACGATCGGCGTCTCGTCCTGGCGGGACTCATGGTCAGGGCCGAATTCGATCCAGTGCACGGGGCCTTCGAGGTCGAGGTCGGTGACGTAGCCGCGCGCTCCCCACGGCGCCGCGAACGCCCACGGCGCCGGCCTGGTGGCGGTTCGCGGCGCCATAGCCGGGCCGGTCATCTGGGGTCCGGGTACAGCGGCCGCAATGCCAGCGGCGGGCGGAACGGGTCGCGCTGGCCGGCTGGGAGGGCCAGCCGGTCGGCGATCAGCCAGAGGGTCGCCGGGTCCACTCCGAAGCCGACGTGGCTGCACCGGACCTCGACGTTCTGGTGCGTGGCCGTCTCCGGCTCCACGCACGCCCGCCAGGACACCACGCCGTCCCAGCGGGAGTAGACCGACGTCGACGGCACGCCGATGGGCCGGGACCGCTGCTCACGGGAGGGCAGCTGCCGGTCCGGGGCGTGCAGGAAACTGAGGCGCTGGTACGGGCCGTGGGCGTGGGTCTGCCTCGGGTCGTGCATGGCGTAGGGGCTGCCGAGGGTGATGACCTGGCGGACCTGCCGGGGATGGCGGCGCGCCATCTCCCTGGCGTAAACGCCGCCCAGGCTCCAGCCGATCAGGGATACGGGGCGCCCGGTCCTCATCGCATGATCGAGGAGAGCCCGGGGCAGGCCGGCCAGCACCGCCTCGGTCGGCCCGTGATTACGGCCGAGGTCCCAGCCCCGCACGTCGTAGCCCAGCCAGCGCAGGAATCCGCGCAGCGGCACGGTACTCGCATCGCCGACCAGCAGGCCGGGGAAGACCAGCACCCCGTGACCGTCGCCGCGCGGGGCGGCCAGCAGCCCGGGGGCCGCCAGCAGCAGCGCCGTCAGGTCAGCCAGGCCGCGGATGGGTTCGGTCAGCAGCAGCCCGGCCGATGGCCCGGTGGCCGGCTGGCCGCCATCCGGGTGCTCGGGCGCGGCATTACCGCTTCGTCTGGACCTTCCCCGAACGAGGTACATCGCTGTTCCCTCCGCTCGCGTCATCGCGAGAACCTAGGCAAGGTGGTGATACACACTTAATATATGTCTCACTTACCAGAATTGGCCCCTCCAGCAAAGATGCGCTATTAGGGGGCGGGAATGAGCTTCAACCTGGCGACGATCCTGACCGAGACGACGCTGGCCGCGCCGGACGCCCCGGTCTGCCGCATCGGCGGGACGACGACTACCTACCGCGAGCTCGACGGGCAATCGGGTCGTTTCGCGGCCGGGCTGCGGTGGCGGCTGCCTGTCCATCCTGCCGCGGTTCCAGCCCGCCGCGGTGCTGGACGCCATCGAGGCCGACCGGTGCACGGTGATCGGCGGCGTGCCGACCATGCTGCACGCCCTGGCCCAGGTGGACATCACCGGCCGCGACCTGTCGGCGCTGCGCGTCGCGGTGTCCGGCGGCGCGTCGCTGCCGGAGGACATCATGCGCACCTTCGAGGACAAGTTCGGCATCGAGGTGCTTGAGGGCTACGGGATGACCGAGACCGCGAGCTCGTGCTCGTTCAACCGGCCAGGTGACCGGAAGGTCCTGTCGATCGGCAAGCCGCTGTGCGGCGTGCGGATGCGGGTCTGCGATTCCGCGGGCCAGCCGCTGCCGCCCGGGCGGGAGCACGTCGGGGAGATCCTCATCCGCGGGCACAACGTGATGAAGGGCTATCTGGGACGTCCCGAGGCCACCGCGGAGACGCTGCGCGGCGGCTGGCTGCACTCCGGCGACCTGGGCTACGTGGACGCCGACGGCTTCTACTTCATCGTGGACCGGGCGAAGGACCTGGTGATCCGCGGCGGGTTCAACGTCTACCCGCGGGAGATCGAGGAGGTCCTCTACGCCCGGAGATCCTCGAGGCGGCCGTGATCGGCAAGCCGGACGAGCGGCTCGGCGAGGAGGTCGTGGCCGTCGTGGCGCGGCGCCCGGGCTCCTCGGTGAGCTCCGAGGAGATCATCGCCTACTGCCGGGAGCGGCTGGCGGCGTACAAGTACCCACGGGAGATCCGGTTCATGGCCGAGCTGCCCAAGGGACCCTCAGGCAAGATCCTCAAATCCGCCCTCCGGGACGGCTAGAGCCGGGTTATTCATGATCATGGCCAGAAATAGGCGCTATGCCCAGAACTGGCCACGATCATGGTCCACGGCCCCGGCGGCCACCGGGGCAGGCTTAGCGGTTGCGCCAGATGGGAGGGCGTTTCTGAGCGAACGCGGTCATGCCTTCGATGGCGTCCTCGCTGGCCATGAGCTCGTCGATGGCGGCGCTCGGGTGGTTGACGGCATCGACGACATCCGGGATGCCACGGGTTTCCGCCATCACCCGCAGCGAGATCCGTACCGAGGTGGGCGAGCCCTCGAGGATCCCGGCGGCCAGGGCGCGGGCGCCGTCCAGCGCGGTCCCGGCGGGGACGACCCGGTTGACCAGGCCGTACGCCAGGGCCTCGGCGGCGGTGATGCGGCGGCCGGTGAGGATCATCTCGGTGGCCACCTTGGGCGGCACGGTGCGCGACAGCCGGATGAGGCCGCCGGCGCCCGCGACCAGCCCGACCCTGACCTCGCTGAGCGCGAACTGCGCGGTGGCGTCGGCCACGACCAGGTGGCAGGCCAGCGCGATCTCGCACCCGCCGCCCATGGCGAAGCCGTTGACCGCGGCGATGACCGGTTTTGGGCATGTGCGCCCGGCTCGTCAGGCCGGCGAACCCGTTCTTGGGCACCCACATGGGCTTACCGGACGCCGAGTAGACCAGGTCGTTGCCCGCGGAGAAGGCCTTCTCCCCCGCTCCGGTCAGGATGGCGACCCACAGGTCGTCGTCGGCGAAGTAGGCGTCGAAGACGCGATCGAGCTCGTCGTTCGCCATCGGGTGCAGGCTGTTCCTGGACTCGGGGCGGTTGATGGTGACCTCGAGCAGGTGGCCGTCGCGGCGGACCAGCACGTGCTCGTACGCCTCGCGCAGGACCGGCGCGTCGGGCGGGAACAGCTCGTCCATCCGGGCCCTAGTGGTGGTGACCCGGTTACCGAAGCCGAACGACCGGACGTAGACCGCCTGGCCGATGGGCTCCTTCGCCGTGGTGAGCAGGTCGAGGAGGTCCGGGTCGTCACCCTTGGCCACGAAGCGCTCGCCGCTGCGGTCGAGCCGGCCGACGACGATGCCGGTCCGGGCGCCGCCGCGGGCATGCTTAACCGTGTAGCTCTCGATGGTGGCCGGGCCGTCGGCGTAGCGGGACTGCTCCGGCGCGGCCCAGCCGTCGATCTCGGCTTGCAGCTCGGCGCTTCGGTCCGGGATCCAGGCGGCCGGGGTGGTGGCGTACACGCCGGCCGAGTACTTGCTCATGATGCCGCCGTTGGCGCCGACCAGCCCGTAGCTGCCGGGGGCGCGGCGCGCCCGCTGGACGGTTTCGGCGATGGCGTGCATGGAGTAGTTGTTGCCCGCGCCGCCGAAGAACGGCAGCCCGCCGGTGACGGTCAGGCCACGCGGATCGGCGGGATCAAGGCCGAGGCCATCGCAGATGTTGAACACCGGCGCGGGAAAGCAGCTGTACAGGTCGATCGTGGCCAGGTCGTCCGCGCCGAGGCCGGCCATATCCAGGGCCTGGCGGACCGCCATTACCGAGGCCGGGCCGGCCGACAGGTCGGCCCGGTCCAGCAGGTCCCGCTCGCGCAGGTCGGCGTGCCCGTGCAGGAACACCCACCGGTCCCGGGGAACGCCGAGCCGCCGCGCCGCGGCGACCGACATGAGCAGCACGGCGGCGCCCTGGTTGACCTTTTCCCGCGCCACGACGTAGCGGGTGTACGGATCGGCGATGGGCCGGTTCGCCTCGGTCGGCGTGACCAGCTCCGCCGCGCTGCGCTCGACCGGCGCCGCGGCGTGCGGGTTGGCCGCCGCGACCCGGGTGAACGGCGCGAACAGCGCGCCCATGGCGGCCGCGTACTCCGGGCGGGTCTGCCCGAGGCGGGCCCGCCGGGCATTGTCGATCAGCGCGTACTGGCTGGGCGCGCCGGTCAGCCCGTGCGCGGCCTGATGCCGGGACATCATGCCGGCCAGCCCGTAGCCGCGGTCCTCCAGGCTGCCCTCGGGGTGCTCGGTGAAGTCGGGCTTGGCGTCGGCCCGGGCGAAGTGCTCGATGGTGGAGATGGCCTCCGACCCGAAGATCAGCGTCACCTGGCTGCCGCCGCCCGCGATGACCGCGGCGAACTCGCTGACCAGGTGCTGCGGGGCCTGCCCGCCGCTGACTTCAAGGACCGCGCGGGCCGGGCTCGCGCCGATCCGGCCGGCCACGGATCGGGGGTAATTATCCGAACGGCCCAGGGGTGCCCGCGCCCCCGGAACGGAATTCTCGAACTGGCGGATCCCGGCCACCGTGTCGATCGCCGCCGCGGCCGTGGCGGGCTCGCCCCCGCTGTCGGCCAGGGCCTCGCGGGCCGCGTCGGCGGCGAGGTCCACGGGCGAGCGCTGACGGTAACCCTGGGCATCGAGGCGCTCGGAAACCTGCCCGACCCCGACCACGACAGGCGTCCGGGGATCGAGGGACGACTGGTTCATGATGTCACTTCCGGTTTCGCGTGGGCCAGGTCGGCGAGCTCGGCGATCCCGCCTCGGCGTAGCCCGACGACAGTACGCAGGCGTTGCGGATCCCCGCGGCCGCGGCGTCGTCGAGGGCCTCGAGCATGCCCGCCTGGGGGACTATCAGGTAGGCGACATCGACCGGCTCGCCGATCTGCGCGCACGAGGTCACGGTGGGCTGGCCGTGCGTCAGCGCACCCCGCCGGCTGACCAGGTACGTGTGCGCCCCGAACCCGAATGCGACCAGGTTGCGGTAGGCCAGCATAGAAAACGTCGACTTGTCCGACGCGCCCACCAGCGCGACGCTGCGCGGGCGGAAGAGACTTGTCAGCCGCTCGCCGGTGATCTGGAATGGCATGCTGATATCCTAGACGGTAAACGTTCAGCAATAAAGCGGAGGGGGAAGCGCGGTGAGCACGACGCACGTGACGCCCGGACGCCCGCGCGATCCCGGGGTGGACCGGCGCATCGCCCAGGCCGCACTCGACCTGTTCGCTGATACCGGCTGGGCCGGCTTCGCGATGGAGGCGGTAGCCCGCCGGGCCGGCGTCGGCAAAGCCTCGCTCTACCTGCGGTGGAGCACCAAGGAGGCGCTGCTGACCGACGCGGTGACCTGGCGCCTGGCCCGGGTCGCCGACATGGACACCGGCACGCTGCGGGGCGACCTGGCCGAGCTGGCGGCCCAGATGCTCGACATCTACGCGGGCGACACCAGCCGCGTCGCGCTCCGGCTCGCGCTCGAGGCCGACGCCATCCCGGGCGTGGCCGAGCACTACGCGCAGATGCGGCAGGCGCAGGTCCTCGCCGCCCGGGCCATCGTGCGCCGCGGCATCGGCCGCGGCGAGATCGCGCCCGATACCTCGGTCACGCTGCTGCTGGACACGCTCATCGGCGGGGCCATGATGCACGCGCTGGTCACCCCGGCCGACCGCCGGGCCGACCTGGCCCGCAACACCGGGGCCTACACCGCCCAGCTGGTCAGCTTCCTGCTGCGCGCCGTCACCCCGGCCTGACGGTCCCGCTCCCCGGCCCGGGCTCGATTGATCCCGGGCCGCCCGGGACACGTGTCCCGTGACAGCGGGACCAAAAGGCACCATCGTATGTATGTGGGTCTGGACCTTCCGGTGCGCGTGAGGCCGGCCCGGTGGCTGACGCCTGCCGGGCTGGCCTGGGCGGCTGCTGCGCTTACGGTGGTCCTGGCGCTCGGCGGGGCGGTGCTGGCCGTGCTCGGCCGCGACGTGTCCATGCTCCTGCTGCCGGCCCGCTGACCTACGCCTGGATGGGGTGCGTGCTGCTGGCCCGGCGGCCCGGTCATCCGATGGGCCCGCTGCTGTGCCTGATCGGGCTGGCGGACGCATTCGCCACGGTGCCCTACACGTACGTGCGGTACGCCGTGGTGCACTCGCCAGGTTCGCTGCCATTCTCGACGGCGGTGCTGTGGGTCAACACCTGGGCGCTACGCGCCCGCCACCAGCCTGGGCGGCATGGTCCTGCTGCTGGTCTTCCCGGAGGGCAGGCTGCTGTCGCGGCGGTTCCGGCCCGCGCTGTGGGCCGCGCTGGCGTTCATCCCGCTGTCCGTGGCCGGCTTACGCCCTCAAACCGCAGAAGCTGGGCCCGCTGTTCCGCAACCTGTCCAACCCGTACGCCTCCCCCGGCTCGACTGGCTGTTCCAGGCGTGCGGGGCCCTGGCCATCGCGTGCGGGCTGGTCGCCGGGGTCGGGCGCGGCGGCGAGCGTGACGCTGCGCTGGCGCCGGGCCGACCGGGTAGGACGCCAGCAGCTCAAGTGGCTCCTGGCCGTGCTGCCGTTCGCCATCGCCTCGCTGATCGCCACCCTGGTCTTCCCGGGCACGTGGAGCCTGGCCCTGGGGCTGCCGGCCGGCATCCTGATGCCGGTGGCCATCGGGATCGCGGTGCTGCGGTACCGGCTGTACGAGATCGACATCCTGCTGAACCGGGCGGCGCTGTACGGCCTGCTGACCGCCGGGGTGGCCGGGGTCTACCTGGCCGTGGTGGTGGTGGCCCACTCGGTGTTCGGCGTGCAGGGCCGCGGCCTGCCCGTGCAGGTCATCGCCACCGTGCTGGCCGCCGCCGCGCTGTTGCCGCTGCACGACCGGGTACAGCGCCGGGTGGACCAGCTGTTCTACGGCGACCGGGGCGTGCCCTACGAGGCCCTGGCCAGGCTCGGCCGCCGGGTCGAGGAGGCCGCCGACCCCGAGACGGCGCTCAACTCCGTGGTGAAGACCATCGCGGACAGCCTGCGGCTGCCGTACGCGGCCCTCGAGCTGCGGCTCGGCGACGGGTGGAGCCCGGCCGCCACGTACGGCGAGGCCCCGGCCCAGGTGGTCGCGTTCCCGCTGACCTTCCAGCGGGAGACCGTCGGGCGGCTCCTGGTGGGCATGCGGTCGCGCGGCGAGCAGCTCGGCCCGGACGACGAGCGGCTGCTGGCCGACCTGGCCCGCCAGGCCGGGCCGGCCGCCCACGCGGTGGCGCTGCGGCGGGCGCTCGACGCCTCCCGGGCGGGCCTGGTCACCGCGCGGGAAGAGGAGCGGCGGCGGCTGCGCCGCGACCTGCACGACGGTCTCGGCCCGACGCTGGCCGGCCTGACGCTGGGCCTGGACACCGCCCGGGCCCGGTCGGCGGGCAGCCCGGAGCTCCAGGAGCTGCTGGGCAAGCTCAAGGCCGAGACGCAGCGGGCGGTGACCGACGTCCGCCGGATCGTCTACGGGCTGCGGCCGCCCGCGCTCGACGAGTTCGGCCTGGTCGGGTCGCTGCGCGAGGAGGTCGGGCGGCTGCAGTACGAGGCGCCGGCGCTCACCGTTACGCTGGACGCTCCCGACGAGGGCCTGGCCGACCTGCCCGCGGCGGCCGAGGTGGCCTGCTACCGGATCGTGACCGAAGCGCTGACCAACATCACCAGGCACGCGCACGCCACGCAGTGCTCGGTGCGGATACGGCTGGATAAAGACCTGGACGTGGAGATACGCGATGACGGGGTGGGCCTGCCGGAAGGCTGGCGGGCCGGCGTGGGCATCGCGTCGATGCGCGAGCGCGTGACCGAACTCGGCGGGGACCTCGTAATCGAACCCGGCCTTCCGCACGGAACCAGGATCAATGCCCGCCTGCCCGCCCGGGAGAAAGAATGACAGAATCGATCCGGGTGCTGATCGCCGACGACCACCCGCTGTTCCGCGACGGCCTGACCGCCCTGCTGACCGACGGCCACGGACACCGAGCTGGCCGGGGCCGCCACCAGCGGGACCGAAGCCGTCGAGCTGGCCAGGGAAACCCAGCCCGACGTGGTCATCATGGACCTGCACATGCCCGGGCTGAACGGCATCGAGGCCACCCGCCGCATCGTGGCCGACAGCCCGCACATCACGGTGCTCGTGCTGACCATGTTCGACGACGACGACTCGATCTTCTCGGCGCTGCGGGCCGGCGCCCGCGGCTACCTGCTCAAGGGCGCGGACCAGGAGCAGATCCGGGCCGCCATCCGGGCCGCCGCCAACGGCGAGATCATCTTCGGGTCGCAGCTGGCCGCCCGCATGCTGGCCTACTTCACCGCCCCCGCCCGCCCCGGCGCCGGTGTTCCCGCAGCTGACCGACCGGGAACGCGAGGTGCTCGACCTGGTTGCCCAGGGCCGGGCCAACCCGGCGATCGCGGCCAAGCTGGGGCTGAGCCAGAAGACGGTGCGCAACCACGTCTCGAACATCTTGACCAAGCTGCAGGTCGCCGACCGGGCCCAGGCCATCGTCCAGGCCAGGGACGCGGGCCTGGGACACCAGTCCCGGGTCTGAGGGACATTCCGGCGCGCCGTTCTCCCGGCCGGGATCGCGATATTTCCCGGCCAGGTCGTGACAGGTACCTCATGACGACGGGACGCCCGGTCGCCGAGGCTGTGCTCAATGAGTCGGCAAGCATTGAGGAGAACCGGATCATGACCGCTCGGGCGCTGCACCTGAACCGCCCGGACCGCGGATTCCCCGACCGAGCTGACGGTCAATGAGCTGGTGGCCCGCGCCAAGGGCGGCGACAAGCAGGCGTGGGACGACCTGGTCGAGCGGTACGCCCCGCTCATCTGGTCGATCTGCCGCAAGCACCGGCTGGGCCGCGCCGACGCCGACGACGTGGGCCAGAGCGTCTGGCTGCGGCTGGTCGACCAGCTGGACCGGGTCCGCGATCCGGCCGCGCTGCCCGGCTGGCTGGCCACCACCGCCCGGCGGGAGTGCCTGCGGGTGCTGTACACGGCGCACGGACCGCACGCGGCGATGTACGCGCGGGACGTCGAGACCCTCCCGGACGAGCGGGCCGGGCTGGCCGAGCAGGGCCTGCTCGCGGCCGAGCGCCAGGCGGCGCTGCGCGAGGCGTTCGCCCAGCTGCCGCCGAACGGCCAGCAGCTGATCTCCCTGCTCATCGCGGACCCGCCGCTGCCGTACGCCGACATCAGCGCCCGGCTGGGCATCCCGGTCGGCAGCATCGGCCCGAACCGCAGCCGCTACCTGGACAAGATGCGCCGCCACCCGTCAGTCGCCGCGCT
>CAWDBS010000011.1:0-62422 GCA_963800415.1 uncultured Actinomycetes bacterium
TCTCATGCATTTCTCATCTGGCGCTCCGTACCCTGCTAGTCATGCGGGTGCTCGTGGTAGAGGACGAGATCCGGATGGCCGTGCTGCTCAAACGGGCGCTGGAAGAAGAAGGCCATGCGGTGGACGTGGCCGCCGACGGTCCGGAAGGACTCTGGCTGGCGACGGAAAACGCCTACGGGGCGATCGTCCTCGACGTCATGCTGCCCGGCTTCGACGGGGTGGAGCTGTGCCGGCGGCTGCGGGAGGCGGGTCTCTGGATGCCGGTGCTGATGCTGACGGCCAGGGACAGCGTGGGCGATCGGGTGCGCGGGCTGGACGCCGGCGCGGACGATTACCTGGTCAAGCCCTTCAGCCTGCTCGAGCTCGCGGCCCGGCTGCGGGCGCTGGCCCGCCGTGACGACCGGTCCCGGCCGGTCGTCCTCGCCGAAGGCGACCTGAAGCTGGACCCGGCGGCCAAACGGGCCTGGCGGGCGGAGACAGAGCTCCAGCTGTCGCCCAAGGAGTTCTCGCTGCTCGAGCTGTTCCTGCGCCATCCCGGCACCGTGCTGACCCGCTCGCAGATCATCGACGCGGTGTGGGATTTCGCCTACGACGGCGGCTCCAACGTCGTTGACCAGTACGTCAACTACCTGCGGCGGAAGGTCGACACGCCGTTCGGCCAGCACGACATCGAGACGGTCCGGGGCATGGGCTACCGGCTCCGGGCCCGGGCCGGGTAACGGCATGCCGATCCGGCTGCGCCTGGCGCTTGCGTTCGCGGTAGCGGCCGCGGCGCTGTTCGCCCTGGGCGGCTGGCTGTTCATCAGCAGCCTGTCGTCCGCCCAGCTGGGCGCGATCGACTCCCAGCTCGGCGTCCAGCTCAGCCAGGCCGGGCGGTATCTCACCGTGGGCGGCCAGGCCAGTTCGGCCGCGGCGCCGGCTTCCGGTGAGTACCTGGTGCAGGTCATCGACCCCGCGGGCCGGGTGCGCGGCGCGAGCCCGGACACCGGGACTGTCCCGCTGCTGACCGCGGCGGAGCTCAGCCAGGCCCGGCAGGGCCGGATCTCGCTGACCCAGGCGGTTGACGACGAGAAGATACGGATCACGGCGGCGCCGCTGGCCGGCCGTCCGGGCTGGACCGCGGTGGCCGGCGTCTCACTCGAGTCCTTCGACTCCACCATGAGTCAGGCCGAACGAGAGCTGGCCGGAGCCGGGGCGTTCTTCGTCGTCATCGCGGGCGCCGGCGCCTACTGGCTGGCGCGCACCGCCTTGTCGCCGGTTGAGCGGCTCAGGCGCCAGGTCGCCGCCCTGTCCACGCGTGACGAGGAAGCCAGCATCGAAGTCCCGGCGACCAGGGACGAGATCGCCGCGCTGGCCGCGACGATGAACGACCTGCTCGGCCGGCTTCAGCGGGCACTGTCACGGCAGCGGGCGTTCGTCGCGGACGCCAGCCACGAGCTGCGCACGCCGCTCGCGGTGCTCCGCGGCGAGCTCGAGCTCGCGGACCGGCCCGGACGCAGCCGCGAGCAGCTGGCCGCCGCGGTGCGGAGCGCGGCCGCCGAAGCCGACCGGCTGGCCCGGATCACCAGTGACCTGCTGCTGCTCGCCCGACGCGACGACGACCGGCTCAGCCTCCGGCTGGAGCGGGCCGAGGTCCGGTCGCTGCTCGCCCGCTGCGCGGAACTCGCCGGGCCCCGGCTGACCGAGGCCGGCCTGACCTGCCGCGTCGACGCCCCGGCCGACCTGCGCGCCCGCGTCGACCCGGACTGGATCGGCCAAGCGGTCGACAACCTGCTGGGCAACGCACTGCGTTTCGCGCCCCGCGGGTCGGTCATCGTGCTCGCGGCCCAGGCCAGCGGCGCCGATCTCGACATCGAGGTCCGCGACGACGGGCCCGGTTTCCCGCCCGAGTTCTTGCCGCATGCGTTCGAGCGCTTCCGCCGCCCTGATTCCGGGCGGTCCCGCGACGACGGCGGTGCGGGCCTGGGACTCGCCATCGTCCAGGCCATCGCCGCGGCGCACGGCGGCGTGGCCGCCGCCCGTAACCAGCCGGGCGGCGGGGCGGTGGTCACGCTCCACCTGCCGAACGCGGCGGGTGACACCCGCCCCGCCGACGCCGAGTGACCCCGGTGAGCCCGCCGCAGGCTCATTCGCCGTGCTTCTTGACGAGCCACGCCTCGGCGTCGAGGTAGGCCTTCCTGGTTGACTCACCGACGACCGGGTCGGCCTCGAATGCGCGGACCGGCCCGCCGATGTGCCCGGTGCGGCGGAGTTGCTCCTTGATGTCCGGCTCGAGGCCGCTCAGGTAGAGGCGGCCGTCGGCGGCGGCCAGGCGATCGGCGTAGTCGGCCATCACCTTCGTGAAGGTCGCCCCGAGTGACGTACGCCGTCGTAGCCGCAGCACGACTACCGGCGAGCGGGCTTCACCCGGATCGGGGAGATGGGCCGCCAGCGTTCGGGAACCGGCGTAGAGCAGACTGCCGTACACGTCCAGGATCGTCACGTGATAGCTGGTCAGGGCGGGCGGGGACGGCTTTTCTTCGAACCGGCCGTCGTCGAGCGGGATGAGCTCGACCACGGTGAGGTCCATCGCTCCCTGGTTCAGCTGCAGCAGCAGCGACAGGGCCACCCCGATGCCGACCGCGGCCGCGACCGGCAAGAACAGCGTGGCGGCGAACGTGGTGATCACCGCGACTTGCGAGATACGCCCGGTGCGCAGGATGGACGCGATCTCCCCCGGCCGCAGCGAGCCGATGGCCGCGAAGATGAGTATCGCGCCGAGCGTCGGCATCGCGATCTTCGCGACCAGCCCGGAGAAGATCGCCAGGATCACCAGCATCCACAAGCCTGAGCAGATCGCCGCCCACCGGGTCCGGCCGCCGACGCTCACGTTGAGAGCGGTCTGCCCGACCGAGCCGCCCACCGCGATGCCGCGGAAGAACCCCGAAGCCAGGTTGCCTACCCCTTGCGCGATGATGTCCTGGTTCGGGTTCGGCCGGGAACCGTCGGTGTTCGGCGCGGCCTCGGCGACCCCGGCGCCCTGGACGAGGATGATGGCCGCGATCGCGAGCGCCCCGGTGACCAGGCTGAACGACAGGAAATGGAAGTTCGGCAGCTGCGGGATCGGGATCCCGCCGGGGATGTCGCCGGCGTCACCGACCCGGGCCACGCTGTCGGCGCCCGCGAGCACGACCACGACGGTCGGGATCAGCAGGGCAATCAGCGTGCTGAACACCGCCACCCGCGTCCGCGTGAGCACGACCAGGATCGCCAGCGCGGCCAGCCCGGTGAGCAGGGACGCCAGATTGATGCTGCTCGGGTCGGTTATTATGCTGACCGCCTTGGCCAGCGGGAACGAGCCATGCGCGGGGGCGCCGGTCAGGTCCGAGATCTGACCGCACACGATGTTGACCGCGACTCCGGTCAGGAAGCCGATCATCACCGAGTACGAGACGAACCTCGTGTACCGGCCCAGGCGGGCGATGCCGGCCGCGGCCAGCGCGATGCCGACCATGATCACCAGCAGCGGGACCGCCGCGGGCCGGTTATCCGGGGCCACGCCCTGCAACGCCGAGCCGGCTGCCAGCGCGGCGGCGGACGTGGTCGTGATCACCATCAGCCGGGTATTGGAACTCAGCCCGCCGGCGATCGGCCCTACGAAGCTCGCGTACATGCCCTGCACCGGGTTGACGCCGGCCAGGACCGCGGCCGCCATTCCGTCGGGCACGCTGCTGATCGCGCCCGGCAGGCCGGCCACTATTTCCCCGCGCAGGTCCGACCGCTGCGGCCGGACGTCGCGTAGCCATCGGCGGGTCGCTTCCAGGAACGCGCGGATCCGCTGCACCAGCTACCCGCCTCGGACCGCGGCGGCCGCTGGAGGGGCGCGGTGGCAGCCCATCCACGTGAACATGGCAGCCTCCTCGAGTGGCGGCTGGCGACGGACTGCTCCGCGCCGGCCACCTGCGTTGAGCATCGCACGTCTGCTGCTTGCAGGCTTCACCCTTCGCGGGTGGTGCCGCGCTATCCCGCCCCGATGCGCCGCGCCCGCTACCGGTGAGCGGATTCACTCGCACCGCGGTCACGGCGCCTGCCGGGCCGCCGGACGGCCCGGCGTCCGGCCGGGGGATAATCTGCGGGTGGTGGGCGAGGAAATGCATGAGCATCAGCATGCGGTCCGGCAGGCGGCGCTCGCGGCGGGATGGTCGCACCGGCATCGTGACGTGTCCGGCGGCTGGCTGCGGCCGACCGTGTTCGGGGCGGTCGACGGGCTGGTGACCAACACCTCCCTGATCGCCGGGCTGGGCGGCGGCGGGGTGCCGGCGCACACAGTGATCCTGACTGGCGTGGCCGCGCTGGTGGCCGGGGCGTTCTCGATGGGCACCGGGGAGTACGTGTCGGTGACGAACCAGAACGAGCTGGTGCACGCCGAGGTGGCGACCGAACGGACCATGCACGCCCGTTTCCCCGCCGCCGAGCAGGCCGAGCTGGCGGATACGTTCATCGGCTACGGCGCCGACGCGGAGACGGCGGTGCGGATGGCCGCCGCGGTCTCGCAAGATCCCGACACCGCGCTGCGCGTGCATACCCGCGAGGAACTCGGCGTCGACCCGTTCGAGCTGCCGTCGGCCCTGGTGGCCGGCTTCTCGTCGCTGATCGCCTTCTCCGCCGGGGCGCTCATCCCGCTGCTCCCCTACCTGGCGGGCCTGTCCATGCTGGGCGCCGCCCTGGGCCTCGCCGCGGTGGCGCTGCTGACCGGCGGCATGGTGGTGGGCCGGCTCACCGGCCGCCCGCTACTGCGCTCGGGCCTACGCCAGCTCGCCCTGGGCGGGATGGCCGTCGCGGTGACGTTCGCGGTGGGCAGCCTCATCGGCGGCGGCCACGTGGCCTGACCAGGGGCCATAGTCCGGGCGACAGATTTACTGAACCAACTCCCGATCTTGGACGTGTCCAAGGTCAGGAGGCACAGTGACGGATCCGCAGGGCCGCGCCGCCGTGGCCAGCCTGGTCACGGCCGGTGCGGTCCTGCTGGCCGTCGGCTGCGCCAGCAGCCCGCAATCAGCGGAACCGGCCGCCCCGGCCAGCACGGCCGCGGTCCGGGCGCTGGCCGCTCGGTACCTGGCGATCGCGCAGCCGGCCAACCATCAGCTTGACCACGAGTTCGACAGCTTGAAGGACTACGAGAAAACGAACCTCGCCGCGGCGCGGGCCGACCTGCGCGCGGTCACCGCCACCGAACGCCGGTTCGACCGCCAGCTGATCGCGATCACGTTCCCGCCGCCGACCGAACCCATCGTCCGCCTGCTCTACCGCGTCAACCAGGCGCGGGCCGCGCTGACCAGCACCGCGGCGACCGCCACCTCGCTGCGCCAGCTGCGCGGCTACCAGCCGCGGCTGGACGCGGCCAACCAGCCGGTGGAAGATGCGGTCCGCGTCATCCGCAGCCAGCTCGCCCTGCCGCCGCCCGATACCAGCTGACCCGTATGAACCGAAGGTGAACTTCGCACGTGATCCCTAACGGGAGATCACTGGCACTGTGAAGGGGAGATATCCGAAATGCGAAAGATATGGGGTGCGGCTGGCCTGGCCGCTCTTGCCCTTACCGTTTCCGCGTGCGCGAGCTCAGGCAGCAGCTCGGCCACCACAAGCAGCACGCCCGCCGCCGCGGGCAGCGGCAGCGCGGCCGCGTCGAGCGCCGGCGGGGCCACCGTGACCGCCAAGACCATCGGCAGCCAGCAGGTGCTGACCAATTCGCAGGGCCTGACGCTGTACTGGTTCGCCCCGGACACCTCGACCACCTCGAAGTGCACCGGATCCTGCGCGACCTACTGGCCGCCGGTCACCGGCCCGGTCACCGCCGGGTCCGGCGTGACCGGCACGCTGGGCACCATCACCCGGTCGGACGGCACCATGCAGGCGACCTACGACGGTCACCCGCTCTACACCTACGTCGGGGACAAGGCCCCCGGGCAGGCCAAGGGCAACGGGCTCAACCTCTCGGGCGGCCTGTGGTACGAGATGACGGTCTCGGGCTCGACGCCCGGGGCGGGCGCAGGCGCCTCGGCCTCGTCCTCGTCCTCCTCCAAGGGCGGTTACGGCTACTGACGAGCGGCCCAGGACGACCGCCGTACCGCCCTACCGCTGGTTGTCCTGGGCCCTCAGCTCGGTCTCGAGCAGGTCCATGGCCTTGAGGAAGGCGGCCTGCTCGCTGGGGGCGAGCTGGTCGAGCACCCGGGCCAGCGGCCCGGCCGCGCCGTCCAGCCACTCGTACACCAGGGCGCGTTGCGCCGGGACGATCTGCACGATCGTCCGCCGCCGGTCCGCGGGGTCCGCGTGCCTGTCCACCAGCCCGGCCCGGTCCAGGTCGGCCAGGACCCCGCTGACGGTGGGCAGGGTCAGGTCCAGCCGGGCGGCGAGCTCGCTGACCGTGATCGGGCCGCCGCGCAGCTGCTCGAGCGCGGCGACGTGCCGGGGGCCCAGCGGCGCGGGCGTCTGCGGAGCCGCGCGGTCCTGCCAGCGCCGCATCCCGCGGGACACGCGCGGGAACAGCTGCATCAGCCGCAGGCACAGCGCCGAGTGCGCCGCACCGCCCGCTTGCTCTGTCACCGCTCCTCCCGAGACGCACCGAGGTACTCACCGCTTGGAGACGCGCGTGTTCCGTCACGGCCCTCGCTTGACGCGCCTCCCGGCAAGTTTATATGGTTCTTATATCAAAATTATTTTGTCTTCAAAACTAATATGATAGCGGGAGACGATATGGCGCCGACGGGACAGGTGAGCGCATCCGCGCTGCAGGCGATGCTGAAGGACGCGGCCCTCGCCGGGTCCTGGACCCTGGATTCGTCCAGGTCCGCCGTGGGGCTGCGGAGCAAGAGCATGTGGGGTCTGGCCCCGGTCAAGGGCAGGTTCGGCGAGGTCGCGGGGACCGGCACCGTCTCCCCGGACGGCCAGGTGAGCGGCACCATCACGGTGGCCGCCGCCTCCATCAACACCAAGATGGCCAAGCGCGACACGCACCTGCGCTCGGCTGACTTCTTCGACAGCGAGAAGTACCCCCACATCATCGTCCGCGCCGACCGGATCACCCCCGCCAGCCAGGGCATCACCGTCACCGGCGCTCTCACCGTCCGCGACCGCACCCAGCCGCTCACCTTCGACGCCACCGTGTCCGCGGTCGATGGCGACGAGGTGCAGCTCGACGCCGAGATCCAGGTCAACCGGGCCGACTTCGGCCTGACCTGGAACCAGCTGGGCATGGCCTCGATGCACAACACCATCACCGTCCACGCCGTCTTCACCCGAAGCGCCGCCTCGTAATCGTGGATAGGTCGGGAGGATGGGGGCCATGACATCCGAGCCGCACCGGCGGGCGATCGGTTCACTGCGGGCCGTGGCACTGGACGCCCCGGACATCGACCACCTGGCCACGTTCTACGAGCAGCTCGCCGCCTGGCGACGCGTCCCCGACGATGACGATGAGTGGATCACGCTCGACACCGGTGACGGCTGGCGGATCGGCCTGCAACGGGCCACCGACCACGTGCCGCCCCACTGGCCGGACCAGGACCGTCCGCAGCAGGCCCACCTCGACTTCCGGGTACCGGACATCGACGCGGCGGCCGAACGCGCCCGGCAACTCGGCGCCACTTTGCTGCGCCGCAACGAGCGGTGGCACACACTGGCCGACCCGGCCGGCCATCCGTTCGACCTGTGCCTCAACCCGGACGATCCGCGGACCATCCTGATGGGCGTCATGCTCGACTGCCCCGACGCGAAGGCGCTGAGCCACTTCTACGCGGAGCTGCTCGGCAAGCCGGCGACGTACGAGGCGGACGGGGTCGCCATGATCGGCGAGGACGGCGCGCAGCCGGTGATGTTCCAGCAGGTGGAGCAGTACACGGCCCCGCGCTGGCCGGATCCGGCGTACCCGCAGCAGATCCACCTCGACGTGACGGTCCAGGATGTGGATGCGGCGGAACGGGCCGCCCTGCGCATCGGCGCGACCCGGCTGGACGGCGCCGGCCCGAACTGGCGCGTCTACGCCGATCCGGCCGGCAAGCCCTTCTGTCTGGTATGGACGGTCTAGAGCGGGAAAAACGATCCACGATCATGGTGGGCCGCCCGGGCCGGTGATCATAGTGGCCGGCCGATCCGTCCCATGGTCAGGTCGCGTGGTCCGGCCCTGGCTGTGGATGTTCTTCCGCCCATTGCCGGTAGGCGGCTACCGCCGTGGGCAGCGTCGGGAAGATCCGCTCTTCGCCGATCTTCTCCACCAGACCGAATGCCACCAGGTCGTCCAGGAGATCCTGCTTGACCCGGGCGAGGGCGAATACTGTTCCGCGGCCGGCGAGCTCGGCCCGGACGGCGTCGACGGCCTCCAGCGCGGTGAAGTCGACCTCGACGTTGGCTTCGGTGTTGAGGAGGAACCAGCGCGCGGGCTCGGCGCACTGGCCGGCCGCGGCCAGCGCCCGGCGGCGGAAGTCCTGCGCGTTGGCGAAGAACAACGGCGCGTCGTACCGGTACACCACCAGTCCCGGGATCGTGTCCGCCTGCGGGTAGTCGTCTACGTCGTGCATGCCGGCCAGCCCGGGTACCAGGCCCTGGATCGCGTCGTGCGGGCGGCCCACCCGCCACAGCAGTTCCGCGACCGACAGGCCCACGGCCGCCAGCACCCCGTACAGGATGTCGAAGACCAGCACGCCCGCGGCCGCGGCCAGCGCCAGCACGAACTCGCTGCGGCGGAAGGCGGCCAGCCGCCGGAACGCCTGGACATCGATCAGCCGCACCGCGGCGTAGACGACGAGGGCGCCCAGCGCGGCCTCCGGGAACGAGGCCAGCACCGGGCGCGCGAACAGCAGGACGCCGAGCACCGAGGCCAGTGCGGTCAGCGAATAGGCCTGGGTGTGCGCTCCGGCGGCCAGCGCGATGGCGGTCCTGCTGCCGCTGGTGCTGATCGGGAAGCCGTGCAGCAGGCCGGCTCCGGCATTCGACACGCCGAGGGCCAGGAGTTCGGTGTTCGCGTCGATGACCTCGCCGCCGCGCTCGAAGGCCCGCCCGGTCAGCACGTCGTCGCTGAAGGCCACCAGGAGCACGCCCAGCGCGGGCAGTATCAGCTCCCGGACCTCACTCAGGTTCACCTTGGGTAGTCCCGGTGTCGGCAGGCCGGCGGGGATATGCCCCACCAGCGCCACGCCGTGCCGTCCCAGGCCGAAGATCGCGCAGACGGCGGTACTAAGCAGCACGGCGGCCAGCGGCCCGGGAAACCGGGGCCACCGGGACTGCACGGTGAACAGGAAGACGAGCACCGCCGCGGCGATCACGACGTCGCCGGGATTCACCTGCGCCATCCCGCCGGCGAACGAGATCACCTGGGCGATGAAGCTTTCCCCGCTGACCCGCACGCCGGTGAGCCGGCCGAGCTGCCCGGCCATCATGATAAGAGCCACGCCGGCCAGGTAGCCCACGAGCACGGGCCGCGACAGCAGGGCCGCGATGAAACCCAGCCGCGCCAGCCAGGCCACCACCGCCAGCGCCCCGGTCAGCAGCGCGAGCGTCGCGGCCAGCGCCGCGTACCGTGCGGGGTGGCCCGCCGCCAGCGGGCCGATGGCCACCGCGGTCATCAGCGCGGTCGTTGACTCCGGACCCATCGACACCAGCCGTGACGAGCCGAGCAGCGGGTAGATGGCCAGCGCCGGCAAGGCCGCCCACAGGCCGACCACCGGCGGCAGTCCCGCCACGCCCGCGTAGGCCATCACCTGCGGCACCAGGTACGCCGCTACGGTAACCCCTGCCACCAGGTCCCCGCGCAGCCAGGCCCGCCGGTACCCGCGCAGCACGGCCAGGCCCGGCGCCCCGCCCGGGAGCCACCGGTGATATCTGCCGCTGCTGCCCATGTCCGCTCCTGCCTGCGTCTTCTGCAAGTGTCCCGCGACCTGGCCGTTGACACCATCTCAAACGCCCTGAGACACTCCCGCCGGACAGCGTCGTCTCCGGAGAGGATCCTCATGGCCGTCGTCGAGAGCGTGCGGGGCCCGGTCGAACTGGGCAACCTGGGCCAGACCCTGATGCACGAGCACGTCTTCGTGCTCTCCACCGAGCACGTGCAGAACTACGGCAGCGACTGGTGGGACGAGGAGACCCGGGTCGCCGACGCCATCGCCAAGCTGAACGCCCTGTACGCCAAGGGGATCCACACCATCGTCGACCCCACCGTCTGGGGCCTGGGCCGCTACATCCCGCGGATCCAGCGGATCGCGGCGCAGACGCCGGTCACCATCATCGTCGCCACCGGCCTGTACGTGTACGAGGAGCTGCCGCAGCAGTACGCGTACCGCGGGCCCGGCCTGCTGATCGACATCCCCGAGCCGATGGTCACCGACTTCTCCCGCGACATCACCGAGGGGATCGCCGGCACCGCCGTCAAGGCGGCCTTCCTCAAGTGCTGCATGGAGACGGCCGAACCGACCCCCGGCGTCGAGCGGATCGCCCGCGCGATCGCCCGCACGCACCTGGCGACCGGCGCGCCCATCACCGTGCACACCTCGGGCCCGCACCAGGGCGGCCGGGCAGCGGTGCGGATCTTCACCGAGGAGGGCGTCGACCTGACCAAGGTCGTGATCGGGCACGCGGGCGACAGCAACGACCTGGACTACCTCACCGAGCTCGCCGATCAGGGGGTCCTGCTCGGCATGGACCGCTTCGGTCTTGACCTGTTCAATCCGGGTGCCGAACGGGTCAAGACGATCGCCGCCCTGGCGGCGCGCGGGTACGCCCCCAGCATGGTGCTCGCGCACGACGCCAACTGCTTCATCGACTATTTCGGCGCGGCGCACGACCAGGTCCGCGCCGCCGCCGCGCCGAACTGGCACTACGAGCACATCACCGACGACGTGCTGGCCGCCCTGCTGGCCGCCGGGGTCACCCAGGCGCAGATCGACACGATGCTGGTGCAGAACCCGGTGCGCTACTTCACGCCCGCGAAGGGCGGTGCGGCGTGAGCGGCCCGCCCGACCGCAGTCACCTGGGCGGCATCTTCGACATGACCGGCGTCACCCGCGGGCCGGACGGCGTCAAGCGCTACCACGGGCTGCCCCGCAACCTGGTGCACATGCTGCGCGCGTCCGTCGACGGGCAGGGCGCCGCGGAGGCCGTGGTGGAGACCGGCGCCCAGAATGCCGGGAACCCGCGGCTGAGCTACGCCTCGCTGTGGGACCGCGCGGCCCGGGTGGCGGGCGGGCTGCGCGCCCTCGGCGTCCAGCGCGGCGACCGGGTGGCGATCCGCCTCGGCAACGGCATCGACTGGGTGCTGGCCTTCTTCGGCGCCGTGCTGGCCGACGCGATCGTGGTGCCGGTCAACACCCGCTTCACCGAGTCCGAAGCGGAGTACGTGGTGACCGACTCCGGCGCCAGGCACGTCTTCCTGCCCCGCGCCGCGCTGCCTGACGGCGACCCGCTGGCCGTCGACGACGCCGAGCCCGGCGGGCCGGCCGCGATCTTCTACACCAGCGGCACCACCGGCTTCCCCAAGGGGGCGGTGACCACCCACGAGAACTTCCTGTCCAACGCCGAGACCTGCCGCCGCGCGCTGTACGTGGCGCCGGAAGGGCTGCGCACCCTGATCTCGGTCCCGCTGTTCCACGTGACCGGCTGCAACAGCCAGCTGCTCGTGGCCGCCTACGTCGGCGGCACCGCGGTGATCATGCCCGCCTTCGAGGTCGGCGCGTTCCTGCGCGCCATCTCCGAGGAACGCATCGACGTCATGGTCACCGTGCCCGCCATCTACTGGCTGGCCATCAACCAGCCCGCCTTCGCCGAGACCGACATCTCCCGGGTGCGCTCGGTCTCCTACGGCGGCGCGCCGATCGCGCCCGACCTGGTGGCGCGGCTGGCCAGGGCGTTCCCGCAGGCGCGGCTGGGCAACGGGTTCGGGCTGACCGAGACCTCGAGCGTGTCCACCTTCCTGCCGCACGAGTTCGTGGCCCGCGCCGACTCGGTCGGCTTCCCGGCCCCGGTGTGCGACGTCCGCCTCGACGCGGCCGGCCCCGACGGCGCCGGCGAACTGCTGGTCCGCGGCCCGAACATCGTCTCCGGCTACTGGAACAAGCCGGAGGCCACCGCTCGGGCCTTCGTCGACGGCTGGCTGCACACCGGCGACCTGGCCCGGATCGACGACGAGGGCCTGGTCTACCTGGTGGACCGGGTGAAGGACATGATCAACCGCGGCGGCGAGAACGTGTACTGCGTGGAGGTCGAGAACGCCCTGGCCGGGGCGCCGGGCGTGTACGAGGCGGCGGTGCTGGGCGTGCCCGACGAGATGATGGGGGAGAAGGTGGGCGCGGTGATCGTCCCGATGCCCGGCGTCTCGCTCGACGTCCCGGCGGTGCTCGACTATCTGGGCGCGCACATCGCCGATTTCAAGGTCCCGCAGTACGTCGCGGTCAGCACGACGCCGCTGCCGCGCAACCCCGGCGGCAAGCTGCTCAAGCGGCGGCTGCGGGACGACGTCGATTGGGCCGCCGCCGCCCAGAGCTGACCGCGCTGCAGCAGGCTCTCACCGAGGGCATCCTGCCGTAAGCCGGGCCCGGGTCAGCCGGGCCCGGCTCAGGGTCAGACGGTCGCCTGCAGCTTGGCCAGCTCCTCCTGCACCTTGGCCTCGTGCTCGGCCTCGTCCCGCTTGGCATCCCGCGTCCGCCAGCGGCCCCGCAGCAGCGGGATGCTGAGCAGGAAGATGATGATGCCGCCGAAGCAGATCCAGTACCACGTCCTCCACTGACTCGCGGTCTGGGCGGCGGCCTTCGTCACCGCCGCGCCGTGCGCGGTCAGGTAGGCGAAGACGCCCGGCGGGACCTTAGACAGCGCGGTTAGCTGGGGCCCGTAGGGAGCCATGGTCGTCAACTCCGCCGAGTACGGAGCAATAGTATTCAGCTGCGCCGAGTACGGAGCGATGGTCTTCAGGTCCACCGCGTACGGGGCGACGGTCTGCAGCGCCGGTGCGACCGCGATCACGCCGTTGATGGCCGCCTTGTTGGCCGAGATCGTCGTCAGGATGCTGATGCCCTTGGCGCCGCCCCCGGCTGCCGCGATCGCCTGGGTCAGCAGCGCGGGCGGGATCTTGGCCGGGTTCGTGTAGGCGGCCAGCTTGGTGAACAGTGCCGGATGGGCCTGGATCACCGCGAGTTCGGGCGCGAACTTCTGCGCGTTCGCGAGCTGCGTGCCGTCCTTCTGCGCGATGGCCAGGACGTCCGGTGGGATCTTCTGGGCGGTGGCCACGACCGTCGGCGGGATCGACTGCGCGGTGGCTACGACTGACGGGGGGACCTTCTGGGCGGCCGCCACGACGTTCGGGTGCGCGCTGGCGAAGGCCAGCTGGCTGCTGTACTGGGTCGCGTAGGCCGACACGGTGGGCCCGTAGTCCACCAGCGGCGTGACCGTGTTGATTACCAGCGGGAGGCACAGGTACGCGCCGAAGACAACGATCCGGATGATCCAGCCCCAGATGGCCAGGCCGGTGGCGATGAGCGCCGGGTTGCGGGCCTCCACCGTCTCGGTGTAGCTGGCCATCCACGGGGTGTAGGCCACTCCCAGGCCGAACGACAGCAGGGCCAGCATGATTGCCAGCGTGTAGTAGCCGGGATGGTGGCCGGCCTGCTCCAGGTAGATCACGGTCATCACCGCGGCCAGCACGCCGCCGAGCACCATGAACGGCTTGCGCACCCGGAACCGGTCGGAGATGAGCCCGACCAGGATCACCGCGATGACGTTGAAGCCCCAGTTCCAGTTGCCCAGGCCGTTGGCGTTCTTGACCGAGAAGCCGAACACCGTGGTCAGGTAGATCACGGCGAACCCGACGGCGGTGTAGTAGATCAGCAGCATGATCGACACCGCGATGGAGGAGATGATGATGTCGGGCTTGAGCAGCTGGCGGAACGGGTGCCGCAGCGCCGCCTCGATGTCCGCCTCGGACATGCCCTTCGCCCGGGCCTCGATCAGCGCGCGGTCGCGCATGGTCACCATCAGCTGGTCGCGCAGCTGCGGGGACAGCTCCTTCAGCAGGACTAGCGCGATCAGGAATACGACCAGGCCGGCGATGCCGCTGATGCGGTACTCGTGGGTCCAGAACCGCGTGTCGGTCACCATCGCGGGGATGGTGGCGCTGCCGACCACCGCGACGATCAGGCTGCCCACCACCGGGCCGCTGGTCCAGAAGCCCATGGCCGTGGCCCGGCCCACCTGCGGGGAGAAGTCCCTGATCAGCGCGGGGGTGGCGACCAGGCAGACGCCCTCCACGAAGCCGACCACGAACCCCTCGATGGTGAACGTCCACTTGTTGGTCGCGGCCGGCAGGATGAACGCCACGAAGATCCCGGTGAAGAACAGGCCGAACACCACCAGGTTGGCCCGGCCGAGCCGGTCGGTGATCCCGGCGAACAGCGAGCCGAACGCGCCGATGAGGTTCCCGAACGCGAGCGTCAGTACGAAGAACGTGAAGGTCATATGGAGGTTGGCGAGGAGCAGCGTGGACACCGAGCCGACGACGTAGAGCTCGTAGTACAGCGTGATCGTGGCCAGCACCGTGATGGCCAGGTACATCACCCTGGGCCTGGTGTCCGGATAGGAGTCGAGCTGGCGTTTAATGAGCCAGTCGACCCATCCGGGCCGAGTGGGGACTGGCTGCGCTGCGGTCCCTGACATGCGGTCACCCCTTACCGTGGTGCGGTCAAGCCAGGCTGATGGTGAATGCCGGTTCGACGGTAACTCGCCAGTCGGTAACAGATCAACAAGATGTTTCAACTAGGTTGCCGCGTATATCTCCGATGCCCAGGAACAACCGGCCCTCAGCAGCCGCCGGGCAGTCAGCCCGGGCAGTCAGCCCGGGCAGTCAGCCCAGGCCAGTCAGCCCAGGCCAGGTCAGTCAGCAGGGCCAGGATGGCCAGGTTCCAGGTTACGATGGCAAGCTCGCCCTAAGCTCGTGACCGGGCGGGAGGTGATGCGCCGATGGGGGAGGCGGGACCTCCGGTGACTCAGCCTGTCCGAACGGCGGTCCGGGTGGAGGGGGTCGTCCAGGGAGTCGGCTTCCGCCCGTTCGTGTATGCCCTGGCGACCAGCCTGGGCCTGACCGGGCTCGTCGGCAACGACCTGGACGGGGTGTTCGCCGAGGTCGAGGGGCCGTCGGCGGCGGTCAGCGAGTTCCTCCTCCGGCTGGAACGCGACGCGCCCCCGCTGGCGCGGATCGAGCGGGTCACCACCAGGGCGGTCACCCCGCGGCGGTCGGCGTCTTTCGCCATCGCCGCCAGCGAGCCGGCCTCCGAGTCCGGGCTGCGCCGGACCCTGGTATCGGCGGACACCGCGACCTGCCCGGACTGCCTGCGCGAGCTCACCGATCCGGCCGACCGGCGGTTCGGGTACCCGTTCATCAACTGCACCAACTGCGGGCCCCGGTTCACCATCGTCCGCGACGTGCCGTATGACCGGCCGCTGACGACGATGGCGCCGTTCGCCATGTGCGAGCAGTGCGCCGCCGAATACCGCGACCCGGCCGACCGCCGCTTCCACGCGCAGCCGACCTGCTGCCCCGCCTGCGGCCCCCAATTGGCCCTGCACCCGGCCGCCCCGGCCGCCCCGGCCGCCAGCGCCCCGGCCGCCAGCGCCCCGGCCGCCAGCGACTCGCTGGCCGCGGCCGCCGAACTCCTCCGGCAAGGCCGCATCCTCGCCGTCAAGGGGCTGGGCGGCTATCACCTGGCCGCCGACGCCGCCTGCGAACAGGCCGTCGCGCGGCTGCGGGCGCGCAAGCACCGCGAGGACAAGCCGTTCGCGGTCATGGCCGCCGACCTGGCCGCGGCCCGGCGGCTGGCCGAGGTCGACCCCGCGGCGGCCGCCCTGCTGACCAGCCCGGCCCGGCCGATCGTGCTGCTGCCGCGCCGCCCGGATGCGGACATCGCGAAAGCCACGGCGCCGGGCAACCGCCAGCTCGGGATCATGCTGCCGTACACCCCGCTGCATCACCTCCTGCTCGCCGCCGTGGCCCGCCCCATGGTCTTGACCAGCGGGAACGTCTCCGACGAGCCGATCGTCTACCGCGACGACGAGGCGCTGGACCGGCTGGGCGGGATCGCGGACGCGTTCCTCACCCACGACCGCGCCATTCACATCAGGACCGACAACTCGGTCGCCCGCGCCTTCCGCGGCCGGCCGATGCTGCTCCGCCGGTCCCGCGGTTACGTTCCCGAGCCCATCGCCATCCAGAGCGGGTTCCCCCGGCCGGTGCTGGCCTGCGGCGCCGAGCTGAAGAACACGTTCTGCCTGGCCCGGGGCCGCCACGCCTTCGTCTCGCACCACATCGGGGACCTGGAGAACGCCGAGACGCTGCGCTCGTTCACCGAGGGCATCGAGCACTTCCGCCGGCTGTTCGACATCGACCCGCAGGTCGTGGCGCACGACCTGCACCCGGAGTACCTGTCCACCAAGTACGCCGTCGAGCTCCACGGAGTCGACCTGCAGGGGGTGCAGCACCACCACGCGCACATCGCCTCCTGCCTGGCCGACAACGGCGAGGACGGCCCGGTGATCGGGGTGGCCTTCGACGGGACCGGCTACGGCACCGACGGCACGATCTGGGGCGGTGAGTTCCTGGCCGCCAGCCGGGCCGGGTTCGAGCGCGGCGGCCATCTCGCGCCGGTGCCCATGCCGGGCGGCGCCGCCGCCGTCAGGCAGCCGTGGCGGATGGCGGCGGCCTACCTGGATGGGGACCAGGACCTCGACGTCGTGCGGCGCAACCAGGACCGCTGGTCCGCGGTCACCGCGATGGCCCGGCGCGGCGTGAACTCCCCGCTGACCTCCAGCGCGGGCCGGCTGTTCGACGCCGCCGCGGCCTTGCTCGGCGTCCGGGACGCGATCAACTACGAGGGGCAGGCGGCGGTGGAGCTGGAGCAGCTGGCCGACCCGGCGGAGGCCGGCGCATACCCGGCCGCCGTCGAGGCGGGCCACCCCTTCCGGGTCCGGGGCGCCGATCTCCTGCAGGGGGCCATTGAGGACCTAACGGCCGGGGTACCCGCCCCGGTCATCGCGGCTCGTTTCCACCACGGTGTCGCCGCGCTGATCGAGGCTGGCTGCCTGCTGATGCGCGACCGGTACGGCCTGGGCACGGTGGCGCTGTCCGGCGGCGTGTTCCAGAACCTCCTGCTGCTGCACGCGACCGCCGCCCGGCTGGAGGCCCGCGGGTTCCGCGTCCTGCTGCACGCGCGGGTCCCGTGCAGCGACGGCGGCATCAGCCTCGGCCAGGCCGTCGTCGCGGCCGCCCGCGACCGGCCCTAACCTATGCATCAACTCTGATATCATTTGTGCGTTGGCTGATATCTTTGGGAGCGCGCGATGAGCAGGACCGTGATCGACCTCGACGATGACCTGGTCGCCGACGTCGCCCGGGCGCTTGGCACCCGGACGAAGAAGGAGACGGTCAACACCGCGCTGCGGGAGGTGCTGGAGAACCGGCGCCGGGCGGTGGCCTTGACCCGGCTGCGCGAGGCGGCCGCAGACGGCGCCTTCGACCTGGCCCTGCTGGCTGACAAGAGCAACTACCGCCGGTGACGGCGGCACAGTTCCTGATCGACACGAGCGCATTGGCCAGGCTCATGCGCCCTGGCGCCGAGTCCTTCGGCTGGGACCAGGCCGCCGCGGCGGGCCTGATCGCGGTGTGCCCGGTCACCGAGCTGGAGTTCTTCTATAGCGCGCGTTCACCGGCTGACCGTGAGCAGGGGATCCAGGACATGCGGTCGCTGTTCGGCTGGGTGCCGGTCCACGACCGCGCCTTCGCCCGTGCCTGGGACGTTCAGGGCGAGCTGACCAGCACGGGCCAGCACCGGAGCGCGGGCCCGGTGGACCTGGTCGTCGCCGCGACCGCGGAGCTGCATGGCCTGACCCTGCTGCACCACGACCGTGACTTCGGCACCATAGCGAGGGTCACCGGGCAGCCCCTCCGCTGGTACGGATCAGGCTGACGTCCCCGCGAGGCTCGCCCTGGCAGATCCGCGGCTCAGCAGATCCGGGGCTCAGCAGATCCGGGGCTCAGCAGATCCGCGGCAGGGGATCCCCGACCAGCAGGTCCACGATCCTGGTGCCGCCGAACGCCGTCTTCAGCTGCACGATCCCCGGCTGCTCGGCCCGCACGTGGCCGATGACCGCGGCCTCCTCGCCGAGCGGGTGCGCGCGCAGCGCGGCGACCGCGCGATCTGCCTGGTCGCCCGGCACCACCGCCACCAGGCGGCCCTCGCACGCGACGTACATCGGGTCGATGCCCAGCAGTTCGGAGGCGCCGCGGACTTCGGCGCGGACCGGGATCGCGTCCTCGACCGCCAGCACGCCGACGTCGGCCGCCTTGGCGATCTCGTTCAGGATCGTCGCCACCCCGCCCCGGGTCGCGTCGCGCATGGCCCGGACGCCGGGCACCGCGTCCAGCAGGGCCGCCACCAGCCCGTTCAGCGGGGCCGTGTCGGAGCAGATGTCCGCCTCGATGTCCAGCTCGCCGCGGGCCAGCATGATGGTGATGCCGTGATCGCCGATCGGCCCGGACACGATGATGGCGTCACCGGGCTGCACCCGGGCCACGCCGAGGCTCACGTCCCGCTCGACCAGGCCCACGCCCGCGGTGTTGATGTAGCAGCCGTCGGCCTTGCCCTTCTCGACTACCTTGGTGTCGCCGGTGACGATGTGCACCCCGGCCGCGGCGGCCGCGTCCCGCATGGAGGAGGCCAGCCGGCTCAGGTCGGCGACCGGGAAGCCTTCCTCCAGGATGAACCCGGCCGACAGGTACAGCGGCGTGGCCCCGGATACCGACAGGTCGTTGACGGTGCCGTTGACGGCCAGGTCGCCGATGTCACCGCCGGGGAAGAACAGCGGCTTGACCACGTAGGAGTCCGTGGTGAGCGCCAGCCGGGACCCGTTGACGGCCAGCGTGGCCGCGTCCTCGAGCGGCTCGAGCAGCGGGTTGCGGAACGCGTCGAGAAAGACCGCCTCGATCAGCGTCTGCGTCGCCTTGCCGCCCGCGCCGTGCGACATCGTGATGCGTTCTTCCCTGACCCTCGGGCGGCGGCGCCTGGCCCGGTCGATCCGGTCCAGCACCTGCTGCTCCCTGCTGGCCTGATCTGGGTCAGCCAGCGGTAGCTGGCGCCGGCCGGCCGCGGCCAGCCCGTCCTGCCCTGCCTGCTCCTGCCCTGCCTGCTCGTGCCCTGCCTGCTCGTGCCCTGCCTGCTCGTGCTGGGCGAGGGCGTCGTCGATCCAGCTCCGGGTCATGACCGGCCCGCCTGCGCCGCCTCGGCGACCCGGGTGCGGTTCATCCGGCCGAAGTTGTAGTAGGCGGCGCAGGCGCCCTCCGGGGACACCATGCAGGTCCCGATCGGGGTCTCCGGCGTGCACGCGGTGCCGAACACCTTGCACTCCCACGGCTTCAGCACGCCCTTGAGCACCTCACCGCACTGGCAGGCCTTCGGGTCGGCGACCCGCACGCCGGGCACCTGGAACAGCAGCTCGGCGTCCATAGCCGCGTATTCCTCCCGCACCTTGAGCGCCGAGTGCGAGATGAAGCCGAGGCCGCGCCACTCGAAGTAGGGCCGTAGCTCCATGGTCTCGCCGATGACCTTCAGCGCCACCGGGTTGCCGTCCCACGGCACCACCCGCGAGTACTGGTTCTCGATCTCGGACCGGCCCTGCGACAGCTGCACCATGAGCATGTAGATGGACTGCAGGATGTCCAGCGGCTCGAACCCGGCCACCACGACCGGCTTGCCGTAGTCGCGGGCGATGAACTCATACGGCCGGCAGCCGATCACCGTGGACACGTGCCCCGGGCCGATGAAGCCGTCCAGCCGCAGGTCCGGCGAGTCCAGGATGGCCTTGATGGCCGGGATGATCGTGACGTGGTTGGCGAACACCGAGAAGTTCTTCAGCCCCTCGGCCGCCGCGCGGATCATGGTCATCGCGGTGGACGGGGCGGTTGTCTCGAACCCGATCGCCATGAACACGACCTGCTTGTCCGGGTTCTGCCGGGCGATCTTCAGCGAGTCCAGCGGCGAGTACACCATCCGGATGTTGGTGCCCTCGGCGTTGGCGTCGAAGAACGACCCCCCGCTACCCGGCACCCGCATCATGTCGCCGAACGAGGTCATGATCACGTCCGGCTGCGAGGCCAGGTGGATCGCGTCGTCCACCCGCCCCATCGGGATCACGCAGACCGGGCACCCCGGGCCGTGCACCAGGGTGACCGACTCGGGCAGGTAGTCCTCCAGGCCGTGCTTGTAGATCGTGTGGGTGTGCCCGCCGCACACTTCCATCAGCTTGTACTGGCGGCCGGGCTCACACAGCGCCGCGATCTTCGCGGCCAGCGCGCGGGCCTTGTCGGCATCACGGAATTCGTCGACGAACCGCATTGACCGCATGGTCCACCCTCCTATTCGATCAGGGATGCCTTAAGCGCCGTGAGCTCGTCCTCGTAGGCCTGGCCGATGCCCTCGAGAAACTGCATGGCGGCGGCCGCCTCGGTTTCGTCGATCTTCGACAGGGCGAAGCCGACGTGGATCAGCACCCATTCGCCGGGCACGGGCGGATCGTCGCAGAGCAGGCCGATGTTGATCATCCGGCGCACCCCGCTCACGTCCACCTTGGCCAGATCGGGTTGCTCCGGGTGAAGCTCGATGACCTCACCGGGTATGCCGAGGCACATCTGACCCTCCTCTTCTGGTTATCTACCGGGCCGGCTCAGCCAAGGCGGCGACGGTCAGCTCCCACAGCACCTGGTAAATCGTGGTCTGCGCTTCCTGGATCCGGTGCACGGACGACGACGGCACCACGAACAGGTAGTCGATGCTGTCCAGCTCGGCCATCTTCCCGCCGTCGTACCCGGCCAGCCCGATGGTGAGCATGCCGCGCCGGCTCGCCTCGTCGAAGGCACGCAGCAAGTTATCGGAGTTGCCGCTGGTGGACAGGCCCACCGCGATATCGTCCCGGCCGCCGAGCGCGGCCAGCTGCCGGGCGAACACCACCTCGACGCCGACGTCGTTGCACAGCGCCGTGACCACCGAGGTGTCGTTGGCCAGTCCGAACGCGGGCAGCGGGCGAGCCTCGCCGCCCGGGTTGAGGAACAGGGTGGCGAGCTGCTGGGCGTCGGTGGCGCTGCCGCCGTTGCCGAAGGCGAACAGCCGGCCGCCCGCGCCGAACCTGGCCGCGGCCTGCCGCGCGCACTCGGCGATCCGGGCCCCGTCGCGCACGCCGACGGCGCGGCGCAGCTCACCGATCTCGGCCGCCTTGGCAACGGTCGAGGCGCGCACCTGGTCGAGCACGGCGGACAGGTCGCTGGTGCTGGCATACAGGAACGGGTAGAGCGACTCCATCGATCCGGCCTGATTCTCGCCCATGACCGGGTCATCTCCCTATCACGGCGATGGCTTCCCTGGCGTGCACCAGGATCGTATCGCCCGCCCCGGCGGCCACCAGGGCCACGCTGACCGTCTCTTCGCCAGCGCCGGTGTCGACCACGGCCATCGCGTCGTCAAGCAGACGCAGCACCCTGACCTGCACGGCCATATCCGAACAGGTGATGCAGACTCCGTCCAGGCATTCGCTCGCCTCCGCGCCGCGGCCCTGTGGCTCGCTCATGCGATGACCCCCGGCGCGAGCACTCCCGGCTGCTCGAAGAACACGTGCACCAGCTCCCATAGCACGTGGTACGCGGTCACCTGCAGCTCCTTGACCACGCGGGGGTCGGCGGAGGCCGCGAGCAGCAAGTGATCGACCGCCTTGCTGGCCGCGATCTGGCCGCCGTCCCCGCCCGCCAGGGCGATCGTCAGCAGGCCCAGTTCCCTGGCCGCCTCGAGCCCGGCCAGCACGCTGGCGCTGTTGCCGTCGGCGGAGATGCCCAGGGCGATGTCGGCCGGATCGGCCAGGAAGCGGACCTGGTGCGCGAAGATCGCGGCCACCCCGTCGCGCTCGGCGATCCCGGTGACGGTGGCCACGTCGGTGGTGAGCGAGATGGCCGGCAGCGCGCGCTTGCCCACGATGACCGGGTGGACGAACTCCACCGCGACGTGCTGGGCGTCGGTGCTGGCTCCGCCGGTGCCGAACACCACCAGCTTGCCGCCACGGTGGAACCGCACCGCCATGGCGTGGCACGCCGCCGCGACGGCGTCCGCCTGCCCGGCGAGATCCTGGGTGGGCCCGGTCCGCAGCTCGAATAGGCGGCGGGTCTGTTCGCCGTCCTGTGCAGCCGGCTCAGGCCCGCTCACCGGTGGTGACCTGTCCCGGTCACTCGGCCCCCTCGAGCTGTCATGACAGCACCGTAGGACACTTGTGTACGAGCGTCTAGTGGCCGCCACGACACTTCTGGCCACCATTCCTCACGGACGTCCGCGCATCCCCCGAGCGTCCAGACCGGCCAGCGAGTGCCCAGACACCTCGGCGTTGTGCGCGTGCGCCACGTGGTGCAGGCCGAACACCGAATCCATCCCCGGCCGCAGCCCCATCTGGTCCTCGCACTGGTTGACCGCCCGCTTGGCCAGCGCCAGCCCGAACGGCGGCATCTGTTCGATCTGCCCGGCGAGCGCGAACGTCGCCGCCTCCAGGTCCCCGCGCGGCACCACCCGGTTCACCATGCCGACCTGCCAGGCCCGTTCGGCGGTGAACCGGCCGCCGGTGAACAGCACCTCCTTGGCGAAGCGCGGCCCGAGCACCCACGGGTGCGCGAAGTACTCCACGCCCGGTATCCCCATCCGCACCACGGGGTCCGCGAAGAACGCGTCCTGCGCCGCCACGATCAGGTCGCACACCCAGGCGAGCATCAGGCCGCCTGCGATGCACGCGCCGTGCACCATCGCGATGGCCGGCTTGGGGATCTCCCGCCAGCGCCGGCACATGCCCAGGTAAACCTCCATCTCGCGGGCGTACCTGGCGTCGGCGCCGGCCTTGCCCACGTGATCCCACCACAGCACGGCCGCACGGTCGAAGGACTTGTCCGCGTCCCGCTCCGGGGTGCCGATGTCGTGCCCGGCGCAGAAGTGCCTGCCCGCCCCGGTCAGCACCAGCACCGCGACCTCGTCGTCGTTCACCGCCCGGGCGAACGCCGCGTCCAGCGCGTAAGTCATCGCGGAGTTCTGCGCGTTGGCGTATTCCGGCCGGTTCAAGGTGATCAGCGCGACCCGGCCGCGCTGCTCGTACAGGACCTCGTCTGCCATCAGGGCTCCTCCCTCAGCTCTTCCCTCAAGTCACGGGGGGGTTCGGGGGGGTCGTCCCCCCCGGAGGCAAGGAGCCGCTTGAGCACCTTGCCCGAGGGGTTCCGCGGCAGCGTGCCGCGGAACTCCACCCGCCGGGGCACCTTGTAGTTGGCCAGCCGCTCCCGGCAGAAGGCCAGCACGTCCGCCTCGGCCAGCGCGTGCCCGGGCCGGGTCACCACGTAGGCCTTGCCCACCTCGCCGAGCCGCGGGTCGGGCACGCCGACCACGGCCGACTCCGCCACCCCGTCCAGCCGGGCCAGCACCTGCTCCACCTCGGCGGGGTACACGTTGAAGCCACCGCAGATGTACATGTCCGTGAGCCGGCCGGTGATGGTCAGGTACCCGGCCGCGTCCAGGCGGCCGGCGTCGCCGGTGTGCAGCCAGCCGTCGTCGTCGACGGCGGCCTTGGTGGCGTCCGGGTCATCCAGGTAGCCGAGCATCAGGTTCGGCCCGCGCAGCAGGATTTCATCCGAACGGCCTATCGTCACGGCGAACCCGGCCGCCGCCCGCCCCGACGTGGCGGAGACCACTTCGGGCGGGTCGCCCGGACGGCACATCGTCGCCACCACGGCCTCGGTCAGCCCGTAGCCGGTGAGCACGGTCTCGAAACTCAGCTCACGCCGCATCCGCTGCACCAGCGCGACCGGCACGTCCGCCGCGCCGGTGACCGCGAGCCGCAGGCTGGACAGGTCACGGGCGCCGCGCTCGGGGTGGTCCAGGATCGAGGTGTAGACAGTGGGTGGCCCGGGCAGCACGGTGATCCGTTCGGACTCCACCAGCCGCATCGCCTCGCCCGCGTCGAAGACCGCCTGCGGCACCAGCGCCGCGCCGCTGACCAGGCAGGCGAGAATGCCCGCCTTGAAGCCGAACGTGTGGAAGAACGGGTTCACCACCAGGTATCGGTCGCCCGGGCTCAGCCGCGCGCAGTCCGCCCAGGCCCGGGCCACGCCCAGGGATCGCTCGTGCGAGGTCATCGCGCCCTTGCTCCGCCCGGTCGTGCCCGAGGTGAACATGATGTCGCTGACGTCCCCCGGCCGCACCGCCTCCCCGCGCCGCCGGGCCTGCGTCAGCGAACCCGCCTGCAAGAACGCGTCCCACTCCTGCGGCACCCGCACCACGAGACCGAGCCGGTCCAGGTCATCAGTGCCGGCCGCCCGCATCAGCGCGCCCAGCCGGTCGACGCCAAGGAAGTCGCCGGCCACGAACAGCGCCCGGGCCCCGCTGCGGCTGATCACGTCCAGCGCCTCGGGTCCGGTGAACCGCGTGCTGACCGGGACAAGCACCCCGCCCGCGCCGAGCGTGCCCAGCGCGATGAGCACCCATTCCCACCCGTTCGGCGCCCACAGCGCCACCCTGTCCCCGGGCCCGACGCCCGCGTCGATCAGCGCGCCGGTGACCGCGGTCACCCGCTCGTCGAGGTAGCGGTAGCTGAGCCGGGGCCCGCCCGGATCCGCCAGCGCCTCCGCGTCGCCGAAGTCCCTCGCCGCCCGGGCCAGCGCGGCCGGGATCGTCAGCTTCACCGCACCCTCCTAGTCCCTGCCGCCAGCACCCTCCTAGCCGCCCCCTCCTAGCCTCCCCCTCCCGCCCCCTCCTAGCCTCCCCCTCCCGCCTCCTCCTAGCAAGCAAGTGCTTGGTAGGTTTAATCTACGCACCACCGGAGGAGGCCCAGGTGCGGTTCACGCCGCAGGACGAGGAGTTCCGCGCTGAGGTGCGCGACTGGCTGGAAGCCAACCTGGCCGGCGAGTTCGCCGGCCTGCGCGGCGCGGGCGGCCCGGGACGCGAGCATGAGCGGCACGCCGAACGGCTGGCCTGGAACCGGCACCTGGCCGCCGCGGGCTGGACCTGCCTGGGCTGGCCCGCCGAACACGGCGGCCGCGGCGCCACCCTGGCCCAGCAGGTCATTTTCTATGAAGAGTACGCGCGCAGCGGCGCGCCCGCCCGGGTCTGCATCGTGGGCGAGGAACTGCTCGGGCCGACCCTGATCGCGTTCGGCACGCCGGAGCAGCAGTGGCGGTTCCTGCCGCCCATCCGGGCCGTCCGGGAGCTGTGGTGCCAGGGCTACTCCGAACCCGGCGCCGGCTCCGACCTGGCCTCGGTGGCCACCCGCGCGGCGCTGGACGGGAAAGAATGGGTCATCACCGGCCAGAAGGTGTGGACGTCGCTGGCCCACCTGGCCGACTGGTGCTTCGTGCTGGCCCGGACCGAGGCCGGTTCCCGGCGCGGTACCGGCCTGTCCTACCTGCTGGTGCCGATGCGCCAGCGGGGGGTCACGGTGCGCCCGATCAGGCAGCTGACCGGCACCGCGGAGTTCAACGAGGTGTTCTTCGACGGCGCGCGCACCGCCGCCGCCAACGTGGTCGGCACCCCGGGCGACGGCTGGCGGATCGCCAAGGCGACGCTGGCCATCGAGCGCGGCGCGGCGATGCTCGGCCAGCAGGTCGGGTTCCGCCATGAGCTCGAGGACCTGGCGGCGGAGGCCCGCCGCACCGGCGCGGCCCGCGACCCGCTGACCCGCGACAGGCTGGCCCGGGCCTGGATCGGCCTGCGGGTCATCCGCGAGTACGCACTGGACACCCTGGGCATGGACGACCCGGCCCGGGCCTCGGTGCTGAAGGTGCTGTGGTCCCGCTGGCACCGGGACCTGGGCGAGCTGGCCATGGACATCGTCGGCCCCGGCTCGCCCGGTTACGACCGCTGGCAGCGGCTGTTCCTGTTCAGCCGGGCCGATACGATCTACGGCGGCTCCGACGAGATCCAGCACGACATCATCGCCAGCCGTGCCCTCGGCCTGCCCCGGTCATGAACGGTCACGGACTGCTCGAGGGCAAGGTGGTCGTGGTCACCGCCGCGGCCGGCACCGGCATCGGCGGCGCCGCCGCCCGGCGCTGCCTGGAGGAGGGCGCCCGGGTGGCGATCAGCGACCAGCACGAGCGGCGGCTGGCCGCGGCCCGCGAGGAGCTCGCGACGGAACACGGCGGCAACCTCTGGTCGCAGCCCTGCGACGTAACCGACGAGGCGCAGGTTGCGGCGCTGATCGAGGGCGCCGTCGGGCACTTCGGCCGGATCGACGTGATGATGAATAACGCCGGGCTTGGTGGCACCCGTTCGGTACTCGAGATGACCGACGAGCAGTGGCTGCGGGTCCTCGACGTCACCCTCAACGGGACCTTCCGCTGCACCCGCGCCGCGCTGCGCCAGCTGGTCGCCCAGGGGCACGGGGGAGCGGTCGTCAACAACGCCTCGGTGCTCGGCTGGCGCGCGCAGCCGGGCCAGGCGCACTACGCGGCGGCCAAGGCCGGCGTGATGGCCTTCACCCGGTGCGCCGCGCTCGACGTCGCCGCCCACGGCATCCGGGTCAACGCGGTGGCGCCGAGCCTGGCCGTCCACCCGTTCCTTGCCAAGGTGACCAGCGAGGACCTGCTCGCCGAGCTCGCCGCCCGCGAGCCGTTCGGCCGCGCCGCGCAGCCCTGGGAGATCGCCAACGTCATGGTCTTCCTGGCCAGCGACTACGCCGGCTACATGACCGGCGAGGTGGTGTCGGTGAGCGGCCAGCATCCCTGAAGCGCTCACAGCATCCCTAAGGCGTCAGAGGCGCTCGATGATCGTGGCGGTGGCCATCGCGCCGCCCGCGCACATGGTGATCAGTGCCGTGCCCGCGCCGCGCCGTTCGAGTTCGTGCAGCGCGGTGGTCAGCAGCCGGGCCCCGGTGCTGCCCACCGGGTGGCCGAGGGCGATCGCGCCGCCGTTGACGTTCAGCCGGTCCTCCTCGGCCCGGTGCACCGCCAGCCAGGACAGCACCACCGAGGCGAACGCCTCGTTGACCTCGAACAGGTCGATGTCGCCGATCCTCATGCCGCTGCGGGCCAGCACCCGCTCGGTCGCCTGGACAGGGCCGTCGAGGTGGTAGTACGGTTCGGCGCCGACCAGGCACTGCGCGACGATCCGCGCCCGGGGCCGCAGGCCGAGCGACCGGGCCCGGTCCTCGTCGGCCAGCAGCACCGCGGCCGCGCCGTCGGAGATCTGCGACGACGTGCCGGCCGTGTGCAGGCCGCCCTCGACCACCGGCTTGAGCCGGGCCAGCGCGGCCACGCTGGTCTCGCGCAGCCCCTCGTCCCGGTCGACCACCCGGGTCCCGTCCTCGCCTGGCGCCTTGACCGGCACCACCTCCCGGTCGAAGCGGCCCTGCGCCCAGGCGGCCTGGGCCAGGGTCTGGGACCGCAACCCGAAGGCGTCGACGTCGGCGCGGGAGAGCCCGCGCCGCTGCGCGATGCGCTCGGCGGCGACGTACTGGTTCGGCATGTCGATGTCCCACGAGGCGGGCCGGGGCGAGCCGGCGTCCGCCCGGGCGGCGGTGCCCAGCGGCACCCGGCTCATCGCCTCCACCCCGCACGCGACCCCGACGCCGATCGCGTCCGCCGCGATGAGCCCGGCGACCAGGTGCGCCGCCTGCTGCGCCGAACCGCACTGGGCGTCGAGCGTCAGGCAGCCCGCCTGGTACGGCAGCCCGGCGTGCAGCCAGGCCGTCCTGGTGATGTTGCTGGACTGCTCGCCCGCCTGGGTCACGCAGCCGCCGGCCACCTGCTCGACGGCGGTCGGCGCGAGGCCCGCACGGTCGAGCAGGGCCGCCTGGATGCTGCCGAGGAGCTCGGCGGCGTGCAGGCCGGCCAGCGCGCCGCCCCGCTTGCCGATCGGGGTCCGCGCCGCTTCGACGATCACCGCCGTGCCCATGGTCCGCCTCCAGAATCCGTGGTGTAATCAAAACTAGAACACGTTCCACTAATGGCCAAGGGAGGCAGCCGTGGCCGTGCCGGACATTCCGCCTGGCTTCGATTTCACCGATCCGGAGATCTACACGACCAGGGTGCCCGCCGAGGAGCTGGCCGAGCTGCGCCGGGCAGCCCCGGTCTGGTGGGTCGCGCAGCGGCGCGGTTCCGCCGGATTCGACGACGACGGGTACTGGGCGGTCACCAGGCACGCCGACATCCTGGCCATCTCCAAGACGCCGGACCTCTACTCGTCCTGGGAGAACACCGCGCTGATCCGGTTCAAGGAGGGCATGCCCCGCGAGTCGATCGAGATGCAGCGGTACATCCTGCTCAACATCGACCCGCCCGAGCACACCAAGCTGCGCGGCATCGTCTCCCGCGGCTTCACTCCCCGGGCCATCGGCAACCTGCGCCAGGCCCTCACCGACCGCGCCCAGCGCATCGTGGCGACGGCGCTGGAGTCCGGCACCGGCGACTTCGTCGCCGACGTGGCGTCCGAGCTGCCGCTGCAGGCGATCAGCGAACTGCTCGGCGTCCCGCAGGAGGACCGGGGCAAGATCTTCTCCTGGTCGAACCGGATGATCGGCTACGACGAGGCGGACCTCGCAGACGACGACGACGGGATGATCGCGGCCACCGAGATCCTCGGCTACAGCCTGGCCATGGCCGAGGAGCGCCGCGGCTGCCCCCGGGACGACATCGTCACCAAGCTGATCAGCGCCGAGATCGACGGGCACCAGCTGACCGACGATGAGTTCGGCTTCTTCGTGCTGATGCTGGCGGTGGCGGGCAACGAGACCACCCGCAACGCCATCGCGCACGGGATGCTCGCCTTCCTCGACTACCCGGAGCAATGGGAGCTGTTCAAGGCGTCCCGCCCGGACACGGCGGCGGACGAGATCGTCCGCTGGGCCACCCCGATCACGGTGTTCCAGCGCACCGCGACCCGGGACACCACGCTGGGCGGCCAGGAGATCAAGGCGGGCCAGCGGGTGGGGCTGTTCTACCGGTCGGCCAACTTCGACGAGGAGGTCTTCGACCAGCCCGAGCGGTTCGACGTCCTGCGCAACCCGAACCCGCACCTCGGCTACGGCGGCCTCGGCACGCACTACTGCCTGGGCGCCAGCCTGGCCAAGCTGGAGATCGAGCTCATCTTCAACGCCATCGCCGACGCCATGCCCGGCATCGCCAAGGCCGGCCCTCCGGAGCGCCTCCGCTCCGGCTGGATCAACGGCATCAAGCGCCTCCCCGTCACCTACCGCCCCTAGCCCCACCCCCGCCGCATCCCGGCGAGTCCGCGCTCCGCCCTCAGCCCTACGGCAGACGATCATGGTGGCGCGTGGCGGAGACCACCCACATGGAGAAGAACTGGGAGCCGCCGCCGTAGGCGTGGCCGAGCGCGGTGCGGGCGCCTTCCACCTGGTGCGCGCCCGCCTTGCCCATCACCTGCAGCGCCGCCTCGGCGAAGCGGAGCAGGCCGGACGCGCCGATGGGGTTGGAGCTGAGCACGCCGCCGGACGGGTTGACCGGCAGCCTGCCGCCGATGGCGGTCTCGCCCGCCTCGGTCATCCGCCAGCCCTCGCCGGGCGCGGCGAAGCCGAGGTTCTCCAGCCACATGGGCTCGTACCAGGAGAACGGGACGTAGATCTCGGCGACGTCGATCTCGTTCAGCGGATCGGTGATGCCGGCCTGCCGCCACAGCGCCGCCGCGGCGTCCCGGCCCGCCTGCGGGTTGACGTGGTCCTTGCCCGCGAACATGGTCGGCTCGCTGCGCATCGCGGTGGCCCGGATCCAGGCCACCGGCCCCTGGCTCGCCCCGGCGGCCTTCTCGTCGCCGATGACCACCGCGCACGCGCCGTCCGAGGACGGGCAGGTCTCGTCGTACCGGACCGGGTCCCACAGCATGGGGGAGGCCTGCACCTTCTCCAGCGTGATGTCGCCCTGCTGCAGGTGCGCGTAGGGATTGAGGGCGCCGTTGCGCCGGTCCTTGACCGCGACCAGCGCGCCGATGTGCGGCGGCGCGCCGCTGCGCCGGATATAGGCGCGGATGTGCGGCGCGAAGTACCCGCCCGCGCCGGCCACCACCTGGATGCTGAACGGGGGCGCGATCGACAGCGCCCACATGGCGTTGGACTCCGACTGCTTCTCGAACGCCACCGCCAGCACCCGGCCGTGCAGGCCCGCCTGCACCAGGCTGGTCGCGACGAGACCGGTCGCGCCGCCCACCGAACCCGCCGTGTGCACGCGCAGCAGCGGCTTGCCGACCGCGCCGAGCGCGTCCGCCAGGTACAGCTCGGGCATCATCACGCCCTCGAACAGGTCGGGCGCCTTCCCGACCACGACCGCGTCGATGTCCGCCAGCGCCAGGCCCGCGTCGAGCAGCGCGCGGTCCACCGCCTCCCGGCACAGCCCCGCGATCGACACGTCGGTGCGCTTGGACCGGTGCCGGGTCTGCCCGACGCCCAGCACGGCCGCCAGCTGTCTCATCGGCGCTCCATGGCGTTCATCGGCCCTCCAGGACGCAGACCAGGTTCTGCTGCAGCGCCGGACCGCTGGTCGCGTGCCCGAGGGCCCGTGCGGCCCGGCCGGACATGACCGCCTGCGCCGCCATCCCGATCCGCGCCAGCCCGGCGGCGAACATCGGGTTGCCGCACAGCGCGCCACCCGAGGGGTTGACCGCGACGTCGTCGCCGAGGCCCAGCGCCTCCCGCAGCAGGATCTCCTGGTGGGTGAACGGCGCGTGCAACTCGGCCACCTCGATGCCATCGGCGCCGCCGCCCCGCCGCGTGGCCCGCGCCCGCCGCGCGGCCGCGCCCGCCGCACTGGCCGCGCCCGCCGCCGACGGTGCCGCCAGCAGGTCCCGCGCGCCCAGCGAGCCCGAGTCGATCCGGTGCGCGAACCCGCTGATCCAGGCGGGCCGCGCGGACAGCTCCCGGGCCCGGGAACCTGCCGCGATGATCACGACCGCGGCCCCGTCGCCCACCGGGGCGCAGTCGTGCGCCCGCAGCGGCTCGGCCACGTAGGGCCGCTCCAGCAGGTCCTCGACCGCGACGTCCCCGGACACCTGCGCCTGCGGGTTGGCGGCCGCCGCGGCCCGGCTGCGCGCGGCCACCTCCGCCATGTCCTTCTCGGTCCACCGCCCGGCCTCGAGGCCGAGCCGCGCCTGCAGGGCCGCGATCGACACCGAATCCGGCCACAGCGGGGCGAGCAGGTACGGGTCGAGCTGCAGGGCCAGCACGCGCCGCAGTTCCGCGCCGGACGACTTGCCGAACCCGTACGCCAGCGCGATCTCCGCCTCGCCGGTGAGGACCTTCACCCAGGCCTCGTACAGCGCCCACGCGCCGTCCATCTCCACGTGCGATTCCATCGTCGGCGGGACCGCGCCGATCGCGTCGACCGCCTGCACGAACGAGAACGCCCGCCCGGCCAGGTAGTCGGAGGAGCCCGAGCACCAGAACCCGATGTCGGCCTTGGTCAGCCCGGTGGCGCCGAACACCTCCGCGATGATCGGCACCAGCATCTCCACCCCGCTGGTGGTGGCGTCCTCGCGCACCCGGACCGGAGACTGCGCGAACCCCACGACGGCGACATCGGTCACAGCTGCCTCGCGTAGGTCTCGTACTCCGCGTCCGGCTCCCCGGTCGGCGCGAAGTGGCTGATGCTCCCGGCCGTCGTGCCGCGTTCCTCCGGCGGCTTCCACACCGCCCTGACCCGCATGCCCATCCGCACCTCGCTGGCGTCGCAGCCCAGGACGAGGTGCTGGAACGCGATGTCCGCCCCGTCCAGCAGCACCGCCGCCGCCACGTACGGCGGGGTCACGCGCTGGCCCGGGTAGCCCACGTTCACCACGCAGAACGTCGTCACGGTGCCCGTGTCGGGCAGTTCGACCTCGTCGGTCATGGGCACCCCGTCGGCCGGGCACGTTCCCCTCGGCGGCACGTACACCTGCCCGCACACGCGGCACCGCTGGCCGAGCAGCCGGCCTTCGGCCAGCCCGCGCAGGTAGGCGCTCTCCCCGGGCGAGGCGGTGTGCTCATAGCGCAGCCGCACCGGCGTGATGGTCATCCCCGCGCGCTCCGCCGCCGGAGCCTCCTCCGCCGCCGTCCCTGCCGCCGCCGTCCCCGCCTTCCCCGGCGTAACCGGCGCGTCGCACGGCTCGAAGCAGGCGATGTCGCGGATGCTGCCGGCCGGGCTCGCGGACCACCGGGGCCGGACCCGCAGGCCCGTCCGCATGGCCGCGGCCGAACCCGCGTCCACGGCGTGCAGCATCGCGGTGTCCGCGCCGTCCAGCCGGATCAGCGCCCAGGCGAACGGCTCCGCCAGCGGCTGGCCGGCCAGCGGCTCCGGCATCCACGACCAGCTCACGACGGTGCCCTCCGGCCCGACCTCGGTCAGTTCCCCCGGAGGTTCGGAGCTCACCGGGTCGTACTCGAACGGCGGCGCGTGCACCCGGCCGTCGGCGCCGCGCGCGCCGAGGATGCGCCGGTCCGCCAGGGCGGTCATGAACTGGCTCAGCACCGGCCCGAGCGAGCGCGTGTAGTCGAACTCGATCTCCAGCGGCGCCCGCAGCGGCGCGGGGCGGATGGCTCACGTTGCCAACTATAGAACGTGTTCTAGTTAACCGGCAGCTGCCCGGCCCGCCAGCCTTGTCCCCTAATAGAACGTGTTCTAGATTGGCTCCGTGACCGACATCGGCTTGTGGGCCATCGCCGCCGCCACCCCCGAACGGACCGCGGTGATCGAGCCGGACGGCGGGACCGTCAGCTACGCCGAGCTGGCCGCGCGGGCCGACCGCTACGGCCGGGGCCTGCAGGCGCTCGGCCTCCGCCCGGGCGACACCGTGGCCGGGCAGCTGCCGAACAGCACCGAGGCGCTCGCCCTCTTCTTCGCGGCGGCCCAGACTGGGCTGTACGTGGTGCCGGTGAACTGGCATCTGACCGCCGCCGAGGTGGCCTACATCCTGACCGACAGCGGCGCCGCGGCATTCGTGGCCCACGAGAGGTTCGGCGGCGTCGCGGCGGAGGCGGCCGACCTGGCCGGAATCGATAACGGGGCCAGGTTCGCCGTGGGCGCGGTGCCGGGCTTCGCCCCGCTGGCCGCGCTCGGCGCGGACGGCTCCGGGCGCCCGGATCCGCGGACGGCCGGCGCTCCCATGGTCTACACGTCCGGCACGTCGGGCCGTCCCAAGGGCGTGCGCCGCCCGCTGACCGGTGAGGATCCGGACAAGGTGCCGCCGACCGCCCGGTGGTTCTTCGGGATCTTCTCGCTCGCCCCCTTCGACGAGAACGTGCACCTGTGCTGCTCGCCGCTGTATCACACGGCGGTGCTGAACTTCGCGACGATCTCGATCCAGCTCGGCCACCCGGTCGTGCTGATGGACCGCTTCGAGCCCGAGGAGATGCTCCGGCTGATCGAGCGGTACCGGGTGACCCACACGCACATGGTGCCGACGCAGTTCCGTCGCCTGCTCGCCCTGCCGGAGCCGGTCCGCGGCCGCTACGACACCTCGTCGCTGCGCGCCGCGATCCACAGTGCCGCGCCGTGCCCGCAGGACGTCAAGCGCCGGATGCTGGACTGGTGGGGGCCGGTGGTGACCGAGTACTACGCGGCGAGCGAGGGCGGCGGGACCGGCATCACCGGGCCGGAGTGGCTGGCCCGGCCCGGGTCCGTCGGCCGGGCGTGGCCGGGCTCCGAGGTGCGGGTGCTGGATGCGGACGGCAACGACGTGCCGGCCGGGCAGCCGGGACTGGTGTACATGCGGATGGGCACCTCGACCTTCGACTACCACCAGGATGAGGAGAAGACGCGCGCCTCGCGCGCCCGCGGCATGTTCACCGTGGGGGACATCGGCTACCTCGACGCGGACGGCTATCTCTACCTCTGTGACCGCAAGAGCGACATGATCATCTCGGGCGGCGTCAACATCTACCCGGCCGAGATCGAGGCCGAACTGTCCGGCCACCCGGCGGTCGACGACGTCGCCGTGTTCGGGATCCCGCACGAGGAGTGGGGAGAGGAGATCAAGGCGGTGGTCCAGCCGGCGTCCGGCGCCGAGCCCGGCCCGGCGCTCACCGCGGAACTGCTGGCGTTCCTCGGCGGCCGGGTGGCCAAGTTCAAGCTGCCGAAGACCATCGACTACGTATCAGAACTGCCGCGCGATCCGAACGGGAAGCTCTACAAGCGGCGGCTCCGCGACCCGTACTGGGCCGGCCGCGAGCGATCCATCTGACCCCGTACAATAGGTACGAGCGATGCTGATGTGACTTACGGGCGCGATACGCTAGTGAGCCGTCAGGGCTGCGGTGCCCAGCGAAGCCTGCGCGCTAGCGGTCGCGGAACTGCGGCCGCCGCTTCTCCGCGAACGCGCGCGGCCCCTCCTTGGCGTCCTCGCTGGCGAACACGGCCATGCCCGCCTTTGCCTCGAACGCGAACGCCTCGTTCTCCGGCATGCCCTCGGTCTCGCGGATGACCTGCAGGATCGCGCGCACCGCGACCGGCCCGTTGGCCGCGATCTCCTCCGCGATCTCCAGCGCCTTGGTGAGCGCCTGGCCGTCCGGCACGACGTGGCCGATGAGCCCGATGGACAGCGCCTCGGCCGCGGTGATGTGCCGCCCGGTGAGCAGCAGGTCGGCGGCCACCGTGTACGGGATCTGCCGGGGCAGCCGGACCGCGGACCCGCCCAGCGGGAACAGCCCCCAGCGCGCCTCGGAGATCCCGAAACGCGCGCTCTCCCCGGCCACCCTGATGTCGCACGCCTGCAGGATCTCGGTGCCGCCCGCGATCGCCGCGCCCTCCACCGCGGCGATCAGCGGCTTGCTCAGCCGGCGCCCCTTGAGCAGCGGCTCGATCACGGACAGGTCCATGTCCCCGGCCCGGAACCGGTCGCCGGGATGCGCGCTGGTCATCGCCTTGAGGTCGGCGCCTGCGCAGAACGCCCCGCCCGCCCCGGTCAGCACGCAGACCCGGATGCCGGGGTCGCTGTCGGTCAGGTCCCAGGCCTGCCGCATCAGCTCCATCATCGGCCCGGTGAGCGCGTTGCGCGCCGCCGGCCGGTTCATGGTCACGATCAGCACGTGCCCCCGGCGCTCGACGAGCGCGTGCGGCTGGCTCCTCACCAGGGCCCTCACCGGCGACCTCACCGGAGGCGTGCGCGGTCATAGCGGCGATTTCCTCAATCCAGGCGTTCCGAAAGGCTTGCCCAAAACAGTAACACGTTCTACTTTCGTTCCCATGGCCTTGAACTTCGCCGACCTCTTCGAGCACGCTGCGGACGCCTTCGGCGAACGCGTCGCGGTGGCCTGCGGCGACCGCCAGGTAACCTACCGCGAGCTCGAGGAACGGGCCAACCGGCTGGCCCATCACCTGGCCGGAATCGGGGTCGGGCCTGGTGATCACGTCGGGCTCTACGCCCGCAACTCGATCGAGGCGATCGAGACGCTGATCGCGGCGTGCAAGCTCCGCGCCTCCGCCGTGAACATCAACTACCGCTACGTCGAGAACGAGTTGCGGTACATGCTCGCGGACTCGGACCTGACCGCGCTGGTGTACGACCGGCGGCTCGCGCCGGTGGTGGCCGCGGCGGCCCCGGCCGCACCCGGCCTGCGCGGCCTGGTCGAGATCGACGACGGCAGCCCCGCAGGCCACCGGGACAGCGCAGGCCACCGGCGAGGCGCCGCAAGCCACCGCGTACGACGCCGCGCTGGCCGCCGCCTCGCCCGAGCGCGATTTCCCGGCGCGCAGCGGCGACGACGTGTACATCATCTACACCGGCGGGACGACCGGCTACCCGAAGGGCGTGATGTGGCGCCACGAGGACATCTGGCGCACCCTGGCCGGCGGCATCGACTTCATCACCGGCGAACCGCTGCCCGACGAGTGGGCGCAGTCCCGCAAGGGCCTGGACAACGGCGAGTTCGTCAAGCTCTGCGCGGCGCCGCTGATCCACGGTAACGCCCAGGTGGCCGCGCTGGCGGGCCTGTTCGCCGGCGAGACCATCATCGTCCTGCCCGCCTTCGACCCGAACGAGATCTGGCGCGCGATCGCGCGGCACCACGTCAACGTGCTGGTGATCATCGGCGACGCGATGGCCAGGCCGCTGGTCGAGGCGTACCTGGCCGGGGAGTACGACGCCTCCTCGCTGGTCGCCGTCTCCTCCAGCGCGGCGCTGTTCTCCCCGGCGGTCAAGGACGCCTGCGCCAAGGCGCTGCCCGACGTCGTCATCACCGAGGCGATCGGCTCCACCGAGACCGGCTTCGCCGGGATCAGCTTCGTGAGCGCCGGCGACCCGCACCGCGGCGGGCCGACCGTGATGGCCGGCCCGGACGTGGTCGTGCTCGACGACCACGGCGGCCTGGCCGGTCCCGGGCAGGTGGGCCGGCTGGCCCGGGGGGGCCACGTGCCGCTCGGTTACTACTCCGATGCCGAACGGACCTCGGCCATGTTCGCCCACGTGAACGGCAAACGCTACGCCGTGCCTGGCGACCTGGCGCGGGTAGAGGACGACGGCACCGTGACGCTGCTCGGCCGCGGCAACACGTGCGTGAACTCCGGCGGCGAGAAGGTCTTCCCCGAGGAGGTGGAGGGCGCGCTGAAGTCGCATCCCGACGTGTTCGACGCGCTGGTCATCGGCGTGCCCGACGACCTGCTCGGCCAGCGGGTGGCGGCGCTGGTGCAGCCGCGGCCGGGTGCGGCGCCCGGCCTCGCGGCCCTGGCGGAGCACGTCCGCGGCCAGCTCGCCGGGTACAAGGTCCCGCGCAGCATCTGGCTGGCCGACGCGATCCGGCGCACGGTGTCCGGCAAGGCCGACTACGCGCTGGGCGCGCGAGTACGCCGCCGCCCACGAACCCGCCCCGAGCGCGCACCGGTGAGCGCGCCCGTGCGCACGCCCCTGTGCGACCTGCTGGACATCGAGCATCCCATCGTCGGCTTCACCCCCTCCGAGCACGTCGCCGCCGCGGTCAGCCGGGCCGGCGGCCTGGGGGTGCTCGGCTGCGTCCGCTTCAACGACCCGGCCGAGCTGGACACCGTGCTGGACTGGATGGACAAGAACACCGGCGGGCGCCCGTACGGCATCGACGTGGTCATGCCGGCCCGGGTCCCCGCCGAGGGCGCCGCCGCGGACCTGGACCAGCTGATCCCGGCGGCACACAAGGACTTCGTCGAGCAGACCCTGCTCAAGCTCGGGGTGCCGCCGCTGCCGGACGGCGCGCAGGCCGCCGACGGCGTGCTCGGCTGGCTGCACTCGATCGCGCGCAAGCACGTCGAGGTGGCGCTGGGCCATCCCGCGCGGCTGATCGCGAACGCGCTCGGCCCGCCGCCGCCCGACGTCATCGCGAGCGCGCACGACCGCGGCATGCTGGTCGCGGCGCTGGCCGGGAAGGCCGAGCACGCCCGCCGGCAGGTCGCGTCCGGCGTGGACATCGTGGTCGCCCAGGGCTACGAGGCGGGCGGGCACACCGGCGAGATCGCCAGCATGGTACTCGTCCCGGAGATCGTCGACGCGGTCGGCGGGCCGAACGGTACGGTGCCAGTCCTCGCCGCGGGCGGGATCGGCTGCGGCCGGCAGATCGCGGCGGCGCTCGCGCTGGGGGCCGTCGGGGTCTGGATGGGCTCGGCCTGGCTGGTCACCCAGGAGTACGCGCAGCTGACCGCGGCGCCCGCGGTCCAGCAGGCGCTGCTCGAGGCCACCTCCTCGGACACCGTCCGGTCCAGGATCTACAGCGGCAAGCCCGCCCGGCTGCTCAGGAACCGGTGGACGGACGCCTGGGAGCAGCCCGGCGCACCCGAACCGCTCCGCATGCCGCTGCAGAACCTGCTGGTCAGCGAGGCGCACCAGCGCCTGATGCGGTCCGGGCAGCCGGACGTGGTGCCGATGCCGGCCGGGCAGATCGTCGGCCGGATGACCGAGATCCGGCCGGTCGCCGACGTGATGGCAAGCTGGTCCGCGAGACCGGCGAGGTCCTCGACCGGCTGGGTGGCCTGCGAGGATGATGCTGCGAGGATGATGCTGCGATGATGATGCTGCGATGGATGATGCGGTGAGGATCTCCGTCTCGGCCGGGTACTGGTCGGCCGGCCCGCCCCCCGGCGCCGCGGACCTGTTCACCACGGCCGAACGCATCGGGATCGACCAGATCTGGACGGCGGAAGCCTACGGCAGCGACGCCTGGACCCCGCTGGCCTGGTGGGGCTCGCGCACCTCGCGGATCCAGCTCGGCACGGCGGTCTCCCAGCTGTCGGCCCGGCCGCCGGTCACCCTGGCCATGACGGCGATGACGATGGACCACCTCACCCAGGGACGGGTGCTGCTCGGCATCGGCACCAGCAACCCCCAGGTGGTGGAGGGCTGGTACGGCCAGCCGTACCCCCGGCCGCTGGAGCGCACCCGGGAGTACATCGACATCGTCCGCCGGGTCATCGCGCGCCAGGAGCCGGTGACCTACGACGGGAAGCACTACCAGCTCCCGCTGGCCGCCGACCACGCAGGCACCGGCCTGGGCAAGCCGCTGCGCTCGATCCTGCATCCCGTACCGCCCCGAGATCCCGATCTACCTCGGCGCGGAGGGCCCCAAGAACGTGGCGCTAGCGGCCGAGATCGCCGACGGCTGGAACACGATCTTCTTCTCGCCCGCGATGAACGACTTCTACGCCGCCGCCCTGGCCGAGGGCTTCGCCCGCCCCGGCGCCCGGCACACCCGCGCCACGTTCGACGTGGTGGGCGGGCCGCTGGCCATCATCGTCGATGATGATCCCGAACGGGCGGCCGATCTCGTCCGGCCGACCCTGGCTCTCTACATCGGCGGGATGGGCGCGCGGGGTGTCAACTTCCACTACGAGGTCTTCGCCCGGATGGGCTACGAGGCCGAGGCCAAGATCATCCAGGACTTCTACCTGGCCGGGGACTCCAAGAGCGCCATCGCGGCCGTCCCCGCCAAGCTGGTCGAAGACGTGGCCCTGGTCGGCCCGTGGGCCAAGATCACCGACGAGATCCCGCGCTGGAAGCAGACCGTCCTGACCACGTTCTCGCTCAATTGCGACCCGGCCCACCTGGAGAAGCTCGCCGAGCTCATCCGCTAGGGCCGTGCCGGCGCACCGTACGGTCGAGCACGGTGCCGAGTTGCGCCATGCGCAGGTCGCCGATCGGCGTGCCGGTGCCGCGGTTGCACACCATCGCCAGCGCCAGGTCGCGCCGCGGGTCGGTCCACCCGCCCGACCCGCCGAAGCCGAAGTGGCCGAACGCGCCGGGCACGGTGCCCCGCGTGGTGAAGGCGCTGTGGTAACCCAGCCGCCAGCCCATCGGCAGGGCCAGGACGAGGTCGGGCCCGCGGGAGTGCAGCACGGCGACCTGCCGCAAGGTCCGCGGTGACAGCAGCCGCACGCCGCCGATCTCGCCGCCGTGGGCCAGCAGCCCGTACAGCTTCGCCAGCGACCGGGCGGTGAAGAAGCCGTTCGCCGCCGGGATCTCGGCGTCCATCACCTCCGGGCCCCACAGCACGTCCTCGATCCCGCGCGGCAGCAGCGCGTTGACGAACCGGCGCGGGTTGACCGGCAGCCGCAGCAGCGACGGGATCCGGCCCACCGGGCCGCCCAGCACCTCGGCCGGCCGCAGGCCGAGCCTGCGGCCCAGCGGAGCGGCCATGGGAGCCAGCGGCGCGACCCGCCCGCGCTCCCCGGGCGGGCACCCGACATACAGCCCGTCCAGGCCGAGCGGGCGGGCGAGTTCCTCCTCCACGAACCGCGCGACCGGCCGTCCCGACACGCGGCGGATCAGTTCCCCGGCCAGCCACCCGTAGGTCAGCGCGTGGTAACCGTACCGGGTACCCGGCTCGTACGCCGGCTCGGCCCGCTCGAGGGCCGTCACCATGTACTCCCAGTCCAGCATCTGCTGCGCGTGGTCCACCAGCGTGCGCATCCGGTGCAGGCCGGCCGAGTGGGTCAGCACATGGCGCACCGTGACGAGTTCCTTGCCGCCTTGCCCGAACTCCGGCCAGTACGCCGCGACCGGCGCGTCGTACTCGATCTGCCCGCGGTCGGCCAGCAGGTGCAGCGCCGTCGAGACGACCCCCTTGGTCGTGCTGAAGCACATCGCCAGCGTGTCACGCTGCCATGGCTGGCCCTCCGTTCGCCAGCCGCCCCACAGGTCGGCGACCAGCTCACCGCGGTAGTACACCGCGACCGCCGCGCCGCCCGTAGTGCGCCCCAGCTGCCGCCGGAACACACGGGCCACCTCCTCGAAGCCGACCTGCACCCAGCCGTCCATGTCACCCACCCTGCCATCACGCCCGGCCGCCGCCACAGAGCCCGGTGGGCCCGCGGCGCGGGACCAAGGACCCTACCTGGCCAGGCCGGGAGTCGTCAGGGTGATAAGGGGAGGAAGCATGCCCGGCGAGAACCCAGCGAGCGGCTGGCACGTGCGTCTGCTCGAGCTGCTCTGGCAGCGGATCGACGCCGGGCGCGACGACAGCTCCGTACAACGGGACCCGGACTTCATCCGCAGGCAGCTGCCCGCCATCGCCCGGTACACCAGCTATTTCACCCCGGAAGTGCGCGGCCTGGACCGGCTGCCCGCGGAAGGCCCCGCGCTCCTGGTCGGGAACCATTCGGGCTTCGTCTACGTGCCTGAGGCATGGGTGTGCGGACAGGCGGTATTGTCGCGCCGCGGCATCGGCCCGCCAGCGTACTTTCTCGCGTACGACCTCCTGTTCGCCGTGCCGGGTGTCGGGCCCTTCCTGCGCCAGCTCGGCGCGATCCCGGCGAACGCCGGTGACGCCGGGTCCGCGCTGTCGCGCGGGGCGTGCGTCCTGGTGTACCCGGGCGGCGACCTCGAGGCGTGCCGCCCGTGGACCGAGCGGAACAAGGTTGACTTCGCCGGCCGGACGGGCTTCGTGCGGCTCGCCCTGCGTGCCGGGGTTCCGGTCGTCCCTGTTGTCGCCCACGGCGCCCATCACGCCGTCATGGTGCTGACGCGCGGCGACCGCCTGGCCCGCGCGGTCGGCCTGCACCGGGTCCGGATCAAAGTCCTCCCCCTGCTCGCAGGTCCCCCCTTCGGAGTCAACTCCGTCCTCACCCCGCCGCTGCCGATGCCCGCGCATCTCACCCTCGAGTTCCTGCCCGCGCTCGACTGGACGGCCTACGGCCCCGGCGCGGCCGACGACGCCGGTCTCGTCTGGGCCTGCTACCTCCAGATCACCGGGCAGATGCAGGCGGCACTGGACCGCCTGTCGGCCGAGCAGCCCCATCCGGTGCTGACCGGCTGCGCGCGGCTCGCCGGGCGGGCTGGTCAGAATCTGGCCCGGACGGCCTTCGCCACGTCTTCCGGCTCAGGTCGATCTGCATGAACGCGGCATCCACAGCCCACCCTGGCTCTGGTCCGCTGAGACCCGGCGGGCCATATGGGTTCGCGCAGCCCGACCACATCTGCTGATCCCGTATCAAGGCGGCCACGTCGGCCTCTTTCAGGGAAAGAGGGTTCGACCTCACGGAGGGGGAGTCATGAACTCGCAGGACGATCCGGGCGCCAGTCAGGCGCGCCGCTACTTCGTGACCGTCTACATATCCGGTCGCGCGCAAGTCGGCCGGGCAATGCGCCACGGCCTGGACCTTTTCGAGGAATCCGTCCGGGAGGACGCGGACCGGGTGGCCGTGGACGGGCTGCTGACCCTCGCCGAGGCAGGCCGCCTCGTCGACGACGGGCATCAGGTGCTCCTGGTCGAGGAGTCCGCCAGGCGCGCCCGGGCGCACCTCGACACGTCGGAGTTCGAACCGTGGCTGCGCGACCGGGGGAGGCGGTGACGATGGGATACCTGACTGCCGACGGCATTGAGGCCTGCGTCCAGTACCTGGCCACCACGTACCCCGCCTTCTGCCAGGCGATCCCCCTGCCGGAGACCTCGGTCGAGGGCCGGACCAGCCGGGCTCTTAAGATCGCGTCCGGCAGCGGTGGCGGCCGGCGCGGGGTTCTCTTCCTTGGTGGCGTCCACGCCCGCGAGGTCGTCAACCCCGATCTGCTCGTCTCGTTCGCGCTTGACCTGTGCCAGGCGTACGCCGACGGGACCGGCCTGACCTTCGGGCCGAAGTCGTACAACGAGGGCGTGGTCAAGCTTATCGTCCAGGCCCTGGATGTCTTTGTCTTTCCGCTGGTCAACCCCGACGGCCGGGCTTACGTCCAGGCGCCGGGCGGCGACCCCTGGTGGCGGAAGAACCGCCGCCGCGACCCGGCGACCGGCTGTTACGGCGTCGACGTCAACCGGAACTTCGACTTGCTGTGGTCCAGCGGTATCGGCACCAGCTCCAGCCCGTGTGACTACCAGATCTACAAGGGCCCGGGCGCGTTCTCTGAGCCGGAGACCCGCAACGTCCGATGGCTGCTTGACAGCTACCCGGACATCATGGGCATGATCGACGTCCACTCCTACTCGGACGACATGCTCTACCCGTGGGGCGACGCCGACGACCAGGTGACCGACCCTGGCAAGAACTTCCAGAACCCCGCCTACGACGGCCTGCGCGGCGTCCCCGGCAGCACCCTGTACGGCGAGTACATCCCGCGGGCCGACCTGGACTGGTACACCTCGACCGGCCAGGCCGTGCAGGGTGCGATCCAGGCCGTACGCGGCACCGCGTACACGGTCAAGCAGAGCATCAAGCTCTACCCCACATCGGCGACATCCGATGACTACTCCTACAGCCGGCACTTCACCGACGGCAAGAAATCCCGCGTGTACGCGTACACGGTGGAGACCGGGACCGAGTTCCAGCCGCCCTATTCCGAGGCTCTCAACATCATCACCGAGGTGTCCTCCGGTCTTGTCCAGTTCTGCCTGGAATGCGTCTGCGCGGTCACCGAGCTGGCTCGCGGCACGGAACTGACCGACCGGCTGGATCTGCTCCGGGCGTTCCGCGACCAGGCCCTGCTCGCTACACCGGTCGGCACCGGTCTGGCAGAATCGCTGGTCAGGCACGGTGCGGAGCTGACGAAGCTGCTCGTCACCGACCATGCGCTGCGGACGCGGGCCGCCGGTCTCCTGGCCGCGGTGGAGGCGGCGGCGTCCCGTGACGTCCCGCTCGACGCCGATCTCGTCAGCCGCGCCCAGGCGCTCGCCGGCGACCTGGCTGACCGAGGCAGTCAGGAACTGCGGACCACGCTGGCCGCCATCATCAGGGACGCCGAGCAGTTCAAGGGCCGGACCATCCCCGACGGCCTGCGCGCGCTCGGCGGCGTCATCCGCTGAGGGTCCACACGGTCGTGCGCTTGACGTCGCTGTCTTCCAGCCCGCCCAGGCCGGGCACGTCGTAGCCGGCCAGCGGGGTCAGGCGGTCGCGGGGCAGGTACGCCCGGCCGAAGTCGCCGGCCAGCACGGCGGTCCCGCGGGCGTGGGCGCGCTCGGCGAACCGCAGCACCTGGCCGGCCAGGTCGCGCTGGTAGAAGGCGTCGGCTACCAGCACCAGCTCAGTGCCCGCAGGACAGTCGGTGTCCAGGATGTCGGCGCAGACGGCCGGCACGGTGACCCCGTTGGCCTCGGCGTTCAGGCCGATCGCGGCGGCGGCGAGCGGGTCGATGTCGTACGCGGTCACCGCGGCCGCCCCGGCCCGGGCGGCGGCGATGGCCACCAGCCCGGAGCCGGAGGCGATGTCGATGACGCGGCGGCCGCGGACCGCCTCCGGGTGGTCGAGCAGGTACCGGGCCAGCGCCTGGCCGCCCGCCCAGGCGAAGGCCCAGAACGGCGGATCCAGGCCGGTCCGCCCGGCGGCCAGCTCGGTGCGCTGCCACAAGCTGATCGGATCGCTGGCCTGGTGCAGCCGGATCCCGGGAACCAGCGGCACGGGCCTGAGCTCGGTGCCGGCCCGGATGATCTCCGGCACGTGGACGGTCACGACTCGAGGCTATGGGACCGTTCCGCCCGGAGGCCACCGCCGCAGGACGGCGCCGATGCGGCGGAGCTGGGCGGTGGCGCCGCCGAGCGCGAACTCGTAGTGCTTGGCCGCGGTGAAGTAGCGGTGCACCGGGTAGGTCATGTCGATCCCCAGCCCGCCGTGGACGTGGACCGCGGTGTGCGCCACCCGGTGGCCGGCCTCGGCGGCCCAGAACTTGGCCGTGGCGACCGCGGCGTCGACCGCGGGGCCGGACTCGCCGGCCGCGAGCAGCCAGGCGGCCTGCCACATGGTGAGCCGGACCGCTTCGGCGTCGATGTAGGCGTCGGCCAGCCGCTGCGCCACCGCCTGGAAAGATCCGATCGGCCGGCCGAACTGCACCCGGGTCCGCGCGTACTCCGCGGTCAGCTCCAGCGCCCGCTCGATGACCCCGGCCTGCGCGGCGCACAGCCCGACGGTGGCCCGCGCCACCAGCCACCGCGTGACCTCCGCGCCCCGCCCCGGTCCGAGCACCCGGTCGTCGTCCAGCCCGGCACCATCCAGCCCGGCACCGTCCAGCACGACCCGGCCGGCCTCGGCGGAGTCGGTCAGCTGCTGCGGCTGCACCGTCACCTCGGACGGCTCGACCAGGAACACCAGCACCCCGTCGGGTCCCGCCGCGGGCACCAGGAACAGGTCCGCCCGCGGCGCGGCCGGCACCGCGGTCTTCACGCCGGACAGCGCCCACCGGCCGTCCCGGCGCACGGCGGTAGCCGACGGGAGAACGCGGGTCGTCGCCGTCCTCCTCCGCCAGCGCGGCGGTCAGCACGACCGAGCCGCGCCCGGCCGGAACCACCCACCGGGTCCGTTGCGACGGCGTGCCGAACTCGGCGATCGCGCCCGCCCCGAGCACGATCGAGGCGAGGTAGGGCACATCCGACACCGCCCGGCCGAGCTCCGTCAGCACCGAACACTCCTCGAGCAGCCCCAGCCCCGCCCCGCCGAGTGCCTCGGGCAGCCCGGCCGCGAGCACCCCGGCCGCGGCCAGGTCCGCCCAGGGCGCGTCCCGTTCGGTCAGGATCTTCCTGGCCAGCCCGGCCAGCTCCTGCTGCGCTTCGCTGAGCGTGAAGTCCATCAGCTCCTCCTCAGGGCGGGCAGCCGAGCCCGGCCGCCGCGATGATGTCGCGCTGGACCTCGTTGGTGCCGCCGCCGAAGGTCAGGATGAGCGCGGACCGGTGCATCCGCTCGATCCGCCCGGCCAGCACCTCGCCGGCCGAGCCCGGAACGGACGCTGCGCGTTCGCGCCGAGCACCTCCATCAGCAGCCGGTATGCCTCGACCGCGAACTCGGTGCCGAACACCTTGGTGGCCGACGCCGCGGCCGGCCCCAGCACGCCCCCCGAGGAGGCGATCTTCCAGTTGACCAGCTTCAGGAATTCCGCCTTGGCGTGCACCCGGGCCAGGTTCAGCTGCACCCATTCGGCGTCGATCACCCGCTGCCCGCTGGCCAGCTTGACCGACGCCGCCCAGTCCCGCACCTCGGCGAGCGCCGACATCACCGGCGCCGCCGAGGTCAGCGCCACCCGCTCGTGGTTGAGCTGGTTGGTGATCAGCGGCCAGCCCCGGTTCTCCTCGCCCACCAGCGAGGAAACCGGCACCCGTACCGAGGAGTAGTACGTCGCGCTCGTCGTCACGCCCGCGACTGTCCGCACCGGCGTCCAGGAGAAACCCTCGGCCGACGTGGGCACGATGATGATCGACAGGCCCTTGTGCCGGTCGGCCGCGGGGTCGGTCCGGCAGGCGAGCCAGACGTAGTCGGCGTAGGAGATCAGGCTGGTCCACATCTTCTGGCCGTTGATCACGTACTCCTCCCCACCCACCTCCCCATCCCCCTTCACTCGCACCGCCGTGGTGCGCAGCGACGCCAGGTCGGTGCCGGCCTCCGGCTCGGAGTACCCGATCGAGAAGTGGATCTCACCCGCGGCGATCCGCGGCAGGTAGAACGACCGCTGCGCCGGCGTCCCGAACCGCATGATCGTCGGGCCCACCGTGTTGATGGTCAGGAACGGCACCGGCACCCGCGCGATCGCCGCCTCGTCGGTGAAGATGAGCTGGTCGAGCATGGTCCCGCCACGGCCGCCGTGCTCGGCGGGCCAGCCGAGCGCCAGCCAGCCGTCACGACCGAGCTGCCGAACGACCTGGCGATACGCCTCGCCGTCCCCGTAATCGCCGTCGCCCGCAGCCGCCCTGACCCCAGGACTGAGCGCCGCCCGGACCTCCGGCGTCATCAGGGCGCCGAAATACGCGCGCAGCTCGCGGCGCAGCCGTTCCTGCTCCGGGGTGTAGGCGATGCGCATGCGGTCCCCTAAAATAGAACGTGTTCTAGTAGTCTACATAGGAAGGCGCGGATGCCCGAGGCCTTCATTATCGACGCCGTGCGCACTCCGGTCGGCCGCCGCGGCGGCGGGCTGGCCGCCGCGCACCCGGCCGATCTCGGCGCGCACGTGATCAACAGCCTGCTGGCCCGCACGCACGCCGATCCGCTGGCGGTCGACGACGTGGTGTTCGGCTGCGTGGACACGGTCGGCCCGCAGGCGGGCGACATCGCCCGCACGGCCTGGCTCGCGGCGGGCCTGCCCGAGGCGGTGCCCGGCGTCACCGTCGACCGGCAGTGCGGCTCGTCCCAGCAGGCGGTGCACTTCGCCGCCCAGGCGGTGCTCAGCGGCACGGCCGACCTGGTGGTCGCGGGCGGCGTGCAGAACATGAGCATGATCGGAATCGCCGCGGCGATGAGCCCCCCGTACACCGATCCGTTCAGCGGCTCGGCCGGCTGGCGGGCCAGGTACGGCGCCGAGGAGATCTCCCAGTTCCGGGCCGCGGACCTGATCGCGGACAAGTGGGGGATCAGCCGGGCCGAGATGGAGCGCTACGCGCTGGCCAGCCACCAGCGGGCGGTGCGCGCGATCACCGCCGGGGAGTTCGGCGCCGAGATCGTGCCGTACGGCGACGTGACCCACGACGAGTGCCCCCGCCGCGGACACCACCCTGGAGAAGATGGCGGCGCTCACGCCGCTGCGGCCGGGCGGGACGATCACCGCCGCGCTGTCCAGCCAGATCGCCGACGGCGCGGCGGCGCTGCTGATCGCCTCGGAGCGCGCCCTGAACCAGCACGGGCTACGCCCGCGCGCCCGGATCAGCCACCTGTCCGCGCGCGGCGACGACCCGGTGCTGATGCTCACCGCGCCGATCACGGCGACCGCGCACGCGCTGCGCCGGGCCGGGCTGGCGCTGGACCAGATCGACCTGATCGAGATCAACGAGGCGTTCGCCTCGGTGGTGCTGGCCTGGCAGCGCGAGACCGGCGCGGACCTGGCCCGGGTGAACGCCTGCGGCGGGGCGATCGCGCTCGGCCACCCGCTCGGCGCCACCGGCGCCCGGCTGCTGACCACGCTGATCCACGCCCTGCAGCGCACCGGCGGCCGCTACGGCCTGCTCACCATGTGCGAGGGCGGCGGCCAGGCCAACGTCACGATCATCGAACGTCTTTAATCCCGAACGAGCCGGGCATCACGCCTTCCTGACCCCCGCCAGCCGGTCCAGGGTAGCGCCGCCTCGGCCATGATGCCCTCGATCAGCTCCGCGCACGACGGCAGATCGCCGATCAGCCCGGCCACCTGCCCCGATGACATCAGCCCGAGGTCGGTCCGGCCGTCCACCATGGCCGCGCGGAGCAGCACCGGGGTGTTCGCCGCCATCAGAACCTGGCCCCAGCTCAGCCCGCTGTCCCGGGCCCGTGCCGCGGCCATCTCCCGTGCCCACCCCGAGCTCCCGGAACAGCCAGCCCGGAACGCCGCCGCGTTGCGCGCCGACCGGCCAGGGCCGCGCACCCCGCCCAGCCAGCCCGCCCACTTCTCAAGATGGTCGACCATCGTCGTCCGCAGCACCCGGTGCGGCACACCGTCGACCCGCCGGGTGACCACCGTGCCGTCCAGGCCCGCCGCCAGGTAGACCTGCTTGACCGCATCGGCCACCGGGCTGTCGCTGGTCAGCAGGAACCGGGTGCCCATCGCGACGCCGGCCGCGCCCCAGGCCAGCGCCGCGACCAGGCCGCGGCCGTCGAAGAACCCGCCGGCCGCGATCACCGGGATGTCGACCGCGGCCGCGACCTGGGGGACCAGCAGGCTGGTCGGCACCGCGCCGACGTGCCCGCCGCCTTCGCTGCCGGTCGCGATCACCGCGTCGATGCCCCATCCGGCGGCCTTCTCCGCGTGCCGCCGTGCGCCCACCGAGGCGATGGTGATCACGCCGGAGTCCTTCAGCGCCGCGATCAGCTCCGGCTTCGGCGCCTGCGCGAACGAGGCGACCGGGACCCGGCGGGCGACGATCAGCCGCACCCGTTCGGCCGCATCCGGGGCGTCGGCGCGCAGGTTCACCCCGAACGGCCCGGCGGTCCGCCCGGCCGTCTCCTCGATCGCTTTCCCCAGCTCGGCCACGCTCATCGTGGCCGACGCGATCAGGCCGAGGCCCCCGGCGTCAGACACCGCCGCAGCCAGCCGCGGCCCGGACACGTAGCCCATCGCCGCCTGCACCACGGGGTAGCCGATGCCGAGCAGCTCGGTCAGCGGGGTGCGGACTGCGCCTGGATCGCTCGCCTCCGGCTCGCTCATGCCAGCTCCCGGTCCCGTGCCCCGCCGGGGTCGAGCCGGGCGCGGATCAGGTCGAGCTCGGCCGCGGTGGGAGTCCGGGTGACCGGCACCTGGTCCGGGATGGCGAGCGGGAACCCGGTGGCCGCCAGCACGTCCGCGACCTCGACGCCCGGATGCACCGTACGCAGCCGCATTACCCGCTCCGGAGTCCCGAAATCCAGCACCGCCAGGTTGGTCACCACCACGCGCAACTCGCTCGCGCCGCGGTCGTAACCGACACCGCAGACCATGTCCACCCGCGGGACGAACACCCGGGGCGAGTGCCGGGGGATCCAGTAGCTGACCGGATGGTTCACGGTATTCCCCGGTGCCCCGCGCACCCCGAGCAGCTGCGCCTTCGGCCGCTTCCAGTCGCCGATGCAGGAGATGTTCTGGTTTCCGTGCCGGTCGATCTGCGCCGCGCCCATCATCACGTGCCTGCGGCCCGCCGCGAGCATCGCGAACACCTTGGCGTACGGCAGCCAGCCCTCGACGTCGCCGCCGGCGTCGAGCAGGTAGGCCTCGCCGTCGGTCAGCAGCAGGTCCGGCGCGAATGTGAGCCGGGCCAGCCGGGCGCCCAGGGACGGGATCAGCCCCATCGGGCTGGCCAGGGTCGCGCCGTCGCCGCGCCACGCCTCGGCGCAGGCCACCACGCAGACCTCTGCCCGTGTCGGTTCTGTGCTCCCCCGGGGGGACACTCTGCCCCCTGGGGACACCTCAGACCCCGGTGGCCCCAGACCCTCCCGCGGGCCGCTCACGCCCGGACCGCCTTCTGGTAGGCGGCCTCGTCGCCCTGCAGGTACGTCTCGGTGAACCGGCGCCACTCCTGCGGGTCGGCCGCGGCCGCCGCGTAGCGCTTCTGGAACGCCTCGTCCCGGCCGTAGTCGGGGACGCAGCTGGTGAAGTGGGCGCCGTTCGGTGTTTCGGTGACGGCGTGCACCATCGCCCGGTTCAGCAGCAGGGTCTGCGGCGGACCCTCCCCGAGAGTCAGCGACGGCACGATCCGCTCGCACGACACGTACGCGCGCTCGGCCGCCAGGCAGAACAGGTCGTCGAAGTACGGGTCCGGGCCGAGGTACTGGCCGTTGCCCCCGGCGTCGGCCCGGTTCATGTGCACCAGCGCGGCGTCCAGCCGCAGGGCCGGCATGGCCACCAGCTCGTCCCCGATGCCGAACGGGTCGCCGTACGGGGAGCGGATCGTCCGCAGCTCCGGGTTGACCTCGAGCACACCGGAGCGCAGGCCCGCCCGGATCGGCAGGAACGGCAGCCGGTGCGCGGCGGCGAGCAGGCCCCAGTGCAGCATGCCCTCGTCCAGCTCGGTCAGCTCGACCGCCCCGTCCTGCCGGGCCCGCCGGAAATGCGGCTCGAGGGCGATCGAGTCCAGCGACGCGAACCCGGTGACCACCCGCCTGGCCTGGCCGGAGGCGACCAGCAGCCCGACGTCGGGACCCGCGTAGGACACGATCGTGAGGTCCCTGAGCGGCGAGCGCAGGATCGCCCGGACCAGGGCCATCGGCTTGCGCCGCGGCCCCCACCCGCCGATCCCGATCGTCATGCCGTCACGCAGCTCCGCCACAACCTGGTCCGGGCTCAGCACGGCTGACTCCGGTCGCATCATCCGCCGCGTCCGTCGACGAAGGCCTGGCGCGCCTTGTCTCCGGCGCCGGCCAGGTTCAGCTCGAAGGTGAACCCCTGCTCATACCGGTAGGAGCGCTTGACGTCGACCGGGTCGATGCCGTTCAGCGACTGTTTCGCCAGCCGGATCACCGCCGGGTCCTTGGCCGCGATCTGTGCCGCCAGCGTGTGCGCGGCGGCCCTCAGCTCTTCCCGCGGCACCACCTCGAGTACCGTGCCGAAGGCGAGCAGCTGCCGTGCGCTGACGGTCCGGCAGGTGTAGACCATGGCGCGCATCAGCGGCTGCGGCACCAGCCGGGCCAGGTGCGTGGCCGCGCCCAGCGCGCCCCGGTCGACCTCGGGCAGCCCGAAGGTCGCGTCCTCGGCCGCGACCACGATGTCCGCGTTGCCGGCCAGGCCGACGCCGCCGCCCAGGCAGAAGCCGTGCACCGCGGCGATCACCGGCACCGGGCAGTCGTAAACCGCGGCGAACGCGGCGAAGCAGCCCTGGTTGGCGCCGAGCAGCGCCTCGTGCCCCCCCTGCTGGCCCCGGGGCCGCTGCATCTCCTTGATGTCCACCCCGGCGCAGAAGCCGCGGCCCTCGGCGGCCAGGATCACCGCCCTGGTCCCCGCGTCGGCGCCCGCCGCCGCGACCGCCGCCGCCAGGTCGTACCATCCCCGCACCGGCAGCGCGTTGACCGGCGGGAAATCGATGACCACCTCGGCGATCCCGTCCGCCGCGCGCACCTCGACGCTCATCGCGCCTCACCCCGAAATCGCCGGAGAACCAGCCTCACCTGCGCGTTCCTTGACCTAGCGTTTGCTTGGGCGTGAGCCTAACATGACGCCATGCAGCCCGTCGACCAACCGTTTCCCGGCCTTTCCGGCAGCCGGGTGATCGTGACCGGCGGCACCCGCGGCATCGGGGCGGGTATCGCGCGGGGGTTCCTGCGCTCCGGCGCGCGCGTGCTGGTCTGCGGCCGGAACGACCCCGCCTCGCTGCCGGAGGCGGCCAGTGCGGCGGGCCGTGCGACCGCCGCGTTCACCCGCGCGGACGTCAGGGACCCGGAACAGGCACGGCGGCTGATCGCGACCGGTGTGGACTTGTTCGGCGGCGTGGACGTCGTGATCAGCAACGCGGGGGGCTCCCCTCCGGCCCCGGCCGCCACCGCGTCGCCGCGGTTCCACGCCCGCGTCATCGAGCTGAACCTGATCGCGCCGCTGCACGTCGCCCAGGGCGCCAACGAGGTGATGCAGGGGCAGCCAGAAGGCGGGTCGATCATCATGATCGGCAGCGTGAGCGGTACCCGGCCGTCACCGGGCACCGCCGCCTACGGGGCCGCCAAGGCCGGCCTGCACCACCTGGCCACCAGCCTCGCCATCGAATGGGCGCCCCGGGTCCGGGTGAACACGGTGGTGCCGGGCTTCGTGGCGACCGAAGCCTCCGCCGGCCACTACGGCGACGCCGACGGCGTGGCGGCCGTCGCCGCCACCGTGCCGCTGCGCCGGATGGCGACCCCCGACGACGTGGCCGACGCGTGCCTCTTCCTGGCCTCGCCCCGGGCGGCCTACGTCAGCGGCGCCTGCCTCACCCTGCACGGCGGCGGCGAACCCCCGCCCTTCCTGTCGGGCGCCCCCGTCCCCGGTGTACGCTCCGAATAACTAGAACGTGTTCTACTCGCGGGCACGGTAAGGGACATTCCAAGGGAGCGGGGCAATGGTCGCATCCATCAAGCCGCATCGCGACGAGCTCGGCCTCGGCGACGGCCTGATGCACTTAGCTAAGCCGCAGCGTTAGCCCAGACGGAGGGCCTCGGCCGGGACCAGGCGCGCCGCGCGCAGCGCGGGATACAGGCCGGCGACCGCCCCGACCAGCAGGGCCACCCCCGCGGCGGCGAGCAGGACGGGTACCGGCACCACGGCGGACCAGTGCCGCGCCGACGCGTAGACGGTGGTGGCGAACCCGCCGAGGACCGCGCCGGCCACGCCCCCGCATCCGGCCAGCAGGGTGGCCTCGGCGGCGAACTGGACCGCGACATGCAGCCTGCGCGCACCCAGCGCGCGCCGCAGGCCTATCTCGCCGCGTCGTTCCAGCACCGCGATGACCATGACGTTGGCGATGCCGATGCCACCCACCAGCAGCGCGACCGCGCCGAGGGCCAGGAACAGCCCGCCCAACGTGGCCGAGGCGTCGGCCCGGGCGGTGAGCGCGGTGATCGGGTCGGTAACCGACACGTCCTGCGGCGCCGCCGGATCGGCGGTGGCCGGCAGCACGGCGGCGACCGCGGCGATGCTCGCCGGGCTGGCACGCACGTAGATCTGCACCGGCGCCGCGGTGGCGTGCAGCAGCCGCCGCGCGACCGGATAGCCGATCAGCGCGGTCCGGTCGAGTTCGGGGGCCAGCGGCAGCGGCCGCATGATCCCGATGACGCCGAACCAGCGCTGGCCGAGCCAGACCTGGACCGCGCCGTCGGCGCGATCGAGGCCGAGCGCGGCCGCCGCGTCCGCGCCCAGGACCACCGCGGGGTACCGTGCCGTGGCGGCGTCGAGGAAGGTGCCCCGGGCCAGTTGTCCTTGCAGGGTGCGCAGCAGGCCGGTGCCGGCCGAGTACACGGTGATCGCATTGGTGTTGGCCGGGGAGATGCGGTCGTTCCGGTACACCTGGGCGTTCACGTCGCCGATGGCCGACGCGCCGATGACCGGGCCGATGCGGGCCACCATGGCGGGCGCCTCCGGGGGCAGTGTCACGGCCTGCCCGCCGAGCGACTGGCCCGGAGCCACCGTGAGCAGGTTGGTGCCGAGCGCGTCGATCTGCGCCACCAGCTGAGCCCGGCTGGAGCTGGAGATGCCGAGCACCGCCACCATGGTGGCGATGCCGAGCGCGACGCCGACGGCGGACAGCACGGCCCGCGCGGGCCTGCTGACCAGGCCGAGGACAGCCAGCGGCCCTATGTCGGCCGGGCGCAGACGGCTCACCGGCAGGGCCGAACGGATCTTCATGCTGCCTCGCTGTCGTGCTCGATGCGCCCGTCGCGAAGACGGATCACCCGGCCCGGCCGCCCCGGCTATCTCGGGGTTGTGCGTGACCACGAGGATCGTCGTGCCCCGGCGGTTCAGCTCGGCGAGCAGGGCGAGGATCCCGGCGCTGGTCGCCGAGTCCAGGCTGCCGGTCGGCTCGTCGGCCAGGATGATGGCGGGCCGTCCGACCAGGGCCCGGGCGATGGCCACGCGCTGGCACTCGCCGCCGGACAGTTCGGCGGGACGGTGCCCGGCCCGGGGCGACAGGCCGACTTCGGCCAGCGCGTCCGCGGCGGCCCGGCGCCGCTGCCGCGCGGGAACGCCGCGGTACAGCAGCCCGGCGGCCACGTTGTCCAGCGCGGTCAGGCTGGGAACCAGGAAGAACTGCTGGAACACGAAACCGATCCGGCCCGCCCGGATGCCGGACAGGGCGGGGTCGGGCAGGCCGTCCACGGCCAGCCCGGCCACCCGGACGCTGCCCGCGGTCGGGCGCTCCAGGGTGCCCGCGATGGCCAGCATGGTCGACTTACCCGACCCGGACGGGCCCACGATCGCGGTGAATTCGCCCGTCCTGATCGTCACGGTCACCGACCCAAGCGCGGCCACCGGAGGTGAGCCGGGGTGCTCCTTACTCACCCCGATGAGCTCGAGCGCGCTCACTGGGCCACCCCTATTCACTGGGCGACCTCCACCCTGGTTCCGGCCGTTATGCCGCCTCCGCTGACCTGAACCTGCCCGGCGGCGAAGATGCCCGCGGTCACGGCGACGAGATGACGGGCGCCGGCGGGGGAGACCACCTCCAGCCCGTAGCCGCCGCCGGCCAGCGCGAGCAGGGCGGAGACCGGAACGGCCAGTACGTCGCGGGCAGACTGAACCGCCAGCGCCACCTGCACCTGGACGCCTGTCCCGGTGCCGGTGGCCCGCGGGTCCTCGGGTGTCACCGTGAGCTGGCCCGACGTCACCGATACGGCGCCGACGGCGGTGATCTTCCCGGGCGTGCTGGCCTGGGACGGCAGGATGATCGAGACGATCTCGCCGACGGCGGCCGGCGGCAGCGCGGGGTTCAGCGGCACGGCCACGGTCCGCTCGCCCGTCGTCACCTGGTAGGGCTGCTGACCGCCGGAGGCGGCCTCGCCCACCGCGACGTTCACCACGCCGACGAGGACGGCGGTGGGTAGGAAGACCACCTGGCCCAGCGGGATCCACCCGGTCGCGGTCATGCCGCGGGCGGCCTGCCAGCGTTCCACGGCGTCCGCCGTCAGCAGGTCGTAGTGGCCGGTCGGCGCGGTGAGCAGGCCGTCGGCGAAATGGCCGGCCATCAGGTTGGCCTGCAGCTGCCGGACATCAGGCCCGTCCGTCATGCCGATCCCGAACGGCCGCCATGCGGGCGTACCGCCGGCCATCAGCGTCACCGGGTTGTCGTCCACCCGGTACAGCACGCTCCCGGCTTTGATGCTGGCGCCCGGATGCGGCAGCCAGGTGTAGATCCCGGTCGCCAGGTTGACCACCGGGCGGGCCGCCGCGTAGCCGAGGGTTCCGCCCGTCAGCGCCGTGGTCACCAGGTTCGTCCGCACGACCGCGGCCGTGGCCAGCCGCGGCGGGGCCGGGGCCGCCGGGGCGGCCTGGCCGCCCCGGACCGCGACGATGGCGACCGCGCCGACGATGGCGGCCGCGACGAGCGAAAGCGGCCGCGCGCTCCGCCGCATGTGCTGCCTCACGGGCCGCTCCCGTCGTCCCGGATGCCAGCGGGGAGAAGGTGACGGCAGGCCGCGTCGGCCGCCCGGAACTGCGGCGAGTACCGGCCGAAGTCGCTGGTGATACCCGGCACGGTACCCAGGTTCAGCTCGCCCTGCGGGGTCGGATCGAGCATGTTGATGTCGTGGCTGCGCATGCACTGCGCGTACCTGGTCAGCGCCGCCAGGTGCGGTGCCGCCTGGGACGCCGCCCCGGCCGCCTTCATGTTGATCGTGGCCTGGATGAAGTGCGTGCAGGCCGCGTAGGCCGCGCTGGTCGCCGAGTCCCGCGTGGGCAGGTCCAGGGTCAGCCCGGCGTTCCCGGGCCGGTGGTACGGATCGGACATCTGCACTCCGTGGCTGCGCATGCACCGGGTGAAGCTGATCATGCCCTGGTCGCTCTGCTCCTGGGTGAGCGGCTGGCTAGCCGCCGCCGCGCTGCCGCCGTGGCCGGACACGCTGGCCACAGGCGCGCTGCCCGGCCCCTGACTGCCCCCTGATGAACATCCGGCCAGGACCGACGCCGCGGCCAGCGGCACGGCCCAGCACCGGAATGACCGCGGACGATGACGATGACGCATGATGACCTCCAAGCTGCCGGCACCCGCCGGTCAGGAGCAGTGGTACACGGCCTGGCCTCACACGGGCGTCACAGGCAAACCCGGTCACCGGCCGCCCGGCCGGGAGAAACGGCAGGTCGCCATGATGCTGGCCGGGGCATGGCGGGCGCGCATGTGATACCGGTGTGATCCGGAGATGTGACGGTCCCACAACACGTCAGGTTTTTCCTCGACCGCGACCCGGCCCGACACCCGGTGCTGGACCAGCAGCGCCTGGCCGATGAGGCGCAGCATCGCGCGCCGTCGGAACGGCGTCTTGCCGCTCATGGCGAGCTTCGCCGCAAACGGCTCGATCACGTCGAAGACCTTGTTGACCTCGCGCTCGTCGCGGGCGAGCGCGACCGTCTTCGAGAGCGCATCGGCGACGACGAGGAAACGCTGCGGCGACAGGTTCTTGATCTAAATCGGCCCACCCGACGATTTCTGCTCGTCGCTTTCCGGCGCCACTTCCAGGATCGCGGTCTCGTCATCACCCCGCGCGCGCTCGCCGCTGACCCGGGACTGCAGCTTTGCCAGCGTGTCCTCCTCCTCGAGCGGCGTCAGTCCCACCATCACCGCGACGCCGAAGCGGAACAACGCCACCATCCCGTGCGGGCCGACGCGATAGGCGAGCGGCAGAAGCGAAATCGTGTCCGGCCGCTCGAGCCCCGCCGTGTCAATGCGCTCGCCGACGATCAGCGCGCGCGCGGTCAGGCGCGTCGGCGCGGCGAGTTGCTGGGCGGGAGCGTCTGTCACGGCAGCAAAATACGCGCCGCGGGGCGGGGACGCCAGCGGGGATAGCGCCGTCCAAGGCCGCTCGCCACGCCTTTCGGATCGAGGTCATTTCCGCTAAGTTCGAGGGAGCGCGCAACTTTCGCGAACCTGTTTGGGAGAGCGACGATGCAAGACGCAGCAGAGTCCCGATGGCGCCTGGACGGCATCCGGGTGGTCCACGCCGACGAACTCGACTTGAACACGCCGCAGACGCCCGGCATGAACCGCGCCGCGGCGATCACCTACGCGCGCGCTGGTGCGGAAAAGCTGTGGGCGGGGACTGTCGTGATCCGTCCGATGGCCAAAACCGGGGCGCACCATCACGGGCCAGTGGAAAGCGTCATTTACGTGGTGAGCGGACGCGCTCGAATGAGGTGGGGCGACCGGCTCGAATTCATGGCGGAGGCCGGCCCAGGCGATTTCATTTACGTGCCGCGGTATGTGCCGCACCAGGAAATCAATGCGAGCGACGATCTTCCATTGTCGTGCGTGGTGGTTCGCAGCGGCCAGGAGCCTGTCGTCGTCAATCTCGATTTGCCGGACGTCGATCCAAACCCGCAGCCGGTGCAGTGGGTCGACGACATTCATCCGCCGCAGGGAACGTGATGTCGGGAGCGCGCAAGTCTCAGCGCCTCAGAACCGGATGCGCCGTCCGCGCCTGCCAGCCGGCCCGCTCGAGCTCCGGCGTCAGGTGCTCCTCCTGCGGCCGTCCAACGCAGAGATAGCCGACGAACGAGCATTCGCGCGGAACCTCGAGGGCGGCCGGATCGAGGATCGACACCCAACCGACGCCAAGGCCGTGGGCGCGGGCGGCCAGCCAAACGTGTGCAGCGCGCGGACGGAATAGCCCCCTCTCCTCTCCACCCCCCCACCTCGACCCGCACGAAGCGGGTCGGCTGGCAGTTCGCCGCAGGCGGCGAGTTGGATGAGGACGTCCAGCGTCTCCTCCGGGACGGCCCCGGCCCGGAAGCGGCGCAAGTCTCGCCGCCAGGCGAGGAGATCGGCGAATTCGGCCCAAAGCGCCGCGTCGACCGGCGCTCCATCGCAGCCTTGCCCGTCTCAACTTGCATCGCGCTGCTCACGGTCCCGGCCCGCCTGGCATAGCCTGCAAGCGACGCCCTTCGCAAAGAGAATTCTCGCCGGCTTGTAGCCAACCGGCGCCAGGTGCAAGCCGCCGTCGCGGTCCGTCTCGTCGTCGACGGCCGGCCTTGTGATCCGGATTACAGCTGGATCGAAAACTTCAGAGTATTTCATAGGCATCCAGTCTTGCTGCGTTTGGCGCAGGATCCATTCGAAAGCCCGATCCTGAGCTGCGCAGCTTGCGAGGCCAAGCAAGCGCAGGACGCCGCGATGATCGCCAAGCAGGAGCCGTTCCACACCCGAGCGCAGGATCTGGCGCCGACGAAAGCCCTCCATCCGCGCGCCTGGACGCAGTGGGCCGACGCAAAACTGAACGACGTCTCCTCCGACCCCGTTCGCTTTCGCAGGCTTCAGATCGTTCTTGGCGTCGTAGCCCTGGCCTGGTTGGGATGCGTCGGAACCCTTATGCTCCGTCCTGTCGCCGCGCCGGAAACGGCTGCCGCTTTGCCGCCGCTGGCTTCGGCGGCCCCTCATCTGACGGAGAATGCCTCGAATTCCCCCAGCCAATCGGTTGAGTCCGGACGTCTCTCGGGCTCCGAACCGGTGCCCTTCAACTCTGACGTTTGGCAGCAGGCGAGCGGCGAAACCATCCCTCCCCCTGCCTCGACGACAACTCCGGCGGCGCCGAACGTCCTGCTGCCGCCGGCGCGCAAGGCCGCCAGACGAGACGACGCTGCGCCTCTGCCGCCTCGTCGTCCCATCGAGTTCGGGCCAACCGTTTGGTCCGCGACAGGTTACGACAGATGGACAGCCGTCTACGACATATCCGCGCACTCCGTGTATCTGCCCGACGGAACTCGTTTGGAAGCCCATTCAGGCCTCGGGAACAGGTTGGACGACCCCCGTTACGTGGACGAACGCGATCGCGGAGCCACGCCGCCGCACCTCTATGAACTGACTCTGAGAGAGGAACTCTTTCATGGGGTTCAGGCGCTGCAACTCTCACCCATCGGCCAGGGCGATGTCTTTGGCCGGACGGGACTGCTGGCGCACCCCTACATGCTCGGTCCGAATGGCAATTCCAATGGATGCGTTTCCTTCAAGGACTACAGCGTCTTCTTGCGCGCGTATCAGAACGGAGAGGTCAAGCGCCTGGCTGTTGTCGCGCAGTCGACTTTAGGACCTCACCAAGACGGACGTCTCGCAAGTCTGCGCCGTGGTCTGGAACCTGCCGATTAGTCGATCGGCTCGAGTTCGTCCGGGCCGACGCTCGCCAGCACGCCGGTGTGGACGTCAAAGAGGTAGCCCTGCAGCTTGAGCCGGCCCCCTGCAACTGCGTCGCCGATCCAGGGGAACGTGATGAGGTTTTTGATCGAGAGCCGCACCACTTCCGCCTCGATCCGGCCGAGGCGCCCCTCCTCCGCGTCGCCCGCGGCGGCGAGCGCAGGCTTCCCAAGCTCGACCCAGGAGGCGATGAAATCACGCGCCTTCGGCGGCGGCCCGTAGACCATCGCCCGGACGCCGCCGCATTGGCCGTGCCCCAGCACGACCAGGCGCGCGACCTTCAGCACCTTCACCGCGAATTCCAGCGCCGCGCTCGTTCCATGGTAGCCGGCGTCAGGCGCAAAGGGCGGCACAAGGGCCGCGACGTTGCGCACCACGAAGAGTTCGCCCGGAACCGCGCCGAACACCGTCTGCGGATCGACGCGCGAATCCGAACAGGCGATCACCATCGTCTCCGGGCTCTGTCCCCAATGCGCCAGCGCCTCGTAGCGCGCCCGCTCAGCCGGCCAGATCTCGGCGCGAAATCTGCGGTAGCCTTCGATGAGGGGGTCCATGGGGCGAGCCTCGCAAGGCGTGGCGAAAATTGCCGCGTTGCGATACGACGGCGGCGAGCGCAGGGCAATGCACGCCGCATTGAGTCGAGGAGCGGCTATCCACGGCAGGCGGCATAGAAATGGGAAGCTGGTCTTGGCGCGAAGATCGACATTGAACACGGAAGCGCTCGTCAAGCTCGGTGCCGAGCGGCTGGCCGAATTGACGCTCGACAAAGCCGAGCGCAACGGCCCATTCAAGAAGCTCGTCATGGCCACCCTCGCGTCGGTCAAGGGGCCGGAGGCGGTCGCGGCGATAGTCGACAAGCGCCTCACCGGACTCGAAAGAGCGCGCGGAGCGATCGGCTGGAAAAAAGCCAGGAGCTTCGGCGAAGATCTCTCGGCGACGCTCAAGATCATCATCGGCGATCTTGCGAAAGCCGACGCCGAGGCGGCGGCCGACCGGCTGATGCGCTTTCTTGCGACCGCCGATCGCACGCTATCGCGCGACGGCAGTTCCGGAAACGCGGGACGGCGGCGGTCTATTACGCCGCCGCTGCGGCGCTGCCTGGGCTCATAGCAAAGCTTCCGCCGGAAGCCAGCTCGATGGCCGCGGATCGTCTCTATGATCTGACGACGGAGTCGCGTTACGGCGTCGCGGACATTCGGCGTCGGAAATTCTCGCCGCCTCGCCTCCCAGCCTCGTCGACGCTTTCGATCAGCGGCTAGCCGAAGGCTTGCGCGCGCTCGGGCCGATCGCCGCCGACGATTCCGATTGGAGCAAGCACGCCCGTGCTCGGCGTTTGACCGAGCTGCGCCAGCGCGTGGCCGACGCAAGGGGCGACGTCGACGCCTTGATCGAGTTCGAGACCGGCTTGCCGGGACATTTTCCCGACGCCGCGGAGATCGCTGAGCGGCTGACCGCCGCCGGGTGCCACCGCGAGGCGCTCGACTGGCTGCGCCGCCCCTCGAGGCCCTCGGTAAAGCGGCTGCGCACAGAGGACCTTTACGCCAGCCTCGCGCCGCGCGATCCCGTGGCCGACCGGCGCCAGCGCGTGGAAATCCGCATGCTCGAGGCGCTCGGCGAGCGCGCGGAAGCGCACGCGCTGCGCTGGAAGCTGTTCGAGGAAACGCTGGACGCCGACAGCTTGCGAGACCATCTCGCGCATCTGCCCGATTTCGAGGACGTGGACGCGCTCGACGCCGCCTTTGCGCTGGCGCTCGAAACGCCGCTCGTCTATGGCGCGCTGCGCTTTCTCGTGCAATGGCCTCGGCTCGATCTGGCCGAGCGCCTTGTGGTCAAGCGGCGCGTGGAGTGGGACGGGCGCCGATATGAAATCCTCGCTCCCGCGGCTGAAGCGCTCGAATTTGCCCAACCGCTCGCGGCGACCATCCTCTATCGCGCGTTGATCGGCTCGATCCTGGAACGAGCCCAGTCGCTCGCCACGTTCACGCCGCGCGCTATTGCGTGGAACTGGAGAGCCTTGCGGCGCGCGAGGACCCGGCTGGCCAGTTGAGCGGGCGGAAACCTGGCGCACGCAGCTTCGGGCCAGACACGGCCGCAAGCACGGGTTCTGGAGCGTTGTGGAGGCGGCAGGCCGGCGGCAGGCGTAGAGCTCAGCGTTGGGGTAGATTGCGGCTCCGCCGAATGCCGATGGACCCGCCTGGCGCGACGGCTCCAACTTGCTCACCAGCCGCGGCATCGCCTCGGCCGGCGCGACGTAACCACGTGCGCTGAACTCCGCGCCCGGCTGAATGCGATGGCGGAGGCGCCAACGCTTCCGGAACACCAACGCCCCGTTTGAGTTGTGACCAGCGTCACTGCCGCTTATCGCCCGCTGGGCTTAAACGCGGGCGATCGCGAAGGACGCGTACGACAAGAAGGGTTATGGAATGTCACATCGACAAGCTTCCCGAGCTTTGCGGCTTGGCATCGACCATGAGGCGCAAGCCCTTATTTCCCTCATGGGCGCCGACGGGTATTGGGTCGCCCGTCGACGAGCTGAGGAAGCGAGCAGCGAAGAGATGGCGCGCGACTGGAGCGGTGTCGCCAATGTGATCGCCCGGCGGACGCGCAAAGGCCACTCCCTGCTCGCCGCAGTGCTGCACTGAAGGACGCTTCGAACAATAACTAAATCGTGATCGCTGGTGACGGGCCGTTTGTTATACTCAGCCATAGCGCGAACGACCGGCTCCGAGAATGCGCCGCCCTGGCCGGAAACGAGGCCTGGAGCGGGGGTCGGGCGGTCGTCGGCACGGGAAGCCCCTTCCCGCCGAGCGCCTGCGCGCGTTGGAAGGAGCTGCTCAAGTCCCTCGCAGGCTACCCGGGGCAGCGCGCGGAACTGGCCGGGGTTCTTTTGGCCGATGGCGCGCCGTTCCGCTCCGACGGGATGGAGGCCGGCGAGAAACGACCAGGCCTCCCGCGTCCATCGCGCGTCGAGCAGGGCGTGATGCCGGTTGCCCTTCTGGTGCGGCAGTTCGGGGAAAGCTGCGGATAGTGAAACGGCAGTTCCTCGAGGCCTCCGAACAGGCCGACGAGCGTGACCCAGTCGTAAGCCGGAAAATAGCCCCAGAACACCGGATGCTCGTCCCCATCGGTGAAGTCGTGCAGGCCATAGCCGATCTCCTCGCGGCTGATTCCCTTGCCGTCGAGCTGAGGTCGCACGTTCTCCAGCATCCAGGGGCTCGCCTTCAACCAGTCGACCTCGCTGCTCTCGGCATAGAACTCGCGCCCGTCCTCGGCGACGACGCCGATGCTGATGAGATCGATCGTATTCGATTTCGCGATAAACTCGGTATCGATCCAATATTTCATGTTGTGCGTTCCGCCCGCGAGACTGGGGTCGAGCGCAGCGATTCCTTGCAAGGGAAGACTTCATTGGCAACCGGACCCGCCTTCTTCCCGCTCAGAAAAAGGCGGGCCGATGCCATCGCACTGACCGTTAACGTCAAAAAGAAAAGACAGTACATCGGATCGGCGTATAGCTTGGTGGACGCTGCTGAATAGTTGCTTACCGGCCTTTGGAAGCGGTTAGGTTTGAGGGAAAAGAATGTCAGAACCTCTCCCAAGAAGCCATGTTTTGCACCTCCTGCATCTAATACAATTGAAAATGGCCGTCGAACCGGGCCAGAAACCACGTAACGCCCACCCGATGGCGTGAAGAAGATGGCCGCGTTCGATGATGCCCTGATTGCGCTGCATCTAATTCTACTGCGTCATAAGCCCTGGCGGGACAGCAGACCTGCTGGCCAGGGCGACGCCT
>CAWDBS010000012.1:0-16982 GCA_963800415.1 uncultured Actinomycetes bacterium
TCGTCGTCGAGGTCCATGCCGTCGTAGCGCAGGAACGCGACGCCCCGTGCGGTCAGGCCGCGTACGGCGGCTGTGATATCGGACACCCGCCAGCCAAGGACGGTGTGGCCGGGCTAGGCGACCTCGGCTACTCGCCCGGTCGCACCGCATCCTGGGTGGGGCTGCCCGGGCAGGCGGTCGCCGTCGCGGCCGACGATGACATGAACCACCCGGGGAGGCCGGGTCCCGGCGCTGCCGGAGTGGGGGTCACGCTGGGCCGGCCCGGATTCTGAGTCGGGCTCGGGTGGAGCTGGGGCGGGCTAGGACTTAGCCTGCCCGGGTCGCGGGTCGGGCTCGGCGTGGCGAGGCAGCTGGGGACGGACCCGGGCCCGTATCGCGACGATCCGTGCTGCCGGGGCCGCGCGCTGGCTTCGCCGCGGGGCGAGGCGGAGGCGGAGGCGGATACCGCGAGCGTCGGCCACGGTCCGGGGGTGCCGAGATGGTGACCCGGCCGCGCCGGTGCGCTGGCGACCGCGGGCGCATGCTGGGACGAATAATGCGGCGGGTCGGGCGCTCCGATCGTCACGTGCGCGAAATGCTGGATCGGGCCGGGCAGCACGTCGGCATATGCCGCAGCAGTGCTGCCTAGCCCCGCTGCTACCGCGGTCAGTGCCGCGGCCAGGGGGAGTCTGCCGCGGGCTGACCACCCGGGCAGCGGTCGCCTGCCTGACCGCGGGGCAGCGGGCGAGGTGCCGGCTGGGGAAGCGAGCCGGGTGAACGCCGCCAAGGCAGCGTTCTGTCCGGCCAGCTCCCCGGGTTCAGCCGGCCCGGCTACGGCGGCGAGCATAAGCGCCAGGGCATGAATCTCGGGCGGCGCCCCGGGGGGGATAGGGCGCCGCTCCAAGATCATGTCCAGCAGCGGCTCGTCGTGCTCGCCGCCGGGCAGGCCGGGGAAGAACCCAGGCATCTCACCCTGCATAGCGTCGGGCCCGCTCAATGTGTTACACCCGCTCGCTCGGCCTGGAGCGCGAGCCGGCGCAGGCCGCGGTGCGCGGCCACCCGGACCGCCCCTGGAGTCTTGCCCACGATCCTGGCCACGTCGCTGGCCTCCAGGCCTACCACGACGCGCAGCATGATGATCTCGGCCTGATCTTGCGGCAGCGAGGCGATCAGCGTGATCGCGGCCCGCGTGGAAGCCGCCTCCAGCGCCTGGTCGGCGGCGTCCGGGGACGTCAGCTGCTGCGCCGCGTCGCTCAGGTCCAGCGGCACCGCGGGACGGCGGACCCGGATGCGGCCGGCGTCCGCGGCCCGGTGCCTGGCGATGGTGAACAGCCACGCCCGGAAGGCCTGCTCATCGCCGCGGAACCGCCCCAGCCCGGCCACCACCTGAAGCCAGGTGTCACCGGCCACGTCGTCGGGGTCAGGCGCGATCATCCGCAGGTAGCGCAGCAGGGCCGGCTGGACGTCACGGAAGATGCAGGCGAACGCCGCCTCATCACCGGCCTGAGCGCTGGCCAGCGTGACCCCGAACGCCGCACCGATCACCGGTCAAGTATCGGCCCGGCACACCCGGTGGCGCAGCACAAACCGGAGTGCTCCCGGCGTTCGTTTGGGCCAGTGCGCCGAGGGCAGAGGGGGTGACTAACCGGAACTCACTCAGAGAGGTGAGACATGAGGATTGGTGCAGGCCTTGTGCTCATCGCGGTGGGAGCAATCCTGCGGTTCGGGATTTCCACCGTGTCCACGCATGGGATCGCTATCCATACGATCGGCGACATCCTGATGCTGGTCGGCGTGCTCGGGGTGGTGCTCTGGATGGTGGTGTGGGCGCCCTGGAGCCGAGGCCGCCGGCCTGCCTACCGGGAGGAGGCACCGGTCTACCGCGAGGAGAGGGCGGTCTACCGCGCGGACGTGCCGGCCGACGAGGCGCCCCCGGCCCGCCGGTACCCTGACGGCCGTTACCAGGATGAATACCCGCGCTGATTGACCGTGGTGTCCGCACGTCCGCGGACGGGCAGACGCTAACGCCAGGGCTCCGGGTCCGATCCGGCCCATGGCATCACCTGACACGGGGCTGCCCCGGAACGGGGCGCCGGCCACGGCGGCGGGTAAGGCCGCGCTGCGCGAGCAGTGCCGGCGGCGGCTGCCCGAGGGCACGTTCGAGGTCAGCGCGACGGCGTGGGCCGTGATCGGCCGCACCTGACCAGCGACGCTTGCCCAGCCGCGGCGATACGCGGTCCGGCTGATCTCAGATGCGCTCCTCGGTCGCGGAGTCGGGTATGCCGCCGAAATACTGATCAAGCACCTGGCGGAGCACCGGCTCGCCGGGCGCGGCGCGCATGAACAGCGTTATCGAGGAACACAGCTTCATCGCGTCGACCTCGCCGAAGATCTGCTCGGCCGTGCGGTCCGCCAGGCGGGTCAAGATGGCGGCGCTTTCTGTCAGCCGCGGACCGAGGACCGGATGCGCCAGGTATGCCCTGGCCTCCGCGAGCGAGGTGATCGCATACGTCCGTGCCGTCGGGCTGTAACCCAGGCCGGCGATCTGGGGGAAGATGAACCACATCCAGTGGCTGGTCTTGCGGCCGGCTCGCAGTTCGGCGGCGGCGCGCTGGTAGGTACCGCCGGCGTCCTGGGCCGCCACGAACCGCTGGAGATCATAAGGGTCGTCCGGCTCCATGCCGGTAATTCTGCCCGGCGAAGTGGCCAGCGACGCAGCCGCCTCGTGGTATCGCGGACTCTTGACTGTCGTCACATAGGTTAAATACTGGGATCTACCCTACGACGCGAAGGAAGTGGGGTCAGATGCGGCTTTCCGCTTCGGCGCACCTCGACACCTTCTGCCGTGACCGCCTTCCCTCGCTGGACCAGTGGCCGGAATTCCGCTTCGACCTGCCGGAACTGAACTATCCCGAGCGGCTCAACTGCGCCGCCGAACTGCTCGACGCCACCGCCGCCCGGCATGGCGCGGACCGTCCCTGCCTGCTGTCTCGGACAGAAACCTGGACCCACGGCGAGACCATCCGCAGGACGAACCAGCTGGCCCAGGTGCTGACCGAGGACTTTGGCCTGGTCCCGGGCCAGCGGGTGCTGCTCCGCGGCCCGAACAGCCCGTGGCTCGCCGCGGCCTGGCTCGCCGTGGTCAAGGCGGGCGGGGTGGCGGTCACCACCATGGCCCTGCTGCGGCCCCGGGAGATCGCCACCATCGTCGGGCTGACCCAGCCGAGCCTGGCCCTGTGCGATCATCGCTTCGCCGCGGACCTGGCGGCCGGCGCGGCGGCGCTGACCGTGATTCACTACAGCGGCACCGGACCCGACGACTCTACGGGGCTGACCGCCCGCTGCGCGGCGAAGGACGGGGTGTTCCAGCCGGCCGATACCGCCGCCGACGACGTGGCCATGCTCGCGTCGACCTCGGGCACCACCGGCCAGCCGAAGGTGGCCACGCATTTCCACCGGGATGTGCTGGCCACCGCCGACACCTTTTCCAGGTACGTGATCATGCCGCACCGGGACGACGTCTTCACCGGCACTCCCCCGCTCGGCTTCACCTACGGACTCGGCGGGCTGCTGCTATTCCCGCTCCGCGCGGGCGCGTCGGCGCTGCTCATCGAGCGCGCCACCCCGGCCGAGCTGGCCGACGCGATCGCGGCGCACGGCGTGACCGTGCTGTCCACCGCGCCCACCGCCTACCGGGCCATGCTGGCCGCCGGGAAGGCGTCCGCATGGAAGCACCTGCGGCGCTGCGTCTCGGCCGGCGAGCACCTGCCGAAGTCGGTGTGGGAGGAATTCCACCAGGCCGGGCCCGAGGTCGAGGAGGCGCTGCTCGGCCACCCGGACGTGCTCGAGGCGGCCGTCATCGGCGCGCCCGACCCGGACCGCGGCATGGTCGTGCAGGCGTTCGTCGTGCTGCGCGAGGGCGCCGCGGCGGACGCGGCGAAGGCCGCCGAGCTGCAGGAGTTCGCCAAGCAGTCCATCGCGCCGTTCAAGTACCCGCGGACGGTCGAGTTCGTCACGGAGCTGCCCAAGACCATCAGCGGGAAGACCCAGCGGTACCGGCTCCGGCAGATGGCGGGGGAGAAACTGCAGGCCGTTCGGGATTATTAAAATCTTGGGACCGAACGGACCGCGGCGCCTGCCCTGGAAGGCATCTCGGCCGGCATGGCCAGCTGGGTGCCCCGCGGCAGGTTCTACGGGGCAGCCGCGGCGCCGATCATCGAGGTGACCAGGGTTCCCTGGTCGACTTCCGTCGCGTAGTGCCAGGCTGCAGCATGCCGAACTCGAGCATGGCCACGGCGGTGCGCTGGATACGCTTCTTATCCACCGGGCCGATCGGGAATTCGGGCAGCGCCATGACCGCGGTCACCACGGGCACCAGCTGGTCGGCCTCCGCCATCGCTGCCCGGGCGGCAGCTGGGTTCTGGTTAGCGACCGTTTGCCCCTCCTCGATGGCCCGCACGAAGGCAGCCGCCGTCTTCGGATGCCGCTTGGCCCACGCCTGGGTGGCGACATACCCGTCAATGGGGAAGTTCAGGCTGGCACCCTGGTCGAGATCGGCCAGCTCCTGGTCACCGTAGGTCTCTTCGGCCTTGGTGACGTACGGCTCGGCGAGAAACGCCGCCTGCCAGGCGCCTTGCTGAAGCTGTCCCGGCATATCGGGGAAGCCGTTCTGGTCCGTTACGAAGCTCACCTTCTTGGGTGAGATCCCGTTTTCCTGAAGCAGTGCGCTGATCAGCAGGGTGCCGATGCTATTGGTTCCGTTCACGCCGATCTTCTTGCCGACGAGGTCGGCGATGGTCACGATGCGCGAGTTTGACGTGACGACCAGCGTGCGCGTATCCGGTCGCAACGCAGAGGCTTCGGCGAGGATACGGAACCTGGCGCCCGCAGCCTGCGCCGCGATGTAGGCGACGTAGCTTCCGGCGCTGATGTCCACCTCGCCCGCCAGCTGGTCGGCGATCACCGCCTTGCTGCTGGGTATCTTCCTGATCGTCACGTGCAGGCCCTGCTTGGCGAACAGCCCTTCGTCCTGCGCCACGTACAGGCCGGCCAGGTCGACCGACGGTATGGCGGCGACCGTGACGTTCTGTTCCTCCGGCATGGCCGTCGAGGCAAGGGTCGCGCCGCTGGGCGCATTGGTGCACCCCGCCAGGACCATGATCATTGCCGCGATGACGGGCGCGACGCGGAAACTCCAGGTGCTCATCTTGCCCCCCCAAGGGCATCTACGGGCTGCGTCGTGGCCGTGCGCTCGTCCCGTAGGCGTTTCGTAGTAAACCGCCAGGAATGTTGCAATTGACCGTTATATCAGGCAATTGGGTCCGGCGGCGGCAGCATAGCCGATAAGTACCCTTTTTCTTTCGCTAACCTGTTGTCGATGATTACGACGTGACCTAGAGGGAAATTCCTGGCCACCAGCTGGCAGAACAAGCTGACGCCGGTTACCCGCGCCGCGGATGGCCCTGCCGTCTGCCTGCCAGCGGCCCGGCTAAGCCGGATCGGAGGCGAAAACGCGGCTCGTGAGGAAAAAGATCTCTTCCCCACGGGACGGGTACGTGCCTCGAGACGGATCATGAACCGCTTGGCTTGGGGGGGGTGCAGGCGATCTTGGGGTCCAGGCCGACGTAGTTGAGCGGGCCGGCCACGATCGTCAGGGCCATCGTGGCACCCGCCGTGCAGTTCAGGTTGGTGGTGCTGAAGTAACCGCGCTGGCCGGCCGCGGCGGCACCGATGATAAGCCACAGAAATAGGATCACCGTCCCCTTGCTCATCATCTGTCTCCTCCGCTGACCATGAGCTCGCCACAGCTTGCTGCGATAGTAGCCGCCGTTTTGCGGATATGTGGCCCCGCCGCGCCGTTACCTGCTATCCAGGAAGGTCTGCACGGCGGCCTTGCAGGGCTCGCGGTCGTAGCTGGCCACATAGGCGCCGGCCATCCGCACCGGGTCGCCGAAGAAGTAGTACTCATACAGCGCCTGGCGGCCGGAGAAGGCGGAGACGCAGGTGTCCCAGACCAGCCGGAACAGCGTGACCCGGTCGGCCCCGCCCAGCGTGGCGGACTGCAGGTAGGTCTCGATGTCGGCCGCGGCGGGACCGGTCACATCGGCCTCGGTGGGGGTGGCCATCAGCCCGGACGCGCCAAGCTTGCGCAGGATCTCGGGGAACCGCTGGTAGAGCCGGGGATAGAGGATGCGGGCGGTGTTCAGCGGCGCCCAGGCCGGGGTGAGCACGCCGAACTCGTTCGGCGCCGCGTCGGCTTCGGCCGCCCGCAGCAGCGCGCGCAGCGTCTCCAGCGTGGTGATGACCTCGGCCACGTCGGCCTGGACGTGACCGAACTGCTCGATGCCGATGGCCTGGGTGAGCAGCGAGACCAGGCCCAGGATGTACTCCGTCTTGGCCGTGGTGCGGGTGACCACCTGGTGGGTCATGTGCGCCACCGCCGAGGTGTGCGCGTAGAAGCCGTTGCACAGGTCCGGGTCGCCGAGCACGAAACAGCGCTCGTACGGCACGTGCACGTCGTCGAACACCACCACGGCGTCGGGTTCTTCGAACCGGGAGCCGAGCGGGTGATCGTGCCGGGGCCGGCCGTAATCGAGCGGCTCGCGGGCCAGGTAGCGGAGACCATGCGCGTCGTTCGGAATGGCGCAGGCGAAGGAGTACTGCTTGTCCGCGGGGTCGTTACGCAGCACCGTCGAGGGGAATACCAGCAGCTCGTCGGCGAACGGGCCGATGGTGGCGAGCATCCGGGCGCCGCGGATGACGATGCCGTTATCGTCCTCGCGGACGATGTGCGCCATCAGCGCGCCGCCGGCCTGCTGGCTCCCGGAGACCGCGCGGTTGGCCTGCGGCGGGATCAGCGTGTGCGTGCACAGCAGGTCCTCCTCCCGGACCTTCTCGTAGTAGCGGCGGATATTCTCGCCGAATCCCGGGCCGGCCTGGCCGAACCAGTCCTGGGCCGAGGCGAGCGCCATCAGCGCGCTATTCAGGTAGTCGCCGGTGCGGCCGAGCATGCCGAACGAACGGTCGGCCCATAGCTTGAAGGCCTGGCGGCGCTTGACGAGGTCTTCAGGTCTGGTTGGCGTCAGGAACGCGGTTGCGACTGGTTCCCCGGTGGCCGGGGAGGGATAGGTGAGGATGTCCCGGAAGGCGGGGTCGTGCTGCATGTCGTAGAGCCCGGCGTAACTGCGCACCACGTTGCGGAAGGCCGGATGATCGGCTACGCCGCCGGTCAGGGTCTGGCCCTGGATCTCCACGTGGACGCGGGCGGCGGCCAGCCGCCCGAGGAACTCGCTTCCGCTACGTGCCGCCATACCGGGGACGGTACCGTCAGGACATGGCCGTTCGTCAAGCACGCAGGTCCGTGGCGGAGCGGGTCACCTACCTGCTCGAGCCGAAGAACTGGCTGATCGTCACCGTGATCTTGATCGGCGGACACGCCGACGGCCTGGCGGGCGCGGGCTGGGGGCTGCTGGCCGCGCTCTTCACCGCCGTACTGCCGACAGCGTTCATTTCCCACGGCATCCGGCGCGGACGGTGGGAGGACAGGAACGTCGGGGCGCGCCGGCCCCGGCTGATGGTGCTGGCCTTCATCACCGCGTCGGTCGGGACCGGGCTGATCCTGCTGGTCGTGCTGGGCGCCCCGGACCTGCTGACCGGCTACTTCGCCTTCATGCTGGTCAGCGTGGCGGTCCTGGCCGCTATCACGACGGTATGGAAGATCTCCATCCACTGCGCGGTGGCATCGGGTTCGGTGACCATCCTGGCGCTCATCTACGGGCCGCTGGTGCTCGGCGGTTACCTGCTGGTCGCGCTGCTCGGCTGGTCCCGGGTGGCGGTACGGGACCACACGAGATGGCAGGTCGTCGGCGGCGCCGTCCTCGGCGCGGCGGCGGCCGCGCTGGTCTACACGGCGCTTTGAGGCGGCTTTTTCCTGCAGCCGCCTTCGCCCATCAGTCGGTAGCGAAGGCGGCGGCGAGTTCACCGGCGCGGCCGACCAGCCGTGCTGGGTGATCTCGGCGACCACGACCGCGGGGGCGTCGGTCTCGCGGATCACCGCGTCGACGCCCCTTCGGACCGTCCGGCAGGAGCGCATCGCGGTGGGAAGAGTTAGCGTGAGGGAACGTGCTGAGGCCGCGCCCGGGCAGCGTCTGGGAAATCTGGGCTGTGTGGTTGTGTGGAAGCGGAGATGCGATATGGGGCCTGAGGAGTTCCGGGCATCTGGTCATGAGCTGATCGACTGGATTGCGGACTACCGTGCCCGGATTCCGCAGATGCCGGTTCAGGCGCAGGTGGAACCGGGTGAGGTGGCGGGAAAGCTGCCGAGCCGGGCGCCCGAGCAGGCCGAACCGTTCAGCCGGGTGCTGGCCGACCTCGAAAGCGTCGTCGTGCCGGGCGTGACCCAGGTTCAGCACCCTCGCTACTTCGGCTGGTTCCCGTCCAACGCGTCGCTCAGTTCTGTGCTGGGTGACCTGGCCGCCTCTGGGCTCGGCGCGCTCGGGATCACATGGCAGTCCGCTCCCGCGCTGACGGAGGTCGAGGAAGTCGTTGTTAAGTGGCTGCGCGAGCTGACGGCGCTGCCCGAGTCGTGGAAGGGCGTCATCCAGGACACCGCTTCCAGCGCGTGCCTCGTCGCCTTGCTCGCGGCACGCGAGCGCGCGACGGACTACTCGGAGGCACGCGGCGGGTTGCAGGCCGAGAGCGCGCCGCTGACGGTCTACACCACAGAACACGCGCACTCCTCGATCGCGAAGGCAGTGGCCCTGGCTGGCTTCGGGCAGGACAACCTGAGGTTGGCCGGCGTCGACCCGGTCACGTACGCCATGCGTCCCGAAGCGCTGGCTGCGGCCCTGGCGGCTGACGTGGCGGCCGGCCGACGGCCGGCAGCCGTCATCGCCAGCGTCGGCACCACCGGCACCACGGCCGTGGACCCGCTCGCGCAGATCGTCCCGTTGGCCCGTCAGTACGGGATGTGGGTGCATGTCGACGCGGCGATGGCGGGCTCGGCGTTGCTGCTGCCGGAGATGCGGTGGCTTATTGCCGGGGTGGAAGGCGCGGACTCCCTGGCCTGGAACCCGCACAAGTGGCTGGGCACCGTGCTGGATTGCTCGCTGCTGTACGTCGCCGACCCAGGCCATCTGATCCGGGTGATGTCGACTAACCCGTCCTATCTTCGTTCTGCCGTTGATGGTGAGGTGACTCAGTACAAGGACTGGGGCATCCCGCTCGGCCGCCGGTTCCGGGCGCTCAAGCTGTGGTTCCACCTCCGGCTGGACGGAGCTGAGGCCATCCGGGCCAGGCTACGGCGTGACTTGGACAACGCTCGCTGGCTCGCTGAGCAGGTCTCATCGACCCCTGGCTGGCGTGTCCTCGCCCCGGTCAACCTGCAGACCGTCGTGCTCAGGCACGAACCCGCCAGTGTCGTCTCTGACACCGGCGCCGTGCTGGACGCCGACGCGCTGAACGCGCACACGCTCTCCTGGGTCAACTCGGTCAACGCCTCAGGCGCGACTCTGGTTACACCGTCCCTTCTAGACGGCACCTGGGCGGTTCGGGTCTCGATCGGAGCCGAGCCCACCGAGCGTCAAGACGTGGAGGAGCTGTGGACTCTGCTGAAGCAGGCCGCCGAGAGCAGCTGAATACCCGGATCCCCTCAAGCAGGACATCCTGCGACGGTGCTCCCACCACACCTGCGACCGCAGGCAATGAGGACGATACGGCTCAGATGCCTCAACCCGGACCACCCATGGCGGGTGAAGCTCGAGACACTTGGCGATCTGGTGTTGAGCTGCTGGGACAGCCGTACCCGTTCAGTCAAGCTGGCCTGCTGACCGCCGGCCCCGGCATTACCGTCCGGGCAGCAGCACGCTCAGGCAGGTGACGCAACCTTCGAGTTTCTCGAACTCGCCGATGTCCGCCACGACCGGGGTGAAGCCCACGTCGTCCAGGAACTCAGCGGTGCGGGGAGCGGAGGCGGCGATCAGCACCCGGTCCCCGCCCAGCGGGACGACATGGCAGCCGCCCTCTTCCTGCACAGGGCGGACCGCCGGGAACAGCCCGGCCGGCACCAGCTGCGGTAGCAGCAGGAACGTGCCGTCGGGCAGCGCGGTCACCGCGGACTTCAGGTGCAGCACGTTCCCCAGCGGGACGGCGATCACGGTGCGGCCCAGCGGAGCCAGCAGCGCACGCAGCTGGCGGATCCCCGCGCCGTTGGTCCGCCCGCCACGCCCCACGTACACGGTGTCGGCCGGCCTGCAGCACATCGCCGCCGTCCAGAGTCCCTGGCTCGTGGATCCGGGCGATGCGCAGGCCCAGCGACCGGACAATCCCGGCGACGCCGGCGACCTCGGCCCGGCGGGCCGGCGCGCCCGGGCGGGCCAGCACCGCCAGGTCCTCGCAGACCACCACCGTATCTTCGATGAAGACCGAGTCCGGGCAGTCCTCAGCAACCGGCGCCTGCTGGATCATCCAGCCACAGGCCGCCAGCGCAGCGGCGTACGCCGCGTGCTGGGCCCGGGCCAGGGCCACATCCACCGGAGCCCGGCTGACGTGGGTGACGATGCCCTCGGCCAGCCTGCTGCCGGGCCCGCGGACCAAGACCGTGCCGTTCACCGATCGCTCCCTTACCTGACCAGGTACCGGACGCACGGCCACCAGCCGCACGGCATCCGGCGCAGGTGCCGGTCTCATCCTGTCATCCGGCACCGCTGGCTGCACTAACGTTAGTGTCGCGTTCAGGGAGGTTTCTTAACTCATGGCATGGGTCAGGATAATTGGACCAGAAGCAGGCTAGAGCCGGTCCGGGAACGGGAAATAGCCGCGGCAGCGAAGCCGGAGGAATGTCAGCGTGGGCGAGTCCGAAGGGACGTCGGCAGTGAGCGAGTTCAAGGTCGTCAACCCGGCCACCAACCAGACCGAGCGTGAGTTCGCCACCGCGACTGATGCGGAGGTCGAGCAGGTGCTGGAGCGCTCTGCCCGCGCCTACCAGTCCTGGCGGACCACCGCGAAAGACGAGCGGGCCAAGGTCCTGCTGCGGGTGGCCGGGGTGTACAAGGAGCGGATCGACGACTTGGCCGCGCTGATCACCCGGGAGATGGGCAAGCCCACCCGGGAGGCCAAGGGCGAGATCGGGCTGGTGGTAAGCATCTACCGGTACTACGCCGACCAGGGACCAGCGCTCCTTGAGGACACCCCGCTCAGCCCGCGGGCCGGGGGGAAGGCGCTGGTCCGCAAGGAGCCGATCGGCCCGCTGCTCGGCATCATGCCGTGGAACTTCCCCTACTACCAGGTGGCCCGTTTCGCCGCCCCGAACCTGATGGCCGGCAACACGATCATCCTGAAGCACGCGCCGCAGTGCCCAGAGTCGGCCCTCGCCATGGAGCAGGTCTTCCGCGACGCTGGCCTGGCGGAGGACGCCTACATCAACATATTCGCTGCCAACAGCCAGATCGCGGATATGATCGCCGACCCGCGGGTGGCCGGCGTGTCAGTGACGGGCAGCGAGCGGGCCGGCGCCGCCGTCGCCGAGGTGGCGGGCCGCAATCTCAAGAAGGTCGTCCTCGAGCTCGGCGGATCGGACCCCTTCATCGTGCTGGACAGCGACGACGTCACCAAGACCGTGAAAGCGGCGGTCGCCGGCCGGATGGGCAACGCCGGCCAGGCCTGCAACGCGGCCAAGCGGATCATCGTCGTCGGGGATCTCTACGACGAGTTCGCCGGCCAGTTCACCGCCGCGATGGCCGCCCTGCGTCCAGGCAATCCCACCGACCCCGCCTCGGACTTGGGGCCGCTGTCCTCCGAGGCGGCCGCCGAACGCCTGATGGGCCAGATCAGCGACGCTGTGGACAAGGGTGCCACGCTGCGCACCGGCGGCAAGCGGGTCAACCGGCCCGGAGCGTTCGTCGAGCCCACCGTCCTGACCGACGTCACCCCGCAGATGCGGGCGTATCACGAGGAGCTGTTCGGTCCCGCGGCGGTCATCTACCGGGTCGCGGACGCCTCGGAGGCGGTGGAGCTGGCCAATTCCTCGCCGTTCGGGCTCGGCGGCGTCGTCTACAGCGCGGACCCCGGCCGGGCCCGGGAAGTCGCCGACCTGCTCGAGACCGGCATGGTGTGGATCAATAGCCCTCAGGGCTCGATGGCCGACCTGCCGTTCGGCGGGACCAAACGCTCCGGCACCGGCCGGGAACTAGGCCCGTACGGCATCGACGAGTTCGTGAACAAGAAGCTGATCTACACCCCGGCCCCACGCTGACCTAGCACGCCCACAAGACGTCCGTCCTCTCCCTGGACCTGCTGGCCTCCATCCTCATGGGGCGTTTGCCCGCGCGTCTGGGTTGTCGCGCAAGGCACTCCGCCTGTATGACGAGCTCGGGCTGCTTCCCCCGGCCCGGGTCGATCCGGTGTCGCAGTACCGGCTCTACGAGCCGGCCCAGCTGGAACAGGCCCGGCTGGTCGCATGGCTGCGGCGCCTGGGTATGCCACTGGCCGCGATCCGGGCGGTGAGCACGCTGCCGCCGCCGCTGGCCGCTGCGGAGCGGGCCGCGTACTGGAGTGCGGTCGAGGCTGAGACCGCGGCACGGCGGGAGCTCGCTACCTTCCTCGTCGGCTATCTGTCTGGAAGGGACACTCCCATGTCCGATGCTTACGGGACGCTCGCCGTCCGCTGTGCGGGGCAGTCCGATATCGGCCTGCACCGGGCAGACAACGAGGACGCTGCTTATGCCGGCGCCCGGCTCCTGGCCGTCGCTGACGGGATGGGCGGCCATGCGGCGCTGACGGCCTACCGCGGCTCCGAGCGTGACCTCCAGCTGCGCCAGGCTCTGCCCGGGGATCGCTACCTGCTGTGCTCCGATGGCCTGCACGCTGTCGCGGACGCCGGGTCTGTCGCCCGGGTCCTGCTCACCGTCGCCGATCCTGATCAGGCCGCGAGAGATCTCATCGCGCTCGCTATCGACGGCGGCGGTCCTGACAACATCACCTGCATCGTGGCCGACGTAGTGGCGTCAGGCACCCGGCCCCGGCCCAGGCCTAGCGGCCGACGATGAGCTGCCACTGACCGTCGCCGACCTCGCGCAGGACGACGAAACCCGGGCCCGCTTGGGGGTCCTTCGCCTGCTTAGCCATGATGTTCCCCCCCATCACCGGTCAGCCAGAACCTAGCCACTTAGGCCGCGCGCCGATTACGCGCTCGTGCGCCGACGCCGTAAGTAGGCTTGATCTGCGGTCAGCCGATATCGCATGCTCCGTGCCTATGCCGATAAATCTGCTCTGCGCGGTGGGGATTGACCGGCCTACCTAGACGGTTATACCGGCGATAGGACTGGCGCGGTCCCGGTGGAGGTAAGCGCCGGGGCTGAGGCTTGATAGCAGGAGGGACCCGAGATGGGCAAGGCATTCGCGGATCGCTGGGGGGTTCCGGTCCGGGCGGCCAGCGCCGACGCGGTGGAGTTGCTTGATACGGCCATCGAGGACCTGGCCGCCCTCGCGGGCGACCCCGCGGCGGACGCCGAGGCGGCGGTCGCCGCCGACGACAGCCTGGTGCTGGGCCATATCTACCGCGCCTACCTGCAGTTGTACGGAACGACCCCGGATGGCGTTGCCGCCGCCGGGGAGATCCTGAAGCGGCTGGACGAGACGGCCATGGGCGAGCGGGAACTCCATCACCTGCGCGCCGCGCGGCACTGGGTCGACGGCAACTGGGAAGCCACCACCCGCTCGCTGGAGCGTGCGCTGCTGTGCCACCCGCGCGACCTGCTCGCGCTCAAGGTCGTGCAGGACCTTTACTTCTTCCTCGGCAACCGGCTCGAGCTCCGCGACACCGCCGCCCGGGTGCTGCCCGCCTGGCCGCGCGATCTCCCTGGCTGGGGGTACGTACAGGGCATCTACGCGTTCGGGCTCGAGGAGAACGCGGACTACCGGCAGGCCGAATCCCGCGCCCGGGCCGCGCTCGACCACAATCCCAAGGACGTCTGGTCGGTGCACGCACTGGCGCATGTTTTCGAAATGGAAGGCAGCCAGCGGGACGGCGTCGATTTCCTCACTGCGTCGGCTCCGGACTGGTCCCCGAGCTTCTTCGCCGTCCACAACTGGTGGCACCGTGGCCTGTACCACCTGGAGCTGGGCGAGATCGGCGAGACGCTCGCCCTGTACGACGGCCCCATCCGGGCCGACCGGTCCACCGAGTGGCTCGACGTGGTGGACGCGGCCGCACTGCTGTGGCGGCTATCGCTGTGCGGCGTCGACGTGACCGAGCGCGCCGAGTATCTCGCCGCCGACATCGACAACCTGGTCAGCAGCCCGGTCTACATTTTCAACGACTGGCACGCGGTAATGGCGTTCAGCCTGGCCGGAGACGTCCTGCGGGCCGAACGGGTAATCGCATCGAACCGGTCCCTGACCGCGCCGACCAACGCGGGCGCCACCGAGCGGGCCGGCCTGGCGTTGCTCGAGGCCTTCGGCGCGTTCGCGGCCGGCCACCCGGACCGGGCCATAGACCTGCTTATCGACATCCGGCCTCGGGCCAACGCGGTCGGCGGGAGCCACGCGCAGCGCGACATCATCGACCTGACCCTGATCGCCGCGGCCGCCCGGCAGGCGATGACAGCCTGGCCCGCGCCCTGGTCGCCGAGCGGGTCGCGCGCAAGCCCACGGCCGAGGCTGCCGCCCACCAGCTGATCACGGAGAACGGCGGCTCCCCCGACGCGCTGCGGTGGTAAGGCACCCCGCCGGTAAAGCGCCGGACACCCCCGCGCAGCGGCACCAGGTGCAGAACCTGGTTGAAGGCAGTACCGAACATGGCGGCGCGGAAGGCCGGATCGGCCAGCTCATCCACACGCCCACGGTAAGCAGCGGACGCTAGTCCTCAGGATCGGCCTTGGCGATCCAGTGGTCGCCGCATTTCTCAAAACTCTGCTTGAGCTCCGAGTACGCGGCCCGGTCCGCCTGGTCCCCCGCCCCGTAGGTCTGCACCGCGCTGTCATGCGTCATGGTGAACGCCTCCTGGGCTTCTTGCGACGAGCGCTGCAGAGTACCCGGCAGTTTGCCAGAGCCTAGTAGGCCGCTCCGGCTGGTCTTCGGCATGGCATCTCCTCCTTGTCGGCTGATAGATCACTCACTGACTCCTCGGCCTGGTCGTGCGGCAGGCGGCCGACGTCCGTCAGGCCGTCCCCGGTCATGCCCCATGCTCCGGCGCGCTGATCAGGTAGGTGGCGCTGATGTCCTCGTCGCCATACTCGACGGCGGCGGCGCCGAGACGGCGCGCCAGCTGCTCGAGCAGCGGCAGGTCCAGGCCGTGGTGCCAGGCCGCTTCGGTCACCAGGTTGGCGTCCTTGGCCGCGAGCCTGAGACGGAAGGAGGGAGTGAAGTCGCGTTTGGCTATCGCCTGGGCCTTCATCGTCAGGTACGGCAGGTCCAGCGGACCGCCCTCGATGGCCTGGAAGAACAGGGCCGGATCGACGCCCAGGCCCTCGGCCAGCGCGATCGTCTCCGCGCCCGCCTCGACCACGGCGAGCACCCAGCTGTTCGTGACGAGTTTCAGCCTGGTGCCCGCGCCCGCCTCGCCGACGCGTACCGTCCGGTGGCCGACCGCGTCGAACACCGGCCGGGTTCGCAGCGTAGCCTCCTCCGAGCCCGACTCGAGCACCACGAGCTGGCCCTGGTCGGCCGGCTGTCGCGTGCCGAGCACGGGCGCGTCGACGAACCCCACGCCGTAGCGGCCGGCCAGGCTGATGCACCACTCGGTGGCTTCCTCGCCGATGGTGCTCATCTGCAGCCAGATGGGATGAACGGCCTCGCCGGTGTCGGCCATGACCGGCAGCGCCCCGTCGTCGCCCTCCATTACCGCCAGCACGGCATCGGAGTCGGCCAGCATGGTGAGCACGATGCCGGCTCCGGTGGCGGCGTCGGCCGGGGTGTCTGCGATGTAGGCGCCGTCGGCGGCCAGCGGTCCGGCCTTGACGCGGGTCCGGTTCCAGGCCCGGACTGGGATCCCGGCCCGGGCGATGTTCCGCGCCATCGGGAAGCCCATGGTCCCGCCCGCACCGAGCACTGCGACCGTCTCCGTGGTCCGGGCCGCGCCGGTCCGGGCCACGCTGGTCTGGGCGGCGGACGTCTCGCCGTGCGTCATATCAGCACCCCCTTCGTTTTTCGCCCCGATCGTCCGGTCCTGGATACCCAAGGCGGCTGGGACTACACGCCACTACGGCGATAAGCGTGAGGACTACTCACTGGCTGACCGAACCATGGTCGCCGGGCGGCCCGCGGGTGCCCGCGTGAGCTCAGGCGCCTTTCACTGCTTCGGCCTGGACGGCGGATTACCGGAGTATCAAGGCGAGCACTCCGCCGATGGCGGCGAGGCCGAGGACGATCCACGTTACGTAGTCGTTCACCAGGCCGCTCTGAAAGCGCTGGATGGGCGCCGTCAGGCCGGCGCCGGGCTCGTAGCCGTGGCGCAACAGCGGCAGGCGGCGCCAGTACAGAGCGAGGAAGGCCAGGAGCAGCGCGCCGATCGTCGAGCCGGTCCCGGTCAGCACATCGGATACGGTGATGCCGGCGGGGTCGGCGGCGCACGCGACGAGCACGGCAGGCGGAATGATCATAGTCAACGGGGTTCGCTGCTTGCCCGAGTCGGTCTCGCTGGTCTCTTCCGCAGCCATCTCGGCCAGCTTGGCGTCTTCCGAGGGCGCGTCGCCAAGGCCGTAGAACACGCCGCCCGCGACGCGGAGCACGGCTCCGCCGGTCAGGATACACTGACGCGCCCGACGATAACCCGGCACCTGATGGGACTGAGATGGCTGACATAGAACGGGCTGGGTCGGCTTCAGCAGGGCTGGAGGTGCGGGAAGAGGGCGGAGCGCTGGTGCTCTACCTTTCCGGCGATCTTGACGTGACCCAGATGGCACCGTTAGATCGCGTCGTCAGCACCAGGCGACCGGCGGCCCCCACCTCCAGAGGCGGCCGGTAAGGAAGGGCGGCATTCCCGCTGGGAAGCGCGGGCGCCCGTGGCA
>CAWDBS010000013.1:0-12985 GCA_963800415.1 uncultured Actinomycetes bacterium
AGGCACCGCGCCAGCACCTCTCCCCGGCGCACCGCTCCCCGACGCCGGGCCGCGGGCCTAACCTGACCGCTGGATGCCCGGCGGCCTAGCCCAGGACCCGGTGCTGCTGATCGCGGCCCGGGTCGTACAGGGCGCGGGTGCCGCAATCGTGGCGCCGGCCGCGCTGTCCCTCATCACCACTGGCTTCCCCGAAGGCCCCGAACGCACCCGCGCCATCGGCCTGTACGGCGCCGTCTCCTCCGTCGGCTTCGTCGCCGGCCAGGTCCTCGGCGGAGTGCTGGTGCAGCTCACCAGCTGGCGCGCGGTGTTCCTGGTCGACGTCCCGGTGGGCCTGATCGCCGCCGCCCTGTCCCCGGCCGTCCTGGGACAGGCCAGGGCCGGCGCGGGCAAGATCGGGCGGCGGCTCGACGTCCGCGGCGCGCTCCTGATCACCAGCGCGGTCACCCTCCTGGTGTTGGCCGTGTCCCAGGGCGTGGTCCTCGGCTGGGCCTCGCCGCTGGTCATCGCCGCCGTGGTGGTGGCGGCCGCGGCCGCGGCCGCCTTCATGCGAGCCGAGACCCGGCACCCCGAACCGCTGATCCGGCCCGCCCTGCTGCACCGCCGGGGGCTGCGGGACGGGACCACGCTGGCCTTCCTGCTCGGCCTGTGGAACGGCGGCGAGCTGCTCGTGCTGTCGCTGTACCTGCAGCAGGTGCTGCACGAGTCGCCGCTGTTCACCGGCCTGATCATCGCCCCGCAGGGCGTCGTCGGCTTCATCATGGGCATGATGGGGCCGCGGCTGGCGGGCAAGATAGGCATCAAGCGGCTGCTGGTGCTGACCGCCGCAGCGGCGGCGGCTGGCTTCCTCGTCCTGACGCAGCTGCCCGCCGCCGGGTACAGCCCGGTCCTGTTCGTGGTCACGCTAATCGGCTTCGGCACCGCGGGCACCGCGTTCGGTTCGACCGTGCTGGCCAGCCGCGGCATGGCCAATGCCGACCAGGGCCTGGTCGGCGGCATGATCAACACCAGCCGCCAGATCGGTGCCGCGGTGGGTGCCGCCCTGCTGCCGGCCGTGGCCGAGGCGTCAGCCGGGGGAGCGGGGTTTCCGGCGACCGGGCCGCGATGTTCACCGCCGCGCTGGCCGCGCTGGCCGCCACCGCCGTAGCCTGGCGTGCCGCCCGGCCGGTCCCGGCCCGCGCCGCCTGATTATCCCGAACGGCCCGGGTACCCGCCCCGGCGGCAGTGCGTGCCTCCTGCTTCGCAGCTCGACCTCTTACTCCACCGTAGGCGGACGCGTAGGCTGCGGGAAAGGAGGATGTCCATGGGTTTCGAGCACATCCTGGTCGAGCGCTCCGGCGACTTCGCCACGATCACGATGAACCGGCCGCAGCGCCGCAACGCCCTGTCCATGGCGCACATGCGCGAGCTGATCACCGCGTTCGGTGATCTCGGGAACAGCGATGTCCTCGGCATCGTGCTGGCCGGCCACGGCCCGGTGTTCAGCGCCGGGCACGATCTCTCCGAGGTCGCCGCCGGTGACCTGCAGCAGATCCGCTCGCTGCTGATGACGTGCGCGGAGCTGATGACGCTGATGCAGCAGGTGCCCCAGCCGGTGGTGGCGCGGGTGCACGGGCTGGCCACCGCCGCGGGCTGCCAGCTGGTGGCCAGCGCCGACCTGGCCGTGGCCAGCCAGGACGCCGGCTTCGCCGCGCCCGGCGGCAAGGGCGGCTGGTTCTGCCACACGCCGATGGTGGCCATCGCCAGGAACGTGGGCCGCAAGCGGGCCGCCGAGCTGGCCATGTCCGGTGACGTCATCGACGCGCGTACCGCGCTGGACTGGGGCCTGGTCAACCGGGTGGTGCCCGCGGCCCAGCTCGACTCCGCGGTGCAGCACCTGCTGGACCGGGTCACGAAGGGATCGGCGGTCAGCAAGGGCATCGGCAAGCAGGGGCTGTACGCGCAGATCGACCTGGATCAGCCCAAGGCCTACGCCTACGCCATCGAGGTGATGGCCGCGACCAGCCAGCTCCCCGAGGCACAGGAAGGGATGCGGGCGTTCCTGGAAAAGCGCAAGCCGAACTGGGACCGCGGCCGTTCCTAGGGTGGGCCTGGGGGACAGAGTTCCTCATCGTCCATTCGCCGGACGGTACCCCAGCTGACCCCGGCCGGGCCCGCGAATTTCTTCGCGGCGCTGCTGCCGTCGCGGCGGCTGGGCTGGTAGCGTCGGCCTTAGGGGTACATTCGAACAAATGTACAGGAGAAGACCATGACCTCACGTCTCAACCCATATCTCAACTTCAACGGCAATGCCCGGCAGGCGCTGGAGTTCTACACCAGCGTGTTCGGCGGCACCCTGACCCTGAGCACGTTCGCCGAATTCGGCGCCCAGGGGCCTGACGCCGACCGGATCATGCACGGGCAGCTGGAGACCGACGCCGGCTACACGATCATGGCCGCCGACGTCACCAGCGAGATGGAGTACTACCCGCCGGCCGGGTTCGCGGTGAGCCTTAGCGGCGACGACAGCGACATCCTGCACGGCTACTGGGAGAAGCTGTCCGCCAGCGGAACGACCACCATGCCGCTGGCGAAGCAGGCCTGGGGTGACGAGTTCGGCATGTGCGTCGACCAGTTCGGCGTCCCCTGGCTGGTCAACATCTCCCAGCCGCAGGCCTAGGTGCTGCTGGTCAGCGTCTTCCAGCCGCAGGCTAGTGCATGATGGGCGCTGCGGGCCGATTTCGGGCCGATCCTCGTGCGCCGCGGCGCGAACCTCCAGGCCTAGACCGCCAGTGACCGCCTATCGTCCGCGGACCTGACGCTCCTGGCCCCGCACCTGGATTAGCCCCAGCCCGCGGGCGGGTGGCCGTCCCGCCACCCGTCCCCCGGGTCCCAACCTCTCCGGTCCCGTGCTCCGGTCCCGCCGCCTCGGTCTGACCCGTCCCGGCCCAGCGAGCCCCGGCCGCGCACCGCTCGCCCGACCCGGACCGGACTTACCCCCATAAACCACCACAATTACCGTATTGCGCCGGGATCTGGAATGCCATGATCGCGGCAACGCACCACCTCTATCAGGCACGGTGCCATATTCATGTCCCCGCGTCTGCGCCCTGCTGGGCACCGCGCCCGCCGGCTCCAAGGCGAGGCCTTCCCCATCGGTCCGGGCCAGTGGCCCAGCGCCCACGCTCACACTGGCGCCTACGGCCGTGGCCGCCGCGGCCGGGGACCGACGGCGGCCCGCGAGCAGCGGCAGGCTGCTCAGCGCTATGCCCGCCAGGATGGCCGCGCCGCCCGCGACCTGGGCGAGGCCGACCGGGTCCCCGAACGCGACCGCGCCCGCGATGGCGCCGACCAGCGGCTCGAGGTTGAGGAACCCCCCGGCGACCTCGGCGGATACCCGGCTCTGACCGAACGCGAACAGGGTGAACGGCAGCAGCGTGCCGGCTGCCGCCAGCGCGGCGACGGCAAGCACCGGACCCGGGCCGTCCGGCATGACCGGCGTGCCCCCGGTAAGAGCAGCGACAGGCAGTGCGCCCAGCGCCGCGCCCAGGAACTGCACGGCGGTGACCGCGACCGGGTCGCGGCCGGTCAGCAGCCGCCCCTGGGCCACCGTGACCGCGGCCGACAAAAGCAGCGATACCAGCACCAGGCCGTCGCCGGCCAGCGTCGCGCCGCCGCCCCCGCCGCCCACGGTGACCAGGCCGACGCCGCCGAGCGAGACCGCGAAGCCGAACCAGGCCACCGGCCGGGCCACGGCCCGGTGCCACACCGCGGCGATGACCGCGATCAGTACCGGCACGGCCCCGATGAGCAGGGCCGCGTGAGTGACGCTGGTCCGGGCGATGCCGGCGTTCTGCACCATGACCGAACCCCCGTACCCGAGCGCGCCCGCAACCAGCACCGCGGGCCTGAACGCGGCCCGCAGCCGACGCCGGCCGGTGGTCAGCAGAGCCGCGGTCAGCAGCACCGCGGCGGCCAGGCCGAAGCGGACGACGGTGAGCCAGCCCGGCGATAGCCACTCCAGGGCCAGCTTGGACAGCGGCACGGTGGTGCCCCACAGCAGCCCGGCCGCGATGAGGGCTGCGACGGCGTGACGGCGGTTGGTGTTCATATGTCCATACTCGCCGGTAGGAATACAGGATTTGTCACTAGAGCTTAATAACGATATATAATTTTGTGTTATGACATTTGAACTTGATGACGTTGACATACTGCTGCTCACTGCCCTGCAGGAGGACGCGGACCGTACCAACGTCGAACTCGCCCGGCTGGCCGGGCTGTCGCCGGCCGCGACTCTGCACCGGGTCCGGCGGCTGAAGGAGTCGGGCGTCATCCGGGTCATCCGCGCCGAGCTCGACCCGGCCGCGGCCGGCTTCCCGCTGCAGGTGTACGTCACGGCCACGCTGGCCCGTCACGACCCGCGGTCCAGCCGCCTGTTCGACGACCAGATCCGCGCCCTGCCGCAGATCATCGCGGCGGACAACGTGGCCGGCGAGACCGACTACCTCCTCACCGTCGTCGCCCGTGACGTCACCGAACTGCAGACGGTGCTCGCCAGCCTGGCCACCCGCGGCGGCCAGCGACTGGTGACCTACCTGCGGCTGGCCGAGATCAAGCCGCCGTCGCGGCTGCCGCTGGCGCCCCCGACGGCTGCCCCCGACCGCCCCGCCCGCCGCCGGGGTTCGAGAAACACGCCGAGCCGGGAATGAGACGGCCGTCACACTGGTTGCAGCGCGACATGAAGATAGCGGTGATCGGCAAGGGCAACATCGGCGGCTCGCTCGGGAGCAAGTGGCGCTCGGCCGGCTATGACGTGGTCTACGGAGCCCGGGACGCGTCCGGCACCGGGCCGGGCGGGGCGCCGGTGCTCGGCATCGGCGAAGCGCTGAAAGACGCCGACGTGGTGCTGCTGGCCGTACCCGGCCAGGTCGTGGCGGACGTGCTGAACGAGCAAAGCGCCGCCCTCGCGGGAAAGGTCGTGATCGACGCCGTGAACCGGATCGGCGCGCCGGAGTTCGACAGCCGGGCGCTGATCGCCGGCGTCGCCCCGTCGGCCCGCTACGTGCGCGCGTTCAACACGCTGGGCTGGGAGAACTTCGCCAGTCCGTTGCCTGGCGCGGACCTGTTCTTCGCGGCCGACCCCCAGGCCCGGCCGGTGACCGAGGAGCTCATCACGGCCGTCGGGCTGGAGCCGGTTTTCGTCGGCGACCCCGGCGCGACGCCGACCGTCGACGCCCTGCTGCCGCTGTGGTTCGCGCTGGTCAAGCAGAACGGCGGGAACCGCAGGGTCGCGCTGCGCGTCATCCGGGAGGGTTAGTCGCCCGCGCCACCGCCGTTCACGCGGCCGGGCCCTGGAAGTAGTGGCCCTTGTCGAGGTCGTCGATGAGCCCGGGCTGGGTCGGCTGCCAGCCCAGTAGCTCACGGGTCAGCGCGCTCGAGGCCGGGCTGTCGACCGCGAGGAAGCCGGCCAGCCAGCCGAAGTGCTCGCCTGCGGCCTCGGCAGAGACGGAGACCACGGGGAGGTCGAGCTGCCGTCCGATCACCTCGGCGATGGCGCGGATGGGCACGCCCTCGTCGGCGATCGCGTGCAGCACCGATCCCGCCGGGGCTTTCTCCAGCGCCAGGCGGAACAGGTGCGCGGCGTCGAGCCGGTGCACGGCGGGCCAGCGGTTGGACCCGTCGCCGATGTAGCCGGAGACGCCCTTGCCGCGGGCGATGCCGACGATGGTCGCCATGAAGCCGTTGTCCCCTTCGCCGTGCACGGTCGGGGGGAGGCGCAGGACGGACGAGCGGACGCCGCGGGAGCCGAAGGAGAGCGTCATCTGCGCATTGGCCCGCCGGATCTGAGCCCCGGCGGGCAGATGCCGTGCGGCGGAGCTGGGATCACGCCCGTCTTGTTCGGTCGCCACCCGCCCCGGCACGAGGCCGAGCGTCCCGGAGGCGATGACGAACGGCCGGCCAGAACCCGCCAGCACCTCGCCGAACGTCTCGATGGCGCGGCGATCAGCGTCGGCGGCGGCCTCGAAGCCCCCCGAGAACGCGATGTCGTGCTGGAACGCGAGGTGGATCACGCCGTCGGACGCAGCCGCCGCCTCCCGCAGGCTGTCGAGGTCATCAAGACTGCCGCGATGCACCTGCGCCCCGGCTGCGTCCAGGGCCGCGGCCGAGGCGTCCGAGCGGGCGAGCCCGGTGACCTGATGACCCGCGCCGATGAGCTCGGGTACGACGGCGGAGCCGATCCAGCCGGACGCGCCGGTGACGAAAACACGCATGAGAACCCTCCTAGTTTTGTCGATGTCCTCAGCACCGCGAATGCGCGGGGGACAGTGCGATGGCAGTCACTGTCATGACTATAGCACGTGATGTCAGTCGCTGCCATCAAGTACCATCAAGGCATGGGTCGATGGGAGCACCTACCAGGTCACCCAGATTCTGCGCGTTCGACGCCTCGCTACACCTCGACGGTGCCGCTGACGCAGGTGATCGTGCCGCCGCCCACCCAGACCTGGCCCTGCTCACAGGAGACGTGCACCCGGCCGCGGCGGCCGAGCACGGTGCCCTGGCTGGCCACGTACGGCGCGGTGAGCCGCCCGGCGGCCAGCAGCCACTGCCCGAGGGAAGCGTTCAGGCTGCCCGTTACCGGGTCCTCGACCGAACTGACCTTCGGGCTGAACGCACGCACCTCGATCGCCTCCGGCGAGCCGTCCGGGTACGGGCCGGCCACGCCGATGTCCAGGTCCACCGCGCCCGGCCGGACCGCCAGCACCGCCTCGGCACTGGCCAGCAGGACAGCGATCCAGCCGGGGCCGTTGTCGGCCCAGGCAATGTCCACGATGTCGGACCGCGCGATGTTCAGCGACTGCGCCACCCGCTCGGCCACCGGCTCCTCCACCGGCCCGCTGCGCCGCAGCGGCGGCGCGGCGAACGCCAGGCCCGCCTTCGTCCGCCGGACCATGACCAGCCCGGCCTCGCATTCCTGCGCGATGGCGCCTGGATCCGCCGGCCGGCCACCGGCCTCCAGCCAGGCGTGGCAGGTGCCCAGCGTGGGATGCCCGGCGAACGGGAGCTCGCCGGTCGGCGTGAAGATCCGGACCAGGTAATCGGCCTCGCTCGCCCGCGGCGTCAGCACGAACGTGGTCTCCGACAGGTTCGTCCAGCGCGCGAACAACTGCATCTGCTCGCTACTCAGGCCGTCGGCGTCGAGCACGACCGCCACCGGGTTACCGAAATACGGGGTATCGGTGAAGACATCCACCTGACGAAACTGATGTGTCACAAAGCCGAGTCTAGAAGCCGCCGGGCCTGGGTGGCAGAGCCAATTCCCCCGCCGCTGGCTGGGCCCGCTACCGTGCGGGCATGAGAAACCGGCCGCGCGTCACCGTGCTGGGCAGCCTGAACATGGATATCTCCGTCACCGTGCCCCGGCTGCCGGGACCCGGCGCGACCGTGCTCGGCTCGGCGGCGCGGTTCACGCCGGGCGGGAAGGGCGCCAACCAGGCGGTGGCGGCGGCCAGGCTCGGCGCCGGCGTGCGCATGGCCGGCTGCGTCGGCGACGACGATTTCGGCCGGCAGCTGCTGGCCGCGCTGCGCGAGGAGGGGGTGGACGCCAGTCACGTCAGGACCGTGCCCGGGGTCCCGACCGGGCTGGCCATGATCTCGGTCGACGCCGCGGGCGAGAACCTCATCACGGTCGCGCCCGGCGCCAACCACGAGGTCGGCGCCGGGGAGGTGGCCGCAGCCGCCGCGAGCCCGGGCGACGTCCTGGTCATCTGCGCCGAGATCCCGGTGCCCGCGATCAGGGCGGCTCTCGCCCACGGCGCCCGCTGCGTCCTCAACCTGGCCCCGGCCCCGCCCGAGGCGGCCGCGATCGTGGCCGGCGGCGTGGACTGGCTGGTGGTGAACGAGACCGAAGCGGCCGCCGTACTTGGCCGCAAGGTTGACGGCCTGAAGGATGCGGCCGAGGCCGCCCACGGGCTGCTGGCAGCGGGCGCGCGGCACGCCGTGGTGACCGCCGGCGCGCATGGCGCGGCCCTCGCCGCAGGCCCCGGCCCCGCAAGCCCCGGCCCCGCAAGCCCCGGCCCCGCAAGCCCCGGCCCCGCAAGCCCCGGCCGCGAAACCACGGACATCATCGAGGCCTTCCGGGTCGAGGCGGTCGACACCGTCGGGGCGGGGGACACGTTCGTCGGCGCGCTCGCCGTCGCCTTGGCCGCCGGCATCCCGGCGGCCGAAGCGGTCCGGGCGGCCGCCGCCGCGGCCGCCACCGCCGCCACCCGGCCCGGCGCCCAGGCCGCGATGCCGCGCCCCGCGGACATCCTCGCCACGACCGGGGTTAGCTGGCCGGTCCGCTAGCGATTCGCGCCTGGTCGAACGGCAAGATATAAAGATGTTTCAGGGGGCGGGCGGTAGCATGGCTCCAAGAGGAGAGCTTGACGTGATGACGCCGGGCCTGCGGGATTTCGTCATTGACACGCCCGCGGGGGATGACTCCGCCCAGGATCTCCTGGCCGCGGCGCTCGTCACGCTGTCGTCGTCCTTCATGGTGCTGCCGGATCCCGCCGCGGCCCGCACCCACCGCCGTACCTGGCTGGACACCTTCGACTGGCGGCTGTACCGGGCCGGGCTGACGCTCCAGTTCGAGCAGGCCAGGCGGGGCGGCCGGCTGCTGCTGAGCAAGGCCGACGGCACGCCGCAGGCTGAACAGCCGGTGATCCGCTGGCCGCGACGTCCCATCCTGGCCGAGGATCTGCCGGCCGGACCGGTGCGGGACCGGATCATCGTGCTGACCACGCCGAGAGCGCTGCTGCCCATCGTCAAGGCGGTCAGCGCGACCAGCGGCATCCGGCTGCTCAACGCCGACGGCAAGACCGTGGTCCGGCTCGTCGCGGACCGCATTACGGTGACCGCGCCCAATGCGCCCTCGTCCGGCCCCGCGGCCGGCACCACCGCCGAACTCCCGCCGCGGCTGGCCGTGGCCGCGGTCCGCGGCTACCCCGGCCAGGCGAGCAAGGCGGCGAGCCTGCTGGCCGCCACGCCGGGCGTCTCGCACGCCAGCCAGAGCGTGTTCATCGCGGCGCTGACCGCGCTCGGCCGCCATCCCGACGACTACACCAGCGGCGTGGAGGCGGAGATCACCGCCACGATGCCCGCGCCGGTCGCGGTGGCCCGGCTGCTGCTGGGCCTGCTCGACACGCTGGAACTGAACGTCGACGGGGTGCTCGGCGACATCGACACCGAGTTCCTGCACGACTTGCGGGTCGCCGTCCGCCGCAGCCGGTCGGCCATCAAGCTGCTCGGCGGGGTACTTCCCGCCAAGCTCGCGGAACACTACAAGACCGAGTTCAAGTGGCTCGGCGACCTGACCACGCCGACCAGGGACCTCGATGTCCACCTGCTCGGCTTCGGCCCGATGACCGGGCAGCTGGTCGCCGCGTCCCCGGCCGACCTCGAGCCGCTCCGCGCCTTCCTGGTCAAGCGCCGCGCCCGCGAGTTCCGGCGGCTGGCCACGGCGCTGCGCGGGCCGCGCTTCCGCGCCATTACCGACGACTGGCGCAAGGCGCTGCTCGAGATCCGCGACGTCGGCGGCCCCCGGAGACGGCGCACCACCGCGGCCGCCCTGGCCCTCGCCACGACTGGGCGCGCGTTCCAGCGGATCGCCGCGCAAGGCGCCGCCATCACTCCCGCCTCGCCCCCGGAATCCCTGCATGACCTGCGCAAGCGCGCCAAGGAGCTGCGCTACCTGCTGGAGTTCTTCGCGCCGCTGCACGACCCGGTCGCGTACCGGAAGGTCGTCGGCGACCTCAAGCAGCTGCAGGACTGCCTCGGCGAGTTCCAGGACAGCGAGGTGCAGCGCGCGGAGATCCACACGCTGGCCGACGCGATACTGGCCGAGCGAGCGGCGCCGGCTGTTACGTTGCTGGCCATGGGTGAAATCGCCGCGAAGCTGAGGCTCAGCCAGGCCGAAGCCCGCGCGGACTTCGCCGCCCGGTTCGCCAGGTTCGCCGGCCCGGCGGGCCAGCAACGCGTCCGCGTCCTGCTCGAGGGCCGCCCGTGAAGATCTTCGCCACCTACAACATCAAGGGCGGCGTCGGTAAGACAACCGCAGCCGTCAACCTGGCTTACCTGTCCGCCGCTGACGGCTACCGCACCCTGCTCTGGGACCTGGACCCGCAGGGCGCGGCCAGCTTCCTGTTCCGGATCAAGCCGCGGGTCAAGGGCGGCGGCAAGGCGCTCATCCGCGGCACCAAGACCCTCGACGGCGCCATCAAGGGCACCGACTACGACCACCTGGACCTGCTCCCCGCCGACTTCACCTACCGCAACATGGACCTGCTCCTCGGCGGATCGGACGGCAAGCCCACCCGCAAGCTCGCCCAGCTCCTCCGGCCGCTGGCCGCCGAGTACGACCACGTGTTCCTGGACTGCCCGCCGAGCATCTCGCTGGTCTCGGAGAACGTCATGCACGCCGCCGATGTGCTGCTGGTTCCGCTGATCCCCACCACGCTGTCGGTGCGCACGCTGGATCAGCTCACCGAGTTCGTGGCCGGCTTCAACGGCCGCCGTCCCGAGATCCGCGCGTTCTTTTCCATGGTGGACCGGCGCAAGAAACTGCACCAGGAGATAACCAGAGACCTTTCGGCCGAACGGCCCGGGGTGGCCGCCACCCCCATCCCCTCTCTCTCCCTGATCGAGCGCATGTCCGTGGAGCGGGCCCCGGTCACCGCCTTCGCCCCCCGCAGCGTCGCTGCCCGCGCCTACGTCGCCCTCTGGGCCGAGATCAGCAAGGATATCTAGGTACACAGCTGGCATAGCAGGCCCTTCAGCGGCCACGGCTGCCTGCGAGCCGCCAGCACGCCTGGTCCAGCGCCGGGGCTGCGGGCGCGAACACGGCCGGCTACGACAGGCTGGCCAGGCCCTGCAGGCCGACGCAGGTGATCCCGCGGATCTGGACGAAGGTCATCAGCACGGCGTCGCAGGCCCGGCAGCGGACCACGGTGCCGAGCCCAGACAGGTACACCGCGAGCTCGGCCACCTGGCTGACCGAACCGCACGAGCCGCAGGTCCCGGTGGCCGTGGTCATCTCGGTGCCGAAGACCTCGATCAGCATCCCGCCGATCGCATTGCCGTCCAGCACGGAGCTATCGAGCGGTTCCATCATCGGCCTCCCTTCGCGAGCACGAAAACGCGGGGTCACTGCCCCGTGGCGCCGAAGCGTTCGGTCCTGATCCGCTCCGCCGGATACCCCAGCCCGACCAGGCCGGCCGCGACCGACTCCACGAAGCTCGTCGGACCGCAGACGTATGCCAGCGGCCCGTCCGCTACCGGCCAGGCCACCTCGGCCAGCATCTCCTTGTCCACCCGCCGGGCGTAACCCGTCCACCCGGGCGGCTGCGACCTGGTCAGCGCGTGGATAACGGAAACGCCGTCCGAGGGAACGTCCAGCTCGGCCCGGTAGATCACGTCCGCCAAGCTCCGCGACGAGTACAGCAGCCGGACCGGCACGGAACTGCCGATCAGACCCCGGTATCGCAGCATGGCCCGCAGCGGGACGACGCCCGAGCCGCCCGCCGCCAGCAGGAGCGGCCCGCCGAAGCCGGGTTCCCAGACGAAGTAGCCGCCGATCGGGCCGCGCACCTCGAGCATGTCCCCGGGCCGCAGCTCTTCGGTCAGGTAGGGAGAGACTTCGCCGTCGTCCAGCCGCTCCACCGTGATCGCGAGCGGCTCGCCGGGCGCCGAGGCGATCGAGTAGGCCCGTTCGGCCTGATAACCATCGTCGGCGGTCAGCCGGATGTCGACATGCTGCCCGGCTCGGTGACCCGGCCAGTCCGGCACCTGGAGCAACAGCGTGCGCACCTGGGGCGTCTCGTCGGTGGCCGAACCGACCGTGGCGGTCTGCCAGGTCAGTCGCCCGCGTACCGCTGTTCCCGCCATGGGTCTCCGTACATGTGGTAGCCGTAGTTTTCCCAGAAGCCGGGCTCGTCGGTGTCGCGGAGCCGCAGCCCGCGCACCCACTTGGCGCTCTTCCAGAAGTACAGGTGCGGCACCAGCAGCCGGGCCGGGCCGCCGTGCTCAGCCCCCAGCGGGGCGCCGCCGTAGCCGAACGCCACCCAGGCCCGCCCGCCGAGAAGGTCGGCCACCGGCAGGTTGGTGGTGTAGCCGCCGTCGGAGAAGGCGAGCACGTAGCCGGCGTCGTACTCGATCGCGCCGAGCAGCACGTCGAGCGACACGCCCTCCCAGCTGGTGTCCAGCTTGGACCAGCGGGTCACGCAGTGGATGTCGGTGGTCAGCGTCTCGGTGGGCAGGGCGCGGAACTCCTCCCACGTCCAGCTCTTCGGCTCGCGGCCGCCGTCGATCGAGAAGGTCCAGTTCGACAGCGCCGTGCGTGGCGTCGGGCCGGCCGACAAAACCGGGAAGTCGCCGGTGACGTACTGACCAGGCGGGACCCGGCCGGCCGGGGCCTGGAGGCGCTTGCGGCGGAAGCCGCGCGAAATGGGGGGACTCACCAGAGCAGGTTACGCCGTAGCGAGCAGATACACATTGAGCCCGATGATCACGGCCGCGACCAGGCTCGCGGTCACCATCACCGGCCGCCGGTTGACCAGCGGTCCCATCAGCTTGCGGCTGCCGGTGAAGAACAGCAGCGGGACCAGCGCGAACGGGATGCCGAAGGAGAGGAAGACCTGGCTCAGCACCAGGGCCCTGGTCGGGTTGAAGCCCACGCCGATCACGACCAGGGCCGGAATCATCGTGATCGCGCGGCGGGCGAAGACCGGGATCTGCCGGTGGATGAAGCCCTCCATGACCACCTGGCCGGACATGGTGCCGACGCAGGAGGACGCGATCCCGGACGCGAGCAGGGCCAGGCCGAAGACCGTCCCGCTGTGCCCGCCCAGGTACCGGCTCAGGCCATCGAAGACCTGCCCCAGGTCGTTACCCACGCCGAACATCCCGCGGGCGTGGAACACCGCCGCCGCGGTGGCCAGCATGGCCAGGTTGATGACCCCGGCGGTGC
>CAWDBS010000014.1:0-20906 GCA_963800415.1 uncultured Actinomycetes bacterium
GTGGCTGGGATAAGAGTTGGCAATCTCACCGTTTCATGGTGCCATGACCGCAGGTATGCCACTGACGGCTCGCCGTCGGCGGGCTAGTTCCTAGGATGGGCGTGTGGCTGAACTAAAGGAGCGGCTGCGCGCGGACTTGAACGCCGCCATGCGGGCGCGTGATCAGGTGCGGATGCGCACGCTGCGGATGGCACTGAGCTCCATCACCACCGAGGAAGTGGCGGGAACCTCGGCCCGCGACCTCAGCGATGAGGAGGTCATGAAGGTGCTCACCCGCGAGGCCAGGAAGCGCCGGGAGGCCGCCGAGGCGTTCGGCGCGGCCGGCCGGGCCGAGCAGGCCGCGGCCGAACGGGCCGAGGGAGACGTGCTGGCCGGCTACCTGCCCGCGCAGCTCGGTGACGACGGGCTCGCCGCGCTGGTCAACGCGGTGATTGCCGAGACCGGCGCGACCGGCATGCAGGGTATGGGCCAGGTCATGAAGACACTCACCCCCCGGGTAGCGGGCCGGGCCGACGGCGCCCGGGTCGCCGCCGAGGTCCGCCGCCGCCTGAGTTCCGGCTAGAAGCGGCCGCCCGCGATGCGGCGGTCACGCTGGCTCTGGCCGCGCTCCCCGCTGGGGTAGTCCGGGGCCCCCGGGTCGCTGGCCGCGTCGAGCAGCCGGGTCTCATCCTCGCTGAGGTCCAGTTCGCCGGCGATCAGGTTGTCGTCGAGCTGAGCCACGGTGCGAGCGCCGAGGATTACCGAACGGACCGCGCCGGCCGCGCCAGCACCCAGCCGACCGCCACCTGTGACATGGAGGCCCCTCGGCGACCTTGCGGACCGCGTTGATGCGCCATCCGCCGCTACCTCCCGCCGCTACCTCCCGCCGTTGCCGCCTCCGTTACCCCCGCCGTTGCCGCCTCCATTGCCGCCTCCATTGCCGCCGCCTCCGTTACCCCCGCCGTTGCCGCCTCCGTTACCCCCGCCTCCGGTGCCCGGCTTCTTCGGCTTCTTCGGCTGGACGACGGTCTGGCCGTCACCCTGGCTGTAGAACGGGCTGCCCGGCGGAACCGGCACGAAATAGGTGACCGGCCCCAGGGCGGCGTGGTCGAACGTCATGTGCCAGGTCGACCCGGGCGCGTTCGCCCCGAACATCTCGGCCGGGCACAGCTGGCCGCCGTACTCCGTCCGGTAGCAGGCGGTGAAGCCGGTCATGGTCCTCCCGGTCGGGGAGATCGGGTTGAACACCGAGGTGTAGCTCACCAGGTTCGGCGTGTAGCCGGCGAAGGCCGCGTACGGCGTGCCGCCGCCGCCCTCCACGTTGGAGGTACCAGTCTTGCCTGCCGCCTGGCGGCCGGCAATGCCACCCAGAGCCTGGGCGGTGCCATTGACCAGGACGCCCTGCAGGATGTAGTTCACGGCGTCGGCGACCTCTGCGGGAAACGCCCGGTGGCAATTGGCCGACGGCACCGACAGGCTCTTACCTGAGCTGTCGAGGATCTTGCCGATCGCGACCGGCGAGCAGTACATGCCGCGGGCCGCGACGGTGGAGTAGGCGGCCGCCATGGACAGCGGCGAGACGTTGACCGAGCCCAGCGTGAACGACGGGATGTTGTCGGCGGAGTCCTGGCTGCCGTCGCGGCTGAGCAGCGAGGTGCCGTCGGCTCGGGTCAGCCCCATATCGGCGGCGGTGCGCACCACGTTGCACAGGCCGACCTTCTGCTCGAGCATGGCGTAGAACACGTTGATGGACTGAGTCGTGCCGGTGTAAAGCGACTGGTCGGAGTCGGACTGCGGGCCTTCCGCGTTCGTCACGTTGAATGCGCCCGCCTGGCCAGTGGAAGGGTCGTAGCCGGCCGGGCCGCCCTGGCAGTTGGTGTAGCCGGTGACGGTGGTGCTGCCGGGCACGTGCATGGTGAAGCCGAACGGGGTGCCCTGCTTGAGCGCGGTGATCAGGGTGAACAACTTGGACGAGGAGCCGGTCTGGACCCCGGAACTGCCGCCGTAGGAGGTGTTCACCGCGTAGTTGATCTCGGTCTGGCCGGGTCGCGTGCCATACGGCCGGTTCTCCGTGATCGCCATGATCTGGCCGGTGCCCGGCTGCACCACGGCCTCGGTGTCCGCGTTTTGGCCTGGGTTCCAGAAGTTGCTGTGGGCCGGCTCCACATAGTTCACCGCGTTGTTCGCGGCCTGCTGGTCCTGCGGGTTCAAGGTGGTGTAGATCTTCAGGCCGCCGGCCGCGAGCAGCTTGGCCCGGTCCATCGGCGTCTTGCCGTAGGCCGGGTCGTGCAGGAATACCTCCTCCACGTACTGGCAGAAGAAGCCGGCCGATCCCACCGAACTGGACTGGCAGCCGCTCTCCGGTATGGAGAAATGCAGGCCGAGCGGCTTGGCCCCGGCGGCCGTGGCCTGCGCGGCGGTGAGCCCGTTGTTGGTCGCCGCCATCCGGGCCAGCACGGTGTTGCGCCGCTCAAGGGCCACCGCGGGATGCCGGACGGGGTCGTAGGCCGACGGGTTCTCCACGATGCCGGCCAGGGTGGCGGCCTGGGGCACCGACAGGTTCGCGGCGCTGATGCCGAAGTAGGTCTCGGCGGCGGCCTCGATCCCGTAGGCGAAATTGCCGAAGTAGGCGTCGTTCAGGTAGCCGGCCACGATGTCCTGCTTGGACTGCTGGTGCTCGGCGGCCACCGCCATCCGCAGCTCGTTCAGCTTGCGGCTCAGCGTCGCAGCGGCCGCGGCCTGCACGGCCTGGGTGTTGTTCGCCTTCTCGGCCTCGAGCAGGAGCACGTTCTTCACGTACTGCTGCGCGATGGTGGAACCACCCTGGACCGGCTTGTGCTGGAAGTCGTTCACCGCGGCGCGGATGGTGCCGCGCAGGTCGATCGCGCCGTGCTCCCAGTACCTGGAGTCCTCAATGGCGACGACCGCGTTCACCATGTTGGGTGCGATCTGGCTGTAGCTGACCGGCTGCCGGTCCCAGCCGAAGTACTTGAGCTTGGCCGCGTTGTAGGCGCTGTTGTAATAAGGCACGTCGACGCCGTACACATAGGCGAGGAGGTGGCCGTTCCGGTCCAGGATCTGCGACCGCTGGGGGAGGCCCTGGGCGTTCAGCGACAAGGTGGTGAACTTGTCGGCTTCGTTCCTGACCAGGACCCCGGTCGCGGCCACCACGGGAATCACCATCGCCGCGGCGAGCACTCCGCCGATCGCCGCGAAGGCGACGAGGCGTCCGAGTACGCTCGTCCGGGTGAAAATCGTCTCTCCGAGCTGCACGGGACTTAGAGTACGCCGCAATGGCAAGTAACCTGTGCCCTGGCACCGGACATTCACGGCTTAACCTACCGAGACACACCAGGCTCGCTGAAGCACAGATGAATCGGAATTATTACCGTAAGTCACCGATGGACGGCATGCTAGACCCTCGATGTAACGGCGAGAACGCGAACGCATCCGGAGGGTGACTATTTTCGGCTTCCGTATAGCCCGTGAGAACTATTTGGTAAATGGCCATGCCGGGGTCTTGGCATCCCGCCCGGACTTCCGTAAGTTGCTGGATCACGAACAGATAACCGTGGCAGGGCGGCCGCACGCACTGACCCCGGGATCGCAACCCCATCGAGACGACCGTCGGGCGTCCATGCTCGACGATCAAGAGGAGTGGGCACATGTGGATCACTGACTGGACCACACGCGCCGCATGCAAGGGAACCGACCCTGACGAGCTGTTCGTCCAGGGAGCAGCGCAGAATCGCGCCAAGCTGATCTGCCGGGGATGCCCGGTTCGCACGGAGTGCCTTGCGGATGCGCTCGACAACGGAATCGAGTTCGGTGTCTGGGGTGGTATGACCGAGCGGGAGCGGCGTGCGCTGCTCCGTCGGCGCCCCGAGGTGACCTCGTGGCGCGAGCTGCTCGAGCGCGCCCGCGACGAGTACGAGCGGCAGTCCATCGACGAACTCGTCGCCAGCTAAGTAGCAGGGCTGAGCAGTAAGGCTGAGCAGTAAGGCTGAGCAGAGCCGCTCAGCAGCGGCCTAGGCAACGTGGGCAGGCCGCACATAAGCCACGATCACATTGATCAAGGGTTACTCATGCTGTCCCGGCAGGGGCTACGAACCCTGCCGGGACAGTATCGTCCCGATCACCCGCAGCCCGTCCAGGTCGTGGACATCCTCAGGCTGCGCGACCACCTCGGCGACCGGAATCGCCGGGTGGGCCGCGGTGAAATGCTCGGCCAGCCGCCGTTCCCGCTTGCCGAGCTGCATCCGCTCCGCGTGCATGCGCAACGCCGCCACGGCGATCGAGTAGCAAGGGGCATCGGCCTCGGATCCGTTCGGCCTGTCCTGCATGTCTAGGGTCTCGGCGGCCGCCAGGCTCCGTGCGGCGCTCAGCCGCCCGGCGGGCGAGGTGTGCACCCGGTTGAGGATGAGCCCGGCGAGCGGCATCCGCTCGGTGTCGAGGCGCTCGACGAAGTAGGACGCCTCGCGCAGCGCGTCCGGTTCCGGTGCGGCGATCACGAGAAACGCGGTACCCGGGGCCTGCAGCAGCCGGTACGTCCCCTCGGCCCGCTCGCGGAAACCGCCGAACATTGTGTCAAGCGCGGTGACGAACGTCTGCGCGTCCTTGAGCACCTGCGCGCCGAGGATCTTGGTCAGCACGCTCGTCATCATGGCGAACCCGGCGTTCAGCACTTTCATGTAGGACATGCCGGCCTTGGCCGGGACGGTCAGCAGCCGGATCAGCCGGCCGTCGAGGAACCGGCTCAGCCGCTGCGGCGCGTCGAGGAAGTCGAGCGCGGACCGGCTCGGCGGGGTGTCGACCACGATGAGGTCCCACTCGTCGGCGTGCCTGAGCTGGCCGAGTTTCTCCATGGCCATGTACTCCTGCGTCCCCGCGAAGCTGGAGGACAGGGACTGGTAGAACGGGTTGGCCAGGATCTGCGCGGCGCGGTCGGGGTCGGCGTGCGCCTCCACGATCTCGTCGAACGTCCGCTTCATGTCGAGCATCATCGCGTGCAGGCTGCCGCCGCCGGCCGCGTCCACCCCGTCCACCTGCCGCGGGGTGTTGTCCAGGGAGGTCAGGCCCATGGACTGGGCCAGCCGGCGGGCCGGATCCACGGTCAGCACGCACGCCTGCCTGCCTCGTTCGGCGGCGCGCAGGCCGATGGCGGCCGCCGCCGTGGTCTTGCCTACGCCGCCGGAACCGCAGCAGACGATGATCCTCGTCCGCCGGTCGTCGATAATCCGGTCCATGTCGAGCTGCACCGGCTTGGTGGTCACGCGGCTCCCTGCTCCGTGAGTCACGCCGCCCCCTGCTCGCGGAGGGCGACGGCCAGCTGGTACAGGCTGGCCAGGTCGATCCCCTCCGGGATCATCGGCAGCTCGTAGTGCGGGCGTCCCGAGGTGAGCAACTCGTCCCGCTCCCGGTTCTGCAGCGCCACCTGTTGCGCATGCTCCCTGAGCTCGGTCATCAGGTCGGCGGCCAGCCCGTGGTTGTCGCTGATTCCGGCCGCCTTCAGGGCGACGGCGAGTTCGGTGACGTCCAGCGAGCCATCGGCGGCCGCGGCCAGGTCGGCGCTGCTGAGCATGGCCGGGCGGGCCATGTTGATGAAGATGCCGCCGGGCCGGATGGCGTCGCCGGTCAGCTCGCGCAGCTCCGCGATGCCGTCCAGGGTCTCCTGCACCGGCATCTCCTCGAGAGTGGTGACAAAGTGCACGGCCGTCTGCGGTGACCGGATCACCCGGCCCACCGTGTCCGAGTGCGTCTTTATCGGGCCCACCTTGGCCAGCCCGGAAACCTCCGTACTGACGTTCAGGAAACGGCTGATCCGGCCAGTCGGCGGGGCATCCATCACGACCGCGTGGTACACGTGAGTGTCGTGGCGCCGGTCCACCCGCCGCCGGGCCGCCTCGGTCGCCTTGCCGGTGACCAGCACGTCGGACAGCCCCGGGGCGATGGTGGTCGCGAAATCAACCACCCCGAGCCTGGTCAGGGCCTTCGCGGTACGGCGCAGGTTATAGAACATTTCCAGGTAGTCGAGCAGCGCGCCCTCCGGGTCGACGGCGAGCGCGTACACGTCACCGCCTTGCCCGGCGCCCTGGGCGCCCAGGCCGATCGCCACCTTCCGTTCCTCGTAAGGAAGCGGCGGGCAGTCGAAGAGCCTGGCGATGCCCTGCCGGCCCTCGACCTCGATCAGCAGGACCCTGCGGCCGGCCGTGGCCAGGGCCAGGGCCAGGGCCGCGGCCACGGTGGTCTTGCCGGTGCCGCCCTTGCCCGTGACCACGTGCAGCCGCACGCCGTCCCAGTCGGTATCCCTCGTGGTCATGCCCTCGCTGCCTCCATGTGTTCCCTCCCACGGAGGCTATCTCCGCCCGGATACCTTATGGTTCGGCGGGCCCGGCTAGCATGCGGTCCATTTGTTACTACGCTGGGGTCTAGGAAGAGAGGTGATCCCGGTGGGTGCAGTTTTCGCAATCATCGTGATCTTGGTGATACTCGGGATAATTACGGCTGCGCGGTCGCTCAAGGTAGTCCAGCAGTACGAGAAGGGCATCATCTACCGGTTCGGGCAGGTCCTGCCCGAGATACGCGGGCCCGGCCTGCACGTCATCCGGCCGGTCGGCGACCGGATGGCCAAGGTCAACATGCAGATCGTCGCCATGGCCGTGCCTGCCCAGGAGGGAATTACCAGGGATAACGTAACCGTCCGGGTGGACGCGGTGGTGTACTTCCGCGTGGTGGACCCGATCAAGGCCACCGTGAACGTGCAGAATTACATGTTCGCCATCTCCCAGCAGGCGCAGACCTCGCTGCGCTCGATCATCGGCCAGTCCGAGATGGACCAGCTGCTGGCCGAGCGGGAGAGCGTGAACCGGGAGCTGCGCCGGATCATCGACGAGCCGACCGAGGGCCCGTGGGGCATCCGGGTCGAGCGGGTGGAGCTCAAGGACGTGTCGCTGCCGGAACAGATGAAGCGGTCCATGTCGCGGCAGGCCGAGGCGGAGCGGGAACGGCGGGCGCGGATCATCACCGCCGACGGTGAGTATCAGGCGTCCAAGCGGCTGGCGGCCGCGGCCAACGTGATGGCCCGCGATCCGGCCGCGCTGCAGCTGCGGCTGCTGCAGACCGTCGTCGAGGTGGCCGGCGAGAAGAACAGCACGCTGGTGATGCCCGTCCCGGTCGAGCTGCTCAGGTTCTTCGAGAAGATGGCGCCCGGTCCTGCCCATCCCGAGCACGAGCCGCCCCAGGAGATCGAGGACTACGGCGATGCCGAGGTGGCGGCGGCCGAGGCGGCCATCTCGAACGTCAAGGTGCCCGAGCTCGAGGAGTCGTCCATCCCGGCCGTGCCCGAGGTGGACAATGCCGCCGCGCCCGCTGAGGTGCGTGAGGTCACGGCCCCCGATCTGGCCGCGAAGGACAAGGCGTAAAGTCGGTCCATGCCAAAGTGGGAGTACGCGACGGTGCCGTTGCTCGTGCACGCGACCAAGCAGATCCTGGACAACTGGGGCGATGACGGGTGGGAGCTGGTGGCGGTGATCCCCGGCCCCAACTCCGAGCAGCTCGTCGCCTACATGAAACGGGAGAAGCCGTGACCCCGCCGAGAGGAGCGAGGGACAGAGTATGAGTGCGGCTGAGCGGCTGGCTGCGCTCGGGCTCACGCTGCCCCCGGCGACGGCCCCGGTGGCCGCCTACGTGCCGGCCGTGCGCACCGGGGCGTACGTGTACGTGTCGGGTCAGCTGCCGGTGACGGACGGGAAGCTGCCCGCCACCGGCAAGGTGGGGGACCAGGTCAGCGCCGCCGACGCGGCCGGGATGGCCCGCACCTGCGCGCTGAATGCGCTCGCCGCTGCCGCGGCCGTGGCCGGCGGCCTCGAGGGGATCCGCCGGATCGTCAAGGTGACCGGCTTCGTGGCCAGCGCGCCGGGTTTCGGCGGCCAGCCCCAGGTGATCAACGGGGCGAGCGAGCTGCTCATCGAGGTGTTCGGCGAGGACGGCAAGCACGCCCGCAGCGCGGTCGGCGTCGCCGAGTTGCCGCTGAACGCGCCGGTGGAAGTCGAGCTGATCGCCGAAGTCCGCGATTGAGCCGCAGGTGAGGCAGCAGCGATGAACGAGCCCCGGATGGCGAGATCGGGCGCGGTGCCGCTCCCGCTCGCGGAGCGGGCCCGCGAGATCTCGGACGGCCGGCTGTCGCCGGCCGTCCCCCGCGACGCCGCCACCGTGATCCTGCTCCGCCCGGCCGCGGCCAGTGACGATGGACCCGGTGACGATGGACCCGGCGTCGAGGCGTTCCTGCTGCGGCGCACCGCCGAACTCGAGTTCGCGCCGGGCGCCTGCGTGTTTCCCGGCGGTTCGGTGGACGCGCGCGACGCCGATTCCGGCATTGGGTGGGCCGGGCCCGGCCCGGCCGATTTCGGCGCGCTGCTCGACGTGCCGCCGGATCACGCCCGGGCTCTGGTGTGCGCCGCGGTCCGGGAGACTTTCGAGGAGTCCGGCGTGCTGCTCGCCGGCCCGTCGCCGGCCGACCTGGTCCGCGACAGCGCGGCGCTGGCCGCCGACCGGCACGCCCTGCTGGCCGGGGCGACGTCGTTCGGCGAGGTGCTGGCCCGCCGGGGCTTGGTGCTCCGCACCGATCTGCTCACCCCATGGGCGCGCTGGATCACGCCGGAGGCCTCGCCGCGGCGCTTCGACACCTGGTTTTTCGCCGCCGCCCTGCCGCCCGGGCAGACGGCCACCGCGGCGCCGGAGGGTTTTGGGGACCATGCGGATTCCGGCGAGTCAGAGTCGGGGACCTGGCTGCGGCCCGCCGCGGCGCTCGCGGCCGCCCGGGCCGGCCAGATCACGCTGCTGCCGCCGACCGCGGTGACCCTGGGCGAGCTCGCCGGGCATCACGACGTGGCCGGCATCCTGGCTCGCCGCCTGGTCATCGCCCCCCGGATGCCCACGGTGATCGTCGAGGACGGGCGGGCGCGGCTGGCTATGCCCCAGCCCATGGAAACGCGGGCCCCGCAGATGCAGCCCGGCGACGAGCGGCCTTGACGGCGCCAACCGCGGGCATCGACGGGTTCCGCACGCCCCGGGCGACCTGCCTGCTGGCGCCGAATCCGTCGCCGATGACGCTGGACGGCACCAACACCTGGCTGATCACCGAGCCCGGCTCGCCCTCCGTGCTGGTGGTGGACCCCGGGCCCGACGACGAGGGGCACCTGCGCCGGGTGCACGCCGAGGCGGTGGCGGGCGACCGGCGGGTGGCGAAGATCCTGCTGACGCACGGGCACCCGGATCATTCCGCCGGGGCGGCGCGGCTCGCCGGGCTAACCGGGGCGCCGGTGCAGGCGGCCGATCCGGCGCGCCGGCTCGGACCGGAAGGGCTCGCGGACGGCAACGTGGTCGCGGCGGCCGGCTGTGAGCTCCTGGTGGTGGCGGCCCCGGGCCATTCCGCCGACTCAGTGTGCCTGCTGCTGCCCGCGGACGGTGCCCTGTTCACCGGCGACACAGTGCTCGGTCGCGGCACCACGGTCATCGCCGCTGACGGGAACCTCGGTGACTACCTGCGGACCCTGGGGCAGTTGCGCGACCTGGCCGGAGCCCGGGAGATCGGCCTGCTGCTACCGGGGCACGGCCCGATGCTCACCGACCCCCTCGGGACGCTCGACTATTACCTGTCGCACCGGGAGGAACGGCTGGACCAGGTCCGGTCCGCCCTCGCCGCGGGCGCGATGACACCCGCCGAGATCGTGGCCATGATCTACACCGACGTCGACCCGTCGGTCTGGCCCGCCGCCGAGTGGTCGGTCCGCGCTCAGCTCGACTACCTCGCTGGGGAACCATGAGACCAAGCCAGCGGGCGCTGCTTGTTAGCGGGCGCGTTTGCGCAGGCGTTCGGTGTCCAGGATGAGCACCGAACGGGCCGAGATCTGCAGCCAGCCGCGCGCGGCGAAGTCCGCCAGCGCCTTGTTGACCGTCTCCCGCGACGCCCCGACCAGCTGCGCCAGTTCCTCCTGAGTCAGGTCGTGATGGACGTGCAGCCCGTCGCGCTCCTGCTCGCCGAACCGGTCCGCCAGGTCGAGCAGGTTCTTCGCCACCCGCCCCGGGACGTCGGTGAAGACGAGATCGGCCGTCACGTCGTTGGCCCGGCGCAGCCGCCTGGCCAGCGCCTGCAGCATGTGCATGGAGACTTCCGGGCGCTCGAGCAGCCACGGCCGCAGCGCGTCATGGGCGAGCGCCGCCACCGTCGCGTCGGTGACGGCGCTGGCCGTCGAGGTCCGCGGCCGCGGGTCGAACAGGGACAGCTCGCCGAACATCTCGCCCGGTCCCAGCACGCTGAGCAGGTTCTCCCGGCCGTCGACCGCCGCGCGGGTGAGCTTGATCTTGCCGTCCAGCACCACGTACAGCCGGTCGCCGTCCTGCCCTTCCAGGAACAGGTGCTCACCTCGCGACAGCTTGACGTCTGACATCTGCCGCCGGAGCGCCCGTGCGCCTTCCTCGTCGAGCCCTTCGAAAAGCGGTGCCCGCCTGAGCGTTACTTCGGCGTCCTCCACCGATCCTCCTTGCCGGCCTCTGTGCCGCTGGCCGCTGCGCCAATGGGCTGTCCAGCGATTGTCCTGGCCGTGCCCTATAAGTGTGAATCATCCCGCACGAACAGATGTGCGCGGGATCACATTCCGGCCATGCCCGGGCGGCAATAGCGACGAGACTAACATCACATCACGAGATACGGTAACGACACTTAGTAGTCGAGGATGTCCAGGAGCGTAACGGGGCCGAGATTCGGGGGTGCTAAGGGCTTGAGGGGTGCACGGGGCACGGGTCGGGGGCAAGGGCAAGGTCAGGGTCTCTCGCCGGCGGACGCGCCGGCTGAGCCCTAGGGCGTCTCGAGCTGGCTGAGCACCTGGCCGTACGCGAGCGAGAAGAGCTTGACCACGTTGCCGTGCGCGCCGAGCGGCGCACAGCACTTGGCGCCGATCGCCGTCGCCGCTTCCTCGATCGCCGCCGGGTCGGCTTCTGGGCCGATCAGGCACGGGGCGAGGGCAATCCGGTTCACGCCCATGGCCTGGAGCTGAGCCGCCGCTTCCTCGATGGTGGGCTTGGCGTCCAGCGACGCGGCCATGACCGGGAGCGCGAGCCGGGCCGCGAGCAGGAAGGCAGTGACACTGGCGGTGCCGACCGCTTCCTCCCCGCCGACGGTCGCCAGGATGATGCCGTCGGCCGAGGTCGTGATGCTGAACATGCGCACCCGGTCGGCCCGGGCCAGTCCGGCATCCGCGAGCCGGTGGTGTAGCGCCTCGGCCAGCAGCGCGTTGGTGTTGTACACCTCGCCGATGTGCGCGTTGGCCCCGCTGGCCGCGATGGCCTCCCGCAGCGCCACGAAGCTGGCCGGGTGCGGCGTCACCAGCTGCGGTACCACCACGGCCGAGGGCGCGCCCGCAGGGCGCCTGGCGGCCGCGTCGGCCAGCACCGCCCGGATCCCGGCCGGGTCGCCGCGGCCGCCGTGGTCGATCCGCGCGGTGCGCACGTCCAGGGCCGGGTTGTCCACCCGGAGCACGGTCGCGATGTCGGCGGTGGCACCGGTCAGGCCGTCCTCGCCGGCATTGGGCACCGCGAGCACCAGGGCCGGCGCGCCCTCGGGCAGGCTGGCGGGCATCGGACGCCGATGACGGCCGCCCGGCGCGACCAGTCTGGCCTGCGGCTGGCGCACCGACGAGCCCGGCTGGCGCGGACGAGAACCGGGTCCGGGCTGTCTGCGGGCCAGCGCGTCGCTGCCCGGCTGAACGTAACCAGGGAAATCGGCTCCCTGCGACTCTGATCCGGTAGAGAATTGACCTTGCGGCGGCATCGCTCCCCGTCTCGCCCCCTGCGCTGACGGCGTTTCCGACGGTACGTCCGCCTCGTGCCGTCGAACGGGCAGGCCCGCCGAGGGGTCGCGAACGTCTGTCACAAGCGAAGCGTAGTCGCCCGTGCTCAACAATGTGTGAAAACCCCTAAAAAATAGGACATGCAGCCAATAGTGACGCGCGAGTCCATGTGTGTCCGTCCACGGCAAAACGGGTGGCCCCCCGTGCTCGCCGGACTTGTTACTAGCGGGTAGCGGAACTTGTTACTAGCGGGTAGCATTGACCGCAGTACGGGTGAACGGCGACACGGCGGAGCAGCGATGAGCCACTACAAGAGCAACCTGCGGGACATCGAGTTCAATCTGTTCGAGGTGCTGCGGCGCCAGGATCTGCTCGGCCAGCCGCCGTACCCGGAACTCGACGAGGAGACGGCCCGCGGCATTCTCGCCGAGCTCGAGCGGCAGGCGACCGGCCCGCTGGCCGAGTCCTTCGCCGACGCGGACCGGAACCCGCCGGTGTTCGACCCGGCCACGCACTCGGTGCGGATCCCCGAGTCGCTGCGCAAGTCCTACCGCGCCTTCATGGACGCCGGGTGGTACCGGCTGTCACTGCCCGCGGAGCTCGGCGGGACCGAGGCGCCCAAGTCGCTGAACTGGGCCATGGCCGAGCTGATCCTCGGCTCCAACCCGGCCGTCTGGATGTACGCCAGCGGGCACACGATGGCCCGCGTGCTGTGGGATCTCGGCACGCCTGACCAGAAGCGGTTCGCCGACCAGGCCATCGAGCACGAGTGGGGCGCCACCATGGTGCTGACCGAGCCCGACGCCGGCTCGGACGTGGGCGCCGGCCGGACCCGGGCCATCGAGCAGCCGGACGGGACCTGGCACATCGAGGGGGTCAAGCGGTTCATCACCAGCGCCGAGCACGACCTGGCCGACAACATCTTCCACCTCGTGCTGGCCCGGCCCGAAGGCCACGGCCCGGGCACCAAGGGCCTGTCGATGTTCCTCGTGCCCAAGTACCTGACCGGCGCCGACGGGACGCTAGGCGAGCGTAACGGCGTCTTCGTCACCACGGTCGAGCACAAGATGGGCCTGAAGGCATCGACCACCTGCGAGGTGACGTTCGGCGCGGCTCAACCAGGGGGCCGCCCCGCGGTGGGCACCCTGGTCGGCGGCGTGCACGACGGGATCAGGCAGATGTTCAAGGTCATCGAGGACGCCCGGATGATGGTGGGCACCAAGGCCATCGCCACCTTGTCCACCGGCTACCTGAACGCGCTGGACTTCGCCAGGAACCGGACCCAGGGCGCCGACCTCACCCAGATGACGGACAAGACCGCGCCGCGGGTGACGATCATCCACCACCCGGACGTCCGCCGGATGCTGATGCTGCAGAAGGCGTACGCGGAGGGCATGCGGGCACTCGTCCTGTACACGGCCACGCTGCAGGACACCCTGCAGGTCGCGGCGGCGCAGGGGCGGACCGACGAGACCACCGCGGGTCTGAATGACCTGCTGCTGCCGGTGGTCAAGGGCGTCGGCTCCGAACGGTCCTATGAGATGCTCACCCTGTCCCTGCAGACCCTCGGCGGCTCCGGGTTCCTCCAGGATTACCCGATCGAGCAGTACATCAGGGACGCCAAGATCGACAGCCTGTACGAGGGGACCACCGGGATCCAGAGCCTGGACCTGTTCTTCCGCAAGATCGTCAGGGACAACGGGAAGGCGTTCGGGGCGCTGCTCGCCACGATCAGGGAGTTCGCCGCCGCGGACGGCGGCAACGGCAGGCTGAAGGCCGAACGGGCCGCGCTGGCCGACGCGGCCGGGCACGTCGAGGCCATGGCTGGCACCATGGTCGGCTACCTGATGGCTTCGGCGGACCAGCCCGCGGAGATCTACAAGGCCGGGCTGAACACGACCAGGCTGCTGATGGCGCTGGGCAACCTGGTCATCGGCTGGCTGCTGCTGACCCACGCGGAGATCGCCCTGAGCAGGCTCGACGAGATCGCCGCCGACGCCCCCGACCGCGATTTCTACGCGGGCAAGCTGGGCGCGGGCCGGTTCTTCGCCGCCACCGTGCTGCCCAGGCTGGCCACCGAGCGCAAAATCGTGGCGGAGACCACCCTGGACCTGATGGACCTGCCCGAGGGCGCCTTCTAGCCCCGGGGGGTACGGGGGGGCGGGGAGCCCCCCGTGAGCGGGGGGGTCTTGGGGGGTCGTCCCCCCGGCTAACACAGTCCAGGCGAGCATCCGGACCGGGTCCGTCAGCATCGAGCCGATGTCGCGCAGCACGGCCGAGCCGAGCTCCCCGTCCACGACGCGGTGGTCGAAGGACAGCGACAAGGTAGCGGCCTGCCGCACCGTGAGCTGGCCGTCGACCACCCAGGGCGTGTCCTTGACCTGCCCGAACGCGAGGATGGCGGTCTCACCGGGGGTGAGGATCGGCGTGCCGGCATCCACCCCGAACACCCCGACGTTGGTGATCGTGATCGTGCCGCCGGTCAGGTCGGCCGGCGTGGCCTTGCCCGCCCGCCCGGTCTCGGTGAGCGCCTGCAGGCTGCGGGCCAGTTCGGGGAGCGGCAGCGCGCCCGCGTTCTTGATGTTCGGCACGATGAGGCCGCGGTCCGCGGCCACCGCGATGCCGAGGTTCACGTAGTGCTTGACCACGATCTCCTCCGCGGCGGCGTCCCACGACGAATTGATCAGCGGGTGCCTGGCCACCGCGATGAGCAGCGCCCGGGCCACGAAGAGCAGCGGGGATGGCCGCAGCCCGGTGAATTCGGGCAGCTCGCGGACGCGGCGCACCGCCGCCATCGTCTCGGTCACGTCGACCTGCAGGAACTCGGTGACGTGCGGCGCGGTGAACGCGCTCGACACCATGGCCGCGGCCATGTGCTTGCGGACGCCCCGGACCGGGATGCGCTCCTCGCCGTCCCGGCCGGCGACCGCCGTCGGCCGGGCCGCCCCGTTTTCCGACCCGGAATATCCCGAACGGACCGGGGTGTCTGCCGCGGCCGCCCGCTGCACGTCATCCCTGGTGATCGAGCCGTCCGGGCCACTGCCCGCCAGTTCGGCCAGGCTGATGCCGAGGTCCTTGGCCAGCTTGCGCACCGGCGGCTTGGCCAGCGCCCGGACCGTCGGCTTGGCCAGCGCCGGACTCCGGCGTCGCGAGCTCCGGCGGCTCGACCGGCACCTCGGGCACCGTGGGCACCTCGGCCATCTCCGGACGCGCGGCCGCGGCCGCGACGGCCGGGGGCGTCTTGCGCGCGCGGCGCGTGGTTGACGAGGCCTTGACGCCGTAGCCGACCAGGACCGCGTGCCGTCCAGGCTCCTCGGCGGCCGCCGGGGCGGGCACCGCGGCCCGTTCGGGATCATCGGGGTGTCCCTGGCCCGCCACCTCGATCGCGATGATCGGCACGCCGACGTCGACGGTCTGGCCCTCCTCGGCCAGCAGCCGGGCCACGGTGCCGTCCCACGGCGACGGCAGCTCGACCACCGCCTTGGCGGTCTCGATCTCCACGATGATCTGGCCGTCCTCGACCGGATCGCCGGGCTTGACGTGCCAGGCGACGATGTCGGCTTCGGTCAGGCCCTCGCCTGCGTCAGGAAGCTTGAACTCCTTGAGCTCGGCCATCTTCGCTCCCCTCAGTAACCGAACGTGCGGTCGATGGCGTCCAGGATCCGGTCCAGATCGGGCAGGTAGTGATCTTCCAGCCGGGACGGCGGGTAGGGGGTGGCGAAGCCGCCGACGCGCAGCACCGGCGCCTCGAGGTGGTAGAAGCACCGCTCGGTGACCCGGGCCGCGATCTCCGCCCCGAACCCGGCGTACACCGGCGCCTCATGCGCGACGACGCAGCGGCCGGTCTTGCGGACCGAGGCGCAGATCGTCTCCTCATCCAGCGGGGACAGCGAGCGCAGGTCGATGACCTCGACGCTGCGCCCGTCCTCGCGGGCGGCGGCCGCGGATTCCAGGCAGGTGCGCACCAGCGGGCCGTAGCTGAGGACGGTCACGTCGGTGCCCTCGAGGACGGCCTTGGCCCGGTCGAACGGCAGCGCGCTGGCGAGCCCGGCCGTGTCGACCTCGCCCTTGTCCCAGTAGCGCCGCTTCGGCTCGAAGAAGATCACCGGGTCGTCGGAGCTGATCGACTGCTGGATCATGGCGAACGCGTCGGCCGCGTCCGCGCAGGCGACCACGCGCAGCCCGGCCGTGTGCGTGAACAGCACCTCCGGGGACTCGCTGTGGTGCTCGACCGCGCCGATGCCGCCGCCGCACGGGATGCGGATCACCACCGGCAGGCTGACCTGGCCGCGGGAGCGGTAGCGCATCTTGGCCAGCTGGCTGACGATCTGGTCGACCGCCGGGAAGACGAAGCCGTCGAACTGGATCTCGCAGACCGGCCGGTATCCGCGCAGGGCCAGGCCGATCGCCGTGCCGACGATGCCGGACTCGGCCAGCGGGGTGTCGATCACCCGGGCCTCGCCGAAGTCCTTCTGCAGGCCGTCGGTGACGCGGAAGACGCCGCCGAGCTTGCCGACGTCCTCGCCCATGATCAGGACCTTGGGATCGTTCTCCATGGCCTTGCGCAACCCCGCGTTCAGGGCCTTGGACAGCGTCAGAGTGGTCATCGCGCGGCCCCCTCCTCGCTCACGAAGGTATCCAGGTAGGCGGCGTACTGCTCGCGCTCGGCCCGCAGGATCGCGGTGGGTTCGGCGTACACGTTGTCGAAGATGGCCAGCGGCGGCGGGTCGGGCATCGTCCGGCACGCCTCGCGGACCCGGGCGCCGACCTGCTTGGCCTCCGCGTCCACCTCGGCGAAGAATTCCGGCTCGGCCTGCCCGGTGCGGACCAGGTAGGCCCGGACGCGCTCGATGGGGTCCCTGAGCTTCCACATCTCGAGCTCGCTGGCCAGCCGGTACCTGGTCGGGTCGTCGGTGGTGGTGTGCGCGCCCATCCGGTAGGTGAACGCCTCGATGAAGGTCGGCCCCTGGCCCTCCCGGGCCGCCTGCATGGCCTTCTGCGTCACCGCGTAGCAGGCCAGCACGTCGTTGCCGTCGACCCGCAGGCCGGGGAAGCCGAACCCGCGGGCCCGCTGGTAGAGCGGGATGCGGCTCTGCTTCTCCAGCGGTTCGGAGATCGCCCACTGGTTGTTCTGGCAGAAGAAGACAATAGGTGCGTTGAACACCGATGCGAATACGAACGCCTCGTTGACGTCACCCTGGCTGGTGGCGCCGTCGCCGAAGTAGGCGATGACCGCCTCGCCCGGGCGTCCCTGGCTGTTCGGGTCCCCGCCGACGGCGCCGTCGCGCTGGATGCCCATCGCGTAGCCGGTGGCGTGCAGGGTCTGGCTGCCGATCACGATCGTGTACAGGTGGAACTTGTGCTCCTCGGGCGCCCAGCCGCCGTGGCTGACGCCCCGGTACAGCTCGAGCAGCTTCACCGGGTCGATGCCGCGGCACCAGGCCACGCCGTGCTCGCGGTAGGTGGGGAACGCCATGTCGGCGGGGCTCAGCGCCCGCCCGGACCCGATCTGGGCGGCTTCCTGCCCGAGCAGGAGGCCCAGATGCCGAGCTCGCCCTGGCGCTGCAGGGCGATGGCCTCGGTGTCGATCCGGCGTACGAGCACCAGGTCCCGGTACAGGTCCCTGAGGTCGGCGGCGGACAGGTCTAGCGGGTAGTCGGGATGGTCGATCCGCTCACCCTCCGGGGTGAGCAGCTGGACGAATTCGCCGGCCTGGTCAGGCCGGTCCGGCGGGGGCTGATCAGCCAGTGCCTGGTGAGCCAGTGCCTGGTGAGCGAGTGCCTGGTTAGCTGAGTGCGGCGGTGGTCGCGGCGCCGGATTCGACGGTCACGTGCCACTCCTTTCCGGGCCGGAACTGGGATCACCAGCGCCGGCCAGATGGCCTTGGGTTCCCGGAGGACGCATCTGTCCCCGAGCGGTCGCGTACGCTGCGTGCCCGGTGGGGCTGCACGCGTCCGCGTTCCCCGTGGGACGCTCCTCACCTGACGATATATGCCCTGATTGCCCGGGAGGATACGTGGCGCGGATGATCGTGGAAGTAATGCTCAAGCCGGAGATACATGATCCGCAAGGGGAGGCCATCGCCAGCGCGTGCCACCGTCTGGGGTTCGGGCAGGTGCTCGGAGTCAGGCAGGGAAAGCGGTTCGAGGTGGAGCTCGACGGGCCCGCCGACGAGGCGGCTGTGACAGCTATCACAAAGCTGGCGCGCGATCTGCTATCCAACCCGGTTATCGAGGAATTCACGCTGCACGAGGGCGGAGCCTGAGGGGTTCGGCCGCTTACGCTTGGCGACGCCGGGTTTCGGCAGCGTTAACGGGGAATCACTCGAATTGTGAGTACGGGTGGCACGATGCGGGTGAAACCGGTCCCTGATGTGAAGTTCGGCCTGGTATTCCAGGTCGAGACGCTCAGCGTGCCGGTCATGCGCCGCGTCCTCGGCGACACCCTCCGCAGGCTCGGCGTGGACGAGGAATCCGTGTACGACATCCTGCTCGCGGCGACCGAAGCCTGCACCAACGTCCTCACCCACGGTGGCCGGCAAGTCCAGGGCTACGCGGTGGTCACCAGCCTCGGCGCGGTCGGCTGCCAGGTCGAGGTGACGGACGACGGGGCCGGCCTGGCGCGCCGCGCGGCGCGGCGCTGAGCCGCGGCCTGAGCCGGACTGGCCGCCAGCAGACTCCGGTGGCCCAGCTGCCGGAGTCGGGTCGCGGCCTGGCCGTCATGCGGGCCTGCGTGGACAACGTCACCCTGGACAGCCGTCCGGGGCACGGGACGGTCGTGACCATGCGCAAGCACATCAGGTGGTCGACGGACGCGCCGCTGCGGCAGTTCCGGGCGGCTAGTTAGTTTCCTCCTCGGCTCGCCAGGGGACATAAACTTCCTGGGTGCGGATAGGGGTCATCACCTTCCCCGGGTCACTCGATGACCGGGACGCGGCGCGTGCGGTCCGGCTCGCCGGGGCCGAACCGGTCACGCTCTGGCACGGCGACCGCGACCTGCGCGGTGTGGACGCGGCGATCCTGCCCGGCGGCTTCTCCTACGGCGACTACCTGCGCTGCGGTGCCATCGCCAGGTTCGCGCCGGTGATGGGCGAGCTGGTGCTCGCCGCCCGGTCCGGCCTGCCGGTGCTCGGCATCTGCAACGGGTTCCAGATCCTGTGCGAGGCGCACCTGCTACCCGGCGCGCTGACCCGCAACGCCGGCCTGAAGTTCATCACCAGGGACCTGCGGCTGCGGGTGGAGAACGCGCGGACCCCGTGGACGCGGGCCTACTCCGGCGGCGAGCAGATCGTGGTGCCGCTGAAGAGCGGGGAGGGTGCCTACGCGGCCGACCCGGGCACGCTGGCGGACCTCGAGGCGTCCGGACAGGTCGTCCTCAGGTACGCCGCGGACAACCCCAACGGTTCGGCGGCCGCCGTGGCCGGGGTGTGCAACGCGGAGGGCAACGTGGTCGGCCTGATGCCGCACCCCGAGCACGCGGTCGATGCCCTTACCGGGCCGTCGGCCGACGGCCTCGGCTTCTTCGCCTCGGTGGTCGCCTCGGGAGTCATGACGTGAGCCAGACGGACACGGTGGCGCGGGCGGCCGCTTCGGCTGGCTTGCCGCAGCCCTTTGCCGAGCTGGGCCTGACGCAGGCCGAGTACGAGAAGATCCGGGACATCCTCGGCCGCCGCCCGACCAGCGCCGAGCTGGCGCTGTACTCGGTCATGTGGAGCGAGCACTGCTCCTACAAGTCTTCCAAGGTGCACCTGAGGCAGTTCGCGGCCAAGGCGCCGCCGTCGGGCGCGCTGCTCGCGGGCATCGGGGCAAACGCCGGCGTGGTGGACATCGGCCAGGGCTACGCGGTCACCTTCAAGATCGAATCGCACAACCACCCGTCCTACGTGGAGCCCCATCAGGGCGCGGCCACCGGCGTCGGCGGCATCGTCCGCGACATCCTCGCCATGGGCGCGCGCCCGGTGGCGGTGATGGACGCGCTCAGGTTCGGGCCGGCCCGGCCCCCGACACCGGCCGGGTGCTGCCCGGCGTGGTCAGCGGCATCTCCTTCTACGGGAACTGCCTGGGCCTGCCCAACATCGGCGGGGAACTCGACTTTGACCCAAGCTACGCGGGGAACCCGCTGGTCAACGCGCTCTGCGTGGGGGTCATGCGGCACGGCGACCTGCAGGTCGCGGCGGCCAGCGGGCCGGGTAACAAGGTGATCCTGTTCGGGTCCACGACCGGGCCCGACGGCGTGGGCGGGGCCTCGGTGCTGGCCAGCGCGACGTTCGGCGGCGCTGGTCTGATGGCACGGGTCCGGTGATGCCGCTAAGCGGCCCAGCGTGCAGGTGGGGGACCCGTTCCTGGAGAAGCTGCTGGTCGAGTGCTGCCTCGAGCTGTTCGCGGGCGGCCTGGTCGTCGGCATCCAGGATCTCGGCGCGGCCGGGGTCGCCTGCGCGACCACCGAACTCGCCGCCGCGGGCACCGGCGGCATGCTGGTCCGGCTGGACGAGGTGCCGCTGCGGGACGCGTCGCTGGGACCGCCCGAGATCTTGATGAGCGAGTCGCAGGAACGGATGATGGCGGTCGTCGAGCCCGGCCGGGTGGATGAGTTCCTCGCCGTCTGCGCCAAGTGGGATGTCCGGGCCGCCGTGATCGGCGAGGTGACGGACACCGGCCGGCTGGTCATGACCTGGCACGGAGAGCCGGTGGTGGACATCCCGCCGGCCTCGCGGCCGACGGCCCCTCTAGGCCCGGCGGCGATGCGCCGGCGGCCCAGGACGGCTGGCCGCCGACGACGCGGCCGCGCTGCCCCGCCCGGCCGATGGCGCGGGCCTGCGCGCGGACCTGCTGGCCCTGCTCGCCTCACCCGGCCTGGCAGACAAGAGCTGGGTCACCGACCAGTACGACCGGTACGTCCGCGGCGACACCGTGCTGGCCATGCCGGAAGACGCCGGGCTGCTCCGGGTGGACGAGGCGACCGGGCTCGGCATCGCGCTGGCCACCGACGGTAACGGCCGCTACTGCCGCCTCGATCCCTACCTCGGCACCCAGCTCGCGCTGTCCGAGGCCTACCGCAACGTGGCGGCGACCGGGGCGCGCC
>CAWDBS010000015.1:0-14022 GCA_963800415.1 uncultured Actinomycetes bacterium
CGATCTGCCGGGCCTGCCGCAGCGTCTCCGGATCCGCCGGCGCCTCGCCATCCGGAACACCGCCCAGCGTGCCCGGCTCGGTGGTGACGGCCGGGCCGCCGCTGCCCGGCCGCGGGGCGGCGCGCCCGTCCCGGCGGCGGCGGGCTAGGACCAGGCCCCCGGCTGAGCCGCGGGCAGGTTCGAGCAGCTGTGGTTCGGCGTCGAGCTGCTCGGCCGGCGACGCAGCGGAGTAACCGGACGGCGGGCCAGGGTGGACCGGCGCCGCAGTGGCGAGTCGGCCTCTACTGTCCTTCAACCAGGGGCCGCCGCGGCCGGGGCCAGGATGAACTGGTTCTCCCAGATCTGCCGCAGCACCGCCTCCGGGGTCGCGTCGACGGTCTCGTCGAGGAAGATCCGGCCGGACAGGGCGACCACCATGGCGTCGTACACCACCTCGGGGTACTCCTCCGGCCCGGTCGTGCCGCGCAGGGTGAGCAGTTGCCCGGCCACCATGGTGAGGTCGATCGCGCCGCGCACGCTGCTGCCCTGCCGGATGTCCGGGTGCTCGCGAGTGGCGCGGGTGACCGCCACGGCGTCGCCGGCCAGGCGCTCGTACAGCTCGGGGGCGAGCCCGGGCAGCGGCGCCCGCAGCGTCACGATGCCGCGTTCGGCCGCCGCGTCTTGGTAGCCGATGGCCAGCCGGCAGATCCGGTCGTGTACCGAGGTGGACAGCCGGATGGTGCCCACGTTGTCGTAGGGGTTCATCGAGGCGACGACACGGAAGGTGGGCGCCGCGATCACGGTCCCTGCGGTGGGCACCGCGATCTGCCGCTCGGCCATCGCGATGAGCAGGGTGTTGAGCGTGTCCTCGGGCGCGCGGTTGAACTCCTCGATGTACAGGAAGCCGCCGCCGCGCATCGCCTGCAGCAGCGGCCCGTCGACGAAGTTGTCCGGGCTGTAGTCCTCGCGCAGCACCCGGGCCGGATTGTGGTGGCCGATCAGCTTGCTGGGGGTGAGATCCGCGTTGCCCTCGACGAAGACCAGCGGGATGCCCCACTCGGCCGTGATGGCCCGCAGCAGGGTGCTCTTGCTGGTCCCGGGCGGACCCTCCAGGATGATGTCACGGCCCGCGGCCACGGCCGCGAGCAGCAGCGTGAGCTCGAGCTCGCGGCCGACCAACCGGGCGGCAACCCGGTCGTAGGTGGCCGTCAGGCTGACGCCTTGGTCCGCGTTGGTCATTTATGCTGTCTGCTCCTGTTTACTTCTTGTTCGTGAAGCCGGCGTCGACCGGCAGCGTGACGCCGGTCACGTACCGGGCGTCGTCGGAGACCAGCCAGAGGATCGCGTTGGAGATATCCACCGGCTCGACCATGTCGACCGGGAGCGCGTTGGCCATCGCGTCGGACAGGCTGGGGTCGGAGGCGAGGAACTGCTGCATCACCTCGTTGACGACCATGGGGGTGTTGACTCCGGTCGGGTGCACCGAGTTCACCCGGATGCGGTGCGGGGCCAGGCTGTTCGCGTAGGAGCGCATCAGGCCCACCACGCCGTGCTTGGAGGCGGTGTAGCCCAGGCCGCCCCGGCTGGGGCCGCCGATTCCGTTGATCCCGGCCGTGGAGCTGGTCAGGACGATCGCGCCGCCCTGGCCGCGCTCGATCATCGACGGAATCGCGGTCTGCACCGTGTTGAACACGCCGGTCAGGTTGACGTCGATCACGTCCTGCCAGGCCTCGTGCGGCTCGGTGCCCAGTGCCATCGGCGCGATGCCCGCGTTGGCCAGCACGATGTCGACCGGGCCGAGTTCGGCCACGCCGGCCTCGAACGCCGCGCGCAGGCCGGCCTCGTCCCGCACGTCGGCCTGCCGGGCGACGATCCGCCGGTCGAGCGCCTCGACCTCCTTGACGGTCTCGGCGAGGTCATCGGGCGTGGCCATGGGGTAGGCCACGCTGCTGATCTGCGCGCAGAGGTCGACCGCGATGATGTTCGCGCCCTCCTGAGCCAGCCGGATGGCGTGCGACCGCCCCTGGCCGCGGGCCGCGCCGGTGATGAAGGCCACCTTGCCCTCGAGTTTCCCTGCCACCTGTGTAACTCCTTTCACTTTTGCCACAGCCGTTGGCGTGGCTTCCTCGTCTGGGCCGGCCCGCCGCGGCGCGCCAGGGTCAGGTCTGCGGGCTCAGCCGCCGCGGCCGGGACTGAAGCCGGCCAGCGGGTTCTCGTCACAGGCGCGGTCCGGCGGCACCCGGCGGTCGGCCGGCCGGGCGCCGATCGACACCGGCACCGGACCGGACCGGTGCGAATGATCGCCGAACGGGCGTGGCGGAACTGCACCGGCGATCGCCGAGAGCGCCCGCTCGCCGTGCCCCTTGACACACTCCGGGTCGGGACCGTCGAGCGGCAGCCCGGTGAAGAACTTGGCCGCCATGCACCCCCCGCGGCATGAGTCGTAGGCCGAACACGACTGGCAGGCGCCACCGGTCTGCGGCCGGCGCAGACGTGCGAAGAGCTCCGATTCCCGCCAGACCGCGGCGAAGCCTCCTGGGCCGCGGACGTTCCCGGCCAGGAAGCTGTCGTGAATGGCGAACGGGCACGCGTAGACGTCGCCCACCGGGTCGATCAGGCAGACCACGCGGCCCGCGCCGCACAGGTTGAGCCCGGGCAGCGCCTCCCCGTAGGCCGCCAGGTGGAAGAACGAGTCTCCGGTCAGCACCTGCTCGCCGCGGGCCACCAGCCAGTCGTAGAGCCGCCGCTGCTGGGCGGCGGTGGGGTGCAGTTCGTCCCACACGTCGGCGCCGCGGCCCGACGGCCGCAGCCGGGTCAGCCGCAGCTGCGCACCGAATTGGTCGGCGATGGCCTTGAAGTCATCGAGCTGCCCGGCGTTCTGCCTGGTCACCACCACGGAGATCTTGAAGCCCCGGAAGCCGGCCTCAGCCAGGTGGCGCATTGCCCGGAGCGCCGTGGCGTACGAGCCTGGGCCGCGTATCGCGTCGTTGACCTCGGCGGTCGCGCCGTCGAGCGAGATCTGCACGTCAACGTAGTCGCTGCCGGCCAGGCGGCGAGCCACCGCCGGGGCGATCTTGACGCCGTTGGTGGAGAACTTCACCCCGACGTGGTGGGCGGTGGCGTAGTCGACCAGTTCCCAGAAGTCGGGCCGGACCGTGGGCTCGCCGCCGCCGATGTTCACGTAGAACACCTGCATCCGCTCCAGCTCGTCGATCACCGCCCGGCACTGCTCGGTGGTCAGCTCGCGCGGGTCGCGGCGACCCGAGCTGGACAGGCAGTGCACGCAGGACAGGTTGCAGGCGTAGGTCAGTTCCCAGGTCAGGCAGATCGGCGCGTCCAGCCCGCAGGCGAACTGCTCCACCAGCGGTAGGGTCATTGACTCACCCGCGCACGGATCATCTGGGAGCTGGCCAGCGTCTCCAGCGCGGCGGCGTAGGCGGGCAGCTCGGCCTCGGCCACGCCGGCCAGCCGGCAGGCCTCCCGCGCGCTGGGCGCGTCGCCGAGCGAGCTGACCACGGTGAGCAGGGCGGGGCTCTTCAGGAACGAAAGCCGTCGGGTGCCGAAATGGTAGAGCAGCGCCCCGAACCGTTCCGGACGAACCGACACCTGGGGGTGCAGCTGCCAGGGGCGGTCGAGGTCAAACCCGGCTCGCACGCCTGGCGCCAGGGCCTCAGTAGACACCGCACATGCCGTCGATGGAAACCTCTTCCACCAGCAGGTCCGGGCCCGCCAGCTCGGCTTCCCCGGCCGGTGGCTCCGTGGCCTCGGTGATGTCAGTGGTCGCGACACGTTCGCTCATGACACTCTCCTAGCTGCGCAGACGTGAACAATGAATGCGTAGGCACGATTTCCGTCACACAGTGACGAATATATTTCGCATGTTAACGTCACCTTGTGACATAAGCAAGACTTGTCCACGGGCGCGCTCTCCTGGGAGGCAGACAGTGTTGACCGCCCCAGTATCGGCCATGGCCCAGTATCGGCCGGCCCAGTATCGGCCGGCAGGGCGGTGGCCGGGGCCAGCACCCGGCGCGGCCTGCCGCCCGGCACCAGCCGGCGCGAGCTGGAGCTGATCGCCCTGCGCCTGTTCACCGACCAGGGCTTCGACAACACCACCATCGAGCAGATCGCGGCCGAGGCCGGCGTGAGCAAGCGGACCTTCTTCCGCTACTTCGGCTCCAAGGCGAGCGTCCTGTGGAGCGAATTCGACCACGAGGTGGACGTGATCCGTGCCGCGCTGGCGGAGGTGCCTGCCGGGGTGCCGATGATGGATGCCATCCGCCGCGCGGTGGTCGCGGCCAGCCACTACGGGCCGCAGGACGTCCCGGAGCTGCGGCTGCGGATGAACCTGATCGGCTCGGTGCCCGCCCTGCAGTCCAGCGCCGCCATCCACTACGACGCGTGGGAGCGGGCCATCAGCGATTTCGCCGCGACCCGTACGGGCCAGCCCGCCGACTCGCTCTACCCCCTCGCCGTCGGCCGCGCCACCCTGGCCGCCTGCCGTGCGGCGTACGACCGGTGGTCTGCCCGGGCCGACGCCGACCTGACCTTCTACCTGGACGCGGCCCTGGCCGCCCTCGCGGCTGGGTTCGATCCGGCCGTGCTCCGGTCCACCGCGCAGGCGCTCAGCGAGGACATCTCGCGCCGCGCCGCCACCTGACGCCGCCTACCGTGACCGGAGGGCGCACTGCGTCCGGGATTACCGGCGTCCGGGATTACCGGCCACGAACGGCCGCATCGCGCCGTAGCTGTTAGACAATGTAAGCATGACTAGTCAATCCGGCTCGGGTGCAGTGACCGGGGGAACGGGGATGTCCCGGGGGCACAAGGGCAGCCCGGCGCGGCGTCCCGCCGAGTTCGACGTGGCCGAGGCCAGGAAGGCGTTCTTCCTGATGGTCGGGTTCATCGGGCTGATCTGGCTGCTCCAGGTCGTCAACTGGGCCGACCACTACCGGCTCGGTTTGGACTACGGCATCCTGCCGCGCAGCATCGGGCGGCTGCCGGAGATCTTCACGGCGCCGTTCCTGCACTTCTCCTGGGACCACATCGAGGGGAATTCCGGGCCGCTGTTCGTCTTCGGCCTGCTCGCCGCCTACCGCGGCGTGGTCAAGTTCCTCGGGGTGACGCTGATCGTCGCGATCACCAGCGGCCTGGCGATCTGGCTGTTCCAGGGCAACAACGAGCTCACCGTGGGGGCCAGCGGTCTCATCTTCGGCTACTTCGGCTACGTCGTGTCCCGGGGGCTGATCGACCGGAACCTCATCGACGCGCTCGCCGCGGTGGTCATGGCGCTGTCGTACGCCTACATCCTGACCGTGGCGATACCCGGGGCGCCCGGCGTGAGCTGGATAGGCCACCTGGGCGGGCTGATCGGCGGGATCGCCTCGGGCTGGATTTTCCGGACCAGGCGCCCGGTCCAGGGCCGGTCCAGGCCGCCCGCCGACTCCGGCGGCCGGCCGCCGGACACCGCGGTGGCCCGCATGAGCCCGGGCCATCCTCGCGCGGACCTGCACAAGGAACTGGACGACCTGGGCCTGTAGGCCGCCCCGGTCACGCGGCGCGCGAGCTGACCCGGTCCAGCCGGGCGAGCGAGGCTTCCGAGGTGCGGAGGGAGACTTCCAGCACGGCTTGCCTGCGCCGGGGATCCATGAGGTTGGCCCCCATGACGGCGAGATCCTTCGGGCCCGGCGTCACGATGGTCACGTGCTTGCCCTGCGCGCCGAGCGCCTTCGCCTGACGCAGCAGCGCGCGCGTGATCAGCTGCCTGAGGCGGCGCTCGATCCGCAGGTGGGGCTGCAGCGGGTGATCGGGCTCGGTGCTGGCCATCGGCGCCAGGACGTAGATCTCATGCACGTCCGTGCCGCTCAGGGCGCTGAGCGAGGTGGCGGACCGGATGCCGCCGTCCACGTAACGGCGGCCGTCGATCCGCGTCGGCTCATACCAGCCCGGGATCGAGCAGGAGGCGACCACGGCATCGGGAAGCGGCGCGCGGGGGGCATCCGGATGGCCGAACAGCACTCGCCGCCCGGTGTCGTAGTCCATCGCCGCGATCCAGGTGCGGCCGTCAACCCAGTGCGCCGGGGTCCCGGCGCGGGCGGCATGCTGAGGATGCTGGTGATGACGCCAGTGCAGCGCGCTGACCAGCGACCGGAGCGCCGCGTGCTGACCCCGGCCGTGCGGCAGCCAGCCGCTCGCCCCCACCCACGGGGGCACCTGAAGCGGCCGCAGCAGGGCCGCCCGCGCCAGCGGCAGCGAGCCGAGGCGCAGGTGCGGCAGCGGCGGCAGCGGCCCGTCCTGTGCGGCGAGCACGACGGAATCGCTCAGGATCCCGCTGGCGTCCCCGCACTGCCAGGCCACTATCTCCTCCAGCGACGCGCGGCAGCGCAAGGCGGCGGCCAGCACGCTGCCCGCGCTCGTCCCGACGATGAGGTCGACGTCGGCGGCGGGGCCCGGCAGCCGGTCCTGCAGGCGGGCCAGCGCACCGGTCGTCCAGGCCGCGCCGAGTACGCCGCCCGCGCCGAGCACCAGCCCGGTTCGCGGGTGTGCGGGATCTGCGGGACCGGCGGGATGGAAGCGGCGCATCGCCCGATCAGGACCAAAAACCACAGCAGGCACCACTGCCTCCGTAACCCACCCACGCGCAGCGCTGGCCGTGGATGATGAAGTTACCTAGGAGTAACTGTAAGGGCTGCGGGGCTGTGTGAGCTACCTGTCTGGCTTGAGCTCGTCCAGGCCGAGCCGGATCCCGCGGCCGAGGATGCACATCCGGTCCGCTGTGGTCTGCGACCTGACCGGCCTCCTCTCAGGTCGCGCTCTCTGGTCGCGGGTCAGGGCCGGTTCCGGCCGAGCCGCTCGTGGGCCGTGACCCATTCGCCCGCGACGACGGCCGCGCCGAGCGACACCTCACCGCACAGCACCGTGGCCGCGACGATCTCGGCCAGCTTGCGCACCTGGCCGGGCCCGGAGCAGCCGAGAAGTTCCAGGCACTCACGCTGGGTCGGCAGGCCGGTCCCGCCGCCATAGGTGGCGACGATCAGCGCCGGGATGGTGATGGAGTAGTAATAGCTCCCGTCGGCGAGGATTTCGGTGTGCACCAGGGCCGCCGACGACTCGGCCACGTTGGCGATGTCCTGCCCGGTCGCCGTGAACAGCGCCGCTATCGCGTTGGCGGAGTGGTTCCCGTTGTTGTTGGCGCCCGCCAGCAGGCCGCCGAGGTTGCTGACCTGGCGGGCCCGGAACATCTGGCTCGGCGTGGTGCGCATGATGCGGCGCGCGAGGTCCGCCGGGATGGTGGCCTCGGCCGTGACCCGCTTCCCGCGGGTCCGCAAGATGTTGACGTGCGAGCTCTTCTTGTCGGTGGCCAGGTTGGCCTCCAGGCAGAAATCCCGGATCCCGGCGTAGTGCGCCCGGATCCAGGTGCTCGCGCGCTGGGTGGCCTTGCCGGTGAGGTTCTGTCCCGCCGCGTCGCCGGTGGTGAAGTTGAACCGCAGGAACAGGAACCTGCTCGCCGAGAACTGCTCGATATCGTGCAGGCGCCCGACGTGGGTGGTCGCTTCCGCCTCATCCTTGATGGCCGCGAAGTTGGCCGTCACCCATTCCCCGAAGGCCCGGGCTTCCCGCGCGCTGTCGAAGCCGAAGGCCGGCGCGCGCTGCATGACGTCCGCCATCACGGTGGTCCGCACTCCGCCGGCCTCATACAGCAGCTTCATGCCGCGGTTGTAGCTCGCTACCAGGGTGCCCTCGGTGGTGGCGAGCGGAACGTAGAAGGTCCCGCGCGCGTGCTCGCCGTCGACCAGGAGCGGTCCCGCGATCCCGATCGGGACCTGGGCGACGCCGACGAAGTTCTCGACGTTCCCGGCCAGGACGGCCGGATCGAACGAGTAGCAGCCGACGTGCTCGGGGCTGACGCCCGCCTCTGCGGCCAGGAACTCCATCCGCTGACGCGCCGCCGCAGCGGTGTAATCGTGGTCCAGTCGCGGGACGTCGCGGCGCGGTGCCGGGCCAGCCGTCGGCACCGCCGGGATTGGCGGGGTCATGGCCGGTGCTCCTCCTTCTAGTCCTTCTCGCTAGTGGCCGGAGCCGTCCGCCACCCACAGCCGGACCAGTTCGTCCTTGCGGATCTTCCCGAGCGTGTTCTTCGGCAGCTCGGAGCGGAACTGGTAAATCCGCGGGCACTTGTAGGAGGCCAGGCGCTCCCGGCAGTAGGAGATGAGCTCGGCCTCCAGCGGCATCACCGTCGGCCGCAGGACCACCACGGCCATGACCTCCTCGCCGAGCCGGTCATCGGGAACGCCGACCACGGCGGCCTCGGCGATGGCCGGGTGAGCGTGCAGCACGTTCTCGATCTCGCTCGGGTATACGTTGTAGCCGCCGCGGATGATGAGGTCCTTCTTGCGGCTGACGATGAACAAGAACCCGTCCTCGTCGAAGTAGCCGAGGTCCCCGGTGTGCAGCCAGCCGCCGGTGAAGACATCGGCGGTCGCCTCCGGCTGGTTCAGGTATCCCTTCATCACGTGCAGGCCGCGGGTGACGACCTCGCCCACGTTCTCCGGCCCGGGCGGCAGCGGCTGGTTGTTCTCGTCCCAGACCTGCGTCTGCGTCCCCCAGATGGGCTTGCCGACGCTGTAGGCGCGGCGCTCTTCGGCGCTGGGGTTGAAGGTCGTCGTCGACGCGGTCTCGGTCATCCCGTAACCCTCCAGGATGACCAGCCCGAAACGGTCCTCGAACGCGTCGAGGACGGGCGCCGGGATGGAGGCCCCGCCGGAGATGGCGACCCGCAGCGAGGACAGGTCGTAGCTCTCCAGCTCCGGGCAGGACAGCAGGTCGGCGAACATGGTGGGCACGCCCTCGAAGATGGTGGCCTGGTCGCGCTGGATCGCGGTCAGGATCGCGTCGGCCGTGAACCGGGGGATCAGCGACATGGTGCAGCCGAACCGCACGCAGACGTCCAGGATGCTGGACAGGCCGAACACGTGGAACAGCGGCAGCACGGTGATCACGATGTCGTCGGGCTGGACGTCGAACAGCCGCCCAGGGATGTCGGCGTTCATGTACAGCTGGATGTGCGTGAGCTCGGCGCCCTTGGGTCGGCCCGTCGTGCCGGAGGTGTAGACGATCACGGCCGTGTCCATGGGCTGCCGCATGACCATGTCGAAACGCGGCACGATGACGTCCAGCAGCCGTTCGAAGGGGAGCGCCGCCCCGCTGTCGCCGGCGTGGCCGACGGCGTAGATCTGCTCCAGCCCGGCGGCTTCCGCTCCCTTGGCCGCCTCAGTCAGGACCCCTTCCCAGGTAATCAGGACCCGAGCCCCGCTGTCGCCGAGGTGGAAGGCCACTTCGGGAGCCCTGAGCATGACGTTCAACGGCACCACGATGCCGCCGGCTTTGAGGATGCCGAAATACGAGATGAGGAACTGCGGGATGTTGGGCAGCTGCAGCGCGACCGGGTCGCCGGGTTTTACCCCGATAGCCGTCAGGGAAGCCGCGAGCCGGTCCGAAGCCTTGTCCAGTTCCCGGTAGGTGACCTGGCCTCCGGCGAACACCGCCACGGGTCGGTCCGGCGCGGAGTGCGCGGTTTCGCTGAGGATGACAGCAAGGTTAAAGCTCATGGCTCCTCCCCTTCCGGTACTGAACTGGCCAGCCATTTCTCTCAAGCATCAGGGCCGAGTGGCGGCCCCGGCTACCGGCATTCAGCCCTTCCGGACGGGACCATAGGCCCTAGATCCGGGCCAGGGAGCTAAGGCCGCGATGCTCAGAACGGAGGCTCGTCGGTGTAGCCGCCCGGGCCGTCGGAGGCCCACGGGTCGGTGTCCCCGCCGCCCGCGTTGCCCTGGCCGCCGGGGGGCCGGCCGCCGGTACCACCTGGACCCGCAGGGCCGCCGGCGCCGCGCTGGCCGCCGCTGTAACCGCCGTCCCCGGCGCCGGACCTGGCCACCCGGTTGACCTTGGCCGAAGCATTCCGCAGCGACGGGCCGACATCATCGACCTCGACCTCGTACACGGTCCGTTTCTCGCCTTCCTTGGTCTCATACGAGCGCTGCCGCAGCCGCCCCGACACGATCACCCGCATCCCCCGGGTCAGGCTCTCCGCCACGTTCTCCGCCGCCTGCCGCCACACGTTGCACGTCAGGAAAAGACTGTCCCCGTCCTTCCACTCACCCGTGGAATTGTCACGGAACCTCGGCGTCGACGCGACGCGGAACTTCGCGACGGGTTGCCCGGCCGGGGTGAACCGGAGCTCGGGATCATCCACGAGATTCCCCGCGATCGTGATCTGGGTATCGCCTGCTGCCATCTCAACTCTCCGTACCTGGCTGTTCGTTTCAGTCTTATCCTCCTCTGGACCACTGACATTTCTGGCCGTCCCCGGATGAAGGGATGAAGTAGCGTCGGTTGCGTGCTGCTCACCGCTGAGGGCGCCGTCCTGCTGCTGATCGACCTGCAGGAGCGGCTCATGCCCGTCATTGGAGATCACGAGGCTGTCGTGGCCCGGGCCGTGCGGCTCGCGGAGGCGGCGACGCTGCTGGACGTGCCGGTCCGCGCGACGGAGCAGAACCCGGCGGCCCTGGGCCCGACGGTGCCGCCGCTGGCCGGCTACCCGCAGGCGGTCATGGCCAAGACGACGTTCTCGGCGGCGGGTGACCCCGGCTTCCCCGCGCTGCTGCCCGCCGGGTCCGGGGAGATCGTGGTGGCCGGCTGCGAGGCGCACGTGTGCGTCCTGCAGACGGTGCTGGACCTGCTCGCGACCGGGCGCCGGGTGGTGTGGGCGGCGGACGCGACCGGCTCGCGCGATCCGGCCGACCGGGCGGCCGCCATCGACCGGGCGCGCCAGCACGGCGCGGAGATCGTGACGTCGGAGATGGTGCTGTTCGAGTGGCTGCGCGACGCGCGGCACCCGAAGTTCCGCGAGGTGCACAAGCTGCTCAGGTGAGGCGCCCGGGCCAGGCGGGCGCTCAGGGCGCGGCGGTGTCCTGGACCAGCCGGAGCACCAGGGCGAGCGGCGGCCACCCGGAGTGGCCGCGGCTGGTCACGGCGTAGGACCGCAGGATCACCTCCGGCTGGCGCAGCCGCCGGAGCGTCACCCCGCGGGCGGTCGGCCGCGCGGCGGGGAGCAGTCCCACCCCGAGGCCCGCCAGGATCATGTCCTGCACCAGGTCGAGGCTGTCCGCGCGCTGCGTGATGCGCGGCTCGAAGCCGGCCATCGAGGCCACGATGCGAACCACCTCCTCGTCGGCGGTGTTGCGCGAGTTGACGATCCAGTCGTGCTCCCGGTACCGGCGGAAGACCTCCAGTGCGGTGCCGCGCTCGCGGCCTGAGGCTGACGGCGTGCCCAGGCTCCACGGGGTGCTGCCCAGCGGCTGGCTGCGCAGGCTGCGGCCGAACCTGGCCGGCGCGAGGTTGTAGTCGTATGTCAGCGCGAGGTCGATCTCGTCGGCGGCGAGCAGGCCCAGGGCCTCGGCGGGCTCGTGCTCGTGGATGTGCAGCTGGACGGCCGGGTGCCGCCCGGCCAGGGTCCGGGCCACCGGGAGCAGGAGCTGGCGGACCGCCGAGGCGAACGCCGCCACCCGCACCGTGCCGGCTGGCGCCGCCGCGGGGTCCAGGTCGCGGCGGGCGGCCTCGATGGCGGCGAGGACGGTGACCGCGTGGCCGGCCAGCCGCCGCCCGGCCGGGGTCAGCCGCACCCGCCGTCCGTCCGGCTCGATCAGCGGCGTGCCGACTTCCCTGGCCAGGCCCGCGATCTGCTGGGAGACGGTGGAGGTGGTGATGTGCATCGCCTCGCCGACCTCCCGCATCGAGCCGAGGCGGGACAGCTCGAGCAGCAGCTCGAGCCGACGCGGATCCATGAGCAGATCATTCATTATTCGTGAACGGTATGTCCACGAATCTCACGTGGACACGGACGATTCCGCTCGTATGTACTGGCAACCATGATCGTCACCGCGAGGCTATCCTGGTCCCCGGCCCGGGCCGGCACCGTAATGGCGGTGGGCTCGATGACCTGTATCCAGCTCGGCCTGGCGTTGTGCGTCCCGCTGTTCGGCCAGGTGGGCCCGCTGGGGGTGGTCTGGCTGCGGCTGGCCTGGGCCAGCCTGATCCTGCTGATCGCCGTCCGGCCCCGGCCCTGGCGATTCCGGCGCCCGGCGCTGCTCGCCGTGCTCGCCCTCGGCGTGGTAACCGCGGGGGTGACCATGCTGTTCATGGCGGCCGTGGCCCGGCTGCCGCTCGGCACCGCTACCGCGCTGGAATTCCTGGGCCCGCTCGGCGTGGCCGTCGCCCGCGGCCGGGGCGGACGGCGGCTGCTATGGCCGGGCCTGGCCGCGGCCGGCGTGCTGCTGCTGACCCACCCGTGGCAGGGCGGCGCCAGCCTGGCCGGCGTCGCGTGCGCCCTCGGCGCGGCGGCGTGCTGGGCCTGCTACATCGTCCTCACCCAGGCGGTCGGCGACGAGGTCGCGGGCCTGCAGGGGCTCGCGGTGTCCATTCCGGTGGCCGCCCTGGTGGCGACGCTGGTCGCGGGACCGGGCATCCGGCCGGCGCTGACGCCGCATCTGCTGCTGGCGGGTCTCGGCCTGGCGCTGCTGCTGCCGGTCGTGCCGTTCAGCCTGGAGATGTACGCGCTGCGACGGCTGACCGCCGCGGCGTTCGGCACCCTGATGTGCCTGGAGCCCGCGCTCGCCCTGGTCGCCGGGTTCGCGCTGCTGGGCCAGGTGCCCCGGGCCTGGTCCCTGGCCGGGGTCGGCTTCGTCGTCGCGGCCGGCCTCGGCGCGGAGCGGACCGGTGCGCGGCCGGCCCCGGACGCACCTGACCGCCGTCATCAAAACATAAGTTCGATTAGATCCGAACGGGGTAGGGGTTCCGCGTCTCACACCGGAGGAGGAGCGATGAGCGAGAACCTGACCCCGCAGGAATACCCCGCCAAGGATCCGGATGACTGGGTGACCGGAGACCAGCCCATGACCGGGCCGCAGAAGTCGTACCTGCAGACCCTGACCCGCGAGGCGCGCCGTGAGATAGACCTCGACGCGCTGTCGAAAGCCGACGCCTCCCGCCTGATCGACGAGCTGCAAGTCGCTTCCGGCCGGTGCCGGGACGACTGAGCGGAAGACTAGAGCAGGCGCAGCTGGCGGTCCGCGGCGCGGCGCGGCCGCTGCGGCCCGGACAGGCTGCGCGGTGCCGGGTCGATCGCGGCCAGGAACGGCGACCGGCCGGCCGCCTCCTCGGCGCCGTGCCTGGTACGGCGCGCCGCGCCGGTGAGCAGCAGCCGCTCGCGGGCCCTGGTCATCCCGACGAACAGCAGCCGCCGCTCCTCCGCGGTATCGGCCGGGCCGGGCCGCCACAGCGGCAGCAGGCCGTACTCGCAGCCGGCCAGGAACACCACCTCGAACTCCAGGCCCTTAGCGCCGTGCAGGGTCAGCAACGTGATCGCCTCGGCCCGCGGGTCCAGCGCGTCCGTCTCGGCGCCCAGGGCGATCTCGGCCCGGAACCGCTCGACGTCGGCGCCGCACCGGCGGGCCAGCGGCAGGAGCAGTTCGCCCGCGGCGCGCACGTCGGTGACGGTGGTGTCGTGCTCGCCCCGGGCCGCTGCTACCGCGCGCACGGCGGCCGCCACCCGCCCGGCCACATTCCCGGCCCCTCCGCCGCTGGGTCCGGGGCCGCTGGGTCCGGGGCCGCTGGGTCCGGGGCCGCTGGGTCCGGGGCCGCTGGGTCCGGGGCCGCTGGGTCCGGGGCCGCTGGGTCCGGGGCCGCTGGGTCCGGGGCCGCTGGGTCCGGGGCCGCTGGGTCCGGGGCCGCTGGGTCCGGGGCCGCTGGGTCCGGGGCTGCTGTGTCCGGGGCCGCTGGGTCCGGGGGCCAGGCCCATCTCGCGCACGATGTCGGCCACCCCCGGGCGGCGCGCGAGCAGGTCGTGCGAGCGCTTCTGATGCGGCAGCCCGGCCCGGGTCAGGGCCTGGACGAGCGGTCCGGCCTGGGCGTCGGTGCGGTAGAGCACCGCGATGTCGGCCAGCCCGAGCTTGCCGTGCTCGTGTCCGTCGGCCCGGCCGCTGTCCA
>CAWDBS010000016.1:0-10923 GCA_963800415.1 uncultured Actinomycetes bacterium
CCAGCCAGACGCCGATCGGGATCCGCGGGTCCTCAGCACGAACCCTTCTTCCACGCAGAGTTCCTCGCCGTAGTGTGCCCAGCCCTCGGCGAACGCGGTGGAGTGCAGGGTCCGCCTGACCTCGGACGTTACGTGCCGCAGCGCACGGCCGTGGGAGAAGTGCCCGGGCGCCACCTCGTGCACGGCGATGCCGGGCAGCGTGGTGTGGCTGAACACCTCCAGCCATTCCTCCTGCTCACGTTCCGGCCAGGATGCCTCCGGCGGGGTGATGTGGAACCAGGACGGGCCCTCCGGCTCACCGGGCGCGGCCCAGGACATCATCGCCATGGCCCACCGCCGTGACTCGGGCGCGAGCCCGACCAGGCACACCCCGTCGTGGTAGGGAACCAGGTCATGGTCGCGAGTGAACTCGATCGCCCGTTCGGTCCAATTCCGCGCCGCGTCGATCACGCCGGGCCCGTCGGGGTGGTCCCGGACCAGGTGGCGGGCCACCTCGAGCGCGGGCCGGGATGGGTCGAGCCGGGCGCATCCGTCGGCCAGCAGGGTGTGCAGCCGGTCCCGGTCGGCATCGGCCTGCTCGGCCAGCCTGCCCAGGTCGACCGGAAGCGCCTCGGCGGTGCTCATCAGGGCGGTGAGCCCGGGACCGCCGAGCGCCGGATCGGATCGCCTGCCGCCGCGGCGCGTTCGACGTGCGCGACCAGCCGGGCGTGCGCGGCCCGCGCAGCGACCAGGGCAGTCTCGTCCGGACCTGAACCGGATCCGGGTCGCGCGGTGAGCCCGGCGGCCAGGCCGCGGATGCCGCCGAGCAGCGCCTCGGCGACCGGGGCGCTCACCTGGTCGAGTGACTCGACGGCCGCGTCCGCTACCTGCGGCCAGGCGGCGAGGTGTTCAGCCCGCGCGGCCTCCCGCTCCTGCTCGGGCGCGTAATCCCGGTCGTAGCAGGCCAGGTCGAGCTCGCCGAGGTGCAGGATCGGGTTCCTGCGGTGCAGTTCGAGCCCGGCGTAGATGACCTGCTTCTGCTCCTCGGCCGCGGACAGGTGAGCCTCGTCGTGCGCGTCCGCCAGCCGCTCGCCTTCGGCCCGCGCCGCCGCCAGCCGGGCGAGCCCGGCGCGGATGCCAGCCGGGGACAGGTCCTGCGGCTTGCCGTCGTATTCGTGCAGGCAGGCGAATTCGCGGGCCTCGGCGACGTCGAGATCGCAGACGGCACGCACCCGCGGGGAGAGGTCCATGGGGAGACGTTACCTGAGGTGCCGGCCCACGAGCCCGCTGGCCCGGGCCGCCCGCGGGGCCTGATGAGAGGATCGGGTCATGGGCGAAATTCCCGAATTCACGACCAGGCCGGAACTCGCGGGCACGTTCGGCATGGTGGCCTCGACGCACTGGCTTGCCTCGGCGGCCGGGCTGGCGGTGCTCGAGCACGGCGGTAACGCGTTCGACGCGGCCGTGGCCGCCGGGCTCGTCCTCCAGGTGGTCGAGCCGCACCTGAACGGCCTCGGCGGTGAGGTCCCGGTCATCGCCCACCACGCCGGGCGCGGCGAGACCTTCGTGCTCTGCGGGCAGGGGACCGCGCCGGCCGCCGCCACGCCGGAGGCATTCGCCGGCCTCGGGCTTGACCTCGTGCCCGGCAGCGGCCTGCTCGCCGCCTGCGTGCCCGGCGCGTTCGGGGCCTGGATGCTGCTGCTGCGGGAGTTCGGCACGCTCCGGCTGCGGGACGTGATGGGCTACGCGACCGGCTACGCGGCCAGCGGCTACCCGCTGCTGCCCGCCGTCAGCTGGGGGATCGCCAGCGTCGCCGAGCTGTTCCTGGACTACTGGCCGAGCTCGGCCGAGGTCTACCTGCCGGGCGGCCACGTGCCCGCGCCCGGGTCGCGGTTCGCCAACCCCGCGCTGGCCGCCACCTACCAGCGCATCCTCGACGAGGCGGAGGCGGCGAGCCGGGACCGCGACGAGCAGATCGAGGCAGCCCGGCGGGTCTACTACGAGGGCTTCGTCGCCGAGACGATCGCTGCCTACGTCGCCGCTGCCGAAGTCATGGACGTGACCGGCCAGCCGCACCGGGGGCTGCTGGCCTACGCCGACCTGGCGGGCTGGCATCCGCGGCTCGAGGAACCGGTGACCTATGAGTTCGGCGGCCTGACCGTGTGCAAGACCAAGCCGTGGGGGCAGGGGCCGGTGTTCCTCCAGCAGCTCGCGCTGCTCGACGGGTTCGACCTGGCGGCCATGGGCCCGGGCACCGCGGATTACCTGCACACCGTGACCGAATGCGGCAAGCTCGCGTTCGCCGACCGGGAAGCCTGGTACGGCGACCCTGACTTCACCGACGTGCCGGTCAAGGCGCTGCTTTCGGCCGAATACGCCGACGGCAGGCGCCGTCTGGTGGGACCCGAGGCGTCGGCCGGGCTGCGTCCCGGCGCTCCGGAGGGCCGGCCGCCCCGGCTGCCGGACTTCATGACCGGCGGGGGCGCCGGAACCGGCGGGGGCGCCGGAACCGGCGGGGGTGCCGGAACCGGCGACGACGGGACCGTGGCGCCGAGCCTGGACGTGGAGCCGCCCGCGCCGCGGCTGGACCCGGGCACCGGCGAGCCGACGATGCGCACCAGCGGCCCGGGTGGCCCGGACCCGAGGGTCGCCTCGAGTTACCGGGCCGGCGACACCTGCCACCTCGACGTGGCCGACCGGTTCGGCAACATGGTGTCCGCCACGCCGAGCGGCGGCTGGCTGCAGTCCTCGCCGGTCATCCCCGGCCTCGGCTTCGGCCTCGGCACCCGGGCGCAGATGTTCACCCTCACCCCGGGGCTGCCCGCCACGCTCGCGCCGGGCAAGCGGCCGCGCACCACGCTCACCCCGAGCCTCGCGCTGCGGGACCGCGACCCGTACCTGGCCTTCGGCACGCCCGGCGGCGACCAGCAGGATCAGTGGTCGCTGCTGTTCTTCCTCAACCACCTGAAGTTCGGCATGAACCTGCAGCAGGCGATCGACTTCCCGTCATTCCACTCCGCGCACATGCCGTCGTCGTTCTACCCGCGCCGGGCGCAGCCCCGCGTGCTCGACGTCGAGTCCCGGGTGGGCGCGCCGGTGATCGAGGAGCTACGCCGCCGCGGTCACCTGGTCAACGTCCGCCCCCCCTGGTCGCTGGGCCGGGTCAGCGCGGTGGCCCGCCGCAACGGCGTCCTGTACGCCGCCGCCAACCCCCGCGGCATGCAGGGCTACGCCGTAGGCCGCTAACCAGGGCCCCGCTAACCAGGGCCCCGCTTACCAGAGCCCCGCTTACCGGCCCGGGCAGCCGCATCTCGGGCGCGACCCCGGACCGCCGCCGGAACTTCAACCACCTGCCGCCGCCCGTTCACTCAGGCGGCCCCGAACAGGGCGTGTCACCGCGGAGGCAATGACGCATGTCATGGGAGGTTCCTGGCGGCCGCCTGGCGCTCGGCTGGGCGGAAGCGGCGCGCGGCCTCCGCCTCACCGCGATCGTGCCCTAGAATCCCGCGCCGAGGCGCTCCGGATCGCCTCCGAACGCGGGTGGCTCTAGACCATAGGATGAAGCGCGTGACTTCATCCGGATACCTGCGCTACCCGCACATTCACGGTGATCTTCTCGTCTTCGCAGCCGAAGATGACATCTGGCTCGCCCCCGCCGGCGGCGGCCGGGCCTGGCGGCTATCCGCCGACCACGCCCAGGTGAGCTACCCCCGCTTCGCCCGCGACGGCGCCAGGATCGCCTGGACCAGCTGGCGGGACGGCAACCCGGAGGTCTATACGGCCGACGCGGACGGCAGCGCCGCCAGCCGGCTCACCTACTGGGGCGACGCCAGAACCCGGGTGACCGGCTGGACCGAGCACGGGGAGGTCCTCGCGGTCTCCGCCACCGGCCAGCCCCAGGCCTTCCTGACCTGGGCGCACGCGGTCCCTCTTGAGGGTGCGCCGCCGCGGCGGCTGCCGTTCGGCCCGGTGGTCGACCTGGCCCTGGAGCCGGCGGGCACCGCGCTGCTCACCGGCCGGATGAACAACGAGATGGCATACTGGAAGCGTTACCGGGGCGGCACCCGGGGCAGGCTGTGGACCGCCACCGCCGAGGACCCGCTGTTCACCCGGCTGCTCGCCGACCTCGACGGCCAGCTCAGCACGCCGATGATCATCGCCGGCCGGCTGTTCTTCCTGTCCGATCACGAGGGCACCGGCAACGTCTACTCCTGTGCGCTGGACGGCGGCGGCATCACCAGGCACACCGACCATGACGGCAGGTACGCCAGGAACCCGTCCACCGACGGGCAGCGGATCGTCTACCACGTGGCCGGCGACATCTGGATCCTGGACTCACCCGAAGCGCCGGAGCCGCGCAGGCTGGACATCACCCTCGGCTCCCCGGCGACCGGCCGGGCCTCCCGGCTCATCTCGGCGAAAGACCACCTGGGCAGCCTGAACACCGACAAGACGGGGCAGGCCAGCGCGGTTGAGGTGCGCGGCACGGTGCACTGGCTGACCCACAAGGACGGCCCGGCCCGCGCGCTGCACGTCGACGCCGCGGCCCGGGCCAGGCTACCGCAGGTCCTCGGCGACACCGGCCAGGTGGCCTGGGTCACCGACGCCGCCGGACAGGACGCGCTGGAGATCGGGCCGGTGACCGGTGAGCTGGAGACCGTCCGGATCGCCGAGGGCCTCCTCGGCAACGTACTCAGCCTGGCCGCGTCGCCGGACGGGGCCACCGTGGCCGCCGCCGCCCATGACGGCAGGCTGCTGGTCGTCGACGTGGCGTCCGGCCAGGTCACCGAGCTGGCCGCGTCGAACGACGGGGCCGTCGACGGGCTGTCCTGGTCGCCGGATTCGGCCTGGCTGGCCTGGGCCCAGCCCGGCCCGCAGCCGCTACGCCGGATCCGCATGGCCCCGGTAACGCAGGGAGCCGACCGCGAGGTCATCGACGTGACCGACGGCCGGTTCACCGATACCGACCCGGTGTTCACTCCCGACGGCCTGTACCTCGCCTTCATCTCGCGGCGCAGTTTCGATCCGGTGTATGACGAGCAGACCTTCGACCTGTCGTTCCCGCTCGGCAGCCGCCCCTACCTGGTGCCGCTGGCCGCCGAGACGCCGTCGCCGTTCGGCCCGCTGCCCGGTGGCCGTCCGCTGGGCACCGATCCGCCCCCGCCGGACAAAGACAAGGACGATTCTTCCGAACGAACCGAGGTATCTGTCGACGCCGAAGGTCTCTCCGGCCGCGTGGTGGGCGTCCCGGTGGTCGAGGCCAGGTACTCGGGGCTCCATGCCACCAAAGGTGGCCTGGCCTGGCTGCGCGAGCCGATCGCCGGGGTGCTCGGGGAGGGCGCCGCCAGCCCCGAGGGCGACACGCCGCGGCCGGTCCTGGAGCGTTTTGACCTGCGCAAGCGCGAGGTAACCGAACTGGTCGGCGAGCTCGACTGGTTCGACGTCAGCGGCGACGGCACACGTCTGGTGGTCAAGGACGGGAACGACCTGCGGATCCTGCCTTCCGAGCACAAGGAAGACCACGGCTCGGACGAGTCGGTCACCGTCGACCTGTCCCGGGCCAGGTTCCAGGCCGACCCGGTCGCGCTGTGGCAGCACGCCTTTGCCGAAGCGCCGGCTGATGCGCCGCGACTTCTGGAGCCCGGACATGTCCGGGGTGGACTGGGACGGGGTGCTGGATAGCTACCGGCCGCTGCTGGACCGGGTCCGGGGTGCGGACGATTTCACCGACCTGATGTGGGAAGTGGTAGCCGAACTGGGCACCTCGCACGCCTACATCGGGAAGGCCGGCCAGGACTTCCGCGGGCCCGGCCCGGGTCCCGCGGCCGTCGGGCTGCTCGGCGCGGACATCTCCCGCGACGGCTCCGGCCGCTGGATCGTGGAACGGGTCCTGCCGGGCGAGTCGTCCGACCCGCGGGCGCGCTCGCCGCTCGAGGCACCCGGCGTGGTGGTCCGGCCCGGGGACGAGCTGATCGCGGTGGACGGCCGGGCGGTCGATCCGCTGCTCGGCCCGGCGCCGCTGCTGGCCGGGACGGTCGGCAAGCCGGTCGAGCTCACCGTGCTGGCCGGGGGGACGACCCCCCAAGACCCCGCCGATCACGGGGGGGCTGTCCGCCCCCCCGTTCCCCCCCGACGCGTCGCCGTGGTGCCGCTGCGCGACGAGCGGCGGCTGCGGTACCAGGACTGGGTGACCGGCCGCCGCCACCTGGTGCGCGAGCTCGGCGAGGGACGGCTCGGCTACCTGCACATCCCGAACATGGTCGGCGAAGGCTGGGCCGACTTCCACCGCGACCTGCACACCGAGATGCGGTTCGACGCCCTGGTCATGGATGTGCGCGGGAACGGCGGCGGGCACATCTCCCAGCTGGTGGTGGAGAAGCTGGCCCGCCGCGTCATCGGCTGGGACCAGGGGCGCTGGCTCCAGCCGGTCTCCTATCCCCAGGACGGACGGCGCGGGCCGGTCGTCACGGTGGCCGACGAGTTCGCCGGGTCCGACGGGGACATCGTCACGGCCGCGATCAAGCTGCTCGGCCTCGGCCCGGTGGTGGGTACCCGGACCTGGGGCGGCGTAATCGGCATCGAGGGCATCCCCGGCCACGAACTGGTCGACGGCACCCACATGACCGTGCCCAGGTACGCGTTCTCGTTCGACGAGTATGGCTGGGGCGTGGAGAACTACGGCGTCGACCCGGACGTGGAAGTGCTGGTCACGCCGGACGACTGGGCCGCAGGCCGGGATCCGCAGCTGGAGACCGCGGTGCGGCTCGCGCTCGAGGCGCTGGAGAAGCAGCCGCCCAAGGTACCGGCCGACCCGGCGACCGGCCCGTCCAAGGCCCGCCCGCCCCTGCCGCCCCGACAAGCGCAGCCGCCCCGGGAAGCACCGGCACCCCGGGAAGCACGGGCACCCCGGGAAGCACTGGCACCCCGGGGCATGCCCTGATGGCGTCCGGTTACCTGCGTTACCCGCACCTCCAAGCGGACCTGCTCAGTTTTCCCGGTTCTCTCTCCTCCCACAGCTCAGGTGCCTGATGATCGCCGATCCTGTCCAGCTGCACACGCGCCGGGTCTGGGCGCTCACGGTCATGTTCTGCGTCGCGGTCGCCGTGCTGACCGCCGACACCATCTCCAAGGCGCAGGTGCTGGCCAGGCTGCCCGGGCACCCGCCGGTCCGGCTGCTCGACGGGCTGCTGACGCTGGACCTCACCTTCAACGCCGGCGCCGCCTTCGGCGTCGGCACGTCCTACACCGCGGTCATCGCCGTGATCGTGTGCGGCGTGATCGGCTACATCATCCGCACCGCCCGGCGGCTGCGCAGCGTGGGCTGGACGATCGCCCTCGGGCTGCTGCTCGGCGGGGCGATGGGAAACCTGGGGGACCGGCTGTTCCGGGCGCCAGGACCGCTCCGCGGCCGGGTGGTGGACTGGATCAACCTGCCGCATTTCCCGTGGACGTTCAACCTGGCCGACGCGTCGATCACCTGTGCGGCCGTGCTGATCGCCGGGCTGGCGCTGCGCGGTGTCCGGATCGACGGGACCTCCCCGGCGCACGCCGCCGACCGGATCGACGGCGCGTCCGCGGCGGCCGCTGGCCGTGACGGCGGCGCCCGGCTGGTGGAGCGTGACGAATGCGCCTCTTGACTATTCCCCGCCCTGAAGGACGGGGATTCCTGCCGTCGCCGACCGGGGTTCCTGTTTCACGGCCGGTGACGAGTCCCTTGTGCCGCGCTTGACCTGATCGATGGCGTGGGAAGATCATGGATCGGCAGCCAATCCTGGGGGGCACCGTCGGAGCATGAGCGACAGCGACGTGCGTGAACGGGGCGGCCGGTCGTATCAGGCGGGCGAGCCGGTGTTCGACCTGTTGGTGTCGAAGCTCCGTCGTCCGGCGGTGAGGCCCGGGGCTGTCCGTCGCTTGCCGCTGATCGAGCGGCTAAGGAGCGGCGAGCCTTGCCCGATCGTTTCGGTGGTCGCGCCGCCGGGCTACGGGAAGACGACGCTGCTGTCGCAGTGGGCCGAGCGCAACGGCCAGGCGTTTGCGTGGGTGTCGGTCGATGAAGGGGACAACGATCCGAAGGTCCTGCTCAGCTATGTCGCGGCAGCACTCGATGCGGTCGAGCCGATCGACGGACGGGTGTTCGACGCGCTCGCTTCCCCGGTGAGCTCGGTACCCGGCTCTGTCGTCCCCCGGCTCGGATCCGCGTTCTCGTCGATGACTTCACCCGTAGTCCTGCTCCTGGACGACGTGCACGCGCTGCGCAACTCCCAATGCCGCGCTGCGCTGTCGGTGCTGGCCGATCATGTGCCGGCCGGGCACGGCTGGCGCTGGCGGGGCGGGCGGAGCCGCCACTGCGGGTCGCGCGGCTGCGCGCCGAGGGCAGGATCCTGGAGATCGGCCCCGAGGATCTGTCGCTGACCTGCGAGGAGGCGGCCTCGCTTTTGCGCGAGGCTGAGGTGACGCTGGGCGAGGATGAGGTGGCGGCACTGCACCGGCGGACGGAGGGCTGGCCGGCCGGGTTGTACCTGGCGGCTCTCTACCTGCGGGAGGGCGGTCCGCTGGCGAGCGCGGCGGTCTCCTTCGGCGGCGGCGACCGGCTGGTGAGCGAGTACATGGAGTCGGAGTTCCTGTCCCGGATTTCCCGCCGGCAGCGGGTGTTCCTGACCCGGACCGCGGTGCTGGAGCGGATGTCCGGGCCCTTGTGCGAGGCGGTGCTCGAGCAGAGCGGGTCTGCCGTGATCCTGGCGGATCTGGCCCGGTCGAACGTGCTGCTGGTGCCGCTGGACCGGCGGGGCCAGTGGTACCGCTACCATCACCTGTTCCGCGACATGCTCCTGGCGGAGCTGGAGCGCCTGGAGCCCGGCCTGATCCCGGTCCTGCGCCGCCGCGCCGCGGGCTGGTGCGCGCGGAACGGCCTGCCCGAGGAGGCGCTGGAGTACTCGATGGCGGCCGGGGACGTCGATACCGTCGCTGGCCTGGTGGAGAAACTTGTCAGTGCCGGCCCATAGGCAAGGCCGGGTCCCGACCGTCAACCGGTGGCTTCGGTGGCTGGAGGACCGGGGCGGGATCCAGGGACACCCGATGGCCGCGGTGCTGGCCGCGCTGTTCTGCGCGTTGACCGGGCGGCCGGCCGAGGCCGAGCGGTGGGCCGACGCGGTCGACCGCTGGCAATACGGCGATCCGGCGCGGCCCGGTGACTCTGCCGCCGACGCGTGGGCCGCGGTGATGCGGACCTTCCTGTGCCGGCACGGGGCAGAACAGATGCGCGCTGACGCGGATGAGGCGGTGCGCAGGTTCGCGGCGCAGAGCTTCGTGACGCCGGCACCCGCGTTCCTGCAAGGGATCGCGCGTGTCCTGTGCGGTGACCTCGATGGTGGCGAGGCGTCTCTGCAGGATGGTGTCAGCGTCGGGGAGGAAGTCGGTGCGCACGAGGATGTCGCGCTCGCGCTGTGCGAACGATCGCTGGTGGCGATCGCGCGCGGCGAGTGGGCCCGGGCCGAGGCGCATGCGGACCGGGTAGACGCCGTTGTGCGCCGGGCCGGGATCGGGGAAAGCTACGCCACGCCCCTGATCTGCGCGGTGCGGGCCCGCATCGCCGTGCACCGGGGAGATGTCCCGGCGGCGCGCCGGGAGCTCGTCAGCGCACAGCGGCTGCGGCATCTGCTGACCTACGCCCTGCCCTACTTCGCCGTTCAGGTGCGGATCGAGCTCGCCCGCGTCCACTTCGCGCTCGCCGACCTGGCAGGGGCCAAGACGCTCATGCGGGAGGTCGGTGAGCTGCTGCGGCGCCGTCCCGGCCTCGGAACCCTGGCAGGCCAGGCCCAGGCGCTCCGGGCCCAACTGGCGAAGGAGCGCGATTCAACCGGCCCCGGAGCATCGGCACTGACCGGCGCTGAGCTCCGCCTGCTGCCGATGCTCTCCACCCACCTGTCGTTCCCCGAGATCGCCGAAGACTTGTTCCTGTCCCCCAACACCATCAAGTCACAAGCGGTCTCGATCTACCGGAAGCTGGGCACCTCCTCACGCAGCCAGGCGGTCACCCGGTCCCGTGAGCTCGGGCTCCTGGAAGGCTGACGACCCGGGAACGCCCGGTGCGCTCAGAAATCATGGCGAGACGAGCAGCTCACGGCCGGCCGCGCGCAGCTCGGCCACCGAACCTATGCCCATCAGGTGCAAAGTCCGGGTGAACTGCTCGGCCAGGAGGTCCACCGCCTTGTCCACGCCCGGCTCGCCGCCGACCATCAGCCCGTACAGGTAGGCGCGGCCGATCGCGCAGGCGTCCGCGCCCAGGGCCAGCGCCACCACGATGTCGGACCCGTGCCGGACGCCCGAATCCACCAGCAAGGGCACGTCCGGCCCCACCGCGTCACGCACCGGCGCGACCAGGTTGATGGGGGAGACGGCCCGGTCCAGCTGGCGCCCGCCGTGGTTGGACAGCTGCACGCCGTCCGCCCCCACCGAGACGGCCCGGCGAGCGTCCTCGGGCGAGATAGGTCCCTTGAGGATCAGCTTCCCCGGCCACCTGTCCCGCAGCGAGGCAATGTCGTCCCAGCCGACGGTGGGGTTGAACAGCGTGCCCGTGCGCGCGATCGTCATCGCGCCGCTCCCGGCGAAGTTGGCGAAGTCGATGGCTTCGCCGCGCAGCATCCGCAGCCAGTAGGCCGGCCGGGCCGCGATGCTGGCCAGCGTGCGGGTGGTCAGTGCGGGCGGAATGATCAGCCCGTTCCTGTGGTCCCTGGTCCGGCGCCCCGTCACGAGGGTGTCCACCGTGACCACGAGCACCCGGTACCCCGCCGCCGCGGCCCGGTCGACCAGGTCCTTGGTCAGCCCGCTGTCCCGCAGGATATACAGCTGGAACCACAGGTCGGGCGGGCCGGGAGGTCGGTCGGGGCTGGTTGACCGGGAGAGCCCGGGAGGTCGGTCGGGGCTGGTTGGCCGGGAAAATACTGC
>CAWDBS010000017.1:0-11344 GCA_963800415.1 uncultured Actinomycetes bacterium
CGCTGAAGAGGTCCGCCGCCGTCACCGGCAACGGCGCGTCCCCGGCGCTCGCTCCCCACGCGCCGGGAAAGCCCGCTAGCGGAGCAGACTTACCCCGGGAGTATGCGGTCCGTGCGGCTACGATCGAGCCTGATACGACGTAATTCCAGCACCGTGGTGGTCCTGGCCGGCCCCGCGCCCGGCGAGGTCCTCGCCGCCGTCGGCCGGTCCATGAACGTGGCCCTCATCAGGCCCGGGGATGCCGCGAATTCCGGGCCCAACGCTGGGCCCAAGGCCGAGCCCAACGCTGGGCGCAACGCTGGGCGCGACGCTGGGCGCGACGCTGGGCGCGACGCGCTGGCGGTCGCCGCCGAGGCGCTGCAGCGGGCCGGCCGGGCCACCTCGCCCTACGCGCTGGTGACCGCCGACCCGCTCGCGGCGCTCGCCGAAAGCTGGCGGGAGATGTGGGACGTGTCCAGGCAGCCGGGTCCGGCCGGCTTCGAGCAGGAGGCGGCCAGGGCCCTGGCCGCGTGGCGTGCGGGTCGGTTCGAGCTGCCCGACTACTACCTGGTGCTCGCCCGGGAAGCCGCCGAGCCCGGGCCGGATTTCCACCTCGGGCCGCTGCGCTCGGCCCGGGCGCACCGCGTGGTGCCCGTGCCCGACGCGGAGCCCGCCCAGCAGGCCGCGGGTGTCCTGCACGCTCTCGGCTCACTGCGGCACGGCCCCTGGTGGCCGCCCCTGGACGAGGTCATCGAGACGGCCCGGAGGTTCTATCCGGACAGCCTGGCCGAAGACAATGCCGCCCTGGCGGGCCCGCCGTGTCCCCCTGACGACCCCGATCAGGCCACGTAGCGCAGCTTGAGTTCGTCGGTGTGGCCGGACCAGCTCAGGTGGAGTGTCCAGCAGCCGGGCGCCGGCAGGTCGATGATCGACGGTCCCGGGCCGCCCGGCACGGACACGGCCGCCGTGCGCATGCTGCCCGCCAGGGTGGCCTTGATGACCAGCGGATTCGGTGCGACGAGCGGAATCCTGGACACCCAGAGGATCTTGTTGTTCACGTCTTGCCGCGGCGGCGAGTGCAGTGCGTCGCGAGTGCCCCACAGGATCGCCACGATGTTGCCTGACACGCCCATCACATGCGGCATGGCCTGATCCGCCGGGGAGAACCCGGACCGTGCCCAGACGGGCAGCGGGCTGACCGGCGGCTGCCCAGCGCACCCGTCCGAGGTGACCACACCTGCCTGGGCCGTGCTCGCCCGCGCCGCCGGCGGCTGAGGGCTGTTACTGGTGCATGCCGCCACGAGCGAGGCTGCCACCGCCAGCGGCACCAAAACCACACCGTGCCTCATATCCCGACGGTACGCCTGCGTGCACGCTTCGCATACCGCGCCAGCGAGGGGGGCTGGCGCCATCATCGCGGGTCAAAACCCCTGCCATAGGGATGCCATAGAGGCTGTCGCATGGCTGGTCCCGGGCCCGTCCGCGCCTGCACCCAGCCGTTGCCTGGCTCCCCGGCCTGCCCCGCCCGCCCGTGTTCCCCCATGGCCCCATGAGCCCCGCGCGTCCCCGCCCCGGAACCTGAACCCGCCCCCCGCCGGCGGCGGCAAACAGCACCGATGCTCCATCGTTGCCGTCCCTACGACACTGATGCTCCATCGTAGCCGCAGGCCACGGGCCCGGGGCAGCGGCCAGGAGCCAGGGAACTGCGACTGCCCGTCGAAGGCATGTTTTGACCCGCGATCACGAACGCGCCCGCAGCGACACCGGAAGGTGCGCGGGTCCGCGCAGGTTGATCCGGCCGTTCCAGGTGATCTCGCCGTCGAGGGCGAGCCCGGGGAACCGCGCGGTCAGCCGCGCGAGGGCGATCGAGGCCTCCATCCTGGCCAGCGACGCGCCCAGGCAGTGGTGCGGTCCGGCCCCGAACGAGACGTGCTGCCGCGCGTTCTCCCGGTCGAGCCTGAGCTCTGCGGCGTCCGGCCCCCAGTAGCTCTCGTCCCGGTTGGCCGAGCCCAGGCTGGCCATGACGAAAGACCCGGCCGGGATGGTGACGCCGGAGATGCTGACCTGTTCCAGGGTGATCCGCCTGGTCGCCTGCACCGGGCTGTCGTAGCGGAGCAGTTCCTCCACCGCGTTGCCGATCAGCGCGGGATCCTCGCGCAGGAGCGCGAGCTGGGCCGGATGGCGAAGCAGCGCGAAGGTTCCGCCCGCGATGAGGTTGACCGTCGTCTCGTGTCCGGCGATGTACAGCAGCAGGGTCTGCGCGATCAGCTCCTCGTCGCCGAGCACGTCGCCGTCGTCTTCGGCGTTGATGAGCGCGGTGAGCAGGTCATCGGCCGGGTTGGCGCGCTTCCACGCGATCATCCCGGCGGCGATCTGGATCAGCTCGGCGTCGGCGGCCGCGATGGCCGCGACCATGGCCGGGTCGTTGACCGGCTCCAGCGAGCGGACCACCGTGCCGGACAGCTGCCTAATGCGCTCGTGGTCGGCCGGCGGCGTGCCGAGCATCTCGGCGATCACGGCGAACGGCAGCGGGAAGGCCAGCGCGTCAACCAGGTCGACCCGGCCCTGGCGTTCCGCCGCGTCGAGCATGTCGTCCACCAGCCCGGTGACGCGCGGCTGCAGCGCCTGGATGGCCCGTGGTGTGAACGCCTTCGAGACCAGCCGGCGCAGCCGGGTGTGGTCCGGCGGGTCGCGGTCGAGCATGGACAGGCCGCCGGAGCGGGTGACCTCGTCCTCGTACAGTTGCTCGCGCAGGTCGAGCAGCTGCCGGTCGAGGATATTGCGGTCCTCGACCGACAGGCCCGCGCGGAGTAGCCAGGACACGTCCTCGTAGCGGGTGAGCAGCCAGAACCCGATGGGGTGCCGGTGGATGGGCGCCCCGGCCCGCAGCGTCGCGTACTGCGGGTAGGGGTTGTCGGTAAAGCCGGGCGCAAACGGGTCGAACAGCGGCGGGGGCAGGGTCTGGGACATGGGGGCTCCTTCCCGGCCGTCACATGCTCTGAGATTTTCACATACGCAAGGTATGTTATTACACTCTACGCATGTCACAGGTGAGGAGCCGGCGGGAGCTGTATTCCGAAGCCACCCGGGCGGCACTGCTCGATGAGGCGACCCGCCTGTTCGCCGTGCGCGGGTACGCCGGGACTTCCCTCGAGGACGTCGCATCGGCCAGCCAGGTGACCCGCGGCGCGGTGTACCACCACTTCGAGGCCAAGCAAGCGCTGTTCGAGGCCGTGCTCGAGGCGCAGGAGGCCAGGGCGATCGCGAAGATCACGGCCGCCGCCGCCGCCACGGACCCGCTGGAGGCGGCGCTCCAGGCCCTCGACGCGTTCCTCGACCAGTGCTGCGACCCGACCTACGGGCGTCTGGTGTGGCTGGAAGGCCCGGTCGCGCTCGGCTGGCACCGCTGGCGGGAGTGCGAGCTGAAGTACGCCTATGGGCTCGTCGACCGCTTCATCACCGCCCTGGTCCACGCGGGTTACCTGACGAACCGGGCACTGGGCAGCCTGGTCGGGTTCTCCTTCTGGATGCTCGGCGGCGCGGGGCTCGCGCTCGCGGAGGCGCCGGAAGCCGACAAGCCCCGGGTGCGCGAGGAATGGCGCTACCTCGTCCGGCGGACCATCTCCGGGCTGCGGGCCAGCGAGGCCCCGCGTCCCGCGTAACGACGCCGCAACGCGCGGGCCGAACGCCCGGAATAGCCGTGTTTATTGGCTGATCAGCATGGCTGTTCAGCGGCCGGCCTGCGCGGCGAGATACTTGCCCAGGTTGTCCAGCATCCAGGCGGTGCCCTCCTCGCGGGCCTCCGGCTTGTCGATGCCGTCCAGGAACGCGCACTGCTCGGTGTACGTGAGCTTGGTCCCTTCCTGGTTAGGCTCGATCTCGACGGTGGCCAGCGACACCGACATCCGGTCGCCTGCGGCGTACATCTCATAGCTGTACACGATCCGGTAGCCGGGCACAATGTCGTAGTAATGTGCGTCGTAGCGGTAGGGCGTGCCGGCGGGGTCCAGGCCGCTGAACCGCTCGTGGCCGCCCACCCGGAAATCCAGCTCGTAGTGGCCGCCGTCCGACTTGTAGTCCGGGTCGTCCATCCAGATTTCCTTCGCGGCAGCATCGGCCCAGGCCTCGAACACCTTGGCCGGATGAGCCGGGTAGCGGTGCTCGACGACGAAGGTGCCGTGGCTGACAGAATGCTCGGTCATTGATTCTCCTCGGGTAGCTGGCTGTCGGCCGCGTCGGCCAGGTAAGCGCCGAGGCGGTCAAGACGGCGCTCCCAGAGGGTGCGCCGCTCGGAGATCCAGGACTCGGCCGAACGCAGCGCCGCCGGGTTGATGCTGCAGGTCCGCGTGCGGCCGGTCTTCTGCGACCGGACCAGGCCGCTGGCCTCAAGCACCTGTACGTGCTGGAGGACCCCGGCCAGCGACATCGCGAGCGGCTTGGCGAGTTCGCTCACTGATGCGGGTCCGTGGCTGAGCCGCTCAACCATGAGCCGTCGGCCAGGGTCGGCCAGGGCCTGGAAAACCCGGTCCAGATCGGCGATTTGGTTAACCATATGCTTGAGTATCTGCCGGCCTGCGGCAAATAGTCAAGTGACTACTTCAGTATTCAGCCGGCCGGCAGCCGCTCCAGAACACATAATGCCTGTTCGGATGCTGCGCCAAGGTGAGTAGTCTGCTGGGCGTGTCCATCGATCGGCGGTAATTCCTGCTCCTGGCCGGACAGGATGCGTCGCCCGCTGATCCGGGCAGGCGCGATGCGCACGTACACGTCGCGGGCACCGCCTGCCCACGGCTCGACGTGCGTTCGGTCCTCAAGGTGCTTCACTTCACGCTCGTCTGTGACCTCATGCGCGCGACCATGCACCAGGACGCTCCAGCCCTCATGGAGCGCGTCGTCGAGGCGGTCGGCTTCGAAGCTGACTTGGGCATTGGCGTATACGGCCAGCAGCGTGTCCGGTGCGGTGCGGAAGACGATGGTCTTTCCCGTCATGGCGAAGTTGACCGGCAGTATCGTGACCCCGCCTGCGGACGTGAACGCAACGCGGCCGATGCCGCCCGGTTCCAGCAGGTCGAAGCACTCAACCGGGCTGAGCGTGCGCAGGGCGCGCTCAGGACCTGGGGTTTCCCGGTCGGCCAGGGCGCGTGGCGCGTCCCGCCTGTCAGCCGGTTCCTTCCTGGTTGTCATACATACTCACCTCTGCCATTCGCGGGTTGTCTCGTTTCGTCAGCCTTCTCCTGGGCCCCGGCTGGCGCTAAGGCCCGAGGTCCCGCCGGGGCGGGCCGTTCGGCCCTCTCCGAGCTGCCCGGGCCGGGGCTCACGAGCGGTGGCGCGCAGGCCTTCTCGCAGATAGGCGTGCTCTCGGTGGCCACCGGCGGCTGGGATAACCTCGTCAGCCAGGACGATCTCACGGTCGCCCGGCCCGGGCTGAAGGACGTAGTCCAGGCGCATGTCGTTACGGCGGAGGGAGGCGCACATGGGTACCGGGGTCCGCAGGATCGTGCTGCTCACGCTGGGCTGGGAGGACCTGCCCAAGTCCGTGTCGGTGGAGGGGGCGCCGGAGCAGGAGCGGCTCCGCGAGCCGGTGCCCGGCGTCCTGCTTGAATGTGACGGCGGCTGGCTGCTGCTGGACACCGGATTCAACACGGCGCTGATCACGGACCCGGCGCTGCGGCGCCGGTTTCACGGCGACCCGGCGTTCCAGCCGGTCCTGCCCGGGCCCGGCGAGCCGCTGGAGGAAGCACTCGCCGGGATAGGCGTGGACATGGCAGGCATCCGGGCCGTGGCCGTCAGCCACCTGCACAATGACCACGCGGGCGGGCTGAAGCTTTTCGCCGGGCGGGTACCCGTGCATATCCAGCGGGCCGAACTGGACTACGGGATGTCCAGCCCGCCCGGCCCGGAAAGCAACGGTATCTTCCGGGTGGATTTCGATGACCCGGCGCTCGACTGGCGGATCGCCGACGGCGACGCGGAGATCGCGCCGGGGGTGCGCGCCGTGCTGACCGCGGGCCATACCCCCGGCCATCAGAGCTTCGTGGTCAGCCTGGACGAGTCCGTGGGCGGGGGCGGCTTCGTCTTCGCCTTCGACGCGGCCGACCTGACCGAGAATATCGAGCGCGAGGTGGCGGTCGGCAGCCGGATCGGCGCCGATCCCGAGGTGAGCGTGGCGCAGATCCGCAAGCTCAAGCAGATCGCCGCGGACCGCGGATACCGGCTCGTGCCCGGTCACGACCCGGTGGTCTGGCCCGCCCTCAGCGCCCGGCTCAGCAGCGGAACCGCCCTGGCCCAGCCGACCTGACGTAGTCCGCGCCCGCCATGCCTGATAGACACAAGGCAACAGCCAAGCCATCAGGAGCCCTTCGTGACCGAGCCCCGAGCAGACCTGTCCGGGCGGCGTCAGCGCCGCCTGGACCAGCAGGCCGGAAACGGCGAGGCTCCCGGTCAGCGCGGAAACAAGTGGTGGACGCTGGTCGCGGTGTGCCTGGGCACGTTCATGCTGCTGCTGGACATCACGATCGTGAACGTGGCCCTGCCGGATATCCAGCGGGCGCTGCACTCGAGTTTCTCGGACCTGCAGTGGGTGGTCGACGCGTACGCGCTGACCCTGGCGGCGTTCTTGCTGACCGCGGGCAGCCTGGCGGACATGTACGGCCGCCGGCTGCTGTACCTGGTCGGCCTGGCCGTGTTCACTGGCGCGTCGGTGCTGTGCGGGTTCGCCGCCAGCACGCTGATGCTGCAGCTGTCCCGCGGCTTGCAGGGCGTCGGCGGGGCGATCATGTTCGCGGTGTCGCTGGCGCTGCTGGCGGACGCGTTCCGCGGCCGGGACCGCGGGGTCGCGTTCGGGGTCTGGGGGACGGTGACCGGCCTGGCGGTGGCGATCGGCCCGCTGCTCGGCGGCATGCTGACCAGCGGGCTGTCCTGGCGGTACATCTTCTTCGTGAACGTGCCGATCGGCATCGCCGCCTTCGTCATCACCGTGACGAAGGTGGCGGAATCGCGCGCGCCGCAGGCCAGCCGGCCCGACTGGCTGGGCTTCCTGCTCTTCACGGTGGCGCTGTCGAGCCTGGTCTACGGGCTGATCGAGTCGAACGAGCGGTCCTTCACCGACCCCCTGGTGCTCGGCTGCCTGGCCGCCGCGGCCGCGCTGCTCATGGTCTTCGTCGTGGTGGAGCGGCGCAGCGCGCACCCCATGTTCGACCTGAAGCTGTTCAGGCTGCCGACCTTCAGCGGCGGCCTGACCGCGGCGTTCGGGCTCAGCGCCTCGATCTTCGCGATGCTGCTCTACCTCGTGCTGTACCTGCAGGACATCCTGGGGTACTCGCCGCTGGGCACCGGCGTGCGGCTGATGGTGATCTCCGGCGCCGTCCTGGTGGTCGGCATGGTGGCCGGGCGGCTGTCCTCCCGGGTGCCGGTCCGGCTGCTGATCGGCCCCGGCCTGATCATCGTCGGCGTTGGCCTGCTGCTGATGCGCGGGCTGAACGCCAGCTCGTCCTGGACCCACCTGATCCCGGGCATGATCGCGGGCGGCATCGGGATCGGCATGGTGAACCCGCCGCTCGCGTCCACGGCGGTCGGCGTGGTGGCACCGCAGCGGGCGGGCATGGCCTCGGGCATCAACTCCACCTTCCGCCAGGTCGGCATCGCCACCGGTATCGCCCTGCTGGGGGCGCTGTTCTCGAACAAGGTGAAAGACGAGGTGCTGTCCCTGGCGGCCGCGGTGCCCGGGCTGTCCGGCCGGGGCCCGCAGATCGCCGCGGCCGTCCAGTCCGGCCAGATCGGGCAGGTGATCACCAGGCTGCCCCCGCCGGCCAGGCAGTCCGTGGGCGTGATCACCCGGACGGCCTTCACCACGGGCCTGAACCTCATCCTCCTGATCGCGGCGATCATCGCGCTGGTGTCCGGCGTGGTGTCCCTCGCTGCCATCCGCAGCCGAGACTTCGCGCCGCAGCAAGGCTCAGTGAGCAGTACGCCGGCCGGCTAAGGAAAAAAAGTGGTGTATCGCCGCGACTCCGAGGAGCTTCAGGCGGCTCGCGCGCAGCTCGTCAGCTACAGCGCACGCCTGCTTGACGACGGGCTGGCCGTCGGCAGCGCAGGCAATATCAGCGTCCGTTCGGGGGACCTCGTGGCGATCACCCCGTCCGGGATCAGCTACGCCGAGATGCGGCCGGACGACATCTGCCTCGTCGCCCTGGACGGCGCCGAGCTGCCGGGCGGCGCCGGCGGCCAGGAAACGCCGTCCTCCGAGACCCCGATGCACCTGGCGATCTACGCGGCGACCAGCGCGGCCGCCGTCGTGCACACGCACTCGCCCGAGGTCATCGCCCTGTCCGCCACGCGCCCGGAGCTGCCGGCCATCCACTACGCGATCACCGGGCTGGGCGGGCCGGTCCGCGTCGCGCCCTACGTGCGCTTCGGCTCGGCGGGCCTGGCCGCGGCGGCCGTCGAGGCGCTGGACGGCCGCAGCGCCGTCATCCTGCGCAACCACGGGGCGGTCAGCTACGGCCGCGACCTCGCGCAGGCGTACGACCGGGCGCTGCTGCTCGAGTGGCTGGCCCGTACGTACCGGCTGGCGCTGTGCTACGGGGAACCGGCGATCCTGTCGGCCGCCGAACTCGACGAGGTCACCGCGGAAACCCGGCGCCGCCGCTACGGCGAGCGCCGCGGCCGCCGGATGAGCGCGGCCTGGCCGCTGGGCCCAGTGAGTCACGCCCCGCCGCCGGCTAGAACGGCGGCACCGGGCCTGTCGGGCCCGTGATCGGCAGCACGACCAGGCAGGGGACGCGCACCGGGTGGGCCGGGTCGAGCGCGTTCAGCACGTCGGCCAGCGCGACCGGATCCGCCGCTATCTCCAGGTGGTCGCTCAGGTCGAGCGGGCACTGGTTCTGCAGCGTGATGTCGGTGACGCCGGGGCCGGACAGGAACGCCGACGTGTACGGCGTGACCACCTCGTCGTACCGGGACTCGATGACCGTGTAGGTCACCCCGGCGACCGTCTCGCCGCCCGCGTTCAGGCTGGTGAGGAACGACGAGCCCGCTTCCTGCTCGACGCACGCCGGGCACAGCGGGTTCAGCGCGCTGTTCACCAGGCCGGCCGTGCCGAGCGCCCGGACCAGGGCGGTCAGCCCGCCCAGGGTGGTGCCGTGATTGCTGGGGGCCAGCGCGACCAGCCGGTTCACGTACCTGGCGCCGCCGAGGAACTTCAGGTAGTAGCGCGGCATCATGCCGCCCTGGGAATGGCCCACCAGGTCGACCTTCGCCGCGCCGGTCGCCGCGAGCACCCGGGTCACGAACGAGGCGAGCTGGCCCGCCGAGGCGGCGATGTCACCCGTGCCCTGGACGGCCGCGGACGGCGAGGTCCCGCCGTAGTTGAAGGAGAAGACGCAGTAACCGTGGTTGGCCAGCAGCGGCGACGCGGCCTGCCAGTTGTCATGCTGGTTCGCGAACGTCCCGTTCACCAGGACGACCGGGTCCGGGTGCGCGGACGTCGGCTGGCAGCCGAAGTTGTCCGCCCCGGGCGGCGGTGTCTGCGGCGAGGTGAAGCCGGCCAGGGCGCCGAGCGCGAAGTCATAGTTGACCGGCAGGGCCTGGGCCTGGGCCGGCAGCGGGGCAGCGGCCAGCGCGGCGCCCGCGAGGAGGAGTGCGGCTGCGGCCGAGGATGCCGCTAGCCTGAGGCCGGAAATACCGGGAGAGATACGGGGCATGCTCGGAGTACACGTCGTGCCGCGCCAGGTTCCTATGCGCCGCCGCAACGATTCCCGGGCCGGAATTGTCAATCGCTGACAACGGCGCCGCCCTGGCCCGGGCGAATTTCGGGGCACACGCGTGACGCCAGAAGTTACTTACTGGTAACGTATTGGCTGGCTATATCGCGGGGGGCGGAACTTGCGTCCAGGCGGTGAGAGAGGGATGCGAGAGCTCGCGCAGGCCTCCCGCACGGAGACCGCGGCGGCCGAGCCCGTGCGCGCGGCACCGGCAAGGGCGCTGGCCGCCGAGACCGCGGCCGCGGTCCGGGCCAGGCTCAGCGGCGCCGTCCCGGAGATGATCGAGGTCATCGGGCGCGCGGTCCCGGAATACGCCAGCCGGCCGCGCCCGGACGACCAGCAGCGCCTCGCCGACGCGGTGACCGGTGCCGTCGCCCAGTTCATCGCGCACATCACCGAACCGGGCCGGTCGACGCAGGAAATCACGGCGGAGTTCCGCGCCATCGGAGCCGTGGCGGCCCGCGCGGGAGGCACCCTCGACGCGCCGCAGAACGCGCTGCGCCTCGGCGCGCGGGTCGCCTGGCGCTGGCTGTGCGAGGACGGCGCCGGCCTCGACCTGCGGGAGCTGAGCCACGTCGGCGAGGCGATCTTCGCGTACCTGGATGAGCTGGCCGCCGCCTGCGCGCAGGGCTACGCCGAGGCGCGGGGGCAGACGGAGGAGGAGAGGCAGCGCCGGTCGCGGCGGCTGCTCGGCACGATCCTGTCCGAACCCCCGCCCGGCGCCGAGCTCCTGGCCGGCCTGGCCCGCGCGGTCGGCTGGGTGCTGCCCGCCCAGGTCGCGGTGGCCGCCCTGGGCGAGTGGCGGCCGCGGGACGCGCTCGTGCTGCCGCCCGGCGTGCTCGCCGACTGGACGCGCCCCGACCCGTGCCTGCTCGTGCCGGACCCGGACGGGCCGGGGCGGCAGGCGGCGATCGCCCGGGCGCTCCGCGGCCGCGCCGCCGCGATCGGCCCGTCGGTGCCGCTCGCCCGCGCCGCCATGTCGCTGCGCTGGGCCCGGCACGCCCTGGCCCTCGCCCGCGCCGGGGTCATCCCGGCGGGCCGCGGCCCGGTCCGCTGCGACCAGCACCTGTCCACCCTGCTGATCCTCGCCGACGAGGACCTGGCCGCCGCGCTGCGCAGCAGCCGCCTCGCGCCGCTGGCCCGGCTGCGGCCCGGCCAGCGGGACCGGATCGCCGAGACGCTGCTGGCCTGGCTGCAGCTCGGCGAGAACGCCGCCGAGGTGGCGCAGCACATCCACGTGCACCCGCAGACGGTCAGGTACCGGATGCGGCAGATCCAGGAGCTGTTCGGCGACCAGCTCCGCGATCCGGACCGCCGGTTCGAGCTGCAGCTGGCGCTGCACATCCGCACGCTGGCCGGCCGCCGGGGCGGGTAGCCCACTCGTTCGGCTCTATCGGGCGGACGGTCGCCGGATAAGCGCGGAGTGCGTGCGCCGGACCGGCCACCCTGCCCGGCAGGAAGGCCGGCGGAAGGGGGTGACCGGGGCTCGCGCAGTCCGGCCCGTCCATGGGACAGGCCCCTGATGCACGCGGGATAGCGCCCGTGTGATGACCGTGTGGAGATTGGCCGCCCGCGCGTTGAAGAAGAATCCCGTCCCGGCGCCG
>CAWDBS010000018.1:0-11972 GCA_963800415.1 uncultured Actinomycetes bacterium
GAGCAGCAGCGTGAGCTCGCGCTCGCGGCCGACCGACCGGGCGGCAACCCGGTCGTAGGTGGCCGCCAGGCTGACGGCCCCGGGCGCATCGGTCATCTGATCGTGTTGCCCGCGTCGACGGTGAACTCCAGGCCGGTGACGTAGCGAGCCTCGTCGGAGGCCAGGAACAGCACCGCGTTACTGATGTCGCGGGGGTCCACGACCTCCACCGGCAGGGTGTTCATGTAGATCGGGCCGAGGTTGGGATCGCGGCCGATCAGCGACTCCAGGCCGCCGAGGCCGGTGCCCATCGGCGTGTCCACCCCGGTCGGGTGCACGGTGTTGACCCGGATCTTGTGACTGGCCAGCTCGTTGGCCATCGTCCGGGAGATGCCGACCACGCCGTGCTTGGCCGCCACGTAGGGGGCCAGGTAGGGCAGACCCTTGATGCCGGCGGTCGAGCTGGTGCAGATGATCGAGCCGCCGCCCGCCGCGATCAGGTGCGGCACGCTGACCACCATCGTGTTCCACACCCCGGTCAGGTTGGTGTCCAGGGTGTCCTGCCAGACCGCCGGGGTCACCTCGTCCCAGGACTGCACCGTGCAGATGCCGGCGTTGGCGCTGACGATATCCAGCCGTCCCAGCTGGGCCACGCCGTCGTCGACGACGGCCTTGAGCGCGGCCGCGTCGCGCACGTCGGCCTGGGCGGCCACGATCCGCCGGTCCAGCGCCTCGACCGCCTTGACCGTCTCGGCGAGGTCGTCCGCCGTGGCCATCGGGTACGGCACGGTGCCGTAGTCACGGCAGATGTCCACCGCGATGATGTCGGCGCCCTCCTCGGCGAGCCGGATGGCGTGCGACCGGCCCTGCCCCCGCGCCGCTCCGGTGATGAATGCCACCTTGCCTGCTACTCGTCCAGCCATGCTGTCTGCTCCTCTTTATTTCTTGTTGGTGAAGCCGGCGTCGACCGGCAGCGTGACGCCGGTCACGTACCGGGCGTCGTCGGAGACCAGCCAGAGGATCGCGTTGGAGATGTCCACCGGTTCGGTGCCCAGTGCCATCGGCGCGATGCCCGCGTTCGCCAGCACGATGTCGACCGGGCCGAGTTCGGCCACGCCGGCCTCGAACGCCGCGCGCAGGCCGGCCTCGTCCTGCACGTCGGCCTGCCGGGCGACGATCCGCCGGTCGAGCGCCTCGACCTCCTTGACGGTCTCGGCGAGGTCGTCGGGCGTGGCCATGGGGTAGGACACGCTGCTGATCTGCGCGCAGAGGTCGACCGCGATGATGTTCGCGCCCTCCTGCGCCAGCCGGATGGCGTGACCGGCCCTGGCCGCGGGCCGCGCCGGTGATGAAGGCCACCTTGCCCTCGAGTTTCCCTGCCACTTGCGTAACTCCTTTAACTTCCGCCACAGCCGTTGGCGCGTCTTTCTCATCTGGGCCGGCCCCGCCGCGGCGCGCCAGGGTCAGGTCTGCGGGCTCACCGCCGCGGCCGGGATGAAGCCGGCGAGCGGGTTCTCGTCACAGGCGCGGTCCGGCGGCGTCCGGTGGTCGGCCGGCCGGGCGCCGATCCACACCGGCACCGGACCGGGACCGGTGCGAATGATCGCCGAACGGGCGTGGCGGGACTGCACCGGCGACCGCCGAGAGCGCCCGCTCGCCGTGGCCCTTGACGCACTCCGGGTCGGGGCCGTCGAGCGGCAGCCCGGTGAAGAACTTGGCCGCCATGCACCCGCCGCGGCACGAGTCGTAGGCCGAACACGAGTGGCAGGCGCCACCGGCCTGCGGGCGGCGCAGGTCGGCGAAAAGCTCCGATTCCCGCCAGACCGCGGCGAAGCCCCCTGGGCTGCGGACGTTCCCGGCCAGGAAGCTGTCGTGAATGGCGAACGGGCACGCGTAGACGTCGCCCACCGGGTCGATCAGGCAGACCACGCGGCCCGCGCCGCACAGGTTGAGCCCGGGCAGCGCCTCCCCGTAGGCCGCCAGGTGGAAGAACGAGTCGCCGGTCAGCACCTGCTCGCCACGGGCCACCAGCCAGTCGTAGAGCTGCCGCTGCTGGGCGGCGGTGGGGTGCAGCTCGTCCCACACGTCGGCGCCGCGGCCCGACGGCCGCAGCCGGGTCAGCCGCAGCTGCGCGCCGAACTCGTCGGCGATGGCCTTGAAATCATCGAGCTGCCTGGCGTTCTGCCTGGTCACCACCACGGAGATCTTGAAGCCCCGGAAGCCGGCCTCGGCCAGGTGGCGCATTGCCCGCAGCGCCGTGGCGTACGAGCCCGGGCCGCGTACCGCGTCGTTGACGTCGGCGGTCGCGCCGTCGAGCGAGATCTGCACGTCGATGTAGTCGCTGGCGGCCAGGCGGCGGGCCAGCGCCGGGGTGATCTTGACGCCGTTGGTCGAGAACTTCACCCCGACGTGGTGGGCGGTGGCGTAGTCCACCAGCTCCCAGAAGTCGGGCCTGACCGTGGGCTCGCCGCCGCCGATGTTCACGTAGAACACCTGCATCCGCTCCAGCTCGTCGATCACCGCCCGGCACTCGGCGGTAGACAGCTCGCGCGGGTCGCGGCGGCCCGAGCTGGACAGGCAGTGCACGCAGGACAGGTTGCAGGCGTACGTCAGCTCCCAGGTCAGGCAGATCGGCGCGTCCAGCCCGTATGGGAACTGCTCCACGAGCGGTAGCGTTTTCAGGGGCTGGGTCCGAGCTACCCGCGCAGATCATCTGGGAGGTGGCCAGCGTCTCCAGGGCGGCGGCGTAGGCAGGCAGCTCGGCCTCGGCCACGCCGGCCACCGGCAGGCCTCCCGCGCGCTGGGCGCGTCGCCGAGCGAGCTGACCACGGTGAGCAGGGCCGGGCTCTTCAGGAACGAAAGCCGTCGGGTGCCGAAATGGTAGAGCAGCGCCCCGAAGCGTTCCGGGCGGACCGACACCTGGGGGTGCAGCTGCCAGGGGCGGTCGAGGTCAAACCCGGCCGCCTGGCGCAGGGCCTCAGTAGACACCGCACATGCCGTCGATGGAAACCTCTTCCACCAGCAGGTCGGGCGTCCGCGAGTTCAGGTTCGGCCGTGGCTCCGTGGCCTCGGTGATTTCGGTGGTCGCGGCACGTTCGCTCATGCACTCTCCCTAGCTGCGCAGACGTGGACGATAATGGCAACAAGGCAATTTCCGTCACGGAGTGACGAATATATTCGCATGTTAACGTCACCCTTGTGACATAAAGCAAGACTTGTCCACGGGCCCGCTCTCCTGGGAGGCAGACAGGTGTTGACCGGCCCAGTATCGACCGGCCCAGTATCGACCGACAGGGCGGCGGCCGGGGCCAGCACCCCGGCGCCAGCAGGCCGCCCGGCGCGGGCCGGGCGCAAGCTGGAGCTGATCGCCCTGCGCCTGTTCACCGACCAGGGCTTCGACACCACCACCATCGAGCAGATCGCGGCCGAGGCCGGCGTGAGCAAGCGGACCTTCTTCCGCTACTTCGGCTCCAAGGCGAGCGTCCTGTGGAGCGAGTTCGACCACGAGGTGGAGGTGATCCGTGCCGCGCTGGCCGAGGTGCCTGCCGGGGTGCCGATGATGGACGCCATCCGCCGCGCGGCGGTCGCGGCCAGCCACTACGGGCCGCAGGACGTCCCGGAGCTCCGGCTGCGGATGAACCTGATCGGCTCGGTGCCCGCCCTGCAGTCCAGCGCCGCCATCCACTACGACGCGTGGGAGCGGGCCATCAGCGATTTCGCCGCGACCCGCACGGGCCAGCCCGCCGACTCGCTCTACCCCCTCGCCGTCGGCCGCGCCACCCTGGCCGCCTGCCGCGCGGCGTACGACCGATGGTCCGCCCGGGCCGACGCCGACCTGACCTTCTACCTGGACGGCACAGGCCCTGGCCGCCCTCGAGGCTGGGTTCGATCCGGCCGTGATCCGGTCCACCGCGCAGGCGCTCCGCGAGGACATCTCGCGCCGCGTCGCCACCTGACGCCGCCTACCGTGGACCGGATGGCGCACTGAGTCCGGGATTACCAAGCATCCGGGATTACCAGCGTCCGGGATTACCAGCGTCCGGGATTACCAGCGTCCGGGATTACCAGCCACGAACGGCCGCATCACGCCGTAGCTGTTAGACAATGTAAGCATGACTAGTCAATCCGGCTCGGGTGCAGTGACCGGCGGAACAGGAATGTTCCGGGGGCACAAGGGCAGCCCGGCGCGGCGGGCCGCCGAGTTCGACGTGGCCGAGGCCAGGAAGGCGTTCTTCCTGATGGTCGGGTTCATCGGGCTGATCTGGCTGCTCCAGGTCGTCAACTGGGCCGACCACTACCGGCTCGACTTGGACTACGGCATCCTGCCGCGCAGCATCGGGCGGCTGCCGGGAGTCGGCCGGCGCCGTTCCTGCACTTCTCCTGGGACACGTGGAAGGAAATACCGGGCCGCTGTTCGTCTTCGGCCTGCTCGCCGCCTACCGCGGCGTGGTCAAGTTCCTCGGCGTGACGCTGATCGTCGCGATCACCAGCGGCCTGGCGGTCTGGCTGTTCCAGGGCAACAACGAGCTCACCGTGGGGGCCAGCGGTCTCATCTTCGGCTATTTCGGCTACGTCGTGTCCCGGGGGCTGATCGACCGGAACCTCATCGACGCGCTCGCCGCGGTGGTCATGGCGCTGTCGTACGCCTACATCCTGACCGTGGCGATACCCGGGGCGCCCGGCGTGAGCTGGATAGGCCACCTGGGCGGGCTGATCGGCGGGATCGCCTCGGGCTGGATCTTCCGGACCAGGCGCGGGGTCCAGGGGACGGGCCGCACCAGACTTCCCCGGCGACTCCGGCGGCTCTGGGGGACGAGCACGGACGCCGCGATGGCCTGGCAGGCCAGCCCGGACCATCCGCGCGCGGACCTGTACAAGGAACTGGACGACATGGGCTTGTAAGCCGCTCCGGTCAAGCGGCGCGCTGGCTGACCCGGTCCAGCCGGGCGAGCGAGTCGGCTGCGGTGCGCAGGGAGACTTCGAGCACGTCTTGCCTGCGCCGGGAGTCCATGAGATTGGCGCCCATGACGGCGAGATCCTTCGGACCAGGCGTGACGATGGTGACGTGCTTACCTTGCGCGCTGAGCGCCCTCGCCTGGCGGAGCAGCGCGCGGGTGATCAGCTGCCTGAGGCGGCGCTCGATCCGCAGGTGGGGCTGGAGCGGATGATCGGGCTCGGTGCTGGCCATCGGCGCGAGGACGTAGATCTCGTGCACGTCCGTGCCGCTCAGGGCGCTGAGCGAGGTGGCGGACCGGATGCCGCCGTCCACGTAACGGCGGCCGTTGATCCGCGTCGGCTCATACAGCCCGGGATCGAGCAGGAGGCGACCACGGCATCGGGAAGCGGCGCGCGGGGGGCATCCGGATGGCCGAACAGCACTCGCCGCCCGGTGTCGTAGTCCATCGCCGCGATCCAGGTGTGGCCGTCAACCCAGTGCGCCGGGGTCCCGGCGCGGGCGGCATGCTGAGGATGCTGGTGATGACGCCAGTGCAGCGCGCTGACCAGCGACCGGAGCGCCGCGTGCTGACCCCGGCCGTGCGGCAGCCAGCCGCTCGCCCCCACCCACGGGGGCACCTGAAGCGGCCGCAGCAGGGCCGCCCGCGCGGCGGCAGCGAGCCGAGGCGCAGGTGCGGCAGCGGCGGCAGCGGCCCGTCCTGTGCGGCGAGCACGACGGAATCGCTCAGGATCCCGCTGGCGTCCCCGCACTGCCAGGCCACCATCTCGTCCAGCGACGCGCGGCAGCGCAAGGCGGCGGCCAGCACGCTGCCCGCGCTCGTCCCCACGATGAGGTCGACGTCGGCGGCGGGGCCCGGCAGCCGGTCCTGCAGGCGGGCCAGCGCACCGGTCGTCCAGGCCGCGCCGAGCACGCCGCCCGCGCCGAGCACCAGCCCGATTCGCGGGTGTGCGGGATCTGCGGGACCGGCGGGATGGAAGCGGCGCATCGCCCGATCAGGACCAAAAACCACAGCAGGCACATCTGCCTCCGCAACCCACCCACGCGCAACGCTGGCCGCGGGTGATGAAGTTACCTAAGAGTAACTGTAAAGGCTGCGGGCCCGTACCAGCTATGTGTCCGGCCACGCGGCTGATCAGAACGGAGGTTCGTCGGTGTAGTTGCCCGGGCCGTCGGACGCCCACGGATCGGTGTCCCCGCCGCCCCCGTTGCCCTGACCCCCCGGATCGGCGGGCCGCCGGAACCTCCGGACCCGCTGGACCCGCCGGCCGAACCGTTCCGGGCGACCTTGTTCACCTTCGCGGAAGCGTTCCGCAGCGACGGACCGACATCATCGACCTCGACCTCGTACACGGTCCGCTTCTCGCCTTCCTTGGTCTCATACGAGCGCTGCCGGAGCCGCCCCGACACGATCACCCGCATCCCCCGCGTCAGGCTCTCCGCCACGTTCTCCGCCGCCTGCCTCCAGACGTTGCACGTCAGGAACAGGCTGTCGCCGTCTTCCCATTCCCGGCTGGGAGACTATGGCCCGGAACCGCGGCGTCGACGCCACCCGGAACTTTGCCACCGGCTGCCCCGACGGGGTAAACCGCAACTCCGGATCATCAACCCAGATTTCCCGCGATCGTGATCTGGGTATCGCCTGCTGCCATCTCTACTCTCCGTACCCTGGACACTCCGTACCTGGCTCTTCATGTCAGTCCTATCCTGCTCCCGGACCACTGACATTTCTGGCTGCCCCGGCTGCGCCGGGGTGTGCGCCAATTTTGTAGGTGACTGACAGGTAACTTGCCGCTGACGGCGTGGCGTTGCCGGTCAGGGCCGGGTCAGGCGGTGGCTGTCTGGTTGCGGGGCCGCTGCCAGATCTCTTTCCAGTGGCTACTGGCCTCGCGGCAGCGCAGGGCGATGATGGCGTCGGCGCCGGGCACGGTCCAGCGCATTCCTGACAATTTCAGGCGCTGGCCGACGACCGCTTTGCAGCCTGCCTCGACGACGCCGGAGCCGACGAACAGGCCGCGTGAGCGGAACCACTTGTAGCGCATGCGGGGCGCGTTGGACTCGAAGTAGCCGAGCGCCTTGTCCACCTCGTCTTTCTTGACGCCGGTGAGGGGGTAGGCGCGGGCGGCGGCGCAGATGCCGTCGATGTCGCCGTAGTCGAGGTCCTCCAGGCGGGCGGCGAGCCACTTCTCGCGCTGGTCTCCGAGCATGAACTCCAGGACGCGGGCGAGGTCGTGCAGGTGCTGGCGGGCGTGGAACAGGTCCACGACCTGGGTCACTTCGGGAATTTCCCGGCGGCGATGTTCCAGATCCAGGCGGCGCCGTCGCCGAGGATGGTGAACTGGCGGACGTGGTGCGCGCCGCGGCGGATGCCCTCGGCCTCCACGAAGCCCGCGAAGACGCTGGCGGGCTCGAAGGTGGCCAGGTAGCTGGAAGAGTCCTGGTCGCGGACCGGGTAGCCCTCGTGGTTGACCTTGTCCTGGGTGAAGAAGACGGCGAGCTTGACCTCGCGGGTGCGGGCGCGGCCGTCTTCTCCTTGCCGTCCCGCCCGGCGGCCTCCTTCGCGGTGACCGGCACGCCGGTGCCGTCGATCGCGGCGTACAGCTTGTCCGGCAGCGGCGACGGGGGCAGCGGCACGAGCGTGCGGGCGGTGATCGCCCTGGCCCCGGCTCCGAGTACTCGGCGGCCTTCGCCGCCCCGCTGGCCTCGGCGGACCTCTCGACCCGCTTGGCGGTCAGGTGCACCCCGGCCAGGTCGGCCAGCAGCCCGGCTGCCTTCGCGAACGGCCCGGCCGCGGCCGCCTTGTCGTTCATCGCGGCCAGCCCGGGGACAGGGATGTTCCTGCCACGCCGGACTCGGCGTCCCGGGGCGCCAGCCCGTGCTCGCAGGCCGCGCAGTGGTACCAGGCGCGCATCAGGGTGACCGGTCCGAGCACCGTGTCGATGACTTTCCCGCGGTAGGCGGTGAACTCCGCCTGGTGCCCGTTTCCGCAGTCAACCCGGGGGCCGCGGTAGCCGGGGTCGGCGGCCAGCAACTTCTCCAGCATGCCGCCGCCCAGCTTGCGCACCCCGGCGCGGATCACCACCTCCAGCCGCATCGCAGCCCAGCGCCCGGGCCACGGGCGGGCAAGCAGTCCTACCTCGGCCGACGCCTCCGCGGCGAGCGCCTCGCGGAGCCCCCTTTTTCCCCCTCCCCCCGCAGGAGGGGCGCCGCCATCGCCGTCGCCGGCTGCGCCAGCCACCCAGGCCTGGCCTCGCAGATCGCCTCGTTCACCTCCACGATCTGCTCCGTCACCGCGACGAACCGCCGGTAGCTCGCTATCTCGCGGCGCACCTTGTCCAGCTCGGCGGCGGCCAGCTGCCGGGAGCGCGTCCGGCCGCCCGCCGAGCGGGTCCACAGGTACCGCGGCCCGTGACCGGGATGACCCGGCTGCGCGCAGGCGCAGTTCGGCTTGCCGCAGCGCCGCCACGTCTCGCTGACACTGCCGGGACGGAAGTCGCCGGTCCCGGCCAGCCGCGCGTACAGCTCTGCGCGGCGTCGTTCCAGCTCGTCAAGCGGCTGCTCGGTCATCCAGGCTCCCTATCTGGAAGTTTTAACACTTCCAGATTACCGCGCCAGCCTGGACTTACCCAGCACCCCTACATATGTGTCGCACACCCGCTGCGCCGCTGCGCCGGGATGAAGATGAAGTAGCGTCGGTGGCATGCTGCTCACCACCGGGGGTGCCACCCTGCTGCTGATCGACCTGCAGGAGCGGCTCATGCCCGTCATCTATGATCACGAGGCGGTCGTGGCCCGGGCCGTGCGGCTCGCGGAGGCGGCGACGCTGCTGGACGTGCCGGTCCGCGCGACCGAGCAGAAAAGCCGGCCGCGCTGGGCCCGACGGTGCCGCCGCTGTCCGGCTACCCGCAGGCGGTCATCACACCACGACGTTATCGGCGGCCAGGTGTGCCGGCTGGCCGCGCTGCTGCCGCCCGGCCGGGGAGGTGGTGGCGGCCGGGCTCGAGGGCGAGGCGGCCGCCTGCGGGCGAACAGGTGCTCGACCTGCTCGCCGCCGGGCGCCGGGTGGCGTGGGCAGCAGACGCGACCGGCTCGCGCGATCCGGCCGACCGGGCGGCCGCCATCGACCGGGCGCGGCGGCACGGCGCGGAGATCGTGACGTCGGAGATGGTGCTGTTCGAGTGGCTGCGCGACGCCAAGCACCCGAAGTTCCGCGAGGTGCACAAGCTGCTCAGGTGACCCGCCCACGCCCGCGGGAGGGGGGGGCGCGGCGGTGTCCTGGACGAGCCGGAGGACCAAGGCGAGCGGCGGCCACGCCGAGTGGCCGCGACGCGTCACGGCATAGGACCGCAGGATCACCTCCGGCTGGCGCAGCCGCCGTAGCGTCACCCCCGCGCACCGCGGCCGCGCGGCCGGGAGCAGCCCCACGCCGAGGCCCGCCAGGATCATGTCCTGCACCAGGTCCAGGCTGTCCGCGCGCTGGGTGATGCGCGGCTGGAGAAGCGGGCCAGCGAAGCCACGATGCGGACCACTTCCTCGTCGGCGGTGTTGCGCGAGTTGACGATCCAGGCGTGGTCCCGGTACCGGCGGAAGACCTCCAGCGCCGTGCCACGCTCGCGGCCAGGTGCCGTCGGCGTGCCCAGGCTCCACGGGGTGCGGCCCAGCAGCAGGCTGTGCACGCTGCGGCCGAACCTGGCCGGCGCGAGACTGTAGTCGTAGGTCAGCGCGAGGTCAACCTCGTCCGCGGCGAGCAGGCCCAGCGCCTCGGCCGGCTCGTGCTCGTGGATGTGCAGCTGGACGTCCGGGTACCGCCCGGCCAGGGTCCGGGCCACCGGGAGCAGGAGCTGGCGGACCGCCGAGGCAAACGCCGCGACCCGCACCGTGGGGGCAGGCGGCGCCGCCGGGTCCAGGTCGCGGCGGGCGGCCTCCAGGGCGGCGAGGACGGTGACGGCATCGCCGGCCAGCCGCCGCCCGGCCGGGGTCAGCCGCACCCGCCGTCCGTCCGGCTCGATCAGCGGGGTGCCCACCTCCCGGGCCAGCGCGCCGCGATCTGCTGGGACACGGTGGAGGTGGTGATGTGCATCGCCTCGCCGACCTCCCGCATCGAGCCGAGGCGGGACAGCTCGAGCAGCAGCTCGAGGCGACGCGGATCCAGGAGTGAATCATTCATTATTCATGAATGGTATGTCCATGAATCTCACGTGGACGCGGACGAACCCGCTCGTATCTACTGGCCATCATGATTGTCGGCGCTCGCTCCGTCCTGGTCCCCGGTCCGGGCCGGCACCGTGATGGCAGTGGGCTCGATGGCCTGCGTCCAGCTCGGCCTGGCGTTGTCCGTCCCGCTGTTCGGCCAGGTAGGCCCGCTGGGGGTGGTCTGGCTGCGGCTGGCCTGGGCCAGCGTGATCCTGCTGGCCGCCGTCCGGCCCCGGCCGTGGCGATTCCGGCGCCCGATCCTGCTCGCCGTGCGGTCGCCCTCGGCGTGGTAACCGCGGGGGTGACCATGCTGTTCATGGCGGCCGTGGCCCGGCTGCCGCTCGGCACGGCCAGCGCGCTGGAATTCCTGGGCCCGCTCGGCGTGGCCGTCGCCCGCGGCCGGGGCGGCCGGCGGCTGCTGTGGCCGGGCCTGGCCGCGGCCGGCGTGCTGCTGCTGACCCACCCGTGGCAGGGCGGCGCCAGCCTGGCCGGCGTCGCGCTCGCCCTCGGCGCGGCGGCGTGCTGGGCCTGCTACATCGTCCTCACCCAGGCGGTCGGCGACGAGGTCGCGGGCCTGCAGGGACTCGCGGTGTCCATTCCGGTGGCCGGCCTGGTGGCCACCGCGGTGGCGGGCCCCGCCGTCGTCCCGGCGCTGACACCGCATCTGCTGCTGGCCGGTCTCGGCCTGGCGCTGCTGCTGCCGGTCGTGCCGTTCAGCCTGGAGATGTACGCGCTGCGGCGGCTGACCGCCGCGGCGTTCGGCACCCTGATGTGCCTGGAGCCCGCGCTCGCCCTGATCGCCGGGCTGGCACTGCTGGGCCAGGTGCCCAGGGCCTGGTCACTGGCCGGGGTCGCCTTCGTCGTCGCGGCCGGCCTCGGCGCGGAGCGGACCGGCGCGCGGTCGGCCCCGGATGCACCTAGCCGCCGTCATCAAAACATAAGTTCGATTAGATCCGAACGGGGTAGGGGTTTCGGGCGAACTCACACCGGAGGAGAGCGGCAAGTCGCTTCCGGCCGCGGCCGGGCGCCTGAGCGGACGACTGCCTAGAGCAGGCGCAGCTGGCGGTCCGCGGCCCGGCGCCGCTGCGGCCCGGACAGGCTGGGCGGCACCGGGTCGATCGCGGCCAGGAACGGCGACCGGCCGGCCACCTCCTCGGCGCCGTGCCTGGTCCGGTGGGCCGCGGCGGTGAGCAGCAGGCGCTCGCGGGCCCTGGTCATCCCGACGAACAGCAGCCGCCGCTCTTCCGCGGTATCGGCCGGGCCGCGGCCAGCCGCAGCGGCAGCAGGCCGCGCTCGCAGCCGGCCAGGAACACCACGTCGAACTCCAGGCCCTTGGCGCCGTGCAGGGTCAGCAGCGTGATCGCCTCGGCCCGCGGGTCCAGCGCGTCCGTCTCGGCGCCCAGGGCGATCTCGGCCCGGAACCGCCCGACGTCGGCGCCGCACCGGCGGGCCAGCGGCAGGAGCAGCTCGCCTGCGGCGCGCACGTCGGTGACGGTCGCGTCGTGCTCGCCCCGGGCCGCGGCCACCGCGCGCACCGCAGCCGCCATCTGCCCGGCCACATCCCCGGCCGCTCCGCTGCCAGGTTCGGGGCTGCCAGGTTCGGGGCTGCCAGGTCCGGGGCTGCCGGTTCGGGGCGCCGGTCGGGGGCCAGGCCGCATCTCGCGCACGATGTCGGCCACCCCCGGGCGGCGCGCGAGCAGGTCGTGCGAGCGCTTCTGATGCGGCAGCCCGGCCCGCGTCAGGGCCTGGACGAGCGGTCCGGCCTGCGCGTCGGTGCGGTAGAGCACCGCGATGTCGGCGAGCCCGAGCTTGCCGTGCTCGTGTCCGTCGGCCCGGCCGCTGTCCA
>CAWDBS010000019.1:0-92947 GCA_963800415.1 uncultured Actinomycetes bacterium
CAGATCCGTCCCGTGGTCATTGGCGGCGCAGAAGTCATGGACTGCCTGTTTCCCAGGCGGGACGCCGATGCGTAGTTACTCAGATAGTTACTCAGCGGCAAAAGGCCATGACTCCCGATGGGTTGTCATGGCCTCTGACCTGGTGGGCCGTACTGGATTTGAACCAGTGACCTCTTCCGTGTCAGGGAAGCGCTCTCCCGCTGAGCTAACGGCCCTCAATGCCTCGCCGAGATGCTACCAGGTCCGGACCCCACTGCGCGCCGCCAAGGCGGCACCGCCAAGGCCGGGCGCCGCAAGGCCACGCCGCACCAGGACCACATCATGGGCCCTGCATCGATGATTCCACTCAGGCCGGCCGTCGTGCCTCCCAGAATCGCAAGGAGGTACCCATGACAGGGCGCCGAGCCGAAGTCCGCGCCCTGATCGCCACCGAACCGAGCACCGTCCTGCCCTGGGACCTCGTCCGCGCCGTCCTCGCGGACGCCTGCCTGTACTGGCTGGCCACCGTGCATCCCACCGGCTGCCCCTCAGGTCCGCCCCATACTGGCAGTCTGGCTCGACGGCGCCCTCTACACCAAGTCGGCCGTTGCCGCCCGCAAGGGCCGGAACCTGGCTGCGAACCCCAGCTGCGCGGTAACCGCCCGCGACCGTCTTCGGCTTCGGCGCCGCCGACGATTACGGTAGCCGCACCACCGGCTACCGGTTCTGACCGTACCCAACACGCCGGAAGGGCTCCTAATCCGCGAGCATCCGCGGTAGCCCGAACCGGGCCATGTTGCCGTTGTCGACGAACCGCGTGATGGCGCAGATGCGGTCACCCTCCAGCGTGAGCACGATCATCCCGTGCGCTCCGAACACCGGTGCCTGAGCCTCCTGCAGGTAGCAGCCGAAGGCGGGCTGGCCGTTGGCCCGGGTGGGGACCAGCCGGTAGTTCCTTGGTCCCCGCCAGGTAGTGATGTCCCTCAAGAAGCCGGCGATGGCCTCGTGGCCCTGGTACTCCAGCGTAACCGGCGGCATCGTAAACCAGGCGTCGTCAGTCAGCAAGGCGACCAGGCCGTCGATGTCATTGCCGGCGAAGGCGGTGGCGAACCGCGTCGCGATGTCCCGCTCGCGGGCCGAACGAGGCAGCGGCGCACGCTCCCGGTCCGGACCGGGCAGCCGGCTCTCCATGGTGGCCCTGGCCCGCTGCAGCGCGCTGTTCACCGAGGCCTCGCTGCTGTCCAGCATGTCCGCCACCTCGGCGGTCCGGAACCCGAGGACGTCCCTGAGCACCAGCACGGCCCGCTGCCGCGGCGGCAGGTGCTGCACCGCGGTCACGAAGGCCAGTGCGACCGCCTCCTTGGCCTCGTACCGAGCCTCGGGATCGACGTCCCTACCAGAAGGCAGCCCGTCGAGCAGCATGTCCGGGTAGGGCTCCAGCCACAGCGGCTCACCCCGCCGGGTCGGCTCGGCGGTCAGGAACGTCGGAGCGGCCGGGTCGGTCCGCAGTCGGCGGCCACTGGCGCGCAGCGCGTTCAGGCACCGGTTGGTCGCGATCCGGTACAGCCAGGTGCGCAGCGACGCCCGCCCCTCGTACTTCCCGAGACCCCGCCAGGCGGCCAGCAAGGTCTCCTGCAGTACGTCCTCGGCGTCCTGCACTGAACCGAGGATCCGGTAGCAGTGCAGCTGGAGCTCACCCCGGTACGGGTCGGTCAGCTCGCCGAACGCCTGGTCATCTCCACTCCGCGCCCGGTCAAGCGCCGTCTCGGTCACCACAGAACCTCCTCGCCTGTACGGACACCGCGGTCTCGGGAAACTCATCGCTCATCTGGTGGCCCGTCCGGTGTCTGAACCATTGTCCAGACCCACGCACCGAAGATCGAGACCAGGAGATAACCATGCAGCAGAGCATCATCCGCTACCGGACCAAGCCCGGCCAGGCCGCCGTCAACACCGAACTCGTACAGGCCGTCTACGCCGAACTGCACCGCACCCGCCCGGACGGCTTCCGCTACGCCACCCTCAAGCTGGACGACGAGGTGACGTTCGTGCACATCGTCCAGTCCGAACGCGACCCGAGCCCCATCCTGACCGTCAAGGCTTTCGGCGAGTTCCAGGTCGGCATCCGGGACCGCTGCGACGAGCCCCCGGTCCAGCAGGCATTCACCGAGGTCGGTTCCTACCGCTTCTTCACCGGCTAGCCCTGTTGGTCGTGACGGGCTGGACCGTCACGGCGACAATCTCCCCCCAGTGCGTTGGCTTTAGGCCGAAGGTCGCCTGAGCGGCCGAGGAATCCATGATGAAGTCGTCGCGGAACTGGTACTCGGTCTCGCGCAACTCCCGCATGAGCGGCCAGACCAGTCCCATCCCGTGCATCAGCGCCGGGGGAAGCGTGCGGACGCGGACCTGGCCGGACCCGGAAACTCCGGCGGCCCGGGCGAGGTCGCCGATGACCTCGCGCTGACTGCGCGGCTCGTTGGACGGTACGTGCCAGGCACGTCCCCAGGCCCTGGGGTCGGTGCCCGCCACCACCAGCATCCGGGCCACGTCGTCGGTGAACGACCAGGTATGCGGCCGGTCAGCGCGGCCGAGCACCGAGACGCCCTGACCTCGGCGGATCCGTCCGACGATCCGCTCACCTAGCGCGCTCTCCGCGCCGGGGCCGACGAAATCGGAGGCCCGGACCTCGGTCGCCCGGACCCGCCCGGCCTGGTGCGCGGCGAGCGCGTCTCGCCAGACGCGGACGCGGACCTGGCCCTTGCGACCCGTCGCGGCCAGCGGCGTGGCCTCGGTCATCGGATGCCCCTCGTCGTAGCCGGCCACCCCCAGGGACCGCGCCGCGGGGCCGTAGCCGTACAGGTTGGACAGCGTGACCAGCACGGCGCCGCTGCGTTCCGCGGCGCCGAGCAGGCTGGCTGCAATCGGCGGCCAGTCGGCCGGCCAACGGTGGTAAGCAGGGTTGACGCAGTTGTAGATCACCGCTGCACCCTCGGCCAGGCGGCCCATGGTCCCGGCGTCCGCGGCGTCCGCGGCCACGGCGGTGACCTCGGCGGGCCCGGAGCCGCGGCGGCTGATGACACTCACGCGGTGCCCCTGTTCGGCGAGCAGCCGGGCGACCCGGCTGCCGATCACGCCCGCGCCGATGACCAGATCTGACCCTGCCGGATAGGCGTTCATCAGGAGCCTCCTGGTAACTAACGCTCTCGTTGGTGAGCAGTGCTCTCGTCTCTAGGGTAAAGGACTGGTCGCACTAGTCAAGAGCAATGCTCACAATTGTTGTCACCAATCTCGGTTCTGTGCGACGATCAGCGGGTGAACGACGCGGAAGACAGCGACGCGGAAGACAGCGACGCGGAAGACAGCGATGCGGAAGACCGGGCCAGCGACGGCGGACGGCGCACGTCGGTGCCGCGTACGGCCCGGGAACGGGCCCGGGCGGAGATCACCGCGGAGATCCTGGACGCGGCCCGCGGCTACCTGGCGACTGATGGCGCCCCGGCGCTGAGCCTGCGGGCCATCGCCCGGGACCTCGGCATGGCCTCATCGGCCCTGTACCGTTACTTCAGGAGCCGCGACGAGCTGCTGACCAGGCTGATCATCGACGCGTACGACTCGCTCGGGGCGGCGGCCCAAGCCCGTGAGGCCAGCGTCGACCGGACCGACCTGCCCGGGCGCTTTACCGCGATTTGCGCGGCGGTCCGGGCCTGGGCGCTGGCTCATCCGAACGAGTACGCGCTGATCTACGGCTCACCGGTCCCTGGCTACGTCGCTCCCGCCGATACCGTGCCGCCCGCCACCCGGGTGACCGCCCTGCTGCTCCGTATCGTCGTCGACGCCACGACCGCAGGACGGACACTAGCCGCGGACCTGCAGGCCGCCGGCTCCCAGGCCGCGTGCGCCCAGGCCGGCCGACCCCCAGGCCGGGCGCCCCCAGGCCGGGCGCCCCCAGGCCGCGGAGACCCAGCAGGTAGCGGCCGCCCTGGCGCCGATCCGCTCCTACCTGCCGCCCGGGGTCCCTGCCGCGTTCGTCCAGCGCGCACTCATGGTGTGGACGAACCTGTTCGGCGTCGTCTCGTTCGAGCTGTACGGCCAGCTGCAGGAGGTGGTAGGAGAGAACCCCGGCGACCGCGAGGCCTTCTTCGCCGAGTGCATCCGCAGCTGGATCTGCTTCACCGGCATCTAGCCCGCCCGTGATTGGATAGCACAGTGACCCGGACCCTGGACGCTGAGATCGCGTTCCCGGCCCAGTGCGAGCTGGCCGAGGGACCGGTCTGGGATGCCGCCCGCGGGCTGCTCCGCTGGGTGGACATCCTGCCCGGCCGTGTGCACGCGCTCGATGCCGTCACCGGCGCGCACAGCTCGTTCGAGGCCGGCAACCCGGTCGGCACCTTCGGGCTGACCCGCGCCGGCGGGCTGGTCCTCGCGTTGGTGGACAGGTTCGCCTTGTCCGGCCACGATGGCCGGGAACTGCGGCGGCTCGGCGACTTCACCCTCGACCGGTCCGTGATCCGGTTCAACGACGGCAAGCCGGACCCGTGGGGAGACCTTTGGGCGGGCACCATGGCGTGCCAGGAGAACAGCGGCCCGCCGTGCAGCCTGTACCGGCTCAGCCCGGACGGCGAGGTCACCGAGTTGTTCGGCGGCGTCGGCCTGTCCAACGGGCTCGACTGGTCCGATGACCGGAAGAGGTTCTACTACGCCGACAGCCTCAGCGGGGGAGTGGACCTGTTCGACACCGACCCATACACCGGCGCCCTGTCCGGTCGGCGCCGCTTCATCTCGGTAACTGGCGGCCTGCCCGACGGCCTGACCCTGGATGCGGAAGGCTGCCTCTGGCTCGCCGTATGGGGCAGCGGTGAGCTGCGCCGCTACGCCCCTGGCGGCAGTCTCGACACCGTCGTCAGACTTCCGGTCAGCCAGGTCACCTCGGCCGCTTTCGGCGGCGCGGACCTGCGCACCCTGTACATCACCACCGCCCGGGAGAACTTCACCCTGGCCGACCAGCGCGAGCAGCCGCACGCCGGCGACATCTTCGCCTGCACCCCCGGCGTGACCGGCCGCCCGCCCTATCGCTTCGACGCGTTACTCGGTGATGAACAGGGGTCGACGGACACCGGTAGCCGTATCTGGCCATCCTCGTCGTGGAAGGCATCGCGTTGGTAGGTAGTGCGGCACGCTGGCGGGATCGCGCCGGTTAACATCGCGCCTGTGGAACCTGACTCCTCAAGGCCGGCGCTGGCCGCGCTCCTGGACCGCTACCAGCCGCGGGGCGACGCCGAGACGGCCGACGTCCAGCGGGTGCGAGCGCTGACCGGGACTGCCGCCGATCCCTACCTGCGCGATCTCCCGCTGCACGTCACCGCGTCCGCGCTGATCGTCCACCCGCCCACCGCCCGTGTGCTGCTGCGCTGGCATCAGCGCCAGCAGGCCTGGCTCCAGGTCGGCGGCCACGGCGACCCGGGGGAGACCGACCCGCTTGCCATCGCGCGGCGGGAGGCGCAGGAGGAGACCGGCCTGGCCGACCTGGCACCATGGCCGGACGCCACGGTCAGGCAGATAGTCATCGTCAACGTTCCCCCTGGCAAAGGGGAACCCGCGCACGAGCATGCGGACGTCCGCTTCTTCATGGCCACCCAGACGCCCGACGCGATCCGCGCCGAAAGCGCCCACGCCCCGCTGCGCTGGCTGACCCTGGCCGCCGCCCGCGACACCACCTCCGAGCCCAACCTCAGGGAAACCCTGGCCCGCATCGAGCCTCTGCTGCCTCTGAGCCACTTATCATCAGGGCCATGACAGGTATCCGGCTCGCGGACCGTATGGCCAGGCTCGGCACCGAGTCTGCCTTCGAGGTGCTTGCCCGCGCCCGGGCCCTCGAAGACGCCGGGCGGAAGATCATCCACCTGGAGATCGGCGAACCTGACTTCCCGACCGCCCCGCACATCGTCGATGCCGCGGTCGAAGCCCTGCGCGGGGGCGCCACTCACTACGTGCCGGCGCCTGGCATCCCGCCGCTGCGCCAGGCCGTGGCCGCCTTCCTCGAGCGCACCGGCCGGATGCGGGTCACCCCGGACCGCGTGGTGGTGACTCCGGGAGCCAAGCCGATCATGTTCTTCACCATCCTCGCCCTGGCCAACGAGGGCGACGAGGTGCTCTACCCCGATCCCGGCTTCCCGATGTACGAGTCGATCACTTCGTTCGCCGGCGCGATCCCGGTTCCCGTCCCGCTGCGCGAGCGCAACGGCTTCCGCATCGACACCGACGAACTCGAGCGGCTGATCACGGACCGGAGCAGGCTGCTCATCCTCAACTCGCCGCATAACCCGTGCGGCAGCGCGCTCACCCGTGAGGACTGCGAAGCGATCGCCGCTGTCGCATTGCGCCACGACCTGACGGTGCTATCCGACGAGGTGTACTGGGCCATCCGGTACGGGCACGAGCACGTCAGCGTGCTCGACGTCGACGGGATGGCCGACCGGACCATCCTGCTCGACGGGTGGTCGAAGACGTTCGCGATGACCGGCTGGCGGCTGGGCTTCGGCGTGTTCCCGCCTGCCCTGGTCGAACCGGTCACACGGCTGGCGATCAACTCGGTGTCGTGCACGTCCGCATTCAGCCAGTACGCCGCGATCGCCGCCCTGGAGGGCGCGTGGGATCCGGTCGATCAGATGGTGGCCGAGTTCCGCCGCCGCCGGGACATCATCGTGGCCGGCCTCAACGACATACCCGGCATCACCTGCCTTGAGCCGCGGGGTGCGTTCTATGTCTTCCCGAACATCACCGGGACCGGCCGGACCTCAGCTGACCTGCAGGCCAGGTTGCTCGCGGCCGCAGGGGTGGCGGCCTTGTCCGGTACCGCTTTCGGTCCGTACGGCGAGGGTTTCCTGCGGTTCTCCTACGCCAACTCGGTCGAGAACATCCGGCTGGCGCTGGAGGCCATCAGAGCGCAGTTGAACAAGCGCTGGTGAGCTAGCACTGGCTATACAGGCGGAACTGAAGGAGCAGCCCGGCGCAACGGGGGCTAAACCGGCTCGCCTTCGCCCTCGTCGTCGGGGAGCTTAAGGAACTCTTCCGCGGCCACGCCCATGGACAGATCGCCGGGCTGGAGTCCCTCGCCGAGGCCAGGTGGGCTGTCCGGGTTGATCTTGACGAAGCGCGGGAGTTGCGGCTCGGACCAGACGATCTTCTTGCGCTTGCCAGTGACCCAGCGCCTTATCCTGACCATGCCGTTCTATGTACCCACACCATCATCAATAACCGCGGCGCGCGGCGCTACCTGGCGCCATTTGCGGGTCCATGCCAGGGCCGGCCGGAGGTGATCTCCGGCACCTTCGCGGCGAGCGGTTCGGGGAAGACCGCGCGGCCCGGCTGACCCAGGTCCAAATCCAGCCGGGCCGACGGCTGAGCGGGCAAGTCCCCTCCATCAGCAGACGATGTGCAGCCACGGTATGCCGCGGCGCGCCGCCGGCGGGACCTCCCGAAGGACGAAATCTGCCCCGCCTGCATCATCCTCAGGTCGGAGACAGGACCCGCGTAGCTCGCTTCTACCAGCGGTGATGCCGCACATCGCACCGATGGCCGGAAGCCGGCCAGGTACGCTGCCGGTAAGTCATCACGAAGGACGCACATTGGGCACCACGACCAGGATCCCCGCCCCGGCAGGCACCGCCCTGGGGACATGGCCGGCGCGCGAGTGGCCGGGAGAGCAGCCGCCCGACGAGATCACCCGCGGGCTGTTCGGCCGCGGGCGACGGCTGATGCGCACTCATCCGCTGGTCACCGACACGCTGCTGGCCGCGGTCCTGCTGGCTCTGTGCTCGGTCTGGCTCGCCGGGTCCGGTTTCGGCAGCTACCGCACCGTCATCGTGCAGACCGCGCTGATTGGTGCGCTCACCGTCCGCCGCCTCTACCCGTCCGCAGTCTTCCTGGTCGTCAGCGCCATCGCGTTCGCCCAGTGGCTGCTTGGCTTCCCGCTGCTCGGGGACCTGGCGCTGCTGGTCGCGCTGTACACGGTCGCGGCCCACGAGTCACGGATCCGCGCTCTGCTCGCCACCGGGCTGCTCGAAGCGGGCGCGGTCATGGCGGCGGTCAAGTGGAAGCCGGCCGGCACGGCGCCGCGCTCGCTGCTGTTCCTGTCCGCCATGGTGGTAGCCGCGCTGTTCGCCGGGCTGACGGTGGCCTCCGGGAGCAGGTACCTGGCCTGGATGGACGAGCGCGCCCATCGGCTGGAGACCGAGCGGGACCAGCAGGCGGTGATCGCGACCGCCGCCGAGCGGACCCGGATCGCCAGGGAACTGCACGACATCGTCTCGCACAGCCTGTCGGTCGTGATCACGCTGGCTGACGCCGCGGCCGTCGTCGGCCGGGCCGATCCCGCCCGCGGGGTCGAGGCGATGACCGAAACCTCCGAGGTCGCCCGCCGGGCCCTGACCGACATGCGGGCGATGCTCGGCGTGCTGCGCACCGACGAGCCGGCTCCCGGGCTGGCGCCGCAGCCGGGCATCGACGACCTCGGCGCGCTCGTCGAGCGGATCCGGGCGACCGGGCTGACGGTGGACCTGGCCGTAGAGGGCACGCCGTTCCCGCTTGGCGCCGCGGCCGAGCTGACCGCGTACCGCATCGTCCAGGAGGCGCTGACCAATACCCTGCGCCACGCCGTGGCCCGCCACGCGACCGTCGCCATCACCTACGACCAGCCCCGGGTCCGGGTACGGGTCACCGACGACGGTACCGCGAAGGCGCCGGACGCGCACCGCGGCCACGGCATCGACGGCATGCGCGAGCGGGCCGCGCTGCACGGCGGTACCCTGTGGGCCGGGCCCGACCCGGGCTCCGCCGAGGGCTGGCTGGTCGAGGCCATCCTTGGGCAGCACTGATGAGCGTCTCCATCTTGCTGGCGGACGACCAGCCGCTGCTGCGCCGCGGCTTCCGCATGATCCTCGAGGCTGAGGACGACCTGACGGTGGTGGGCGAAGCGGGCAACGGGGAGGAAGCCGTCGACCTCGCCCGCCGGCACACGCCGGACGTGGCGCTGATGGACATCCGGATGCCGGGCACCGATGGCATCGAGGCGACCCAGCGGATCACTGCCGCCGGGCCGCTGCCCAAGGTGCTGGTCCTGACCACCTTCGACCTGGACGAGTACGCCTTCGGCGCGCTGCGGGCCGGAGCCAGCGGCTTCCTGCTCAAGGACGTGCGCCCCGCCGAGCTGGTCGCGGCCATCAGGACGGTCGCGGCCGGGGACGCGGTCGTCTCACCCCGGGTGACGCGCCGCCTGCTCGAGGAGTACGCCCAGGTCCTCCCGCTTTCCCCGGGCCAGCGGGAGCAGCGTTACCCGCAGCTCTCCGCCCTGACCGAACGCGAGCGCGAGGTGCTCATCGCGGTGGCCCGCGGCCTGTCCAACACCGAGATCGCAGCTTCGCTGTTCGTTTCTGAGGCCACCGTGAAGTCCCACGTCGGGCGGATCTTGTCCAAGCTCGCCCTGCGCGACCGGGTCCAGGTCGTGGTGCTCGCCTACGAGGCCGGCCTCATCCAGCCGGGCGAACGACCCGTACGGGAATCTGGCTGACCTGAGAGCGCATACGCGGCCCCGCTAGGGTTCTGCCACGCTGGCTTGCGTTCGACCCTGATAGACCTGGAGATCCGATGTGGCATGCCATGTTCGTCGAGCAGATTCCGTTCACCGAGAAGGTCCTGCGCACCATCATCATCTACGCGCTGGTCGTGGTGTTGTTCCGGCTCACCGGCAAGCGGGGGATGGCGAGCCTGAGCACGCTCGATTTCGTGGTGGTCTTCTTGCTCTCCAACGTGGTGCAGAACGCCGTCATCGGCAATGACAACTCGGTGACCGGCGGGATCGTCGGTGCCGTCACCCTGGTCGCGGTCAACGCGGCTGTCGACCGGCTCATCGTGGTCAGCCCTGTCGCCGAGCGCATCTTCGAAGGGCGGGCTACCACGGTGATCAAAGACGGGCATCTCATAGTGCGGGCGCTGCGGCACCTGGGCCTGCGCCGAAGCGAGATCGACCACGCTGTCCGGCTTCAGAACGGGGACGACATCAGCCAGGTCGCAACAGGCAACCTGGAGCCAGGCGGCCAGCTGGTGCTTACCCTTAAGCACGCCGAGCAAGGCGCTACCAAGGCCGATATCGCCAAGCTTACTGACCGGCTCGACCGGATCGAACGCTTGCTCGAAAGGGCCCGGTGAGGAGACGGCCGCAGCGGTACGGTCTCATCAGACCGCGCCGCTTGGCGTTCCGGGAATCGTGGAGGCGGAGACGGGAATCGAACCCGTGTACAGGGCTTTGCAGGCCCTTGCCTAAGCCACTCGGCCACTCCGCCACAAAGGGCATGCCGCAAGGGCATACGGTCCCCTCTGAGCGGACGACGGGATTCGAACCCGCGACCCTCACCTTGGCAAGGTGATGCTCTACCAACTGAGCCACGTCCGCGTTGCACCCGGGGGTGCGATCAGAACTGTAGCCGATCCTGCCGCTCGCGCAAACTCGGACCCCCGAAAACACCCCTCCGTCATCCTTCGATCCATATCGAAAGATGGGTGGGCTAGCGTCGGAATATGACGGTACCGGCACAGAGCCTCCCGTATGACACCGACATCGCGCCGGCCGTGCTGGCCGAGGCCCGAACCTGCTACGACCACCTGCGGGGCGGGCGGGAGAGTGGAGCTACTCGAGGCCTTTCGCTGGTCAACGGCACCGAACCCATGCAGGCACTGCCTGGCCTCGATCGGCGAGCGGCGGGTGGACCGGATGGCCCCGGCGGCCGGCACCAACTCCGGCTTCATGCTGGCCCAGTACACCGTGGCCTCGCTGGTCAGCGAGAACTAAGGTGCTCGCTCACCCGGCCAGCGTGGACACCATCCCGACCTCAGAGGGACATCGACCGCGAGGTGGCCGTCCAGCTCGCCGCCGTCAACGACCTGCTCCCGCAGATCTGCCGGGTCGCCGCCGAGGCCTTCCCCGCCTTCCAGTAACCCGTCCTGTCGCGGGCGTGTTCGTCACGAAAGGTGACCCCGGCCCACCACGGGGGAGTGGATCGGGGCAATCTCGGCCCGAAGGGAGGCAGGCCGAGCTGCTTGGTCAGGCGTTGCGGAGCAGGTCGTTTAGTTCCGTCTCGATATCGATGTGTCCGCTTTCCCGGCCGGCCGGCACGATCTGATAAGTGCGCTCCAGGAACGCCGCCATAGCCTGGGCCGGCGCCTCAAAGTGGGCCTGGCCGAATGGGGATGACAGCTCGATATTCAGGACCTTTCCTCCAGTCTCCGCTGATCCGATGGCATCTAGGTCATCGGATTCTGCGGATGACGCCGGGGAGGGCCACACCTGCACGTCGCCCTCGCCCTGCCGCGACTCGATCCCGGCGGCCAGCAGGTCCCTGGCGAAGATCCACTCGACTGGCTCATCGGTGCCCACATGGAACGCCATGCGCACCGCGTAGGGATCGCTGCCGCTGTAGTACATACTGGCCACAAGCGGGACAATCGTTTGCTGGGGGACAACGAGCCGGAGTCCGAGCTCGGCCGAGATCGTGGTGCTGCTGCTTCGGTTCATCGCCTACCCACCCCTACCTAGCCGGGTCCCGGACAACCGGGCTTGCCAATCTGACGCGACCGGCGGACGACTATGACGCGCACGGAGGGTGAAGTTTTCCCAGGTAGTAACCACGCCGTTGTGCGCCTTTCGTTCCCAGCCGGAAGACGAGCCCTCATCATTGCCTTGACCTGGACAAATGCCGTTCAGCCCAGGCTGATGACGTTGATGCAGTTTAGTGTTTCGGCGTGTCGGTTGCATAGCCTGTGACGCTCATCTCACGCATTATCTACGAGGCGTTTTAATAACAATACTGAGCGTAACTATGGACGTTCCGATGCGCACTTTTGCAGGATTTTGGCCATTACTTAGAGTGACAGACGTTCCGGCGCAGCTCATTCGCCGTGCCAGACTGCCGCGCGCCGCGCGCCGCGAAGATGCGCTACCCTATGGAAGCGCCGGGACGAAGGCTGTCGCGGGGGCTGCTGGCTCTCGACGGACGGTTCGGCCCGGCGGCGGGCGATTGGCTCAGCGGGAGAGCGCCTCGTTCACACCGAGGAGGTCACTGGTTCGATCCCAGTATCGCCCACCCAGCTCAGCGGCCGGTTCCAGTTCAAGGAATCGGCCGTTTTCGTTGCCGTACAACACTTGAGTACAGCAACGGCTAGTGTCCCGGTCCTGAGTTCTGTGTTCTAATCTAGTTATGGCAGGCAAGCCGAGACTCCCGCTCGTGCTCACGGATGCCGAGCGGCGGACGTTGGAGGGGTGGGCCAGGCGGCGCAAGACCGCGCAGGGCCTGGCCCAGCGGGCGCGCATCGTACTGCTGTGCGCCGAGGGCAAGAGCAACACCGCAGTGGCCGCCGAGCTGGGGATCACCCGCGTGACCGCCGGGAAGTGGCGCAACCGGTTCGTCACCGCGCGGTTCGCGGGGCTGAGCGACGAGCCCCGGCCCGGGGTGCCGCGCACGATCACCGACGCGCAGATCGAGGAGGTGGTGGTGCGGACCCTGGAGGAGGTACCCGAGGGGGCCACGCACTGGTCCAAGCGGGAGCTGGCCAGGCAGGTCGGGCTCTCGCCGACCACGATCCACCGGATCTGGCGCGCTTTCGGGCTCAAGCCCTGGCTGGTGGAGGAGTTCAAGGTCTCCACCGACCCGTTCCTGATCGATAAAGTGCGCGACGTGGTGGGCCTGTACCTGGCCCCGCCCGCGAACGCGGCGGTGTTCTCGGTTGATGAGAAGCCGCAGATCCAGGCGCTGGAGCGGACCGCCCCGGTGCTGCCGATGGTCCCGGGGACCCCGGAGCGGCGCAGTCACGACTACGAGCGGCACGGCACCGTGGACCTGTTCGCCGCGCTGAACACCGCGACCGGCAAGGTGATCGGGAAAACCTCCGCCCAGCACACGGCCGAGGACTTCAAAGACTTCCCCGAACGGATCGACCACACCGTCGAGCCCGGCCTGGCGGTCCACCTGATCTGCGACAACCTCTCCGTGCACAAGGCCCCCGCGGTCAAGCGGTGGCTGCTGGAACACCCGCGCTTCGCGCTGCACTTCACCCCGGCCTACTCCTCGTGGCTGAACCAGGTCGAGCGGTGGTTCGCCGAACTGCAGCGCCGCCGCCTGGACCGCGGTGTCTTCTGCTCGATCGACGAGCTGACCAGCGCGCTCGAACAGTGGATCAAGTTCTGGAACGACAACGCCAAACCCTTCAAGTGGACCAAGACCGCCGACCAGATCATCGACGCGATCGGACGCTACTGTGAACGGATCTCCGGACCGGGACACTAGCTGCCGAGCCACTGGCCGAGCTTACGCAGCGCGGCGCGGGTAGCGGCCGAGGGGACCTCTGTGTAGATCTCCATCGTGACGGCGATCTTGCTGTGCCGCAGGATCTGCATGGCCACACGGGGATGCACGTCCAGGGCGGCCAGCAGGGACCCGCACGTCTTGCGGGTGCCGTGGACCGTGATTCTGGGCACTTGCGCCTTCCCGATGCAGCGGTCGAAGCTGCGGCTGAAGTTCCGCGGCTCCACTGCGGTGCCGTGCCGGGTAGTGAACACCAGACCTGTATCCACCCATCCGCCAGCGGCCCGGTTGCGGTCGGCTTCTTGCTGGTCGTGGCGAAGCTTGAGCGCGGCCACGCACAGTTCCGGCAGCGGCAGCGGCGCTTCTGAGGTCTCTGTCTTAACCTGGCGGCGGAGCAGCTCGTTGCCGACCCGCTGGACCTGCTCGCCGATGTACAGTTCGGCGGCGTCGAGATTGACCAGTTCCCAGGTGAGCCCGAGTACCTCGCCCTTGCGCAGGCCTAGGACCAGGATGAGCACGAAGGCGGCGTACAGCGGTTCCTTGGCGCGGCGCGTGGACTCGAGGAACTGGCGGGCGTCATCGACGGTCCACCAGCCGCGCTTGCGCGTGCGCGGAGCGGGCAGCCGGACCACGGCTACCGGGTTGCGGGTGATGATTTCTTCCTCGGCGGCGCAAGTAAAAGCGGCCCGGAGCGTGTCGCGGGCATCAGCGCGGCTACGTGCGGACAGCGTAGCGTGGCAGCACTGACCGATCGCGCAGCAGCGACGCTTTTCCTGCGGGCGGGTGTCATCCTTGCCCTGAAGGCAGCACTGGCAGACCTGGCCTAGCTTGTTCAGCCAGAGCCGGATGTCCTTGACCTGGAGCTTGTCCAGCCGTTTGGTGCCGAGGTAAGGCACGATGTGCAGGCGCGTGAAGGTCTCGTATTTCTCATAGGTCTTGGGCGCGAGATTGGGCTTGACAACCTCACGGAGCCAGTAGTTCATGTACTGGCTGACCGGCGGCACGCTAGTCGGTACGGGGCCTTCGGCTGCCTGGTTTTGCAGCTTGATCCACTTGGCGTGTACCTCGTCATGGGTTTTGCCATAGACCCACTTACGTTTGCGCTCGCCGTCCGGTGTCGTGACCCAGGCGTAGGCAGCGTAGCCGTTCCGGTATGCGAATATTGAGCACTCGCCGTTGCGGCGCTTGCTCACGCGGACTGCTCCTCGACCCGCTGCCGAATGTAGTCATCGACCCATTCGGGCAGGATGCGACGGTTTCCGCCGTCCTTGACCGAGCGGATCTGCCCGGAGTGGACGAGGTACTTGGTCTTGGTCAGTCCGTAGTTCAACATGACGGCCACCTGTTCGATGGTGTACCAGCGGGGTAGGACGATCCCGCCGGGAGGATCGGTTTCGGAGGACATTCCTTCTCCTGCTAGTAAGGCTATATTCGATTGTTTTGACGCTTAAGTGTCAGCGTCAGGTAGTCATGCTGCCTGGCACCCGGCAGCATCGCTGGCAAATTCGTCGGCGAGCTGGTCGCGGCCGGCTTGGCGGCGTTTGCGGGCCTGGTCGGCGGCGGTGTTGGCGAGCAGCGCGTCACCGGTGGTTTTCCAGCCTGTTCCGGCGTAGGTGAAGGTGCCGACGATGAGGATGGTTTCGTCGTCGGTGTGGTCGGCGGTGCGGATGGGGCCGTGTTCGGGTCCGGTGTCCTGGCCGCGCCGGTAGCTGATGCGCGCGTCGCGCAGGTCACGGAACCGGATCGAGTAGCGGTGGGCTTTGGTCAGGAAGTGGCCGCCGAAGCCGAGCATGTGCGCCCAGCGGCGCAAGCTGGCGTAGCCGGGTTCGGCGCCGATGCTCCAGCAGGCGTTGATGAGCCGTTCGGGATGAGTGCCCTCAGAGTTGGCGTACAGGTCGAGGGTGTCGGCGGTGATGCGGGCGGAGGCGTGGCCGGTGACCTCGGTGCCCTTGGTGGAGTATTTGGCGAGGTAGCTGGCGACGGCCAGGTCGGTGAGGGTGCCGGTGCCTGCCAGGGTGATGACGCGGACGTCGATCTCGGTGCCCCAGGTGATCCTCCAGCCGCCGGGCTGGGCCGGGTGCGGCGGGGTGCGGTAGGCGATGGCTGTGGCGGCCCACCGGGTGGCGTCGTCCAGGTCGGCGGCGGTGATTGCGGGGGGCGGGGGCAGCAGCCGGTCCGGGTCGGCGGGGTCGTAGCCGTCGAGGCGGAGCAGGGCGTGGAAGTGGACCGCGCCGCGGGCCTGGTATTCGGCGGCCTTGCCGTGTGCGACGCGGATCGGGTCTACCAGGCGGTACGTGCCGTTACCGCAGAGAACCCGGATCGGGGGGACGCCGCGGCGGCGGGCGAGCTGGCCGAGGTGGCGTTCGATGGCTTGCTTGGTGCGCCGCCATAGCTCGCCAGCGCTGTTGTTCCAGACCACGTGGGCGGCGTAGTCGTAGCAGTCCGGGCACAGCGGCTGGCCGAGCTTGGGATCGTCACAGCCGTGGCGGGTGAAGCAGAAGACGGGACGGCCGTGCTCGCAGCTGACGGCATCGCGGCGGGCGTGGCAGGGCTGCGGCCTGCACCGGCAGCGGGAGCGGTCAGTGCAGGTGTGCTGGCGGACCGGGCGGGAGTGGACCAGCCCGAACGACGGGGCGGTGAAGGTGACGAACACGGCCGGGTGTGCGGCGACGGCCGGGGTGATGCCCTTGCCGCCGATCAGCCCGGCGCGGATGATGTGGTAGGCGTCGCGGCGGTAGGTCTCGGCGCAGCCGGGGCAGACGGTGACGCGCCGGTTGCCGCACGGCGTGTAGATCACGCCGTCCGGCATGCCGATCGTCGGAACGGTGCGAACGAGCTCGCCGGTCACGGTGTCGATGTGACGGATGTCGCCGCGCAGCCGGACGGGGCGGGTGCAGGCGGCGGCGTGCCAGACGTGGCCGAGCCAGGCGTCATATCCGGCGTTGTGCAGCCCGGCGAACACGCGCTCGTCGGCGAGCTCGGGGTGGATGCGGGGTCCGGTGTTCGCCCCCGTGCCCGGAGCCGTGCGGGTTCCGGGTACGAGAGCCAGCACAGGGCCGGTGGCACGGGTCACGGGCGGCTCCCGTTTCTCCAAATCGATCATGTACGACGACAAGCGCTACGGTCCGGTCGGCGTGGTCATGGTCCTGGTGTCCTACTTCGTCGCGATCGGAGTGGTCGTACATCTTGGAGCCGTTCTCGGACGCATGTGGACCGAACGTCGCCACGCCGCCAACCAGACGACCCGCGTCACGCCGGAGTGAGTTGCCTGAGCCCTCTGGGAAGACCGGACCGATCAGATAGGACCCGCCCATGTCCGTGCAGGACCGCGAGGGCCGCGTCGGCCCGTTCGCGACCTACGTCGAGCGCGTGCGCCCGGACGGTGTGGTAGCCCGCTGGGACTCCCGCCGCAACCGCAAGCACCGCCGGGGCGCCCCGGCCACCGGCGAGGTCGCCTGCGGCCTTCGTCTGCCTGCGCAGCCCCAGGTGCCTACTCGTCGGGCCGTGCGGCGACCGCGCCCGTCGGCTGCCGCTGGCGACCAACCTTGACCGCGCCCACAATGACCTTAACCGCGAGCCCGATGGTGACGAGATCGGCGATCATCTGCCCGGTGACCACCAGCCGCGCCGCCTCGGTCTTGGCCGTGATATCGCCGAACCCGACCGTCGAGAACACGCTGACGGTGAAGTACAGCGCATCGGTGCGCGTCAGCGGCTCGCTGAAGTTGCTGGCGGAAATCGCGGCCATCACGACATAGGTGCTGGCGAACAGCAGCAGGAACAGCGGAATGCTGGTGGCGAGGGCCTCGACCCCCCGCAGGCCCGGGAACGGTGATGTGACGATCCAGCGGACCTGAAAGGTGACCAGTGCGATGAGCACCGCAAGCCCGATCACCAGTATCGTGACAGCGACCCAGGTCGAGGAACGGTCCAGGGGCAGCAGAAAGTAGATGGCCACCAGCGCGACGGTGGAAGAAGAGGTGACGGACGAACCGCTGTACCGGGATCGGGTGTGCGGCTTCGACATCGGCAAGGCCGGGCTGGTCGCCACGATCCGGGTGCCATCAGATAGGACCCGGCGCGGCGGATGGCCGAGACCCGCAGCTTCGGTACCACCAAGAGGGAGGTGCTGGCGCAGGCGGACTGGCTGCGGTCCTGGCAGGTGCCCGCCGTAGTCATGGAAGCGACCGGCGGGCTTCGAAGTCACCCTCGCCGGCATCCCCGGACCCGCACCCGACGGGTCAGGAAGCACCCAGGTGGCCTGCCCCACTCCCGCCCGCAGGCCCATGAGTAGGTAGACGAAGCGGACGAGAACGAGCGCCGAGCGTAAAGGACCAGGCCGGGGATCGGTCAGTCGGCACGTAGACGATTTGGTAGCACGTGCCCGGCCTACCATCAGAGTGTCCTGCGTGCCGGCAACAGTGCGGGTCAGCCACCCAATCGAGCCTCCCACCCGTACAGGTTCCCTCACGCAGGCCGATCAGGTCAGGAGCGGTAGGCGTCACGTCGGTGATCTATGTCGAGGATGTGGACGGTGTTGGCATCATCGTCGATCGAATAGCGGATGCGGTACTCGCCGCGCCGGGCTCGCCATTGTCCCTCGAAGGGCTTGCGCAGAGGCGTGCCCACTCTGCGCGGCTCTTCGCTGAGGGGGCCGCGAATGAACTCGAAACAGGCCCATGCGACGGCTTCGGGTAGCCGGTCGCGAAGCTGGCGGGCTGCGGTCGGAGCGATGGTGACCTGGTAGGTCACGGCCGGCGTTTCCCGAAACGTTCTTCCAGGGACCGCGCCACTTCGGCGATGGACAGGCCCTCTCCGTGAGCGATCTCGTCACGGGATTGGGCGATGCGCTCTTGTGCCGCTGGGTCGGACAGCAGCTCAAGCGTCGCCTCGATGGACTCCAGATCTTCAGCTGCGAGCAGGACGACGTAGTCTTTGCCGTTCTTGGTGATGTGGACTCGCTCGTGGGTGCGGCCGACTTCGTCGGCGATCTCCGAGAGCCGGGCCTTCACCTCAGACAAGGGCAGCACTGTCATAGACTAAAATTGTAGTCGGTTCTAGCTGGGAGGCAAAGTTAGTCACGGTTATGGTGGATGCCCGGTAAGCAATGAGCTTGTTTCATCCTCGTTTGCGCAGCGCAGCGGTTGTTTGACAGGTCGCGTGGATCTCTTTGCCGCTGGCTAGCCCGGGCGCCGGGCCGGGCAGGGCGGTACGCGTGCCGGCGGCGGGCTGACGGTAACGATCCGGCCGGAAGATGATCACGTTACGGCAGCGCCCGGTGATGCCTCTGTGAATGCAGGCGGCTCCTGGTACACGGATTGTGTCGGGTAATCCCGGTCCAGGAGCCTTGCATGACTGTATATCAGGGAACGTCGTTCACGCCCGAGCGCACCGTGACGGGGTATGCCCTGTTCCGGGCCGGGGTGAAGGTCAGCGCCGGGAGCTGCGATGATCTCGCGGGGTCGCTGCGGCGGCGGCACGAGCGGAACGGCACGCGGTGGCGGCTGCTGGATCCAGTGGCGCAGGCGGTGCTGGTCATCGCGTTCCTGCGCACGAACCTGACCTACGCGGAGCTGGCCGCCGGGTTCGGGATCTCCCCGGCGACGTGCTGGCGGAACGTCGCGGAGGGGATCAGCGTGCTGGCGGACCGGGGCCGGCGGATCAGCCTGCGCGACGTGGCCCGGCTGGCCGTGAAAATGGGCTGGGACTACCTCATCGCCGGCGGGGTGCACGTGCCCACGGTGACCTTCGGGCGGAAAACAGGAGGCCAGCGGGCCTTCTATTCCGGCAAGCACAAGCGGCACGGCCTGAACGTGCAGACCGTCTGCTCCCCGGACGGCGAGCTGCTGTGGGCCGCCACGCCGGCCCCGGGCGCGACCGTGGACGTCACCGCCGCGCGGAAGGCGGGGATCGCCGCCATCCTCACCTCAGTGATCGGGGTGCTCGCCGACCTGGGCTATCTCGGCTGGGACGAGGCGGTGATCACCGGGCGGCGCAAGCCGCGCGGGAAGGAGATGACGGCGGCGCAGCGGGCTGCGAACCGGCTGCAGGCCCAGCTCCGCTGCGTCGGCGAGCGCGGCAACGCCCGGCTGAAATACTGGAAAGTCCTGGCCAGCGAGCTGCGCTGCGGCCCGGGGCGCTGCACCGCCGTGGTCAAGGCCGTCCTGGCCCTGCACTACATGGAACACGACCCGTTCGCCGCCCTCCGCGCCGCGTAACCAAGCCCTATCGTTACCAGGCCGCAACACCGGCACCGCCAGCACCGCCGTACCCAGGGGACGCGCGAAAAGTTCCCGGAGCCAGCGGAAAGAACCAGGACCAGAACTGTCAAAACGGGGCTTACCCTGCGAGAACCCAGGATGAAAGAGGTTCAATGACCGGGCTCAGACGGCGCCGGCTGGCTTGCCGTCCGCGCGCCCCCGCAAAATCCCACAAGTTCGGGTCCCGGAGGCGTCCCCCACAAGAATCCCGCGGACGAAACGGCCCTATGCGGCACACGACGGCACGGCTGCTAACATTGCCTCGTAAGCCCCTGACGAGCCTTTCCGGGGCACGAAGGGTACCGACTTCGAGGTCGGCAGCCGGGTTCCGGCGACCGCCTGGTGGCCTGGCACGATCGAGCCAGGCCGACGCAACTCCGAGATCGTGGGCTCCCTGGAATATCCGAACGCGCCGGAGGCCGGATCATGGTGGGCGTGGACGGCGCGGCATCGCTCACCGCAGTCCGCTGGGCGGCGCAGGAGGCCTTGCTGCATAAGGCCAGCGTGCATCTCGTCCTCGCCTCCGGCGGGTATAAGCGCGCGTCGTATTCGGGCTCGCCGGAGGTACCGCCTCCGGGCGAAGACGGTGCTGACGGGCGGGCGCTGCTGGCCGCCGCGGAGCTGGAGGCAGGCAGGACCTTGTCGCAGCTCACCTGTCATCTGAGCTAACCGACGGTTCACTGGCCAAGGTGCTGATCGACCGCTCGGCAGGCGCCGGGCTGCTCGTCCTCGGCGCTGCCTGTCCGGCAGTCCGGTCTTCGAACGAGATGTGGGCCCCCATGGGATCGGTGACGCGGGCGTGCCTGCGCAGTGCGGCATGCCCTGTGGCGGTCGTGGCCTCATCGACAGAGCTAGTGCCGTAGCCGTCTACGTTTGCCTCGTTTGTACCGGCAGGTGGGGCTTCTGGGGTCGCGGTCCCGGGTTGATCGGGTCACACTGCCGGGTATGGCTGGCCGGGTGCGAGTTCGTGAGATCAGCGATGACGAAGGCAATCGCCTGAAACGGATCGTGCGTCGCGGGTCGGGGTCGGTGGTGACGTGGCGGCGGGCGCAGGTGGTGTTGTGGTCGGCGCAGGGCATGAGCGTGGCGCAGATCGCGCGGCTGGCTTTTACCAGCGAGGACCGGGTCCGCGACGTGCTGCACAACTTCAACGCTGACGGCTTCGGCTCGCTGTATCCGAGGTACGCGGGCGGGCGCCCGCCGGTGTTCACGCTGGCCCAGCGGCGGGAGATCAAGAAGATCGCCAAGTCCAGGCCGGCCGAGCACGGGCTGCCGTTTTCCCGGTGGAGCCTGGCCAAGCTGGCCGACTTCCTGGTCGCCGAGGGGGTGGTCGAGGACATCTCCCACGAAGGGCTCCGCGCGCTGCTGCGCGCGGAGGGCGTGTCGTTTCAAGCCGTGAAGACCTGGAAGCAGTCCACCGACCCGGATTACGCGGCCAAGAAGGCCCGGGTGGAGCACCTGTACGCGCTCGCTGACGGCGAGGCGGCCGCCGGGCCCGGCGACCCGGACGTGGTCGTCTGCGTGGATGAGTTTGGCCCGCTGAACTTGCAGCCCCGGCCGGGCCGGCAGTGGGCCCGCCGCGGCGGCACCGCCCGCGAGCCAGGCGAGAGGCCGCGGCGCCGTATCCGGGCGACCTACCACCGCACCGGCGGGGTCCGGCACATGTTCGCCGCCCTGGAACTGGGCGCGGACAAGATGTACGGGCACATGAAGAAACGCAAGCGGCGCGGCGAGTTCCTCCAGTTCTGCCGCTACCTGCGCAGCCTGCACCCGCCGCAGGTGCGGATCGCGATCGTCTGCGACAACTTCAGCCCGCACCTGACCACCAGGAAGGACAAGCGCGTCGGCCAGTGGGCCGCCGCCAGCAACGCTGAGATCGCCTACACGCCGAGTAATGCCTCGTGGATGAACCGGATTGAGTGTCAGTTCACCGCGTTGCGCGAGTTCACCCTCAACGGAACCGACTTTGCCACCCACCGCGAGCAGGGCAGCATGATCCGCCGCTACATCGCCTGGCGCAACCGCAACACCAGTGATCCCCGCCTGCGCCGGATCGTCGACAGGGCAAACGCAGCCTGAGTGCCGCCGCTGGCAACGGCGGGACGGCGTCGGCCATGCAGGGGCCAGGGCGGCTCGTGGTCAGCGTGGCCCCTGCCAGATGCCGATGACGTTGCCTGCGGGATCGCGGATGGTCGCTATCTTCAGGTTTCCTTCCGGGTAGGGCGGGGTGATGAGTTCGGCGCCGCGTTCGGCTGCCGTGCGCAGGGTGTCGTCGAGGTCGGTGACGTAGATGTAGGGCAGGATGCCGGCCTGGCCGGCAGCGGGCAGGTCGGTGCGCCAGTGCCCGATGACATGGCCGGTGCCATCGCTGAAGCTGGGCGCTTGCGGGGTGCCGCGTAGCCGCCAGCCGAACACGGCTCGGTAGAACTCGGCGGACTGGGCCACGTCCCGTGCGGGGATGCGCAGGTAGGACACGCCACCGGGCCGGGCCACGGTGCCTTCGACGCCTGGGTCGGCAGGGGTACTGGGAGCGGTCATCGCCAGTCGCCTCCTCATTTAGATATGGCATTACCATATCTGATTATGGGTGCTCTGGACCCGGCCGTGGACGGCAGGCCGTCCCGCCGTTACCGCTCGCCGCGCCGCGAGCAGCAGGCCCGCCGCACCCGTGCCCGTATCACCGCGGCCGCGGCCGGGCGGTTCCTGGCCTGCGGGTACGCGGCGACCACGATGCGCACCGTGGCGGCCGACGCCGGAGTTGCGCTGCCCACAGTCGAGCTGGCCTTCGGGACCAAGGCCCGGCTGCTGAAGGCGGTGATCGATGCCGCGATCGCAGGCGATGACGAGCCGGTGCCGATGCTGGCGCGCGAGTGGGCCGGGCGGGCGGAGTCCATGACCGGGGCAGCGGAGTTTGCCGCCGTGTTCGCCGAGGTGCTCACACAGTCCGCGCAGCGCGCTGCGGGACTGACGCTGGCGGCCCTGGAGGCCGCCCGGATCGACGAGGACATCGCCGCCGTCGCCGCTCAGCTCATGACGCAGCGGCAGGTCATGGCCACCTGGCTGGTGGACGGCCTGCTCCGGCGATCACCACTGCGCGATGGCACCGACCGCGCCGCCGCGATCGACACCGTCTGGGCACTGATGGACCCGGCCCTGTTCTGCCGCCTTACCGGTAACCGGCGCTGGAGCGCCGCGCGTTTCCGCAACTGGTTCACCGACTGCACCCTCCGCCTGCTGCTACCCCTCCGCGACCAGCAGGCCACCGCAACGAACCAATTCCAGGATTTTCCGTGACCAGCATCCAGCCCGGATCGGCAATAGCAACCCGCGACTACGCCTGGTCATCGACAGGGCAAACGTAAGCAGCTACGGCACTAGCACGCCAGCCTGAAGATAGCAGATTTCCTGTGCCGGGCCAGGAGGCATAGAGCGCAGCCAGGGATGTCACCGGCTGGTCGCCGTTCAGGGGTACCACGCCGCCCCCAGTGACGTACTCTTTTACGCCGAACGAGCAGTGGTTCACGCCCCAGGCCAAGGTGCATGGTAGGGGCCTAAGCTCACCAGAGTTGACGCTGGTCACTGGCCGGGCCGCTGCGTGTCGGTGCTGGCGATGCCCGGGGGGACGACCTTGCCGTGCTCTATGTCCTGGGACAGTTTGGCCCTGGCGGCGTGGGCTCCCTCGTCCAGCACGCCGGAGCCTGCCGCCCGGGAGATCACGTCGCCGCCGCGGCCGCGCAGCACGTACGCGAAGCCAACGGCGATCAGCATGCCGACGACCGGCCCCACCAGGTACACCCAGTAGCTGGTCCAGTAGCCGCTGGCCAGCGCCGGGCCGAAGGAGCGGGCCGGGTTCATCGACACGCCGCTGACCGGCGCCGCCCACAGCCCGGCCAGGGCGATGTACCCGCCGACACCGACCGCGGCGATCGCGCCGACGTTCTGCGCGGCCGACGCGGTACCCAAGATCACGCTGACCAGCAGCGCGGTCAGCACGATCTCCATCAGCAGCGCCTGCCAGTCCTTGTACCCCGGGCCCGGCAGCGTCGCCCCCAGATGCTCGGTGTTCCCGAACACCCAGCGCAGGAACAAGCAGGCCAGCGTCGCGCCGATGAGCTGGATGAGGATGTACCCCGGGACCCGCCGCCACGGGAAGTCCCCGCGCAGCGCGAACGCCAGCGACACGGCCGGGTTCAGGTGCGCGCCGGAGACCGCGCCCATGAACAAGATGATCGCCATCACCATCAGGCCCGGCGCGACGACCGCCGCGGCCAGGCTGATCTGCCCCTTGGCGTGCAAAAGCCCGCCGCCCGCGGCGGCCAGCACCAGCGCGAAGGTACCCAGCAGCTCCGAGAACAGCCGCCGCCATTCCCGGCGCGTGTCATCGAAATCCGCACGGTCCCCGAACTCAAGCATGAGCATCTGGCGCGCGCTCGGGAACGCCGGCCCCAGCCCCGCCGGGTCGACCGGCCGGTCCGCCCCGCCGTCCGTCCCATGCGCGGCCCCGCGCTTGGCCGGACCATCGGTCGGGCTCACAGGTACGTTGTCGGTCATGCCCTGCTCCTTCCCGTCAACAACACCGAAGAGGCTCCGCGATCAGGGCCGCAAGCCCATCTGCGGCCTCGGTTCCGGGCACCGAAGATAGTCAGCACCCAGCGGGAAGTCCTGGAGCCGCTCATCGACATCATCGGGGCGGTGCCGCTGCGGGAGCTCTCGGCTGCTACCGTCCGGTCGGCGCTGAAGGACCTGGCGGCCACCCGCGCCACGCGTACGGTGGCGATGGCGCATGCCGGGCTCACGCGGGCGATCAGGCACGCCGAAGCCAACGACAAAGTGCGCCGCAACGTCGCCACGCTCGTGGACACACCCGCCGGCCAGGAAGGCCGCCCGTCCAAGTCGCTTACTTTCGGGCAGGCCGTTGCCCTGATCGGAGCGGCACGCTCGCACGGCTTGTACGCCTACGTTGTCTTGAGCCTCCTGGTAGGCGTCCGGACCGAAGAGGCGCGTGCACTGCGATGGGATGGCGACCCGGACGCCGAGCCGCCGGTGCCTCCCCATGTCGACGTGTGGCGTTCGGTACATGCCCACGGGGACACCAAGACGAGGAAATCCCGGCGCTCGCTGGGACTGCCCAGGATGGCGGCGGAAGTGCTCCGGGAGCACCTGCAGCGGCAGGCAGACGCGCGGCTACATGCGGGCGTTCTGTGGCAGGACAACGGGCTCGTCTTCACGACAGCGCACGGGACACAGCTCGATGCGGCGGATGTGCGCCGGTCGCTCCGGACGATCTGCAAGAGAGCGGGCCTCGACGAGCAGTGGACGCCGCGCGAGTTGCGCCACACCTTTGTTTCTCTGCTTTGCAGGCATGCCGCTGCCCTACATCCGCGACATCCTCGGGCATGTCGACCTGTCCACCACCGAGATCTACGCGCGCCTCGACCGAGGCGAAACGCAAAACGGCATAACCCGGCACTGCGCATAGGGGTCGGCGGTATCACCCGTGCTCTCCAACCTGTTCATGCACTACGCGTTCGACAAGTGGCTGGAACGCGAGTTTCCAGCCGTGACGTTCGAACGCTATGCCGACGATGGTGCGCCACGAGCGCGACTGGAGGTTGCGATGTAGAAGATCGCGCTGATGGTTGCGGTGTTGTGCCGGTGATGGAGGCAGGCCCTCCACAGCCGCCCTGCAGGGGGAGGCTGTAAACCACCGCGGGTTGCTCCGGTGAATGAGCCGGGGTGATGAGCACCACGGAAAAGGCGCACGTGATGCGTCAGGTGGGGACCGGGAAGGCGAACGTGAGTGAACCACTGCTGAAGTGTCGTAAGCGTAGCGACGGCAATCGTAACCGGGGTCCAGTTGTTGCCCCGGGAAGAGCCAGGGGGATACCTGTTTACTGCCCTGGCGGTTGCCCGGCACGGAGGTGGCGCGAGCCCGGTCTGGGCGCTGGCATGAAACGTGGGAACCCCTCGCCGTGATGGCGCCGGCTGGCGTGTTGACGCCGGCGGCGGAAGGGAGAACCCCAAGCAGCTGGAACTGCGAGGGGGAGAGTACTGATGCACGGCAGGGGGACGGACCGCCTCGTAGTAGCGGTGAAGGCCCTGTAACGGGGCTGGAGCGAAGGGGGCGGGTCGTCCGGGTTCGTTTGGTGGTCAACCAGAGTTCCTGGAAGGAGCCAGGTGAACGAATCAAGGTCGCAGGTTAAACCGTTCGATATTCCGAAACAGATGGTCTGGGAGGCGTATCAGAGGGTCAAGGCCAATAAGGGCGCGGCGGGAGTGGACGGGCAGTCGGTCGAGCAGTTCGAGCAGGATCTGAGGAATAACCTGTACCGGCTGTGGAACCGGATGTCGTCCGGGTCGTATTTCCCGCCGCCGGTGAAAGCCGTGGAAATCCCGAAGGCATCAGGAGGGGTCAGAATTCTCGGAGTACCTACCGTAGCCGATAGAATTGCCCAGACGGTGGTGGCCATGTTTTTGGAGCGGCTGGTGGAGCCTGTGTTCCATCCCGATTCCTATGGTTACCGGCCGGGGCGGTCGGCGTTGGACGCGGTGGCGGTATGCCGGGAAAGGTGCTGGCGGAACGACTGGATAATCGATCTTGACGTCCGGGCGTTTTTCGACAGCGTTGACCATTCCCTGATGCTCAAGGCGGTGGAGCGGCACACCGGTGCCAAGTGGGTCCTGCTGTATGTGGCACGGTGGCTGAAAGCACCGATGCGGAAGCAGGATGGCACTCTGGTGGCCCGCGACCGGGGAACCCCGCAGGGTTCAGCGGTATCCCCGGTTTTGGCGAACCTGTATCTCCATTACGCGTTCGATATGTGGCTGGCCCGGGAACATCCGGGTGTCACGTTCGAGCGGTATTGCGATGATGCGGTGATTCACTGCACCAGCCAGGCGCAGGCCGTGATGATACGGGATGCCCTGGCAGCGCGGCTGGCGGAGGTCGGCCTGGAGTTGCACCCAGATAAGACCCGTGTGGTTTATTGCAAGGACGCCGACCGGCGTGGCGATCATGAGGTCACGTCGTTCACGTTCCTGGGCTGCACGTTCCGCCCGAGGCTGGCCAAGAACAGGTGGGGGAAGCATTTCGTGAGTTTCCTCCCGGCGGTCAGCAAGGACGCGGTCAAGGCGATGAGCCGCGAAATACGGTCCTGGCACATCGCCCGGCGCAGTGACAAGTCCCTCACCGACCTGGCACAGATGTTCAACAGCATCGTGCAAGGGTGGATCAACTACTACGGCCGCTTCTACAAGTCGATGTTGTACCCCCTCCTGCGGCGCATCAACGAACACCTGGTGCGCTGGGCCTGCCGGAAGTACAAACGTAAGTATTCGGAAGTCCTGTGAGAGGGCATGCCGAGGGCCGGCGTGGCGGTTCGCGGTGGCCACGCCGGTGCTGGCGTTATCTGCGCGGGGTTTATCCGGTGGGCGGGGGGTGTGCCCAGGTGCGGAGATCTTCGCGGCTGGCGTTCCATGGGAGGAAGCGTTCCAGTGCCGGGCCGGTGAGCGGTCTGCCGCCGTTGCGGCCGCATTCGTCGAGGTATGCGGTCAGGTAGGTCAGGACGTTCAGCCCGGCCATCTGGGCGGTGGCGGTGACGGTCCAGATGACGGCGGCGTTCCGGGCGGCGTCCCCGTTACGGGAGCCGCGGGCGTTCTTCCTGGTGACGACGGGGCCTCTGATCATGCGCTCCGCCGGGTTATTGTCCAGCCCGATGACCGGGTAGTCCCGGTGGGCGGTGAGGCCGTCCCATTCGCGCTCCAGCGTGGCGAGCGCTTTCCTCGCGGGTTCCTGCAGGCCAGGGGCCTTCGCCTGGTCCTTCCGCGCCTGGTCGATCACGGCGATCGCATCGTCCCAGGCGGCGTATGCCTGCTTCAGCCGGGCTGCGGCGGCGGTTTTCTCCTGCGCGGCGGGCGCGGCGGCGTCCTGCCAGGCGGCCATGAGCTCATCATGGGCGGAATACAGGCCCCGGATCCGCTCCAGCCACGCTTGGGTCCAGTGCTTCAGCTGGACCGGGCTCGCGTCGCCGGCCCGCACGAAGTGCCTTCTCACGTGCGCCCAGCAGTAAAGACTGACCAGGCCGTCTGCCTTCTTCCCCGCGGAGGAGTAAACAGCGTAGAAGTCGCTGGAGATCACCAGCCGCCGCGGCCCGCCGTCACCGCCGTCGGTGAGCTGCCCGGTCTCCCCGTCGATCCCCGCGTGCCGGGCCAGCACCGCCCCGGACCTCGACGGGTCCATCACGAAGCACACGGTGTCCGGGCCGAGGAAGACCCACAGCCACCACTTCGCCGGGCCGTCCCCGTCGCGGGGGGCGAAGACCCGCCACGTGGTCTCGTCGGCGTGCAGGTGCCACGAGCCCCGCGACCGCTCGGTGATCGCGTCCGCCAGCGGGGCCAGCAGCGCCCCGGCCTGCGCGCACGTGCCCGCCAGGGTGGCCGGCGAGATGTCCGCGCCCTGCCGGGACAGGCCCGTCACCAGCGAGTTCATGCTCCGTCCCGCGACGTACCGCTCGGTCAGCAGCATCGCGATGAACCCGTCGGTGAACAGGCCCTTGCCGATCGCCTTCGGCGGGCCCGGCGCCATCACCGTCGCCGGCACCCGGCAACCGCACTCTCGCTTATAGCGGCGCCGGCAGTGCGCGACCAGCCGCACGATCACCTGCCAGTCCAGCTGCTCCCCGGACCAGTGATCCCCCAGCGGGGAGAACGGCTCCCCGCACTGCGGGCAGCAGTACCCGCCCTCCGGGAAATCCCAGAACACCTCGAACCGCGGCAGGTGCGAGTAATCCCGCCGCCCCGCCCGCGCCCCCGGGCCCCGCTTAACGTTCCGGCCGCTCCCGCGATCCTGGCCCGGGTCCCCGTCACCGCCGGCGTCATCACGGCCAGACGGCTCCGGACGCGACCGCTCCGACGACCGCCCGAACAGCATCCGCTGCAGAACCGCCAGGTCAGCCCGCACCCGGTCCAGCTCGGCGTCCCGCTCCGCATCACGCTCAAGCAGCCGGGCGTTGTCCTCCCGCAACCGCGCGTTCTCTGCGCGAAGCTCGCCGGCCGTCTCCGCCAGCTGCCGGTTCGCCTCCAGCGCGGCAGCCAGCGCATCCGCCAGCAACGCCTCGGCATCCCCCGCATCCCGGACCGCACCAGCCGCAACCGCCACGCAACACAGCAAACACCCTCAGCAACCGCAAATCATGCACCACGCCCAGCGTGTCGCAGCCCGCCACGCCCGTACACGTCAAAGACCCCCGTCACACGACTTCCGAATACTTACGTACAAACGGCTGCGCCGACGCGAGAAACGAGCAAGGGAACTCCTGGCCCGCGCCGCCCGGCGCTACCCAGCCTTGTTCGCCCACTGGCGATTCGGCCTCAAACCTGATGGCTGGACGATGGGAGCCGTGTAAGCCGAGAGGCTTCCGCACGGTTCTGCGAGCGGCGGGGGGTGAGATCCCCCCCGCCGACTCTCCCCGTGGTGCACTGCGCGACAGAGCGGCAGGCCAGGGAAGTCCTTGCCGCTCGTATCAGGCAAGCAAGGGTAAGCTCAGCACCGGCGTCGTACAACGTGCAAGCACGGCAACCAGCCGAGCCCCATCAACTAGGTCTGACCGACACAGGCCCACGACCTGCGCCAATGACCAATATCGACCTCGGTACGACTAGTTCACACAGAGAGGGTCAGTCGGTCTGACTCCGTACACCTCCGGCGAGACCCCTAGTGGGGAGCCAAGTGAGTCTTCGCACCACAGCGTTCAGGAACACACCGATAACTTCCTCAAAGGGCGTCACGTGCTACTACGATGTCATTATCGAACGGTAGAAGCCAATCGAGTAATTCGTCAGGCGGCTGTCGGAGCTGAACGACTTGACCGGCAGGTCGGCCACCTGTCGGTCGCTTGTTAGTGGTCAGCCTAGCCAACGCCGCGAGCTGCGGCAGGGTCGTCGCCGCTGGATAGCTACGTTTACTCGAGATCGGGTCCGGGCTATCAGACGTCGCCTTGACGTCTTGGGATCTGACCTGTACCGTCCAGTGCACAGCTAGGGACAATGAGGTCTGTGGGGGGCTCGTTATGGCTGAGGTCTTCGCCTGGGAACTTACAGCATCAGAGGTATGCCCTCGTCTCATCAGCTCTTCCTCATAGCTTGCCGCACAGACGACCATGAGTGATTCTCGTCGCCACTCTGGCAGGGCCAAAGCCAGGTCCTGGTTCAAGGGCCTCTTTCACCGGAAAGCAGCAGCCGGGATCCAACTGCTGGCTCAGAATCTGAAGCCGGCCATGGAAGGTAGATATTACAGTGCCAAGCTTGAAGCCAGCGGTGGGACCGGTGATCTGGAGTGGGCGGTAACCAAGGGGACGGTCCCCACCAGGCTCCGCCTCGATGAGGCGACGGGAACGATCTCGGGGAATCCCAGCATCGAAGGAATCGCTCGATTCACTGTCCAGGTTACAGACGGTAAGGGCGCCAAATCCAAGGAACAGAACTTTTCCCTAACGACAATCCCGAAACTAGAGATAACAAATGGGGTGGACCGCGTCCCGGCCCCCGGAAATACCCGCGAAGACTTCATTGCAACCCTCCATGCCGAAGGTGGTCTCCAGCCCTATAACTGGAAGCTGGTACCATACTCTTTCAAACTACCTGGCGATATCAAGCTCGATGCTGACGGGACAATCTACGGTCGTGCCGAAGGCGGCGTCCGCCGAACAATGCGATTCACGGTCCGGTGTGCGGATCATGCCGGTTACAGCGATACAGCCCACTTCATGATCAAAGTCGGCCGCCCAAGGAGTCTGTTGTTCTTCCACCGTTCTGGCAACGACGGCAACGGCAACGGCAACGGCAACGGCAACGGCAACGGCAACGGCAACGGCAACGGCAACGGCAGGGAAATACACAGAGTGTCAATCATGGTCGGGGCACCGCTGCGCGATATATTGCTCCACAGAAGCAATTATGTCACCTCCCTGGCCTTTGCGCTTCCAGCGTTTGGCGCTATCTGGATTTGGATATTTGCATTTACCATTCCTGGCCGTTCCGGCTGGAATTGTCTAGGTGTCGGGCTGTTGACGGCATTCGCGGCTTTCCTGGTCGGCGTCCTCGGCGGCTTCCTCTTCGGCATCCCGAAGCTGGTTTCGTCCGGTGAGCTTCGCCTGAAGACAGCACGCCAGTACTCACCAAGCACGAACCTTGCCGAGGTAAGCGACTGGCTCACGAAACTGCTGCTGGGCGCCGGACTGGTTCAGCTCACGCACCTCGGCGCGCCCATTGGGAGCCTGATCGATGACGTTGCTGCTGGTCTCTCTGCCTCCTCAAAACCGTCAGAAGCGGCGAAGGTTATGGCCGGATCCATTCTTTTCGGATACGTAGCGATCGGCTTGCTAGACGGTTACGTGATGACGACCACATTCTATCAAAATTGGCTCATCAGACACACAGGGCAGTCATGAAACAAGACAGGATAGCGCCGACGTAATCAGTGGAGTCGGCATGACCTCGGCTGGTCGTCTTAAGCCTCCGACATACACTAACGGTCGCAAGTGCCCTCCATTCACCTTGCTCATCCCCTAGGTTGGAGGTTGAACTTGCAGCCAGATCTGGTTACGCCGTAAATCTAATCCCGTTGCGGGCCAGCAAACGCCCAGGCCTCTGAATTTACAATTAAACGTCAAGGTATCATCACCGCTGAGAGACTAACTGAGAAACAATCGCCGCGGACAGACCTCGGTGTAGATCTCGATCGTGACGGAGATCTTGCTGTGCCGCAGGATCTGCATGGCCACACGGGGGTGCACGTCCAGGGCGGCCAGCAGGGACCCGCACGTCTTGTGGGTGCCGTGGACCGTGATCCGGAGAAATCCGCCTTACCCGCCGGGAACGCGACCACCAGGTAGAAGTCACGGCGCACCAAGACCTTCGGCCCTAAACCACGTGCCTTTCGTGATGTGCCCGGCCCGGCGGGACGAGCTGCGGCTGGCCGGTGACATCGTGACATCCTGTCCGGCCCCCGAACAGGAAGGGGCCTTTGGGGGTAGTTTGCTGACGGAGGTTGTCTACGCAGCCTCATCGGTGCCGCAGTCACCCGCCTTGTCCGTGACCTCGACCGGGGCGAGGGAGCCGCTGATGATCAGTTCCGCGAGCGCGTTCGCGTCCGGCGATCGGCCTCCGGGTCCGTCTGAACGTACTGCGTGACAGCGAACGCCGCGTCCGCGTGTCCGATGCGCCTGCTGAGCGCCTTCCAGCCGGTCTGCGCGTCCCGGCTGCCTAAGCGTCGGCTGTAGCGGTGCGGAGTGCCAGTGCGTCGTCGATGGTGGCGAACACCGGCATCCGGCTGTCCAGGCCGCTGATCCGCAGTATCTTCGCGACCGGCGGCCGCGGCGCGATGAGGCCGAAACCGCATCCAGCCGCATCGGCATGGTTGGCGATACGGACGAAGGCGCCAAGCCCGCGGGCGTCGCAGAAGGACAGGCCGGCCAGGTCGAGCAGCAACAGCCGGGCCGAACGGGCGATGGCTGCGCAGCCCTGTGCGACTACGCCCTCGCTGGTGGTGAGATCCAGCTCGGCCGGCATGCTGGCGATCTCGATCCCGGCGCCGTGATCGGCCGTCGTCTGGTTCTTGGCCTGGGTCATCGTCGTCTGCCATCTGCCATCACTGTCCGCTGATCCGTGCCGACCACGATCGCATGGCGTCATGCCTGGGTGTTTAGGGTCGAAGGTCCCGTCTTGGACGAGTGCTGCTGCTGTGCGGCCACGTTCCAGCCATCCCGGCCGCGAGGTGCAGATAACCAGGGAGTCGGCGAAGACGATGGCGAACCGGGCGGTGTGCGTTAGTTCGCGTCAGCGGTCCGCGGAGTGACGGTAATAACGCACGCGCTGAAAGCTGGCGAACAGCCCGGGACGGGCTAACCGCCGATCATGCTGGCGACCTTGAACGTGGTATTGCTCGGCAGCAGGCCGAACCTGGCCATGGCACTCACCACGCGCTGGAGCCGCGCCGCGTCAATCCCGAGCGGGAAGGTCGGCAGCGAGATGAACGCTGCCTGCTGGTTCTTGATGCCCAGGTATTGCTCGATAGCGCTTTCCACGGCGGCGCGGTTGGTGTCAGCGACCTGCTGGCCCTGGGACAGCGCCGTGGTGAACGCCTTCAGCGTATTGGGGTACTTCTTGGCCCATGCCGCCGTGACCGCGTACCCCTGGATCGGGAAGTCCTGGGCGGCGCCCTGGTCGAGGTCGGCGAGTTCCTGCAGGCCGACGGCTGCTTCGCCGGCGCTAACGAACGGCTCGGGGGCGAACGACGCGCTGACATGGCTCTTCGGATTCGTCAGGGCCGGCGCCACGGCCGGGAACGCGACGTTGGCGTAATGCACCTGCTTCGGTGCGATGCCGTGCGCGACGAGCAGGGAATCGATCAGCAGGGTGCCGATGTCGTTGGGCGCGTTGACCGAGATGACCTTGTTCTTGAGCTGCCCAACCTGGCTTATCGGCGATCCTCCCTTGACCAGCAGCGTCAGCACGTTCGGCTGCAGGAAGGAGCCCTCGGCGATGATCCGCAGGTCAGCCTTTGGCGCCCCCATGGCGCCGAGCTGGTCCTCGATGTAGGTGACATAGTCCCCGGCCGTGACGTCGTATTTACCCTGCTCCTGGCCGTTGATCAGTTCCTGCGTGGATGACGGGGGACCCTTCACCGGCACGATCGTCACGTGCAGGCCCTGGGCGGCGAACAGGCCTTCTGTCTGGGCGATGTAGAGGCCGGCCGAGTCGATGGCCGGGAACGCGTCGACGACGATGTTCGCCTTCTCGAGCTTGAGCTGCGGCGTGCCGCCCCCTGATCCGCCGGAGGAGCATCCGGCGGCCAGCATCGCGACCGCGACTGCCGATGCTATGAGCACGTTGCGGGATTTCATCATTGCTCCATCAGGCATTGCGGCGTCGCTCGCGACCCCGCGACCGGCTGGGTGGGCACCGCGATCGGTGGCGGCCTCTCGCTGCGCCACGGGACATCATAAGGTTCCGCACCGTCCGTCACATGCCAAACGGTACGGCTTGTCCGAATTCAACGTCACCCTGTTACCGAAGTTAACTCTCTGTGCTTGCTGCGGATAAGGGGTAGGTCCTCTAGGGGAGTGCCAGCCTCGGTGTCAGGGCCTTGCTGCCGTCCGGACCACGGCGGTTCTGAGCGTGCCTGTGCCAATGAGCATGTCTGGCTAATCATGTGACATGTAACACTTTCCTCGGAAAGGTCCTAAACCGTGGACGGCATCGGCTTGTCAGCCGCATGTGCCGGCCCGGGCGGCAGCGTTTGATCTGCTGGCCGCGGGTAGAAGGTCAAAATCGAACGAATGCCAAGGATACGCAGCGTGCGTATCCATCAGATAGGTGTGTCATGACTGGAGATCCCAGATATGCCGATGTCACAGCAGAAATCACCGATGCGGGGAATCTAAAGGACCTGCACGGCGCGTTGGTCAGCACGCAGAGCGTCGAGCAGTTCCTGCACGAGATGGCCGTGCTGGCGGCCCGGCTGGTGAGCGGCGGGCTGTCATGCGGAATGACCATGCAGCCAAGCGGGAGGCCGGTCACCGTGGCATGCAGCGACCAGGTCGCCGCCCGGGTGGACGAAGTGCAGTACGAACTCGACGACGGTCCGTGCCTGCATGCCATGCGCGACGGCCGCATGGTGCGCATCGAGGACACTGCTGAGAAGGCGGACTGGCCCGAGTTCGAGACGCAGGCGGCCTCGCAAGGAATCCGGTCGTGCCTGGCCCTCCCGCTGAACGCTGACGGCGAGCCGGTCGGCGCCCTCAACCTGTACGCGCGCGAGGCCTCGGCGTTCGGCACGGCCGAGGCACGTCGCGCCGAGAACTTCGCGGAAAATGCTTCCGGCGCGCTTTCGCTGGCCATGAGGTTGGCCTCGCACGCCGCCCTCATCGGTCAGTTGCGTTCATCGCTCACTTCGCGAACGGTAATTGATCAGGCGCTGGGGATAATCATGGCCAGGGAGCATTGCACTCAGGACCGTGCGTTCGCGATCCTGCGGTCCGCTTCGCAGAACAGCAATGTGAAGCTCCGGGATATCGCCAGCGCGGTGGTGACCAGCGTTACCGGAGAACCCCCGCAGCCGCCGCCGCCTTTCGAGGAAGGGCGACCCGAGATCCGCGCCGCACGCCGCAAACGCGAGATGAAACGCCGATGACAGGCTAAGTTGGTCGGCCCGGTATCAAGTCAGCCATCCTAAAGGCTGGCACAGAGGGGGGCGCTGACGGAACACGTGGCCCTGGCATGGCTCGCGCTTCGCTAGGGTGTGCCCAGCGTGATGACCGCAGCTGAGGCAGCCGCCGATCGTGAACCGGCGAAGACAGCGCTTGAACGGGGTGGCCAGACGGTGGCCGATGAGGTGACCTTTACCGGTCAGTCCGGTGCAACGTGGTGCTACTGGGGTGATCAGCCGCTCGGCACGCCCGGCGGCTTTGGCGGCGTCTATGCGGGCGAGGGTCCGGACGGAACGCCGATGGCGGTCAAGGTGGTCAAGAAGCAGCGTCCGTCAGGAGCGCTTGACGATCGTCTTCTGCGCCGCGAAATCGACATCGGCCAGCGAGTTGCCGATAGCGGCAGCGAGATGCTGCTGCCCGTTATCGACGCAGCCGATGCCGACGACGCCTTGCTCCTGGTCATGACCCGAGCGGAGGGCGCGCTGGCAGCTTCCGTCCCGATGGGCGAGGCGGAAGTCGTGCCTGTGCTGGTAGACATTGCCACAGGCCTTCAGGATCTGCATTCCATCGGAATCATTCACCGGGACCTCAAGCCCGCCAACGTCCTGCGCAGCGCCAGGCGCTGGAAGCTCGCGGATTTCGGGATCGCCCGCGATCAGGAGATCGGAACCCAGGATCCGACCTTTGTCGGGTGGGGCTCATTCTCGTACATGGCGCCCGAACTTTGGGAACTGAAATCTCCCACGGTCAAGACTGACCTGTACGCGCTCGGCTGCCTGGGATTCGAGTTGCTGGCCGGTGCCCCACCGTACGCCGGGGACCAGGCGGCTCTCCGGGCGAGCCACCTTAATCAGGCCCCGCCCGAGGTGCCGTGCAACGACGTCGTGCTCAAGAACCTCATCAGCCGACTAATCGCCAAACGTCCAGAAGACCGCCCGCAGGACGCCCGCGCCGTGCTGGACCGGCTGCGGCGAGCACTAGTGGCCCGCCGCCCAGTTCAGGAATCGATCGCGCGCGGACTCGGAGCCCACGATGCCGAGCAGGCCCGCGCCGCTGCCGAGCGTGCGGCAGCCCAGACCGCTGATGATGCACGCCGTCAGCAGATCGCGCAAGCCAAGGCAGACCTGCGCGAGATCATCAACGACGCACTCGATGACCTGCGGATTGTTGAACCAGAGGCAACGTCCGAAGAGCGCGGCACTACCGGGTCGAGTTTCGTTGCGGCGCCTGGTCTCAGCCTGTCTGCTGGCGGAGTCAGGCTCCGGATTGACCTGTGGGAAGGAATGACCACAGACCAGCCGGTCCCGGACGACACGATGGTGCTGGCCGGCGCGGTCATGATCACTAACCCGAGCTATCCCACGGAGCTGAATTCGGCCAACATCGTCTACGAACAAGTCGGCGACCGCCTTAGCTGGCAGATATACAAGTTCCGCAGCAGCCTCGTGCCGCCCTACAGGTACCGCTACGGCCCCTGTAGGCGCACCCACGGACTGCGTCATGGTGAGTTCTTCGATTCCCGGGAGCGCTACTTCATGATCCACCCAGCGATGCACGTCTGGAGCAAGACTGTCACCGCACTGACCGCCGAGACTGTCCTGGAACTGTTCCAGGAGGCTGTCGATCTCCGGCCACCCGTGTTCAAAATCCCTGGCTAAAGTCCTAGCCGCCGCCGCCGCCGTCGGTATCGGCCTTGGCGGTGGCGTTGTCCGGCTGGAACTGGCCCGATTGATCGTAAGGGCCCGCCAGCGACGCGGCCACGCTGGGAAATGTGTCCACCAGTCGGTCCACCCCGGTTATCGAGAGCACTCGCTGCACGGCCGGCGTGCTGACGACCAGTCGCATGGCACTGCCGCTGGTAGCGGCCCGCTTGAATGCGCGGACCAGAGCGCTTACTCCGGCGGAATCGCAAAAGTTCGTCTTGCTCATGTCCGCGATCAGCAAAGCCGCACCCTGGTTCATGGCCGCGAGGAGTTCGTCCAGGACTGCATCGGCAATGGTCACGTCTATTTCCGCGGGCAGCGTGACCACCGCTACCTGGCCGATCCACAGCACCGGATAGCGTTCCTGAGACACGTACCACCACCATCTGTCTGCGCGAAAAGTGAGTAGGCCGCGTCTCTGGACCTCGAAGAGCGGCAAACACTTGGGCTTCGCCGCGCAGCGAACATTATCACGGCGGCGCGGCCAGGGCGCAAGGCCAGCGCGCCGGAACAGGGGTCGCCGGAGGGCCAAAGCTGCACCCGTTCGGTTCAAATTAACGCACGTTGGGATGAGGCGGCCCGATTGGCCGGTCCCTGACCCTCCCCGCCGTAGGAGTAGAAGCCGTAGCGGGCCAGCGGATCAGCGCCTCGCAAGCATCACGAGATCCTGAGCCTTGGGTACGGCCGGATGTGCCATTTGATGCCCTGGCCGCTGCGCACCCGGTTCACCGCGTCGCCGAACCCCTCCAGCGGCAACGGCTCGCTGAGCAAGGGCCGCGGGTCCACCGCCCCGCTGGCGAGCAGGTCCACGGCCTGGCCGAAGCTGCGCAGGATGGCCATCGACCCGGTGATGGTGATCTCGTCGTTGTAGACCCGGAACGGCGAGACGCGGATCGCGGCCTCGGCCGGGGACACGCCGAATACCAGCATCCGGCCGCCCCGGTCCAGCAGCCCGATCGCGGTCTCGATCGCCTCCGGCACCCCGGTGGCGTCCACCGCGACCCCGAACCGGGCCCGGTCGAGCGCGCCGGCGTCGGTCACGGCCTGGGCCGCGCCCAGCTTGCGCGCGACCTCCAGCCGCTCGCTGACCCGGTCCACGACGGCCACCGGACCGGCCCCGGCGTGCAGTAGGAGCTGCAGCATCATCAGGCCCATGGTGCCGGCCCCCAAGTTGTCCCGCCCGGCCCGGCACCGCCGGTAATAGCCGCAGTACAGCGAGGGATCCACCACCACCCGGGCGCCTATCGGCAGGTCAGGCCTGACGTCACTGGCGTATGGTGGCCGAACCGGCCGCCCGGGCCCGACGCTGGTGTCAGCGGGTTCAGCGTGACCTGCTGGCCGCCGCGCGATGATCCCGCCGCAAACCGTAGAGTGCAGCGCATGATTACTGTCGCGGGCGAGGCCCTGATCGACCTGATCGTCGATCCGGCGGGCCATGTCGATCCCCGGCTGGGTGGCGGACCGTTCAACGTCACCCGCACCGTCGCCCGGCTCGGCCTGCCCGTGACCTTCCTCGGCCGGCTGTCCGGCGACCGCTTCGGGCAGTTGATGCGGGCCGACCTGGACCGTCACGGGGTCCTGGTCGCCGTCGAGGCCCCCGCCGACGCGCCGACGACGCTGGCGCTGGTGGACGTGGACCCGGCCGGCGTGCCCAGCTACCACTTCTACCTGTCCGGCACGTCGGCGGCCGCGATCGGTCCCGGCGAGGCGGTGCTGCCGGCCGGCACCACCGCCCTGCACATCGGCAGCCTCGGCCTGGTCATGGAGCCGGTCGGGACCAGCATGGAACAGCTGGTGGCCGCGCTGCCCGACGGCATCACGGTCATGCTCGACCCGAACTGCCGCCCGGGCGCCATCGCCTCCCGGCAAGCCTACCTGGACCGGCTGGACCGGATCCTGCGCCGGGCGGACATGCTCAAGACGAGCACCGAGGACCTCGCCTACCTGTTCCCCGGCCGGGACACCGGGTCCGCCGCCGCGGAACTGCTCGGCAAAGGCCCCGCCTGCGTGGTGGTCACCGACGGCGCGGCGGCCGTGCGTGCCTTCACCGCCGGCCACCAGATCCGGGCCGACGTCCCGGCGGCCCCGGTGGTGGACACCGTGGGGGCCGGGGACGCGTTCGGCGGCGCCTTCCTCACCTGGTGGACCGGCAATGGCCTCGGCCGGTCCGAGCTGGGCGACCCGGAACTGGTACGCGGGGCGACCCAGGCGGCGATCTACGCCTCGGTGGTGACCTGCACGCGCCGCGGCGCCGAACCCCCGTGGGCCTACGAGCTGGCCGGTCATGACGGCTGGCGGTGGCTGGCCCCCGGCGAGCCAGCCAGCGAGGGGAGTGCGCAGGCCGGCTTCTAACGTCGCAGCAGGATGCCGCGGATGAACGCGGCCTGGCCCCCGTGCTGCATGCAGTCGTCGATCACGCTGACCAGCCGGACGCCCAGCGTCACCGGCGGGTCCCAGGCCTCGTCCACGACCCGGGACAGGTCCGCGTCGGTGACGCCGGAGACCAGCCGGATCGTCTGCTCGTGCACCGCGTCGTGGTATCCGGTGAGCAGGTCCCCGGAGGGGACGGTCACCTGTGCGACCTGCTCAGAGCTGTGCCCGTACCCGATGTCGGCCGACCCGAACGGCAGCTCGAACCGCTTGCCGTACTCGGTCCACACCTGCGGCACCCCGAACGCGCCAGCCAGGTGATCGTCCTGCACCCGGGTCAGGTGCCAGACCAGCCACGTGATCGAGTTCGCGTCCCGGTCGAGCCGGGCGGCCAGCTGGCTGCTGGTCAGGCCCCGCGCCACCTCGTGCACGGTCTCCTGGACGCGGCCGAAGGCGTCCGTCAGGATTTCCGCACTTGTCATCAGGATCGCGGCGACCAGATCCCGGCCGTAAGGCCGGGGAGGAAACGCCACTCCCTCCCTCCGCATTGTGGTATAATCGAAAATGTCTGCGATAGCTAAGCGGGCACATGTACCAATGTACCCACCCAGCACGAAACCGCGGCAAGGCATGCCGTGGCTGCGCGGGGAGGCGACGGGGCTGCCCGGCCGGTGACCGGCGAACCTACAGCGCGGCGCGGGCTGCGGCTGGAATCCCCCGCCTTCAGGCGGGTGCAGGATATCAACTGCTGACCCCTTTCGATCAAAGGCAGAATCTATCCGAACGGACCGCGGTGACACGCCGCAGCACCTGCCCTGCGCCCCGGCTGGTCGTCGCTGACAGTGGTGCGAGGTACCGTTCCGGGGTGCCCGCAGCTCGCAGCCGGAAGCCACCGAAACCCAGAGCCCCCGACAGCCCCGACCCTACTGAGGCCGCCGAGGACCCGCCTGGCCCTAGCCTGGACCAGGCTGTGCCGGATGTTGCCGATCTTCTCGCCGCCGCAGTCAGCGGTATCGGCGGTGCGGAACGACCCGGCCAGGTCACCATGGCCGAGGCGGTCCGGCACGCCATCGAGACCGGCGAGCACCTGGCCGTGCAGGCCGGCACCGGAACCGGGAAGTCGCTGGCCTACCTGGTCCCAGCGGTGCGGCACGCGCTGACGACGGGCAGCACGGTCGTGGTGGCCACCGCCACCATCGCGCTGCAGCGCCAGCTGATCGACCGCGACCTGCCGCGCTTGGTCGCGGCGCTTGAGCCGGTGCTCGACCGGAAGCCGTCCTTCGCCATCCTCAAGGGCCGGCGCAACTACCTGTGCCTGCACCGGCAGAAGGGCGGCGCAGCGGACGACCCGCAGGACGTGCTGTTCGACCCGGCCGACACTGGTCCCACCTCGCCGCTGGGGCGCCAAGTCAAGCGGCTGCACGAGTGGGCCGAGGAGACCACCACCGGGGACCGGGACGAGCTGGTGCCCGGCGTGCCCGAGGCGGCCTGGCGCCAGGTCTCGGTGAGCGCGCAGGAGTGCATCGGCGCGCAGCGTTGCCCGTTCGGTTCCCGCTGCTTCGCCGAGCGGGCCCGAGACGCGGCGGCCCGGGCGGACATCGTGGTGACCAACCACGCGCTGCTGGCCATCGACGCCACATCCGACATCGACGTGCTGCCCGAGCACGACGTGGTCATCGTCGACGAGGCGCACGACCTGGTGGACCGGGTCACCTCGGCCACCACGGGTGAGCTGTCCGGTCCCGCCGTGGACACGGCCGCCCGCCGCGCCGGGCGGCTGACCGAGTCCGCCGCCACCGAGGGCGCCGCCCCGGACGTGGCCGACCGGCTGCGCCAGGCGGCGGCCGCGCTCGCCATCGATCTCGGCGACGCGCCCACGGGCCGGATGGATGTGCTGTCCGACGCGCTGGCCGCCACGCTGACGTCCGTGCAGGACGCGGCCGGGGCGTGCGCCGCCGCGGTGCGGGCCAGCGCGGCGTCCGAGGAGGAGGACCCGCAGCGGATGGCGGCAGCACGGATGACCCTGGCCTCGCTGGATGAGCTGCAGCGCACCGCCAGCCGGATCCTGGACGCGTTCGGCGAGCAGATCACCGAGCGCGGCGAGGTGGTCTGGCTCGACCGGCCCCCGGACGAGACGCGCAGGCCGGCGACGCTGCGGGTAGCGCCGCTGGAGGTCGGCCGGGTGCTGCGGTCCCGGCTGTTCGGCGAGCGCACAGTGGCGCTCACCTCGGCCACGCTCGCCCTGGGCGGCTCGTTCGTGCCCCTGGCCATCCAGTGGGGATTGGGTCTCCCCCGGGGGGACGATCCCCCCCAGACCCCCCCTGCTCCGCTAGCCGGGGGGACGACCCCCCCAGACCCCCCCGCTCTTTCTCCCGGGGGGACCCATCCCCCCGGACCCCCCTTGGGAGGGGCTGCCCGCCCCCCCAGACCCCCCCGGCCCCCCTCCGGGGGGACAAGTGGGCCGGAGCCTCTCGCGTGGAAGGGCCTCGACGTGGGCTCGCCGTTTGACCACCCGCGCAGCGGCATCTTGTACGTGGCCCGCCATCTGCCGCCGCCGGGCCGTGACCAGCTGCCTGAGGCGTACCTGACCGAGCTGGAGGAGCTCATCGAGGCGGCGGCCGGGCGCACGCTCGGCCTGTTCTCCTCTATGCGGGCCGCCCGGGAGGCGGCCGGGGCGCTCCGCGAGCGGATCAGCCAGCCGCTGCTCTGCCAGGGTGACGACGTCACGGCCCAGCTGGTCAGGCAGTTCACCGAGGACGTGCCGACCTGCCTGTTCGGCACGCTGTCGTTGTGGCAGGGCGTGGACGTGCCAGGTAACTCGCTGCAGCTGGTCGTCATCGACCGGATCCCGTTCCCGCGGCCCGACGACCCGCTCGCCTCGGCGAGGCAGCGCGCGGTGGCCGCCCGCGGCGGCAACGGGTTCATGACGGTCGCGGCGGCGCAGGCCGCGCTGCTGCTGGCCCAGGGCGCAGGCCGGCTGCTGCGGACGATGACCGACCGCGGCGTGGTGGCGGTCCTTGATCCGCGGCTGATGACGGCGCGCTACGGTGACTTCCTCCGCGCGTCGCTGCCCCCGTTCTGGACCACCGCCGACCCCGCCGTCGTCCGCGCCGCGCTGCGCCGGCTGGCCGCCGCTTCCTCCGCCTCCCCGGCTGGGGTTTGACCCCTTACGGGCTGGTTACTACGGGCGCGCTGATACGGGTGAAACCCGGGATGCTGGGTAACATTTTGGGAACTACTGGATTGAAAGATCCGTTCTGCAAGGGACTGGCCTACCCAGTCGCAGCGGGAGGTCACGCATGCGGAGGCAGCCGCGGAGCGGCAAGCGGCATGTGCTCCGCTGGGTTGCCGTCGCGGCGGTCGTCATCGTTGCCGGGGGCACGCTGGGCGCCTACCTGAAGTACCGGGCCGTCTACGACAGCATCACCCGCGTGACCGTGCCGTCCACCGCCCTCGGCCACCGGCCGCCGGTGTACAGCACGAACTCGCTGAACCTGCTGGTGTACGGCGACGACAGCCGGGCCGGCCTGACCCCGCACCAGCAGTTCATCCTGCGCACCGGCCACGATCAGAGCAACAACACCGACACGATCATGCTGGTGCACATCTCGCCCGGCCGGCACCGGGTCACGGTGGTAAGCATCCCGCGCGACACCATGGTGCCGGTGTACCAGTGCGCCAGCGGTCCCGGCTACACGGGCCAGCAGGCCGACCCGGCCGCCGCCGTGCAGATCAACTCGCTGCTCCAGATCGGCGGGCCGACCTGCCTGTGGAAGACGGTCGAGCAGGTGACCGGCGTCCGCATCGACCACTTCATCGGGATCGGCATGCTCGGCTTCGTCAAGGTCGTCAACGACCTCGGCGGCGTCAACGTCTGCGTGCCGTTCAACGTGAACGATGCCATGTCCGGCCTGAACCTCAAGTCCGGCGAGCAGCACATCACCGGCATCCAGGCGCTGGCCTTCTGGCGGACCCGGGAGGCCATCGGCGACGGCTCCGACCTGGAACGGATCCAGCGCGACCAGTTCATGTCCGCCCAGGTGGTCAAGGGCGTGCTGCACAGCGGCCTGCTGTCCAACCCGATCAGGCTGCTTAGCGTGGTCACCGACGCGGCCGCCTCGATGACCACGGACGCCGGCATGTCGGTCTCGGACCTGGTAAGTATCGGGGAGAGCTTCCGCAGCCTGTCGGGCCAGAACGTCCAGTTCGTCACGGTGCCGAACGAGCGGTGGACGCAGAACCCCAACCGGGTCCAGTTCATGCAGCCGCAGGCCAGCCAGGTGTTCGCCGCCATCGCCCGGGACAAGACCGTGCCGAAGGTCTCCACCACCCCGGCGGCTTCCTCCAGCCCTCGGGGCGGTGTCCAGGTGCTCACCACCAGCCCGGCCAACGTCAAGGTCGAGGTGCTGAACGGCTCCGGCGTGTCGCGTGTCGCCAGCGAGGCGGCGGCCGGCCTGACCAGCCGCGGCTTCGTCGTGACCGGCACCGGCGACGCCCCGAACTTCGCCTACACCAGCTCGGTCATCGAGTATTCTTCGGCCGCCGAAATGGCCGCCGTGAACACCCTCAAGAAGGAACTCACCAACGTCACCTCCCTGCAGGTGGCCAGCCTCACCCCCGGCACCGTCGACCTGATCCTCGGCTCCGACTTCACCGGGCTTGTCCCGAAAGCCCCGCAAATCCCGCAGGCGACCGCGCCCCCACCCCCACCCCCACCCCCACCCCCACCCCCACCCCCACCGTCCAGTCCTCGCAGATGTCGTCGGGCGCGAGCGCCACCGCCTCCGCGTCCCCCTCCGGCGTGACCGGCCTGGCCCAGGCCAACGGCGGCATCACCGCCGCCGCGGCGTGTACCGCCGACAGTTCGGCCTTCGCGGGCCCGCTCAGCCCCTAGCCCACCGGGTCCTAGCTCACTTGGCCCTAGCTCACCGGGTCCTAGCTCACCGGGGCGGGATGGCGCTCACGTCGCTGACCGCCTCCGGCAACCTGCGCATGCTGGTGACCCGCCGGTCCGCGAGCTTGGCCGGGTGCCCGGTGAGGTCCCGGTCCACCCACACCGAGCGCAGCCCCATCCGGGCCGCGGGCATCATGTCGTGTACCCAGCTGTTGGCCACGTGGATCCAGTCCGCCTTGGTCGCCCCGGTCTTCTCGGCGAACTTCCTGAAGTGCGCGAGGTCCGGTTTGTAGCTGCGTACTTCCTCCGCCGTGACCCACTCATCGAACGGCACGGGCAGCCGGGCCCTGGTGGTGGCGAACAGGTCCTCGTCGCAGTTCGTCAGGAAGGCCAGCCGCCAGCCGTGCTCCCGCAGCGCGGTCAGCGCCGGGCCGGCGTCGTCGAATACCGGCATGTCCGGCCACGCTGTGACGAACGCTTCCTCGCCGCCCCGCGGCAGCGTGATGCCCTCGCGTCCGGCCGCCAGGGCCAGGCCGGCAGTGAGCACCTCCCGGTAAGGGCGCCAGCCGGGACCGGCCTCGATCTCCAGCTCAGCCTGGTGGTAAGCGGCGAACAGCCGCCCGGCACCGGTCCCCGCGATCGCCGCAAGCGCCCCGCCCATGCACGTGTTCCAGTCCGCGACCGTCCCGTAGCAGTCGAACGTGAGCCACTTGTCCGCCACCGCTAACCTCCACTACCCAGTCGACCTCAAGCATCCCACTGTGCCGGCCAGGCTCGGCCTGTCCTCGCGCGCCGGGCTCGCCGCTCTTGTCGCCCGCCGCGCCGCTAGCCGAGCGGGTCCTCAGTGGCTGGTCAGGTGGATCACGCCGACATCGGACAATCCGTCGAGCATTAGTTGCACGGCGAGCGCGGCGAGCAGGAAGCCGAATATCTTCTCGGTCACCAGCATCCGGCTGGGGTCCAGGTGGTTGCTGACCTGAACGGCCCAGCGGAACACGATGACGTCGAGCGCGAGTATCACGATGAGGATGCCGACGACGACGGCGAACACCGCGAGGGTGCTGGATTCTGCTGAGGCGGTGACCAGGACGACGATCCCGGCCGGGTTGAGCAGGTAGGGCACCGCCAGCGGGAAGACGGCGACCTGCATCGGGTCCCGGTCTTTGACCGGATGGCTGCCGCCGTTGCCGTCGCCTTGGCCGAGGACCATGGTGACCGCGATGATCAGCAGGATGATCCCGCTGGCGACGCCCAGGGCGCCGGGGGAGAAGTGCAGCAGCCTGGTCAGCAGGCCGCCCAGGATCAGCAGGAGCACGGCGACCGTGGCGGCGGTGGTCAGCATCTTGCGCAGGACGCGCCGTTTGGTGGCCTCCGGCATGTCCCCGGTCGTCTCGAGGAACGGCACCAGCGCGATCTTGGGGCCGATTCCGATCAGGAGCAGCAGGAAGGTGTCGATGACGAAGGTGGCGTTCAGCGATTCGAGTTCCATCCCGGCTCCTGCGTGTCGGGTGCGTCTGCTGTGATCCTTAACGCCACACGGAAACCGGGGATCACCCCACAGGGATGACCTTCTCTCGGTTAGCGACGGAGTTCGCGCCGCCGTGACGTCGCCTACCCGATCCTCGACCTGGTTTCATGGGTGAACTGAGCAAGGAGGCAGTCATGGCCGACGTCGCCGTCCCCCACCCACCTCCCCATCCCCCTTCACCGGCCAGCGAGACCGGCACGGGGGAGTACACGTATCAGCCAGGGTTCGGGAACGAGTTCGCCAGCGAGGCGGTCGCCGGGGCGCTGCCGGCGGGCCGTAACTCACCGCAGCGCGCCCCGCTCGGCCTGTTCGCGGAACAGCTCAGCGGGACCGCGTTCACCGAGCCGCGCGCGGTCAACCGGCGGACCTGGGTCTACCGGATCATGCCGTCGGCGGCGCACCCGAAGTTCTCCCGCATCGGCAACGGGACCCTGCGGGGCACCCCGTTCGACGAGATCGAGCCGGACCCGAACCGGCTCCGCTGGGACGCCCTGCCGATGCCTGGCGGTGATACCGACTTCGTCGACGGGCTCTACACGATGGCCGGCAACGGCGACCTCAGGACGCGCACCGGGATGGCCGCGCACGTGTACGCCGCGAACCGGTCCATGGCCGACAGGTACTTCGTCGACGCGGACGGGGAACTGCTGTTCGTGCCCGAGCACGGCCCGGTCCTGCTGCGCACCGAGTTGGGGCCGCTGGCGGTGGCGCCGGGCGAGATCGCGGTGGTGCCGCGCGGCATCAGGTTCCGGGTCGAGCTGCCGGACGGCCCGGCCCGCGGCTACCTGTGCGAGAACTTCGGCGCCGCGTTCACGTTGCCCGAGCGCGGCCCGATCGGGGCGAACGGGCTGGCCAACGAGCGTGACTTCCTGGCTCCGGCGGCGGCCTACGAGGACCGGGCCGGGACCGTGCAGGTAGTGCAGAAGTTCGGCGGGAACCTGTGGGCCGCCGACTACGACCACTCGCCGCTGGACGTGGTCGGCTGGCACGGGAACTACGCGCCCTACAAGTACGACACCGCGAACTTCATGGTGATCGGCACGATCAGCTTCGACCACCCTGACCCGTCGATCTTCACCGTCCTCACCTCGCCCAGCGAGCTGCCCGGCCTGGCCAACGCGGACTTCGTGATCTTCCCGCCGCGCTGGCTGGTCGGCGAGGACACCTTCCGGCCGCCCTGGTACCACCGCAACATCATGTCCGAGTTCATGGGCCTGGTCCGCGGTGTCTACGACGCCAAGGCCGAGGGTTTCGAGCCCGGCGGGGCCAGCCTGCACAACACCTTCGCCTCGCACGGCCCGGACGCCGAGACGTTCGCCCGGGCCAGCACGGCCGAGCTGCGGCCGCAGAAGATCGACGGCACGCTGGCGTTCATGTTCGAGAGCCGCTGGATGTTCGTGCCGACCCGGCAGGCCATGGAGGCGGCGCACCGGCAGGACGACTACGACGCCGTTCTGGGGCAGCCTGACCCGGTCCTTCCGCGGGTTAGCCTGAAGTTATGTACATTCCCGCCCATTTCGCCGCCGATGACGCGACGGTGCGCGAGCTGCTGGCCAGGCACGGCGCGGCCGACCTGATCACGCTCACCGCGGACGGCCTGCTGGCCACGATGCTGCCGTTCGCCTACGAGCAGGGCGCCTACGAGCAGGGCGCCTACGAGCAGGGCGCCTACGAGCAGGGCGCCGGCCAGCAAGGCCCCGGGTGGGGGGCGCTTTATGGTCACGTGGCCCGCAACAACGACCAGTGGCGCAGGCCGGCCCTGGGCGAGTCGCTCGCCATCGTCCGCGGCCCGGACGCGTACGTGTCCCCATCCTGGTACGCCGCCAAGGCCGAGCACGGGCGGGTCGTCCCGACCTGGAATTACGTCACGGCGCACGTCTACGGAAGGCTGGTCGTGCACGACGACCCGGCCTGGGTCTCCGATGTCGTCCGGCGGCTGACGGCCAAGCACGAGGCGGCCAGGCTGGCCGGGCCCGGGCAATCCCCCGAATGGACAGTAGACGACGCGCCGCGCGCGTTCATCGACGGCCAGCTGCGCGCCATCGTCGGCCTGGAGCTGCAGATCACCCGGATCGAGGCCAAGGCCAAGCTGAGCCAGAACCGCCCGGTGGCCGACATCGCGGGCGTCGTGTCCGGCCTGTTCGCGCGAGGCGACGACCGCACCGCGGCCGCCGTTGAGCACGCTAACGAGAACCGGGAGGAACAGTCCAGGCAGCGCGCCCGGACCTAGATCTAGATCCGGAGCGTGACACCCGGCTCGTTCGGCTCTAAAGACCGGCTACGGCGGGGATGACGTCGGCGGCGATCATCTCGAGCGGGGTGACCTGCCAGACGTTGGCCACGGCGCCGATCGCGGCACCGAAGCCGAGCTCGGCCAGGCGGCCGAGCTGGTCGATGACCTCGGCGGTCTTCTCGCCCTTCTCGCCCACGTCGAAAATGAAGTAGCAGGTCTTGGTGATCTCGTCGTAATCGCGGCCCTCGGCGTCGCAGTGGGCGCGCAGCACGTCCAGCTTCCGCGCCAGGTCCGGGCCGGGGAACAGGTTGCACGCGTCGGCGTACTTGGCCACGAATCTGAGCGTCTTCTTCTCGCCGCCGCCGCCGATCATGATCGGCGGATGCGGCCTGGTCAGGGACTGCGGTGAGTTCAGCGGCCGGTCCAGCTGGTAATGAGCGCCGTGGTACGGGCTCTCGTCGCCGCGCCACATCTGCAGGCAGATCTGCAGGGTCTCCTCGAGCCGCTCGAAGCGCTCGGCGACAGGCGGGAACGGGATGCCGAGCCCGCGTGACTCCTCCTCGTTCCAGGCGGCGCCGATGCCGAGCCAGGCGCGGCCGCCGGACAGCACGTCCAGCGTGGTGACGATCTTCGCCAGGACGCCCGGGTGCCGGTACACCGCGCCGGTCACCAGGGTGACCAGCTTGGCCCGCGACGTGCAGGCGGCCAGGTAGCCGAGCGTGGTGTAGGCCTCGAGCATCTCGCGCTCGGCCGGCCCGACGCCGCGGATCTGGAAGAAGTGGTCCATCACCGCGATGAACTCGAAGCCGCCCTCGTCGGCGGTGCGGGCGACGGTGGCCAGGTCCGCGCCGAGCCGCGGCGGGCCAGCAGGCGTGGTGAAGTCGGGGATCTGCAGGCCAATCTTCATGGCCCCAGCCTCTCACGGCGTCCGGTAGCGCTCGTACAGGGCCTTCAGCGACCGCAGGAACGCCTCGCGGTCGGCGGGCGGCAGCGTGGCGAGAACCTCGTCTTCGCTGGCCCGGATGGCGGCCTCCACCGATCGCCGCAGCCGGTCGCCCGCCGGGGTCAGCGACAGCAGGTGCACCCGCCGGTCGGCGGCGTCAGGCTGGCGCTTGATCAGCCCGCGCTGCTGCAGGTCATCCAGCACCCCGATGATGCGGCTCTTGTCCGCGTTGATGGCCTGCGCGAGCGCGGCCTGCGTCCGCACCGGCTGCTCGACCAGCGCGGTCAGCACGATGTAGCCCCACATCGAGATGCCGTGCGGCTGCAGGGCCGGCTCCTCGCGCGCGATCAGCGCCCGGGCCAGGGGCGCGAACATCGCCGCCAGGTCACGGCGGCCGTCCGGGAACGCGCTCATCAGATGCGCGGCGACCAGCCCTCCGCCTTAGGGCCGGAGAAATGCCGCCGCCTCCCTTCACATTCTGCTACAATCGAACTTGTTTGCGATAGGAAAGCAGGCCCGCGGCGGGGCACGCCGTGGCTGCGCGGGGAGGCTTCCGGGATGCCGTGCCGGTGAACCGTGAACCTCAACTGCTCCCCTCCTGACTGGCGGGTGAGTAGCTGGAATCCCCCACCTTCAGCTTCAGGCGGGGGAGGATGTCAAGGTGGCGGAATGATAGCAGGCCACTGATGATAAGCGTACGCATATCGTAAGCTTAAGCTTGCGATATGCGTACGCTTAAGTCCGTTTCATGCTCGGCCTGAGTACCTCCTGGCCCCGGTGGCCGGTGGAGTTACCGTATGCCCATGAGCACCGAACGGGCGGACGTGATCATCGTCGGCGCCGGGCTGGCCGGGTCGGCCGCGGCGCGCGCCCTGGCCAGCCGGGGGCGTTCGGTCGTGCTGGTGGAGGCGTTCCCGCCTGGGCACCGGCGCGGCAGCTCGCACGGCAGCGCCCGGATCTTCCGGCGCGCCTACCCGGACCCGCTCTACGTGCGGCTGACCGGCCAGGCCCAGCTGCTGTGGCGGCAGCTGGCCGACGAGACGGGCGAGGAGCTCGTGACCACCACCGGCGCGATCGACTACGGCCCGGCCCGCGAGCAGGAGAAGATGCACGAGATCCTGACCGGGTCCGGGGTGCCCGCGGAGCTGATGACGGCCGGGGCGGCGGCCGAGCGGTGGCCCGGCATGTCGTTCGGCCCCGACCCGGTCATGTTCCATCCCGGCGGCGGGGTGATCGACCCGGAGCGCGCGATGGCCGCGATGCGCGCGATCGCCGCCGCGCGCGGCGCGCAGATCTGTTACGGCTCGCCGGTCCTGCGCGTCGAGGCGGACGACGACGGCGCGACCGTGCATACGGCGGACCGGTCGTGGCGCGCGCCGGCGGTGATCGTCGCCGCCGGAGCATGGCTGGAACCGCTGCTCGGCGGGCAGGTGCCGCTGCCGCCGCTGGTCGTGACCCAGGTGCAGGCATTCCACTTCGCGCCGCGCGCGCCCGGGCCGTGGCCGGTGTTCATGTACCACGACGAGGTCGTCGTGTACGGGCTGCCGGCCGGGCGGGACGGCGAGGTGCCGGGCGCGGTCAAGATCGGCGAGCACGGTCGCGGTACGGTCACCACCGGCGACGGCCGGGACGGGATCGTCAGCCCGGCGGCCCGGGTCCGGGTCCGCGAGTTCGTTCGGCAGCGGCTCGGCGGCCTGGAGCCCGCCCCGGTCGGCGAGGTGACCTGCTTGTACACCTCGACCGTCAGCGAGGACTTCATCCTGGACAGGTACGGGCCGTTCGTCGTCTGCTCGCCCTGCTCGGGTCACGGCGCCAAGTTCGCGCCGCTGGTCGGCGAGATCGCCGCCGACCTGGCCTGCGGCGGCGCCTCGCCCCACCGCCGCTTCACCCTGGCGGCCCACTTCGCTAGGCCCGGCGGCGGCCTGTTAGCTGGCTTCGCGCGGGCCCACGCCGGATCACGGTGATCCTGGCCCGCATCCCGTCCGCCCGCCCCAGCTGACCAGCGGCCAACCCCGCTCGTTCAGCGGAGCTGTATCACGGGGGGCTGGCCGGGCTCTGTTTACTGACAGACGTGGACAAGGGGCATCAGGAGGGAACCGAAATAACCGCTGATCGGCTGAGACATGTCCGCGGTGGGGCGTTGACCTTTAGTCTTCTTGGCAGCGCGTTGCACGCCGGCTGGAGTCCTCTTGACATCCTCCCTCGCCTGTAGGCGGGGATTCCAGCTACTACGCCGATTGGAGCAGCAGGTGAGGTTCGCGGTTCACCGGCCGGGCAGCCCCGTCGCCTCCCCGCACAGTCACGGCGTGCCCCGCCGCGATGTTGATGGCCGCGTTCACGTCCGCGTGGCAGGCGAAACCGCAGGCCGTGCACCGGAACAGGGCTTGGTTCTCACGGGTGTCGCTCCCGGACGGCCTGCGCCCCGGCGTGCCCGGGCCGCCGCGCCCGGCCGGCGGTGGCTGACCACAGTGGCCCGAACATGCCTGACCGCCGTCCTGGCCGGCTGGCCAGCGATGCTGGCCAGCGCCAGCGTGACCGGCACCAGTGCGGCGGGCGTCAGCGTGACCGCGCCGCCTGGTCCCGGCGTATCCGCGGTCCTGACCGCCATGCGGGCCCCGCAGGCCCGCGTGCTGAACCCGGGTCCGCCCACCGGGATGGCCGCGACCGCGGGCAACGCCCAGGTGACCCTGTCCTGGCAGGCGCCCGCCTCCGATGGCGGCGCGGCGATCCTCGGCTATGACGTCTACCTGGGCACCAGCTCCCACGGCGAGTCGGCGAGCCCGGTCAATGGCACCCTGATCGCCGGCACCCGCTACACGGTGACCGGTTTGACGAACGGCACCACCTACTACTTCACGGCCGATGCGGTCAACGACGCCGGCCTGCACAGCACGGCCTCAGCCGAGGCCTCCGCCACCCCGGCGCCCCCGGTCACCGCACCGGGGGCGCCCACCGGGCTGGCCGCGACCGCGGGCGATGCCCAGGTGAACCTGTCGTGGCAGGCGCCAGGCTCCGATGGCGGCGCGCAGATCACCGGCTACAACATCTACGAGGGAACCAGCCCGGCCGTCACCGGCAAACCGGTCGCCAGCGCCAAGGGCACCGGCGTCACCGTGAAGAACCTCGCCAACGGCACCACCTACTACTTCAAGGTGACCGCGGTCAACCAGGCCGGCGAGGGTCCCGCCTCGGGGGCCGTGGCCGCCACCCCGGCGGCCGCGATCACGCAACCCGGATCGCCGAACGGCCTGACCGCGAGCCCCGGCAGCGGGCAGGTCACGCTGTCCTGGACGGCGCCCGCGTCCGATGGGGGCACCGGTATCAGCGGCTACGAGATCTACCGGGGGACCCGCCCGGGTGGCGAGTCCAGCGTGCCGGTCAACGGGACCCCGGTCCAGTCCACCAGTTACACGCTGACCGGGCTGACCAACGGCACCACCTACTACTTCACCGTCGCCGCGGTCAACAAGGCCAACCGCCAGGGCGCCGCGTCCGGCGAGGCATCGGCTACCCCGGTATCGGCTTCCGCCGCTACCTCGGCGTCCCCGGCCAACGGCACGGTGGGCGGTGCTTCCAGCGAGGCATCCGCCACGCCCACCGGAACGGCAGTCCTGGCCTCCACCTCGAAGAAGGTTCCGAAACCGGTCATCGTCTCGCTGGCGGCCGTGGCCGTCGGGGCCACCGCCGGCGCCCTGACCCTCACCGCGCGGCGGCTGCGCAAGCGCCCGCCGCTGGCGCCCCCGCCGGACGTGCGGGCCGTGCCCGAGATGGGCCGGCCCGGCCCGGTGAGCATCCATGAGATCGGCATCGAGGAGACGTACACGGTACGCCTCGAGCCCCTCCCGGCCGCCATCATCACGACGATCGAGGAGCTCGTCTGATGACGACTGCCGGGCCGGACGGCGTACTCACCGCGGCCGATCTGCTGTTCGGCTCGTCCGAGGACGCTCACGAGGCGCTGACCCGGCATGTCATGTCGGCCGGCCGCGGCCTGGCCGGAGGCCTGGCGCGCCTGCCGCGGGTGACCAGGGAAGCCGCCGTCCGCGAGGCCGCGGTGGCCGCGGCCGCGCTGCTGAGGGTCGACCTGATGGAGGTGCTCGTGGCCGGCTGGCGCGAGCACCGGGACATCTACTCCGCCGCGCGGCGCACGCTGGCCACGCCGGGCAGCAAGGAGCTGGTCGGCCTGGCCCCGCACCGGATCAGCACGGTCCAGCAGCCCGCGGTCAGCATCCTCCTCGACGGTCACCGGGTGCATACCCTCCAGCTCGGCCTGTCCATCATCTTCGAGGTCACCGGGCTGGTCGCCGGGATCAGCGTCGGGCGGCTGGCCGGTATCCACGCCGGCCGCGGCGAGGTCGGCGTCGCCCTGACCATCCACGAGCTCGAGGTGCTCACCAAGCGGTCACACCTCGAGCTGCCCGGGGTCAAGGTCCTCAAGTCCGGGTTCCGCCTCCTGCCGGCCAGCGAGTACCCGGACGAAGCCCACGGCCACCCGGGCCGCCAGCACCCCAGCGGCCTCCCGGGCAGCCAGCACCCCAGCGGCCTCCCGGGCACCGGGCAGCCAGGCAGCCACTTCCCGGGCGTCGACCTCATCGACGGCCACTTCCCGGCTGCCGAGCTTGCAGCCGCCGAGCAGCCCCATGCCGAGCAGCCCCTTGCCCACCAGCCGGGCACCGAGCATCTGGTTAGCCAGCCGGGCACCGAGCACCCAAGCCGCGGCGAGGCGGACCATCCGTCCGAGCCCTGGTGGCAAAAGGCTGAGAGCCAGGCCGAGCGGGCCCGGCCGTCCTAGCCCGCCCTGAAGGACGGCACCCCGCAGAACTGCCGCCAGCGCGAATCACCAGGTGGATATCGGGCGTCAACGGCGAGCCTGCTTGCCGGCGCCCGGGTGAGGCCTTAGAGTCCAAAACCAGGTTCCGAGGGCATCGTCCCGGCCTTAGCACGGGAGGTTCGCGCGGTGGCAGCAACGCGTTCGACTGAGCCCCAGGCAGGAGAACTGGGGCCGACCGGGAGGCCATATTCAGCCTTCCCCGATCCCGAGCCGCTCGAGGTGCACGGTCCCGCGCGCATCGTCGCGGTCTGCAACCAGAAGGGCGGCGTCGGCAAGACGACGACCACGATCAACCTCGGCGCCGCCCTCGCCGAGCAGGGCCGCCGGGTGCTGCTGGTCGACTTCGATCCGCAGGGAGCGCTGTCGGTCGGCCTCGGCATCCAGCCGCACGACATCGATAACACGGTCTACAACCTGCTGATGGAGCGCGACGTCACGGCACATGACGTGCTGTTCAAGACCAGCGTCGACGGCATGGACCTGATGCCGAGCAACATCGACCTGTCCGGCGCCGAAGTCCAGCTGGTGCACGAGGTCGGCCGGGAGTACGTGCTCGGCGGGGTGCTGCAGCCGCTGATGTCGGACTACGACATGATCATGATCGACTGCCAGCCGTCCCTGGGCCTGCTGACCATTAACGCGCTCGCCTGCGCGGACAGCGTGGTCATCCCGCTGGAATGCGAGTACTTCGCGATGCGCGGGGTGGCGCTGCTGATGGAGACGATCGACAAGGTCTCGCGCCGTCTGAACCCCAAGCTCAAGATCGACGGCCTGCTCGCGACGATGTACGACTCGCGGACACTGCACACCCGCGAGGTCCTGGCCAGCATGGTCAACGGTTTCGGCGACAGGGTTTTTCATACTGTAATCAACCGCACAGTGAGGTTCCCGGACGCTACGGTGGCCGGAGAGCCTATTACCAGCTTCGATTCCGGGTCAACGGGGGCACATTCCTACCGGGAGCTGGCCAAGGAGGTACTGGAGCGGTGGCGGCAGGCAGGGGACGATCACGGAGGGTAAGCCTTCCCGGGGTCGCTGAACTCTTGCGCCCAGCCGCCCCTGGCCCGGACGGGGGCGATTCCCGCCAGGCCAGCGGACGGGAGAAACACACCCAGAAGATCACCGTCTACCTGTCCGCCGAGGAACTCCTTGACCTGGAACGTGCCCGGCTCGCGCTGCTGCGCTACGGTGCCGCCGCGGACCGGGGCCGGATCGTCCGGGAGGCGATCGCCGTCCTGCTCGCCGACCTTGACGCCCGCGGCCAGGACAGCCTGCTGGCCCGTCGCATCGCCACCGCCGACCGGGCCCGCACGAACGGTACGAACGGTACGAACGGCGACAGCGCCGCCGGCCAGGAGCAGGCGAGCGGAACGAGTGAATCCGCGGTGTAGCCAAGACCGGCTACGGTCATGACCGTGAGCACGGATCTGACCGGCGATGACCAGGACGGCGCGGCCAAGGCTGCCTCCAGTGCCTTCAAGGTGCACCTGGACGTGTTCGAAGGCCCGTTCGACCTGCTGCTCGCGCTGATCTCCAAGCACAAGCTGGACATCACCGAAGTCGCTCTCTCCCAGGTCACCGACGAGTTCATCGCCTACATCTCAGCGCGCGCCGACGGCTGGGACCTGGACCAGGTCAGCTACTTCCTGGTCGTCGCGGCCACCCTGCTCGACCTGAAGGCCGCCCGGCTGCTGCCGTCGGGTGAGGTGGAGGACGAGGAGGACCTCGCCCTGCTCGAGGCCAGGGACCTGCTGTTCGCCCGGCTGCTGCAGTACCGCGCGTACAAGGAGGTCGCGGCCATCTTCGCCGCCCGGATGACCGCCGCGGGCCGCCGGTTCCCGCGCCGGGTCCCGCTCGAGCCCCGGTTCGCCGACCTGCTCCCCGAAGTCCTGCTCGGCCTGGGCCCGGCCGAATTCGCCAGGCTCGCCTCGCTCGCGCTCACCCCGAAGCCGCCGCCCAAGGTCGATACCCAGCACATCCATGCCCCGGTGATCAGCATCCGGGACCAGGCCGCTTTCATCGCCGGCCTGCTGCGGGAGCTAGGCCGGGCCAGCTTCCGGCGACTGACCGCCGGCGCCGCGGGCAACTACGAGGTGGTGGCCTCGTTCCTGGCACTGCTCGAGCTGTACCGGGAGGATGAGGTCTCCTTCGAGCAGATCGCTCCGCTCGGTGAGCTTTACGTGACATGGACGGGCTCCGCCGACACTGATAGCGTCAATGAGCTGACGGAAAGCGACGAAGACTAATGATCAGCGAAACCCCTGAGAACGGCGGGATTCTCGAGCCCGCCGAGACCAGCCTTGACGGTGCCGAGCCCGCCGAGACCGGTCTTGAGGGTGCCGAGGTCAGCGAGGCCGCCGACGCGGGCCCCGGGCTGCGGGCCAGCCTCGAGGCGATCCTGCTGGTGGCCGACGAGCCGGTACCGGTCGTGGTGCTGGCCCAGGTGCTCGAACGCCCGCGGAGCGAGGTAGCGGCCGAACTGCACGACCTGGCCGCCTCCTACGCCGCCGAAGGCCGCGGCTTCGACCTGCGTGAGATCGCCGGCGGCTGGCGGTTCTACACCCGCGAGGATTGCGCGCCGCTCGTGGAGCGTTTCGTCAGTGACGGGCAGGAGGTCCGGCTGACCCAGGCGGCGCTGGAGACCCTGGCCGTGGTGGCCTATCGCCAGCCGGTGAGCCGGGCCCGGGTGTCGGCGGTGCGCGGCGTCAACTGCGACGGGGTCATGCGCACGCTGGTGCTGCGCGGCCTCACCGAGGAGGCGGGCACGGACAAGGAGACCGGGGCGATCCTGTACCGCACTACCGGGTACTTCCTGGAGCGGCTGGGCCTAGCCAGCCTGGAGGATCTGCCGGATCTCGCGCCGTTCCTGCCGGAGAACATTGAGGACATCGAGGATGAGAACGCCCGATCGTAGATTCCAGGCCGACGACGAGGACGACGACTTCGAGGACGGCGAAAGAGACTCCCTGACCGACGTCCCAGGCGGGGTCCGGCTGCAGAAGGTCCTGGCCGAGGCCGGAGTCGGCAGCCGCAGATATTGCGAGGAACTGATCGGCGCGGGCCGGGTCGAGGTGGACGGCGAGACGGTCCGCCGTTTCGGTGCCCGGGTCGACCCAGACCACCAGGTGATCAGGGTGGACGGCAAGCGCATCCCGGCCAAGCCCGGCCTGGTCTACCTGGCGTTCAACAAGCCGCCCAAGGTGCTGACCGCGATGTCCGATCCGCGCGGTCGCAGGACCGTGGCGGATTTCCTCGGTGACCGGTCTGAGCGGCTGTTCCACATCGGCCGGCTGGATTATGACACCGAGGGCCTGATGCTGCTCACCAACGACGGGGAACTCGCGCACCGGCTGGCCCACCCCAGCTTCGAGGTGGCCAAGACCTACCTGGCCGAGGTGACCGGCCCGGTGCCGAAGGACCTGGGCCGCCGCCTGGCCACCGGGGTGGAACTCGACGACGGCGTAGCAAGCGCCGACCGGTTCCGGGTCGTCGACCGGTCAGGGAACCGCGTGCTGGTCGAGATCACCCTGCACGAGGGGCGCAAGCACATCGTCCGGCGGCTGCTTGCCGCGACCGGGCACCCGGTCAGCCGGCTGGTCCGCACCGACGTGGGACCGATCAGGCTCGGCAACCTCAAGCCGGGCGGCACCCGCGAGCTGACCACCCCCGAAATCGGCGAGCTGTACGCCGCGGTAGGCCTGTAGCCTTTGCCGATGGGAGTCTCCATATGACAGTCAGGGCGGTTCGCGGCGCGGTGCAGGTCGATTCCGGTGACCGGGACGCGATCCTCGAAGCCACCGCCGAACTGGTCACCGAGGTGATGGCGCGTAACGACCTGACCACCGACGACGTGATCAGCGTGCTGTTCACGGCGACGCCCGACCTGACCGCCGAATTCCCCGCGCTGGCCGCGCGCAAAATCGGCTTCCATGACGTACCGCTGATCTGCGCCGCGGAGATCGCCGTGCCCGGCGCTATGCCCCGGGTGGTGCGGCTGATGGCGCACGTCGAGACGGGCCGGCCGCGGTCCGCGATCCAGCACGTCTACCTGCGGGGCGCCGCCGCGCTCCGGCTCGACATAGCCCAATGAGGGTCGCGGTCCTCGGGACGGGGCTGATCGGGACGTCGGTGGCGCTCGCGCTGCGCGAGCACGGCGTCGGCGTCTGGCTCGCCGACACCGATCCCGAGGCGGCCCGGCTCGCGGCCAACCTGGGCGCCGGGGAGCCGCTGCCGGACACCGGTTCTCAGGTCCAGGCGGACGTGGCCGTGATCGCCGTGCCGCCGTCCGCCGTGGCGGCCACGCTGGCCGCCGCGCAGGCCCGCGGCCCTGCCGGGTCTACCGGTCTGGCCCGCTGCTACACCGACGTGGCCAGCGTGAAACAGCTTCCGGTGGCGCAGGCCCGGGCCCTCGGCTGCGACATGACCAGCTTCGTGCCCGGGCACCCGCTGGCCGGCCGGGAGAAGCACGGTCCCGCGGCGGCCCGCGCCGACCTGTTCCTCGGCCGGACCTGGGCGCTGTGCCCGGCTCCGGAGACCTCTGAGCAGGCCGTCGCCACGATCACGGCCCTGGTCCGGACCTGCGGCGCGGTGCCGATGCGTACGGACGCGGCCGCGCACGACCGCTGGGTCGCGCTCGTCTCGCACGCCCCGCACCTGGTCGCCGCGGCCATGGCGGCCCGCCTGGAGGCTGCCCCGCCCGAGGCGCTCGACCTGGCCGGGCAGGGGCTGCGCGACGTGACCAGGATCGCGGCCGGCGACGCCGGCCTGTGGATCCAGATCCTGGGCGCGAACGCCGAACCGGTGGCCGAGGTGCTCGCCGCGGTGGCCGCCGACCTGGCTGAGGCGGCCCGGATGCTGACCGACGGCGACCCCAAGTCGGTTGCCACGCTGCTCGAGGTCGGGCAGGCCGGGGTGGCCAGGATCCCCGGCAAGCACGGCGGCGAGCCCCGCGAGTTCACCGTGGTCCAGGTCGTCATCCGCGACGAACCCGGCGAGCTGGCCCGGCTGTTCGACGCGACCGGCGCGGCCGGCGTCAACATCGAGGATGTCCGGATCGAGCACTCGCCCGGGCTGCCGGTCGGTGTCGCCGAACTGTCCGTCCGCCCCGCCGAGGCCGGCCCGCTGCTGGACGCGCTGGAGGCGGGCGGGTGGCCGGTCCGTCGTTAGCATCCCGGCCGCCCGCCATTTCATCCCGAACGAGTGTCGCTGCCTGCCCCGCCCGACATGGCGGCGATGATCTACCCCGGCGGATGGTCCTAGCATCCCGTCCGACCTGGTGTTACCATACGCCGGTGGCAAGACGGGGTATCGCCCGCGAACCGGCCGCTGGCGCCGCTGGGGCGGTCGCGCAGCAGTTGGCTGACGAGTTCGCACAACGGGGCGGCCCGGGCCGCCAGCGGCTCGCCAGGAGGCTGCGCGAGCTAGGTGCCGTGGACCGTGCGATCTACTCGGCCGTGGCCTCTACCCCCACCCCCTCCCTCGACAAGCCGCTGCGCCGGCTCTCCAACGCGGCCAATGACTCCCGCCTCTGGCTGGCCATCGCGGCCGGGCTTGCCGTGGCCGGGGGCGGGGACGGCCGCCGTGCCGCAGCGCGGGGAACACTGGCCATCGGCGTCACCTCCGCGCTGGTGAACCTCGCTATCAAGTCCGCCTGGTCCCGGCAGAGGCCGGACCGGGCCGGCGCCGGAGTCCCGCACCAGCGGAACGTGCGGATGCCGACCTCCACGTCATTCCCGTCCGGTCATGCGGCGTCGGGGTTCGCCTTCGCCGCGGCCATCGGCCGGGACCAGCCCGGGCTCGGCCTCGCGCTGGGCTTCCTGGCAGCGGCCGTGGGGTATTCCCGGGTGCACACCGGAGTGCATTACCCAGGCGACGTCGTGGTCGGCTCCCTGATCGGCTCGGGCACTGGGCAGGCCGTGGCCGGCCTGATGGACCGGTTGCCGTCGGCCCGAAGCCGCTCCCGATCCGGTTGCGGTGAGCAGCGTGAGCTGCCGGATGCTGCAGTGCGGAAGTGCGGAAGGTGCGGAAGGTGCGGAAGGTGCGGAAGGTGCGGAAGGTGCGGAAGGTGCACCAGGGAGCAGCTCAACCCGTCGATCGAAGACGCGGTTAGAATCCCGAGCGCCGTCATGAGGTGCATCCACCGGTAGCATCGCTCGGGTGAAGACTTCAGCCAGCCTGGCAAGCGACCAGGAGAGCGACACGGATCGCGGCTCCGAACTCGTCGTCGCGGTCGACGGGCCCTCCGGGGCGGGCAAGTCGAGCGCTTCCCGCGGCGCGGCCCGCGCGCTCGGCCTGCGCTACCTGGACACCGGGGCCATGTACCGGGCGCTGACCTGGTGGCTCCTCGACCTCGGCGCCGACACCACCGACCCCGAGGTGGTGGCCAGGCTGGCCGCCGAGCCGGTCATCGAGGTCAGCACCGACCCACTGGCGCCGTGGACCCGGGTCGACGGCACCGACGTGTCCGAGGCGATCAGGACCCGCGAGGTCACCGCCGCGGTCAGCGCTGTCGCGGCCGTCCCGCAGGTCCGCGCGCACCTGATCGCGATGCAGCGGGAGATCATCGCCAGCGCCCCGGGGATCGTGGCCGAGGGCCGCGACATCGGCACCGTGGTCGCGCCCGGCGCCCAGGTCAAGGTGTTCCTGACCGCAGACGGCGCGGCCCGGGCCAGCCGCCGGGCCGCCGAGGCCAGCTGGTCCACCCGGGCCGATCAGGACCGGCGCGACCGGCTGGACGCGGCGCAAAGCGGGAAGGCCGCGGACGCGGTCGAGATTGATTCCACCGGGCTCAGCCTGGACGAGGTGGTCGGCATCATCGTCGGGCTTGTCCCGCAATCCGTGAAGAAGAGCAGGTAACGATGCCGAACGAGGCTGGCCCCGTCCCCGTTGTCGCCGTCGTCGGCCGGCCCAACGTGGGCAAGTCGACGCTGGTGAACCGGATCCTGGGCAGCCGGCAGGCGGTCGTGGAGGACACCCCCGGAGTGACCAGGGACCGGGTCGCCTACGACGCCATCTGGAACGGCCGGGCGTTCACCCTGGTGGACACCGGCGGCTGGGAACCCTCGGTGGAGGGCACAGAAAGCCTGTCCGCCCGGGTCGCCGCCCAGGCCAGGGTGGCGGTGGATGCCGCCGACGCGGTCCTGTTCGTGGTGGACGCCACCGTGGGCGTGACCGATGCGGACGCGACGGTGGCCAGCGTGCTGCGCCGCTCCGGCAAGCCGGTCGTGGTCGCGGCCAACAAGGTCGACGACACCCGGGCCGAATCCGAGGTCGCGGCGCTATGGTCGCTCGGCCTCGGCGAGCCCGCTCCGGTCAGCGCGCTGCACGGGCGCGGCAGCGGCGACCTGCTCGACCTGGTACTCCACGCGCTGCCGGACGCGCCCAGGGACAACGCCGACGCCGAGGGCGGCCCGCGCCGGGTGGCCCTGCTCGGCCGTCCCAACGTCGGCAAGTCCAGCCTGCTGAACAAGCTGGTCGGCCACCAGCGCTCCCTGGTCGACCCGGTAGCGGGCACCACCAGGGACCCGGTGGACGAGCTCGTCGAGCTCGGGGGCATCACCTGGCGGTTCGTGGACACCGCCGGCATCAGGCGGCGGTTCCGGGAGAACCAGGGCGCGGACTACTACGCGGCGCTGCGCACCGCGGGCGCGCTCGACCTGGCCGAGGTCGCCGTGGTCCTGGTCGACGCGAGCGAGCCGCTCACCGAACAGGACCTGCGCATCATCTCCATGGTCATCGAGGCAGGCCGGGCCCTGGTCATCGCCTACAACAAATGGGACCTCCTCGACGAGGAGCGGCAGCGGTACCTGGAGCGCGAGATCGACCGGCAGCTGCACACCGCCCGCTGGGCCCCCCGGGTGAACATCTCCGCCGCCACCGGGCGGCACATGGACCGGCTGGTGCCCGCGCTGGAGAAGGCACTGGAAGGGTGGGAGACCCGGGTGCCGACCGGGCGGCTCAACGCGTGGCTGACCGGCCTGGTCGCGGCGACCCCGCCGCCGGTGCGCGGCGGCCGCCAGCCGAAAATCCTGTTCGCCACCCAGGCCGGCGTCCGCCCGCCGCATGTCGTCCTGTTCTCCTCCGGGTTCCTCGAGGCGGCCTACCGCCGGTTCATCGAGCGGCGGCTGCGCGAGGAGTTCGGCTTCGAGGGCAGCCCAGTGCAGGTCTCCGTCCGGGTCCGCGCCAAGCGCGAGGGCTCGGGACGCCGTCCGGCCCGGGCTGGAAACCGGCGCTGAGGGTGCCAGCCCGGCCCGTTCGGCCCCATGATCGTGACCTTGATCTTCTCGACGCCGACCGCAGGCACGTGTGGCATCCGTACGGCCCGATGCCGGGACGGCTGGCGCCGCTGGTGGTGGAATCGGCGGCCGGGGTCCGGCTCCGGCTGGCTGACACGGGCCTGGCGGACGGGGGCCTGGCCGGGGCGGGCACCGAGCTGGTCGACGGCATGTCGTCGTGGTGGGCGGCCATCCACGGGTACCGGCACCCGGCGCTAGACGAGGCCGCGGCCCGCCAGCTGGGGCGGATGAGCCACGTGATGTTCGGCGGGCTGACCCACGAGCCGGCCGTGCGGCTCTGCGAGCGGCTGGCCGCGATAGCCCCGGCCGGGCTTGAACACGTGTTCCTGTGTGACTCGGGCTCGGTCTCGGTCGAGGTCGCGGTCAAGATGTGCCTGCAGTACTGGCGCTCGGCCAGGCCGGCCAAACGGCGGCTGCTGACCTGGCGCGGCGGCTACCACGGCGACACGTTCATGGCCATGTCGGTGTGCGACCCCGAAGGCGGTATGCACGCTCTGTGGGACGGGGTGGTGGCCCGCCAGCTGTTCGCCCCGGCGCCGCCGGCCGGCTTCGCCGCCGGGGTGGACCCCGGGTACGCCGCCACGCTGGCCGGGCTGATCGGGGAGCATGCGGACGAGCTGGCCGCGGTGATCGTGGAGCCCGTCGTCCAGGGTGCGGGCGGGATGTGCTTTCACGATCCCGGCTACCTGCGGGTGCTGCGCGAGGCCTGCACGGCGCATGACGTGCTGCTTGTTTTCGACGAGATCGCCACCGGGTTCGGCCGCACCGGCTCGCTGTTCGCCGCCGGGCACGCCGGGGTCAGTCCCGACGTGATGTGCGTGGGCAAGGCCCTGACCGGCGGGTACATGTCGCTGGCGGCCGCGCTGTGCACCCCTGCGGTGGCGTCGGGGATCTCCTCGGGCTCGGTGCCCGTGCTGGCGCACGGGCCGACGTTTATGGGCAACCCGCTGGCCTGCGCGCTTGCCCTGGCCTCGCTGTCCGTACTGTCTGACCCGAGGTGGTACCCGGGCGGCTGGCAGGCCTCTGTCGGCCGGCTCGAAGCCGGGCTCGAGGCCGGGCTGGCGGCGGCCCGGGGACGGCCGGGGGTGGCCGACGTCCGGGTGCTCGGCGCGATCGGCGTGGTCCAGCTGATCCGCGAGGTCGACGTGGCCGCGGCCACCGCCGCCGCCGTCCGCACCGGGGTCTGGCTGCGGCCGTTCCGCGACCTGATCTACACCATGCCGCCCTACCTGACCGGTGACGAGGATCTCGCCTTGATCTGCCGTGGCGTGCTCGCCGCGGTCGAGGCGGTCAGCTAGGGCACCTTCGGTGCCCTAGGACGCGAACGCGCCGGGCGGGGCGGCGGGGGAGGGAGTGGCGGTAGCGTCGGTCACCGGCTTGGCCCCGGCGGTGAAGCGCGCCAGGTCGCGGCCGTGCACTAGGCGCCCGGGCATCGGGTCGCCGGCCGCCCGCCGGGTGAGCGTGTCTACCGGGAGCGGCTCTGGGCTCGCCGCCAGCACCAGGTTGCCGAACCGCCGGCCGCGCAGCACCGCGGCGTCCGCGATCAGGCAGGCATGCGGGAAGACCGCCAGCGCCGTCGCGACCTGCGCCCGGGCGTGCGCCAGCGGCGCGCCGTCGGCCACGTTGGCCCCGACCACCCCGGTGCCGCGCACCGCGCGCCTGGCCGCAGCCCAGAACTCCGCCGAGGTCAGGTGGGCCGGGGTGCGGCCGCCCGCGAACACGTCCGCGATCACCACGTCGAACGAGCCCGCCCGCAACCGCTCGAGCTCGGCCCGGGCGTCGCCGACACGCACCCGGAGCCTGGGGTTCCGCGGCGGCAGCCGGAGCCGGATCAGGTCCACCAGCGCCGCGTCCACCTCCACCGCCAGCTGCGGCGAGCCGGGCCGGGTCGCCGCCACGTAGCGCGCCAGCGTGAGCGCACCGGCGCCCAGGTGCAGCACGCGCAGCGGCTGCCCGGCGGGCGCCGCCGCGTCGATCACGTGCCCGAGCCGCCGGACGTACTCGAAGTCCAGGTAACCCGGGTCCTCCAGGTCTACGTGGGACTGCGGCACCCCGTCGATCAGCAGCATCCACGCCGCCCGCCGATCGGCGTCGCGCAGCAGCTCGGCCTGGCCCCGAAGGTCCCGAAGACCCCCGGCCCCCGCCCGGTCCGGTTCCCTTCGTCGCGCCATACCAGCCATTATCGGCGGTTCTCGGGCGCCGGCCGGATAGCTGGCTCGATGAAACTGGCCCCGGTGTGCGAGGCTGTGTAGGTACTTCTATGCCGCAGGAGGTCCGTATGGCCGTCGAGCAGTCCGGAGCCGAGGCGTCCCCGGGCAAAAGCGTCCCCGAGGCCGGCCAGCAGGAGGAGGCTGCCGCCCAGGCTGGCCAGCAGGGGGCTAGCGCCCAGGCCGACCTCGACGAGACCAAGCGCAAGTTCCGCGAGGCGCTCGAGCGCAAACGCGGCGCGCACGCCAGCGCCGAGGGCGTGGATCACACTGGCAAGGTGCACGGCGCTCACGGCCCCGCCGCCAGCCGCCGCTCCTTCCGCCGTAAGAGCGGCGGCTAACCCCGGTCGCCCGAGGGCCGCCCCTGCTCAGGCCGGGCCATCTCAGGCCGGGCCAGGCCCTGTCGTCGTCGGCCGGCCTTAGCGCGTTCGCTCGCGCCGCGAGCCCTCGCCGGGCCGCCCTAAGATGTGGGTATGCGCTATAGGCCCCTGGGACAGTCGGGACTGCTGGTGTCGGTAGTCGGGCTCGGCTGCAACAACTTCGGCAGCCGCCTCGACGTGGACGGGACGCGCGCGGTGGTGGACGCCGCCATCGACGCCGGGATCACCCTGTTCGACACGTCGGACACATATGGCGGGGGCGGCGGCTCGGAGCGCGCCCTGGGCGAGGTCCTCGGCTCGCGCCGCGACCAGGTCGTCCTGGCCACAAAGTTCGGCGGCCGGGGCGTGGACATGGGCTACGGGCCGGCGGCCGGCGCCAAGGGTGGCCGGGCTTACATCCGGCGGGCGGTCACCGAGTCGCTGCGCCGGCTGCGCACCGACCACATCGACCTGTACCAGCTGCACGTCCCCGACCCGGTGACCCCGGTTGAGGAGACCCTCGCCGCGCTGCACGAGCTGGTCGCCGAGGGCAAGGTCAGGTACATCGGCCACTCGAACTTCTCCGGCTGGCAGCTGGCCGACGCCGCGCATCTCGCGACGCGGAACGGCCACACGCCGTTCATTTCCGCACAGAATCATTGGTCGCTGCTCGAGCGTCAGGCCGAGGCGGATGCCGTCCCCGCGGCGAGGCACTTCGGCCTGGGCGTGCTGCCGTTCTTCCCGCTCGCCAATGGCCTGCTGACCGGCAAGATCCGGCAGGGCCAGCCGATACCGGCCGGTACCAGGCTGGCCGAGCGCCAGGGCTACGTGACCGAGGAGAAGCTGGCCAGGGTCGAGGCGCTGATCACCTGGGCGCAGGAGCACGGCGTCACGCTCCTGGAGGTCGCAATCGGCGCCCTGGCCGCCTACCCGGGCTGCTCGTCGGTGATCGCCGGGGCGACGAGCCCCGAGCAGGTCAAGGCCAACGCGGCCGCTGCGGACTGGGCCCCGGCCGAGGCCGAACTGGCTGAGATCGACGCCATCGTCCCGCCCCCCGCGGCGGCCTAGCCGTCGGCGGCCGCTCTCTTGTACAGGGCCGCCGCGTTCGTGCCGAGCACGGCCGAGTACGAAACCTCGGGGGTGTCGCCGCCCTGCTGGTACCCGCCGATGACACCGATCACCAGCCCCTGCCCGGTGCTCTGGTCGACCTCGCCGAGGAAGGGCCCGCCGCTAGTCCCGTTGGTATACCCGCCGCAGTCGAACTCAAGCTGGCCGGCCATCGGCTCCCGCAGCCGGTTCAGGCAGGTCACGGGCTGGTTTGTGGCGTTCGGGTAACCGATCACCTGGACCCTCTGGCGGCTGGCCGGTGTGCCGGTGGCGATCCGCTCCGCCCCGGTCACGTCCTCGACCGGCACGCTCGAGTCGGTCCGGCTGACCCGCAGGAAGGCGAAGTCGTCATCCTGGCTGGACGAGGAACTCCACGCCTGGTCGACGTAGACCTTGGTGACAGTCCACACGCCGTACGGCGGTGTGCCGCCGTGGTACCCGGGGACGAAGTCGACGGTGCCCGAGGTGCCGGCCATGCAGTGCGCGGCGGTGATCGCCAGGTCACCGGCCGGGCTGTCGACCACGCTCGCCGTGCAGAAATGCTGGCCGAGCTTGCCGGCGGACGTGGTGAACAGCGCTCCGACCGCCGCGGTGCCGCCGAACGCCTGGGCGTCCCGCGAGGGCGAGGCCAGATGCCGGACGGCCCGCACGAAGCCGGTGGCGATGTCGCCGGCGGCGCCGTTAGCCGGGGTCAGCGTGACGACCGCGCCGACGGTGAGCGCGGTGACCAGCGCCGCTCTGGTGGGTGACAGGAAGCTCCGGCGGGCCCGCTCGCGCGGGCCGCTACGGTCGGCAGGGGCAGGATTTTCGTCGCGCAAGCCTGGGTGACGCCTGACACGCCGCCCGGTTCGCACCAGCACCTGCCCTGCTCACCCGCCTTGCTATGTCCCCGGATTCGGTGGATCTAGCGCAGTATCGATACTTAATTGTGATCGACAAGGTGTGACTGTACCAGAGGTAAACACTCCAAGTTGGTCAGAGGTGACCCAGCTGAACTGGGAAATTCCTGTGAGTGAGGGCCTACGGGGCCGCGGCCGGCGTTCCTTGCCGCGTTACCAGCGATCGTGCACCGTTGCGCGGAAGTACTTGTCGTACAGCCCCTCGATCGCGTCGAGTTCGGCCTGCGACAGCGGCGGCAGGCCGGCGGCGTCGGCGTTCTGCCGGGCCTGGCCGGTGCTGCGGGCGCCGGGAATTACAGTCGTCACCCCCGGCTGCTGGATCACCCACCGCAGTGCCCACTGGGAAGTGGCCCACTGGGACGAGGTCCCCCCGGGCCGGGCGCCGGTGATGGCCGCGAACTCGGCCGCGGCGTCGACGCCGGCCTCGAAGCTCACGCCGGAGAACGTCTCCCCGACGTCGAACGCCTCGCCGTGGGCGTTGTAGCTGCGGTGGTCGTCGGCGGCGAACCTGGTGTCCCTGGTGTACCGGCCGGAGAGCAGCCCGGACGCGAGCGGCACCCGGGCGATGATGCCGACGCCCGCCGCGGCCGCGGCGGGCAGCACCTGATCGAGCGGCTTGCGCCGGAACGCGTTCAGGATAATCTGCACGCTGGCCACGCCGGGGCGCGCGATCGCGGTCAGCGCCTGGTCGCAGGTTTCCACGCTCACCCCGTACGCCGCGATCCGGTCCTCGGCGACCAGGGTGTCGAGCGCGTCGAACACCGCGTCCGAGGCGAAGACCGGGGTCGGCGGGCAGTGCAACTGGACCAGGTCGAGCCGGTCGGTGCCCAGGTTGACCCGGGACCGGTCGGTCCAGGCGCGGAAGTTCTCCAGCGTGTAGTGTTCTTCCCGCTGCTCGACCCGGCGGCCCATCTTGGTCGCGACCGTGATGCCCTGCCCGGCGTTCCCGGCCAGGAAGCGGCCGATGGTGCGCTCGCTGCGCCCGTCGCCGTAGACGTCGGCCGTGTCGAAGAACGTGACCCCGGACTCGACCGCCGCCCGCAGCACCGCCATCGCGTCGGCCTCGGACACGTTCCCCCAGTCCGCGCCGAGCTGCCAGGTGCCGAGTCCGACGACCGAAACCGGCCTGCCTGTCATGCCGAGTATCCGCTGTTCCATGATTGGCGATCCTACTAACTACGGCCTGGCCCCTCCATGCGGCCCGGGCCGCGCCGGGGGCCAGGAGTTCCCGGACGCTACGCTGAATTCATGAGAGCAGCGTTGTACTCCGAAACCGGGAAAGCGGCTGACGTCCTCCATGTCGAGGAGACCCCCCGGCCCGATCCGGGACCGGGCGAGGTCCTGGTCCGGGTATACGCCTCGGGCATCAATCCCACCGACTACAAGGCACGTTCTGGCGCGGTCCCGCGGCCCATCAACGACTTCCAGATCCCGCACCATGACGGCGCTGGCGTCATCGAGGCGGCCGGCCCGGGGGTGGACCCCGGCCGCGTCGGCCAGCGAGTCTGGCTGTATCTCGCCGCGGCGGGGCGCCGGTGGGGGACCGCCGCCGAGTGGACCGTGCTGCCCGAGCGGCAGGCGGTGCCGTTGCCGCACGGCGCGTCGTTCGAGCTGGGCGCCCAGCTGGGCGTGCCGGCCATGACCGCGCATTACTGCCTGTTCTCGGACGGCCCGGTGGACGGAAAGACGATACTGGTGGCCGGAGGTGCGGGAGCTGTCGGTCACTTCGCCATCGAATTGGCCAAACGGGCCGGGGCTCGTGTCGTCACGACCGTGAGTAGCCCCGAGAAGGCGGCGCTGGCCCAGGAGGCGGGCGCGGATCTGGTGGTGAACTACCGCTCGCCCGATGCGGCGGAGCAGATCAAGGGGTTCGGGCCCGTCGACCGCGTCATCGAGGTGGCCCCCGGCGCGAACCTCCAGCTGGACCTGGCGGTGATCAGGCCGCTCGCTACGATCGTGACCTACGCGGCCGATGGCGCCGACCCGGTGCTGCCGGTGCGGGCCTGCATGACGGCCAACGTCACGCTCAAGTTCGTCCTGCTGTACGGCGTGCCAAGCGCCGCGGTTGAGCAGGCGGGCGCCGACATCACCGCCGCCCTGGCCGCAGGTGAACTCACCGGGCTGCCGGTGCACAAGTTCCCGCTCGCCGAGATCGCCGCCGCGCACGAGGCCGCCGAGAGTGGCACTGTCGGCAAGGTCATCGTTACCTCGTAACCGCCCGGCCATCAGCGCGTGCCCGAGACTACTTCTTCGGGAAGATCCCGGTGTGGTTGGTTCCGCCCCAGAAGACCTTGGTACCCACCCGGTCTCGCCTGCCGCTGCCTTCACACTTCTTGCAGCGCCGGTACGAGGCCTTGTAGACGCCGCCGAAGTGCCTGCCGGTCATGTTGCAGGTAGGACACTTCCGAAGCGGATGGATGCGCGTCGAGACAATGTAGCTGACGGCAACAATGGCAACAATAAGAACCAGTAGCATGCCACGTACTCCTTACCGACTCACGCCAGAACCGCCCGCAGCCCGGTACCGCCTTACACACGGGCCGGGTGCCGCGACTCCGGCGAGAGTTGACCACCGCCCTGGGTACCGAAGCTGGATCTCACCCCCAGTACCGACTCACTAGCACAGAGTAATACACTCTGGCTAGATATGTGTAACAATTTTGTCATGACGGTTACCGCGATGAGCGTGATTATCTCATTTTGACTGCCGTATCACCGATGTCAGCGGTAGGCGCTCATGCCGAGCTTCACCGCGAGGCCGATCCCGCACAGGCTGACGATGACCCGGAACGGCCCGGCGGGAACCCGTCTGGCAATCTTCGGGCCGATCCAGCCGCCCGCCAGGAAGCCAGCCGCGAGCGGCACCACCAATGCCCACCTGACGTCGCCGAACAACGCGAAGCATACAGCGGCCATGGCATTTGCCATCCCAGAAACAGCGTTCTTCACCGCGTTTACCTTGACCAACGATTCGTCGATCATCATGGTGAGCACCACGAGCAGCATGATGCCGGCGGCGGCGCCGAAATAGCCCACGTACATGGCGACCGCGAACAGCGCCACGCCCTGACCCAACCGGTTCCCGCCGTCCACCCTCGGAGAGAGCCTCTTGATCCTGGGCTGGACGAGGAGCACCAGCGAGGCGCTCCCGATCAGCACCGGCACCACCACGGTGAAGGTGCTCGCCGGGGTCAGCAGCAGCACCGCCGCCCCGGCCGCGCCGCCCAGCGCCGTGACGATCCCGAACCGGATCACCCGCCGGCCCTGGCCCGCCAGTTCCGGCCGGGAACTGGCCACCGACCCGGCCCCGGTGAGCACGAGCGAGACGGTGTTGGTCATGTTCGCGCTCAGCGGCGGCACCCCGAGCGCGAGCAGTGCCGGATAGGTGACCAGCGAGGCGATGCTCACCACCGTGCTGAAAATACCGCCGAGTGTTCCGGCGGCGAGCAGCACGAGCGCCTCAGAGAATTTCATCCGAAGCCAGCATCACTCAGCCGCCTCGCACCCCGCACCCCCAGAACCCTCCAAGCAGGTGTGATCCCCATCGCATCCACCCGCCCCGCCGCCCCGTCATTGCCCCGCCGACGCGCCACCGGGCCCCCGCCCGCCCCGCGGCTCAGCGCGAGGTCAGAAAAGGGCAGGCGGGGCCGTGGGGGTCCACCGAAAACACCGTTGCGGGGCACCTCCGGTACCTAAACTTATACTCAGGTATTTATCATGATGTTCAATAGATGACTCAGGGGTGGCTGTGACGACGGTGGCGCGGTTGCGGGCGCTGGTGACCGTGGCGGACGCGGGGTCGGTGCGGGAGGCGGCCCGGCGGCTGACGGTCACCGAGTCGGCCGTGTCCGCCGCGCTGTCCGCGCTGGCGCGCGAGGTGCGGGTACCGCTGGTCGAGCGGGACGGCCGGGGCCTGCGCCTGACCGCCTCCGGCCGGGCCTACTCGGAATACGCCCGGGCCATCCTCGGCCTGCACGAAGAGGGGCTCGCCGCCGCCCGTGACGACCGCGACCCGGAACACGGCCGGGTGCGGGTCGCCGCGGTCAGCACCGCGGGGGAGTACCTGCTGCCCGCGGCGCTTGCCTCGTTCATCGGCCGGCACCCCGCCGTCGAGCTCCGCCTGGAGGTGGGCAGCAGCGAGCGGCTGTGGGGCCTGTTCGCCGCGCACGAGGCCGACCTGGTGATAGGCGGCCGTCCGCCCGCCCACGTCGGGGACGCGGTGGTCCGCGCCGTCCGCCCGAACCTGCTCGTCGTCGTCGCGGCGCCCGAGGTGGCGGCGGGATTCGACATCAGCCGCACCACCTGGCTGCAGCGCGAGGCCGGATCGGGCACCCGGGCTACCGGCGAGGCGCTGCTGTCCGGGCTGGACGCCGACCCGCCCCGGCTCACGCTGGGTTCCGGCGGTGCCGCCCTCGCCTGCGCCGCGGCCGGCCTCGGCGCCACCCTGACGTCCCGGGACGCCGTGTCACGGCAACTGCAGGACGGCGAACTGGTCGAGGTGGCCGTCCCGGGCACGCCGCTGCGGCGCCCGTGGCAAGCGGTGACCCACGACCGCCAGCCGGGTGCCACGGCGCTGCTCGTGCGGTACCTGCTCCACCGCGAGGGATGGCGCGCGCCGAGACCGCGGCAGGCACCACCACCCGTTCGGGATAATTGAACGTTCGATCAAGTAATTAGCAAAACACTTGATTGATCTTTTAACACATGCCTCTCATCATCGGTAACAACGCAGGACGACGCGATGGGAGACCGGCATGGCGGAACGCTGGAGCGCGGGAGTGCTCCATTACGCGGAGATGGGCTACTGGCAGCCGGACTACGTGCCGAAGCCGTCCGACGTGCTCGCGGCCTTCCGCGTCACGCCGCAGCCGGGGATTCCGCCCGAGGAAGCGGGGGCGGCGGTGGCGGGCGAGTCGTCGACGGCGACCTGGACGGTGGTGTGGACGGACCGGCTGACCGCGTATGAGCACTACCAGGCCAAGTGCTACAGCGTCGAGCCGGTGCCAGGCCTCGACGGCCAGTACATCGCCCGCATCGCCTACGACCTGGATCTGTTCGAGGAAGGCTCGGTCGCGAACCTCACCTCCTCGATCATCGGCAACGTGTTCGGGTTCAAGGCGCTGAAGGCGCTGCGGCTGGAGGACATGCGCATCCCGCCGCATTACATCAAGACCTTCCAGGGGCCTGCGCACGGCATCGTGATGGAACGCGAGTACCTGAACAAATACGGCCGTCCGCTGCTTGGCGCGACGGTGAAGCCGAAGCTCGGGCTTTCGGCGAAGAACTACGGCCGCGTGGTTTACGAGGCGCTCCGGGGCGGCCTCGACTTCACCAAGGACGACGAGAACATCAACAGTCAGCCGTTCATGCGCTGGCGTGACCGGTTCCTGCACGCCATGGAGGCGGTTAACCGGGCGCAGGCGGAGACCGGTGAGATCAAGGGTCACTACTGCAACGTCACCGCGGCGACGATGGAAGACATGTACGAGCGGGCCGAGTGCGCGGCGGATCTCGGCAGCGTCATCGTCATGATCGACCTGACCGTCGGTTACACCGCCATCCAGTCGATGGCGAAGTGGGCCAGGCGCAACGGGGTGCTGCTGCACCTGCACCGGGCCGGCCACGGGACCTACACGCGGCAGAAGAACCATGGCGTCAGCTTCCGCGTCATCGCCAAGTGGATGCGGATGGCCGGCGTCGACCACATCCACGCCGGCACGGTGGTCGGAAAGCTCGAAGGTGACCCGAATATGGTGGCCGGCGACTACGACGTCCTGCGGGCCGACCAGGCGGAGCCGGACCCGCTGAAGGGCTTGTACTTCGAGCAGGACTGGGCGTCGATGCCGGGCGTGATGCCCGTTGCCTCGGGCGGCATCCACGCCGGCCAGATGCACCAGCTGCTGCACTACCTGGGCGAGGACGTGATCCTGCAGTTCGGCGGGGGCACGATCGGGCACCCGCTGGGCATCGCGGCAGGCGCCACCGCGAACCGGGTGGCGCTGGAAGTGATGGTCAAGGCGCGCAACGAGGGCCGCAACCTGCTGGCGGAGGGACCCGACATCCTGCGGTCGGCGGCCAAGCGCAGCCGCGAGCTCGACATGGCCCTGTCGACCTGGGGCGATGTGAGCTTCGACTTCGAGTCCACCGACACGCCGGACGTGGTCGCGGTGCCGGCGCTGGGGAGTGCCTGACATGCGGATAACCCAGGGGACGTTCTCCTACCTGCCGGACCTCACCGACGAGGAGATCAGCCGCCAGCTCGGCTACGCGCTCAGCAACGGCTGGGCCCTGTCGGTGGATTTCACCGACGACCCGCACCCGCGGAACAACTACTGGGACATGTGGGGGCTGCCGATGTTCGGCCTGGTGGACCCGGCGGGTGCGCTGCACGAGATCAACGAGTGCCGCCGGGTCTACCCGGATAGGTACATCAAGGTATCCGCCTACGACGCCCGGCAGGGCAGGCAGACGGTCGCGCTGTCGTTCCTGGTCAACCGGCCGGCCCAGGAGCCGGGGTTCCGGCTTGACCGGCAGGAGGCGGCCGACCGGCGCATCCGTTACAGCCTCCACCCGTACGCCCTCGACCGCCCGGCCGGCACCCGGTACGGCCCGCCATGAGCGGGCCTGACGGCCACGCCGCCTCCCGTCCGCTGTTCGCGCTGCCCACGCCGGCGGGACGCGTGCCGGGCGGGCCCGGGCCGGCGGGACGCGCGCCGGGCGGGCCCGGGCCGGCGGGACGCGCGCCGGGCGGGCCCGGGCCGGCGGGGCCCGCGCCGGAGGGGGCCGCCGGTCCCGGCGGTGACCAGCGGCCCGCGGTCCCGGAGCCGCTCCCGGACGACGCGACCGTGGACCTTGCGGCCGAACGCGCCGCGGCCGGAGTCGACGAGATCATCGAGGCGCTGGACCGGGATCTCGTCGGCCTGCGGCCGGTGAAGACCCGGGTCGAGGAGATCGCCTCGCTGCTGCTCATCGACCGGCTGCGGGCCCGGTTCGGGCTATCGGCAGGAGCGCCCAGCCTGCACATGTGCTTCACCGGCAACCCCGGCACCGGCAAGACAACGGTGGCGCTGCGGATGGCCAGGCTCCTGCACCGGATGGGCTACCTGCGCCACGGCCGGGTCGTCTCGGCGACCCGGGACGACCTCGTGGGACAGTACGTCGGGCATACCGCCCCGAAGACCAAGGACGTGCTCAACCGGGCCATGGGCGGGGTGCTGTTCATCGACGAGGCCTATTACCTCTACCGCGCCGACAACGAGCGTGACTACGGCCAGGAAGCCATCGAGATCCTGCTCCAGTACATGGAGAACTACCGGGACGACCTGGTTGTCATCATGGCCGGGTACGCCGACCGGATGGAGACGTTCTTCGCGTCCAATCCCGGGATGAGCTCGCGCATCGCGCACCACCTGGAGTTTCCGGACTACTCGCTGGACGAGCTCGTGGCCATCGGCCAGCTGATGCTGAGCGAGCGGCGCTACCGCCTGTCGCCGGAGGCGGAATCGGTGTTCCGCGACTACCTCGCCCGCCGGATGAGCCAGCCCCGGTTCGCCAACGCGCGCAGCGTCCGCAACGCCCTTGAGCGCGCCCGGCTGCGGCACGCGAACCGGCTGATCGCGGCCAGCGGCACCCCGGCCAAGGACGACCTGATGCGCCTGGAGCCCGCCGACTTCCTGGCCAGCCGCGTCTTCAGCGGCTAGCCGGCCCGCGTCAGTTAACCGGGCCGCGTCGAGCAGGTGGTAGACGAGCAGCAGCTGGGTGATGGCCAGCGGCTCGGTGCGCTGGCCCTCCCTGGTCCGGCCCAGGCACGCCGGCGGCTCGGAGCCGGTGCCGAGCCTGGACCAGATGGCCTTCTCCACCAGCTCGCTGTCGGCCCGGGCCGCGTCCCCGTGGATGTGCAGCGCGTCCACCGGGAGGCCGTCCGCGTCGCGCGCGAGCTTGAGGTGGATCGCCGGGCGTGAGCCGCTGTCGATGTCCTCGGGCACCACGCCGTCCAGGTCGGGGTGCCTGATCGTCGGCCGTAGCATCAGTTCGGCGGACAGCGGCGTGCCGTCCGGCACGACCCGGCCCGGGATCGGCGCGAACCTGATGACGATATCCGCGAACGCGCGCTGCGGCAGGATGAACGCCGCGGACTCCGCCTCGCGGCGTTCCAGCTCGGCCAGCACCTGATCCGCCGTGTAGCCCCGGTCCGCGGTGTCCCGGCTGACCTTCCAGGCCCGCCGGATCTCCTCCGGGGGGTCCAGGTAGACGGTCGCGTCGAAGCAGGCGCGGGCGAGCTTGGTGTGCAGCGGCAGCAGCCCCTCGACGATGACGAACTGACGCGGCTCGACCAGCACCGGGCGGGTGAACTCACCCGCGTGATGGTCGTAGACCGGCTTGAGGATCGGCTGGCCCCGGGCGAGCAGTTGCAGGTGCTGCTCCATGATCTGGATGTAATTGCAGTCGGGATGCAGCGGGGTGAACGGCAGCTGGCGGCGTTCGGCCCGGTCATAGCGATGGTAGTCGTCCACGCAGACCGCCGTGCAGCGTTCGGCCCCGAGCGCCTGGACCAGGCCGCGGGTGATCGTGGTCTTCCCGGCCGCGCTGTCGCCGGCGATGGCGAGCATGACCGGCCTCGTCGGCGCATGCTCGGAGTACTCAGCTTGCTGCATCCGGAACAGCTTGTGCGGCACGTGATCACCTGCCTCGCTCGGGCACCGGCCTCGACTGTAGGCAGGCCCGCCCCAGGATGGCTTCCCCCGTCCGGGGGACATGCCGGGGATGGTGCTCTTATGCTGCGGTAATTCCGAACGTATCCTGACCGCCATGGGACCGCTGCGCATCGTGCTCGTCGACGACCACGAGATGGTGCTGCAAGGCCTGAGCACCATCCTGGGCCGGTTCCTCGGCCGGGTCCGCGTGGTCGGCCAGGCGCTGGACGCGGACGCCGCCCAGAAGCTGGCCGGGACGCTACATCCGGACATCATCTTGTGCGACGTCCGCCTGAAGGAATCGAGCGGCCTGGACCTGTGCCGCAAGCTCCTGGAGCGCGACCCGGCGGCGAAGGTGGTCCTGCTGAGCGCCTACGACGACGAGCAGTACCTGTTCCAGGCCATGCGGGTGGGCGCCAAGGGCTACCTGCTGAAGCAGATCACCGGCGAGGACCTGGTCCGGCACCTGGAACGGGTGGCCGAAGGCGAGACCGTCATCGACCCGGCGCTGGCCGGGCGGGCGGTCGCGTCCGCCGCGCGGCTGCGCGGCGGGGAGTTCTGGCCGGGCGCGGGCCTCGGCCTGACCCAGCGCGAGAGCGAGGTGCTCGCGCTGGCCGTCGCGGGCCTGTCCAACCGGGCCATCGCCGGCCGGCTCATCGTCGGCGAGGAAACCGTCAAGAGCCACCTGAGTTCGATATACCGGAAACTCGAGGTCAGCGACCGGGCCGGCGCGGTGACAGTCGCGCTGCGCGAGGGGATCTTCCATTGACGGAGCACAGCGGGCCAAGTCCGCTGCCCCTCCAGGATCCTGAGGGTGAGAACGCCCTGCTGGCAGGCGTGGTGGAGGCGATCTCGGCGGGACTCGAGCTCGGCCCGCTGGCGGCCAGGATCGCTGGCCTGATCGTCGCGGCCACCGCCACCGACGTGTGCTTCGTGCACGTGCTTGACGACGGCGGCACCGCGCTCACCCTGACCGGCGCGACCCCGCCGTTCGACGCCGCCGTCGGCAAGATCCGCCTGCTGCTCGGCGAGGGCGTCACCGGCTGGGTGGCCAGCCACGGCGAGCCGGTGACCATCGTCGACCACAAGGAGGCCGACCCCCGGTACCGCTACTTTCCCGAGCTCCGTGGCGGTGAGTTCACCTCGATGGCATCGGTGCCGATGGCGAGCCGGCCCTCGGGGCTGGCGGGAGTGCTGAACGTCCACACCCGTTCCCGCCGCATTTTCACCGAACGGGACGTGGTGCTTCTCACCGCGATTGGTTCCTTGTTCGCCGGGGTGGTCCATCAGGCGCGATTGCATCGCCGTCTCGCCGCTCGCGAGCATGCCCTCGAGCGGTTCGCCGAGCGGGTGATCGCGGCGCAGGAAGCCGAACGGCGGCGGCTGGCCGGCGATATTCACGACGGCATCTCGCAGCGGCTGATCAGTTTGTCCTACCACCTGGACGCGGCCGCCGACGCGCTGCGCGACGCGCCCGAGTTCACCGCCGAGCAGCTCGTGCTGGCCCGGCAGATGATCGACCTGACCCTGAACGAGGCGCGCGCCGCCATCTCCGGCCTGCGCCCGCCCGTCCTGGACGATCTCGGCCTGGCCGACGGCCTGGCCAGCCTGGCCCGCAGCATCGGTGCCGTGCAGGTGACGGTCGAAGCTGATGAGTGCGCGCTGCCCGAGCACGTCGAGATCGCCCTCTACCGGATCGCCCAGGAGGCGCTGCAGAACGTGGTCAAGCATGCCGGGGCCACGGCGGCCAGCGTTCTCCTGCGCTGCGACCCGGGACTGGTGTCGCTGCGGGTCACCGACAACGGCGCGGGCTTCCATCCGGACGCGGCCACGGGTGGCTTCGGCCTCAGCGGCATGGCCGAACGCGCCGAACTTGTCGGCGGCCGCCTCGGCGTGCACTCCGGCCCGGGCCGCGGCACCATCATCGAGGCCCGCATCCCGGTCACCCCGTGCCGCTAATCCCGTCTGCCCCGGGCGCACTACCCACCCCAGAACCCCCAGGTAAGGCCTGGCACGATGTCGCATCGAGCCTGGCAATAGCCGGCACGGTGTCACATCGTGCCGGCTGTGCCGCCGGCTCTGTTCACCCATAGCAGAGATATTTTGAGATCAAATGATTTGACATGGAAATAGCTGGGGTTGAAGACTGGTGGCGTGAGTGAGGGCGTGAGTGAGGCAGAGATCGCGCGGCCGGGCGAACCGGAGGCCGCAGCGGCTGAGTGCGGGCCGGGGCAGGCCCACCCGGGGTGGTTCTGGGGCGAGCCGTCGGACGGGCCGCCCGCGGACGGGCCGCCCGCGGACGCGCCGCTGCACGTCCTGCTGCTGGCCGCGTCCAGGATCATGGGCGCGTTCTACGCGGGGACGCTGGCGCAGTCAGGGCTGCGGGTCAGCCCGGCCGGGCTGGGCGTGCTGCGGGTGCTGCTGGCCGGAGACGGGCTCAAATCCAGCGACGTCGCGGCCCGGGGCTGGTCATCGCCGGGGACGCTGACGTCGGTGGTGAACACGCTCGTCCGCGAGGGGTACGTCGAGCGGCGCAGCGACGCCGGGGACCGGCGCGTGGTCAGGCTGTTCGTGACCGATAAGGGACGCCAGGTCTGCGAGGACTACTACTCGCTGGCCGGGCCGCACTGGCAGGATGCCTTCGGCTTCGTGGACCCGGCCGACGAGCCGGTGATCCGCAAGTTCTTCCTCGAGATGATCGGGCATTTCAGCGAGCTGATGAGGAAGGAGCGCGGCAAGTGACGCAGGACGTCAGGTTGTCGTGGTTCGGAAACCGGCGGTGTCAACCTCAGTTGACACCGACCGTTCGTCAACATAGGTAATTGACATCATGACGGTGACATCATGACGGTGACATCATGACGGTGACATCATGACTGGCGCCGCCGCGCTCGCGATACGGACCGAGGATCTGCGCAAGACCTACAGGTCGTCGCGCGGGGACGTGCCCGCCGTCCGCGGCATCGACCTTTCCGTCGGCACCGGCCAGTTCTTCGGCCTGCTCGGGCCGAACGGCGCGGGCAAGTCCACCACCATCGGCATGCTCACCACCCTGGTGCTGCCCACAGGCGGCCGGGCCTGGGTGGCCGGCCTGGACGTGGTGGCCGACCCGGTGGGGGTGAAGCGCAGGATCGGCGTGGTGACCCAGAACAACACGCTCGACATGCAGCTGACCGTGGCGGAGAACCTGGAGTTCCGCAGCCGGTTCTTCGGCCTGGGGCGGCGTGAGGCTTCGCGCCGCGCCGCCCAGCTGCTCGAGGTGTTCGGGCTGGCGGACCGGCGCGGGGCAATGTCCACCGACCTGTCCGGTGGCCAGGCCAAGCGGCTGCTGATCGCGCGGGCCCTGGTGCACCGGCCGGACGTGCTGTTCCTGGACGAGCCGACCGCCGGACTCGACCCGCAGACCCGGGCCAACCTGTGGGACATCCTGCGGGTGCTGCACGCCGAGGGGCAGACCATCCTGCTGACCACGCACTACATGGAGGAAGCTGAGGCCCTGTGCGAGCAGGTCGCGGTGATCGACCACGGCGAGGTGCTCGCCTCGGGCACCGTGAACCAGCTCAAGGACGGCGCCGGCGCGGAAACGGTCATCACGGTCCGGTACGACGAGCCGGTCCCCGACGGCCTGACGGAGCAGGCCAGCCTGGCCGGCCGGCCCGGCGTCAGCAAGGTGGAGGCCGACGGTGACTACGTCCGGGTGTTCACCCGCGAGCCCGACGGCGTGCTCGGCGCTCTGGTCACGGCTGGCTCGGCGGCCGGCCTGAATGTGCGCGACGCGACCCAGCTCAAGCCGAGCCTGGAGACAGTGTTCCTCACCCTGACCGGACGGGAGTACCGCGAGTGACCATCACGACGACAAGGGGGGTCTGGGGGGATGGGTCCCCCCAGGAGCGGGGGGATCCGGGGGGCCGTCCCCCCGGGCCCGCACAGATTGCGGCCCTGATCGCCGAGGCGCCCGAGCCGCGGCCGACCCTGGCCAGGACGTTCGGTGCCATGATGGCGCGCGAGTTCCGGGTGCTGCGGCGCAACGCGATCGCCACCTTCACCCGGGCGGTCATGCAGCCGCTGCTGTTCGTCTTCGTCTTCGCCTACGTGTTCCCGAAGATCGGCGGCGGCTTCGTGCTCGGCGGCGGTGCCGCGGCCGCTCGTGCGGGCGCCGCCGCGGGCGGCGTCAATTTCGCCACCATCCTGGTGCCCGGCCTGATGGCCTCCATGCTGCTCATGCAGGGCATCATGGCCGTCACGTTCCCGCTGGTGATGGAGTTCTCCTGGCAGCGCACGATCGAGGACCGGGCGCTGGCCCCGGTGCCGATCCGGGTGCTGGCGATACAGAAGATCGTGGCGGGCGCGGTCCAGTCGTTCATCGGCGCGGTCATCGTGTTCCCGATCGTGCTGCTCGTGCACGCGGCGGGCCAGGCTCCGCATGTGCACGTGACCAACTGGGCGCTGTTCACGCTCATCCTGGTCTTCGCGTCCTTGCTCACCTCCGCGCTCGGGCTGCTGCTCGGCACGATCATGGACCCGCGCAAGATGCAGATGCTGTTCGCGGTGATCCTGCTGCCCGCCACCATGCTGGGCTGCGTCTACTACCCCTGGGCGGCGCTGCACAACATCCGCTGGCTGCAGATCGCCATCCTGATCAATCCCATGGTGTACATGTCCGAGGGGCTACGGGCCGTGCTCACCCCCGTGCTCCCGCACATGCCGATGTGGGCTGTGCTGCTCGCGCTTGTCGGCGGCACGGTGGTCTTCGGCTACCTGGGCACTCGCACCTTCACCAAGCGCGTCCTCAACTAGGCCCTGGGGCCGAGGGCCACGGGGGCTCCCTCGGCCCCAGGGCCCCGGCCAAAGGCCGGCTGTGCCGGCCCGGGAATACCGCTGAACGGCCCGGTGCTGTTAGGCTTAGACGCTGACCAGCTCGGTACCCAAAGTGCCGGGCGCGCAAAGCGGAGGACCACCTCCCACCCAGTCGGCCCGGTACGGGCAGGCGGGTCTGGCCAGACGTCCCGGCGGGCGGTGCGCGCGACAGCGCGCGCAAGCGCCGGGTATTTGCTGGCACGGCGCATCCTTCCGGGGGTCCTGACGGACCTCAGGGATGATGCCGTCGTTGTGGTTGCCCCGCTGAGCGCATCGCTCGCGGGGTTTTCTCGTGTCCGGGGCATCCGCCCGCGACCGGGAACATCCGGGGCAGGTCGGCCAAGCCACCGCCGGATGCACCGGCGGCGGAGATGAGGCTCAAGGAGGTCACATCAGCGCCGAAGCGCGTATCAACGAGCGCATCCGTGCTCCCGAAGTCCGGCTGGTAGGGCCAAAGGGGGAGCAGATCGGGATCGTCTCGGTCAACGACGCACTCAAGCTGGCTCAGGAAGCCGATCTCAACCTGGTCGAGGTCGCACCCACCGCGCGGCCACCGGTCTGCAAGCTCATGGACTACGGAAAGTTCAAGTACGAATCCGCCGTCAAGGCCAGGGAGTCACGCAAGAACCAGACGCAGACGATCGTCAAGGAGATCAAGCTGCGCCCGAAGATTGACCCGCACGACTACGGCACCAAGAAGGGCCACGTCGAGCGGTTCCTCAAGGCGGGCGACAAGGTCAAGGTGACGATCATGTTCAGGGGGCGTGAGCAGTCAAGGCCCGAGCTGGGCTTCCGTCTGCTGCAGCGTCTCGCCGGCGACGTCGAAGAGCTCGGCTTCGTGGAGTCGCAGCCCAAGCAGGACGGGCGGAACATGATCATGGTGATCGGTCCGCACCGGAAGAAGAGCGAAACAAAGGCGCATACGGCAAGCCAGGCCCACAACCGGCCGGTGCCCAGCCCGCGCGCTGCCGCAGCGGCGGCCCCGGAACCGGCGGCGAGTGAGCCCGCCGCCGACGGTGCCGCGGTACCGGGTCCGGCCTAGCCGGTAGCATCACCCGGCGGCAATAAACCCCGGCGCAAGTACCGGGGTCGGTTACTGCTGCGCGCCTAGGGCGGCAGCTACAGGAATGGAGACGACGGCGACCATGCCGAAGATGAAGACACACAGCGGGGCCGCGAAACGGTTCCGGGTGACAGGAACCGGCAAGATCATGCGCCGCCGTGCCAATCGCAACCACATGTTCGAGCACAAGTCGTCTCGCCTGACGCGGCGGCTCTACGGGGAAGTGACGGTCGCGCCCAGCGACGTCAAGGAGATCAAGAAGCTGCTGGGCTTGTAGCCCGGCCCGCGTGAGGGAGACAGAACGATGGCACGCGTGAAGCGGGCAACCAACGCCCACAAGAAGCGCAAGGTTGTCCTCGAACGGGCCAGCGGCTACCGGGGACAGCGGTCCCGGCTGTATCGCAAGGCCAAGGAACAGGTCCTCCACTCGATGACCTACGCCTACCGCGACCGCAAGGACCGCAAGGGCAACTTCAGACGGCTGTGGATCCAGCGGATCAACGCTGCGGCCCGCGCCAACGGCATGACCTACAACCGGTTCGTCCAGGGCCTGCGGGTGGCGGGCGTCGAGGTCGACCGGCGGATGCTCGCCGAGCTCGCCGTCGCCGACGAGTCGGCGTTCTCGGCCCTGGTCGAGGTGGCGAAGAAGGCGCTTCCGGACGCATCAGGGTCCGCGGCCGCCTAGGGTGCGGGTCACCGCATCGCCTGACACCGGCTATACGGACACGCACTCGCCGCGGCTCAAGGCCGCGCGGCGCCTGACCAAACGAGCCTTCCGCCAGCGTGAGCGGGCCTTTCTCGCCGAAGGTCCGCAAGCGGTGGCGGAGGCTTTTCATTGCGGGGCGCATGTCACCGATTTGTTCGTGACGGTGCCCGCCCGGAGCAGGCATCACGATCTGGTCACCGCGATCGCCGACGCGGGCATTCCGGTGCATATCGTCAGCGGCGAGGTCATGGAGGAGCTGGCTCAGACGGTGACCCCGCAGGGCCTGCTGGCCGTCTGCCGTTTCGTTGACGTCCCGCTCGCCGAGGTCGCCAAGCCCAGGCTGGTGGCGCTGCTCGCCAACGTCCGCGATCCGGGGAACGCCGGCACCGTGCTGCGCACGGCCGATGCGGCGGGCGCGCACGCGGTGGTCTTCGCCGACGCCTCCGTCGACCCCTATAACGGCAAGTGCGTGCGCGCGTCCGCGGGCAGCCTGTTCCACCTGCCGGTGGTGGCCGGGGCCCGGCTCGACGACGCCGTCGTCACCATGCGTGAGGCCGGACTCCGGATCGTGGCGGCGGACGGCCGAGCGGGGCGTTCCCTGGACGACCCCGACGTGCTGGCCCGGCTGGCCGAGCCCACCGCCTGGATGTTCGGCAACGAGGCATGGGGGCTGCCGCCCGAGCTCGTCGCGCTGGCCGACGAACCCGTCGCGGTGCCCATCTACGGCCGGGCCGAGAGCCTCAACCTGGCGGCCGCGGCGGCGGTGTGCCTCTACGCGTCCGCGCGTGCGCAGCGAGTACACAGTGAAAGGGGAATGGGGAGGTGGGCGGGGGGACAAGATGGTATGTAAGTAGCGACTGGTGGCTTAGGGTATTTGGTCTACAACATAGAGAATTCACGTCTCAGGACTGTCACAAAGCCGGTATTCGCGCTAGAGTCTGATCACAATCCGTCACCCAAACCGTGACCACTTCCGGCCGCCGGACGATTTCAGTGCGGCCTCGCCGGACGGAGGCTTCGCTGCAGTGGACGAGCTCATATCGAGCCGGGCGTCATCGACCCCGCAACCGGCCCAGCAATCGGCCGCGACGCCAGCGAACCGCGAGACCGCTAACGATCAGGTTTCCGGCATCAGCCCGCTTCCCGAAGGCCCGGTCCCGATCGGGAGCCTGGTGTTCGCCGATGAGCTGCCGGATGGGGTGGTGGTCGCCGACGAGGCCGGCCGCATCGTCGTGTTCAACCGGGTCGCCGCCCGCCTGACCGGGCTGGATCCGGCCGAGATCATCGGCAAGTTCGTGTTCGACGTGCTTCCGCTCCGCGACGCCGACGGCCGGGACTGGTGGGTGTACGCCGACCCGTACCACGGCCTGCCGACGCGCACCCGTCACCCTGAGCGATCGCTGTACCTGGCGGACGGCACTGAGATCCTGGTGTCCGTCGGCTACGTGCGCGGACCCCGGGCCCCCCGCCAGGTTGATCCCCCCCAAAGGGGGCCGGAGGGGAACGGGGGGCGGGCAGCCCCTCCCCCGGGGGGTCCGGGGGATGGGTCCCCCCGGGAGGAACAGCGGGGAGGGTCTGGGGGGGTCGTCCCCCCCGGGCTAACACTTAAAAGGCTGGTCATCAGCCTGCGCGGCGCGCAGCAGCGGGAACGGCTGGAACGCAGCCGCGCCGAGCTCGTCTCGACCGTCGCGCACGAGCTGCGCTCCCCGCTGACCAGCGTCAAGGGCTTCACTGCCACGCTGCTGAACAAGTGGGGCCGGTTCACCGACGACCAGAAGCGCGTGATGCTGGAAACGGTGAACGCCGATGCCGACCGCGTGACCCGGCTCATCACCGAATTGCTCGACGTGTCCCGGATCGAATCCGGCCGGATGGAAGTCCACCGGCAGCTGGTCGACGTGCCCGACCGGGCCCGGAAGATCGTCGCGGGCCGGGTGGTCGCGGGCGACGCCGAGGACCGGTTCCGGCTCGAGGTGCTGGGCGGCCTGCCGGAGACCTGGCTGGACGCCGACAAGATCGACCAGATCCTCGGCAACCTGGTGGAAAACGCCGTCCGGCACGGCGCCGGCATCGTGACGATCGTGGTCGAACCAGCGCATCTGGGCGACGAGAACGGACTGACGGACGAGCCCGACGCGGTCGCCGTCTCCGTCCGCGACCAGGGCGAGGGCATCTCACCGGAGGTGGCTCCCCGGGTATTCCGCCAGTTCTGGCGCGGCAAGCCCCGCGGCGGCAGCCGCAGAGGCCAGCATGGCGGCGGCACCGGTCTCGGCCTGTACATCGTCAAGGGCCTCGTCGAGGCACACGGCGGCACGATCGGCGTTCGCCGCGCGCCCGGCGGTGGCGCCGAGTTCCGATTTATCGTGCCCGCGGGGACGGCTGCCGTCTAAGGGCGACACCCTCAGGGCAACGACTGAGCGCTCGGTACGGTAATCTCCCTTCGGGCTATCCAGTACGGCGATCGGCCCCTGGCCGCACAGGCGGGGGACGCTTTGCAGGGCCGACGCTACCCACCGGCGCGTCGAGGTTGACGCGACGCTGCCACCCACGCCCGTTCGGCGGAAAATCCGCCTTCAGACCCCAGCTAAAGGTACGGCCCGCAGGAAGCAGGACCCATGTCCGCACCGAACGAGAATTACGACCCCAAGGCGACGGCGTCGCTGGCGCCTGACGAGGTGGCCCGTGTCCTCGACGAGGCTCTCGCTGCCATCGCCGCCGCCGGGACCCTCGACGAGCTGAAGGCGGCGCGGATCGCCCACGAGGGTGACCGGGCGCCGCTGTCGCTGGCCAGCGCGGAGATCGGCGCGCTGCCGCCCGAGGCCCGCGCTGAGGCGGGTCGGCGGGTCGGCGCGGCCCGCAGCCAGCTCCGCGAGGCGCTGCGCACGCGGCAGGCCCAGCTGGAGGCCGAACGAGACCGGCAGGTGCTGGTCACCGAGGCGGTCGACGTGACCCTGCCCTGGGATCAGGTTCCGCCGGGCGCGCGCCATCCCGTCACCACCCTCGCCGACCGGCTGTCCGACGTGTTCGTCGCCATGGGCTACGAAGTCGCCGAGGGACCCGAGGTCGAGGCGGAGTGGTACAACTTCGATGCGCTGAACATGCTGCCGGACCACCCGGCTCGAGACGCGCAGGACACGATCTTCGTCGAGAACGCCGAGGGACCCGGGCGCGAGTCCGGCCTGGTGCTGCGGACGCAGACCTCGCCGGTGCAGATCAGGGCCATGCTCACCCGCCCGCTGCCGCTCTACGTGGTCATCCCGGGCCGCACCTACCGCCACGACCCGCTCGACGCCACCCACAGCCCGGTGTTCCACCAGATCGAAGGGCTCGCCGTCGACGAGGGACTGACGATGGCCGACCTGCGCGGCGCGATCCAGTCGTTCGTGGACGCGATGTTCGGCTCCGGGCTGCGCACCCGGCTCGAGGCCCGACTACTTCCCCTTCACCGAGCCGTCAGGCGACGTGTCGATGGAGTGCCACATCTGCCGCGGCGCTTCGGCCAAGCCGGGCGGCGACCCGTGCCGGGTATGCCGGTCGCAGGGCTGGATCGAGATCGCGGGCTGCGGCATGGTGAACCCCCGGGTGCTGGTGGCCTGCGGCATCGACCCCGACCGGTACAGCGGGTTCGCGTTCGGGCTCGGCATCGAACGCAGCCTGATGATCGCGCACGGGCTGACCGAGATCAGGGACGCGGTAGAGGGCGACGTGCGGTTCAGCCGGGCGTTCGGGATGGAGATCTGAGATGCGAGTGCCGCTTTCCTGGCTGCGCGAGTACGCGCCGCTGCCCGAGCCGGTCGATGCCACCGAGGTCTCGCGCCGGCTGACCGCGGCCGGGCTCGAGGTCGAGTCGGTGGAGCCGGTCGGGCACGACATCCGCGGCGTGGTGGTCGCCCAGGTGCTCCTCATCGAGGAGCTGACCGGACCCCAGAAGCTGAAGAAGCCGATCAGGTACTGCCGGGTCGCCGTCTCCGACAGCCAGCTGGCCGGGCCGCCCGATGAGGCGTCCGGCGTGATCTGCGGCGCGGTCAACTTCGCCGTCGGCGACCGGGTTGCGCTCGCGCTGCCCGGCGCGGTGCTGCCCGGCGGATTTGAGATCGGCGCCCGCAAGACCTACGGCCACATATCGGAGGGGATGATCTGCTCGGTCAGCGAGCTGGCCATCGGCGACGATCACTCCGGCATCCTGGTGCTGCCCCCCGACGCGCCGCTCGGCGCGGATTTCGTGTCCTACGCGAACCTGCGTGACGAGGTGTTCGAGATCGCGGTGACGCCCGACCGCGGTTACGCCGTATCGGTGCGCGGCACCGCGCGGGAGCTCGCCAGCGCGTTCAGCGTGCCCTTCCGCGATCCGGCCGGGACCGCGCTGCCGGATGCGGCCCTGCTCGGCGGCGAGCTCGGCTACGTCGGCCCGGACGTCTACCCGGCCCGCATCGACGACCCGGCCGGCTGCGACCGGTTCGTGCTGCGCGAGGTGCGCGGCTTCTCCCCGGCGGCGCAGACCCCGCTGTGGATGCAGGTGCGGCTGGCCCGGTCCGGGGTCCGCAGCGTGTCACTCGCGGTGGACGTGACCAACTACCTGATGCTCGAGCTCGGGCAGCCGCTGCACGCGTTCGACCGGTCCAAGCTGACCGGCGAGATCGCGGTCCGGCGGGCGCAGCCGGGGGAGCGGCTGGAGACGCTGGATCACGTGGTCCGGACGCTCGACGCCGACGACATCCTGATCACCGACGCGTCCGGGCCGATCTCCCTGGCCGGCACCATGGGTGGCCTGTCCACCGAGATCGACTCGGAGTCGACCGACCTGGTGATCGAGGCAGCGCACTTCTCCGCCAGGGGAATTGCCAAGATGGCCCGGCGGCACAAGCTGCACAGCGAGGCGTCCTACCGGTTCGAGCGCGGCGTGGACCGCGAGCTTCCGCTGCGCGCCAGCGCCAAGGCGGTGGCTCTGCTGTCCGGGCTGGGCGGCGGTCAGGTGGTGCCGGGCTGCACGCACGCGTCGGTCGAGGTGCCGCCGGTGCAGATCTGGTTGGCGGTGGACTATCCAGACCGGGTAGCCGGTATGGTCTACGGCCGGGACACCGTGGTCCGTCGGCTGCGCGAGGTGGGCTGCTCGGTGCGCGAGACGCGTGGAGCCGCGCCGACCATTGCGCCCTGGCGGGCCGGGGAGCCGGCCGCCCCGCCGTCCGCCGCGGCTGACGGCCCCGTGCTCGAGGTGACCCCGCCGAGCTGGCGGCCCGACCTCACCGACCCCGCCGACCTGGCCGAGGAGGTCATCCGGCTGGAAGGCTACGAGAACGTCCCGGCCCGGATGCCGCGCGCGCTGGCCGGGCGCGGGCTCACGCCGCGCCAGCGGCTGCGCCGTTCGGTGGGCCGGGCGCTGGCCGAGGCCGGGTATGTGGAGGTGCTGTCGTGGCCGTTCGGGTCGCGGACCGACGCGGACCTGCTCGGGCTGCCGACCGACGACATGCGCCGCCACGCGGTGACGGTGGCGAACCCGCTCAGCGAGGACGAGCCGCTGCTGCGCACCACCTTGCTGCCCGGGCTGTTCCGGGTGCTGGCGCGGAACATCGGCCGCGGCTTCGCCGACACCGCGCTGTTCGAGACCGGCCTGGTTTTCCGGCCCCGGCCGGGGGCGGCGCCCTCGGCGCCGATCCTCCCGGTGGACCGCGGACCCACGGTGGCCGAACTCGCCTCCCTGGAAGCCGCCCTTCCCGACCAGCCGCTGCGAGTGGGCGCCGTGCTGGCCGGCGCGCGTGAACTCGACGGCTGGTGGGGCAACGGGACGCCCGGCGTCCTGGGCGGACGCGATCGAGGCGGCCCGCGCGATCGGCCGGTCGTGCCGGGTCCGGCTCGACGTCCGGGCCGACACGCACGCGCCCTGGCATCCGGGCCGCTGCGCGGCCATCTACACCCAGGTCACGGACTCCGACGGTACGCGGGAGTGGCTGGCGGGACACGCCGGCGAACTGCATCCGCGGGTGATCAAGGCATTCGGGCTGCCGGAGCGGACCTCTGCCATGGAGCTTGACCTGTCGGTGGTGTTCACCGCGGCCGAGGGCGTCGGTCCCGTGCAGGCCCCTCAGCTGTCCACTTACCCGCTGGCCACCCAGGACGTGGCCCTGATCGTGGACGCGGCCGTGCCCGCCGCCGAGGTCGAGGCGGCGCTGGTGGCGGGCGCGCCGAAGGAGCTGCTCGAGGGCGTGCGGCTGTTCGACGTGTACACCGGAGCCCAGGTCGGCGAACAGCGCAAGTCGCTGGCGTACACGCTCAGGTTCCGCGCCCCGGACCGGACGCTCACCGCCGCCGAGACCTCGGCGGCCCGCGACGCGGCCGTCGCCGAGGCCGCCCGCCGCGTCGGCGCCGTGCTCCGCAGCTAGACGGGCCTGCGGAGCTAGACGGGCCTGCGGAGCTAGGAAGCCCCGCCCGGTCACTGCCACACTCGCCGCACCGCAGGACTCGGCCAGCTGCCGGGTTGGAGCCGCTCTGGGCTGGCCTGTTGCTAAGCGAGGCAACTGTCGGTCAGGATGTGATCACCGAAGACCGCAGCGATTCGCTGAGCCGGAGGGCGAGATAACTAGACAAGCGGTAGCCCGGGGGGGTTCAACCGAGCAGGCCGCGACGACATTCCGCGACGTGTTCGCGGTGGCGGAGTTCCGGGCCCTGTGGGCGGCGCAGCTCTTGTCGGTCATCGGTGATCAGCTAGCCCGCGTCGCGCTGACCGTGCTCGTCTATGACCAGACCCGTTCGGCCCTGCTCGCGGCGATCACCTTCGTAGCCAGCATCGTGCCGACCTTCGTCGGCGGCGTGACGCTGGCCTGGCTAGCCGACAAGTACCCCCGCCGAGCCGTGATGATCGCCTGCGACCTGGCCCGGTGCGGGCTTGTCCTGGTCATGGCCATTCCGGGCCTGCCGCTGGGCGGCCTGGTGATGCTGCTCTTCCTGGTCACGCTGGTCGGCGCGCCGTTCACCTCGGCGCGCGCGGCCATTTACCCCGACGTGCTGGTCGGCGAGAGATACGTGCTGGGGACGGCGGTGACGCTCACCACGTACCAGTTCGCGCAGGTCCTTGGCTTCGCAGCCGGGGGTGCCGTCACCGGGTTCTTCGGCACGCGCTGGTCTTTGATCATCGACGCGGCGACCTTCGCCGCGTCCGCGTTCATCGTCCGAGCCCGGGTACGCTCACGACCCGCCCCGATGGTCGCGGCCGCAGGCCACCATGAGCCGGGCCAACTGGCCGGCGTCCTCGCCGGTGCCCGCCTCGTCTTCACTCGCCCGGGCCTGCGCGCGCCGATGCTGCTCGGCTGGCTGGCGGCGTTCTACAATGCTCCGGAAGGCGTGGTCACGCCGCTCGCCCGGGACCTCGGCGGCGGCGCCGCCATTGTCGGCGTGATCCTGGCCGCCGCGGCTCTGGGGGAGACTACCGGCGCGCTCATGTTCAGCCGCTTCGTGGCTCCGCCGACACGGCTGCGCCTGATGGGCCCGCTTGCCGTCGCCGCCTGCGCGGTTCTGGCCCTGTTCTTCTGGCAGCCCGGCCTGCCCGGATCGCTGCTGATCTTGTTCGCGTCCGGTCTGGGCGGGTCTTACCAGATCGCCGCCAACGCTGCCTTCGTGAGCGCAGCGCCGCAAGAACGGCGCAGTCAAGCCTTCGGCTTGGCCCAGGGTGGTATCAGCCTGGGCCAGGGAATAGTCATCGTCCTGGCGGGAGCCGCCGCAGACCACCATTCCCCGGCATGGGTCATTGCGGTATCCGGTACTGTCGGCGCCGCGGTAGCGCTAGCGATAGCGGTCAGCTGGGCTAGGGATCGTGGGCAGTCGACGGACGGACACCGTCAGCGCTAAGGGTCAGCCCCAGTGGGTGTCGCGCACGGCGTGCTCCTTATCTCGTGGTGGTGGGCTGGTGCGGGCGTGCTGGGTGTCAGCCCCAGTGGGTGTCGCGCATGGTGTGGTCCTCTCTTTCGGTGTTTGATCGGATTCTCTACGTAACCACTTAAACGTCCCCGGCGGGAGGGGTGGTTCGGCTTTGGGCGCTCGCCGTACCGGGCGGGCGCTCGTTCCGGTGATCCACATCCCACCGTCCGCGTCACGGCTACCCATTGTGGCTTGCAATTGCGCCCAGGGGGTGCTTTGTACTTATTGTCGGGAATAAGGCTGTCTCTGGTGTGACATGCCGTGACTTTTTGCGGTGCTATGGGGACGTGTGGTGAACCAGACGGGCAAAAAGGGTACTGTTCTACCAGTGAGTAGCGGGATTTTCACGTTCTGCGCTCCCGGGGGCGGATAATGCTGGAGAATAGGCGTGCGTGCTGCGGCCCAGGTGGCAGTGCAATGGTTTGCAGGAGGAGGTACTGATGGAGCTGATCCGTCGCCTCCCGCGTCGGATGACAGCCGTCAGCGCCTGGCCGCTCTGGTCTCTGCCCCGCGGGCTCCTGGCCTACGTACTCACCGTCATTGCCGTAGATCTGGCTTCCATCGGCATCGCGGCCTCGTTCACCACAATTACCAGGCACGATCTGGCCTTGTTTGGCCTCTTGCTGGGATGCACGGCGATCTCCGTCGAGCTGACCAGGAAGGCGGGAGAGCAAGGCGGCATGATCAAGGACGTCCAGGGCGTATGGGAATTGCCGGCCGCCGTCCTGCTGCCTCCGCTCTATGCGCTGCTCGTCCCTATCGTCCGGATAGCGCTGGTGCAGTTCCGGATCCGGCGTGCTCCCGTTTACCGCAGGGTTTTCAGCGCGGCGGCGATCGGGCTCTCTTACGGTGCCGCATCGGTAACCTTCCACGGCCTGTCCAGCCTGATGTCCCCGGAAGCGGGCGGGACGCTCAGCCGTGGCACGGTGTGGACCTTGCTGGTGGCGGCCAGCGTTCTGGCGAAGGAGGTCGTGAACAAGGCTGTGGTCATTACGGCCGTCAAGAGCGCTGATCCGGCCACGAATATCCGTACTGAAGTGTTCGGCCGCGAGCCGCTGTACAACGACGCGGCCGAGATCTGCATAAGCGTCCTGGTTGCCTACGGTGTGGCCGGGAACCCACTGCTCGCCCTGGCCGCGCTGCCCGTGGTTACGCTGCTACAGCGGTCGCTGCGCCACGTCCAGCTGGTTACCGACTCGCGGGCCGATTCGAAGACCGGCCTGCTCAACGCGGCAACCTGGGAACGCGAGGCGACCGCGGAGGTCGGCCGCGCGGTGCGGACCAGGACACCGCTGGCGGTGGCGATACTCGACATCGACCGATTCAAGGTGATCAACGACACCTACGGTCACCTCGTCGGCGATCAGGTGCTGAAGGAAATAGCCCGCGCGCTCGACAGCTTCCTGCGTGACTACGACCGGGCCGGACGGTTCGGCGGCGAGGAGTTCTCGTTGCTGCTGCCGCAGACGCGGGCGGTAGACGCCTTCCGCATCGCCGAGCGTGTGCGCGCAAACATCGCCGGCCTGTCCATCATCGTGCCCGGCGCGACCGGCGGGGAGCGGGTACATGTCACGGTGTCGATCGGGGTGGCCGCCCTGGACAGCGGCAGCAAGCGCGAATACGCCGAACTCATGGCCACAGCGGACGCCGCGCTGTACCGGGCGAAGTCCGGCGGCCGGGACCAGGTGCAGATGATCAGCACGACCAGGGGCCTGAGTGCGATCAGCGGCGGGGGTCGCGGCAGCGACAGCAGCGGTTCCGGCACCAGCGGCGGCGCTGACGCGCCAAGCGCATTCCGCCGTGCTCAGAACCTGTGATCATCCGGCAACCGGATGGGTGGGGTCAGGACCAGCTGCCAGTGCGCATGTCTGCGCTCCTCTCGTCAGGTGATCGGGTGAGCCCATCTGCGGGGCTACGAGGGCTACAGGGAGTCATCCCGCGTCAACAGGCCGATGATAGGGAAGGCGGCCCCGCATTTTCCGAAATGTCCGGGATCTGGGACCAGTCCGTCTCCGAACAGGCACGCAGAGTAATCTGCTTGGAGCAGAGCGCAGCATCCCTAAGAAGAATCAACCTCATGGAGTAGCTGAATTTTGACGTTCAGCAGTCTTTGTCACGGCAATCCAGGACACTAGGTGGTAGGTGCTCCTCCCTATCTAGGTTCAGGGTGCTTGTCTGCCAAGGAGATGTCGTGGATGCCATTCGCCGGCTGCGGGGGCGAAACGTCGGCATCAGGGCTCCCGGGGCTTGGCCGATCTGGGAGCTTCCGCGCTGGCTGAGAGCCTTCATCTGTATCGTCGTGCTGGCCGACGCCGTCTTCCTCGCGATCGCGGCGAGCAGGGTATCCATCCGCGCCCATGATCTTGAGCTGTTCGCCGCGCTGCTCGTATGCAGCGCGGCCACCGTGGAGCTGACCAGGCGAGTCGGCGAGAACACCGGGTTCGTCAAGGACGTGCACGCGATCTGGGAACTGCCCGTCGCGATGTTGCTGCCGCTGGCCTACGCGCCGGTTCTTCCCGTCATCCGCTTCACTTTGACCCAGTGGCGGATTCTCCAGGTTCCCGTGCACCGGCGGGCGTTCAGCGCGGCCGCTATCGGGCTGAGCTATATCGCCGCCGCATTCGTATTCCACGCCCTCATCCGCCTGGCGCCGGGAGCGGCCTCGAACCCGGGTGGCCACGCCCTGGCCTGGATGGTGGTCGTGGCGGCCTGCGCGGTCGTGATGTGGGTCGTCAACCAGGGCCTGGTCCTCACCGCGGTCAAGGGCTCGGATCGGAACGTGAAAGTTCGCGAGGCACAGTTCGGCCGGGAACCGATCTACAACGACGTGACCGAGCTCTGCGTGGCCGTGCTTGTCACGTTCTGCCTGGCCAGCAACATAGTCGCGGCAGCCTTCGCGTTTCCCTTTGTCACGCTGCTGCAACGGTCGCTGCGCCACGCCCGGCTGGTCAAGGACTCGCGGGTCGATGCCAAGACCGGGTTGCTGAACGCGGCGACCTGGGAGCGTGAGTCGGCCGCGGAGGTCGCCCGCGCAGTCCGGACCAGGACGTCTCTCGCGGTGGCCATGCTGGACATCGACCGGTTCAAGGCGATCAATGACACCTACGGTCACCTGCTCGGCGACCAGGTCATCAAGAAGATCGCGCACACGCTGAACACCCTGCTGCGTGAGTATGACCTGGCCGGCCGGTTCGGCGGTGAGGAGTTCTCGCTGCTGCTGCCGCAGACCCGGGCGGTGGACGCGCTCCGCATCGCGGAGCGCGTGCGCGCCAGTATCGCGGGCATGTCCATCATCGCCCCCGGCACGGCCGGCGGGGAGCGGGTGCACGTCACGGTGTCGATCGGGGTGGCGGCACTGGACAGCGGCAGCGAGCGCGAGCTCACCGAGCTGATGGCGGCGGCGGACGCGGCGCTGTACCGGGCGAAGTCCGCCGGCCGGGACCAGGTCCAGATGATCAGCACGACCAGGGGCCTGAGTGCGGTTAGCAGCATCCCCCGCGCCGCCAGCGGCGAGGATCACGAGCCGAGCCTGTTCCGCCGCGCGGCGAGTTCCTA
>CAWDBS010000020.1:0-19580 GCA_963800415.1 uncultured Actinomycetes bacterium
GTTGACCGAATTGATCATCTGGCAGCCGGAGGCCGCGGGGGACGTGCCGGCCGGCCCGGTGAGCTGGTAGGGCGTGGCCAGGCCCTTGGCGGTCAGCGGGTGAGCCGGGACGATGATGTCACAGTCGGTATTGACGGCCGTGGAGGTTACTCCCTGCGAGGAGGAGGCCGCGGCCTGGTGGATCTTGGCCGGGCCGCTGCCGGAGGCCGCGACGAAGATCCCGGCGCCGAGGCTCAGCGCCACCGCCGCGGTGACCGGGACCGCGATACGCGCCGCGCGGTTGTTCCGGCTGCGGCTGTTCCGGCCACGGCGAACGGGCGGCTGACCGGTGATGAGCATTGATTCCACCTCCGTCGGAGGCGCCCCGCTGACGCTCCCGGCGCTAACCGTAGAGCCGCGTTAATGCCCAGGTCATGAAGTTCACAGGATTCGTGTTTTGTCCGTTTTCCGGCCCGGAACGAGGCCGGATGCGCGGCAATTCCTTGCGAAGTTCTTACGTCGCAGGTTATGGGGCATTTACCGGGCCGGGATAAGCCTGTGACCTGGCTCGGCGCTGGCTGACCCGGCGCGGCCGACGGTTGCTTGAAGCGATAGGTAATTATTACGTCTCTCTCTGTCATGGAAGTTCTTGCGCGGAGATTACGGGCCGTTGGTCAGGACTGGACCGTGCCGCCGTCGACGTTGATGGCCTGCCCGGTGACGGCCTCGCTGGCCAGGCAGAACCAGACCGCGCCGGCCACCTCTTCCGGCGTGATCAGCCGTCCGATCGGCTGCCTGGCCTCCAGCGCCGAGCGGGCCTGATCGTCCGTGCGGCCGGTCTTGGCCACGATGTTCCCGATCGTGGCGGCCGTCATCGGGGTGTCGACGAAGCCGGGGCAGACCGCGTTCACCGTCACCCCGGTGCCGACCAGTTCGGCGGCGGCCGCCCGGACCAGCCCCAGGACCCCGTGCTTGCTGGCCGCGTACGCCGCGAGGTACGGCTCGCCGATCCGCGCCGCGGTCGACGCGATCACCACGACGCGGCCGTAGCCGCCGGCGCGCATGCCGGGCACGGCCCGGCGCAGGCACCGGAACGGCGCGGTCAGGTTGAGCTCGAGCATGCGGTACCAATCGGCGTCGCTGGTCCGCTCGATCCGCGCCGAGTACCCCGCGCCGGCGCTGGCGATCAGGACCTCGACCGGACCCCAGTCGTGTTCGGCGCGGTCGAAGAGCCGGTCCACCGCCGCCTGGTCGGTGACGTCGGCCGGGACGGCCAGGGTCGGGCCCGGGCAGGCCGCGGCCGTGGCGGCCAGCGCATCGGCGCCGCGGGCGGCGAGCACGACCCGCAGCCCGGCCTGGCTGAGCCGGATGGCCGCGGCCCGGCCGATGCCGCTCCCGGCCCCGGTGACGAGGGCGATCCGGTCCATGGCGCCAGGGTAGGGCACAACGGTCAGGCCCGGCGGTGACGGATCAGCGCGATGGTGGCCGCGGCGAGCGCCACGGCGGCCAGCAGGGTGCCGCCGGCCAGGATGAGCTGGAATAGCCAGTACCGCGACCCGGGCTGGTAGGCGAGCCAGAAGGTGTCGTGCAGCCGGGTCAGTGCGGCCGGTCTGCCCGTGTACTTGTTGAGGAGCTGGTTCACCGCGCCGCCGCTGAGCCGGTGCCCGCTGGCGCCGGTGTACCAGCCCTGGTCCAGCCAGGCTCCGGCGGGTCCGGGCACGGATGGCCCTGCCGGCTCGTGGATGTAGAGCGTCCCGTTGGTGAAGTCCCCGACGTTGGGGGCCGCGCCGAAGGCCTGGTCACGGGCCAGCAGGGTCCCCTGACCCAGCAGCCAGTAGTGCAGCCGGTTGTAGGTGAGGTTGGCGACGGTGATGGCACAGGCGGCGGTGACGGCCATCGCGGCCACCGCGCGCCTGAGCAGCGCGCCGGCCAGGACGCCGATCGCGAACGCCAGCAGGGCCGCGGCGGGCGCGGTCAGCACGGTGCTGCCGAAGATTCCGGGTTCCCAGCGGTCGGCCAGCCTGCTCGTCTGCGCCGCGACCGGCTGCACGGACCACTGCGTGAGCAGGCCCAGCAGGCAGGTGACGGCGGCGATGGCGGCACCGAGCAGCCCCAGCGTCGCCACCGCCCAGCGGGTCCGGCCGATGCTCTGGGTCCAGGCGAAGCGGACCGTGCCGGCCGTGTACTCCCGCGCCAGCAGGGGCGCCCCGAGGAAGACACCGATGATCACCGGAACCGCCTGCATGACCAGCATGACCAGACCTGTGTAGCTTTGCGGCCAGCCGAAGCCGAACGTGTTCTGCAGCGGCCGGCAGACGTGCGACCAGGCCGACGGGCCCAGGCAGCCGTGCCGGATCTCGACGGCGTAGAGCCGGTGCAGCTGTATCCCGGCGACGAGCATCGTCGCGCCGAGCGCGAGCAGCACGGCGCCGAGCCAGGTCAGCGCCGAACGATGCTGCCGCCAGACGGTCCAGGCCATCGAGGTCACCGGAGCCGGCAGCGGTCTGCGCCACCGGCCGGCCTCCGGGGCTCCGGACGTGAGCGTGGTCATGAGATGACCACGGGTTCGGGACCCGGCAACGCGGAGGCTCCTGGCTCGCGCAGGTACGCGAGCACGACTTCCTCCAGCGTCACCGGATGGGCCTGCCAGCCTTCCGGTGGCTGGGCCGACGCGGTGCGCTGGCGGACGAGCAGGTGCGCCTGGGCCAGTCCCTGCTGCGCGTGCACCACATCGAACCGGCCGCCGACGGTCGCCACGTCGGCCGCCGGACCGGTCAGGAGCTGGTGGCCGCGCACCAGGTCCTCCACGTCCCCGGCGACCTGCACGCGGCCGCGCGCCAGCACGACCAGGTAGTCCGCGACCCGCTCGAGCTCGGTGACCACGTGCGAGGAGAACAGGACCGACGTGCCGTCCTCGGCGGCCGTCTCCATCACCGCGGCCAGGAACTCGTGCCGGGCCAGCGGGTCCAGGGGCGCGAGCGGCTCGTCGAGTACCAGCAGTTCCGGCCGGCGCGCCAGCGCGATGGTCAGCGCGACCTGGGCCTGCTGGCCTCCGGAGAGCTTGCCGACCTTGCGCCGGAGCGGAATATCCATGGCGGCGAGCCGCCGCTCGGCCCGGGACTGATCCCAGTGGCGGCCGTTCAGGATCCGCGCCACCCGCACCATGTCCTCGACCGGCAGGTGCTGGTACAGCGGCACATCCTGGGCCACGAACGCCACCCGCTCCAGCGCCTCACGTGACCCGGCCTGCCGGCCGCCGAGCAGCGTCACGCGACCCTCGGTCGGGGCGATCAGGCCGACGGCCATGTGCATCAGCGTGGTCTTCCCCGCCCCGTTCGGCCCGGCGAGGGCGGCCACCCGGCCCGCCGGGATCCCCAGCGTGCAGTCCCGCAGCGCCCAGGTGGTCCAGTACCGCCTGCCCAGCCTGGTGGCTTCGATGACGTTCATGCCGTCCGGCCCGCCTGCCCGGGACCCTGATCCGGAACACCGCGCGGCGCCCCGGTGGCCGCGCGGCGCTCATGGAAATCCCGCAGGGAGGCGGTGAACAACGCGGTCATCCCGTCCGTATCCAGCCCGGCGGAATCCGCGGCGCGCAGCCAGGTGAGCAGGCTTTTCCGCAGCCCGTTCAGCTGCGCGAGCGGAACTGTCTCCGGCTTGGCCTGGACGAACGTGCCCTGGCCCGGCCGCCCGGCCGCGATCCCGCGGTGCTCGAGCTCCCGGTAGGCCTTCAGCACCGTGTTGGGATTGATGGCCAGCGTGCCCACCACGTCCTTGACCCGCGGGAGCTGGTCGCCCAGGGTCAGGTAGCCCAGCTGCAGCGCCTGCTCCACCTGGTGCACCAGCTGGAGGTAGGTCGGTACCCCCGACGCCGGGTCCAGCCGGAAGGTGATCCGGGACGCGAAGCCCGCGTCACCGTCCGGCTGGTTTCCCTGCTTATCTATCTTCATAGTTAAAAGGATAAGGCGGCGCGCCAGGAGTAGGCAAGGGGAAACCGGGTGCCGCCCGCGCCGGTTGGGTGGTCGCCCCACCAGGCGCATCCGACCCGAGCCGCTGGGATGATGGCGAGGTGGAGTCCTCGGATGTGGTCCAGCTGACCCGGCCCAGGCCGGGGCACTTCGATCTGGGCACCGGATACCACGGGGACCTGTGGCTGGACCTTGACGCGCTGTTCCTGCGACCTTCCCGGCTGCAGCCGTACGTCGACTGGCTGGCCGAACGACTGAGGGAGCACGCGCCCGACGCGGTGTGCGGCCCGCTCGAAGGAGGCGCGTTCCTGGCCTACGCCGTCGCCGACCGGCTGGGGGTCGCCTTCCTGGCCGGCTATCGCTCGCCGGCAGTGGTGGCCGGCTATCACCTTCCGCCGGTGCAGGGCGGGATCGGCGGCTGGCGCGTAGCCGTCGTCGACGACGCGGTCAACGCCGGCACGGCGGTCGCGGCCTGCCTGGAGGCGCTGCGCGTCCGGGGCGCGGTCCCGGTCGCGGTGGCCGCGCTGCTGGCGCTGGGCGAGGCGAGCGCGAGGATCCCGGCCAGCCTGGGCGTGCCCTTCTACGCGGCCGGGACGATACCGAGCCGGGCGTGGCTGGCCGGGGAGTGCCCGCTGTGCGCGGACGGCATCCCGGTCACGCCGGGCGCGGACGACGGCCGGTCAGCGCCACCAGCCGGTCGATGACCGGCGCGCCGATCGAGCGGATGGGCCCGGCGGAGATGACGGACTACGGCGAGCTGTGCGGCTGGACGCTGGCCCGGGCTCACGCCCGGACCGGGGACCGCTTCGCGATCGCCGCCTATCTGGGCGGTTCCGGGAAGTTCGAGCAGGCCGTGGCCGACTTCGGGGAGAGCTACGCGGATCAGACCGAACGCGATCACGCCGCGCTCGCCGAGGCCGTCGCCTCCGGCCGGGCGGAGGCCACGCCCGGCGTCTGACCACGCGGCGCCATCAGGCTAGGGCGAGGACGATGGCGTGCAGGATCAGGCCCACGCCGGCGCCGACCACCGTGCCGTTGATGCGGATGTACTGCAGGTCGCGGCCGAGGAGCAGTTCCAGCTGGCTCGACGTCTCGGCGGCGTCCCAGCGCTCGATGGTCTCGGTGACCAGGCCCGCCAGCTCGTCGTGGAAGTGATCGGCCAGGGCGCTGACGCCCGACTCGATCATGCGGTCCATGCCGTCGGCGAGGCGGCGGTCCGAGCCGAGGCGACGGCCGGCCGCCGCCAGCACCCCGGCCAGCCGGCGGCGCAGTTCGGACTCCGGGTCGGCGGCCTGGGCGCGCAGCGCCTCCTTGGCCTTCTGCCACAGCTCGGAGGACCAGTCCCGGAGCAGGGTGCTGCCGAGGACGTCGCGCTTGAGGCGTTCCCCGCGCTCGCGCAGCTCCGGGTCGGTCTCCAGGCGGCCGGGGAGCCCGGCGATCCACGCGTCGAACTGACGGCGGGTCTCGTCGCCCGGATCGGCGGCCATGGCGACCAGACGCTGGCGCAGCCGGGTGTACAGCCGGTCGAAGGCGCGCCGGTAGACCGCATCGGGCACCCAGCGGGGGGCCTCGCCCTCGAACAGCTCACGCAGCTCGGCGTGATGGTCGCCGAGATAGCGGTCGGCGGCGGACACGACGGTGCCGAACAGCTCGGCGTGGTGGCCGCCGGCGATGAGGACCCGCAGCGCCCGCCCGGCCAGCGGCGCCACCTCCACGGTGTCGATCACCCGGGTCAGTTCGGCGGTGAGCACGCGCTGGACATCCTCGTCACGGAGCGCCTCGGCCACCGTGACCACCGCCTCGGCGGCGTGGCCCGCGACTCGCGCGGCGTTGACCTCGTCGCCCAGCCAGGCGGCCAGCCGGGGGACGAGGCGGGCGGCCCTGATCCGTTCGGTCAGGACATCGGCGTTCAAGAAGTTTTCCTGCACGAACCGGCCGAGGGTGGCGGCGAACTGGTCCTTGCGCTCGACGATCAGCGCGGTGTGCGGGATCGGCAGCCCCAGCGGGCGGCGGAACAGGGCGGTCACCGCGAACCAGTCGGCCACCCCGCCCACCATGGAGGCCTCGGCGCCGGCCTGCACGTAGCCGAGGAGAGTGCCGTGGACGCCGGCCGCGGTCACGGCCACGAACAGCACCGTGACGGCGGCGAGCAGGGCGGTGGCCCGGCGGCGCGCCGCGGCCAGAGCGCGCGCCCGCACTTCCGCCGACTCTGGCTCGGCCGTGAAGGCCGGCGAGGCGGACGTCGTCACGGCAGGTTCCATCTGGCAGCCCCCGGGGTCCCGTCAGCACATCAAGCCCCAGTTTCGCAGGATGGGGGGTGATCACTCGCAGCGGGACGGGATGATCACACGCGGCCGGACCGTGTGATCACACGATGCGGACCTGGTACTGGCGTGACCTGAGCGGCGGGGATGCCGTCGGCGGCCCGGTCGGCGGTCAGCTGCGGGGGCGCTGCGAGGCGGGGTCGTAGAGGGGGCGCAGGGAGGCGTCGGCGGGGACCCGCTGGCCGGCGATCTCGATCGCGTACTCCCCGGCGGTGTACCAGGAGGCCGGCGTGCCGGGTTCGGGCGCGGTCAGGTAGCCGAGCGCGACGGTGCGGCCGAGGGTATGGCCGTAGGCCGCCGAACTCACCCGGCCGGACAGGACGCCGCCCCGGTAGACCGGCTCGTCGTGGTAGGCGAAGGCGTCCGGATCGCGCAGGGCGAACTGGACCAGCCTGCGCCCCACGCCGTGTTCCTTCTGCCGGAGCAGGGCGTCGCGGCCGGTGAAGCCGCCGGGCTTGTCCCAGGCCACGGCGAAGCCCAGCCCGGCCTCCAGCGGGGTGTCCCCGGCGGAGATGTCATGGCCCCAGCTCCGGTAGGCCTTCTCCATCCGGAGCGAGTCGAGGGCGTGGTAGCCGGCCGGACGCAGGCCGTACTCCTGGCCAGCTTCCGCGATCGTGTCGTAGACGTGCACGGCCAGGTCGGCCGGGATGAGCAGTTCCCAGCCGAGCTCGCCGACGTAGGTGATGCGGGTGGCGCGGACGAACCCGCAGCCGAGGTCGATCTGGCGGGACGTCCCGAACCCGAAGGCCTCGGCGGACAGGTCGGCGTCGGTAAGCGACTGCAGCAGCCGGCGGGCGTCCGGCCCCATCACCGGGACCATCGCCAGGGCCTGGCTGACGTCGGTGACGACGGCGAATTCGTCCGGGCCGATGTGCCGCTCCAGCCAGTCGCGGTCGCGGGCCACGGTGGCGGGGCCGGAGAGCACCAGGAACCTGGTCTCGTCGAGCCGGGTGACGGTGACGTCGGCCTCGATGCCGGCGCGGGAGTTGAGCCACTGCGTGTAGACGATGCGGCCCGGCTCGACCGCCACGTTGCCCGCGCTGACCCGCTGCAGCACGGCTTCCGCGTCCCGGCCCTGCACCAGCAGCTTGCCAAACGAGGAGGTGTCGAACATGCCCACGGCCTCGCGGACGGTGCGGTGCTCGGCCGCCGAGTGCCCGAACCAGTTCTGCCGGCCGAAGGAGTACTCGTAGCCCCGCTCCACGCCGGGCGGGGCGTACCAGTTGGCCCGCTCCCAGCCCAGCAACTCGCCGAAGACCGCCCCGGCCGCCGTCACCCGGTCGTGCAGCGGGCTGCGGCGCAGCCCGCGGACGCTGGAGCGCTGCTGATAGGGCCAGTGGATCTCGTAGGCGAGGTCCAGGGTCTCGGTGACCCGCTGCTCGAGGAAGCGCCGGTTGGTCTCGTGCGGGGCGACCCGGCGGGGGTCGGTCTCGGGCAGGTCGAGCGGCGAGCGGCCGTCCACGATCCAGTCCGCCAGGACCGAGCCGGCCCCGGGGCCGGACAGGAAGCCGACCGAGTTGAAGCCGGCGGCGATGAAGAGGTTGCGCACCCCGGGCGCCTCGCCGAGGTGGTAGAGGCCGTCCGGGGTGAAGCTCTCCGGCCCGCAGAAGTGCAGCCGGATGCCGGCGTCGGCCAGGACCGGTAGCCGCTTCATCATCTGCTCGTAGAACGGGCCGAGGTGGTCCCAGTCCTCCGGCAGCCGGGTGAACTCCGCGTCGACGGGAATGCCGCGGGAGGCCCACGGGTAGCTGCCCGGCTCGAAGAAGCCGACCATGAGCCCGGCGCCCTCGTTCTTCACGTAGGCGTAGTCCGGGGCGGTCTTGATCGTCGGCAGGGCGGGCGGCAGGCCGGGGATTGGCTCGGTGATGACGTAGTAGTGGGCCAGCGCCTGGAGCGGGATGCTGACGCCGGCCAGCGCGCCGAACTCGCGCCCCCACATGCCGGGGGCCGCCACCACGTACTCGGCATCGATGTCCCCGTGCTCGGTGGTGACGCCGACCACCCGCCCGTCCCGGCGGATGACCCCCGTCACCTTCGTGTTCTCGACGATCCGCACGCCGAGCTGGCGGGCGCCCGCGGCCAGGGCCATGGTGGTGTCGGTGGCGTTGCCCCGGCCGTCGTCCGGGTAGTACACGGCGCCGGCGAGCTCCCCCGGGTACAGCGGGGGGAACAGCTCCGCCGCCTGCTCCGCGGAGATGACCTCGGTGGTGATCCCGTTGGCCCGCACGGCCGAGGCCTGCCGGGTCAGTTCCTCCAGCCGCTCGGCTCCGTCGGCCAGGTGCAGCGTCCCGGTCTTCTCGAACCCGGTTGCGAAGCCGGTCTCCTCCTCCAGCGAGTGGAAGACCCGCAGGCTGCGCCGGACGATCTCCCGGGTCCCGTAGGTCGGCCTGGCCTGGGTGATCAGGCCGGCCGCGTGCCAGGTGGTGCCGGAGGTCAGCCGCTTGCGCTCCAGCACGACGACATCGGACCAGCCTCGCTTGGCCAGGTGATACGCGGTGCTGCAGCCGGCGACGCCGCCTCCGACGATGACGACCCGGGCCCTGTCTGGCAGCGCATGCTTCACTCCGGCAGCGTAAGGACGCCCGTCCTAGCTGGTCAATTGGCGCGAGGTCAGGGGCTTCCGCCCATCTGGCTCATCACCTCATCGCGGGAGATGCCGTACCGGTCGGCGAACTTCTTGAGCTCCTCCAGGGAAACCGGATCGGGCAACTCGCGCTCCGCGGTATCGGCTGCTTCCGTGTAGCCCAGGCGACGCAGCGTGTCAACAAACCACTGCCGGTCCTGTGACATTGCTCCACCTTCATCTTCGGCGTTCTGCTCCCCGATCGAGCCTAACGAGACGGCGATCCGAACCAGCGGGTGAGGGCGGCCAGGTCTGGATAAGGCGGGCGCTACTGGGTCGCGATGATCTGCCGGTGCAGGTCCAGCAGGGCCGGGATCTCGTCCCGGTCCACGCGGCCCATCCCGCATTCGGTGCAGATGCCCCAGTCGCGGCGGCCGTCCGGGCTGGCGGCCAGGGCCGCATCGATCAGCCGTACCTGATCGCCGGTCGTCCCCTCCTCCTGCTCGGCCGGATGGTACGGCACCAGCGCGAAGTTCAGCTCGGTGCCCGGGTCCGCGGTCAGCCCGGCCAGCGGCGCGAAGTAGCTCTCCTCGCGCTGATACTGCGGCACGGTAAAGGAGACGAAGCTCACCGGCCTCGCGGCCGCCACGGTGACCGCGTTCACCACCCGGACCTGCAGGGCCAGCGACGCGGGCTGCACGAAATGCTGGTGGCCGTAGTCCCCGTAGCACAAGTGCAGCCCGGCGGGGATCCCGGCGGGAACCTGGTCCACGCAGCGCGCCAGCGCGGTGATGATCGCGTCGAAAGCCTGCGCGCCGCCCGGCGCGAAGGCCTCCTCCAGGACGCCGAACTCCACCGCGACATCCCACTGCACGGCCACCTCGGCGGGCGGGATCGCGGCCAGCAGCCGGCCCAGGTCGGCGAACATCGCCCGCTCGTACGAGTCCAGCAACGCCTGCTGCTGTTCCGGGACGATATAGCCGCTGATCGAGGCCAGCGGCGTCGGGTACTCGACCTGGAAGCGGACGCCATCTGGGATGACGCCGTCGGCGCGCAGCCCGGCGAAGACCCGGTACGACTCCAGGTAGGCATCGGCGTAGCCGAGGTCCGGCCAGGTCACCTGGGCCGGATCGGCCCCTTCGGCCAGCCGCAGCTGCGGCAGCTGATCGTAATCCCCGTCTTCCGCGCCCGGCGGCCGCGACGGCACCAGCCAGTCCAGCTGCAGGAACTTCTGCAGCTGGAAGAAGATCCAGTTGCCCCGGTCCCCGGTCTCCCCGTCCGGGATGCGCCGCAGGCCGGACGGGACCCGCGAGGCGATCTCGCGCATCACCGACTCGGCATCGCCCAGGTTGACGCTGCCGTTGAAATGGACATGATCCGCAGGCATGAAACGCCCTCCCTCCCCACGACTCGACCGAGCCGCCGTGCTGCACAGCCTCGCAGCCCAGCCTCGCCCGTGTAAATACTGGCGGTCTGGGAGGTCAGAGCAGGTGGCGCAGCAGGTCCAGGGCGTTGCCGCCGAGGATCTGGTGGACGCTGGCCAGCGGGAGGCCGCGGTCGCACAGCAGGGCGGTCAGGTCGTCGAGCTGGTCGTAGCTGGTCAGGACCGGACGGTAGTTCCCGTCTAGGTCGGTGCCGAGGGCCACCTGGCCCGGGCCGGCCGCCTCGGCGAGCCGGATGATCTCGGTGCCGAAATCGGCGAGGGAACCGCTGGTGAAGCCGCTGGGCCAGGCGCCGATCAGGCCGCCGGCCTCGGCGACCGCGGCCGCGTGTTGCGCGGTCATCAGCCGGGGGTGCCCAGTGCCGGAGGAGCCGGTGCCGGGGTAGCCGAGCTGGCCGTGCGAGATGATCACCGGCTGGCTGGATGCCTCCAGCACGGCCACGGCCTCGCGGATTCCCGCCAGCTGACGCTGGTAGTCCGCGTACGCCTCGCCGGCGCGGAAGGCCCGGTGCGCGCGCAGGCCGGTCGCCGGGTCGGGCCGCAGCACGGCGAAGTCGGCCACGGCGGCCACGGTCAGCGCGGTCATGCCCGCGGCCTGGGCCGCGCGCACCGCGTCTGCGACCGCAGCCGGGCCCAGCGCCGCCACCAGGGCGTGCCCGGCCGGCAGGCCGGCCAGGAAGCAGCGGCCGGCGTGGCTGTGCAAATCGACACGGGGCAGGTTGATCCGGGGCCCGCGACCAGCGCTCACCGGGCCCTACCCGGCGGGCGCGGTGGCCCGGACGAGCCAGACGGCCGCGTCCAGGTGCACGCCGTCGGCGTCGGCGTACGGGACGAGCGCGGCGCGTACCGACGCGAGCGCGCGGTCTGCGGTGGCGGCGTCGGCTCCGGCGAGCATGGTCCGGCCCTGCGTCGCGGTGCGCAGGAACTCGACCGTGTCGTCAACCCTCCCGCCGCCGCCGACCAGGATCGACGCGTGCTCCGAGGTGATCTCGACGTCCCGCCACCCGGAGGCGGCCAGGATCGGGCGGAGCCGGTCCGGGTCGGCGAAGGCGAACATCCCGGGCCCGTCGGCAGGGGCGGGGTCGGGGGGCCGAACGTGCTCGGCGAGAGCGGCCCCGGGGACGAGCAGCCACTGGTTGGCGGCCAGCGGCTGCCAGCACGCGAACACCAGCCGGCTGCCGGGCCGGGTGGCGGACCTGATGTTGGCGAAGGCGGCGACCGGATCGGCGAAGAACATCACCCCGAAGCGGGAGATGACGACCTCGAAGCTGGCCGGCTCGAGCGGGTGCACCTGCGCGTCGCCCTGCTGGAACGCCACGTTGCCCAGGCCGGCCGCCTCGGCGTCGGCCCGGGCCCGGGCCAGCATCGGACCGGAGAGGTCCAGGCCGAGCGCCCGGCCCGGCGCGACGAGCCGCGCGGCCGCGAGCGTGGTGCCGCCGCAGCCGCAGCCCACGTCGAGCACGTTCCCGCCGGGCCGCAGGGCGGCGGCGCCGAGGATCAGGGCCGTGAACGGCGCGTGCATGCGGTCGTAACGGGCCTGGTTGGTGATCCAGTGGGCGACGCTCGGCCCGGTGTTCCAGTGCTCGGCCTGCTCGGTGTTCGCGATGCTCATCTGAAATCTCCTCGCCGGTGGATCGTGCCCGCGGAATCCGCGACCGCGCCCACCCTCACCTCGTCGAGCGCGGCCAGGAGCCGGCCGCCGTCGCTGGCGGTACCGGCCCGCTCGGCCAGTGCCGAGCCGATCCGGTCGGCGAGTGTGCTGGCCGCGCCCTGGAGCAGCAGAGGCCGTCCCCGCCGGAGCAGGTCGGGTAGCTCACCCGCGCGGCCGGCGGCCGAGACCGGCTCCCAGATGCGCTCGACGATCAGGTCGGCCAGTCTGCCTGCCAGCGTATCGAGGTCACCGGCGAGCACCTCGATCAGGTCGAGCGCCTCGCCGACCGGGACGCCGGCCCGGACCCAGTCGGCTACCAGGCCGAGCAGCGCGGGGCTCCGCACGCCGAAGTGGTCCTCGCCGTGCGGGCGCACCAGCCCGATCCGGCTGGCCCGGGCGAGCGTGGCCTCCTCCAGGGCCGGCAGCCGCTGGAGCAACTCCGCCCGGGTCAGGTCCAGCGGCGTCTCGTCCAGCGCCGCCTGGCTCTCGTCGACGCCGAGCAGGGTCACCAGATCCGTTCCGCTCTCCCACGCCCCGAGCAGGTCGCGGATTCCGGCCAGGGAGTAACCGCGGCGCTGCAGGCGGGTGATCAGCCGCAGGCGCTGGACGTGCCGGTCGTGGTACAGGCCCAGGCGCCCCTGCCGTTCGGGCGGGGGCAGCAGGCGCATCGTGTGGTACTCGCGGATCGTGCGGACCGGCAACTCGACCCGCCGGGCGAGGTCGTCGATGGTCAGCGGTTCGCCGGTCTCCGCCGCGGAAGTCATGACTAGACAGTAGCAGAAAACACCGTTACGGTAAATACCGTGACGGTTGACACTGGTATAGCGGATCGGCTCATCGGGGTGCTGCGGAGCGCCACCGGCACGCCGGACCTGGAGTACGAGCGCCGGCCCGAGCCGATGCGGGGCGGGTTCTGGGCCGAGCTCTTCGCTTTCTCGCTCGCGAATCCGCCGGCCGGCTGGCCCGCTGGGCTGGTCGCCCGGCTGATGCCCGACCCGGGCTCGGCGCGCAAGGAGACGATCGTGCAGCGCGCGGTGGCCGCCGCGGGTTTCCCGACGCCGTTCGTGCGGGCAGCCGGCGGCCCGCACGATGGCCTCGGCCAGGCGTTCATGATCATGGACCGGGCCGCGGGCGAGCCCGCGCTTTCCGGCCTGGACGGCGGGCTGACCCCGGCCGCCGTGCCGCGGCTGCTGCGCCGGATCCCGGGACTGCTGGCCACCTCGATGGCACGGCTGCACGCGCTCGACCCCGGCCTGGTGCGCGGTGAGCTGGAGCAGCTCCATGAGGTGCCGGTGACGGTGCCGGGGCTGCTCGGCGCGGTGGCACGGTTCGCCGGTGAGTTCGGCCGAACGGACCTGGTCGATGCGGCCCGCTGGCTGAACGATCACCCGCGCGGGCCGGCCCCGGACGTCATCTGCCACGGCGACCTGCACCCGTTCAACCTGCTCGCCGACGGCGACCGGGTGACGGTGCTGGACTGGAGCACCGCGCTGCTCGCGCCGCGAGCGCACGACGTCGGGTTCACCTCGCTGCTGCTCAGCGAGCCGCCGCTGCGCGTGCCGGGCTGGCAGCGACCGCTCGTCCGGATGTTCGGCCGGATGCTGGCCCGCCGGTTCGTCCGCGACTACCAGCGCCAGGCGGGGACGACGGTCGGGCCCGGCGAGCTGAGGTGGCACCAGGCGGTCGTCTGCCTGCGCGCGCTGACCGAGGTGGCGAGCTGGGTGCACCTGGGCGCCCGTCCTGATCGTCGGCGGCAGCCTGGTGGGCTTGTCGGCCGCGCTGTTCCTGCGCTGGCACGGCGTCGACGTGCTGGCGGTGGAGCGGCACGCGGGCACGGCGATCAACGCCCGGGCCGGCCACTTCCACCTTCGCACGGTGGAGATCCTGCGCTCGGCCGGGCTCGAGGACGCCGTCCGGCGCAAGTCGGAGGAGCAGTACCCGCCGGACGGCGGGATCAACAACGTCGAGTCGCTGGCCGGCCGGGAGATCGCGAACTACTTCCCGAACCTCAACGCCGGGGTCGGTGAGTTCAGCCCGACGGTGCGGCTGTTCATCAACCAGGACGCGCTCGAGCCGATCCTGCGCGTCCGGGCCGCCGAACTGGGCGCGCGGCTGCGGTACCGCACCGAGTGCACGTCGCTGGAGCAGGACGCCGACGGCGTGACGGCGGTCATCCGCGACCTGGCCAGCGGGACGGAGGGTTCGGTGCGGGCGAAGTACGTCGTCGCGGCCGACGGGAACCGCAGCCCGGTCCGCGAACGGCTCGGCATCGGCATGCGCGGCCACGGCCTGCTGTCGCACAGCATCACCATCTACTTCCGCGCGCTGGCCGATCTCGGACCGCTGCTCAAAGACCGGAACCAGGGCGTCCACTACGTGACGAACCCGCTGATGCGGGGGTTCTTCCGGCTGGACCGGAGCGGCAACGCCGGCTTCCTGGTGGTCAACCTGGTCGGGGACACCTCCCGCCCGGAGGTCATCGCCGCGTTCCCGTCCGCCCCGTGGGCCAACGTGGCCGAGGGGATCACCGGGCAGCGGGCGCTGGAACTGCTGCGGGCCGCCATCGGCGTCCCGGACATCGGTGTCGTCATCGAGGACATCGCGACCTGGCGGGCCGAGGCGAACTGCGCGGACCGGTTCCGGGACGGGCGGGTATTCCTGGCCGGGGACGCCGCGCACGTGGTCCCGCCGAACGGCGGCTACGGCGGCAACACCGGCGTGCAGGACGCGCACAACCTCGCCTGGAAGCTGGCGCTCACGCTGGCCGGCGTGGCCGGGCCCGGGCTGCTCGACAGTTATGACGCCGAACGGCGCCCGGTCGGGGAGCTCACCGTGGAGCAGGCCTTCACCCGGTACGTCACGCGGGTGGCTCCCTACCTGGGAACGGAGAACACGCAGCCGATCGTGGACGACTTCTCGATGGAGATCGGATACCGCTACGGCTCCCCCGCCGTCGTGGTCGAACCGGGAAGCCCGCCGCTGCACGAGCACCCCCGCGAGTCCGCGGGCCGGCCGGGGGCACGCGCGCCGCACGTCTTCCTCGACCGCGACGGCACGCGGCTGTCCACGCTGGACCTGTTCGGCCGGAACTTCGTGCTGCTGGCCGGGGCCGAGGGCGCTGCCTGGCAGGCCGCGGCGCCCGCTGCGGCGAAGGAACTCGGGGTGGACCTGGATGTCCATCTGGTGGGGGGTGACGGCCTGGCCGACGCCGAGGGCAGTTTCCCCAGGTCGTTCGGTATCTCACCGTCTGGTGCCGTGCTGGTACGACCGGACGGTTTCGTGGGCTGGCGGGCCGTGACCGCAGCCGACGCACCCGAAGATGCTCTCCGGCAGGCGCTCCAGACGCTGCTGTGCCGGGGAGATGGGTGACGCTGCCGAGCCCGCTCATGCTGTTCCTGGTCTGGTCACCGCAGCGGTCCCGGGACGCCTACCCCGACCCGTTCGAGATGTTCGCCGACGGCCTGCGGCTGATGAAGGAGGAAGCCGCGGAGCTCGCCCGGCTGGGCTGCCGCTACATCCAGGTCGACGCGCCTGATTTCGGCCAGCTGGTCGACCTGTCCCAGCGGGACGCCTGGGAGCAGGCCGGGATCTCGGTCGACCGGGTTTTGAGCGAGGGCGCGGACATGCTGAACGAGCTGGCGACGGTTCCCGGCGTCTCGTTCGGCCTCCATCTGTGCCGGGGAAACTACGACAGCGACTGGATCAGCACCGGCACCTACGAGACCATCTCCAAGCAGCTCTTCCAGCGGGCCACCAACTACCACACGTTCCTGCTGGAGTACGACGACGAGCGCTCCGGCTCGTTCAGCGCGCTCGGCGACGTCCCCGACGACAAGACGGTGGTGCTCGGCCTGGTCTCGACGAAGTTCGACCGGATGGAGCCGGCCGACCAGCTGGCCGCCCGGATCAGCGAGGCGAGCGGCTTCTTCCCGCTGGAACAGCTCGCGATCTCGACGCAGTGCGGGTTCGCCTCGGCCGGACCGGGCAACCAGATCAGCGAGGACGCCCAGGAGAACAAGCTGCGCCTGGTGGGCGAGGTCGCGGACCGCGTCTGGGGTTAGGGCGGGCGACCCGGCCGGGCGCTACGGCACGTACTCGAGGATCCGGCCGAGGTCGCGGAAGCCGACGGCGGCGTACACGCGCTCGGCCATCTCGGTCGACTGCACGCTCGCGGTCCGGCAGCCGCGGGCGCGCGCGTCGTGCACCTGGGCGGCGGTCAGCGCGGTGCCCAGCCCGCGCCGCCGGGCCTTCTCGACCGTCCCGAGGTTGTAGATTCCGCAGTCGCCGTCGAAGTCGTAGGCCAGGGCCGCCGCGACGAGTTCGCCGTCGGCCCGGGCCGCCAGCAGGTGAAAGGCGGCGTGGTCGGCGGTGCTGAGGAAATCGAGCGGCAGGCCCTCCATCGTCAGGTACTCGAGCCAGCGCGCCGGGCGTAGCGGGGTCTGCGGGCGGGGCACGGCGATGTCGTCGAGCGCCATGCCCATGGCTCGCGTCGTGGTATCGAGGGTGTAGCCGCGCCGTTCCAGCTCAGCGCGCATCGGCTCGTCGCTCTCGTGCGCCCAGGCGGCGAAGCGGGTGACTTCGGCCGCGGCGTACACGGCCTCCATGGCGTCCAGGGCGGCGGAGCGTTCATCCGCGCCCAGATCGCGGTCGAGGAGGGCGTTGTTGTAGAGGGCGCGTTCGGGCTCGGCCGGGAACACGGCGGCGGCCACGCCGGGGAGGCGGTGCAGCGCCGCGCCGTCGGCGCCGCGAGCGTACTCCTCCCAGGAAGCGAGCAGGGTATCGCTGCCGCGCAGGTAGAGTTCGGCGTCGGTGGGGCTGCTCATGGGTCTCCTGACTTCGCGTTGCTGACATTGTGAAGGAGACGTGGTGCCCGCCCGTTCGGCCAACGACGTCCGTATCGAAACTTACTCCGGGCCACGGGTCAACCTGCGCCCGCTGTCGAGCTGGCCGAGGATTCCGCCGCGGAGCTCGACTCCTACCGGGTATGGCTGGACCCGGGGCGGTGTTACTGCTGTCCGGACCGCCACCGGCGGTAGAGATCGGTGAACTCGTCTCGCATCTGCGGGGTCAGGTCCTCGGGTTCGAGCCGGCCGGTCAGGCTGATCGTCTCGCGCATCTGGGCCAGGTACTCGGTGCAGTGCGGGCAGCCGGCCAGGTGCACCTCGAAGCGGCGCCTGGCCCGGCCGGTCAGCGAGCCCTCGAGGTAGCCGGTGACCAGTTCGACGGCCTGCTGGCAGACGAGATCACGGCGGTTCAGGAGCTTCATCGCACCTCCCGGAACTCGTCTTCGAACAACTGCCTGAGCCGACTCCGGCCGCGGTGCAGCAGGACCCGCTGGTTCCCCTCGGTCAGGGCGAGCACCGCGCACACCTCTTCGCTGGTCATCCCCTCGAGGTCGCGGAGCAGCACCACCTCGCGCTGCCGGGCGGGCAGCTCGCCCATCCAGGCCCGGATGCGGTCGGCGAGCTTACCCGCCTCCATTCGGCTCTCCGCCGCCTCGATCCAGTGCTCCGGCGGGTCGGCCCAGCCACCGCCGCCACCGAACCGGGACGGGTCCACGGCCGGCTCGGGATCGGCGACCGGGACGCTGCGCTGCTCCTTGCTGCCGGTGCTGCGGGCCCGGTTCACCAGAATGCGGAACAACCAGGTCTTTAGGGACGAGCGGCCCTCGAAGTTTTCCAGGCCGCGCAGGACCGCCAGCCAGGTGTCCTGGACGACCTCCTCGGCGACGGCACCGCTCGGCACGAACGAGGCCGCCAGCCGTAGCATCGGCTCGTGGTAGCGCTCGACCAGGGTGACGAACGCCCGCTCGTCGCCCGAACGCAGCCGGAGCAGCAGCTCCCCGTCGGAATCCATCAGGGAAAGAATAGGGCGAGCCGGCCTCGACCCCGACCGGGGGCCGCGGCAGGCTCGTCTCGTTATCCTCAGGAGGCCACGATCCCCTCGCCGCCGGCCGCGCCCGGCACGGTGACCGCGCCGATCTTGGTCAGGGCGCCGTTCGCCGCCACGCTGAACTCGTCGACGATCCCGTTGCCGCCGGTCTGCACGTACAGGAACCGGCCGCCGGCCGCGGACGCCGCGTCCACCGCACCGGGGTCGGTGGCGGTGTTCCCGAGCAGGCTCAGCTGCCCGCTGGCCGACGAGGTGAAGCCGCTTTCGGAGGGCGTGCCCGCGTTGGAGGCGAACAGGAACGACCCGGCCGTTCGGTGTTGGCCCCCTTCAGTCCCTTCTGGGGAGTTCGCGTTACGCCGCCTCGGGTCAGCCCGGGACCGACGCGCACCGAGGTGATGGGCGACCAGCTGGATCAGCTCGCCCGCGCAGGAAGCGCTTCAGCCACTGTGGCACCGCCCGTGCCGGGGTCTGACTGCATGGTCGTATAGGCGAGCGTGCCGGGGAGGCCGGGCCCAGATCTTGTAACGTTTGCCGACCCCCGTGGACGATGTCCTGACAAGCAGCATCGCCTGGACCGGGAGGGGAACATGACGACTAGCGCGGGTCCGCGTTATGACGATCTGAGTGCGCTGTTCTTCAACTGCACGCTGAAGCCATCACCGCATCTCAGTCACACGCAAGGGCTGATCGACCTGAGCGCCGCGATCATGCGCAAGCACGGGGTCCGGGTGGAGACGATCCGGGCCGCCGACCATGACATCGCGACCGGGGTGTGGCCGGATATGACCGAGCATGGCGCGGCCACCGACGCATGGCCGTCGCTGTACGCCAAGGTGCTGGACGCCGACATCCTGGTGGTCGCGGGCCCGATCTGGCTCGGCGACAACAGCTCGGTCACCAAGCGGGTCATCGAGCGGCTGTACGCCTGCTCGCACCTGCTCAACAACGCCGGGCAGTACGCCTTCTACGGGCGGGTCGGAGGCTGCCTGATCACCGGGAACGAGGACGGCGTCAAGCACTGCGCCATGAACGTCCTCTACAGCCTGCAGCACCTGGGATACACCATCCCGCCACAGGCCGACGCCGGATGGATCGGCGAGGCCGGGCCGGGACCGTCCTACCTGGATCCCGGCTCGGGAGGCCCCGCGAACGATTTCACCAACCGCAACACCACCTTCATGACCTGGAATCTGCTGCACCTGGCCCGGATGCTCAAGGACGCCGGCGGCATACCGGCTCACGGCAATCAGCGCTCAGGCTGGGATGCGGGCTGCCGTTATGACTTCGACAACCCCGACTACCGTTAACCAGATGCCACCTGTCGCGGGCCGGCCTGCGCGAACCTGAAGGCCCGGATCGGGCGCACCCGCGCCCGGATCGACGGAGACCAGGCAGCCGAACCGGACGGGCTGACCGACCGGGACCTGCGACGTGCCCTGAACTCGGCCGGCTGAGCGACGACCAGCACTGACGCCTGACACGATCCCGGACCTCGCCGCCCCGCGGCCAAGGTGCCAGGCTGTGGCCAGGGCTGGCCGACGTTTCCGCGGAAACGGGTCCGCTGGGCGGACGGCCCGGCCGGCGCCGATCGTGGAGGTGGGCATGGTAGGTCGTGATGCGCTACGGGAATATGTGCGCGGGTCGCTGTGGGTGCTGCCCGGGCTGTCGGTGCTGGCGGCCCTGGCCGTGGGGGCGGTGCTGTCATCGGTCAGGGTGGGAGCGCGGTCGCCGCTGGCCTTTCAGGGGACCCCGGACGACGCGCGGA
>CAWDBS010000021.1:0-32373 GCA_963800415.1 uncultured Actinomycetes bacterium
TGTGAGGGTCTCACATGGTTCTCTCACGAACGCTTCACCTGCGGGGACGCACCCTGGAGACGCCGGGAAGGAGCAATCGGATGGATCAGCAACCGCAGGATCCCCCAGGATCCCCGGAGACGGCCAGGAGCGGACCGGCATTCCGGCCCGGGTGATGCCACGACGAGCCGGGCCCGCGGCTCCGGCGAGTACGCCGCTGGTCGAACGGGACCGCCGCCGCGCTGATCGCGGCGACCGCCCTGACGGCCGGGTACTTCGCCCGGGCCAGCGCGCCGGGGAACCCGGCAGCCGCAGTGGCGGCCGGGGCCGCCAGCCAGCCGAGCCCGGTGGCGGGCCCGCGCCAGCCGTGTGTCTCGGTCCCGGTGGCCACCTCGGCTGGTTCCGGCGTCACCAAGCAGACCGTCGTCCGCTCATGCGGAACCGGCACCAGCGTCCCGGGCGTGATCAGCACCGGACGGGAGCAGGAACTCAGCACCGGACGGGAGCGGGAACAAGGTGATTCCTGATGCCGGTCCTCGCAGGCTGGATCCCGGTCGGCCTCGGCGCGGTTTGCGGTGGCGCTGCTCGGCCTGCACGTGGTCACGGCCATCCTCGACCCGTACGTGACGATCGGCTGGGTCGCGGCGACCGTCTTTGGGGATCCGTCGCTGCGCTGGCGGCCGCGGCGCTGACCCGGATCACATAGCGCCGCGCTCCCACGTGCAGCGCGGGAGCGGTCCGGGATGATCGGCCCCGGCGCGTCGGGGCCAGGTCGAGGACCTGGAGATCACCTGCAGCGCCAACCTGGACGCCGGCGGATGGTGCAGCGCCACGGGCACTGCCGCCGTGCTCCCCGTTCCTGCCGGGCCCCGGCCGTGAGCGGCGTCAGGCTTCATGATGTTGTCACTGTTGAACCGCATTCTTGATGTGTGAACACCTGGGCGACCAGTACCGCCAAACCGTCCCGTCCCGCTGCCCGGGCCCCGAAGCGGCCGCCTGCCCGCCGCTCCCCGGCGCCGCGCCCGGCCCTGGCCGGGGCCGCCCTGGTCGTGGCCGGCGTCGGGCTGGGGGCGACCACCGCGCTGACCATCACGGCGGCGACGGTCGCCCAGCTGACCGCCGCCGGCGGCCTTGCCACCTTCGCCGGCAACCTCACCGGCATGGTCGGGACCTACCTGGCCTTGCTGATGGTGCTGCTGGTGAGCCGCATCCCGTTCATCGAGCATGTCCTCGGGCAAGACGGCCTGCTGCGCTGGCACCGGCGGCTCGCGCCCTGGCCGATCAGCCTGCTCGTCGCGCACGCGGTGCTGCTCACCGCCGGGTACGCGCAGGCCGCCCAGGCCGGCCCCTGGCGCGAGGTGAACGCGCTGCTGTTCTCCTATCCGGATGTCCTCATCGCCACCATCGGGCTGGGCCTGATGTGCGTGGCCGGGGTGATCTCGATCCGGGCCATCAGGCAGCGGGTGCGGCGGGAGGTCTGGTGGGCCGTTCACCTGAGCATGTACCTGGCGCTGGCGCTCTCCTTCGCGCACGTCATCGTGCTCGGCCCGTCCTTCGTCGGGCACCCGCTCACCCAGCTGGTCTGGTCCGTGGCGTGGGCGGCGACGGCCGGGGTGGTGCTGGCCTACCGGGTGGGCCTGCCGGTGCTCCGCAGCTTCCGGTACCGCCTGAGGGTCGCCGAGGTGCGGCCCGAGGGGCCGGGGGTAGTGTCGGTGATCTGCCAGGGCCAGCACCTCGACCGGCTCGCGGTGTCCGGCGGGCAGTTCTTCTTCTGGCGCTTCCTGACGCCGGGCATGTGGTGGCAGGCGCACCCCTATTCGCTGTCCGCGCTGCCGCAGCCGCCGTTCATCCGGCTGACCGTCAAGGGCGTCGGCGACCACTCCGCCGCGCTGGCCCGGCTGCAGCCGGGTACCCGGGTCGCGATCGAGGGACCTTACGGGGTCTTCACCGGGCACTTCCAGCGACGGCCGCGGGTGCTGCTGGTCGCCGCCGGGATCGGCGTGACCGCGATCCGGGCGCTGCTGGAAGACCTGCCGCGCAGCGCGCGGCCGGTGGTCCTGCTGCGGGCCGCGCGGCATGAGGACCTGGTCCTCGGACCGGAAATCGCCAACCTGGTCAAGCGCCGCGGCGGCCAGCTGCACGAGCTGACCGGCAGCCGGATGAGCGCATCGGTCGACCAGTACTCACTGCGCCACACGGTCCCGGACTACAAGGAACGCGACCTGTACGTATGCGGGCCGGAAGCCTTCGTGACCAGCGTGGTCGAGATCGCGCGGTCGCTCGGCATCCCCGACGAAGCCATCCACCACGAGGCATTCGCCCTGTTACGGGCGTGAGGAGAATACGGCCATGAAGCGGGCGCCGCTGCTGGTCTTCGCCGGAGCCGTCGCCGGGTTCGCCGGCGTGCTCGGCTTTCATAGCCGCCAGACCCCGCCGACCTCGCCCCCTGCGGCGAGCCCGCGGGAGGCCAGCGGCCCGTCGAGTGGCGCGCCGACGGGCAGCCCGACGCCGGCCGGTCCGGTTGCGGGTCACAGCGCCGTGGGTCCGAGCGTGCAGTTTGGCTACGGCGTGCTCGACGTCAAGGTCACACTGAGCGGGAGCCGCATCACCGATGTCTCGGTTCCCCTCCTGCAGACCGCCGAACCGACCTCCCAGCAGATCAGCACCGAGGCCGCCGCCATGCTGCGCGCCGAGGCGCTGTCCGCCCAGAGCGGCCGCATCGACGCCATCTCCGGCGCCACCTATACCAGCGAGGCTTACATCCAGTCGCTGCAGGCGGCCCTCGACAAGCTGCACAGATGACGCCGGTAAATGTCCAGGTACGAGACACCGGAGTTTAGCGTCATTATGCTGGCTCACCCCTGCAGCCAGGCGAAATTCTTCACGTTTCCTTCATCAGGGAATCGCTTCATGTTGTCGTCATAACCGGGACGTACTGTCTGGAGGAATGAACACTTGCCAGGTTTGATTAAGGCGGAGGAATAATATTGACACTGGAACGGAAGTGGGACAAGCGTGTCGAACAATGGCATAGTCATGTCACATCAGCGGCCGCGTTCGAGCAGCTGCTCCGCGACCTGGTCCAGATCGCAGCACCGCGGCCGACAGACTCCTGCGTAGACCTGGGCGCAGGAACCGGTTTCGTGACGATGGCCCTAGCCCCGTTGACGTCCTCGGTGCTGGCGGTCGACATCTCCGGCGCGATGGCGACGGCCCTGGCCGAACGGGCCGCCACCGAAGGCCTGGGCAACGTGGCCACGCAGGTTGCTGACCTCAAGGATTTCCAGCTCGGGCCGGCCAGCGCCGACCTGGTGGTGTCCAGCTACGCGCTGCATCACCTGGTCGATGCCGACAAGCGGGCGCTAGTCGCCCGGGCCGCGCAGTGGCTGCGCCCCGGCGGCCGCCTGGTCATCGGCGACATGATGTTCGGCCGCGGCACGAGCGCGCGGGACCGTGACATCCTGCGCCAGAAGGTGACCGCGCTGGCCGCCAAGGGACCCGGCGGCTGGTGGCGGATCGTGAAGAACCTGGCTCGTTACGGCCTCGGCGTCGGGCAGGAGCACCCGGCCACCCCGGAGTTCTGGCAGGAAGCACTGCGGGACGCGGGATTCACCGAGGTGACCTTTCGGCCGGTCGTGGCCGAGGCCGGCATTGTCCGGGGCATCCGCCCGTCCGGCGCGCCGGTATAAGTCACAGGTCACGGTGATGGCTCCGGCAGCGCGGCGCGGGTGCCGCGCGCGGCGCTCACCGTGGTGACGGTCGCGGCAGCGACGACCAGGGCCAGGTAGATGCCGGGAACGGTGCCGTGGTGGTAGCCGGCGAACTGATGGGCCCAGAGGCACAGGCCGGTGACCGCGACCACGATGGCGGCGGCGGCCACCGCCATGACCGCGGCCGACACGCCGGCCGCCGCCGCGGCCAGGCGCAGGGCTGGCCCCCGTGGCTGCAGCCTGCGCAGGGCCAGGCCCGGCCCGGCCGCCGCGGCGGCGGCCGCGGTGAACCCGGTGAGCGTGACCGCTCCGAACCCCCACGGGCCGATCCCGTTCGCGCTGCCGACCAGCTTGATCGTGGCGACCAGGGTGACCAGGTACGCGACGGGGGCGATGACCGGCAGCAGCAGGTACACCGTGTCGCGCGTCCGATGTTCGCGCCGGGCCCGGCGCAGCATCAGCAGCCACAACGGCAGCCCGCCGACGCCGGCGATCAGCGCCGAGGTGGCCAGCGCGACGTCGAAGACCACGTAAGCCCAGCGGATCTCCGGGTGACCCGGCGCGGTAAAGCCCTGGGACTGGGTGAGCTGGGCGAAGACCAGGCCCAGGCCGGTGAGCATGGACCAGGACAGGAGCGCCGTGGCCAGGCTGGCCCGCATCCGGCCCAGCCGGTCGTGCAGGTGCCGGGGCGGGGAGCACCAGGCGGGCAGCGCGCGCCAGGCGACGCTGGCCACGGCGGCCAGGCCGCCGCCGGAGTCGTCGAGGAGCGCGCGGACCTCGTCCCCGTATCGGGCCCGCCAGGAGGGCGGGTAGAGCGCGAGCGCGGCCCGGGCCAGTGACGTCCGGTACGGCGCGGTCCGCGGGGACCTGGCCGGCGGCCTCATGCCCCGGCCCAGCCGAGACTGGTGCTCAGCCGCTCCCTGGCCACCGAGGCGACCTTGCTCATCCGCTCGGACTGCTGGGCCAGCGCCTCGGCGCCCGCCATCGTGATGCGGTACGGCCGGCGCCGGTCCTCCGACTCGAGCGGCTCGATCAGGCCGCGCGCCTCCAGCCGGGCGATCACCGCGTAGAGGGTCCCCGCGCTGAGCCGAACGCCCATGGTCTCCGCCACGTCCTGGGTGATGGCGTAGCCGTGCTTCGGCTCGTCGGCCAGGCTGGCCAGCACCAGCAGTGGCGGATCAGCCCATCGGTCCAGCCTGTCTGTCACGTTGCTCTCCCCGGCCCGCGCGTGCCTTATTTATACCGCCTCACTTTATAGCGTCGCCCGCTATACCGCAAGCCGATATAGCGTGAGACATGATAGGGGGCATGGTCGGCATGTGTACTGATCACGACCGGGATGGGCTCGCTCACCGGCCCAGGGCAGGGCTAGGCGGGCACGACCGCGACGGGCAGGGCAGCTCCACGATCGGGCCTGGATAGCCAAGGCGCTCACGCTGGGCGGCGGGCAGCTGCCACGGGGTCTGGATCCAGGCCGGATCGAGCCCGGCCAGCTCCGGGACGTAGCGGCGGACGTACTGGCCGGACTGGTCGAACCGCTGGGCCTGGCGCAGCGGGTTCATCACCCGGTTGGGCCTGGAGTTGTTGCCGGTCCCGGCCACCCACTGCCAGTTGCCCGCGTTGCAGGCCACGTCGCCGTCCGCGAGCAGGGAGCCGAAGTGCTGGTAGCCGTGCCGCCAGTCGATCCCGAGGTTGCGGGTCAGGAACGAGGCGGTGACCATCCGGGCCCGGTTGTGCATGAAGCCCTCGGCGGCCAGCTGGCGCAGGCCTGCGTCCACGATCGGGATCCCGGTCTGGCCCGCGCGCCAGGCGTCCAGGGCGCGATCGTCGGTGTGCCAGGCCGCCCCGGGCCGGTAGTTCTTCCTGGCGATGTCCGGGAACGCGGCGGTCACCTGGTAGAAGAAGTCACGCCAGGCGAGCTGCCGGCAGAACTCCTCGCCCTGCTCATCTCCGGCCGGGCGGTCCAGCGCGCCGATGGCCACCTCGAGCGGCGACAGGCAGCCGAACCGCAGGTAGGCGCTGAGCCGGGAGGTGGCGTCGCCGGCCATGTCGTCGTGGTTCTCGCCGTAGCCGGCCAGCTGGCCCCGCCGCCAGCTGACGAAGCGCTGGCGGCCGGCCTTCTCGCCGCCCTGGGCCAGGCCCGGGGAGGCGCCGTCGCCCGCGGCCGGGATGTGCCCGGTCGCCGGCATAGCCGGCATCCGTACGGCCTGCGGCACCGGGTAGTGCTTGCGCCAGGTGGCCGCGCGCCAGGCGCGCCAGTACGGGGTGAAGACCCGGTAGGGCCCGCCGCCGGCCGGCTTGAGGTCGGCCGGCGGCACGACGGTCAGGCCGGGGGTCAGGGTCAGGTCGATCCGGTGCCGGGCGCATTCGCGTTCGAGCGTGTGGCGGCGCGCCGTGGCGTAGTGCGACACGTCGTCGGCGATGTAGACCGCGTTGGCGTTCACGTCGGTGGCCAGCCTGATCACCTCGGCGGCCGGATCACCCTGCCTGATGACCAGGTCGCCGCCGCGCACGCGCAGGGCCTCGCGCAGCTCGGCCAGGGATTCGGCCAGGAAGCGGGCGCGGTTCGGCGGCGCCGCGATGGCCGGGTCGGCCACGAACAGCGGCACTACCTGCCGGGCCCGGGCGCACGCCTGGTGCAGCGCCGGGTTGTCGTGCAGCCGGAGATCACGGGTGAAGACCACGATCGCGGTGTCCATCTGCCTCCTTCTGGTCACGCTCCGCTCGGAGCTTAAGGTGGGGACATGACGGACCGGCCCCGGGTAGGGGTGTCGAGCTGCTTGCTCGGCGAGGAAGTCCGGTTCAACGGCGGGCACAAGCGGTACCGGTTCCTCACCGATGAGCTCGGCCGGTACGTCGACTGGGTTCCGTACTGCCCGGAGGTGGAGATCGGGCTCGGCACCCCGCGCGAGGCGATCCGGCTGACCGCCGCCGGGCGGCTGGTCAACCGGGGCGGCACCGCCGACCACACCGCGGCCATGACGGTCCTGCCGCTGCCCGCGGAGCTGGACGGCTACGTGTTCAAGGCCAAGTCGCCCAGCTGCGGCATCCGCGCCATCCCGCGGTACGCCGACGACGGACACCCGGCTGACCACGCCGGCCGCGGCCTGTACGCATCGCGGGTGCTGAGCGCCTTCCCGCTGCTGGCGGTCGAGGACGAGGGCCGGCTGAACGACCCGGGTCTGCGGGAGGCGTTCACCGAGCGGATCTTCGCGGCGGCCCGGCTGCGTTCCCTGCTGGGCGGGCCGTGGTCGGCCGGGGACCTGGTCGCCTTCCACGCCCGGCACAAGCTGCAGATGCTGGCGCACGACCCGGCGCGCTACCGGTCGGCGGGCCGGGTGGTGGCCGCGGCCGGGCCCGCGACTGGCGGGGCGCGGCGCGAGGCGACCGCGGTGGCGTACCGGGACCTGTTCCTGGCCGCGATGGCCAGCAGGGCCAGCCACGGCCGCAACGCCAACGCGCTGCAGCACGCGTACAGCCGGATCGGCCGGGAACTGGACCGGCCGCGGCGCGCCGACCTGGTGGCCAGGATCGAGGCCTACCGGCGCGGTGAGGAGCCGCTCAGCGTGCCGATCGCGCTGCTCGCCCACTACGCGCTGGGCCTGCCCTGGCTGGCCGAGCAGACGTACCTCAAGCCGTTCCCCCCGGACCTGCGCCTGCGGCATTCCGTTTCGGCGGCCACGGGATGAAGCCACTGGTCCGGGCGATGTAGTCGGCGTACTGCGGCCGGCCGGCCATCCGCCGTTCGGTGAGCCGCTGGCCCGACCCGCGGGTCAGCAGGAACGTCATCAGCAGCGGTCCGACGATGGTCAGCAGCTCCACCCAGGAGCCCAGGCTGATCAGGAACAGGCCCCACCACATGCAGAAGTCGCCGAAGTAGTTCGGGTGCCTGGTGTAGCGCCACAGGCCGCGGTCCATGATCTGGCCCTGGTGAGCCGGGTCGGCCTTGAACCGGGCCAGCTGCCAGTCGCCGACCGACTCGAAGACGAAGCCGCCGAGCCAGAGGACGGCGCCGATGATGACCAGCGGGCCGGCCGGGGCCCGCTCGAGCATGCCGGCCTGGATCGGGAGGCAGGCCGCCCACAAGATCAGGGCCTGCAGCAGGTAGACGGTCCGCAGCGCGTAGACGCATCTGTCCCCCTTCGCGCGGCTCAGCAGGTCGCGGTAGCGCGGGTCCTCGGGCTGGCCCCGGTTCCGCACGCCGATGTGGACGGCCAGCCGCAGGCCCCAGATGACCGCGGCGGCCGCGAGCGTCGCGCGGCGCGCGGGCTGGCCGTACCCGATCGAGCTGACCAGGGCGACCAGCGCGACCAGGGCGATGCCGATGCCCCACGCGGTGTCGACCACGCTGTGCCGGCCGGCCTTCAGCGCGACCGCGAACGTGACGGCCATCATGACCAGCAGCGCGGCCGCCGTGCAGGCCAGCGTGACCACGAACGGGCCGGCGGGCAGGCCGCTCACCGTCCGGGCCTGACCGCGAGGATCTGGTCGACGCCCATCCGGCCGTCGGCGAAAGCCAGCGCGCCGCCGGCCAGGTAAAGACGCCAGACCCGGACCTGTTCGGCGGACAGCAGGGCCCGGATCACGGCCAGGTTCCGCTCGAAGTTACCGAGCCAGGCCCGGATGGTGCGCACGTAGTGCTCCCGCATCGCCTCGACCCCGATGACCTCGAACCCGGCGTTCTCGATCAGCCGGATGGTGTCCCCCACCGGCCGCATGTCCATGTCGGGGGCGATGTAGGACTCGATGAACGGGCCGCCGCCCGGCGCCCGGGGGCGGGACATCTGCTGGATCAGCAGCCGTCCGCCGGGCCGGAGCCTGGCGTGCAGCGCGGCGCAGAACTGCGGGTACTGCGCCCGGCCGACGTGTTCGCCCATCTCCACCGACGCGATCGCGTCGTAGCGCTCGTCCAGCGGGTCCCGGTAGTCCTGGATCCGGATGTCGGCCCGGTCCCCGAGGCCCAGGCCGCGGGCCCGCTGCCGGGCGTAGCCGCCCTGCTCGCGGGACAGGGTGACACCGGTCACCTGGATCCGGGCGCACGCCGCGTGGATGGTCAGCGAACCCCAGCCGCAGCCCATGTCAAGCAGCGTCTGGCCGGGCTCGAGGCCGAGCTTGCGGCAGATCAGCTCGAGCTTGGCGCGCTGCGCGTCGTGCAGGGTCTGCCGCGCTGTTTCCCAGTACGCGCACGAGTAGGCCATGCTCGGGTCCAGGATGAGCTGGTAGAACGCGGCGGTCAGGTCGTAATGGCCGGCGATCACCGCCTGGTCGCGGGCCCGGCTGTGCCGGCGGCCGCGGACCCGGAGCTCGCAGGCCGGCCGGACCGGGGGCGGGCCGAGAACCTTCAGCTGGGCCGCCGCCTTAGCCGCGGCCCACGCGGCCGGGGCCAGCTGCGGGATGCCGCGGGCCGGCGCGTCGCGCAGGGCACCCCAGACGCGGCGCAGGCCGTCGGTGAGGTCGCCCTCGATGTCGAGGTCGCCGCTGATGTAGGCGCGGGCCAGTCCGAGCTCGCCCGGCCGCCAGCCGATCCGCTGCAGCGCGCGCGGGGACCGCAGGACCACCACCGGGGCTCCAGGCGGGCCTGCTTCGCTGCCGTCCCAGGCGCGCAGCCGCAGGTCGACGCCGACGTGGTCGTTGAGCAGCGCCGCGATGACCTCGGCGGGCGAGGTGGCCGGCTTGGCGCTGGTCATATGCGCGCCAGGGTGAACTGGCTGACGCCGATGTACCCGGCCCGGAAGCCGGCTTCTGAGTAGCACAGGTAGAACGTCCACATCCGGTTGAAAACCTCGTCGAAGCCGAGGCCGGCGACCTCGGCGGCGTGCGCGCCGAACTGCTCCCGCCAGATCTTCAGCGTCTGCGCGTAGTGGGCGCCGAAGTCCTGGCGCTCCGTGATCCGCAGCCGGGTGGCGGCGGCCAGGCTGTTCTCGATCGCGGTGATGGAGGGGAGCTGGCCGCCGGGGAAGATGTACTTCTGGATCCAGGTGTAGGTGTGCCGGGTGGCCAGCATCCGGTCGTGCGGCATGGTGATGGTCTGCAGCCCGATCCGCCCGCCCGGGGCCAGGTGCTGGTCGAGGGTCGCGAAGTAGGCGTCCCAGTAGCGCTCGCCGACCGCTTCGAGCATCTCCACCGAGCAGATCGCGTCGAATTCGCCGTCGACGTCGCGGTAGTCGCGCAGTTCCACGCTGACCTGGTCGGCCAGCCCGGCCTCGGCGACCCGGCGGGCGGCGAGGGCCTGCTGCTCCCGGGAAAGGGTGACGGTGCGCACCGTCGCACCGCGACGTGCGGCCTGAATGGCCAGCTCGCCCCAGCCGGTGCCGACCTCGAGCACCCGGCAGCCGGGTCCCACCCCGGCCCGGTCGAGCAGCCGGTCGATCTTGCGGTGCTGCGCCTCGGCGAGCAGCGACGGGGCAGCGACGGGAGCGCCGCCGGCCTCGGTGAACAGGGCCGAGGAGTAGGTCATGGTCTCGTCGAGGAACAGCGCGAACAGGTCGTTGGACAGGTCGTAGTGGCGGCCGATGTTGCGCCGCGCGCCCTGGGCGGTCTGCAGGTCCTCCGGCGGCTGGCGGCGGACGGCCAGCTTGCGCAGCCGCTGCAGCCAGCGCGGCACGAGTTCGCCGGCCTGCGCGGCGAGGACGGTCAGCAGCCCGGTCAGGTCGGCGCTGTCCCAGTCACCGGCCAGGTAGGACTCACCGAACCCGATCAGGCCGGAGGCGCCGAAGCGGCGCAAGAAGTCCTGGGGGCGGTGCAGCACCATGACCGGGGCGGCCGGGCCGCCCGCGCCGAGGAGCCGGCCGTCCGGCAGCTTGACCCGCAGCGGCAGCCGGGCCACCGCGCCGGTGAACAGGGCGCGGGCCACGGCCGTGCGCAGGGGCGAGCCCGGCGCCACGGCGACATCGGGCCACCGGTCCGCGTCGATGGTCCAGGGCGCGGCTGGCTGCGTGCTGATGGTGGTCACTGAACCCCCTCCTGGGGTAGATGTGCAGGCCGCGGTACTACCCGCAGCCCGCGCAGGTACAGCTGCACGCCCTGCCAGCGGATCCGGGCGCTGACGGCCGCCGTGGACCAGGGGTGCCGGGCGGCGGCGCCGATCAGCGCCCGCGCGGTGGCCGGGACGGCCCGGCCGCGCACGCCGGCAGCGAACGAATGCCCGCCGGGGCGGCCGAGCACCACGCTCAGCGCGAGGCGGCCGTCCGGCTCGGGCAGGCTCATCCGGTAGCGGCCGTCGACCGGGTAGAAGGGCGAGACGTAGAACTCCTTCGGCACCTGGGCCCGGCCGCGATCGTCGGTGTGCAGCAGGTAGGCGTGCCGCTGGCCGTAGGTGTTGTGCACCTCGGCCACCACGCAGGCGAGCGTGCCGTCGGCCCGGTGGCACCAGTAGACGGTCAGCGGGTTGAACACGTACCCGAACACGCGCGCGTTCGCCAGCATCGTCACCCGGCCGCCGCCGAGGTCGATGCCTCGGGTGGCCAGGAAACCGTCCAGGTTTTCCCGGATGGCGCGGCGCGGGTCGCCGAGGTGGTCACGGGCGCTGAAGCGGGCCAGCAACCTGGGGCGGGGCAGGTGATCCAGGTCGACCAGCCACAGGTAGCCGCGGTAGCGGAACACGTTGCGCAGCGGGACCGTGCGCGCGTGGGTGATCGTGCACTCGTACAGCGCGGCCCCGGCGGCGAGCGGACGCGGGGCGGGGCTCACCAGGTGCCTCCGAGCGCCCGGGCGGCTTCGGCGCCGGACCGGCAGCCGTCCTCGTGGAAGCCCCAGCCGTGGTAGGCGCCGGCGAACGCGGTGACGTTCGTGTTCAGCCCGGGCAGGCGGCGCTGAGCGGCGACCGAGGCCGGCGTGTAGGCGGGATGCGCGTAGTCCATCCGGTCGATGACCCGGCGCGGGTCGACCACGCCCGGGCCGCCCAGCGTGACGATGTAGTCCTCGGCCGCGGGCAGGTTCTGCAGCCGGTTCATGTGATAGCTGATCCGGGGTGCCGCGCCGTCAGGGCGGCAGTGGCTGAGCTCGTAGTTCCACGAGGCCCGGATACCCGGGCGGCCGGGCAGAAGCGTGACGTCGGTGTGAAGCATGGCCGGATTCCGGGTGTAGGCGAACGCGCCGAGCACATCCCGTTCGGCCTGGGTGGGCGGGTCGAGCAGGGCCAGCGCCTGGTCCGGATGGGTGGCGATGATCACGGCGTCGAACTGGTGCGCCTGGCCGGCGGCGTCGCGCACCTCGGCGCCGCCCCTTCGATCCGGGTGACGACGCACCGCGCGGACCGGCGTGGACAGCCGGATGTCGTGCAGCCGCTTGGCGGCCCGCTCGACGTAGCGGTGGGACCCGCCGGTCACGGTCCGCCACCGCGGCGACCCGGACACCGCCAGCATCCCGTGGTTGGCCAGGAACGCGAACAGGTACCGCGCCGGGTAGCGGAGCGCGCTGCCGGTCGGGCACGACCACACGGCGGCCACCAGCGGGAGGGCGAAGTGCGCCGTGAAGTAGCCGGAGAAGCGGCCGTCCTGGAGGAACTGGCCGAGGGTCAGGTCCGTGCCCCTGCCGTCGGCCGGCGGCGTGCCGTCCGCCAGCGGCGTGCCGTCGGCCAGCAGGCGGCGCGCGGCGCGGTGGAACCGCGGTACCTCGGCGAGCATCCGCAGGTAGCGCCCGCGCCCACGGCCCAGCCCGGCGGTCAGGCCGCCCAGGCCACGCTGGCCCGCGTACTGCAGGCCGCAGCCGGCGCAGCGGACCGACATGCTCATCTCGGAGGCCTGGGTGGCCACCTCCAGCTCGGCGAACATCCTGGTCAGCAGCGGGTAGCTGCGCTCGTTGTAGACGATGAAGCCGGTGTCGACGCCGATCGGCGGCCCGGCGGGCGGCACGACCATGTGAGTATCGGCGTGGCCGCCGAGCCGGCTGTCCGCTTCAAACAGCGTCACGTAGTCGGTATGTGACAAAATGTATCCTGCGGTGATCCCGCTGACGCCGCCGCCGATGACGGCGATTCTTCGCCCGGTCACGTGCCTCCCTTCAGGCCTGCGGCTTCTCCCTTTTAGGGCCTACGGCTCCTTATTCGTGGCTCCTGGCGGTCCGGATTGGCCGCCGGGCGGTTTACTCCCGGCTACTCCCGGCTACTCCCGGCCGAACAGGTGCCGCAGCGCCCCTTCGAGCTCCGGCTGGCGGAACCGGTGCCCCGCCTGGATCAGCCGCTCCGGCTGGACGTACTGGCTGGCCCGGGCGATCTCCCTGGCTCCCTCGTCGCCGAGGAGCAGCCGGGGTCCCAGCCCGGGGACGGGCAGCAGCGCGGGCCGGCGCAGCACGGAGGCCAGCGTCCGGGTGTAGTCGATGTTCCGTACCGGCTCCGGGGCGACCGCGTTGACCGGCCCGGACACGCCGGGATCGAGCACCGCCCGCAGGTAGATGTCGAGCAGGTCGTCCAGGGCGATCCAGGCCAGCCACTGCTTGCCGGTGCCGAGCCGGCCGCCGAGGCCGGCCTCGAACAGCGGGCTGAGCAGGCGCAGCATGCCGCCGCGCGGCGTCTGCACGATGCCGGTGCGAACCCGGACCGTGCGGATGCCCGCCGCGGCGGCCGGAACGGTGGCGTCCTCCCAGTCGGCGACCACGTCGGCCAGGAACCCCTCGCCCCGGGTGCTGCTCTCGGTCAGGATCTCCTCGCCGCGATCCGGGCCGTAGATGCCGATGGCCGACGCCGTGACGAACGCCCGCAGGCCCGGCCCGGTGGCGGTGCGGGCGGCGGCCAGCTCGGCTAGGCGGCGGGTGGGCAGGATCCGGCTGTCGCGGATCTCGGCCTTGCGCCGCGGGGTGAACCGGGCGCCGATCGAGGCCCCGGCCAGGTGGATCACCGCGTCGACCCCGTCCAGCAACTCCGGGCCCGGGTCTTCCGGCCGCCAGTAACGCTCCCCCGCGTGCCGGGAGGGCCGGCGCACCAGCCGGATGACCCGGTGCCCGCTGGTGGTCAGCAGCGCGGTCAGCGCGGTGCCGATCAGGCCGCCGGAGCCGGTGACCGCCACCGTCAGCGGGTCGGGGCAGATCGCGCGCGAGCGGGCCAGCGCGGCCAGGTCAGCGGCGAGCTGCCGGTGCCGGTAGACGAACATGGACCGCAGCGCCCGGGCGGGCAGCGGGGTGTCGACCACGTCGGTCACCAGCGTGGCCCCCTCCCCCACCGGGCTGAACTGGTGGGTGTGCCGCCACGACAGCAGGGGGGATGTCAGCGAGTCGGCGAACGCGTGCGGCGGGTCATAGCCGTCCGGCTGGTGCGCGGCGACCCAGCGCAGCCCGCCGGGCAGGCCGAGCACCGCCCGGCCGTCCCGGAGCGACTCGGCCTCGCTCAGCACCCGGACCGGCTGCCATGGCGGAGTCAGCCTCGTGACCGCGCCCGGCCTGGTATGCCAGGAGAACACCTCGTCCAGGCCTGCGTCCACCACAGTGGAGTACGTCAGTCCCATCGTGTTTTCAGCCCCTCACGTGTCGGCGGCGCTCGTAAGGGCCCGCCCGCGTACTAATAAATGCTAAATTACACTAAACACCCGAGTGCCCGAACCTCCGAGTGCCTGAGACCGGGAAGTCATCCATGCAGCTACGCGACGCCGCCGAGATCCTCGGGGTGCACTACCAGACCGCTTACGCGTGGGTGCGCCAGGGCGTTCTGCCAGCCAGGAAGACCGGCCGCGGCTACGACGTCAGCGAGAGCGACGTCAGCGCGCTGGCAGCGCGCCGCGCCTCGGGCACCGCGCCGCGGCCGAATATCCGGGTGCGCGACTGGGTGGCCCAGGCCGACCGGCTGCACGCGGCCGTCATGTCCGGGGACGAGACGCTGGCGCGGCACATGTTCGCCCGGCTCGCGCGCGGCGTGCCGCTGACCGAACTGTGCGAGCGGGTCATCACGCCCCCGATGTACCGGATCGGCGAGCAGTGGGCCGCGGGCGAGGTCACGATCGCGGCCGAGCACCGGGCCAGCGCCATCTGCGAGCGGCTCATCGCCGCCCGCGCGCAGCAGCCGCAGGGCCGCCCGCGCGGGGTCGCGGTGGTGACCACGCCGCCCGGGGAACGCCACGGCCTGCCGGCCCTGATGGCCACCGCGTGCCTGCGCGAGGACCGCTGGCTGGTGCATCACCTGGCGGCCGACCTGCCGGTCGCCGAGGTGACCGGGCTGGCCAAGCAGGCCGGCGCGAACCTGGTGGTGCTGTCTTCGGTTACCACCGCAGGAGCGGAACGGGGCCGCGCCGCGGCGGACGAGCTCACCGAGGCCGGGCTGAACGTGCTGGCCGGGCGGCCCGGTGACACCCTCAGCCAGCTGCGGCGGCTGGCCCGGGCGGCTACGGCCCGGCCAGCAGAGGCCTAACCGCGGAGGCCACGTCGTCGGCGGTCATGTCCGGGTCGGTGCCGTGGTAACCGGTGTTGTCCATGAGCCCGAACTTCATACCCCAAACTATCGCGGCGATGGATGGCAGGATGAAAGCGGTGAGGTGGTGCCGGTGGGAAGCCGTTTCATCTCGGCCGTGGCCTGCTACGGGCCGAAACGGGCCGGCTGCGCGAACTCCTGGCCGACGTGCAGGCCCTGATCGCCGGGTACGTCGGCGACGATTTCCGGCCCTATTCGCCCGAACAGGTGCACGCCACGCTGATCGCGCTCAACGGCGTGCGCGACCCGCGGACCGGCACGGTCGTCAACGAGTATCTGCTCGAGCACGCGGGCGTGGCGCGGGAGATGGACCTGCCGCGGGTGATGGACATCCTGGCCCGCCGGTTCGCCGCCCCGCTGCCGGTCCGGATCGGCGGGTTCCGGCCGGACCAGGCGGTCCCCTTCACTAGCCGGGGCCAGCATCTGGCCGAACGGTCCTTCTCGGTGCAGGACCGGGCGTTCGTGCTGGTGGGATGGCCGGCCGAGTCGCTCGCCGGGGGCGGGCAGCCGCTCGAGGAGCTACGGCGGGAGATGGGCGTGGCGGGAGTGCTGCACCGATATCACGTCCGGGCCGGGGGTGTGGACAACGACCTGCACCTGGTGGTGGGCCACCACGCCGGCGCCCCTGCCGACGCGCTCGCCCGGGCCACCGCCGCCGTCCGGGACAAGCTCGCCGCCGACCCGGCGGACCTGGCCATCGGGCTGGCCGACGTCAAGGTCGTCGCGGCCGACTCGCCCACGCTAGCGCCGCCGCTGTACGTCAGCGGCGTCCCGGCTGACCGGGCGATCCTGCTCGAGCTACTCAGAGCGTCCGCATGACGTCGTCGGCAGAGTTCGGGTCCAGCTTGCTCAGCGCCGTGCGGGCGGCTTTCTCGGCCTGAGTGCGTCCGGCCTCCGCCGCTTCCTTGCCGTGCGACCCGATCTGCAGACCGAAGAACGTGCCGATGATCGTCCCGACGACGGTGGTCACCGAGCCGAGCGCCGCGTCCATGTCGGCACCGACGGTGATTTTGGAGACGCCGATGCCGAACACCACCCCAGCAGGAGGAACGCCGCCCCGATCAGCCAGACTCCGTACCTGATCCTGGCCAGGTCGGCGCTGAGGGCGGGGGTCGGGACCGGCCTCGGGTGCGGGGCCTGAGCCGTCGCGGTGGTGATAAGGGCCATGGAAATCAGCTGCCTGAGCCCGCGATGGGCAGCTCGTTGGTTTCTGCCTTGATAGAGGCACCTGGCGCCGCTCCTGATACGCCAGCCGGGATCCGGGTCACCGCCCGGCTGGAAACACTGGCTGACCGCGAGTCAGGCAGGACGATCAACTCAGATTAATTAATCAATCTGAGTTGATGTATTATGTTCCGGGTGCAGAGCGCTCCGCCGGGGTTCCTGCGGCTGGCCGGCCATCCGCTGCGCTGGCGGCTGCTGACCGAGCTGGCCCGCAGCGACCGGCAGGTCCGCGAGCTCACCGGTCTGCTCGGCCAGCCGCAGAGCCTGGTCTCCTATCACCTGGGCCAGCTCCGGGCAGGCGGGCTGGTGTCCGCACGGCGCAGCTCGGCCGACGGCCGGGACGCCTACTACCGCATCGACCTGACCCGCTGCGGCGAGCTGCTGGCCGATACCGGGCGGGCCCTGCACCCGGGGCTGGTCCCGGCACCCGCCGCGCTGATCCGGGCTCCCATCCGGGTGCTGTTCCTGTGCACCGGGAACAGCGCCCGCTCGCAGATGGCCGAGGCGCTGCTCGGGCAGCTGGCCGGAGACGCGGTCGAGGCGGGCAGTGCGGGCAGCCAGCCCAAGCCGCTGCACCCGGACGCGGTGCGGGTCATGCGCGAATACGGCATCGACATCAGCGGGCGCCAATCCAAGCACCTGGACACGTTCGCCGGGCAGCGGTTCGGCTTCGTGATAAGCCTGTGCGACCGGGTCCGCGAGGTCTGCCCGGAGTTCCCCGGCCACCCGCAGCTGATCCACTGGAGCATCGCCGACCCGTCCGGCGAGGGCTATCCGGCGTTCCGCCGGGTGGCGGCCGAGCTGCGGACCAGGATCGGCTTCCTGCTCGCCCGCATCGGCCAGGAGTAAGCCGGTGCAGGCCCGCCTGGGTAGCGTGCTGCGGGAGTGGGGCCGGATCGGCTGCATCGGCTTCGGCGGGCCGCCGGCGCATATCGCGCTGCTGCGGCAGCTGTGCGTGGACCGCAGGCAGTGGCTGGACGCGCAGGAATTCGAGGACGCGATCGCGACTTGCAACCTGCTGCCCGGACCCGCCTCCACCGAGCTGGCGATCTTCTGCGCCTGGCGGGTCCGCGGCCGGCTGGGCGCGCTGGCCGGCGGGCTGGCCTTCATTGTGCCTGGCCTCGTCTGCATCCTCGGGCTGTCCGCGCTGTTCCTGACGGGCACGCCGCCGCTGTGGGTGAAGGGAGCCGGAGCCGGGGCGGGCGCCGCGGTCGCCGCGGTCGCGGTCCAGGCCGGCTGGTCCCTGCTCGTGCCCAGCTGGAAGCGCGCCCGGGCGCCCCCCGCCGGTTCCGCTGGGGGGCGTACCTGCTGGCCGGCGGGGCCGCGGCCGCGACCATCGGCCCGTGGCTGGTGCTGGTCCTGCTCGGCTGCGGGCTCACCGAGCTGGCCATCGGGCCGGCCGGGGCGGCACAGCGCGGCAGGCTGACGCGGCGAGCGGGGCGGGCCGGGACGGCGCGGCGGGCGGGGAAGCCACGGCGAGCGGGAAGGCGCACGGGCTCGCGGCGTTTCCGGCGCTGCCGCGGCGGGGGCGGTCCGCGCCGCGGCGGCGGTGGCGGGGGGCGGCGTGCTGGCCTCGGTGGCCTGGGTGGCGTTCAAGGTGGGGGCGCTGTCGTTCGGCGGCGGATTCGTGATCATCCCGCTGATGCGGGCGGACGCGGTGGGGCGGCACTGGATGACCAGCGGCCAGTTCCTGAACGCGGTGGCACTCGGCCAGATCACCCCGGGCCCGGTGGTGCAGACCGTCTCCGCCGTCGGCTACGCGGCCGCCGGCCTGGGCGGCGGCCTGCTCGCCGCGCTGGTCGCGTTCTCGCCGTCGTTCGCGTTCGTGCTCGGCGGCGCCCGGTACTTCAGCGCCCTGCGCACCAGCGGGCACGCGCAGGCGTTCCTCGACGGCGCGGGCCCGGCGGCGATCGGGGCGATCCTCGGCTCGGCGATCCTGCTGGCCGGGGCGCTCCGCCCGCCGGTGGGCCAGCCGTGGCAGTACGCGGTGCTGGCCGGCGCGGCGGTACTGCTGCTCGGGCTGCGCCGCGGGGTCGTGCTCACCCTGCTCGCCGCGGCCGCGACCGGGCTGCTTGTCGCGCTGGCCGGGGGGCCGCTCCCGCACTGAGCCCCCCATTGAGCCCCCCATGAGCAGGGCGTGGCACCCGGGCCGTTCGGTATGAAGATCTTGGTTTTTCCTGGTCGCGGAGGGTAGCGAAGGGGCATGGCTGATTCTGATACCCATGAGGCGGAAGCCGAGCTGCGGATCTCCCGGGTCAAGGCGATCAACGAGCACATCGTCTCGCCGTCATGACCTACCTGCTGGCCAAGTACCCGGACACGTTCCCGGCGATGCTGGACGACGCGCTGAGCTCAATCAGCCCGAAGAACAGCGGGTAGGGGCGCCGCCCTCGCTCGGGTTCGAATGACTCGAACGGGTTCCCAGGTCGTTCGATCATATGTTTTAATAGCGCCATGGCCGAGATCCCCAAGCTGGGAGATGACATGTTCGCTGCCCTAGCCCAAGGTGCCAGCCACCCCGCCGTCGCCGCCTGGCTCGCGCTGGGCACCGCCGGGGTGGCCGCCGCCGTGGTGGCCATGGCCTGGAGCGTGAACGCGCGCCAGATCCGGCTGGCGGAACAGCTGGCCAGGCGCCAGTTCCTGATCACGAGCGGGGCCACGGCCGCTCGTGACGTGGACCAAGGCGGCGCCGCCGAGATCGAGGGGGCCGCCCGGGGCGAAGGGCGCGCCGCGCGGCCAAGCCGGTGCCGCCGGAGGTCATCGAGGGACCCGACGAGGTGATCGCCGGCGAGCAGGCCAGGTACCGCGTGCAGCCGTCGGCCCCGCACCAGGTGGTGACGTGGGCGGTCGGCGGCGGCGCGGTCTCGCATGCGCCCGACCCGGCCCAGCCCGGCGACCTGCTGCTGATCGCCGACCAGCCGGGCGACCTGACCCTTATCGCCCGGGTGCGCGAGGGCCTGACCGAGCGCCGCGCGACCAAGGCCATCACGGCCGTGCCCGAGGTGACGCCGCCGACGCCGCCGTTCACGCTGCGGCTGTTCCTGCACGGGTGGGGGCTGGTCGTGGTCGCGGTGCTGGTCGTCGGGTTCGCCGGAGCCCTGGACGCACTCGGCAACTTCACCTCCTCCGACTTCATCGCCCTGGCCGTTCCGCTGGCCGCGCTGCTCGGCGTGATCGCCGTGGCGCGGGGCACCAGCGAGGCCGGCGGACGGCGGCAAGGGCCACGGCGCGGGCAAGCGGCACAGTGGCCCTGCGGCAGCGGCGCGGGCCGCCGGGCCAGGGGACGCACGGCAGTTAAAAAGGAGCGCTGAAAATCTTCGTATCAAAAACCTGTACAGCAATATGGTATTGAGATACAGTATGCCATAGCCCGGGCATCCGGCGCCGGGCGGAAGGCGGTGACCCCCATGACCACTCTCGTTATCGCGGAGCGGACGGCTCCCCCAGCCGAAGCCAGCAGCGACAAGGGCCTGCGCGCCGGCGCGCTCGGGCTGATCTCCAGCGTGGTGATCGCGGTCTCCTCGACCGCGCCCGCCTACAGCATGGCCGCGACGCTCGGCCTGATCGTCGCCGTCGTCGGCGTGCACAGCCCGGGCACGCTGATCGTGTCGTTCCTGCCGATGCTCTGCATCGCGTACGCGTTCCGCGAGCTGAACAAGGCCGATCCGGACTGCGGCACCACGTTCACCTGGACGGCCCGCGCGTTCGGGCCGCGGGCCGGCTGGATGGGCGGCTGGGGGATCATCGCGGCCGACATCATCGTGATGGCCAGCCTGGCCCAGATCGCCGGGCGGTATTTCCTCGAGCTCGTCGGCGCGGGTGCGGCCGGCACGGCCTGGGTGACCGTCGCGGGCGTCGGGTTCATCGCGCTGCTCACCGGGGTCTGCTACCGCGGCATCGAGGTGTCGGCCCGGCTGCAGCAGGTGCTGCTGGTCATCGAGGTGGGCGCGCTGGCGGTCTTCGCGGTCGTCGCGCTGGTCAAGGCCGGCACCGGGCACGCGCTGCCCGGAGCGGCGCGCCCCTCGGCGGGGTGGCTGAACCCGTGGACGGGATCGTTCGGCCGCCTGTCGAACTCGTTCCTGCTGGCGGTGTTCATCTACTGGGGCTGGGACTGCGCGCTGTCCGTGAACGAGGAGACCAAGGACTCCGCGCGCACCCCCGGCCGCGCCGCGGTCATGGCCACGCTGATGCTGGTCGCCATCTTCGCGGTGATCAGCGCGGCCGCCCTGGCCTACGCCGGGCCCGCGTTCCTGGCCGCGCACAGCACCGACGTGCTCGGCGCCATGGCCACCTCCGTGCTGGGCAGCACGCCGGGCAAGCTGCTCGTGCTGTGCGTGCTGACTTCCACCGCCGCGTCCACCCAGACCACGATCATGCCGACCGCGCGCGCCGTGCTGGCGATGTCGGCGCACGGCGCGATACCGGCCTGGTTCGCCCGGATGCACCCGCGTTTCCGCACCCCGACCATCGCCACCCTGGTCATGGGCGCGGTGTCGGCCGCTTTCTACGTGCTGCTGACCGCGGCGTCGAAGAACGTGCTGGCCGACTCCGCGGCCTCGGTCGGGCTGCTGATCGCCTTCTACTACGGGCTGACCGGGTTCGCCTGCGTCTGGTTCTTCCGCCACGCTGCTGACCAGCGTGCGCTCGTTCCTGGTCAAGGGCGTCCTGCCGCTGATCGGCGGGCTGACCTGCTCGGCGCGTTCGTTCTGTCGATCAAGTCCTACTGGCCGGCCGCGAGCAGCTACTCCAGCTTCGCTGGCATTGGGGGTATCTTCCTGATCGGTGCCGGTTCCCTAGTCATCGGAGTGATCGTCATGCTCATCACCGCCAGGTTCCTGCCCCGGTACTTCGCGGACGGGATCACGGCACCCGCTAAGACGGAGCGGAGCGCCTCGCTGTGACCTCGGCAGACCTCGAGCCGGCCGCCGGCGGGGACCCGCGGCCCGGCCGGGGGCGCGGGCCCGGCCGCCGGGCCGGGCGGCGGAAGACCGCGGTGCTCGAGGCCGCCTGCCGGGTCATCGCCGAACGCGGCGCGGACGCCACCCGCTTCGCTGACGTGGCGGCCGAAAGCGGCGTCCCGGTGAGCACCCTGCAGTACTACTTCGGCTCGCGCGAGGACCTGCTGGTAGCGGCCTTCCGGCACGCGTCGAGCGCGGAGATCGCCGCGCTGGAAGCCGAGGTCGCCGCCATAGAAGACCCGTGGGACCAGCTCGAGCGGATCCTGGAGAGGTCGCTGACCGGATATGAGCCTGATAGGCCGGATGCCGGGCGGCTGTGGATCGAGTCCTGGCACTTCGGCATCCGCGACCCCGAGATGCGCGCCGACGCGCTGCGGGATAACACCGCATGGCGGCGGCTGGTGGCCGACGTGGTGCGGCGCGGCACCGCGCGGGGCACGTTCGGGGGCAGGCACGATCCCGTCAAGGTCGCCGTGCTCGCCATCGCCGCGGTCGACGGGATGGGCGTTCCGCTGTCGCTCGGCGACCCGGACATCACCGCGCCGGGCGCGGTGCAAGACGTGCTGGCCGTGCTGCGCGAGCTCCTGCGCCCGGGCGGCTGAGCTGTGTCCCGAGTGCGGGGAACCGCACTGGCGGCGGGCGCGTCCAACCGGGGACGTCCCCCGTGGGAGGGCCATGAACCTGCTGCGCGCTGCCGGCACCGCCCGGCTGGCCGTGCTGCTGGCGGTGCTGCTGGCCGGGTGCGCCGGGCACGAACCGGTGACGGGTCAGGTGACCGGCCACCTGACGAGCCAGGGCGGCTCGGTGCCAGGCCAGCGGCCGATGCCAGGCACCGTGGCCTTTACGGCCACCGGGCAGCGGCCGGTGACGGTCCGGGCGGGGAACTCGGGGACCTTTTCTGTGCAGCTGCCGCCGGGCCGCTACCAGGTTTCCGGACCCTGCTCACGGCCCACGTCGGTGACTGTGACCGCGCACAGCACTACTCAGGTCAACATCGTCTGCATCGTTCCGGTGAGCTCTCCCCCGTCGGCCTGACCGGTCATAGCCGGGGCCATCCCGGCCGTCCGGCCGTGTGGTAGCCGGCCGCGGTCGCGCCCGGACAGATCTCGAACATGTATCACTGTGGCGAGTGCCCTTGACGCGCCCTGGCGCCGCGGAGTTGGCTGGCCAGGTTTCGTGCTTTAGCCGGTTATCGCTGGAGATAGGGGGGCCTTATATGGGCTCATCTGGAATTACCCGCAAAGTGGCCATCGGGCTGCTGGCCGGTGCCACCGTCGTCGCGCTCTCCGCGACGGCGCGATCGGCCGCGGCCGCGCCGCAGGGCCGGCATCCGCTGAGCGGCAGCACCCCCCGGTGGTTGCCGCAGGCGCATGACATAGGTACCAGTCAGACGTCGCAGCAGGTCAACTTCGGCATACTGCTTGGCCTGCGCAACCAGGCCGGCGCGGTCGCCACCTTGCAGGCGATTTCCGACCCGACCAGCGCCAGGTACGGCCAGTGGCTGTCTAACGCGAGCTTCAATGCCAGCTACGCTCCGACCAGCGCCTCGGTCACCGCAGTGCAGAACTGGCTTCGCTCGGAAGGCTTCCAGGTCACCACGACCTTGCCCAGCGGCATGTACGTGGAGGCCAGCGGTTCGGTCGCCAAGGTGAACAGCACCTTCGGGACCAGCGTGCACAACTATTCCTACCTGGGTAAGGACGTGCGGGCGAACGCCAGCCAGCTTTCGCTGCCCGCCAACACCCCGGCCGCGGTCATCAGCGCGGTCAGCGGGGTGGTCGGAATCGACCAGGGCTCCGCGCTGAAGCACACCGCCGCCACCGAGCCCGGGCCGGCACCTGGCGTCCGGTACGGGGTCCAGCCATGCTCGGCGTACTACGCCCAGAAGAGCGCCACCGACAAGCCGGCCGCCTACGGCAAGCACCAGCCGTACGTCCCCTGCGGATACGTGCCCCAGCAGTACCAGTCGGCCTACGGGGAAAGCGGGCTGCTGCGTTCGGGCGTGAACGGCCGGGGCGTCACCGTGGCGATCACCGACGCCTACGCCTCGCCGACGATCTACCAGGACGCCCAGCAGTACAACCTGGTGCACAGCCAGCCCCTGTTCAGCGGCGGCCAGTTCTCTCAGATCACTCCCGGCCGCAACGGCTACGATAACGTCGACCTGTGCGGCGCGCAGGGCTGGTACGGCGAGGAAACCCTCGACGTCGAGGCCGTGCACGCGATGGCGCCAGGAGCCCGGATCGTCTACGTGGGGGCCTCGGACTGCCTGAGCGGCCTGGACAACGCGTGGGCCAGCGCGATCGACAACCACATCGCCGACGTGATCACCAACTCCTGGACCGACGGGACCGATGACATCAACCTGCTCGGCACCGACTACGTGGCGTTCTACCAGCAGTTCTCCCTGGAAGCGGCGCTGACCGGGATCACGGTGAACTTCTCCTCAGGCGACTCCGGCGACCACACCGCCGGCGGCACCAACCTGGCGGCCAAGACCGTGGAATTCCCCGCCGACCTGCCATACGTCACCGGAGTCGGCGGCAGCAGCGTGCTGATCGGCCGCCAGGGCCAGTGGCTGGGCGAGTATGGATGGCAGAACGCCTACTCGACCCTGACCAACGGGACCTGGACGCCGGCCCCGCCCGGAAACTACAGCTCCGGCGGCGGCGGCGGGACGAGCCAGCTGTTCACCCAGCCCTTCTACCAGGCCGGCAAGGTGCCCACCAGCATCTCCGAGTACTACGGGAGCACCCCGATGCGGGCGGTGCCGGACATCGCGATGGCCGGCGACCCCAACACCGGCTTCGAGATCGGCCAGACCCAGGTGTTCCCGAACGGCACCTACTGGGATCAGTACCGCATCGGCGGAACCAGCCTGTCCTCCCCGCTGCTGGCCGGCGCGGTGGCGGTGGCCGACCAGGCCCACGGCCATTCGCTGGGGTTCATCAACCCCTTGTACTACCGGATACTCGGCACCTCGGCGCTGCACGACACCGTGGCCCCGACTTCGCCGCTGGCCCAGGTCCGCACCGACTACGTGAACTTCCTGGACAACAGCCAGGGCAAGTTCTTCCGGCTGCAGACCATCGACGTGCAGAGCTCGACCCTGCACGACACCCCTGGGTACGACGACGAGACCGGCGTGGGGACACCTCGCGGCCCGGCGTTCTTCCTCAGCGGCTTGCCCGGTTAGCTGACTGGCCTGGAGGCACCCCCTCCAGGCCAGCGCAGGAAATAGGCAGCTCCGGAGATTGCCTCCGGAGCTGCCTATTGCTTCATGGCGTCCTATTGCTTCATGGCGTCGTAGATGGCCATGCAGTAGGCGGCGCTGCGTTCGGAGCCGACGATGCCGGGGCCCATCTTGTTCATCATGTAGGAGATCGTCATCCGGCGGCCGACGTCCATGATGATCATGGAGCCGCCCCAGCCGCCCCAGAAACAGATCTTCTCGTCCGGGATGTGAGGCAGGATGTCCAGGCGCGGCAGCCCGTAGCCGATACCGAAGCGCAGCGGGACGCCCAGCACCAGGTCGATGCCGTTGAGCTGCTCGCGGAAGATCAGGTCGATGGTGTCCGGGCTGAGCAGCCGGACCCCGTCGACCTCGCCGCCGCGGGCGACCACCGACATGACCCGGGCGACCGAGCGGGCGTTGCCGTGCCCGTTCGCGGCGCCGATGTCCGCCCGCCGCCAGCCGGGCGTGTTGGCGTCCTCGGCGGCTGGAGTCGGGCCGGTGAACGTCTTGACCGCGGGGCTATCCATGCCGAGGGCCGCCAGGTCGATCGGCAGCGGCGGCGGCCGGACCACGTCGGCGATCCGGCCCCAGTCGCTTTCCGCGGCGCCGATCTGGAAATCGGCGCCGAGCGGCCCGGCGATCTCCTCGGCCACGAACTGCCTGAGCGTCTTGCCGCTGATCCGGCGCACCACCTCGCCGACCAGGTGCCCGTAGTTGAGCGCGTGGTAGCCCGAGGCGGTGCCCGGTTCCCACCACGGCGCCTGGGCCGCCATCCGGGAGGTGGACTGCTCCCAGTCGTAGAGATCTTCCATCACGGCCGGCTGGTCGAGCCCGGACACCCCGGACGCGTGCGACATCAGGTGCCGGACCAGGACGTCCTGCTTGCCCGCGGCGCCGAACTCCGGCCAGTACTTCGTGACCGGCGCGTCCACGTCCAGTTCGCCGCGTTCGGCCAGCATCAGCGCGGCCAGGCTGGTCACCGTCTTGGTGGAGGACCAGACGTTGGTGATGGTGTGCTCGTCCCACGGGATCGTCCTGGCCTGGTCGCGGAAGCCACCCCACATGTCGATGACGATGTCCCCGTCGATGTCCAGCACGAGCGAGGCGCCTAGTTCCTCGCCCGAGTCCAGGTTCCGCGCCAGCGCGCCGCGTACCGCCTCGAACCGGTCGTCGCATGTCCCGTGAATGTCCGCCATGGCCGTTCTCCTCTGCGCGGGCCCGAAATTGAAGCTGACGCTAGCAGGCGCGCCTATCCGCAACCAGACCCTGCTTCCGCCGGGGCGGCGCAGGCGGGGCGGCGGGGCGCGCAGGCGGGCCGGCGGGGCGCGCAGGCGGGGCGGCGGGGCGCGGGATGATGGGGGAATGTCATCTCGCTCCGACACCTACTTGCACGGGCACCACGACAGCGTGCTCCGGTCGCACCGCTGGCGGACGGCGGAGAACTCAGCGGGGTACCTGCTGCCGCGATTGGCGCCGGACGCACGCGTGCTCGACGTGGGCTGCGGCCCCGGCACGATCACCGTAGACCTGGCCGTCCGGGTGCCTGACGGGCAGGTGACCGGTATCGACGCGGCCGCCGACGTGCTGGCGCTGGCCCGGCAGGAGGCGGAGCGCCGGGGGCAGGGCAACGTCCGGTTCGAGGTCGGGGACGTGTACCACCTGGGGTTCGCCGACGGGACGTTCGACATCGTGCACGCGCACCAGGTGCTGCAGCACCTGTCCGACCCGGTCGCGGCGCTGGCCGAGATGCGGCGGGTGTGCCGCCCGGGCGGGCTGGTCGCGGCGCGCGACGGGGACTACGGCGGGTTCTTCTGGTTTCCCGACGACCCCGGGCTGACGCAATGGCAGGCGCTGTACCGGAAGGTGGCCCGGGCGCTCGGCGGGGAGCCGGACGCGGGACGGCGCCTGCTGTCCTGGGCCCGGCAGGCCGGCTTCGCCGCGGTCGAGGCCTCGGCCAGCTCATGGTGCTACACCGGGGCCGAGGACCGCACCTGGTGGGGCGCGTCGTGGGCCGAACGGCTGACCGATTCGCCGTTCGGCGACCGGGCCGTCGAGCACGGCCTGGCCACCCGGGAGGACCTGGCGCGGCTGGCGCAGGCGTGGCGCCGGTGGGCGGCCAGCGAGGACGGCTGGTTCCTCATCCCGAGCGGCGAGATCCTCTGCGAAGTGCCGGCCTAAGCGGCGGCGGCCGGACCTCAGGTGTCGCGGCGGGTGATGAGGACCGCGGCCGCGGCCAGCGCGGCGGCCGGCCAGGCCAGCACGACCAGCAGGGACAGGCCCGGGGAGAACAGGTTCGCCGCCGGGTGCAGGGCCGTCATCTGGCGGGCCGCCTGCAGCAGCGTGAACCGGCCGATCCGGCCGTTCCACGGGCCGGCAGTAGGCCCAGGATGGCCGGCACCACGATCACCGCGATCGTGGCGGCGATGCCGCCCGCGGTGTGCCGGATGATCGAGCCGAGGGCCAGGCCGAGCAGCGCGCACACGCACAGCAGCAGGCCGGCCGCCAGCACCGCCCCGGGCACCCCGGGCCGGGACAGCGACACGCTCTGGTGATGACTGGCCAGGACCGCCTGGACGAGAAAGAACGACACGAACGCGACCAGTTCCCCGGCGGCGAGCGTCACCGTCCCGAGCACGACCGCCTTGGCGGCGAGCACCGCGCGGCGGCGCGGCGCGGCGGTGAACGTGGTGCGGATCAGCCCGGTGCTGTACTCGGCGCTGAACGCCAGCACGCCCATGACGGCGACCGCGATCACCGCGTACTCCAGGCTGATGACCTCGGGCAGCAGCGGGTCGGGCGGCGGCCCTGCGGAGGCGGGAGCGGCCGCGAAGGCGACGGCGACCAGGACGCTGGCCGCGACCGGGGTGACCACCGCGACCAGCAGGGACCAGTAGGTTGAACGGACCGAACGGAACTTGGTCCACTCCGAGGCCAGCAGGTCCAGAGCCCGGATGGCGAGGGACGGCGGCGGCGTTCTCGCGGACCGGGCGGCGGGCGTATCCGTGGCCGTGACGGGGGTCATCGAGTCAGTGTCCTTTCCCCGCGGTAGTCGGTGCTCTCGCCGGTGAGGTCCAGGTACGCGTCCTCCAGCGAGGCCTGCCGGGGCACCAGGGCGTGCAGGACGATGCCGTGTTCGGCGGCCAGTTCGCCGATGGCGGCGGCGTCCAGGCCGGTGACGACCAGCGCGCCGTCGTCCTGCGGGGTGACCGTCGCGCCCTGTCTGGTGAGCAGCGGGCCGAGTTCGGCCGCCCGGGGCGAGCGCAGCAGGACGTCCCGGCGGGCGCTGGACTCGATCAGCTGAGCCGTGGGCAGGTCGGCGAGCAGCTGGCCGCGCCCGATGATGACCAGGTGGTCGGCGGTCAGCGCCATCTCGCTCATCAGGTGGCTGGACACCAGGACGGTGCGGCCCTGGCCGGCCAGTTCCCTGAAGAACCCGCGGATCCAGTGGATGCCCTCCGGGTCCAGGCCGTTGACCGGTTCGTCGAACATCAGCACCGGGGGGTCGCCGAGCAGCGCGGCCGCGATGCCCAGGCGCTGCTTCATGCCGAGCGAGAAGCCCTTGACCCGGCGCTGCGCGACCGCCTCGAGCCCGGTCAGCCGGAGCATCTCGGCGACCCGGTGCCGCCCGATCCCGTTGCTCTGCGCGACGGAGAGCAGATGCGCGCAGGCGGTCCGGCCGTCGTGCAGGGCGGTCGCGTCGAGCAGCGAGCCGACCTCGCGCAGCGGCCGGATCAGCGTGTCATAGCGGCGGCCGCCGACCAGGGCCCGGCCGGAGGTGGGCCTGTCCAGGCCCAGGATCACCCGCATGGTGGTGGTCTTGCCCGCGCCGTTCGGGCCGAGGAAGCCGGTGACGTGCCCGGGGCGGACCGTGAAGCTCAGGTCGTCGACCGCGGTGACCGGGCCGAAGCGCTTGGTCAGGCCGTCCACCTCGATCATGAGGGCGCCTCCCGGGCATGGCATTCCAGCGGATCGCGACGGCGACCGCGCTGATCGGCCGGGGACGCCGGGCTTTAGGGACGGTTCGGATCACGATAGCCTGCGGACGTGGCGATCGATACAGGCAGCGTCGATATGGTCAGGGGAGCCGGGGTTGTCGTCACCGGCGCAGGCGCGGGGATCGGCCGGGCGCTGGCCCGCGGGCTGGCCGCCGCGGGCGCGCGCGTGGTGGTCAACGACCTGGACCCAGCAGCGGCCACGGCGGTGGCGGACCAGATCGGCGGGACCCCGCGCCCGGCGACGCGGCGACCGAGCAGGGCGTGCGCGCGCTCATCGCCGGGGCCCGCGACTTCCTGGGCGAGATCGACATCTACTGCTCCAACGCCGGCATCGCGATCGGCACCGGCCCGGACACACCGGACCCGGTTCGGCAGCAGGCCTGGGAGGTCAACGTCCTGGCGCACGTGCGGGCGTCCCGGGAGCTGCTGCCGGCCTGGCTGGAGCGCGGCCGCGGCTGCTTCGTCGTGACCGCGTTGGCGGCCGGGCTGCTCACCATGCTGGGCTCGGCCACTTACTCGGTGACCAAGCACGCGGCCGAGAGCTACGCGGAGTGGCTCGCCGCGACCTACGGGCACCGCGGCCTGGTCGTGCACTGCATTTGCCCGCAGGGGATCAATGAACATGCTGGCCCAGTCCGGACAGGCCGGGCAGGTGGTGCTGAAGGACGCCGCGATCGAGCCCGAGCAGGTCGCCGACGCGCTGCTGGCGGGCATGGCGGCGGGCGAGTTCCTCATCCTGCCGCACCCGGAGGTCCGCGGGTACTACCAGATGCGGGCCAGCGAGACGGGCAAGTGGCTGCGCGGGATGAACCGGATGCAGCAGCGGATCGAAGAGGTGGACCGAACTCTGCATACTGGAGCCGGGCAGGCTGGAGCTCTGCAGACTGGAGCTGGGAATGAGGCATGGCAGGTACGCGAGCTGGGCGAGCCGCGCGACGTGCTGGAGCTGACCGAGGTCCCCGACCCCGAACCCGGTCCCGGCCAGGTACTGGTGCGGGTGCGGGGGGCCGGGACCAACTTCTTCGATGCGCTCATGTGCCGCGGCCTCTATCAGGTCCGGCCGCCGCTGCCGTTCACCCCCGGCGCCGAGCTGTCCGGCGAGGTCCTGGCGGCCGGACCCGGGGTGACCGGGCTGGCTGCTGGGGACCGGCTCGTCGGCGGTGCGGTCGGCGGCGCCTTCGCCGAGCTGGCGGTGATGAACGCGGCCAGCGCGCTGCCCGCCCCGGACGGCCTGGACGACGCCGAGGCGGCCGCGTTCTTCATCACGTACCAGACCGGGTGGTCCGGGCTGCACCGGCGCGCCAAGCTGGCGGCGGGCGAGACGCTTCTCGCGCACGCCGCCGCGGGCGGGGTCGGCAGCGCCGCGGTCCAGCTCGGCAAGGCAGCTGGTGCCCGGGTCATCGGCGTGGCCGGCGGCCCGCGCAAGGCCGAGGCGGTCCGCGCGCTCGGCGCCGACGTGGTCATCGACCGGCACGCCCACGACTTCGTTGAGGTGGTCAAGGAGGTCACGGGCGGGCGCGGCGCCGATGTGGTCTACGACTCGGTGGGCGGCGACACCTACACCCGGTCCACCAAGTGCATCGCGTTCGAGGGCCGGATCCTGGTGGTGGGCTTCGCGGCGGGCAGATCCAGTCGGCCGCGCTGAACCACGCGCTGATCAAGAACTACTCGATCGTGGGCCGGCACTGGGGCCTGTACCAGACCAAGAACCCAGCTCATCGTGACTGCCACGCGCAGCTCACCAAGCTCGTCGCCGACGGCGCCATCGGCCGCGGGTCGGCGAGCGGCTCGGGCTCGAGGAGGCGGCCGCGGCGGAGCGCTTGCCGACGGCAGCACGGTAGGCCGGATTGTCGTCACCCCCTGCGACGCGGGGACCGCGGGCGGGGTCGATTTCTTCCGCTCCGGCGCTACCCGTCCCGCAGGTGACGATCGAGGAGGCCGAACGGATCGCGACCTCAGGACGCGCTCTGCGCCCAGTTGGCCGGGTAGCTGTAGCTCGTCGTGCCGCCGTTCCTGGTCTCGGGGTTATCTGGGTGAACTTGCCGTTCACCGGAGCCGACAGCGTGATCGTCGTGGTCACGTAGTCCGGCGGCGCCTGGGCGCAGTTCGGGATGCAGCTGTTGATGTCCGATGTGCCCGTGCCAGTCGCGCCGGTCGCCGTCCACGAGGACCACTGGATGCCCGTCACGACGTTGGTCGCGTCACCGCTGTAGGCGATCCCGGTCGGCTGGATGCCGGGTAGCTGCCGACCGTGATGACCGGGAGCTGCGGCGCGGCGGTGCCGGCGGGCGTGCTCGCCGGGGTACTGGCGGGACTGCTGGCCGGGGTGGTGCTCGCCGCCGGGGAGGTGGGCGCGGTGGTACTGCTGGTCGCCGGGGTGACCTGGGCGGGCCGGGTCTGCGTGGTGCCGGGGCCGGACGCCCCGTGGCTGGCGGCGGGCCGCCCGGCTAGCGCGAAGCCGACCGCGGTGCCGCCGGCGGCCAGCAGGAAGGCGAGGGTCAGCACGATCGGGAGCAGGGCGGTGGGGCGCCGGGAGGGCCGGTCCGGCGCGGACATCGCGGGACCCTGCCAGGACATCGGGGGACGCGGCGCGGAGCCGGGCGGGGCCCGCCCGGGGACCATTGGTCCCGTCGCCGACGGGTGCCAGGTCTGGGCGAGCACGGTCTGGGTGGGGTTGTCGTACCGCGCGGCGGCCTGGGTCAGCTGGCTGAGCAGCTGCGGCGCGGTGGGCCGGGCCTGCGGGTCCTCGGCCAGCGCCGCCTCGACTAGCGGGCGCAGGCCGGACGGCACCCCGGCGATGTCGGGGGCGCCGTGCATGATCCGGTACAAGATGACGTCGGACGCCCCGGTGCCGAACGGCGGCTGCCCGCTGGCCGCGAAGGCCACCGTCACGGCCCAGGTGAAGATGTCCGCCGCCGTCCCGGCCCGGCCGGTGATCTGCTCGGGCGCCATGAACCCGGCCGAGCCGACCGTGATGCCGGTCCTGGTCAGGCTGGTCGTGTCCAGCGCCTGGGCGATGCCGAAGTCGATGACTTTCGGGCCGCCCGCGGTGAGCAGCACGTTGGAGGGCTTGAGGTCCCGGTGTACGATCCCGGCCGCGTGGACCGCGGTCAGCGCCTCCGCCAGCCCGGTGGCCAGGCCGTACAGCATCCCGGGGCCGAGCGGCCCGTGGGCGCCGACGTACTCGGACAGCGAGGGGCCGTCGGGGGCGTACTCGGTGACCAGGAACGGCTTCGGCGCCTCGGTGTCGGCTTCGATCACCCGTACGGTGCACATGCCCTGGATCCTGGTCAGCGTGGCCACCTCGCGGCCGAACCTGATCCGGAACTCCGGGTTGTCGGCCAGTTCCGGGCGCAGTACCTTCACCGCGACCGGGTGACCCGGGTACTCCGGGGCTTCGCCGAGGTAGATCACGCCGACCCGCCGGCGCCAGCCGGGCGACCAGGCGGTACCGGCCGATCTGCGACGGGTCCGTTTGCAGCAGCGGCATGCGTGCCAACGGATTCCCCTTCCGCCCCGGTTAATCGTCCGCCCAGGCCGCCCCGCGCGGTCAGTACTGAACCCCTGAATGGTAGCCGCTGTCACCGCGCGGCGCGGCGCTGGCTATCACCCCGGATGGCAAGCCAGGCCAGGACCACCGCGATCAGGTAGCCGACCGTGGCGACCAGGAGCTGGCTCGGGCACCCAGCCGCCGCGATCCCATGCCGCGCGCTGGTGCGAAGATCACTGTCCATGTTTCCAGCCTGACCAGCCTTAGCCCCCCGGCCAATGTCACAGCGTGCCTGGCTATTACCGGATCAACGTCCGGCATTGGCTGGCCCGAATACGCCGACGAGGATGTCGGCCTCAGCAAAATCGGTACTTCTGAGGCTGGTGTGGT
>CAWDBS010000022.1:0-16176 GCA_963800415.1 uncultured Actinomycetes bacterium
CTCGCCGCCGTCCTCGAGGACCCGGCTGACCATCTCCTCGATGAGGTCCGGGACCCGCAGCGCCGCGGTGCCCCAGTCCGGGCAGCTGTCAGCATCGATGCCGAGAGCGCCGCACCAGCCGCACTCGTACCCGGCGACCAGCCCGTCGCCCGGGACGGTCAGCTTTTCCACGGCGCGGCGTTGACCGCGGCCAGGCAGGCGGTCAGGCCGACGGCGGACAGGCCGCCAGAGTGTATGGCCAGGATTCGCCAGCGGGCGCCGGGCCTGCTCCCCGGTCCATCGGGCGATGACCGGCGCCGCCAGCTCACGCACCCGGTCCGGGGCCGGGCATTGCTGCAGGGCGAACAGGAGGGGCCGGACATGGGGCCGGGTGCCCAGCACCGCCCGTTCCGGCAGCCCGGCCGGGCAGCGGGAAAACCTCAAGCAGGCCGACATCGGAACAGGCGAGATGGCCACGGTGCGACCGGGCCAATCACGGCCGACGGCCGCCAGTTGCTCCCGTACCGAGTTTCGGTCCTCCTCCCGTAGGCGTCCCGTGCGGCAGGCGGCGCGCTCGGCCGCCGCGATGAGCTCGCTCGCGCGGGCGGGCAGGCGGCACAGCTCCGCGGGCCGCGGCGGAACGTTGAGGTAGACAGAAAGCACCATCGGCTCCACCGTGTGAATGGCACTGAGCTTTGCGACCTCCGCATGGGTGAACATCACGCGCCTCTATTCGCTGCGTCGTGCCGTATGGTGCTCGATCTCGGCGTCACTCGAGGGAAAGAACAGGCTTTGGTGCCCGTCCCGCCAGCGGACCAGGTAAGGCGGCGCGCCGTTCTGCCCGTCGACTCCGATGATCTCGCCGTGACGCTCTCCATCGCCTTGATGACGACCTTTGACCGTCAGCTCGTCTCCGACTTGTGCTCGCATGACCAACCTCCTCATGGCGTCTCGTATTCATGAGCGTGGGCCGCCGTCAAGGCCCTGACTAGGGCCGGAAGGCCCCGAACTAGAGCAGGGGAACTAGAGCAGGGCAAGCCCGGACGTCTCCGCGGCGGCCCGGCCCGGCAGGACCCGGGCCACGGCCCCGGCGGCCGCCAGGGTCCACTGCGAGAGGCGGAAATGGTGGCCGCACAGCAGCAGGTCCACCCGGTAGGGCCGGTTTGGGGCGGCCAGGCATGAGGACCCGCACCATCGGGCGGGAGGGGCAGCAGCAAGCTCTATCGTCCATGCCTCAGCCTGGCCCCGGGCAGCCCGTGACCGGCAGAGACCAAAATCCTCAACACCGCGGGCCCAACGTCCCGGCCAGCGCGAACCAGCGCGAAATTCATCCAAACCGGGACCTTGGTCCCTGGCTGGCAGGCCGGTAACTGCCCTGAAATGAGTGCCGCCGCACACATGGAGAGGCTTGCACGCCATGACCAGCGCGAACCAGATAGAAGATCACCAGGCACGGTGCCAGCCGCACGTGCTCAGGTTGCGGCTAATAGCTCGCGACGAGGCGGGGACGAGACTTCCGTGGCAGCTGGTGGCCGATATCACCCGGGCCACCGAGGCAATCCTGGCGGAGGCCGCGGCCGCGGGCCGCGAGGCGTTCGCCTCGGGCCGGGGCGGCCCGGGGCCCGGGACCTTCCTGAGCGTGCGGCTGAGCCGGCTCGCGACCGCGGCCAACGACGTCATCGCCGCCGCCGGGGACCCCGCCCAGCTGCGCCGTCGCCTGCACAGGTTCGAGGTGCTGACCTCGGCGATCTGGACGGTGCAGCAAGACATGTCCGGTCCGTAGGACCCGAGGGAGGGCATGGTGCGTCACTACGAGGTACGGGATCTCATGACGACTGACCCGGTGACGGTCACCCCCGCCACGCCCGTCAAGGACCTGGCCGGCATCCTGGTTAAGCAGCAGATCGGCGCCCTGCCTGTGCTCACCGCGCAGGGCCGGCCCGTCGGCGTCGTCACAGAAGCCGACCTGCTGAGGAAAGCACAGCTGCAGCGGGACCCGGACGGCCAGCACTCGATGCACCTGAGCTACCGGACCCGGCGGGACATCGCCACCGCCGAGACCGCCGGCGAAATCATGAGCAGGCACCCCGCGACGGTGCGGGCCGACGCGACCGCGGCGGAAGCGGCGCGGCTCATGGACCGGCAGCAGGTCAGGTGCCTGCTTGTCGTCGGCGAAGACGGGAACCTGCTCGGCGTGCTCAGCCCGCGGGACCTGCTGCGGGTTCTCGCCGGTGACGGCGCATCGCCCTCGAGCCCCCAGACTTAAGGGGGCAGGTATCCGTACACCGGGAAGCGGCTGGAGAACATGACCCACAAGAACGAGCGCGTGCTGTCCGTCGCCGAACTGGCCCGGGTGGAGGGCGAGGGCGCCCTGTACGTTCGGACCAGCGGAAACACGGTGGAGGAGGCACGGCTCGACATCTACGAGCCGCCCCGCTTCTTCGAGGCGTTCCTGCGCGGCCGCGGGTACGCCGAGCCGCCGGACATCACCGCCCGCATCTGCGGCATCTGCCCGGTCGCCTACCAGATGAGCGCGTGCGCGGCGATCGAGGACGCCTGCGGCGTCACCGTCGGCGGCCCGATCGCCGACCTGCGCAGGCTGCTCTACTGCGGGGAGTGGATCGAGAGCCACGCGCTGCACATCTACCTGCTGCACGCGCCCGATTTCCTCGGCTACCGCAGCGGGATCGAGATGGCGGCGCAGCGACGCGACATCGTGGAGCGCGGCCTGGCGCTGAAGAAGGCCGGGAACGCCATCATGGAAGCGGTGGGCGGCCGGGCCATCCACCCGGTCAACGTGCGCGTCGGCGGCTTCTACCGGGCCCCGGCCCGAGCCGAACTGGCCTCGCTCACCGAGCCGCTGCGCCGGGCGCTCGACGGCGCGCTCGAGACCGTGCGCTGGGTGGCCGGCTTCGATTTCCCCGACCACAGCTGCGACACCGACCTGCTCGCCCTGTCCCGCCCCGGCACGTACGCCATCGAGCAGGGCACCCTGGCCACCCGTTCGGGCCTATCCTTCCCCGCCACCGGATGGGACGAGCACGTGATCGAGGAGCAGGTGCCGCACTCCACCGCGCTGCACGCCCACCTGGCCGGCGGCGGCCGTTACCTGACCGGGCCGCTGGCCCGCTACGCGCTCGGCTCGCGGTGGCTGTCGCCGCTGGCCCGCGAGGCCGCCCGCGCCGCCGGGCTGGGGGAGGCCTGCGACAACCCGTTCCGCAGCATCATCGTGCGGGCCGTCGAGACGGTGTACGCGATCGAGGAGGCACTGCGGCTCATCGCCGCCTACCAGCCGCCCGAACCTCCCGCCGTCGAGGTCCGCCCGCGGGCCGGCGTCGGCTACGGCGTCACGGAGGCGCCTCGGGGGACCTTGTGCCACCGGTACGAGATCGACGCGGAGGGCCTTATCGTCACCGCCCGCATCATCCCCCCGACGTCCCAGAACCAGGCGGCCATCGAGGCCGACCTGCGCGACTTCGTGCAGGCGAACCTCGACCTGGATGACGCCGAGCTCACCCGCCGGTGCGAGCAGGCGATCCGCAACTATGACCCGTGCATATCCTGCGCGGCCCACTTCCTGGATCTCACCGTAGAAAGATCCTTATCGAACCGAACGGACGGTGGTTCCCGTTTCAGCTCCCCGCTTCGCGCCCGCCGACCAGGGCGCGGTCGTGATCATCGGCATCGGCAACGAGTTCCGCCGCGACGACGGCGCCGGACCCGCTGTCGTCGCCCGGCTGCGTGACCTGGCGCCGGATGGCGTCCGGCTGGTGATCACGGACGGCGAGCCCGCCCGGCTCGTCGAGGCCTGGACCGGGGCGGCGCTGGCCATCGTGGTGGACGCCGTCCGGGCCGAGCCGCCGCAACCGGGCCAGGTCCATCGTTTCGTGCTGGATCAGCCGCGGGCCGGAACGGGCCGCCCGGCGAGCTCGCACGGCCTCGGCCTGGACGACGCCATCGCTCTGGCCGTGGCCCTGGACCGGATGCCCGGCCGGCTGATCGTGCACGCGATCGAGGCGGCCGACCTGAGCCAGGGCCCCGGCCTGACGCCGCCGGTCGCCGCGGCCATCGGAGCGGTGGCCAGCGCGGTCCTTGACGACCTTGGTCCCTACCGTCAGGGACCGTAGCTCCTTGCCCGCCGGGGCCCGGCCGGCTGCGCTGGTGGTAACAGTCTGAAGGATGTGATCGGCATGCGGGCACTGGTGGTGTACGAATCGATGTACGGGAACACGCACGTTGTCGCCGGCAACGTCGCGGACGGCCTGCGCTCCACCCACGAGGTGACCCTCGTCCCGGTGGCCGGGGCCACCGCGGATCTGGTCGCCGGGGCCGACCTCCTGGTCGTCGGCGGTCCCACCCATATGCACGGACTGTCCAGCGCGGCCACCCGGCGGATGGCGGCGCAGGCGGCCGCCAAACAGGCCAGCGGGCTGAGCCTGGACCCGGACGCCTGCGGCCCGGGACTGCGGGACTGGCTCAAGGGCATCGATGCCGGGGCCGCCCTCGCCGCCGCCTTCGACACCCGGGTCAACGGCGTCCCCGCGTTCACCGGCCACGCCAGCCGGGGCGTCGGCAAGCTGCTGAAGCGGCACGGCTGCCGTCTCATCGCCGCCCCGGAGAGCTTCCTCGTCGGCCCGCAGAACACGCTGCTCGACGGCGAGGCCTCGCGGGCCCGCCGCTGGGGCGCCGCGCTCGGCGTCATCGCGAGCAGCCTGCACCTCCCGGCATCCGCCTGGTAATCGGGACCAAAGTCCCTAGTGGTGTCTGGCCGGGGTTGTAATGCTCGGCGCCGTGACTGCCGTCATCCCGATGTCGCTGGCCGGTGATGACCTGCTGGTGCCCTGCGTCGACGGTAGTCAGCGCCGGTACCTGTCGTTCGACGGCGCGGCGGCCACAGGGGCGCTGCCGAGCGTACTGGACACGGTGCAGGCATTCGTTCCGTGGTACGCCAGCGTGCCGGGAGCAGCCGGCTACAAGTCGCAGGCATCCGCTGTCGCCTATGAATGCGCCCGGCTCGCCGCGCTCGCCTTCGCCGATCGCGGCGCGGCGTCGGAAGACGCCGTCCAGTTCTGCTCTAATGCGACCGAGGCGATCCGTCAGCTGGCTGGCTGGCTCCGGCTGAGCCGGGCAGACGTCGTGATCACGACGGTGGCGGAGCATCACGCTAACCTGCTGCCCTGGTCCAGGGCCGCTACCTGCCGGCCTGTCGAGTGCGGCGAGGACGGGACCTTCGACACCGAGGATGTCGTCGCCGCGCTGCGCCGGCGGCCGCGCCCGGCGCTGCTGGCGATCACTGGAGCGTCTGGCATCACGGGGTGGCTGCCGCCGCTACGGGACATCACCGATGCCGCTCACCGCCATGGGGTGCCCGTGCTGGCCGACGTGGCGCAGCTTGCACCGCACCAGCCGCTGCCCGCGGGCGCTGACTTCCTGGTCTGGAGCGGGCACAAGATGTACGCGCCGTTCGGCAGCGGAGTCCTGATCGGCCCCCGGCGGATGCTCGCCGGGAACGGCCCGGGGGAGCCGGAAGAGGGCATCTGGGCGGCCAAGGCAGAGCCGGAGGAAGACGGATCACCCAATGTCATCGGCGCCGTCGCCCTGCACGCGGCGATGGATGCGCTCGGCGACATCGGCTGGTCAGCGATCAGTGACCACGAGCGCCGCATCGCGATCGCGATGCGGCGCGGCCTGGCGGCGATCCCCGGCGTGCGCCTGCTCGGCCCGGGCGCTGATGCACCGACGCTTCCGGTCGCCACCTTCACCGTGGCGGGCGTCTCGCATGCGCTGGTAGCGGCGCGACTGGCGGCCGAGTACGCGATCGGAGTCGGGCACGGCCGGTTCGGCGCGGACCCCTACCTGATCCGGCTCCTTGGCCTGACCAGCGAGGAGGTCGGCCGGCACCGCGACCAGGCGCGGCGAGGGGATCGCCGGGCGGTCCCCGGAGCCGTGCGAGCCAGCGCTGGCATCAACGTAACCCACGAGGACGTGCAGCGACTGCTCGCCGCTGTTGCCAGCGTGGCGGCCGGCGACCCGCCGGTTCGCTACCATCAGGACCCCTCAACCGGTGACTTCTTCCCCGCTGCCCGCACGTCCCCGGACCGGGCCGCCTGAGTCCTGCCGCGGGCATTGCCCGGCTAGGCCGCCGCGGCGGCGTGGTGCCGGCGTGGCTGGCGCCGTGCGTCGCCGGCCATGATCAGGGAACCTTTCCCGTCGTAGACGGCGGCACCCGCGGCGCGCAAGGCGGCCTGGCCGGCCCGGTAGTGATGGCCGCACAGCAGCAGGTCAACCGGCTCCGGGCGGTACGGGCTGACCGGCATCACGACCCTGACCTGCGGCCTGGCCGGACAGCAGCAGGCCCGTTCGCTAACGCCGAGCGCCATGCCGATTTCTGCCAGCTCTTCAGCCAGCCTGGCCCGGTCGGCCCGGCTCACGGTCCCGTGGCGCCCGAATATCTGCATGCGATCACCTTCTCGCCCCGGTAAATCCGGCCAGTAGTGGCGTTGTTCCCGCGGGAAAGAGACCACAGGTCTCGGGCTCAAGGGACCGCCGGAGCGTGTGCCCGGGCCTTTGGTCCCCGCATCCGGGAGGATGCCCGGCGCTAGCGGTAAGCTGCTTATCAGCTCGGGGCTAGCGTCCGCCGCCAGGTCAGGCGACCCGGCGCGGCCCTGGCCACGCGATCGAGATCGCGATTTACCCCGGCATCATCCGGCTCGCCGCACACAGCCTCCGGACGCCCAGCACCAGCCATTGTGCGCGGACCATTCTTGCTCCTGCAACGACGGACCGCCGGCCGTCCGCTAGGCCGGAAGACGTTGGCTGACTGGAACAAGGTCCTTCCCTCAGCGGTCATCCGGCCCTGGTGCGGTCAACGGGGTCCGTCGAGCTTGAGGTCAGTGGAGTGATCGCCAGCATGGAGGATCAATCTCCGTGGATGCCTGGCGTGTCTCCGCCGGGAGGTGGCAGTCCCGCTCCATCTGCACGCAGCGGAAAGGAGGAAGGGACAGCGCCGGTAAGCAGCAACGGCATTCCGGATCTTCGCTGCTGACCGCACGGAATCGCCTTCCGGGGCGTGCCGCCGGAGAGGAGTCATCCGATGATCGAGGTACGAGGGCTCACCAAACGGTACGGCGAGACGACCGCCGTCAGGGACCTGTCGTTCGACGTGATGCCGGGCAGGGTGACGGGCTTCCTCGGCCCGAACGGGGCGGGCAAGACCACCACCATGCGGCTGATCCTGGGCCTGGGCTACCCCAACGCTGGCACGGCCAGGATCGACGGCAAGCCCTACGCGAGCCTGGCCTACCCCATGCGCGAGGTGGGCGCGCTGCTCGACGCCAGGGCGGTGCACGGCGGTCGTTCGGCCTACAACCACCTGCTCTGCCTGGCCCAGACCAACAACTTGCCCAGGAAGCGAGTCGGCGAGGTGCTCGAACTGGTCGGCCTGACCGAGGTGGCGCGCAAGCGGACCAAGGGGTTCTCCCTCGGCATGGGCCAGCGGCTCGGCATCGCCGGCGCGCTGCTCGGCGACCCGGCCGCTGCTCATGTTCGACGAGCCGGTCAACGGGCTGGACCCCGAGGGGATCCTGTGGATCCGCAACTTCATGAAGGCGCTGGCGGCCGAGGGCCGCACGGTGTTCGTGTCCAGCCACCTGATGTCGGAGATGCAGCACACCGCGGATCACCTGATCGTGATCGGCCGCGGCCAGCCTGCTCGCCGACTGCACCATGGAGGAGTTCATCGCCCGCGCCTCCGGCCAGACCGTCCGGGTGGCCACCCCGCAGGCTGACCTGCTGGCCAAGGCGGTGGCCGAGGCGGGCGGCACGGCGGTCAGCGGCGACAACGGGACGCTGGTCGTATCCGGCCTGCTCGCCGCCCAGGTCGGCGCCCTCGCGTTCGAGCACGGCGTGCAGCTGCAGGAGCTGACCGTGGTCGGGGCCTCGCTCGAGGCGGCGTTCATGGAGCTGACCGCGGACAGCGTGGAGTACCGGGCCGGGGCCGAAGGGGCCCAGGGCCAGCCTGCGGGTCCGGGGCAGCCGGGGCAGCCGCCCCAGGAACTGGCCGGGCACGGGCGGCCCGGCTATGAGGGGAGGAGCTGACCATGGCCACCATCATCCGGCAGGCGCCGGTCCTGCCCGCGCCGTCCGGCCGGGCCGGGTTCGGCGGGACGCTGCGCTCGGAGTTCACCAAGATCGGCTCGGTCCGCTCGACCTACTGGACGCTGCTCATGCTGCTCGCGGTCAGCGTCGGGATCGGCGCGGCGATCAGCGCGGTCGTCGCGTCCGGCTGGTCGCAGCCCCCGCCTCCCCTGCCTCCGGGCGCGCCTCCCCCGCCACCGGACATTCACGACGCCACCCAGGTCAGCATGGTCGCGCTGCTGGTCCTCGGCCAGCTCGTCATCGTGGTGCCCGGCGCGCTGATGCTCAGCGCCGAGTACTCCACCGGGATGATCCGGACCTCGCTGATCGCGATGCCCCGGCGGATCGTCCTCTACCTCGCCAAGGCGGTGGCCTTCGCCGCCGTCGCCCTGGCGGTCTCGCTGGCGACGGCGTTCACCGCGTTCTACCTCGGCCAGGCGCTGCTGGCCAGCTCGCACCATAGCGCCACCCTGGCCGGGCCCGGCGTGCTGCGCGCCGTGATCGGCAGCGCGCTGTACCTGACCCTGTGCGGCCTGTTCGCGTTCGCCGCCGCAGCGATCATCAGGAACACCGCGGCCGCCATTACCGCGATGATCGGCCTGCTGTTCGTGATCCCGGTCCTGGTGAACGTGCTGCCGCACGGCTGGGGCGACGACCTGGTGCGGTGGCTGCCGACCTCGGCGGCCCGGGCCATCTCGGCCACGGTGGGAGGGCAGGACCCGCACCTGTTCTCCCCGTGGGGCCAGCTCACCGTGTTCGCCGTCTGCACCGCGGTCCTGCTGGTCGTGGGCGGCATCCTGTTCCGCAAGCGGGACGCCTGATAACAGACCGCGCGGATAGGTACGTGATCATGGCCGCCGCAGTGCTCTGACAGCGAAGCTTCCTCACCGCACGTCAGAGGGCCGGACCGAGCAAAAGTCAGATCCGGCAGACAACCCTGCCGCCTTGCCGAGCAAGACGGTGACTTCCTCGTCGGAAACCTGGGCGAAATCGTCATACCATTCGCCGATCGCGAAGAACCTTTCCGGGGTGTGCAGGCAGATCACCTCATCGGCGCAACGCCGAAGCGAGGCGGCGGCCTGAACTGAACCCACCGGCACCGCGAGGAGCACCCGGCTCGCGCCGCGCGCCCTGGCCACCATGCAGGCCACGCGTGCCGTCGACCCGGTGGCGATCCCGTCATCGACCACGATCACCGTGCGGCCCGCCAGCGGTATCGGCGTGCGGTCGCCGCGCAGCTGACTTACCCGGCGGTCCAGCTGGGCGCGCTCCCGTGCTTCCACGGTGGCGATCTCCGGCTCGGTCAGCCTGGTGAGCCGCACCACGCGGTCATCGATGACCCGCGCTCCGTGCTCGCCGATCGCTCCGAAACCGCATTCCGGCTGGAACGGAACGCCGAGTTTGCGCACCACCATCACGTCCAGTGGAGCGCGCAATTCCACGGCCACCTCGAACGCGACCGGAACGCCACCGCGCGGCAGGGCAAGCACTACGACGTCGGCGCGGCGCAGGTGCCGCAGCCGCTGGGCCAGGTGCCGGCCCGCATCGGCACGATCAATGAAAAGCATCTTGCCACCTCCGGCCGGTGGAACCTATTAGCGGTCACGTCATCCCGCCTCGAACCGCGGCACCAGGGCCAATAGTCACGACGTCCGGCGGGGCCTTCCAATGGGCGTCCGATTTGATCGGACGCCTCCCTGTCACGGGACCAACGTCCCGGCGCTGCTCGACCGGGCCGCGGACGCCGAGATGATCGTCCTCGGAAATACCCGGTTCGCCCGCCAGTCGAGGGCAGCGCGGCGCCGCGCACTTACTGGGGATAAAGTTCGCCAGCACCTCCCCGCGAGGAACTCGCCGCTCCTGAGTGGTTGCATTCAGGTCCTTGGACCGGCGTTAGTGTTCACGAAGGTCCCTCCTGGCCGGTACCTGGAGGGACCTTCGTGATCGTGTGCGGGGCTGCCCGGCAGTCGCGGCGCTTACGGCGTGTATGCTGCCCCGTCGGTGAAGAAGATGTCTGTCGTCGCTTGGGGGATGTTCCCGCCCCAGACAATCATCTGGTGGCCGGTCCACACTGCGCTGGGGAAGCCACGGCCATGCAGAGGTGAAGCTGGCAGGGCCGTCCACTGGTTGGTGGCCGGGTTATAGGCCTCCCCGTGCGCCGGGGGCGCCCAGGTGGGGTTGCTGCCGGCAAGGCCGCCCCAGACGAGCACGCGGTGGCCGGTCCACACGGCCGCGAACCCGAAGCGCGGCTGCGGCATGGCGGCCAGCAGCCGCCAGCGGTTCTGTGCCGGGTTGTAGGCCAGCCCGCGGGCGCTGCTGGTGCTGAGGAACAGGATCTCCTTGCCGTCCCACAGTGCGGGCACTCCGAAGGTTAGCGCCCGGGGCATCTGCGGCAGCTTGCGCCATGTGCCGGTGGACGGGTTGTAGGCGGCGGCATCGCGGAAGGAGGTGTTGTGGAAGTTCGTGGCCGCCGGCCACGACCAGTTCCTTGCCGGTCCAGGCACCCGATGCGCTGGCTCGTGGCTGGAGCGGCGCGGCCGGGAGCTTGCGCCAGGTGTTGGTTGCCGGGTTGTAGGCCATCCCGTCGCGGGAGGTGTCCTGGCAGCAGGTACCGCCCCAGGCGAGGAACTGGCGGCCGGTCCACCCGGTCACCGCCCCGGACAGGGAGACCCCGGGCCGCGCGATCTTACGCCAGGTGTTGGTCGCCGGGTCGTAGCTGCCGCTGGTCAGCCCCGGGACCAGCATCCGCGATCCTGTCCACACGGCGACATCGGCCGACCCCACGGTCGCGGGCTGCGGGCCGTCCGCCAGCCGGACCCAGGTCCTGGCCGCCGGGCGGTAGGCGAAGGTGATGCCGCGCGAGCCGCCAGGCAGGATCCCGTGAATGATCATCTCGCGGCCGGTCCACACGCTCACCATCGTGACCGGCGCCTTGGTGATGGGCGCGGCGGGCAGCTTCTTCCAGGTCCCGGCAGGGGTTTGCGCGGCCGCCGCGGACAGGACACCGTAGCTGGCCGGACTGGTGATCGCGGCTCCGGCTGCCGCCGCCGAGCCGGTCCCGGCCTCAGCGCTTGCCGCAAGCGCAGCGGCCGCGCCCAGCGCTATGGCGATGGCGAAGAACCGCGGTCTGCGGCACCGCGCCGCCATCAGCCCAGAAAGCGTCATCATCGCGATCATCTCCCGACATCGAGAGCCATGCGCCGCTCGCACACGGCTCACACTGCAAGATTGGTCTCACTCCGGCCGGCAGGGCAGACACCTTCATGCTTCTGCCGGAAGGAGAATTCCTGTAGAGGCGCTGGTCCCAGGCTGCCAGGGCCTTTGTCGGTTTAACGCATCGTAAGCACGCGGCCCGGTGCGGATGGGTGAGGTCCGCTCCGCCCGTTCAGCCGCCCGGCCGCCTCGATCACATCCCGCGGCAGCGACGTCTTCTTCTCCAAGCCGAAGGGCGTGATGTACGAGGTTCCCCGCACCGGGCGCCCAGATTCGTCCGGCAGCCGCGCCGGCAACATCGCAGTGACGATCGCGCCGAACACAAGCAGCGCCGGCTCCGCCGGCGCGCCAATAATCCCGCGGCATCCCTGATGACCATTCACGCCGCCATGTAACATTCGCGTCCCTATCGTCGGCTTGGGGCAGCCGGGTGAGGAGGCGCGCCGAGCTGACCGCGACTCGTTTCCCCGAAGTCGGCCTGGCGTAGTAATAGGACAACGCGCTAGAGGCCGTTGTCGAGCGGGGATGTGGCTGATACAGGAACGTCCTCCTGGTGCGGTAGTACGGGCTTGGTGTCCCAAACGCAGCGAGGAGGACGTTCTGTGAGTAAGGGTAGCGGCAGCGGCATGACGCGGGGTGACCGGAGGCGGAACGCCCGGCGGGAGCGGCTGCGGGGGCTGCTGCCGCGGGGCGGCGCGGTGGTCGGGATCGACCTGGCGGAGGATAAGCAGGCGATCGCGGTGATCGATCATGATGTGCGGGTGATCGCGCGGAAGACGGTGCGGGTGAAGGCGTTCCGGCTGGGTGAGGCGCTGGACTGGGCGGTGGGGCAGGCGCGGGCGAAGGGGTTCGTGCACGTGACGGTGGCGTGCGAGCCGACCGGGCCGCGGTGGATGCAGGTGCAGCGGCTGTGCGGCGAGCGGGGCCTGCCGCTGGTGTGCATCCAGCCGCTGGTGTCTCATATCGCCCGTGAGCAGCAGGACTATACGACACATAAGACTGATGAGTCCGATTGCGTGATGATCGCCCGGCTGGCGGTCGAGCTGCACTGTTATATCCCGGAGGAGCTCGATGAGACGTGGGCGCACCTGCGGCACCTGGGCCGGCGCCGGGCGCAGCTGGTCACCGCGGCGAGCGGGTCGGCGCACCGGATCCGGGACTTCTTGTCCGTGGCCTGGCCGACGGTGATCGAGACGTGCGCCCAGCCGCTGCTGTCCCGGACCTGGCTGGCGGCGCTGCAGGTGGTCACGAGCCGGTGCGGCGGGCAGCCGGAGAAGCTGGCCGCGATGGGGGAAGAGGCGTTCACCGCGCTGGTCCGCGGCGCGGTCGCCGGCTGGGGCGGGCAGCGGGCGTGGGGCACGATCAGCCGGAGGGTCTTCACCGCGCTGACCGACACCGAGGGCGTGGTCGTCTCCTCCCGGCGCGGCCTGCTGCGCCGGTGCGCTGACGAGCTGGGCGACCTGCAGCGCACCCGCGCCCAGCTGCGGGCCGTGGAGGCCGACATGGTGGCGGTGCTGGCCGAGCTCGGCTTGTCCCGGCTGGCGGACATCCCGGCCCTGACCGCCGTCGGCGCGGCGGCGATCCTGGCCGAGACCGGTGACCTGCGCCGCTATGACAGCTCCTCCGCGGTGGTCAAGCACGCCGGGCTGTCCCCGTCCGAGAACGCCTCCGGCGCCTTCCTCGGCGACGCGCATATCTCCCGGCGCGGCCGGCCCGGGCTGCGGCTGACCGTCTGGCGCGCGGTGTGGCCGATGCTCCAGTTCAACCCCGTGATGGCCGCCAAGTACCAGGCGATGACCCGCGGCCGCCGACACCGCCGCGGCAGCTGATGCGGGATCGCGGCAGGGCACGGCGGCGGCGGCCGCGGCCCGCGCGCGCCGCGCCAAGGCCCGGGTCGCCTGCGCGGCGTCCCTGCTGCGCTGGATCTACTCCATGGTCGTCCACGACACCAGCTGGGATGCCGCCGTCGCCTCCGGCACCGCCAGCTGCCCAGACGCCCCTCGCCACCCGGCGGAGGCGGCCTGACCAGCGCTTTCATCCCGCACCCGCCAAGGGGTGCCCTGGACCTTCCTCCCGATGAGGGGGAGAGCGAGCCCGTCCCGGCGTCGGGGACCAACCCCGTGCGACACCCTGGGCAGCTCTCCCCCGGTCGCCCGGAGCTTCTCACCAGCTCGGTTGAACGCTGTCGGGGCAGGCCTGCCCGCACCACGCGGGCCGGCCGAGCCCGCTTGAACTACGTGGAGCGAGAAGACCCGGGTGACGGGCACCCGGACCGCGCCGCAGGACGACCGTTGTCCCGGTGCGGAACCTCAGCGCGCCCTCAGCCAAGCCGCGCCAGCCGATAACCGGCCCGACAACGCGCACCAGCACCAGCCGCAGCAAGAACCACCCAGGTCAGAGCCGTCACGCGAGTCAACAGAAACGATCCCCCGAACCACTTGACAAACGTCCTCTTACGCTGGTGTCGTGTTGATTACTGAGGGCCAGCGATGATGATTGCCGGTTATGGCCGTTCTGCCGCCTCCCGCGCCGGGCTGCGCGTCGCGCGCCGCCCGGGACACGGTGATAGAGGAGCAGGCCCGCGTGCTGGAGGAGCAGGCCGCCGCGATCGGGGAGCTGCGGGCTGACGTGGTGGCGCTTGTGGACGGTAACCCAGCATGACCTGCACGAGGTGGCCTGCCGGTGCGGCCGGGTGCACTGGGCTGCTGTCGCGGCGTAGGCCGACGTCGCCGGGACGGTCACCTACGGCCTGGCCGTGCAGGCGTGGTGCGTGTACCTGACCGCGGCGCACGCCATCCCGGTGCACCGCTGCGCGGAGCTGGTCGAGGCGCTGACCGGCGCGGAGCCCTCGCCCGGGTTCGTGCACTCCATGATCGCCCGCGCCGCCCCGGCGCGCACTGGCCCGTCCAGGCCAGCCAGGCCCTGCAAGGGCTCATCCACGCCGCGAACACCGCCCGCGTCCGGGGCCTTCCCGCCATCTCGGCGAGGTCGCCGCGCCCTGATCCACGCGTTCAAGCATGGCGTCCTGCCCGGCCTGTCCGAGGGCCACTAGGCAGCGAGCCCGTGCGCTGGCGCTCCTCCGTAGCTGCCAAGACGCTCGCCACGGCCGGTAGGAGCGAGCCCGAGCTTTTCTCGCGCCACAGTGAAGGGCTGCGCGGGTCGGGACAACGTGCGGCCCCTCCGCGAGGAAGGGGCCGCACGACGAGCGACGTTGCTCACCTGCCTACGAAGATGTTGCCGCTCGTGATCTTGTACTGGGTAAGCGTCCCGCCAACGACACCGTGGGCCCAGGTGTCGGGATGGTAGCGTCCGCCATCATGCACCTTGACGACGACGCGAGTTCCCGCGTACGGCATACCCGTCGGGATGGTGTACTTGAAGGTGGCGTTGTGGCCCCAGATGAAGGCCGACGTCACCGCGGCCTTGTACCTGAATACCTCCATCGCCGAGCCGGCCGGCATGGTGAACGACAGCTTCAGCCCGTTGCTGTCGCGCGCGATCCCGGACACGGAGCCGTCGGGCTTAATCCAGCCGTGACCGCTTACCTTGTAGGGCGCGCCGGTGCCGGTGTAGGTGATGGTGAACGACACCGCGTTCCAGTTGACTGTGCCCTTGATCCTCCATGTGACGGTGCTGTCAGCGGTGTAGGACCCGGTCCCGGAGAACCGCGTCGCGTGCGTCGACAGCGGCGTGACCGTGGCGACCGTCATCTTGTGCGTATAGATGCTGGAGCCAGCGGCGAAGGTCAGCGTGTTCGCGTTGCCGATGTTCCACACGTGCGTGTGGGGGGCCGCGACCGTGAAGTTCGCGTAGTCGATCGAGCCGTGGTAGCGGCCAGGCCCGGCGAACACGAAGAACGACGCGTACTGGATCGGCCCGGCCAGCGCGACATTGCCTGCTGCCTTCGGTACCGGCGTCGGGTGGGCGCTCGCTGCGCCTGCTGTAGCCACGCTGGTGCCGGCTACCGCGAGGGCAAGTGCGCTGCTGGCGAGTATTGACCTGATTCTCATGTCTGCTCATACTCCTAGGTAGGTAGATGGATACCTAGGAGGGTCGGCCTTGGCCGCCGGCCCTCCGCTTCCCGTTAACCCGTGTCCACCTCCTCCCCGCTCAGGGCCTCCCAGGTCGACGTGCTCCTCGTCCGTTTGCCGGGAAACGTCGTACACCTGTAAGAGATTCTGCTTTTAGTGGACCGCCATATGTCGCGCTAAAATAGAGGCGAAGGTTGACCGCCGGTGGACCTTTAGTCACGTCCACAGTCGCTGAGCAAGGGGCAAAAGCCCGCCATCAATGGACCGAAGGCCACCTCTTAAATTCTCCACACAGTCTCCACAGGATCTGCATCCGTGCACCACAGGCCTTGCCACAGGCAAAGGCCGTTTCCGCTCAGCAATTCTCCAGGGTGACCCGGCAAGGTCGTATCCGCATGTCAGCTGGGGTTCCTGCCGGGAGCCCTCGTTTCGCCATTAACTGGGCGATAAAGTGGCTGATATGGTGATGGCGATTGTTCTGACTTTCACGACAACCATCTTCTTTCTACTGCAAGTTTATCTCATGACAGCATGCCTGTCCGCGTCATTACCTCGGCCGTCACCGCGCCGCATCCTGATCGCACGTAACGCGGCCTCCGGCTGAGCGAAGTGGTCAGGTTATGCCGCCCGGCTCGGGTGGCGGGTGCCGGCCCGGCAGGTGCAGCGGAGGGCGCCCCGGCGGGTACCGTCGCCGCCGCGGTGCCCGCCCCGCCGGCCAGCAGCATCGCGACGGCCGCGACAATCGGCCGGAATTCCGTGATCTCATCTCCTTGTGATGAAACTCGCATTGAGACGAACATCGGACTCGCGCGAGTCG
>CAWDBS010000023.1:0-21420 GCA_963800415.1 uncultured Actinomycetes bacterium
TGGCGCGGGCAAACGATGTCCAGTGCAGGCTGGTGACGGCCAGGAAGCCGTGCGGGTCGGCCAGCCGGGCCTCGTGGTTGGCATGCCAGCCACGCCAGGCGGCGGTGAACTCGCCGAGGTCGGCCTCCGGCCACGTGGCCTGGTCCTGGATAGTCATGGGACCTCTCCTTTCCCGCGGGATCTCAGAAGGTGGGGGGCTGGGTTGAGGGTGGACTTGGCGATCTCGGTGCTGGCGACGCTCCACTTGTCGAAGATCTTGGCGTAGCCGCCATTGGCCCAGCTTGATGCGCTGCCCGTCATGACGGTTGTCTCTTCACCGCGACTAGGTGCCGCTCCCGGCCGGCGACCTCCTCGCGGACCAGGGGCAGCAGGTGGCGGCCGTAGTCAACGGCGTCCTCGTACGGGTCGTAGCCCCGGATGAGCAGGGTGGTCACCCCGATGTCCACGTAGTCGAGCAGCGCCTGCGCAACAGTGTCGGGCGTGCCGACCAGAGCGGTGGAGTTGCCGGCCGCCCCGGTCGCCGCGGCCAGCGGTGTCCACAGCGCCCGGTCGTGCAGCTCGCCCTTGGCCGCCGCCGCCAGCAGTCGCTGCGAGCCCCGGTTTTCCGGCTGGCTGCCGCCCAGCACCCGGCGCCACGAGCTCCGGAAGGACTCGACGTTCTCCCGCGTCGCCTGGAGGATCCGGTGTGCCCGCTCCCAGGCGAGCTCCCCGGTCGCTCCCAGGATCGGCCGGAACGACACGCTGATCCGCGGCGCCTCCGGGCGATCGGCGGCTGCCGCCGCGGCTCGCACCGAGGCGATCTGCTCAGTGGTCTCGGCGAGCGGCTCGCCCCACAGCGCGTACACGTCGGCGTGCTTGCCGCCGACCCGGTACGCGGCCTCGGACGAACCCCCGAAGTACAGGGGGATCCGCGGTCGCTGCGGGGAGCGGACCTCGGCGTGGAAGTCCTCGAACCGGTAGTGGTGTCCGCGGTACCCGAACGGCTCCTCCGACGTCCAGGCCAGCTTCAGGATGTCCAGGTACTCATCAGTCCGGTGGTACCGCTCGTCCTTGGACACGTAGTCGCCGTCGCGGCGCTGCTCGGCGTCGCTGCCGCCGGTGATGACGTGCACCGCGATCCGCCCCCCGGTGAACTGGTCAAGGGTCGCGAACATCCGGGCGGCGAGCGTGGGCGCCATGAACCCAGGCCGGTGTGCCACGAGGAAGCCCAGCCGCTGAGTGTGGGCAGCGGCGTACGCAGCCACCTGGGTGCCGTCGGGCTGGGAGGAGTTGTAGCCGATGAGCACCCGGTCGAAGCCCGCGTCCTCGTGTGCCTGCGCGAAGCGCCGCGTGTAGTCGTGGTCGATGACGGGCCCGCGGGACGAGCGGGTCTCGGACTGGTCCTGGGTGCTGATCATGCCGATGAACTCGACGGGCATGGCCTAGTCCTTCCTTCCTGGAGCGGTTGCGGGCGAGCGTCGGCCTGGCCGATGTCAGCACGGAACTCCTTCCCCGCACGTGAACGAGCGGCTGATGCCATCGAACCTCGGTCACCGTATCCATTAACAACTAAACCTATCGGCAATATATGCTATAGCTCCTGCCAACCCCAGCAGAGGAAGACATGCATGACGCCTGCCCCGCTCACCGCGCGCGGCTGTCCACCCGCCGTCGGGCGGGTAACGGCTGAGGACGACCGGCTCGGATGACGACGCGTCGGGATGACTCCGGCCTGCCGCCCCCACGGCTTGACCGCCTGCCGGATGTGTTCGCCGCCCTGGCTGCCGGGCCAACGAGCATGACCGCGGCGGCTCCTTCCCGTCCGAGGGCATCGCAGCGGTGCACGCCGCCGGACTGCTGACCGCTACCGTGGCGCACCGCTACGGCGGCGCCGGAACCGGGCTGTCTGGCACCGTGGCCATCCTTCGTGCCCTAGGTCGTGGCGATCCGTCGGTTGCCTTGATCGCGGCGATGACCTTGTTCACGCATGCCATGCAGGCGCTAGCGGAGACCTGGCCCGACCAACTGTATGCCGACGTGCTTACCGAGTGGGCCCGACGTCCCACGCTGATCAACGCGCTACGGGTGGAACCGGATCTCGGCAGCCCTGCCCGCGGCGGGCTGCCCGCCACTGTCGCGCGCCGCACGAAGCTCGAGGATGGTCCCTGACCGGCAGGAAGATCTTCTCCACTGGCGCCGAAGGGCTAGGCAACAACGGCCTGACCCGGCACCGCCCACTGCAACGGCACTACAGGGACGTGCTGTGCGCCCGGGTGCATACCCCCCAGGACGACTCCATCCTCACCGCCGCCGGCCGCGCCGCACTTCAGGCAGTCGTCCCTGGCCTGCTTCTTCCTGGGTGAGCGGGAGGCCCGCAGGGGCATTCCTGGGCCCGTAGCGAAATGTTGCGCGAAGTCGCCGCCCCCGCCGCGCCTCGGCTAGCTGCCTAGCCCGAGGTGACGAGCGCGCGGGACACCGGCACGGGGTTCTTGAACAGGCTAAGAACCGGGCAGTGCTCGTCCACGGCCGCGGCCAGTTCGGCGTAGCGCTCCTCGCTCTCGGGCTCCGGCCAGGCTCACCTCGACGCGGACCGCGGCAAAGCCCGGTAAGACTGCGTTGTCGACACCGAAGAAGCCGCGGAGATCTAGATCGCCTTCGACCCGCACGGTGATCGAATCCAGGGCTTGACGCCGAGCTGGGCGGCCCAGAACCGGTACGTCATGGCCTGGCAGGACCCGAAGCGCAGGCGTGCAGCGCGTACTGTACCGGGTTCGCGGCGGCGTCGGCCCCGCCCATGCGGGCGGCTTGTCCACCTTGAAGGTGTGCGCGCCTTATTGGAGGTCGACCTCGGTGACTCCGACCAGCGTGCCCTGCGCGGTGAACACCGCGTACGCGTTCGTGGCGTCGTCGGCGATGGCCTGGCGGGTGTCTGCGATGAGCGTGTCGAGCGACATAGGGCCTCCCGGGGGCAAAGGAGCAGGTGTTTCCGCTATTTTCTATTTAATCGATCTATATAGTCAACATAGCCCGGCACGTGACCCGGCTCGTGGTCAGGCCGTCGTCAGCGATCGGCGGCCAGGGCTTGCCTGGGGGGGCGGTGGTGCTGGATGAGCAGGTACATCTCGCAGCCCAGGCAGAAGCCGAAGACGCCGTTCAGGAACGCCGCGACCAGCGCGGCCGCGGTCGCGGCCATGCCGAGCCAGGTCAGGCCCGTCGCGTAGCGGCCACCGCGGCGAGCGCGAAGATCAGGCCGACCGCCTCGGCGAACCGCGGCATGCTCCGGCTCGAGCCGCCTGGCGGACCCAGCGGGCCGGATCAGCTTCCGGTACAGGAACCGTAGGGCGAATAGCGCAGGCCGAAAAGGGCCCCGGCCGCGAACACCAGGGCCTGGGCAGCCGGCAGCCAGACGCTCCCGTGACCAGGACCACGGCCAGCACGACGGTGGTGATCAGGGCGCTGACGCGCGGACCCGCGGTCGATCTCCATGGCGCGGCCTTCCCTGGGATCCTCGGCCAGCGAGGCAACCTAGGTCTCCAGGCTGCCGGCCGCTTCCTATAGTCGATTTACCCTATCGGTATACTCCAGAAGCGTCCATACGCTGGCCGACATCGGCCGAGGCGCTAACACCTGGCTGCGTACGGCCAATCCGCCTCTGAACCAACTCTGAAACTTGGCATATGGCCTGGATGACCAGCGACGAGATGCCCGTCGGCCATGCCATAGAGTCGTCCGCATCATGGATGACGCGCCACGAACCTGGGTGACAGGCTTCCCGCTGATGGTGCTCGCGGTGCTGGCCGCCGGGTTCCTCGCCCTCGGCGTGGCCGAGGCGCGGCCGACGCCCCCACGTTCGACGAGCCGGTATACGTGTCGGCGGGCCTGGCCGCCGTGCTGCATCACGATGTAATGCTCAATGACGAGCACCCGCCGCTGCCCAAGGTGCTCGCCGTGCTCCCGGTCCTGCTCACGCACCCCGTCGTGCCGGCGAACGGGCGATGGTCAGGCAACGACGAATCCGCTACGGCGCCCGCTTCGTCGCGGCCCAGCTGGCGGCGGGCAAGCTGGGCAGCGTCACGTTCGCCTCCCGGCTGGTCCCGCTGGCCGAGACTGCGGCCGTCGCGTTCGCGCTGTTCGGTATCGCTGGTGAGCTGGCCGGCCCGGTCGCGGGCGTTCTGGCCGGGGCGCTGTGGCTGGCTTCGCCCCTGGTCCTTGGCATCGGCCACCTCGACGGCACCGATGTCCCGTTCGCGCTCGGGGTGACGCTGAGCTCGTGGGCGCTGCTGCGCTGGCTGCGGCGGCGGGACACCCGGGCGCTGGCGTGGCTGGGGCTCGGCCTGGCCGCCGCTGCGGAGACACAGGTCACAGGCTTGCTGGTGGTGGTGTCGGCGCTGATCGTCGTCGTCGTGGCGGAGTGGCGGTCCGGCGTCGCGCGGGCGTTCGCGCACGCCGGGCTAGCAGGCTTGATCGCCTGGGCGGTGGTATGGGCGGTCTACATCGCCGTCGACCCGGCGATGCTGTGGCAGGTGCCGACGCTGCTGCCCGGCCCTATCTCGACGGCGTCAAGTACCTGGCCGTTCATGACACCACCGGCTCGGCCGCTTATATCGCGGGTATCGCGTACACCGGTGGCAGGTGGTGGTTCTGGCCGCTGAGCCTGGTGATCAAATGGCCGCTGTCAGCCCTGCTCCTGCTGGCGGCCGGGGCCATCGGGTGCCTGCGGCTGCCACCGGGCCCGCGCCGGCGGGCTGGGCTGGCGGTCGGCCTGCCCGCGGTCCTGCTCACCGCGTTCACGCTGACGATGCCGAAGGATGTCGGGGTCCGCTACCTGCTGCCGGTGCTCGCCCTGTGGGCAGCCGCCGCGGCCAGCGGGATCGTGACGGTCCTGGGTACCCTGAGCGGGGCGGGGCGGAAACGGCTGGCCGGAGCGGTCGTGGCCGTGCTGCTCGGCGCGGCGGTGCTCAGCACAGTCGGCTCGTTCCCGCGCTCCATCGCGTGGACGGCCTGGCCGTTCCGGCCGGGCTACGCGGTGGCGACCGATTCCAACGTGGACTGGGGGCAGGGCCTTTACGCCCTCCGCTCCTGGAGCGCCGGCCGGGATCCGTGGGTGGCCTATTTCGGGCCCCGCGGCATTATCACGGCCGACATCCCCGGCGCCCGGCCGCTGCTCGGTGCCGCGCCCGCTGGCCTGCATGGCTGGGTCGCGGCCTCGGTGACCGCTCTCAACAGCGCGAACCGCTCCTCGCTCGGCTGGCTTCGCGCCTGGTGCCCGGTCGCGGTCCTGGACGGGACGATCCTCGTCTACCACTTCAGCCGATCCCCGGCGGCGGCCACCGGCGCCCGGTCTCCGGCGCGGCCGGGCTTCGCCGTGCCCAGGCCAGTGGAGCTCTAGTGCCCACTCGTGAACCCATAATCCGATAGGTGAGGACGATTGTTGCTACAGTGATCACCTCACCGCCTGAGGAGACGTCGCGCATGTCCAGGATTCCCGCCTCGCTGGGGTTCTTCCGCCGCCCCGGCCCGCTCGTGGTGGTGTCCTTCGCCTACCTGCTGCTGGTGTCGGGCCTGATGATCTGGCGCGGAATCTCGGTGTCACCGGACTACCTGCTGCTGATCGTGGTGCCCGTGGCCGTGCTGAGCGGGCGGTTCCTGGGGTTCCTGCGCGACTGGGTGCCGTTCGTCGCGCTGTTCCTCGGCTACGAGGCGGTGCGCGGCATCGCGCCGAAGGCCGGCTTCCCGCGCCATTACGGCTTCGTGATCCGCCTGGACAAGGTGATGTTCGGCGGCGTGGTCCCCAGCCAGTGGCTGCAGGCGCACCTGGGCTCGCTGCGCTGGCTGGCCATCGCGTGCACCGTCGTCTACTTCTGCCACTTCGTCATCCCGATCGCGGTCGGCATGGTGCTGTGGCTGATCGACCGGGTGCAGTTCCTGCGCTACACGGTCGCGCTGCTCCTGATGTCCTTCGCGGGCTTCGTCGTCTTCCTGGTCCTGCCGGTGGCCCCGCCCTGGCTGGCCGCTCAGCACCACCTGCTACCCGGCGTGCATTCGCTGATTGCCCTGCCCAGCGCGGTGAGCCCGTACTACAACCGGCTGGACCCCGACGTGGCGGCGGCGTTCCCGTCCCTGCACTCGGCCTACCCGCTGCTGGCCGCGCTGGCGCTGTGGCCGGTGACGCGTCGCGGCGCGGTGGCCGCCTTCGCCTGGTCGGGGGCGGTCTGGTTCAGCGTCGTCTACCTCGGCCAGCACTACGTGACCGACGTCATTGCCGGCATCGTGTTCGCCGTGGGCACCTGGCTGGTCATGACCAAGATCCTGGTCCCGTGGGTTCCGTCGCTGCGGCGGCGCCCTATTCAGCCGCCTGCCCTGAGCACGCCGGACTCCGGTGGCCCCCCGGACATAGCGGCGCAGGCCGCTCAGGAGGAAACAGCGGCGCCGCACGGATCCGGCTGAACAGCTACTGGACGACGGGGCGCTGCCGCCAGGGCTCAGGTCTTTGCGGTGACGCTCAGCCCGAGCAGTTCAGCGAACCGCTGCACCATCATGTCCCGGCCCTTGAGCTGGGCCACCGTCTCGGCGGGCACCAGGTCGGCGCTGTCCGGCCGCTGCCCGGCGCCGCCCTCGGGGCCGATCGGCACGATGATGCCCGCTGGCGGCGGCTGGTAGCGCGCCAGCTCACCGCGGCCGGTGATAAGCGCGCGGATGTTGCCGGCCACGATGGGCGCCTGGCGGCCAGCCGCACCGGCCCCCTTGTTCTGATCGGCTGCCGACACGTCGCCGAGCGCGAACACCCGGTCCTGCCCGGCGACCAGCAGCTCCGGCGTCACCTCGACGAAGCCGTCCGGGCGGCGTGCGGCGGCCAGGCCGCCGGTCAGGTAGTCGCTGGCCGGGGCGACCCCGTAGCAGCGGAACCAGATGTCGGCGGTCACCTCGGTGCCGGCCTGCGTGGTTACCGTGAACGTGCGCAGCTCACCGGCCGCGGTCGGCGGCTCGGCCCGCAGCGGGCTGCCCAGCAGCAGCTCGGCGCCCAGCCCGGTGAGCTGGCGGCGGAGTTCGGCCTTCAGGTCCGGGCGGTACCGCTCGCCGAGCACGTCGCTGGCCACGTCGATCAGCGTCACCTGCTTGCCCGGCCAGGCCGCCTTGATCTCCCCGGCGAGTTCGATGCCTACCGGGCCCGCGCCAAGCAGCAGCACCCGGCCCGCCGCGGCGAGCGCCGCGTGCGTGCCGCGCACCTTGCCGTGCGCCGCCTCGGTGCTGGGCAGGTCGCTCTTGGCCGGGAACGGGTAGCCGGACCCGGTGGCCAGCACCAGGTAGTCTGGGGACAGCTCGGCGCCCGAGGCGAGCACCACCCGGTCGGCCTCGGCCTTGACGGCCCGGTCCCGGATCACCCGGCCGTGGCCGAGCAGCCCGGTATAGGGCAGGTAGATCCGTTCCAGCCAGGACGGATCCACCAGGGCGCGCAGCGCCGCGACATTATGCACGAAGTCATCCTTGGGCTCCACCAGGACCACATCGGCCAGGTCGTCGAGCGGCCGGGAGACCTGGATGCCCGCGTAACCGCCGCCGAGCACCACCACGGTCGGCCTGGCTGGGGAACTGTCAGTCATCCGGACTCCTGTTCGCGGGAGGTTGCGGCCCGGCTTCCGGGTCACCAGAGATAGTCTGCACTACAGAACATCTGTATAGCAACTATTCGGTCAGGCAACTGATCTGAGATAGGCTAAGCCGCATGACCGCCGCGACGACACGAACCCCCGGCACCGGGCCGGGCAGCCGGTCGCCGGAGTGCTGCACGCTCAGCACCGATCTCGGCTGGGCCCTCGGGACGCTGTCCCGGTGCTACCTGAAGGCGGTAACCGCTACGTTCGCGGACGTGCCCGGCGGGCCGCGCGGCTACCAGGTGCTCGCCGCGGCGGCCCGGGACGAGCACGGCAGCCAGCTGGCGCTGGCCCAGCACCTGGGCGTCGACCGGACGGTGATGACCTACCTGCTGGACAGCCTGGCCGAGGCCGGCCTGATCGAGCGGCGGCCGGACCCCGCCGACCGCCGGGCCCGGCGGATCGTGGCCACCACGCGCGGCCGGGCCCTGCTCGACGGGCTCGGCGAGCGGCTGCGCGCGGCCGAGGACCAGGTGCTGGCCGGACTGGACGACGGCGAGGACCGGCAGGCGTTCCGGGCACTGCTGCAGCAGCTCGCGGTACACGCCGCGACCTCCCTGGAGTCCAGCGCCCCGGACGCCTGCATCGCCGAGTCGGCGACGGCCGCAGCCCCCGGCGGCTGCTAGCATCCTGTCCAGTCCGGTCCTTAGTGCCGCAGATCGGGCCGCCGCGCGATGCGCCGTCTTATTCGATGAGCTGCTGAGGGTATGGGGCGCGCCGCTGGCTGGCTAACTGCAGGCGAGGTCGGGGCTGGCTCCGCCATGGGGGGCTATCTTAGCTGGTCGAGGCCGGTGTATTGTCAAGCATCCCCACCGGGAATATGGGAACTGAGCGAGAGAGGTATCAGGTGAGATGACCACGGTCACTAACGGTGTCAACGTGCAGGCGCTGCTCGACGCGCGCGAGGTGCTGAAGGGGGCGCCGGAGGCCGCCCAGTTCACCTGGCGTGCGTCCGCCACGTGGCAGAACGGCGTCCACAGCACGATCAAGGTCAAGAGCTTCTTCGGCCTAGGGGAGGAACAGGGCCACAAGGCAGAGTCGGTGTTCGAAGCCGACCACCCCGAGGTCTTCGCGGCGGAGGACAACGGCATCACGCCGATCGAGTACCTCATCGTCGGCCTGGCCAGCTGCCTGACGGCGGGCGTGGCGTCCGTCGCGGAGAACCGCGGCATCCAGCTGCGCTCGGTCGAGTCGACGGTCGAAGGCGCGCACGATATCCGCGGCATCCTCGGTGCCGACAGCGACGTCCGCAACGGCTTCAACGACATCAAGGTGACGTTCCACATCGACGCGGACGCCTCGAAGGAGGACATCGAGGCGCTGGTGGCCCAGTCGCAGAAGCGCTCCGCCGTGTTCGACGCGCTGACGAACCCGACGAACGTCACCGTCGAAGTCGCCTAATGGGCCAGCACTGAGGGGCCACGCCATCGAGCGGGTAACCACGGTCGTCGTCGGGGCGGGGCACGCGGGCCTCGCCGCCAGCAGTTTCCTCGGCGACCGGTCGATCGACCACGTCGTGCTCGAGCGTGGCGAGGTGGCGAACTCCTGGCGCCGCGAACGCTGGGATTCGCTGCGGCTGCTCACCCCCAACTGGCAGAGCCGCCTGCCGGGCCTTCGCTACGAAGGCCCGGACCCCGACGGCTACATGACGATGGGGGAAGTGACCGAGTTCATCGAGCGCTTCGCTGAGGTCTCACGTGCTCCCGTCCGGACCGGCACGAACGTCACGTCGGTGCGGCGCGCCGACGACGAGTACCACGTGACGACGAGCCGCGGCGAGATCCGCTGCCGGACGGTGGTCATCGCGAGCGGAGCCTGCAACCAGCCGTCGGTGCCGCCGCTCCAAGCGGCGGTGCCGGCGTCGGTCGAGCAGCTGACGCCGTTCGACTACCGCGACCCCGCCAAGCTTCCCGACGGCGGCGTGCTCGTCGTGGGAGCGTCGGCGACCGGCGTGCAGCTGGCCGCCGAGCTGCAGCGGTCGGGCCGGCCGGTGACCCTGTCGGTGGGGGAGCACGTGCGGTTGCCGCGCACCTACCGCGGACGCGATGTGCTGTGGTGGATGGACGCGTCGGGTCTGTGGGACCAGCGGTACGACGAGGTCGAGGATCTCGCGCGGGCCCGGCGGCTGCCCTCGCCCCAGCTCGCCGGGACTCCCGAGCGGACGACGCTCGATCTCAACACGCTCGCCTCGATCGGCGTCGAGCTGACGGGCCGCTGGTCGGCTGTCCGTGACGGCCGCGCGTTGTTCTCCGGCGGCCTGCGCAACGTGTTCTCGCTCGCGGACCTCAAGATGAGGCGCCTGCTGGACACGTTCGACGAGTGGGCCCTGACGAGCAGGCGCGACGCGGAGTTCGACCCGCCGGAGCGCTTCGCGCCGACACGCGTGCCCTCCTCGACGCGGTTGCAGCTTGACCTGGGAAGCGGCGAGATCCGCGCGATCGTGTGGGCGACGGGTTTCCGGCCCGACTACGGCTGGCTCGACGTGCCCGCCCTCGACGCGAAGGGCCAGCTGCGCCACGAGGGCGGTGCGGTCGACAGCCCGGGCCTGTACGCGCTGGGGCTGCCCGTGCTGCGGCGGCGCAAGTCCACGTTCATCTGCGGCATCGAGGACGACGCGCGTGCGGTAATCGATCACCTCGCCTGGTACCTGTCCGGGCGGGGGTGATCCTGACCGCCGGGTCCTGCCCTGCGGCGGCCACGAGATCGTGGCCTGCCGGATGCGTCACGTCGGGACCAGCGCCTGCCGGCGGCGGCGCCCGCTTACTTCCGCGGCGGCCATGCGTCGCTGGCTTCATGAGCGGCGAGCGCGCCCCGGATGAGGGGAACCGCGGCGGCGGCCCACCTGGCGATCGCTGCGTCCACCTCACCGAGCTCGGGTTCGGTGACGTACAGGCCGCGGGCGGGGACCGTCGCGCCAAGCTCGACGAGGACCGGCCGCAGGTGAACCTCGACCGCGAGATAATGCCCCGCCCAGCCGCCGGTCATGACAGGTACCGCGACCATCCCGGCCAGCCCGTTGCTGCCGTAACGGTCGAGGAATGCCTTCAGCATGCCGGTGTAGGAGGCCTTGTAGGTGGGTGACGCGAAGATGGCGATGTCAGCGGCGGCGACCTCTGCGGTCAGCCGGGACAGCTCGGCATCGGACGGGTCGAACAGGCTCGGCGCGTGCTCGCCGACGTCGACCACCAGGTGGGCCCCGGATGCCGGGGCGTCGGGGCAGGCCAGAGCGGCGGACAGGGTGCCGGCCACGGCGAGCGCGACGCCGTGGGTCCGTGACGCCGGCTTCGGATTACCGGTCACTACCGCGATTCGCATGGCATCTGGCTCCGGTCCTGGTGAGCCCGGGCTCGGGCGGGAACGTGATACCGCCGCCCGTTCGGCCCGGCATGGGGTGTCACGATACGGCGGCGGGGTAGGCGGGACCTGACGTGGGCGCGAACGGTGTCGTGCTGGGGGAGTCGTCCGCGCTGCCCGGCGCGGGATGCTGCCAGCGGCCGCGCTGGCGCAGGATCGGCAGCACGCCCTCGCCGAACCAGTACGCCTCCTCCAGGTGCGGGTAGCCGGACAGGATGAACTCCGAGACGCCGAGCGCGGCGTACTCCTCGATCCGGTCCGCGACCTCGGTGTGGCTGCCGACCAGCGCGGTGCCCGCGCCGCCGCGCAGCAGGCCGATGCCCGCCCACAGGTTCGGCGAGACCTCCAGGTTGTCCGCCGAGCCGCCGTGCAGTTCGCGCATCCGGCGCTGTCCCTCGGACTCGCTGTACGCCAGCCCCTTCTGCACCTCACGTATCATCGCCTCGTCGACGCGCTCGATCAGCCGGCTGGCTTGCCGCCACGCCTCCTGCGCGGTGTCCCTGGCGATGACGTGCAGCCGGATTCCGTACCGCAGCGTGCGCCCTGCCTGCCGGGCCAGGCCGTCCATCCAGCGCAGCTTGGCGTCCACCGCGGCGGGCGGCTCGCCCCAGGTCAGGTAGACGTCGCTGTATCGGGCGGCTACCGGGCCCGCCTCGGCCGACGAGCCGCCGAAGTACAGCGGCGGCACCGGGTCCGGCCGCCTGGACAGGCGGGCGGCCGCCACGTGCAGGTGCTCGCCGTCATGGCTGACGGTCTCGCCGCGCCACAGCCGGGTCACGATGTCAAGGAACTCGGCGCACCGCTGGTAGCGCTGCGCCTTGGCGAGAAAGTCGCCGTACGCCCGCTGCTCGGCGGCCTCACCGCCGGTCACCACGTTGAGCAGCAGGCGTCCGGACGAGTATCGCTGGAATGTGGCCGCCATCTGCGCGGCCAGCGTGGGCGACAGGAGACCGGGCCGGAAGGCGACGATGAACTTCAGCCGTTCGGTGACCTCGGTGAGCATGCCGGTGGCCAGCCACGCGTCCTCGCACCACGCGCCGGTCGGGGTGAGGACCGCCTCGAAGCCGAGCTGCTCGGCGCTGCGCGCGATCTGGCCCAGGTAGCCGAGTGAGGCGGGACGGATCGCGCCGGCCGATCCGGTAGCGACGCCGTGGCCGCCGCCGACGATGTCGCGACCGTCGCCGTTGGTGGGCAGGAACCAGTGGAAGTGCAGCGACATCCTCGCTCCAGCGCGCCATGAGCCTCTATTTCGGACTGGTTTACTGTAGCAATTTCCTATTAAAACTATTGACTTTGTCGACAACAGTTCCTGCCGTTGCGGCATGGGTCACCCGAGTACGTCGGCCGGAGCATGCCGACACTACTGCATCGCCCCCGCGAACTGTAACGCCCGGCCTGCGTTGCTACCGAGCCGGGCTGGACGAGTCACCGGACGGCGACCGGCGGGTGCTCACGGTGCTGCGCTACCTCGGCGCCGGATCGTGATCGATGAGGCTCAGGCAGCGCGGAAGGCGTCGCGGAAGTCGTCGGCGGGGTGCTCCAGGGAGGTGAGCTGGGCGGTGTCGCGGCGGAAGAACAGGGCGAGCGTCCAGTCGGCGAGCACTCGTGCCTCGCGGCTGAGGGTCGGTACCCAGAACAGGTGGTAGAGGCGGTGCGCCAGCCAGCCGGCGAAGCCGGTGAGCCGGATCCGGTACAGCTGCGCCACGCCCTGGTGGTGGCCGAGCCCGGCGACTGACCCGACGTAGGCGTGCCGGTACGACTTGAGCTGGCCGCCGCGCCCGAAGGCGACGATGTTACGGGCCAGCACCTTGCTCTGCCGGACCGCGTGCTGCGCGTTCGGCGCGCAGAACTCGCCGGGCCGGCTAGGTCCGGCACCGCCGCGATGTCCCCGGCGGCGAACACGCCCGGCACTGCGGTGACGGCTAGGTCCGCGCCCACCTGAATCCGGCCGGCCGCCTCGGCCGGCAGGCGCGGCCGCCGCGCCCAGCGGGCTCGGCCGCACACCGGCCGCCCACACCAGGGTTCCCGCCGCCAGCTCGGTCCCGTCATCCAGCAGGACCGTGCCGTGCGCGGCCGAGGCGAGCCGGGCGTGCAGCCGCACGTCGACGCCGCGCCGCCGCAGCGCGCGCAGCGTCCACTGGCCGAGCCGCTCATCCAGCTCGGGCAGGATCCGGCCGGTCGTCTCGACCAGCATCCAGCGCAGCCCGGCCGGGTCCAGCGCCGGATGGAACCGCACCGCCTCATCCGCGAGCCCCTGCAGCTCGGCAAGCGCCTCGACCCCGGCGAATCCGCCGCCGACGACGACGAACGTGAGCGCGGCCGCACGGATGGCAGGATCGCCGGCCGACGCCGCCACGGCGAGCTGGCCGAGCACGTGGTTGCGCAGATGCACCGCCTCGCTGACCGTCTTGAACCCGGCACCGTATTCGGCCAGCCCCTTGACCGGCGGCACCCGTGACACCGACCCGGCCGCCATCACCAGCACGTCATAGCGCAGCACCCGCTCCGGGCCGCGGGCCGGCGCGAACACCGCCAGACGGCTGGCGTGATCAATGCTGACGATCTTCCCGGTCAGCAGCCGGGTGTGCCGCAGCACCCGCGGCAGCGGCGCGATCACGTGCCGCGGCTCGACCGAGCCGCAGGCCGCCTCCGCCAGGAACGGCTGATAGGTCATGTACCCGCGCGGGTCCACCACGGTCACCGTGGCCTCGCCCCGCCGCAGCAGCCGCTCCAGCCGCCGCGCCGGGTACATCCCGATGTACCCGCCACCCACAATCAAGATCTCCATGACGAGCTCCTTCCGTACCGCTCACCCGTTATGACTCGTGCACGCGGCCGGACGTGACGTCACGTCATTGTGACGTGCGGCACTTCGAGGAAGCCGTGACCTCCGGGAAGGTCGACGTCACCGCGTACGAGACCTTCGAGCAGTGGATGATCAGCGGTACGGCCGCGCTGATAGCACCGGACAGCATGGCGTGATCTTGTCGGTGCCGGTCGTGGGGACGCACGTTGCGACGCTGATCTTCGGCGGGTCGTTTCCTGGCCATGTGATCATCCCGCGCGCCTACTGGGTGCACATCGTCGGGCTGCCGGTGGCGCTTGGAGCGCTGCCCCTGCTGAGCTACCGAGGCGGCCTGCCGCGGGCGGTCCCCGGCCGGCGGGTCGACCCGCTACTGCCGTTCACCGGCGCCGCGCTGGTCGTGCTCGGCGCGGCCGTGCAGATCAACCCGGTGTGGCTGTTCGGACCGTACCAGCCGGGCAGCATCAGCGCGGGTTCGGTGCCGGACTGGTACATGGGCTTCCTCGATGGGGCGCTGCGGATCATGCCGGGCTGGGAGCTCTCGTTCGGCGGGAAGGTGCTGGCGCTGGACGTGCTGATCCCCGCGGTGATAGTGCCCGGGCTGTTCTTCACGCTGGTCGCCGCGTACCCGCTGCTCGACGGCTGGATCGCCAGCGGCCGGCCGCCACGCGGGCTGCTGCCGCCCAGACCCGCCGATCCAGCGAACCGGATCGGCGTCGGTGCCGCCGGGATCACGCTATACGGGCTGCTGTGGGCGGCGGCCGCGAACGACCAGATCGCGTACCACCTCCAGCTCCCGCTGTACACGGTGACCTGGGTGTTTCGCGTCCTCGTGCTGACCGGCCCGGTGTTCGCCTTCGCGCTGACCCGGATGATCTGCCGACCTCGACCACCCGCTGCGGACATTTCAGCGGCTAGGGGCTTCTCCCATGTCCGTGGGGCTGTCTGGTGCTCAGCCAGCACCAGTTCCCCCCTGGGACGATAAGCGAACTGCCTTTTCGCCAGAGCCTTCAACCGCGTGTATGCGTCCTTGACCGCCGCTGACTCTCCCTCCCGCAAAGGGCCGCGCCGGCGGCGAGGGCCGTCACGATCGAAACTCGTCATGGCATCGGGACAGGGGCTGCCTGGCACCCTGGTTCCGGCTGCTGCCGAACCGTTACTGACCGGAAGCCCACCTGCCGGAAATGGGCACGTGGCAGCGGACCGGGACCGGCCTGGTGATCGGGCCTGAGCCGGTGGGGCGCTAAAGTTGGCCGATGCCCCGGTATGGCCGCGATGGTAAGCGCATCGTCCAGCGCACGCCGGAACCCGGACCGCCGCGGGAACTACTCGGGGCTATCGGCGGCCTGACCGTCAGCTTTCGTGCGCTGAACGAGAAGCGCGACCGCCTGGAAGGCGACGTAGACAAGCTCCGGCGTCGCCTCGCGGAAGCCGAGGGTGAGCTCGATCAGCTCCTGCGCTCCTGGTGGCCGTCGCAACTCGACACGAAGCAGCGGCTGGAGCAGTATCGGGATAAGCTCCGCGCCCATCTCGGCGCCGTCAGCAGCGAGCTGGACGCGACCAAGGCCAGCATCCCGGCGGCCCGGACCGCACTGGTCAGGCACTATGCGGTAGCTCAGGCATCGCGACGGCCCGTGGAAGCCCTCACCGTGCCCTGTCCGGCCTGCGGGCAGCCGTCGGTTCCTCATAGGGCGGCTGCGGTCGGCAGGGGCTGGCGCAAAGGCTGGTATGAGTGTCCCGCCGATGAATGTGATGCCGCCTGGTCGGCCAGGTGGTCAGGTGGGGCACACCCCGCTGTCAGGATTGCGGGTTTGTGAATCCTCCAGCCGATGGGCGCTCACGCCAGAGGAACAGTACGGCGCGGTGGAGGTTCACTTCGTGAACCATCCTCGCGGTCAGCAGCCATATGGCAGCTAACCGGCCCGGTATCGGCAATTCCACCGTGTTCGACGCGTTGACCCGGTTTTCATGTCCCGCTCAGTTTCCGCAGCTCAAAGGCGGAGGCGCTCGGCTTGGGGTACGGCCAGCCGGTGGAACGACGGCAACCACGAGGAAGCCATCCGCAAACATGAGCTTGCCGCCAGCTATCAGGCCGGGCACGGCGAAAGCAGTTCAGAGGTAGTGAGCACGGATGGCTTCCGACAGGCGGTACTGGTCATGGACGGGTATCAGAGCTGTCCGGTGGCGTCGCTGATGGCTTGGTCGAGGATCGCCAGGCCGAGCGAGAGTTCCCCCTCGGTGGCGGTCAATGGCGGGGCGATCCGGAAAACGCCGCCCATGCCGGGCAGTTGCACGATGTTCATGTGCAGGCCTAGTTCGAGGCAGCGTTTGGTGACGAGCGCGCCCAGTTCGTCGGAACTGCGTTTAGTCTGGCGGTCGACAACGAGTTCGAGGCCGGCCAGCAGGCCACGTCCCCGGATGTCGCCCACGACCTCGTGCCGCTGCGCGATCCGCTGGAGGCCATGCCGGAGGATGCCGCCCAGGTGGAGGGCGCGCTCGTCGAGCCGGTCGCGTTGCAGCACGTCGAGAACGGTGATGCCGACTGCTGCCGGCAGCGGGTCCGCGACGTGCGTGGTGAAGAACAGGAATCCCCGGTCGTGTGCCGCCTTCTCGAGTTCGGCGCTGGTCAGCACGGCGGCCAGCGGAAGGCCGGCGCCGAGCGTCTTGGACAGGGTGAGGATGTCCGGGACGACGCCATCGCGCTCGAAGGCGTACCAGGTGCCGGTCCGGCAGAGCCCGGTCTGGGCCTCATCCAGGATCAGCAGCATTCCGCGTTCGGCGCACTTGTCCCGCAGTGCCGGGAAATAGCCGGGCGGCGGCTCGATGATGCCGCCCGAGCTGAGGATCGGCTCGACGATGCAGGCGGCCAGGCTGCCGACCGACTGCGCGTCGATCAGGTCGAAACCGAAGTCCAGCTGACGCCGCCAGTCGAGTTCGCCGTCGGCGGTGGTGAAATCAGGACGGTAGCGGTTGGGTGCGGGGATGGCAAAGTTGCCGGGCGCAGCCGGACCGTAGCCCTTTCTGCCCGCGCTGTAGGTGGCGCCCGCGGCTGCTTGCGTCATGCCGTGCCAGGACCGGGCGAACGAGATGATCTCGTGTTTGCCGGTGACGAGCTTTGCCATCCGGATGGCCGCTTCATTCGACTCGGCGCCGGTGGTCAGCAGCAGCGCCTTCTCCAGCGGTTCCGGCAGTGTCTCGGCCAGACGGCGGGCCAGGTCGACGACGGGGCGGCTGAGCATGCCGCTGAAGAGGTGGTCGAGCTTTGCCGCCTGCCGCGTGAGGGTAGCGACGATCTCCGGGTGCGAGTGGCCCAGGATCGCGCTCATCTGGCCGGAGGTGAAGTCGAGGATCTGGCGGCCGTCCTCGGTGAACAGGAAGCTCCCGGCGGCGTGGTCGATGATCTCGCGGGTGAACGCGCCGGCGCCGGCGTAGCGGATAAGGTGCCGGTCGGCGTCGGCCCAGAAGGTGTCGCCGACGGAAAGCGGGGCAGAGGTCGGAGCGGCCATGGCTCCGACGGTACGTCCGGCCCAGGCAGCCCGTCCATCTCACGATCCTGGCCGCCCTGTCCGGCCAACTCCCGGGGCGCAGGAACCCCGCCCGCGCGAGGTCTTCGGAGGCATGAGTCACAGCTCATCCCAGGACGGTAAGAGCGGGCGCCGCCGCGGGCGTCACCCTCATGAGGGGACATGGGCAGGTGGAATCTTGGGCGGCGGGCAATCCTTGCTGTTCGTAGCCGGAAGAGACGGCGCCTGGCACAACGGCTGGATCAATCCCGGCCTGCTCACCGAGGAGTACTACGTCACGCAGCGGCAGGTGCGCGGCAACGCGCCGCAGGCCTTCGTGCACGCCCTGCTGCTCGAATCGGCCCAGCGGCTGGCGGCCACCGCCCCCTAGCGCCCTGGCCTGACCTTAATCGTCGCGACAAGCGGAGGTACAGATGAGCGAGCAAACCATGCCCTGGCCGCGCGCCGGGCCACCCCTGACGAACGGAGGAAGAATCATGCGGGCCTCTGACCTGCTCCCGGGCCGGCCGCAGGAGCCGGTGCACGGTATCGACCGGATGATCAAGAACGTGCAGACCGGGCGTTTCGAGCGCAGCCTGTCAGCGCTGACCGCGGCCGGCGCGCTGGTCACCGCGGCGGAGATCTACTTCGAGCACGACAGCGCCAGCTTCGGCAACAAGATGATGTGGATCCCGGTCGTGCTCGGCCCGGTGGGAGCCGCGGCCGGCGTCGCCGGGTTCTTCAGCCGCCGGATGGCCAAGACGGCGCTGCCCGTCGCCTCGGCAGTCATCGTGGCCAACGGCCTGCAGGGCACCTACCTGCACGCCGCGGCATCGGCCAGAAGCCGGGCGGCTGGTCCAACGCCCGCTACCAAAATGTCCGCCAGTGCGCCGGCCTTCAGGCCGGTGGTGAAGGCGGACGGACGTGAGCCGGTCAGGCGGGCCGGTTCTGCTGCTCGATATACTGGCGCAGGACAGAGATAGGCGCCCCGCCTACAGAGCCCGCGAAGTACGACCCGGACCACAGTCGCTTCGCCCGCCAGTAGTGCCGTACGAGGTCGGGGAATTCCTGCCGCAGCCTGCGGGACGACACGCCCTTGAGGCTGTTGACAAGCCGGGACAGGGCGACCGTAGGCGGGAAATTCACCAGCAGGTGCACGTGGTTCGCCTCGCCGTTGAACTCGGCCAGCTCCGTCCCGAAGTCCGCGCACACTGCCCGCATGATCTCTTCCATGCGGGTCAGATGCGCGGCACCGAACACGGGATGCCGGTACTTGGTCACGAAAACCAAGTGGGCGTGCAGGATGAAAACACAATTCCTGCCAGTGCGTACGTCCCCGTAGTCGGTCATGAAACCAAGTATACTGAGCGGGTGCAGCTCCGGTATAACTACCGCCTCTACCCGTCGTCGGGTCAGCGTTCCGCGCTGGCCAGGGCGTTCGGGTGCGCCCGGGTGGTGTTCAACGACGCGCTGGCCGCGCGGCGGGAGGCGCACGAGGCGGGGCTGCCGTACATCACCGACGCGGAGCTGTCGGCCCGGCTCACGGCAGCGAAGGCAACCCCGGAACGGGCGTGGCTTGGTGAAGTGTCCTCGGTCGCGTTGCAGCAGTCCCTCGCGGACCTGAACACGGCGTACCGGAACTTCTTCGCCTCCGTCACCGGGAAGCGCAAGGGGCCGAAGATCGCGCCGCCCCGGTTCCGGTCACGGAAAGACCGCAGGCAGGCGGTGCGGTTCACCGCGAACGCCCGGTTCAAGATCCTGCCCGATGGCCGGCTGCGGCTCCCGAAGATCGGGGACGTGCCGGTCCGCTGGTCGAGGGACCTGCCGTCCGATCCATCGAGCGTGACCGTGATCATGGACGCGGCGGCCCGGTACTTCGCGAGCTTCGTAGTCGAGGTCGGCAACGACCCGCTCCCCGAGGCGGACGGCGAGATCGGCATAGACCTCGGCCTGACCCATTTCGCGGTCCTGCCGGACGGCCGGAAGGTCAGCAATCCGAGGTTCCTGCGCCGTGCTGAGCGGAAGCTCCGCAAAGCACAGAAGGCCCTGAGCCGCAAGGTGAAGGGCAGCAGCAACCGGGATAAGGCCCGGGTGAAGGTGGCGCGGGTTCACGCCCGGGTGGCGGACACGCGGCGGGACTGGCTGCACAAGGAATCCACCGCGATTATCCGTGAGACCCAAGCGGTGTACGTGGAGGACCTGTGCGTAGCCGGTCTCGGCCGGACCCGGCTGGCGAAGTCGGTGCATGACGCGGGCTGGTCAGCGTTCACCGGGATGCTGGAGTACAAGGCCCGCAAGCACGGGCGCACCTTCGGGAAGGCAGGCCGGTGGGAGCCGACCTCGCAGGTGTGCTCGGCGTGCGGGGTCAAGGATGGCCCGAAACCGCTGGCCGTCCGCACCTGGACGTGCGCGGCGTGCGGCACGGTGCACGACCGGGACGCGAACGCGGCCCGGAACATAGCGGCCCTGGGACGCAGGGACGCTCAAAATGCCTGCGGAGGCGATGTAAGACCGGGGCTTGCCCTGGCAGCAGCCGGTGAAACAGGAAGCCTCAGAGGTGCCGCATGACGCGGCACGGGCTGAATCCCCGTCCTTCAGGGCGGGGAGCGCGTCAAAAGAACATCGGGGTACAAGCTCGAGCCGTTCGAGGTCCGCGACTCCAGGCCGTCCGGCAACCCGGTCCGGGAGGGAGCCTGATGCCCGGGGTGCGCGACCGGAACTCCTCGGCCTGGCTGCTGCCGAACGACGGGACCCGGACCAACCACCGGCTGCAGGCAGGCATGCGCCGGTTCGCGGACACCGACGAGATCAACCTGGTCATCGTGGGCTGCGGAGCGGAGGGCTCGGTGCTGCTGCAACGGCTGGCCCGGGCGGGCTGGCGGGTCGCGGCGCTGGACGCGGGCCCGTTCTGGGACCCGGACGCGAACTGGGTCAGCGACAAGGCCGGCTCGCACCAGCTGCACTGGACCGATCCGCGGGCCCGACGCCATGGTGACCCGGATCGCGATCGACCGGGACTCCGGCCGTGCGCTCGGCGTGCACTACATCCGCGACGGCCGCGAGCGGTTCCAGCGGGCGGCGATGGTGGCGGTGGCCGGGTATTCGATCGAGACGCCGCGGCTGCTGCTCAACTCGGCTTGCTCCCGCTTCCCGGACGGCGTCGGCAATGACTTCAACCAGGTCGGACGCTACCTTATGGTGCAGGGCGCGCCGCAGACCGCGGGCCGGTTCGACGCGGAGGTGCGGATGAACAAGGCGCCGCCGCCCGAGGTGAGCACCGAGCAGTTCTACGAGACCGACCCGGCCCGGGGCTTCCAGCCCGGGTTCTCCGTCCAGACCGTCTCGCCGCTGCCGATCACCTGGGCCGAGCACGTCGCGGCGCAGGGCCACTGGGGCGGGGCGCTGCGCGAGTACATGAGCGACTACGTGCACTGGGCCTGCCTGGGGGCGCTGTGCGAGTTCCTCCCGCAGCCGGGTAACCGGGTCACCCTCGCGGAAGAAAAGGACCGCTACGGCCTGCCCGTGGCGGAGTTCTCCTACTCCCAGTGCGACAACGACCGGGCCCAGGCCAAGGCGGCGCAGTCGGTCATGGAGGAGATCTTGCACGCCGCGGGTGCGGATGAGGTCATCACCATCCAGCGGTACGCCCACCTGGTCGGCGGGGCCCGGATGGCCGGGGACGAGCGCAGCGGGGTCGTCGACCAGTCCTGCCGCAGCTTCGCGGTGCCGAACCTGTACGTCACCGACGGCAGCGTGCTGCCCACCCAGGGCGCGGCCAACCCGGCCCTGACCATCATGGCCGTCGCCGCTCGCGCCGCCGACCACCTGGCTGACGGGGCCCGCTCCGGGAGCGCGTCGTGAACGATCCTGTTGTCGAATCCGTGACCGCGGCGGCATCGGCACCTGCAGCCAGTAAGGCACGACTGGCCAGCCCGCCAGCCAGGTGGCGGCAGAAGGTGATGATGACTGAGCGCCGTCCCGATCGGAAGGGCCGGTGTCCTGGGCATCTGGGATCCCCGCCTGCCCACCGCCGCGAGCCGGCGCACGATGAACTTGACGGCCACCTCAGTGTGCGGCGGTAAATCCCTTGGGCCGGCCCGCTTAGGTCCGGCTAACCCGTTGCGGTCAG
>CAWDBS010000024.1:0-29394 GCA_963800415.1 uncultured Actinomycetes bacterium
CAGGAGCAGGATGCTCAGCACGAGGATCGCGGCGATGATCAGTTGCGGGCTCGCGCCCGAGTGCTGATGGTGCACGTGGTCTCGCGACGCCCGGCACGCGGAGCAGCGGCCCTCCACCACCGGCCCGGCGCATTGAGCGCAGATCAGGTGTTCGCAGCTCATCAGACCCCTTTCCGCCTCGCCGACGTTCCGGCGCACCCGGCAGTTGCCGCGATGTAAGGCCTTAGCTGCCAGTTTCCCTCTAGACTGTTCCCTGGCCAAAACCAGGTTACCCGTAAGTTGCCGGGGTTGGCGGCACCAGCCGCGGTCCTGGTCCACCTACATCGCTTGTGATGGTCCCGTGATCAACTTCGATAACGTCACAAAGGTCTATCCGAACCAGAGCCGCCCAGCGCTCGAGAACGTGAACATCGAGGTCGCTAAGGGCGAGTTCGTTTTCCTTGTCGGTCCCTCCGGATCGGGGAAGTCGACGTTCCTCCGGCTTGTGCTGAAGGAGGAGCGGCCTTCGGACGGCCGGATCCACGTGGCCGGCCGGGATCTCGCGCGGCTTACCAACTGGAAGGTGCCCTACCTGCGACGGCGGATCGGCTGCGTGTTCCAGGATTTCCGGCTGCTGCCGAACAAGAACGTCTACCAGAATGTCGCGTTCGCTCTCGAGGTCATCGGCAAGCACCGGCGTTTCATCCGCAAGGTCGTCCCCGAAGTGATCAACCTGGTCGGCCTGGAGGGCAAGCACGACCGGATGCCCGACGAACTGTCCGGTGGCGAGCAGCAGCGGGTCGCGATGGCCCGCGCGTTCGTCAACCGGCCGATGATCCTGCTCGCCGACGAGCCGACCGGGAACATCGACCCGGCCACCTCGATCGGCATCATGAAGGTGCTCGACCGGATCAACAGGACCGGGACGACAGTCGTTATGGCCACGCATGACGCGGCCATCGTCGACTCGATGCGCAAGCGGGTCGTGGAGCTCGAGTACGGCAAGGTTGTCCGAGACCAGTCACGCGGGGTGTACGGCCAGGCATACTGACCTGTTACGCCACCCCGCACCGTAAACCAGCGGGCCGCCGCCGCTCTACCACAGCAGCGGGCCGCCTAGGACTATCAAGGGATCAGCCAGCATGCGTTCACAGTTCGTCTTGCAGGAGATCTGGATCGGGCTGCGCCGGAATCTCACCATGACGATGGCGCTCATCGTGGTCGTGGCCATCAGCCTGTCCCTGCTCGGCACGGGTCTGCTGTTCGTCAAGCAGGTGGACCGGACGAGAACCTACTGGCAGGGCAAGGTCGAGATGTCGATCTACCTGTGCATCAAGACGAGCCCGCAGCCGCAGTGCCAGAACAACGGGCCCGCCACCGCCGCCGAGCGGACGCAGCTGCAGCAGCTGCTCATGTCCATGCCGCAGGTCCAGACCGTCTACTACGTGAACCAGCACCAGGCGTACACGGAGTTCCGGCAGTACTTCGCCAACCAGCCGGCCCTCGTCCAGGACACTCAGGAAGGCGACATCCCCGACTCGTTCCAGGTGAAGCTGAAGAACCCCGAGGCCGACTACAACATCGTGGCCAGCGCGGTCACCGGGCGGACCGGGGTGGAGACCGTAGTCGACGAGATGACCATCCTGGACAAGTTCTACCGGCTGCTCGACGGCGCCAGGAACGCGGTGCTCATTATCGCGCTGATCCTGATCGTGGCCGCCGTCCTGCTGGTGGCCAACACGATCAGGCTGTCCGCCTTCAACCGGCGCCGGGAAACCGCCATCATGCGCCTGGTCGGCGCGTCGAACTTCTATATCCAGCTACCTTTCCTCCTGGAAGGGGCGATCGCCGGGCTGATCGGCTGGGCCATCGCGGCGGGGCTCCTTGTTGCGGTCAAGTCGCTCATGCTAGATAGCCTGGAGCAGTACTTCTCATTCAACGTGGGTTTGTCCGCCGGCGACCTGATCGAGGTCATCGTGTTCTCGATGGTCGTCGGGGTCGTATTGTGCGGTGCGACGTCGTTCCTGACACTGCGCCGCTACCTGCGTATCTGAGCGGCTGCTGACATGGTGACGGGAGGGACGTGGCTCGGGAGCAAGGTCATAAGGTCATCGCCCGTAATCGCCGTGCGTACCACGACTACCGCATCGAGGACACCTACGAGGCGGGGCTCGTCCTGACCGGTACCGAAGTGAAGTCGCTGCGCGCGGGCCGCGCGTCGCTCCAGGACGGGTTCGCGCAGATCACCGGTGACGAGGTGTGGCTGCACAACGTCCACATCCCCGAGTACACCGCGGGCACCTGGACCAACCACACGCCCAGGCGGATCAGGAAGCTCCTGCTGCACCGCAAGGAGATCGACCGCCTGGTCAGAGAGACGGCCGAGCAAGGTTTGACGCTGATCCCGCTTTCGATGTATTTCCGGGATGGGAACGTCAAGGTGGAGCTGGGTCTCGCCCGCGGCAAGCGGACCTACGACAAGCGCCAGGACCTGGCAAAACGTGATGCGGCCAGGGAAATGGACCGGGCCCTGAAACGGCGAAGGTGACGGGCAGGCGGATCGTGTCCCCTCCGGCGAACGAGCGCGGCGGCCACGCCAGGCCGCGGGGCCTCTTCGCGCCTAAGCCACGCGACAACAGGGGACCCGGACGACGCGAGGACGGTGACCCCGGCCCGCGCGACGCCAACCCGCCACGCCCCGCCACGCCGGACGGCCGCGCATTCGGATCTGTCACCGCCCCGCCTGGACCGGCCACCGCCCCGCCCGGGCTGAACGGCGGCGCGCCGGGCCAGAACGGCACGGCACCCCGGCCGCGGGCGGCCAGGTCCGCCGGGCTGGCCCCCGGCGGGAGCCGGTCAGCTCGTCATGTGGCCCCCAGTTCAGCGGGCAGGCCCGGCCGCAAGTCTTCGTCCGCTACCCGGCGGGCGAAGCGGTCGCGTATCGTCGCGCTCGCCGTCGGGGTCATCGGCGTGCTGGTCCTCGGCCTGGCCACCGGATTCGGCTCGGAGCCTTCCGCGGAGCCCACCGCGCAGGCGTTCTTGTTCGCCTGGCAGCAGCAGCAGTACGCCGCCGCGGGCACGATGACCACGGCCGCGCCGGCCGCCGTCGCCGCGGACCTGAAGGGAGCCTTCGCGCAGCTCGATGCCTCGCAGCTGTTCCTGTCCATGAAGTCGGTCGTCCAGCATGGCAGCACCGCGGATGCGTCCTACATGGCCACGGTCGGCCTCGCCCAGCAGGGCCGCGTATGGACGTATAAGGGCCATTTCGGCCTGCGTCGGGTCGGCGGCGACTGGAAGGTGGAGTGGGCACCGAGCGTCATCAATCCGAACCTGGGGCCGGGCGAGCGGCTGGCCGTGGTGACGCAGTTCCCGCCCCGGGCCTCGGTCCTCGACGCCCAGGGGAATCCGCTTCAGCTTCCGGCGCCTGCCTACGTGCTCGGCGTGTGGCCGGATCGCCTGTCCAGCCCAGCGGTGACGGCCCGGGCCTTCGCCATCTGCACCAAGCTGCAGGCCGGGCAGGTGCTCGGCCAGATCACGGCGGCCCCGCCGCATCAGTTCCTCCGGCTCGCCACGCTCGACTCCAGCACCTACGCGAGCCTGCGCGGCCGGCTCCAGGATGTGCCCGGCCTGGTGGTCCGGACCGAGTCCCAGCGGCTGTTCCAGGCCAAAGCCACCGGGCTAGTCGGCGATGTGGGCAATGAGATCAACGAGCGGCTGCGCGCCGACGGCACGCTGTATGCCCCGGGCACCACGGTGGGGCTGTCCGGGCTCGAGCAGAAATATCAGCGTCAGCTGCTCGGCACGCCCACGACCGAGGTCGTGGCGGTGAACTCGGCCGGCCAGCCGACCGGCGTCCTGGCCCAGTGGCCAGGCGCGGCAGGCATGCCGGTGCGCACCACGATCGACTCGACGGCGCAGAACGCCGCGCTGACCGCCCTCGACAGCGTGTCCAGCTCGGGCGAGATCGTTGCCGTCCGGGCGTCGACCGGCGAGGTCCTGGCGGTCGCGCAGCACCAGGCGTCCGGTGCCCTGCCCCCGGCGGGCGCGCTGAACGCGCAGCTGATACCGGGCACCGCGTTCACCATCGTGTCCGCGGCCGCGCTGGTCAGCAACGGCTTCGCGGTACCGATCTCATGCGCGAACTCCTTCAATGTCGGCGGGCAGACCTTCACCAGCGACGGGACCGGTGAACAGCAGCCGTTCAGTACCGCCTTCGCCGAAGGCTGCCGCACGGCATTCGTCGCCCTGTCCGAGCGGCTCACCGGGAGCCAGTGGGCTCAGGTGGTAAAGGAGTTCGGTATCGGCTCAGACTGGTCGCAGCTGCCAGTGCCGGCCTTCTCCGGGTCGGTGCCGTCCGCCGCTGGCGACGCGGCGAACCTCGCCGCGCAGACCATCGGCCAGGGAAACGTGCGGATGAGCCTGCTGTCCATGGCCATGGTGGCCGCGACGGTGGACGCGGGCCGCTGGCACGTCCCGCAGGTGCTGCAGGCGTCCGCCGATCCACCCAGCACCGGGACCGCGCTGGACGAGAGCATGATGACGGCGGTGCGGGGGCTCATGCGCGGCGCGGTCCGCTCGGGCGCCGCCCGGGCCGCCAGCCTGCCCGGCCAGCAGGTGTACGGGCAGGTCGGCATGGTCCGCACCGGATCGGGCTGGATGAGCTGGTTCGTCGGCTACCGCGACGATATCGCGATCGCCGCGATCGAGTCGGGCAAGACGCCGCAGCTCTCCGCCGCCGCCCTGGCCGCCGCCTTCTTCTCAGCCGCCGCCCGCTGACCTTCGCGACTACGCCCGCCGCCGCTGACCTTCGTGACTACGCCCGCCGATCCTTCCCCGCCGCCACCTCGCCGTGGCCCCGTCGGCCCGCACCCGGGGACGCACTGGGCTTTATGACTCTGTGTTATCAACATGTGACCAAATGTGCTCGCTATACGCAGCCATCTGGGACACCGGTCGGCGTCCTTGCGTGTAACTGGGGTTCGCTTGGGGGTTGCGGCCCGGTCACGTAAAGGTCCGGGTCTCATCTCGGGGGAGACTCAGCCATTGGACCGGCGGCCCGCGATCGTGAAAGCGGCCCGGTCGGGTGAGCCCCTGCGCACCATATGCCTCTCCCGCCACTCAAACCGCTGAGCCCGGCCGGCACGATGTGACATCGATCCGGTAATAGCCGGCACGCTGTCACATCATGCCGGCATCCGGCATCCGGCATCCGGCATCCGGGGCGCCAGCCGGCCGGGCGCCAGCCACCGGGCGCCAGCCAGGGCAGCCGGCCGGACGCCAGCGTCCGCAGAGGGGGCGCCTCGGTGCGGCTCTGCGGGCATCCGCGGCCCGGCCGTCCCGGCACGGCCAAGGAGCGCCCCCGGCACGTGCCTCAATACCGCTAGGCCCGGCCACCATGAGGCCACGCCCTGCTCGCCAGGCGGGAATCTGAGTTGGCTGTCGCGTGTTGCAAGAGTACGGTCAGATACGGTGGCGTGGCCTAGCCGTGCTGGCCGGACAACTCAATAGGGGGTGATCGGTTTCGACTTCGGTGGTCGAACCAGGGGAAGCGGGCCGAGGGTTGCGGTTGTGACCTCGTTAATCCTGTGGCCGCAAACCAATAAGTGCCAACGTAAAGCGCACTGGCCTCGCTCTCGCCGCCTAAGGCGAGTTAAAGAGGTCTGTCAGCCCGGGGATGCCTTCGACCCGGTGTCTGGCATCAGCTAGAAGGATCTACCGCCTGACCCGGCTGCGGGGCTAGGCGGGACATCTCACAGCAGCTGAGCCTGTCGGCGTCTTGCTTGCATGATCGTCGGGGCTGAGAAAAGCAGAGCAAGCTGCGCCCGGAGAAGCCCTGGTGAGGTACTGAAGGACGCGGGTTCGATTCCCGCCACCTCCACTCTATGTAATCATGAACTAACGTATAGTCATGAAGCCCGGTCCTCAGCGGCCGGGCTTCTTCATGCCCGCGGTGGCACGAAACGCCCGGCTGCCGCCGCATGTCCGTCGGGTCCTAGGCCGCCGCATGTCCGTCGGGTCCTGGGCCGCCGGCGCCGTCCCGGCAAGCTACGTGCCTTCCGCCGCTGCCAACCCGCCGTGCGGGCCAGGATCCACCCGCTGCTGGCGGAAGCCGGGCAGCAGGCGGGCCAGCACCAGGGCGCCCGCGATGCAGGCCAGGCCGCCCGAGACGACCGAAACGGTGTCGCCGAAGGCGGCCGCTACGACCCCGGACTCCAGGTCCCCGATGCGCGGCCCTCCGGTGACCACCGCGATCTGCAGGCCCGCCAGCCGGCCTCGCAGCGCGTCCGGCACGGCGAGCTGGATGATCGTGCTGCGGAACACGGCCGAGATGACGTCGGCGCAGCCCGCGGCCGCGAGCAGTACCAGGGCCAAAGGCAGCCAGGACACCAGGCCGAAGCCGGTGATGGCGGCGCCCCAGGCGATGACCGCGACGATGACCGCCAGGCCCTGGCGCTGGATCCGGCTGACCCAGCCGGTGGTGAGTGCGCCGGCCAGGGCGCCCGCGCCGGGCGCGGCGTAGAGGAAGCCGACAGTGGTGGCGCCTCCGCCGAAGAACGTGGTGGCCAGCGCGGGGAACAGCGCCCGCGGCATGCCGAACACCATGGCGTTGATATCGATCAGGTATGCGCCCTGGATGGCCTGCCTGCCGCGCACGAAGCTGAGGCCCTCGAGGATCGAGCGCAGGCCCGGCCGGTGGCCGGCCTCCCCGGCGGGCTGGGGCGAGATCAGGAACACCGACAGCAGCGCGACCCCGAAGCTGGCCACGTCCAGCCAGTACACCAAGCGGACGCCCGCCCCGGCCAGCAGCAGCCCGGCCATCGCCGGACCCGCCACCGCGCCCAGCTGGAACAGGGCCTGGAAGATGGCGTAGGCGGTGGACACCTCGGACCGGCGGACCATGTTCGGCACGATGGCGTTGCGCCCGGCGCTGTCCAGCCCGCTGAACCCGGCGGCCAGGGCCGGCAGCACGAACAACGGCCACAGCGAGGTCCCTAGGTCGGTGTTGATCGCCAGCCCGGCGCTGCAGGCCGCCATCAGCACCTGCGCCAGCATCAGCACGCGGCGCCGGTCCATCGCGTCGACGACCGAGCCAGCCAGCAGCGATCCGGCGATCAGCGGAGCCAGCTGGGTCATGGACACCAGCCCGACGGCCAGCGACGAGCGGGTCAGCTGGTACACCTGGTACGGGACCGCCACCGTGGTCAGCTGGGTGCCGAGCACGGACACGAGCTCACCGGTGACCAGGCGGCGGAAGTCACGGGATCGCCGCAGCGGCGTGAGGTCGATGAGCAAGCGCCGCGCGGACCGGGATGGCTGCTCGGCGCCCTCGCTCACCCGGTTTCCTCCGATAATGACTGACGGTCATTCAGTGGGCTAGCATACCGGTGGCGGCGGCTGACGGGTCCGTGGCCGGCTGATCGGATCAAGATCAGAAGGTGCCGAACGAACCGGGTCCACTGCCCTGGCCACGGCCCGCGCCAGATGCCTGAACGCACCGGGCCGTAACAGGCCAGCGCACACCGCCGGGGGAGGGACCGTGACGCGCACCAAGCCGGCCGAGCAGCGCCGCGCCGAACTGCTCACCGCCGGCCGGGAGCTGTTCCTGGCCAAGGGCATCGCGGCCACCTCGCTCGAGGACATCACCCAGCAGGCCGGGGTGTCCAAGGGCCTGTTCTACCTGTACTTCCCGTCCAAGGAAGACCTGGTGCTCGCGCTGCAGGAGCAGTTCTCCCGCGCCTTCGCCGAGCGTATGCGCGCGGCCGCGGATATCCAGGCGGACTGGAAGGCCAGGCTGGACGCCTGCGCCCAGGCCGCCTTCGCGTGCTACCGGGAACTGCGCGACCTGCACGAGGTCTTGTTCCACCACCCCCACGCGGCCCAGCCGGGATCCGAGCCCGCACCCGCCGCGGCGACCAGGGTCATCCAGGACCTGCTCGCGGCGGGCACGGCCGCCGGCGTGTTCGACGTGGCCGATCCCGAATCCACCGCGGTGCTGTGCTACGCGAGCATGCATGCCTTCGACCGGGGTTTCCGCGGCCGAAGCGGCCCGGACGACGCCCGGCTCATCCGGGCCGCGCGGCAACTGTTCCGCCGGGCCGCGGGCGTGACCTGAGCGCGGCCCGGGGCTGCTCCCCGCGACGCGCCGGCCCAAATCACCGAACGCCCCCGTGAAAAAGCTGATGCAGGCGCATTCCTGACGGCCAGGATGGCCGATCATTACCAATCTGCTTCCGAACACGGGATAATAGGGCGACAGATAGAAACGACTGTGGCTGGCCGGTTCCAACGCCCGCGCCGGGGTAATGGCGTGCGCAGTGCCTGCGAGGGCACCGTCCCGGCAGGGATGCGGCGCGGTTCGGGAGGAAGGGGATGGGAGAATGGCGGCGATGAAGCCGCGGACGGGCGACGGTCCGCTTGAGGTCACCAAGGAGGGGCGCGGCATCGTCATGCGGGTCCCGCTTGAAGGCGGCGGCCGGCTTGTTGTTGAGCTAACGGCTGACGAGGCGGCCAGGCTTGGTGATGCCCTGAAGTCCGTGGTTGGGTGATCATAATCCAGGCCGTTACCTAGTCGTTCCTCTTGACCGCGGCGAGGAGGCCGTCTCCGAGCGGAAGCAGCACGGGCACGAGTCGCTCGTCGACCCGTACCTGGTCGGCCAGGTCGGACGCGGAGGCGTCGTCCGGGTCGTCGTCTCCGGCGTCCTCGGACGGCCCGGCCAGCAGGGCGTTGTTGAAAGCTACGATCCCGCCCGTCCGCAGCAGGCGCAGCGCGGCGGACAGGTAGTCCGGGTAATCTCGCGGGTCCGCGTCACAGAACACCATGTCGTAGGCGCCGTCGGACAACCGCGGGAGCACGTCAAGCGCGCGGCCGAGAATGAGCCGGCACTGGTTCTGCGCGAAGCCCGCCTGGGTGAACGTCTTCCTGGCCACTCGCTGATATTCGGGCTCGGTGTCCACGCTGGTGAGCGTGGAGCCGGGGCGCATGCCGCGGAGCAGCCAGATACCGGAACTTCCGCAGCCGGTGCCGATCTCGACGGCGGTCCTGGCCCCGACCGCGCAGGCCAGGAAGCGCAGGCTGGCGCCAACCGCCGGGAGGACCGGTTCGGTGCCGCCGAGGTCGGCCGCGTTGGCCCGCGCGGCGAGCAGTGGCTCGTCCTCGGGCAGGTACTCGGCATACGCAAGTGACCCCACCCGAGCAGCCTAGCGCCAGAGGTGCAGGTCCGGGAACTCGACCGGGGCCAAGGCCGTTAGCTATTGCGACACCTGGCGGGCCGGGGAGGGCCTGCCGGACACAGTTGGCGTAACGAAAGAATCCAGGGCACGATGGTGACAGGCGCGGCACTGGCTGACCCGGAGGGCAGATTGGTGGAGGAGGCCGGCCAACTGGAATCCCCGGCCACGCAACCTGCTCAGCCCGAGCGGAACGCTGACGATGCGAAGTGGAACCTCCCCACCTGGGAGGACATCGTCCGTACCCATTCCGCCCGGGTCTACCGGCTTGCCTACCGGCTGACCGGCAATCCGCACGACGCCGAGGACTTGACCCAGGAGGTTTTCGTCCGGGTGTTCCGGTCCCTGTCCAGCTACACGCCGGGCACGTTCGAGGGCTGGCTGCACCGCATCACCACGAACCTCTTCCTGGACTCGGCGCGGCGACGGCAGCGGATCCGGTTCGAGGGGCTGGCCGACGAGATGGCCCACCGGCTGGCCGGCTCCGAACCCACCCCGGCGCAGGCCTTTGACGACACTCACCTGGACGACGACGTGCAGGCCGCACTCAAGGCGCTGCCGCCGGAGTACCGGGCCGCGGTGGTGCTCTGCGATATCGAGGGTTTCTCCTACGAGGAGATCGCGGCCACCCTCGGCGTCAAGCTGGGCACGGTGCGCAGCAGGATTCACCGCGGGCGGGCCCAGTTGCGCTCCGCGCTCGAGCACCGCAGACCCGCGCCGGCCGGCGCCGCCCTGATGCCACGGCTGAAGCAGGCGGGTGAGCCATGAGCCATCTCGGTGACCGGCTGTCCGCCCTGGTGGACGGCGAGCTCGACGGAGCCGACCGCGACCGCGCCCACGCCCACCTGGCCGGCTGCGCGCAGTGCCGGGCCGAAGCCGCCGAGCTCAGGGCGCTGAAGCAGAAGCTGCGGGAGCTGATGTCCGGGGCGCCGGCCGAGGCAGCGATGACCAGGCGGCTGATCGCCATGACCGGGCCGGGCGGCCCGATGCCGCCGCGACGCCGGCTGCTGCGGGTCGTGCCACGCCATCGCTCCGCGGCCGTCCCGGTTCCGTCCCGGCCTGGCCCCCGCCGGCCGCGGTCGGCCCGGCGCCGCCGCTACCTGGTGCTGGGCACCGTGTCCCTGGTCGTCGGCCTGGGCACGGCCGCGTTCACGCTCGGCGGCGGGGGAGATGCGGCGCCGGGGCCGAGGATCACCCCGCCGGTCGAGATGTACAGCGTGGAGCACGCCATCACCACCGGCGAGGTCCCGTTCCCCGGCCCGACCGCCCAGCCCGGCTCGTCCGGACACGAATCGGATGCACCGCCACCGTGAGGCCCGCGTGTTCACCCCGGTTACCCGCTCGGCTCGTCATCACGGGCGTGACGGCCGGTCGCCCCTGCTGCTGGCGGCCGCGCTGGCGGTCGCCGTGCCCGGGTTCCTGGTCAGCGCGTGCGGCGGCCAGGCGGGCTCCGGCCCGGCGCAGAACACGGCGCAGAACACGGGGCAGAACGACGCGGTGACGGCGGCCGGCCGCGCCGTGACCGCGGGCTCCGCGACCGGGAGCAGGTCGTCCCGGCGGCCTGCCGCGGCCGCGGCTGTCCGGCTGATGGCCCAGGCGGCCCAGGCGGCGATCGTGACGTCCTACCAGGGCGAGGAGGTCGTCACCCGCTGGAGCGAAGGCAGCGGGAGCGTCCTGGTCGCCAATATCTGGCACGCCAGCGGTGGCCGGACGGTCACCCAGACTCTCGACGCCGGGGCCTCGGTCAGCAGCCAGCCCTCTCTGTCCTCCGATCCTGACGGCCAGGCGCCCGAGGGCGTCCTGGGCGTCACGGCCCCACTGGTGCGGCTGCTCGAATCGCACTTCGTCGTGGCGTACGCGGGAGGGGGCTCGGCGGGCAACCGGACCGCCCAGGTGGTGGAGGCCTGGCGGGCCGACGGCAGCCTGGCCGCGAGGTTCTGGCTCGACGACGCGACCAAGCTGCCGCTCGAGCGCGAGGTCTTCGACCCGGCCGCCCACGTGATCGGCCGGGACGTGTTCATCGACGTCAGCTTCGCCAATCACGGGCCAGTACCTCAAGGGTCTGCGCCGGCCGGCGCCCGCGCATCGGCCAGCTCGCAGGCCGCGTGGACCAATCCGCTCTCGCACGCCCAGCTGCTGGCGCTGCGCGCCCGCGGCTGGCTGGTCCCAGCCGAGCTTCCTGGCGGCCTTTCGCTGTTCACCGGCGCGGAGACGCAGGCGAGCACCGGCACCGTGCTGGACCTCGGCTACTCGGACGGCCTGTCGGTGATCTCGGTGTTCGAGCAGCACGGCCACCTGGCGGCCAGGCTGGCCGACTGGCGGGAAACCACGATGAACGGCCACGTGATATTCGTCGCGGAGCCGGATCAGCGGTCGCTGACCTGGTCCAGCCGCGGCATGGTGTACACGGTGATGGCGGACGCGCCGGCCCAGACCGTCGACGCGGTGGTGGGCGTGCTGCCGCACGACCGGCCGCCGGGGTTCTGGAAGCGCATGTCGCGGGGCCTGGTCCGGCTGGCGTCCTGGGTCAATCCGTTCGGCTGACCAGGGACAGACCCCGGTGATGGCGGCCCGTGACCCTGGCCCAGGCACGGATGGCCGCGGCACGGTTTAGAGTGGGACCTGTATGCACCTGCCCGACGGAGAGCCCGGAGAAAGAGCACAGCGTTGTTCGACCTGTCCATTCCCAAGCTGCTGGTCCTCGCGGTGATCGCGCTTGTCATTTTCGGTCCGAACGAGCTGCCCAAGATCGCCTCCCAGGCCGGGCGGGCCCTCCGCGATCTGCGCAGGATCGCCGAGGGTGCCAAGAACGACCTGCGGGAAGGGCTGGGCCCGGAGTTCTCCGACTTCGATATCGAGGACCTGAACCCCAAGAGGTTCGTGCAGAAGCATCTCTTCGACGACATCAACGGAGACTCTGCTCAGGCGGCCACCCAGGCTCAGGCGGCCACCCAGTCCGGCCGGCCGGCCCGGGCGAACGGCACGCTGCTCGCGCCGGGCGAGCGCCCGCCCTTCGATCCCGACGCGACCTAGCCCAGACGCCCTTAGCGGGGTGTGAGCGGGGTGAGGCCGAGATGACGCCCGGCCAGGCCGCGGCCGCGGGCGCCGATCTCGTCCGCGATCTTCCGCAGCGCCAGGCCGGCCGGGGAGTCGGGGTCGCTGAGCACCAGCGGCATCCCCGCGTCCCCGCCTTCGCGCAGCCGCACGTCCAGCGGCACCTGGCCGAGCAGGGGTACCTGGGTGCCGCCGAGCCGGCTGAGCGCGGCCGCCACCAAGGCCCCGCCGCCCGAGCCGAACAGCTCGGTCTGCTCCCCGCAGTGCGCGCAGACGAGATAGGACATGTTCTCGATCACCCCGGCGACGCGTTGATGTGTCTGTGCGGCGATCGCCCCGGCTCGTTCGGCTACCTCGGCCGCGGCCAGCTGCGGGGTGGTCACCACCAGCAGCTCCGCCGACGGAAGCATCTGGCCCACCGAGATGGCGATATCGCCGGTCCCTGGCGGCAGGTCGAGCAGCAGCACGTCCAGGTCGCCCCAGAACACGTCCGCGAGGAACTGCTGCAGCGCCCGGTGCAGCATCGGACCGCGCCAGACCACCGGCGTGTTGCCCTTGGTGAACATGCCGATGGAGATGACCTTCACGTCGTGCGCCGACGGCGGCATGATCATGTTCTCGACCGGGGTGGGCCGGCCGGTGACGCCCAGCATCCGCGGCACCGAGTGCCCGTAGATGTCGGCGTCCACCACGCCCACCTTCTGGCCGGATGCGGCCAGCGCGGCGGCTAGGTTCACCGTCACCGACGACTTGCCCACGCCGCCCTTGCCGCTGGCCACCGCGTACACGCGGGTCAGCGAGGACGGCTGGGCGAACGGGATCTGCGGTTCCGGCCGTCCGCCGCGCAGCTGCGTCTGCAGGGCCCGCCGCTGCTCGTCGCTCATCACGTCGAGCTCGACGCGGACCGAGCAGACGCCGGGCAGCTTGCCGACCGCCGCGGTGACGTCCCGGGTGATCTTGTCCCGCAGCGGGCAGCCCGCGACGGTCAGCCACACCTCGACGAGCACCGCCCCGTCGGCCGCGACGTCGATGTTCTTGACCATGCCGAGCTCGGTGATCGGCCGGTGGATCTCGGGGTCCTGCACGCCGTCCAGCGCCTGCCTAACCTGCTCGGCGCTGGGCGGGCTCGTCCGCATGGAGGTCATGGCTTCATGGTACGTGGCAGCCCTGGCGGCCAGCCAAACCCGGCCGCCATCATCGCGGCTTTCGCGCGCGCCATGGCCAAGGGCCGCGCCGCGGGCATGCCGCCCGAGCCCTATGGCGCCGACCCGCCCAAACCCGATCCAACCGTTATGCCAGACGTATAGGGGAGCAAATTGCCGGTTAAGTAGAGAACCGGAAAAACAGGACGTTATTTGTCGTTAATCGCCTAGAACTCCCCAACTGGTAAGGGCTTCAATCAGGCCCTCGGTAATCGCCAGGGAATCCAGGTCCCCGGCCGCCACCCAGCGCGCATCCGCGGCGTCGTCACCCGGGCACAGTGTGCCGCCGACGACGGTGGCCGCGTAGTCCCTGATGTCGATGACGGCCCCGTCGAGGCCGGGCCGCTGTACCCGGCCGAGCAGCCGGCCCACCTCCACCGCCAGGCTCGTCTCTTCGAGCATCTCCCGGACCAGCGCTTCGGCATCCGTCTCACCTGGTTCGATCCTGCCCCCGGGGATTGACCAGAGCCCGGCGCCCGGCTCCCGCCGGCGCTTGATCATCAGCAGCCGCCCCTGCCGGTCCGTCACGACGGCGCCTACGCAAGGGATCACAGAGCCGGACACGCCGACAAGTATCCGTCGTGTCCCCCCAGCCGGACAAGCAATGGTACGGTGCTCCTCACGCATAGGGAGACACCGCCGTCATAGGGGGCCAGCATGGCATTAAAGTTTCGATTTGGTCACGCGGGATAATTTCCTCAATCCGCGTCAACCAAGCACCCGCGCGCCGCGTCTTCTTATCGGGTAAAGGCGAGAGCCTCGTGCCAAATCTTTACCCCCTTGTAGTGGCTCTAACACTCCTTAAGCTTCCGGGCTCGCCCGGAGTCTTCCCCTTTCTGAACAGCACGACCGGTCAGGCCAGCCGTTCCTGTCCTGATCAGGTACTGACAGCCGTGCGCAGGGTACGGCTGTGGTTCCAAGAAGGGAACTGTTTCATGTCCATCAAGAGCAAGGTCATCGCCGCTGCGGCGACGCTGACCCTGGTCGGCGGCGTCGGCGCGGTGAGCACGTTCTCCGCCAGCGCGGCCACCCCGTCATGTGGGCCTGCCTGTATCAACCTCTTCAGCCGCGACTTCGGCACGTTCAGGTCGCCGAACTTCACGGCTGACGTGTTCCGGCAGGGCGCCAAGGTCGGCCAGCCGATCATCCTGTTCAAGACCGCCAACTCCGACCCGGCACTGGACTGGACTGTCTCCTTCCAGGGCAACGTGTCCGACTTCTGCGGTGCTGGGATCATCACCGGCTTTACCTGCTACCGCTGGGGAACCCCGACGGGCGCCAGCGCAGCCATCACCGCCGACCTCCCCGCGTTCGAGATTGAGTACGCGCCCTACGGCGTGGAGAGCGGCCTGTGCCAGGGCGTGGCCACCACCGCCTTCCAGGGCGAAGGGGTGACTCTGGCGCCGTGCGGTGTGACGGCCAAGACCGTGTGGATCGCCGACGGCCTGGACAACCCGTTCAGCCACTACGTTCCGCTGATCAACGGCTCGAACACCAACTTCTCGCACCCGTACGTGCTGACCTACCCGAACAACGGCTACCCGACCGACAAGCCGCGGCCGCAGCTTCAGGTCCGTAACCTGACCGGTTTCTCCCAGCCGGGCACCGTTCTGTGGGTCATCAGCTCCGTGAGCAGCAACCAGCTGTGGAGCGCCACGTTCGGAGTCCTGAAGTAGGAAGTCTGAGCGCGAACCCCCGGTTACACAAGCGGCGCCGGCCCTCGACCGAGGGCCGGCGCCGCATGTTCTGGCCGGAAACCGGGTAAGACCGCTCACGTCAGCCGCATGGGCATCACATTCCGGCGCGATGGGGATAGGCGTGGGTCAGGACAGTCACCGCCGCACGGCGGCGGCCTGCCCCCGGTGCGGCCGAACCCTCCGCGAGCCGACCGCGTGGTCCAGCGCCTGGCGCTGTGACTGGCACGGCGAGGTCCACCCGCTGCTCCCTTCGTTCAGCCCGTCCCAGGACGGCCTGGACGGGCTGCTGCATAGATCCAAGCCGGGTAACCGGGGCGTCCCGGTCTGGCTGCCCTGGCCGCTTCCGGTCGGCTGGCTGGTCGCGGGCTTCGCCGCCGCGGGCGACGAGCGCACCGGGGTGCGCGCCTGCGCGGTGGCCCTGGCCGGCCCGAACCCGCTCGGCGGCCCGGCGGACATGGTGGTCGTGGCCGAGGAACCGGGCGTCGGCCTCGGCGCGGCGCTGGCCGGCCTGGACAGCGTGGACCCGGGAGCGGGATTCGCCTCCGCCCCGGCGATCGCCACCGCCTCGTTCGGCAATCATGATTTTCCGCTCTGGCAGGTGGACTCGCCGGACCGTGCGGTGTTCGCCGGCGAGGTGAAGGGGAATTGGCTGTGGCTCGTGCTGTGGCCGGACACCGCGGGTGTCCTGCTCGTCGAGCCGATCGCGCTGCGTGACCTGCGGGATCCTGGCCAGGACCTGGACCTGCCCTTCGGGGCGGCCTCGCCCCGCCTGCCCGCTCCGTGATGCGGGCCGACCTGCATGTGCACAGTAGTGCCTCGGACGGGACAGATCCGCCCGCCGAGGTGATGCGCCGCGCCGCGCAGGCGGGGCTGGACGTGGTGGCGCTGACCGACCACGACACGGTGGCCGGCCACGCCGAGGCCCGCCGGGCCCTGACCGATTCACCGGCCGCCTGTATGGCTCTGCTCCCCGGCATGGAGCTGTCCTGCCGCCTCGACGGTCGCAGCGTGCACCTGCTGGCCTACCTGTTCGACCCGGGTCATCCGGAGCTGGCCGCCGAGCTCTCCCGCATCCGGGACGACCGCGTGCTCCGCGCCCGGGCCATGGTCGGCCTGCTCGCGGACCTCGGCGTGGACATCAGCTGGGACCAGGTGGCGGCGATCGCCGGCCCGGCCGTGGTCGGCCGGCCGCACCTCGCCCTCGCGATGGCGGCCAGCGGCGCCATCACCTCGCCCCGCGAGGCGTTCACCCGCGACTGGATCGCCGATGGCGGCCGGGCCTACGTCGACCGGTACGCACTCGACCCGGTCCGCGCGATCGGCCTGGTCCGCGCGGCGGGCGGCGTCGCGGTGCTGGCCCACCCGCGGGCGGGCCGGGACACCCGGGTGTCCGGCGAGCAGATCGCCGGGCTGGCCGCCGTGGGTATGGCCGGCCTGGAGGTGTTCCATCCCGACCAGTCAGCTGCCGAACGGTCCGGGCTGCTCGCCCTGGCGCACGATCTCGACCTGGTGGCCACCGGCGGCAGCGATGATCACGGCAGCCTGACCGGTCACCGCATCGGTGCCGAGACCACCCCCGCCGACGCTTACCAGGCCCTGCTTTCCCGCCTCCCCGGCTAACGGCTCCGTCGCCTTCGTCGGCTGCGCGCCCTGGGGCGGCTGTGGTAAGAAAGGTCGGCGGGTCTGGCCGATGAGGAAGGAAGCGCCCGGATGACCACTCGGATCGATCAGTTCTCCTCGCCCGCGGCGGCCGATGGCGGCTCGGGCACCGGCGAGGTCAACGTCTGGATCATCCCCGACTTCGCCGGGCAGCTGACCCCGATCGGGGAGTACCTGCTGACCCTGCCCGCGGACACCCGCGTCCTGCCCGGCCATGGCCCGGAGACCACGATCGCGATGGCCGAGAAGAAGTTCGACTCCTGGCTCTCGGCCGGCCCCTCCAGCCTCGGCGGCTAGGCCCCGATGGAGCAGTTGGGCTTCGAGGGGATGCCGCAGCGGCTCTACTCGTGCACGCCGACCCGGCTCTCCGCCTGGCTGGATTGCCCGCGCCGGTACCGGATGAGCTACCTGGACCGGCCGCCGCCGCCGAAGGGCCCGCCATGGGGGCACAACAGCCTGGGCGCCAGCGTCCACAACGCCCTGGCCGGCTGGTGGCGGCTGCCGCTGGCGCAGCGTACCGTCGCGGCCGCGGGCACGCTGGTGGACCGCGGCTGGATCAACGAGGGTTTCGCGGACGAGACCCAGTCGGTACGGCAGCGCGAGCGCGCCATCGCCATGGTGCAGGGATACGTGGCCGGGCTCGACCCGGCCGACGAGCCGCTCGGGGTGGAGCGGACGGTCGCGACCCGCACGGACAAGATCGCGGTCTCCGGGCGGATCGACCGCCTCGACGCGCGGCCAGCCGAGGTAGGGCCAGCCGAGGTGGGGCCAGCCGAGGTGGGGCCAGCCGAGGTGGGGCCCGCCGAACCCGCGGGGTCCGAGCTCGTGGTCGTGGACTACAAGACCGGGCGGCACCTGCTCACCGTGGACGACGCGCGCAGCTCCATGGCCCTGGCGCTGTACGCGCTGGCCGCCGGCCGGGCGCTGCGGCGCCCCTGTCACCGGGTGGAGCTGCACCACCTGCCCACCGGCGAGATCCTCGCCTGGTCGCACACCGAAGGATCGCTGGCCCGGCACCTGAGCCGCGCCGAGGGAATCGCCGAGGAGTGCGCGGCGGCCGACGAGCGGATGCGTGATGGGCTGCCCGCCGAGCGGTACGACGAGGTGTTCCCGCCACGCCCGGGCCCGTCGTGCGGCTGGTGCGACTACCGGCGGCACTGCCCGGAAGGCGCGGCCGCCGCCGAGGCGCGGCGCCCCTGGGACGGTCTGTCTGCTAGCTGACCCGGGGGCCAGCTGGTCCCGGCCGGCTGAGCCCTCAGGCGGTTCGGTTGACCGCCGCGGACCTGATCTGCGTGGCCTCGGCCGCGTCCCAGAACTGCGTCAGCGCGCTCGCCGTCGTGGCGGGCGCCTCGACGGCGGGGGAGTGCACGGCCGCGGGGATGCACAGCCGCCGGGCGCCAAGGCGCCGGGCCATGTTCTCCTGCGCGGCCGGGGACCAGGCATTGTCGTTCTCGCCGTAGATGACCAGCATCGGGAGCTGATCGAGCCGCGCCAGCTCGGCCGTCCGGTCCGCAGCGGCGAGCATATGCACGGCCATCAGGACGAGCCCGTCCGGGTCGTTGCCCCGCATCCGCCGGCCCAGGAACGGGACGATATGGCCGGGGACTCCGGCCGCGATGGCTTGCGGCTCCAGGCGGGCCCGCCAGAGCTCCGCGATCCCGGTCCGGAGCGCGGCCTTGTCCGGCTTGCCGTCGGCGCTGAAGCCGAGGGCGGCGAGCATCGCGCGCAGTTCCCTCGCCCGCGGCCCGGTCAGCGCGGCGGGGCCGGAGCTCATCAGCGTGAACGAGGCGAACTCGGCGCCGGCTCCGGTCCCGGCGGCTCCGGCTCCGGCCCCGGCGAGGACGGCCTCGCGGCCGATCAGCCCGCCGTAGGAGTGTCCGACCAGGTGCCTGGCGCCGGTCGCGTGCATGATCGCGAGGATGTCCGCCCCGAGGGCCGCGGCGGCGTAGCCGTCCGCGTCATCGGGTCCGGCCGTCTCGAACTGGCCGCGCATGTCGATCGCGACGACCTGGCGACTGCCGTCGGCGAGCAGGTCCAAGATGGCGAGGAAGTCTTCCTTGCTGCCCGTGTAGCCGGGGACGAGCAGGGCGGCTTCCCGCTCGCACACCCCCAACGCCGGCATCGCCTGCAGAGCCGCGAACGCGCCGCGGTCGGTGCCAATGGTGGTACGCCGAACCCCGTCAGGCAGATCGAGGCAGACTGGTGTGCTCACAGTGGCGAACCCTACCTGGCGACGGTGAACAAAACCTCTGCGTTGGCTCCACGATAAAGCCGAACTCGCGAAGGAAACCCTGGTCAGGAGGCCTTGCGGCGGCTTTCCTCCGGCTGGTTTTCGCCGCGGGCGGACGCCCGCCGCCGACGCCCGAGCCGGGAGGCCGGCTTCTGGGCCGTCGACTCACCGCCAGGCCGCTGCCCCGGCTCGCCGGCCGGCCCAGCGCCTGATTCGCCGGCCGGCTGGTCAGCACCAAGCTCGCGGCCCGCCCTGGTCCGGCGCCGCCGCCGGGTCCTGGTCGCCTCGCCGCCCGCCTTGGCGCCCCCATCGCCGGTGTCGCGGGCACTCTTCCGCGCCTGGCCGGAACCGCCGCGGCCTGCACCGCGTCCGGATCCGCGCCCGGCGGAGTCCCCGCCCGCAGATCCACGCCTGGACCGGGGGGAGCGGATCTTGCCGGTCTCGCCGATGTCCTCGATGGCTTCGGCGTCGAGCCCGGCCCGCTCCCGCATCGCGCGGGGGAGCGTCCCGGTCGCCTCGCGCGGGATGTCCAGCTGCGTGTAAAGGTGCTCCGAGGTGGAGTAGGTCTCCTCGGGCTCGGCCATGCCCAGGCCCAGCGCGTCGTTGATGAGCTTCCAGCGGTGCATGTCCCGCCAGTCGACGAACGTGACAGCGACGCCGGCCCGGCAGGCCCGGCCGGTGCGGCCGATGCGGTGCACGTAGGTCATCTCGTCGTCCGGGCATTCGTAGTTCACCACGTGGGTGACGTCGTCCACGTCGAGCCCGCGGGCGGCCACCTCGGTGGCGGTGAGCACGTCCACCTTGCCGGTGCGGAACGCGCGCAGTGCGCGTTCACGCTGGCCCTGACCCAGGTCACCGTGCACAGTGGCCACCGCGAAACCCCTGGTGGCCAGCGCGGTCGCGACCTGATCGGCGGCTCGCTTGGTCTGGCAGAACACCATGGTCAGGCCACGGTCCCTGGCCTGCAGCAGCCGCGCCAGCACCTCGATCTTGTCCATCTGGTGGGCCCGGAACACGTGCTGCCGCGTGCTGGGGGGCGGCGCGGGCGCGTCGTGGCCCTCGGCCCGGACGTTGGTCGGGCGCCGCATGTGACGGCGGGCGAGCGTGACGACATCCCCCGGCATGGTCGCCGAGAACAGCATCGTCTGCCGCTCGTCCGGGGTGAGCTTGACGATCCGCTCCACGTCGGGCAGGAAGCCGAGGTCGAGCATCTTGTCTGCCTCGTCGAGCACCAGCGCCCGCACCGTGCTCAGGTCAAGGTGACGGCGCTGCACCAGGTCGAGGAGCCGGCCCGGGGTGCCGACGACGATGTCGACTCCGGCCGCCAGCGCGTCGATCTGCGGTTCGTAGGCCCGGCCACCGTAGACGGTGAGCACGCGGGCGCGCATATTCACCGCGGCGGTGCGCAGGTCGTCGGCGACCTGGATCGCCAGCTCCCTGGTGGGCACGACCACGAGCGCGCGCGGCGCGCCGGCTGAGCCTTCTTCGATCAGCTGAAGCAGCGGGATGCCGAACGCGAGGGTCTTCCCGGTACCCGTCCTGGCCTGCCCGATGATGTCCTGCCCGCGCAGGGCCAGCGGCAAGGCCAGCGTCTGAATGGGAAAGGTGGTGAAGATGCCCGCGGCCTCCAGGCCCGAGCAGATCTCCTCGCGGATGGCGAGATCACGGAACGGGACGGCCGGCGTGCTGTCGCCGCTGCTGGACGGGCCGATGTCATCGGTTCCAGCGTCGGTGTCCGGCAGGGCCGTCACCGACCCGGGCGACAGGGCCGGCGCTTGCGCCTCGTCCCCGCCAAAAGTTTGAGTTGTCAGGGTTCCATCCTTCATCGTGGCCCTGCCCAGCGGTTCCGGGACCGAGCCGTCGTGTCTGCTGGCTGCCCGCGGTGTCCCGCCGCGATGCGAGCTACGACCGTGTGGCTGACGTCGCGGCACCTGTCTGACGCGACGACGGCCAGGGAGCCCGCTACCATCGTTCGGAACACCGCCGTCTACTCGGGATCCCCCAGGGAAGCCGGACATGGCGCCCGGCGTAGACAGCAGCCGATGGGATAACACGACCTTTGGTTACCGCATTCCATTGACCAGTCATTATCCAGTGTACCAGGAACGGACCCAGGCCATCCGGACGCCCCGCCCGGCGGAATAAGAACGTCTGGCGAGTCCTGGCCGTGGTCAGACGATGTTGCCGAACCCCACACGGCGTGCCTCCGGCGCGCCGAATTCGACGTAGGCGATCTTGTCCGCCGGCACCAGGATCTTGCCGCCCTTGGTCATCGTGAGCGTGAAGACCAAATGCGCGCCGTCGGCCAGCACCCTGGCTAGCTCACGCTCGATTTCGTCCGCCGGAGCGTCCGTCTCCACGACGAGTTCGCGCGGCACGGACTGAATTCCGATCTTGACTTCCACGAGGCTCCTTTACCGCCAGGTCAAGGCTCAGTGTTCGCTGCGCGGCCAGCCGCTGATGCCACGCCAGGCCAGCCTGGCCACCGTCTGCTCAGCGGCTTCGCGGGGGATGTGATCCCGCGTGCTGATCCAGTACCTCGCGGTGACCTGGGCCATGCCGACCAGGCCCACGCTCAGCAGTTGCGCCTCGTCGCCGGAAAGCCCGGTGTCTTCTCGCACCGCCTCGCTGACCATCTCGGCGCACTGACGCTGGACCTCCTCGAGCCGGTCGCGGACGGCGGGCTCGTTGCTCAGGTCCGACTCGAAGACCAGCCGGTAGGCCTGGCCCTGGCCACCCACGTACTCGAAGTAGGCGCCGAACGTAGCGCCGACCCGCTGCTTGGGGTCCGGGTTCGAGCGGAGCGCGTCGCGCACGGTCTCCACCAGGGTGTCCACGCTCTCGTCGAGCAGCGCGAGGTAGAGCTCGAGCTTGCCGGGAAAATGCTGGTAGAGCACGGGCTTACTGACGCCCGCGCGTTCGGCGATCTCATCCATCGCGGCGGCGTGATACCCCTGGGATACGAACACCTCAAGCGCCGCGTCCAGTAGCTGCCGTCGTCGTTCATGCCGTGGCAGCCTGTTGCTGCGTGGCCTGGTTTCGGACGTTGCCGTCAAATTCGGTCTCCGGGGTGGTGGCGCGCGCGATTACTTTTCCGCGTTCGCCCCCCATCCTAAGCTGCTGTCAACGGTAGTCGTCATCGTCGAAGCCGACCGCGCGCTCCTGTTCCGCCGCGTCCGCCTCGTTCACGTCGAACGGGACCTCGCGCCGCGGGCTGGGCCCGGTCTCGTCTTCGTTCCCGGTCTCGTCTTCGATTACTTCCTGGTGCTGCTCGATGGCGTCGCCCTCGGGCGTCTCCATGTCCAACTCGCTCAACGGTCCAATCCCCTTTTCCTGCTGCTCGGCACTTACCGTGCTGCCCCCGGTTCCCGCCAGTTCTCGGAGTGCTGTCTCCAGGGCTTCCCCATAGGTAGGAAAGGCATGCACCACGTCGGCCAGGACCGCCACTGAAATCCTGGCCCTGATGGCGAGGGTAACCTCGCCCATCCAGCTGGCTGCGTCCGGCCCCACCGCGACCGCCCCGGCCAGCACTCCAGTCTCGGCGTCCGCGTAAAGCTCGAGGCAGCCGAGATCGTCTTGGCCCAGGTGAGCCTGGGTGGTGTCGCCCAGGCTGGCCCGGGCCGTGATCAGTCGCGCGCCGGGTGCGCCCGCGGCGCCCTCCGCCGGAGCCTTCGCGATCCGCAGCATCCGGCGCGTCCTTTCGCCAGAGCCGTTCCCAGCGGCGGCGGCCGGGACGACGCCGACCGCGAACACGGAAGGCGTGGTGAACACGCAGCGCGGGATCGCGCTGTAGTCGGCCTCGCGGCGCTGGCCGCCGATGTTCGCCGCGACCACGCTGGCCTGGTAGCGGCTGGCGTGGGTGTGCGTGGTGCCGGTGACGTCGCCCGCCGCCCAGACCCGGCCCTGGCCGCTGACCCCGGCCACTTCGCACCGCGTGGTGGTGGGCAGCGCCACCCCCGGCGTGACCTGCAGGCCGAGCGCGTCCAGGCCCAGGCCGGCCAGCCGCGGGCGGCGGCCAGAAGCGAGCAGTAGCCGGTCCGCGTCGATCCGGGTCCCGTCGGCCAGCGCGAGCGTGAGGCCGTCGGGGGTGCGTTCCGCCTTGGTGGCCCGGGAGCCGAGGTAGATCTCCGCGCCGGCCCGGCGCAGCGCCGCCGCCAGGATCTCCCCGGCGAACGCGGGCTCACCCGGGAGCAGCGTGGGCTCCGCCTCCACCAGCGTCACCTGTGAGCCGAACGAGGCGTAGATCTGCGTTAGCTCGCAGCCGGCGGGCCCGCCGCCGAGCACGATGAGGCGCCGCGGCAGGTCAGGCGAGCACAGGCTTTCCGCGGTGGTCCACGCAGGTATGTCGGACAGGCCCTCGATCGGCGGCGCGACCGGCTCGCAGCCGGTCGCGATGACCAGGTCCGAGTAGGTCAGCGACATCGTGGTCCCGGCGGGGGCCGGGTCCGCGCGCGGGCCCAGCGTCACCTCGACCGTTCCCGGGGCGGTGATCCGGCCGGTGCCGCGGATCACCGTCACGCCCGCGCGGTTCAGCCGCCGGGCCGGGCCCGAGTCGTCCAGGCCGCCGGTCACCTCGGTCCGCCGGGCCACCGCGCCTTCCCAGGTCTGTCCGCGAGCCGCGGAAAGCAGCAGCGAGTTCGACGGCAGGCAGGCCAGGTAGGGGGACTCTCCGCCGATCAGCCCCGCCTCGACGAGCGCCACCGCCTTGCCGCCGCCGGCGACCTCGGTGGCGACGTGCACGCCGGCGGTGCCGCCGCCGAGCACGACCACATCGAATGCGCCCATTTCTCTCCGTCCCCCTCCGAACTTCGAGTCATTGCCCGGCCTGACCCTGCGGGCCGGCCTGGTCCGGGCACCCCTCATCATCGCAGCCGCGGCTAAGCTCGCTAGCAGAGTTGGGTGAAATCCACCCATGCCAGCCCCTTGGTCATTCGAATGCATGACCGATTCGGGGAATTAGGACGACACTGATGATCAGCGTGACGCCAACCGGGGTAGGTGAAGACCATGCGCAGCATATGGGCCGGCGCGATCTCCTTCGGCCTGGTCGTGATCCCGGTAAAGCTCTACGCCGCGACGGAGCAGCGTGACATCACCTTCCGTCAGGTTCACCGTAAGGACGGAGCCAGAATCCAGTTCCGCCGGGTCTGCACGCTGGACGGCGAGGAAGTCCCGTACTCCGATATCGCCAAGGGTTACGAGCTGCCCACCGGCGACATGGTGGTGCTGACCGATGAGGACCTGGCCGACCTGCCGCTGGTGACCGCCCACCGGATCGAGGTGCTGCACTTCGCGCCGAGCGCCCAGCTGGAGCCCATTTACGCGGCCAAGAGCTACTATCTCGAACCCGAGCCGGCCGGGACCCGGGCGTACGTGCTGTTCCGCGACGCGCTCGAGGCGTCGGGCAAGGTGGCGGTGGCCAAGGTCGCGCTGCGCCAGCGCGAGGCGCTGGCCGCGCTGCGGGTCAGGGAGGGCGTCCTCACCCTGGAGACCCTGCTGTGGCCCGACGAGGTACGCGAGCCCGATTTCGCCTTCCTCGACGAGGACATCGAGGTCCGGTCGCAGGAGCTGAAGATGGCCGCCTCGCTCATCGACACGATGACCGAGGATTTCGAGCCCGACCAGTACCGCGACGCCTACCGCGAGGCGCTCGAGGCCGTGGTCCAGGCCAAGGTGGAGGGCAACAACGTCGTCCGGCCGGACGGCCTGGAGCTGCCAGAAACCAGGAAGCAGCCCGCCGACCTGACCGAGATCCTGCGAGCCAGCGTGGCCGCGGTGAAGACCGGGCGCGGCAAGGCTGACGACGCCAAGGACGACGCCAAGAAGGAATCGCCCGCCAAGAAGAGGCCGCGCCGCAAGGAAACCGCATGAGCGGGGAGACAGAGCCCATCCCGCACTGGCCGGGCCGCCTGGTCAACCTCGGCGACCATCAGGTCTACGTGCGCCGCGCCCCGGCCCCGGAGGACGCGGAGCCCGCATTGTGCGTGCACGGGCTGGAGGGCTCGTCGCGGAACTGGACCGACCTGATCGACCTGCTCCGGCCCCGGCTGGCCTGCGACGCGGTCGACCTGCCCGGGTTCGGCGATTCACCGCCCCGCCCGGACAGCCGGTACTCGATCACCGCCCTGGCGCAGACGGTCATTGCGCTGCTGGAGCGCCGCGGCCGCGGCCCGGTGCACCTGATCGGGAACTCCCTGGGCGGCGCGGTCTGCGTCAAGGTCGCCGCCACCCGGCCCGGACTGATCCGGACCCTGACGCTGGTCTCCCCGGCGCTGCCCGACTCACGGCCGCGCATGGACCTGCTCCGGTTCCCGGTGATGAGCATGCCGCGGGTCGGCGCCCGGCTGATCCGGCAGTACCAGGTGCTGCCGCCCGAACGCCGGGTCGCCGACGTCATCACCACCTGCTACAGCGACCCGGCGCTGTTCTCGGCGGCCCGGTTCGCCACTGAGGTCGCCGAACTCACCCGCCGTGACTCCCTCGGCTACGCCGCTGCCGTGCTCACCGGCAGCGTGCGCACGCTGACCGCCGAGTTCCTCCGCAAGGGCCGCCACTCGGCCTGGCGGGACGCGGCCCGCGTCACCGCGCCGTCGCTGGTCATCTACGGCAGCCGCGACCGCCTGGTCGACGCGCGGATGGCGGGCCGGGCCGCGCATCACTTCAAGGACGCGAAGATCGTGGTGCTGCCGCGCACCGGGCACGTCGCGCACATGGAGCACCCTGGCCTCGTGGCCGCCGAAATCGGTGTCCTCCTCGCCGCCAGCCAGGGCGCCGGCCGCGATCGGGCCCGGGAATTCCCGCTCGCTTCCGCCGGTTGACGGTGAGACGGGCGGGGCCAGGTAACATCCGGTCCGTTCGGCAGGAAAATCCTTAACCGAATCTCCTGGAGAGCACAGTGTCGTTGCCGCCGCTGGTCGAGCCCGCCGCCGAGCTGACGGTCGATGAGGTCAGGCGTTACTCGCGCCATCTGATCATCCCGGATGTCGGCATGACCGGGCAGAAACGACTCAAGAACGCGAAGGTTCTGGTCGTCGGGGCCGGCGGCCTCGGCTCGCCCGCGCTGCTCTACCTGGCCGCGGCCGGCGTCGGCATGCTGGGCGTCATCGACTTCGACGTGGTGGACTCCTCGAACCTGCAGCGCCAGATCATCCACGGGCAGTCCGACGTGGGGCGGCCGAAGGCCGAGTCCGCGCGGGACAGCATCCGCGAGATCAACCCGTTCGTCCACGTGGTGGTGCACGAGGTCCGGCTGGACTCGGACAACGCCCTGGAGATCTTCGCCGGTTACGACCTGATCGTCGACGGCACCGACAACTTCGCCACCAGGTACCTGGTCAACGACGCGTGCGTGCTGCTCGGCAAGCCGTACGTGTGGGGTTCGATCTACCGGTTCGACGGGCAGGCCAGCGTCTTCTGGGCCGAGTACGGGCCGTGCTACCGCTGCCTGTACCCCGAGCCGCCGCCGCCGGGGATGGTGCCGTCCTGCGCCGAGGGCGGCGTGCTGGGGGTGCTCTGCGCCTCCATCGGGTCGATCCAGGTGAACGAGGCCATCAAGCTCATCACCGGGATCGGCGAGCCGCTGGCCGGGCGGCTGATGATCTACGACGCGCTGGAGATGACGTACCGGACGGTCCGGGTGCGCAAGGACCCGGAGTGCGCGGTCTGCGGCAAGAACCCGGCGGTCACCGAGCTGATCGACTACGAGGAGTTCTGCGGCGCGGTCTCGCAGGAGGCCGCCGAGGCGGCCCAGGGCTCGACGATCAGCGCCAAGGACCTCGCGGCCATGCTGGACGCCGGCGAGGCCATCTTCCTCGTCGACGTCCGGGAGCCGAACGAGTACGAGATCGTCTCCATCCCCGGCGCGACGCTCATCCCCAAGGGCGAGTTCACGAGCGGGGTCGCGCTCGAGCGGCTGCCGCAGGACAAGCGGATCGTGCTGCACTGCAAGAGCGGCGCCCGCTCGGCGGAGGCACTGGCGATCGTCAAGAACGCCGGCTTCACCGACGCGGTGCACGTCGGCGGCGGCGTGCTGGCCTGGATCAGCCAGGTCGATCCCTCGCTCCCGTCCTATTAGAACCGAACGGGCCGGGGTATCCGCCCCGGCCCGGCCGTCTCGCCCCGCCGGGAGGCGCCCGTGAAGGGTGATCGCGTCGAGATCGTGATCGACTCCGGCGAGGGCACGCAGACCTACGAGGTCGCGGCGACCCGGGCGGGGCGGCGCGTGGACATCACTAACCGCCGCGGCGTGGTCGAGGTCAGCGAGGTGACAAGGACCGGGACCGCGGTCAGGACCGCGCGGTTCATGGCCAGCCGGGTGGTCGCCCTGGTCGAGTACCCCGCCGACACCTCCGACGCCGGGTAGCCCCGGCTAGCATGCCCGGATGGACCTTCTCCGTCCGGTAGTTCGGCCCTATCCATGGGGCACCCGAACCGCGATCGCGGACCTGCAGGGACGGCCCGTCCCGGCACCGGGCCCGGAGGCCGAGCTGTGGATGGGCGCGCACCCGTCGGCGCCGTCCGCCGTCGCCCGGACGACGCTGGACGCGCTGATCGCGGCCGCGCCCGACCGGGAGCTCGGGCCGGCGTGCGCGCAGAGGTTTTCCGGACGGCTGCCGTTCCTGCTGAAGGTGCTGTCGGCCGAGCAGGCGCTGTCGATCCAGGTGCATCCCTCGCGCACACAGGCCGAGGCGGGGTTCGCGGCCGAGAATGCCCTCGGGCTGCCGCCGGGCGACCCGGGCCGGAACTACGTGGACGACTGGCCCAAACCCGAGCTGCTCTACGCCCTGACCCCGTTCGAGGTGGTGGCGGGCCTGCGCACCCCGGCCGACGCGGCGGCCATCCTGCGCGCGCTGGCCGTTGACCAGCTTCAGCCGCTGGTCGCCTGGCTTTCGGCCGCGACCAGCGAGCAGGCCATGGCGGCCGCGCTCGCGTCCGTCCTGGAATGGCCCGATCCCGCCGGACTCGTCACCGCCGTTGTCGCCGCGTGCGTGCGGCTGGCGCCAGCTGGCGGTTCGTACGCGGACGCCTGCGCGGCGGCGGTGCGGGTGGCCGCGGATCACCCGGGCGACCTCGGCGTGGTGGCGCTGCTGCTGATGCGGCACGAGGTGCTGCAGCCGGGCCAGGCGGTGTTCATGCCGGCCGGCGGGCTGCACGCCTACCTGCGGGGCACCGGGATCGAGTTGCTCGCCAACTCCGACAACGTGGTCCGCTCCGGCCTCACCGGCAAGCACATCGACGTGCCCGAACTCCTCAAGCTCCTCGACCCTTCGGTCTCGGTGCCGGTGCTCTCGCCCCGGGTCCTCGCGGACGGCGTCGCCTGGTTCGACACCTCGGCCCCGGAGTTCCGCCTCTACCTGCTCGACCTCACCGCCCCCGCGCTCGCCCTGCCCGGCGCCGGCCCCCGGATCCTGCTCTGCCTCGACGGTGCCTGCGTCCTGCGCGCCGCGTCCGGCCAAACGCTCGGCCTGAACCGCGGCGATTCCTGCTTCGTCTCCGCCGCCGACGCCCCCGTCCACGCCGCCGGCTCGCCCGCCTCGCCCTGGCCGCCCCCGGCCCGCCCTAACTTCCTACGTGCTGGGAGCCACGCCTGAAGACTGCCGCGATTGTCTGCTCAGATCTCAGTTTCAGCTGGCCCGACGGTGCGCCCGTGCTCTTGGGCCTGACCGGCGAGCGGGCTGACCGGCCGGCACGCTGTCCGGCGGCGAGCGATTCCGCGCCGTCCTGGCGGCCTTGCTCCTCGCGCAGCCCGCGCCCCAGCTGCTGCTGCTCGACGAGCCGACCAATAACCTGGCCGAGATCGACCCGCTGTGAGCGGGCCCAGGGATGGCCGACGGCCTTAGGTTGGCCGACGCGAGCGGAGTCCGCTAGACTGCGTGGGCGGACCCGGCCTCCGGGTCCGATCCCATTGGGGTATGGGGTAATTGGCAGCCCGACAGGTTCTGGCCCTGTTAGTCTAGGTTCGAGTCCTGGTACCCCAGCAGTTCAGTTGACGGCGCGGACGTGGTTCATGTCCGCGCCTGTTCATGCCGGGAGGATCCGGGAATTATCCGGCCCGACCGCCGGTTGGCCTGACCGGCAGCGAGGCGGTAGTCTGTACGGCGCTGGCTCCGCCAGCATCCCGGCTCGGGCAGGACCGCTGGATCCTGCCGGTGCCATGCACGGCCCCGTCGTCTAGAGGCCTAGGACGCCGCCCTCTCAAGGCGGTAACGCCGGTTCGAATCCGGTCGGGGCTACCAACAAGTGCCAGGCCCAATGGTCTGGCATTAGTTATGTCAGCCACCGCTTGCCCCCAAGCCCAGTCGTGTCAGTACGGCAACGTTCCTGTTCCAGAGCACCGGCAGGCCTG
>CAWDBS010000025.1:0-26845 GCA_963800415.1 uncultured Actinomycetes bacterium
CCTTCAGGAGCACGACGAAACCTAGATCCTTGACGTCTCACGGGCGATGGTCAGAGGTCGTTCCACGCTGTACCACGGGAGCGCCTCGGTCATCACCCGGCCTGTACTGGCTGTTGCATTCCTAGGCGCATGGGTCGATATGGATCTTGGTGCCCGCGCCGGCGCTGATCTTCCCGGCCAGCGCCTCGGCCGCCTGCTCCAGGCCGACGGTCACCTGCACGACGGGCGACGGGTCCACCCTGCCGTCGGCGTAGTACTCGATCGCCGGCCGGAGCCCGGCCGACGCGCCGAGGATGCCCACCGCTGTCATGTCGCCGAGGACCAGGTCGCGGCTGTCGATCAGACTCGGCACGCCCGCGATGCCGATGTAGACCAGACGGCCGGCCGGCTCGGCCCGGGCCAGGGCGGCCGCGGGCATCGTGTGGTCGTCGGTGCAGTCGATGACCGCGTCGTAGGTCACCGGCGGCGGGTCGTCGGCCGTCCAGTAGCCGGCGGCGCCGAAGCTCGCGGCCAGTTCCTCACGGTCGCGCCCCACCGCCCAGACGTGCACCTCGGCCCCCATCGTCGCGGCGAACGCCGTGGTCAGCAGGCCGATGGTGCCCGGCCCGCAGACCAGGATCCGCGTCCCCGGGCCGGCCTGGGCGGCGGAGGCTGCCCGCCAGCTATTGCCGCCCGGTTCAACCAGGGCGCCGGCCCGGTCGTCGAGGGCGCCGGGCAGCCGGTACAGGCTGGACGCGCGGACCAGCACCTGCTCCGCCAGCGCGCCGGGCCAGCCCATGACGCCGACTTCCCGGCGGTCCGCGCAGACGTGCCCGCGTCCGGCCGCGCAGCGCGGGCAGCGCCCGCAGCCGAGCATGGTGTCCCCGGTCACCCGGGCGCCCAGCCACCCGGGATCCACCCCGGCGCCGAGCGCGGATACGACCCCGCACCACTCGTGCCCCGGCCGCACCGGGAATTCCGTCTTGCCCTGGGCGAAGTACGCCAGCTGCCCGGTGAACAGCTCCACATCCGTCCCGCAGATCCCGGCCCGGCGGACGTCGACCACGACCTGCCCGGTGCCGGGCACCGGCGCCTCGACGTCCTCGACCCGCGCCGACCCGGGGCCGTTGATCACCAGTGCGCGCATAGACCAAGGTTGCCACCGTCGCCGCGTCGGCGCGCCGCGCGGTTACCGCGGCCGCGGCCCCGCGCCGGCCAACCGGGATTCCTAAGCTCGCGATCAGTGGCTCGTCTTCGGGCACCGGAACCTCCGCGGACGATCCCGCCAGCACGCGCAGCGCGTCCGGCGGCAGGTACGCGTGCACGGGGGTGCCTTGCGAAAGCTCCGGCCGTTCGCCGTCGTTCTGCATCAGCGCCTGCACCGAGACGCCCGGCGCCAGCCGCAGCATCACCTGGGTGGCCGCGCCGAGGAACACCACGCGCTCCACCATGGCCGGCACCCGGTTCTCACCGGCCGAACCATGCTCCTCGATCCGCACCCGCTCCGGCCTGATCACCGCGTGCGCACGGCCCGCCTCGGTCGCCTCGCACCGCTGCGAGGTCAGCGCCCAGTCCCCGAGCCGGAGCGCGCCCACGGAAACCACCTCGATCTCCATCAGGTTGGCGGCACCGAGGAAGTCGGCCACGTAGGTGTCCGCGGGCTCCTCGTAGACCTGGCGCGGAGTGCCGATCTGTACGATCCGGCCCGCGTTCATCACCGCCAGCCGGTCGGACATGGTCAGCGCCTCCTCCTGGTCGTGGGTGACGTAGAGGAAGGTGATGCCGACGCGTTCCTGCAGCGCCTTCAGCTCGACCTTGAGCGAGCGGCGCAGCTTGGCGTCGAGCGCGCCGAGCGGCTCGTCGAGCAGCAGCACGGCCGGGTTGAGCACGAGCGCGCGGGCCAGTGCGACCCGCTGCTGCTGCCCGCCGGACAGCTGGCCCGGCCGCCGCTTGGCGAACGAGGTCATCTTGACCAGGTCGAGAGCCTCGTCCACCCGGCGCCTGAGATCCGCCTTGCCCACCCCGCGGTGCCGCAGCCCGAACGCGACGTTGTCGAAGACATTGAGGAACGGGAACAGCGCGTAGCTCTGGAACACCGTGTTGACGTTGCGCCGGTGCGGCGGCACGTCGGACACGTCGGCGCCGTCGAGCAGGATGCTGCCCGAGGTCGGCTGCTCGAAGCCGGCGATCAGCCGCAAGGTAGTCGTCTTGCCGCAACCCGAAGGGCCGAGCAGGGAGAAGAACTCGCCGCTGGCCACGCTCAGGTCGATGTTGTCGACCGCGATCTCGCCAAACCTCTTGGTCAGCCCGGACAGCTCGATGCTTCCTCCGGCCACGGCGCCACCTCCAGCTATCTGCCGCGTTTGCCTGCCCGCGCCGCGGTGGCGGGCTTGGTGTCAAACCCGAGTTGCCCGGCCGCGAACCGCATCGCAAGATCGTACGTGCGTTGCGGCGGCACCGCAGGGTCTTCGAGCGCGATCTGCACGGCCAGCCCGTCGAGCAGGGCGGACAGCGTGATGGTGAAATCGTCCGCGTCCACGGGCGCGAACTCGTCGGCCTCCTGGCCGGCCAGCACGATGGAGCGGATGGCCTCCCGCCACCGCTCGTCGGACTTCTCCCGCACCGCGGCCACCCCCGGGTTCCGCGGCGAAAGCGCCCACAGGTCCAGCCAGAGCAGCCAGTAGCTGTGCGGTTCGGGATCGGTGCCGGGCAGGCAGTTCATCCCGATGAGCTCGGCGAGCCGCCCGGCCGCGGTCGGGATCTCCTCCATCCGCCGGAGGTACTCGGCGTACCAGGAGTCTTCGGAATACCTGATTGCCTCGGTCAGCAGCTGGTCGCGGGTCTTGAAGTAGTAGATGACCAGCGCCGGGCTCGTGCCGGTGCGCTCGGCGACGTCGGCGATCCTGGTGTCGGCGTAGCCCCGCTCGACGATGACGTCCAGCGCCGCCCGCAGCATCTGCTCGCGGCGTTGCACGGTATTGTCCCCGCTCGCCTCCGGGGCGCGCTTCAGGCGCCGCTGTGCTTGCCTGGCCGCCTGCGGCGGCGGGCCCTCGTCGCTCGTTCCTCGCTCCTCAGTCCAGGCGACCCCCGCGCCCCTTTGGCTCGCGGGTGGGTCGCTCCTCAGTCCAGGCACCGCCGCGCCCCTTCAGTTCGCTCGCTGGCCGTTCCCTCGTCCACGGCCTTGTGAGTAATCGTAGCAGCTTCTAGACTGAATGTTCAGTCAATCTTTTGGAGGGGCCGGTTCATGGCAACGAAGGCAACCCAGGCGGCGAAGACGGCGGCGGGCAAGGCGGTGAAGGCAGCGCAGGCAGCCAAGGCGGCACAGACAGCCAGGGCAGCGAAGACGGCCCGGGCGGCCACCGGGGCATCCGGGCCCGCGGATTATGACGCGATCATCGTCGGCGGCGGGCACAACGGCCTGGTCGCGGCGGCGTACCTGGCCCGCTCCGGTGCCCGGACGCTGGTGCTCGAGGCGCGGCCGAAGACCGGCGGCGCCGCGACCACCGAAGCGCCCTGGCCGGACGCCCCCGACTTCAAGGTCACCCGCCTGTCCTACGTGATGTCGCTGCTGCCGCCGACCATCATCAACGATCTCCGGCTCGACCGGCACGGCTACAAGATCTTCCCGATGGGCCCGTACTACCAGGCTTTCCCCGAGGGCGGGTCGATCAAGCTCTACGCCGATGACGCCAAGCGCAACCACGACGAGGTCTCCCGCTGGTCGAAGAAGGACGCCGACGCGATGCCGCGCTGGGACGCGTGGCTGGCCGGCCTGGCCGATGTGCTTGGCCCGCTGCTGCTCACCGTGCCGCCGAACCTCGGCTCGCGAAACCCCCGCGACCTCGCCGAGACGCTGCGTCTGGCCTGGCGCCACCGCAACCTGGACGTGCGCACGATCGCCGACGTGACCCGGCTGATGACGATGTCGATCGCCGACCTGCTCGACGACTGGTTCGAGTCCCCGCAGGTCAAGGGCGCGCTCGCGGTCAACGGCGTGATCGGCACCTGGGCCGGGCCGTACGAGCCGGGCACCGCGTACGTGATGGCGCACCACTCGATCGGCGATGTCGGCGACGGCCACCTGGGCAACTGGGGCTTCGCCGAGGGTGGCATGGGCGCGGTCGCCGACGCGATCGCCGGCGCCGCCCTCCAGAACGGCGCCGAGATCCGCACCGGCGCCCGGGTAAACCAGCTGCTGCTCTCCGGCGGCCGCGCACGTGGCGTCGTACTCGACAACGGTCAGCAGATCACCGCCCGGGTCGTGGTCACCTCGCTGCACCCGCGTACCGCGTTCCTGGACCACGTCGGCCGCCAGAACCTGCCCGAGGACTTCGTCGCGGACATCGAGCACTGGAAGACCCGCAGCGGCGTCGTCAAGATCAACCTGGCGCTGGCCGAACTGCCCGACTTCACCGCCGACCCCGGTACGAACCTGGCCGAACACCACACGGGTTCGGTGGAGATGGCGCCCACCATGCCGTACATCGAGCGTGCTTTTCAGGACGCCCGCGAGGGCCGCCCGGCGGTCCGGCCGTTCAGCGACGGCGTCATCCCGACGGCCTTCGACACAACGCTGTGCCCGGAGGGGTACCACATCATGTCGCTGTTCACCCAGTGGGTCCCGTCGGACTGGAGCGAGAATCCGCATACCGAGGAGCTCCAGGCCTACGCCGACCGCATGATCGACTGCTACAACGAGGTGGCGCCGAACTTCAAGAGCTCGATCCTGCACGCCGACGTCGTGGGCCCGCATGAGATGGAGCACGACTACGGCCTGATCGGCGGCAACATCTTCCACGGCGAGCTGTCCCTGGAGCAGCTGTTCCACATGCGCCCCGCACCCGGCTTCGCCGACTACCGCACCCCGGTGCCCGGCCTGTACTACGCCAGCTCGGCCACCCACGCCGGCGGCGGGGTCTGCGGCATCCCCGGCATGCAGGCGGCCCGGGCCGCGATCGCCGACCGCCGCGCCGCCTTGCGGGCCCCCCGCCGCAGGAAATGACGTCAGCGCAGACAACGATCACCGGAGCCCCGGCCATCGCCGCGATGCTCGAGGCGCGCAGCGTGGCGCTGGTCGGGGCCAGCGCCCGCCCCGGCAGCCTCGGCGCGCGGATGATCGCGGAAGTCGCCAGGAGCCCGGCCAAGCCGCGCGTCTACCTGGTCAATCCGCGTTACGCCGACATCGACGGCGTGCCCTGCCTGCCGGATCTCGCCGCGGTGCCCGAACCGGTCGACCTGGCCCTGCTCGCGGTACCGGATTCCGCCCTGGAGGCTCAGCTGGACGCCGCGGCATGCACCCGGGCCCGTTCGGCGGTAATTTTCGGTAATGCCTTTGACCTTCCCTCGGGGCACCCCGGGCTGAGGGACCGGCTGGCCGCGACGGCCACCCAAGCGGGCATGGCGGTGTGCGGCGCGGGGTGCATGGGGTTCGTGAACGTCGCCCGCGGGCTGCGGGCCGTCGGCTACATCGAGCCCGACCCGCTGCCTGCCGGCCCGGTCGCGCTGATCACCCACTCGGGTTCGGTGTTCTCCGCGCTGCTGCGGGCGCGCCGCGGCTTCGGCTTCAGCCTGGCCGTCTCGTCCGGGCAGGAGCTCGTCACCACCGCCGCGGAGTACGCCAGGTACGCGCTCAGCCTGCCGGAAACCCGGGTGCTGGCCCTGGTCCTCGAGGCGATCAGGGACGCGGCCGGGTTGCGCGCGGTGCTGGCCGACGCGCTCGCCGCGGACCTCCCGGTGGTGCTGCTCAGCGTGGGCGCGTCCGAGACCGGCAAAGCGCTGGTGTCGGCGCACTCCGGTGCGCTGGCCGCGGCCGACGGCGCGTGGGAGGCGCTGGCAGGCGCCTACGGCCTGCACCGCGTCCGTGACCTGCCCGAACTGGCAGACACCCTCGAGCTCTTTTCCGTCGGCCGCCGGCTTGCCCCCGGAACCGCGGGCATCGCCACCGTGCACGACTCCGGCCTGGAACGCGCGCACACCGCCGACCTGGCCGCCGAACTCGGCGTGCCGTTCGCCCCCCTCGCCCCCGCGACCAGGGGCCGGCTGGCCGGGGTGCTCGACCCGGGCCTGCCCCCGGCCAACCCGCTGGACGTGTGGGGGACCGGCCGCGACACCGAGCCGCTGTTCGCCGAGTGCCTGTCCGCGCTGGCCGCCGACCCGGCGGTGGCCGCGGTCGCGCTGGCCGTCGACCTGGTACCCGAATTCGACGGGGACGAGTCCTACCCGCGGGCGGTGCTCACCGCGGCCGCGGGCACGCCCAAGCCGGTCACGGTGCTGGCCGGGCTGCCCGCCGCCGTCGACCCGGCCGCCGCGGCCCGGCTGCGCGCGGCCGGCGTCCCGGTCCTCGAAGGCACCCGCACCGGCCTGCTCGCCCTGCGCCACCTGCTCGACGCTGCCCATTTCCGGACCGAGCGGCCGGCGCCGCCGCCCGGCCCGGCACCGGCCGGCGACACCGCCAGGCGCTGGCGGGACACGCTCGCCCGGGGTGATCTGGGCGGCGCCGTGCTGTTCGACCTGCTCCGCGACTACGGCATCCCGGCGGTGCGCGTCCGCCAGGCCGCGACCCGCGTCGCGGCCCGGGCGGCGGCGGACGAGATCGGCTACCCGGTCGTCCTGAAGACCGACGAGCCGGGCATCGCGCACAAGTCCGACGTCGGCGGGGTACGGCTCGGCCTGGCCGGCCCGGCCGCGGCCGGCGCCGCCTATGACGACCTGGCCGCCCGCCTGGGCCCGCGGGTCCTGGTGTGCCAGACGGCCCCGCCGGGCACCGAGCTGGCGCTGGGCGTCGTCCGGGATCCCGCCCTCGGCCCGCTGCTGGTCGTCAGCGCCGGAGGGGTTCTGATCGAGATATTTTCCGAACGGGCCGTCCTGCTTGCCCCGGTCACCCGGCCTGCCGCGCTGGCGGCAGTGCGCCGTCTCCGGCTCGCCCCGGTGCTGGCCGGAACCCGTGGCCAGCCCCCGGCCGACATAGCGGCGATCGCCGATGCGATCACCGGCCTGTCCCGGCTGGCCTGCGACCTCGGCGACGCCCTGACCGGGCTCGACATCAACCCCCTCATCTGCGGTCCGTCCGGTCCGGTAGCCGCCGACGCCCTCCTCGTCCCCGCTACGGCTTAGGGCAGCCCGGGGAGCCCCCTAGATGCCGTAACGGTCTCGTCGCTCGACCAGCCGCCGCGCGTTGCGCATCGCGAGCGCGATGACCGTCTCCATCGGGTTGATGCCGATCGGGCCGGGGAAGATGCTGGCGTCGCAGACGAACAGCCCGGGCACGCCGTGGAACTCCCCGAAGCTGCCGGTCACTCCGCGCCGCGGGTCCTCGCTCATCCGCGCGGTGCCCATCAGGTGGATCGAGAACAGCTCGAGGGACCGTTTGGACACCGGCCGGGCCAGCAGCCGCCGCAGCTCGCCCGGTCCGCGGACCACAGGGGCGCCGTCGAAGGGCAGCAGCACCCGCTGGGCGCCGGCCGTGAACAGCGCTTCGGCGGTCAGTTCGACGCCGCGTACGAGGCGCGCGGCGTCGTGGTCGGTGAGCTGGTAGAAGACCTGCGGCCCGAGGCCTGGGACGTGCCGGACCCGGCCGGTCCCCGTGTCGGAGACCAGCGGTCCCGCGGTGACGATGCGGTTGTAGTCCGCCATCAGCTCGCCGAGCTCCCGGCCGTAGGCCGGCAATATCGCGGCCAGCATCGGGGGAGTGAGGTTGGTCGCGGTCAGCAGCAGCCCCTCGTCGAGGAACTCGCGCACCTGGAAGGCCTGGTGAACGCCCTGCCAGCCGGTGACGTCCTGGTCGAAGAACGCGGTCACCACGGAGTTCGGGTGCACCGACAGGTTCCGGCCGAGCTGTCCGGACGCCGACCGCAGGCCCGACCGGGCGAGCAGGGCCGGCGTCTGCACCGCGCCGCCGGCCACGATCACGGCCCGGGCGCGCACCGTCAGGCCCGGCCCCCTGCGCCCGCCCGGGCGGACGAAGTGGCCGGTCACTCCGGTCACCCCGGCTCCCGACCTGGTGATCCGGTCCACCCGGCAGTCGGCGAACAGCCGGGCGCCCAGCGCCAGCGCGCGGGGCACGCTGGTCACCAGCATCGACCGTTTCGCGCCGGTCGGGCAGCCGTTGCTGCAGTTGCTGGTGCCCGCGCAGTGCAGCTGGTTCCTCCGGTTCGGGACAACGGCCCAGCCCCGGGCCTGCGCCCCGGCCCGGAACAGCTCGGAGTCCCGCCCGATCGTCTCCGGATCCTGCAGGCCGACGGAGAGCCGGGATTCGATCGCGGTGAAGTAGGGGTCGAGGTCCCGCTCGCCGAACTCCCGCAGGCCCTCCTGCTCGGCCCACCGCCGGAGCACCCGGTCCGGCGTCCGCCAGGACATGCCCCCGTTCACCACAGTGGACCCGCCGACACAGCGGCCCTCGGTGTACAGCACAGAGGGCCGGCCGACCGCCATCCCGCCCCCGGCGTCGCGGTACAGGGTGCGCAGCGCCCGCCCGGTCCCGGCGGTGAACGACTCCGTCGGGTGGTAGCCGCCCTCCTCGAGAACGACCACGTCCACCCCCGCCTCCGCCAGTTCCGCGGCCACGGTCGCCCCCCCGGCTCCCGACCCGACGATCACCACCCCGCACTCCAGGCTCAGCTCGCCCGCCACGTCCTGCTGCGTGACCAGCCCGCCGATCATGGCTCGTCCCGCTCCGGCCGGGCGGTGACCTCGGCCTCGCCCGCGCGGATGTCCTGGCCGTAGGACTCCAGCCGCCGCCGGGACACGGCCGCGATGTAGGGGGCCGGGTTGTAGCCGATCTCCCGCTGCACCTCGGGCAGTTCGTAGTAGCACACGGTGATCGCGCTCCTGAGCCGCCAGATCAGCTCGGCGGCCGGGCCGCCCCGCGCCAGCACCGCCCGGACGTACGCGCCGGCCACCTGGTCGTCGAGCCGGGCGAACCGCCGTCCCCGGGACGGCGGGTACAGCCGCGCGCCCTGGTCGAGCAGGACCAGCGCGACGGCCAGCGCCTTCCTGGCCGCGGGCGGCAGCGCGCCGAGCAGCAGCCCGAACTCGCGCAGCACCCGGTCCGCCCGCCGGCCCGCGCGAACCTCGGGCGGGCAGGCCATCTCGGCGAACCGCCGGGCGGCCCGCCGGAAAGGAACCTCAGCCGCCGGTTCCCGCCGGGCCGGTATTCCCGGAGCTGGCGTCGGCGCGGAAGATAGGCCAGCCAATCTCGGTCCTCCATTCCGCTTCGTCCGGCGTGTCCAGCGCCGCGCAGATAGTACTCGCGCAACGGCCCCCGCGGTCACCAGGCCATTGTCAACCCTCCCCGTACCGGGCAGTCAATTCCGGAACGCGCTCTTGACCCTCCGGCAAAGGGAGCACCGAGGGTGGCCTGCTGACGGATCCGCCTGACGTTTCGCCGGGAAACGCCGGTCTCCGAGGGTTTACCGGACGCTGGCCGGGCGCAGAGAATAGCCTTCGCTGCTAAGAGGTGGTGGGGATGCAACCAGGGCATGGGCCGGTATGGCGGCCGCTGAAGCGCCACGACAGCCATGTGGCGGAACAGATGGTCCAGCGGGCGGCGGAACTGGCCAGGGATTCCCATGCGCAGACCAGGTACGCGGCGGTGCTGGTGCGGGACGAGAGCCTGCTGGCCTGGGGAACCAACGGCGTGCCGTTCCCCGGGGAAGACCACTGCTACTGCAAGTTCGGCGAGAGCGCGGACCACGACCGCTGCCGCACCCATGCCGAGCAGCGGGCGATCACGCTGGCCCGTGAGGGCGACGGCTGGCGGATGCTGCAGGGATCGAAGCTGATCTACGTACGCCTCGAGGCGGATGATTCGGTTCGTCTGGACGAGCCTCACTTCTGTTCCCGCTGCAGCCGCCTCGCGCTGTCCCTGGGCATAGCGGAGTGGATCTTCGCCCTATCCGAGGGGCTGGTCGGGTACTCCTCGGCCGATTACGACCAGATCGCCCGGCTGCGGTGGTAGCGGCAGGCAGCGGTGCCCCGGAAGGCGGACACTGGGTACATGCGTTATCTAAGCGCCGGGACCGCCACCAAGATTTCCCGGATCGGGCTGGGCACCTGGCAGTTCGGCTCCCGGGAGTGGGGGTACGGCCAGGCGTATGCCGGGCAGGAGGCGCACGCCATCGTGCGCCGGGCGGTGGAACTCGGCATCACCTTGTTCGACACCGCCGAGATCTACGGTTTGGGGCGCAGCGAGCGGATCCTCGGCGAGGCGCTCGGCGAGGACCGGGAGTCGGTCTTCCTGGCGACCAAGCTCTTCCCGCTGATGCCGGTCGCCCCGGTCGTGGAGCAGCGTGCCGTGGCCAGCGCGAACCGGCTCGGCGCCCGCCGGCTCGACCTGTACCAGGTGCACCAGCCCAATCCGGTGGTCCGGGACGGGACGATCATGCGCGGCATGCGCGCGTTGCAGCGGGTCGGGTTGGTGCGCGAGGTCGGCGTCAGTAACTACTCGCTGGACCGCTGGCGTGCCGCCGAGCGGGCGCTGGGCAGCCGGGTGCTGAGCAACCAGGTCCGCTACAACCTGGTCGACCGGTCGCCGGAGCAGGACCTGCTGCCGTTCGCGGAGTCGACCGGCCACGTCGTGATCGCCTACAGTCCGCTCGCCCAGGGGCTGCTCTCCGGCAGGTACGACCGCGGCACCCGCCCGGCGAACCGCCTCCGGGCCGCCAGCCCGCTGTTCCTGCCCGAGAACCTCGACCGGGTCGGCGACCTGATCGCGGCCCTGCGCGAGGTGGCGGACGCGCACTCCGCCACGCCCGCCCAGATCGCCCTGGCCTGGGTCATCCACCGGCCCGCCGTCGTCGCCATCCCGGGCGCGTCAAGCGTCGGGCAACTCGAGAGCAACGCCGCCGCCGCCGACATCGACCTCACCGAGGCCGAGTACCGGGCCCTGCACGAGGCCGCGACCCGGTTCCACCCGATCACCGGACCTGCCGTCCTTCCCCGCCTGCTCCGGTCCCGCTTCAACTAGCCCCACGATGACGGCGTTAAGGTGGCCGGGTGACTGGTACCGACGCCATCATCGAGCGCATCTTGACCAGCTACGACACCATCACCGTGGTCGGCGCGAGCAGGGCCGCCTTCAAGGCGGCGCACTCGGTGCCCGCCCACATGCAGCGGCATGGCTGGCGGATCATCCCGGTCAACCCGTGCGGATCAACGCGATCGACATGGGTACCTGATGACCGGCGCGGCCGGGTTGCCGAGATGGCTGGTGTGCTGCGGGCCGCATAAGCTCATGCGGTGACCGGCGCAGGGGGCCGGGGTCTGAGGCGCACGGCTGGCTGGACCGGCTGCCGTCAAAGAGCTACCGAGAAAGGACGACTATGGGCATCGAGAGGCCGGAGATCGATTTTCCCGGCGGCGAACCGCCGGCCGAGCTGCAGATCACCGACATCTGGGAAGGTGATGGCGGCGAGGCGAACCCCGGCGACATCGTCAAGGTTCACTATGTCGGGGTCGCATACTCCACCGGGGAAGAGTTCGATGCGAGCTGGAACCGGGGCGATCCTCTGCAGTTCCAGCTGGGTGCTGGGCAGGTCATCGCCGGCTGGGACCAGGGCGTGCAGGGCATGAAGGTCGGCGGCCGCCGCCAGCTGATCATTCCCCCGGGCCTGGCCTACGGAGACCGGGGTGCCGGGCAGGCGATCGCGCCGGGCGAGACCCTCATCTTCCTCTGCGACCTGGTTTCCGTCTGAGGCCACCGGGCCTGGTGCGTGCTCGTTCCATCATCGTGGCCGTAAGGAAGAAACGCGTCTCTTATCACGAGGTCGCAGTCGGCCTGTAGCCTCGAACGCGATTGTTCCGTAACTGACCAGCGTGTCGTGGTTTGTGGCTTGGGTCCTGAGCGATCAGTCCAGGCCCCAGCCCGCCCAGCTTGAGAGTGGCCTGTCGGGCGTGAAAGCCAGCAGGATCCGTCCCTCCGCCGCCAGCGCCCGCAGATGCTCCTCGTCGTCCGGTACGGCCAGCCCGTACTTTTCCCGGATAGCGTGCCTCGGTCTTCTCGGTGGATGCCATCCCCCCACACTATCGGGACTGCCTGCGTGGCCAGCAGATGCACCGCCGCCCAGGCGGCGACCTTATCCGGTGCTGACGCTCCGCTGGCTCCTGCTCCGGTGGGAGGCTACGATTCGGGTTGGGAGAAGAGATGGGCAGCAGGCGGCGCCGGCTCGACCCTGTGGGGCCATTTGGCAATCCGGACGGGTCACGAGCCGACATCGAGGATTTGATCAGCGAGTTCGTCGACTTCGGCGGCGATCCGGCGTATGGCCACCTCGCGACCCGCGCAAACGACTCTATGGTGCGGGTCATCGTGGGGAAGCTCGGGGCTGGCAAGACGGTCTACCTGCGGCGTCTTCAGGATTTCCAGGCACATCAGGACTCCGTTCTACGCCGACGTGCCGCAGCAGAGCCTGCCGAAGACCGAAGTTGTGGTGAAGGCGTGCCAGTGGTTCTCGGACAGTGTCCTGGTCGAGAAGTGGATGCAGATCTGGGAGCGCGCGATCATGCGGTCGCTGGCCTCGCACCTGCTGTGCCGTCCCGAGTTGCGTCATCAGTTGCGCGATGAGCAGGCCGAGGAGATGGAGCGGTCGTATGCGCGGCTGCTTGATGACTTCCGCCGGCCCCGGTCGATCTACAGCCAGGTGCGCGACATCATTAATCAGCGGCAGACCGCCCATCAGCTATCTACGTACCTCGACGATCCGCTCTGGGACGACCTGGAGGATCTGCTGGGCGAGGTTGTCGGCCAGTGCAAGCCGATCTATTTCTACCTTGACGCGCTGGACGAGGAGTTCGGCCACGCCCCGATGTACTGGCTGAAGTGCCAGGAGGGGTTGTTCTATCAGGTCATGCGGCTGCTCCGCGACCATAGGCTGGGCGGCCGCCTGCATATCGTCGTGTGTATCCGCGACATCGTCATGTCGTCGGTGTACCGGTCAGAACATGCGCCGCGGTACTACAACGAACCGCACATACGCGTCCTGACCTGGGACCGGAGCTCCCTGCTCTATCTGCTTCAGAAAAAGCTGCAGCGGCTGCCGCCGTCACTGCTAATGCGACGCGCCACCAGCGGCGCCCCCACAATCGGCGACTGGCTCGGGGTCAACGGCCACTGGCCGGGACCCGATGGCGACGGAACGATCGAGGACTACCTGCTCAGCCACACGAGGCTGATCCCGCGCGACATCATCTCGCTCGGCAATGAGCTGAACGAGGAGGTCCTGCGGCAGAAGCAGGCTAGTCACGAGGGCCTGTCGCCGGCGGCTCTGGCGGGCGTGGTCCAGCGCTGCGCCAAGCGGTTCGGCGACTCCCAGCTCGCCCAGTGCGCCAACCAGATCTCCTCGGACCTGATGCCGAAGAACGCCGCTCTGCACGACTACTCCGAATTGTTTACCAGTACCCAGGCCTATATCAGCGGCGTGCAGGAGGACGTTCGCTCCTTCGTCCGGATGATCGGCGTCGACCGCTTCTCCCGTGGGGATCTGGAGGCCCTGCAGGAAGTGGCCGATCTGCACTTCGAGAAGGCGACGGACCTCGCCTCGGTCCTGTGGCAGAACGGCCTGCTCGGGTATATCGACGAGACCGGGCGGCGCCGGTTCTACTCCATGGGCGACGTCGAGGCGTTTCATTTCCCGCCGGAGGTAGGCACGTACGTGCTGCATCCGTGCCTGGTGCATACCGTCGGGGGAATCCGGCATGTGCCGGCGGACTCCGCTGGAGCGCCAGATGCGCGCCGCACCCGCCCGCTCACATCGCCGGAACGCAACGATCTTCCCGGGGAATCGGCCGCTGCACCGCCGTCAGGCGGCAGCCAGGCGCTCCCGGAACCTGACCCGGCAGAGGTGCGATCATCGGTCGGGGCCAGGGCTGCTGACTACGCCGTCGGCGACGTCCTCGAGGGCCGTTTCGAGATTTTGGACGTACTCGGGCAGGGCGGCTTTTCGAAGGTCTATCGGGTGCGCGATGACGTCGAGGGTGAGGAGCGGGCGCTCAAGCTCTTCGACAGCGCCGCCGGGTATGAGGCGGTGCGCCGCGAGATCGGCGCCCTGCGGAAGATCCGTCATCCCAACGTGGTGGAGGTCTTCTGGGCCGGCAAGACCAGCGTCGGCGACTGGTATCTCATCACCGAGTTCATCGACGGGGAATCACTCGATGAGTTTGTCACCGGAAAGAAGCACCTTCGCGACCGGGAGGCAGTAGATGTTGCTCTCGATCTGCTAGCCGCGCTCGTCGCTTTTCATCCTGATTCGGCGCGCCTCGGGCAGCTGGATGCTAAACGTCGCGAAGGCGACCTGACCGAAGCCGAGTCGCGCGAGTGGACGGAACTAAAGGACAAAGGGCTGGTCCACCGCGACATCAAACCGCTCAACGTGATGCTTACTCGCACCGGAGCGAAACTGCTTGACTTCAACATCGCCTCCCGGGTCGGCGACCCCGTGCGCACGCAGTCAGGCACACCGCCCTATCAGCCACCCGACGCCGGCCTCGCCCGCTGGGACGTCTCCACCGACCTGTTCGCCGTCGGTGTCCTGCTCTATAAGCTCCTTTGTAACGGCCACCACCCGTTCCCGAATGCCATGCCCATGGCCGGCGAACCGGTGACCGACCCGAGAACGATTCGCTTCGACCTCAGCCCTGACCTTGCAGAGTTTCTCATCAAAGCATGCGCTCCAGCCAACGCCGATCGCTTCTCCACGGCCGCTGACATGCAGCTCGCCTTGCGTAACATCCGCGCTGACCTTTGACCAGCCGATCCAGAGGTGTTCCCTCATGGCGGGGTGCGCGTACCCCCCGCGATCGCAGGTTCTGATCAGGGACAATCCGGGGCTGAGCCAGCGGCGCATACCCGGCGCCGAGGCCGCGCATGGCACTGGTCCTCTGGGCCCGTGACAAGCTGCCGCCCGGAAGCACGACGGCGCTAGTCGCCGCTCCCGAGCACGAGCAGCGCTAGCCGCCGCTGAACCCCGAGAGCTGCCCGACGTCGGTAATCCGGAGCACCGCCGAACCGGCCTCATCCGACGCGTCCAGGTCGACAACCGCGCTGATGCCCCAGTCGTGGTGCCCCGCGGGATCGTCGAAGATCTGCCGGACGACCCACTGGTCCGGCTGCTGGTCGATGACCAGCAGGGCGGGGCCGCGGGCGTCCGGCCCGGTGCCGATCTCATCGTGCATCTCGAAGTAGCGGTCCAGCGCGTCACCCCACGCGTCGGCGTCCCACCCGCACGCCTCGTCCAGCGAGCCGAGCTCGTCGTAGTGGCCGAGCGCGGCCAGCCGGACCCGGTGGAACAGCGCGTTGCGCACCAGCACGCGGAACGCGCGGACGTTCGAGGTGACCGTGGCCGGCCGCGCCTCGGCCCGATCCGCCGGGTCGGCCAGCGGGTTGCGCAGCCGCTCCCACTCGTCGATCAGGCTGGAGTCGACCTGCCGGACAATCTCGCCCAGCCATTCGATCAGGTCCGTCAGGTCCTCGGTCTTGGCCTCGTCGGGCACCGTCTGGCGCAGCGCCTTGTAGGCGTCGGCCAGGTAGCGCAGCACCAGGCCCTCGGACCGGGACAGCCCGTAGAACGCCACATACTCGCTGAAGGTCAGCGCCCGCTCGTACATATCGCGGACCACCGATTTCGGCGATACCGAGTAATCCAGGACCCAGGGATGGCCGCGGCGGTAAATCTCGTACGCGCCGTCGAGCAGGTCCTCCAGCGGCTTGGGGTAGGTGACCCCGTCCAGTAGGTCCAGTCGCGTCTCGTAGTCGACGCCGTCCGCCTTCATCTGGGCCACCGCCTCGCCGCGCGCCCGGAACTGCTGCGCGGACAGCACCTGCCGCGGGTTGTCCAGGGTGGACTCGATGACCGAGAGCACGTCCAGCGGATAGGACGGCGCCGCCCGGTCGAGCAGGTCGATGGCGGCCAGTGCGAACGGCGACAGCGGCTGGTTGAGCGCGAAGTCGAACTGCAGGTCGACGGTGAGCCGGACCAGGCGACCCTCGTCATCGGGCGTGTCCAGGCGTTCCACCACGCCGCCGGCCAGCAGGGCGCGGTAGATCGCGATGGCCTGATGGATGTGCTTGCGCTGCGCCGGACGGTCCTCGTGATTGTCGGTTAGCAGGTGGCGCATCGCGGCGAACGCGTCGCCCGGGCGGGCGATGACGTTCAGCACCATCGCGTGGGTGACCTTGAAGCTCGATGTCAGCGGCTCGGGGTCGGCGGCGACGAGCCGCTCGAAGGTCGGCTTCCCCCACGAGACCAAGCCCTCCGGCGGCTTCTTGCGGACCACCTTCCGCCGCGCCTTCGGGTCGTCGCCCGCCTTGGCCAGGGCGCGCTCGTTCTCCACCACGTGCTCCGGGGCCTGGACGACCACCCGGCCGGCTACGTCAAACCCCGCCCGGCAGGCCCGCCCGGCGATCTGGTGGAACTCGCGCGCCTGCAGCAGCCGCGTCTTGCTCCCGTCGTACTTGGACAGCGCGGTGAACAACACGGTGCGGATCGGGACGTTGATGCCCACGCCGAGGGTGTCGGTGCCGCAGATGACCTTCAGCAGCCCGGCCTGCGCCAGCGTTTCGACCAGCCGGCGGTACCTGGGCAGCATGCCGGCGTGGTGGACGCCGATGCCGTGCCGCACCAGCCTGGACAGCGTCTTGCCGAACCCGGCCGAGAACCGGAAGTTGCCGATCAGTTCGGCGATGGCGTCCTTCTCGGCCCGGCTGCAGACGTTCACGCTCATCAGCGCCTGCGCCTGCTCCAGGGCCGCCGCCTGCGTGAAGTGCACCACGTAGACCGGCGCCTGACCGGTGCTGAGCAGTTCCTTCAGGGTTTCGTGCAGCGGCTCGATGACGAAGGAGAAGACCAGCGGCACCGGACGCTCGGCTGAGTGGATCACCGCGGTGGGGCGGCCGGTGCGCCGGGTCAGGTCCGCCTCGAACCTGGTCATGTCGCCGAGGGTCGCGGACATCAGCACGAACTGCGCCCTCGGCAGTTCCAGCAGGGGGACCTGCCAGGCCCAGCCGCGGTCGGGGTCGGCGTAGAAATGGAACTCGTCCATCACGACCTGCCCCACGTCGGCGTCGGCGCCATCCCGCAGCGCGATGTTGGCCAGCACCTCGGCGGTGCAGCAGATGATCGGCGCCTGCGGGTTGACGCTGGCGTCCCCGGTCATCATGCCGATCTGCGCCGGGCCGAACGCGTTGCACAGGTCGAAGAACTTCTCCGATACCAGCGCCTTGATCGGCGCGGTGTAGAACGTCCGCCTGCCGTCCGCCAGCGCGGTGAAGTGAGCACCCGCGGCGACCAGGCTCTTGCCGGACCCGGTGGGGGTGGACAGGATGACGTTCGCCCCCGAGACGATCTCGATGAGCGCTTCCTCCTGGTGCGGGTACAGCGCCAGCCCGCGCCGCTTGGACCACCCGGCAAAGGCGTCGAAGACGGCGTCCGGATCGGGGGTGGCAGGCAGCAGGTCAGTAAGCGTCATAGGGGTTCCATCGTGCCGTGCCCGCAGGACTGCCTAGGCCATAACGGTTCGTCGTCCAGGCGCAGTACGGTCTCGGCCGCGAAGGGCAGTACGGAAAGGGGACGGCAAAGATGTTCAGCAGCAGGGAAAGCTGCGGTATTCCGCTGGCGTCGGCCGCGCCGCTTGGCCCGCTCAGGCGCCGCCCGCTCCTCGCGGCTAGGAGCTACGCAAGGCGGAGTAGTAATGACCGGATGGCGCGCCTCGAGAGCCGGGCGTTGAGCAGCACGCTCCGGTGAAGAGCAAGACCCCCGCCATGGTGACGGCCCGGCCGCCCACGCGATCGCCCCTAGATGCGGCGGGAACGCTGCTCCACGCCGAGCTCACCGTAGGGGTAGTCGACCGGGTGCGGGTCGCTGGCGGCGTCCAGGGCGGCGGTCTCGGCCCCGGTCAGCTCCAGGTCCGCCGAGCGCAGGTTGGCCTCGAGCTGGCCGAGCGTGCGGGCGCCGAGGATGGTCGAGGTGACGCCGGGCCGGGCGGTCACCCAGGCCAGCGCGACCTCGGCCATGGACACCCCGCGGTCCTGGGCCACCTTCTGCACCGCGTCGATGACGTTCCAGGTGCGTTCCGTGCCGCGCCGGTCATAGGCTTCCATGCCGCGGTTCGGGTCGTCGCCCAGGCGGGTGTCCCCGGACGGGCGCTGGTCGCGCTGGTACTTGCCGGACAGCCAGCCCCCGCCGAGCGGGCCCCACGGCAGCGTGCCCATCCCGGCGTCGAGCACAGCGGGCACGATCTCCCACTCGATCTCCCGCGCCAGCAGGCTGTACTGCGGCTGGAGCGTCACCGGTTCGGCCACGTTCAGCGCCCGGGCCAGGTGCACGGCCTTGGTCAGCTGCCAGCCGGTGAAGTTGGACAGACCGTAGTAGCGGATCTTGCCGGCCCGGATGAACTGGTCCAGCGTGCGCAGCGTCTCCTCCAGCGGCGTCAGCGGGTCGTAGGCGTGCACCTGGTACAGATCGACCGACTCCAGCCCCAGCCGCCGCAGCGAGGCGTCCAGGGCCCGGGTCAGGTGGCGCGCGGACAGCCCGGCACCGTTCGGCGAGTCGTCGCCGGGCCCCGGGAAGCGGCCCTTGGTGGCCAGCACCACGGGCCCGGTGACGTCGGCCGGGCGGCTGGCGAACCAGCGGCCGATGATCTCCTCCGACTGCCCGCCGCCGTACACGTCGGCCGTGTCCACCAGGTTGCCGCCCGCCTCGATGAAGCGGTCGAGCTGCTGGTGCGCGCCGGGTTCGTCGGTCTCGACTCCGAGCGTCATCGTGCCCAGGCACAAGCTCGATACCGTGCAGCCACTGCGTCCTAGCGTGCGATATTCCATATCTCCAGGCTACCGACCAGCGTCATCTCCAGGCTACCGACCGGCGTCAGAACAAGACGTAGAGCTTGCGGATCCTCTCGTGGATCTGCCACGTCCCGGCCCAGCCGCGGGGGAAGACGGCGGTGTCGCCCGGCCCGATCTCGGTCGGCTCGCCGCCGTCCGGCGTGACCGTCATGCGGCCCGACACGATGTGCACGAACTCGTTGTCGGCCAGGCTCCACCGGGACGGCCCGGGCGTGCACTCCCACACGCCGGCCTCCTGGGCGCCGTCGCCGGACCACAACGTGGTGCCCGAGGTGTGCATCGGCTCGCCGGTGGCCTCCTCCAGCGGGCCCCAGTCCTCGAGCTTCGCGTCGGCCGCGGCGGCCAGGAACGGGGTCGAAGGGTTGACGGTGATCATGACGAGGCGATCCTCTCGGGGAAGGGCAGGGCGATGGGGTCGGTCGCGAGGCGGCTGTGGCCGGCCTCGTCGAAGCGGTCGAGGCCGAGCGGCGATACGTCGAGCACGTCGGAAGAGCCGGTGAGCGCGACGTCGGCCGCGGCCCGCGCCACGCCGGGCCCCCACATCATGCCGGCTCCGCCGGCGCAGGCCACCGTGACGCCGGCCAGCCCGGGCGCCCGGCCGATGATGGGCAGGTGGTCCGGGGTGTAGTCGATGGTCGCGGCCCAGACCCGGCGTAGCCCGAGGCCCGCGGTGACCGGGACCAGCGCGGCCAGCCGGGCCCGCATCTTGGCCAGGTACTCCTCGTCCACCTCGCGGTTCTCGCCGGGTGGTTCCTCCGGGTTGCTCATGCCGAACAGCAGGCCGCCCTCCTCCGGCCGCCAGTAGAGCCCCGCGGCCAGGTCGAACACCATCGGCACCCGGGCCGGATCCAGGTCAGGGTGCCGCTCGGTCACCGCGACCTGGTGCCGGACGCCGCCGGCCGGGATGCGCAGGCCGGCCAGCCGGCCGACCTCGGCGAGCTTCGGCCCGCCGGTGAGCACCACCAGGCCCGAGCCGATCGTCCCCTGGCTCGTCTCGACCACGACGCCGCGGCCGCCGGCCGCCGGGACCGGGTTGTCGGCGGCCAGGCCCCGGAAGGCGACGTGCTCGCGGACTTCGACGCCGCTGCGGATCAGCGCCACCGTGTAGGCGGCCACGTTGCGCGGCGGCCTGATGAATCCGTCCTGGGCGCAGAAGGTGCCGCCGAGCGTCTGCCCGGGCGCGAGCGTCGGGTTGGCCGCGTCCACCTCATCGGGCTCGAGCCAGCGCACCGGGACGCCCAGCGGGGACTGCATCTCAATCCGCGCGTGTGCCGCCGCGACCTCCGCCGCGGTGAAGCAGGGCAGCAGGTACCCCTGCTCGGTGAACCCGGAGTCGGTGCCGATCTCGTCCCGCTGGCTCAGGTAGAACCGGCGGGACCACTGGCCCAGGCGCACCGCCTCGGGCGTCCCGCCCTGCATCCGTACCACCCCGGCCGCCCGGCTGCTGGCGCCCAGGCCGAGGAAGCCCTTCTCGATCAGGACGACCCGCGCCAGCCCGGCCCGGCGCAGGAAGTAGGCGCACCAGGCGCCCACCGTCCCGCCGCCCACCACCACGGCGTCCGCTGTATCACTCATTGGCACACGACCGATGCTGGCATAGACTGAACATTCAGTCAATAAGGACTGGTGCCTGGAGGTACCGCCGGATGTACGGGTTGTCGGAAGAAGATCGTCAGATCCAGGCGCGGGCCCACGGGTTCGCGGACGAGCTGATCCCGCTCGAGGAAGAGGCCGAACGGTCCGGCGGGGAGCTGCCCGCCGACCTGACCGCCGCGCACGCCAAGCGCGCCCGCGAGCTCGGCTTGTACGCCACGAACATGCCGAAAGAACTCGGCGGCGGTGCCTGCACCTCGCTGCAGCAGGTGCTCGTCCAGGAGCAGATGGGCCGGGTGACCAACGCGCTCGGCTGGGTAGCGGCCACCCCGCCGTCCTGGCTGCCCGCCGTGGCCACCCGCGACCAGATCGACCGCTACGTCCGGCCCGCGATCGCCGGGGAGCGGGAGGAGTGCTACGCGATCACCGAGGAGGGCGCCGGTTCCGACGTCGACGCGATCGAGGCGACCGCGCAGGCGCACGGCGGCCACTACGTGCTCAACGGCGTCAAGTGGCACGTCACCTCGTTCAACACGGCCGACTTCGCCTTCTTCCAGGCCCGGCTGACTGGCGGGCCGCACCGCGGCGAGCACGCGATGTTCCTGGTGGACCTGCCGAGCCCGGGCGTCCGTGTGATCCGGACACCGGCCTACTCGCACACGATCAGCCACCACCACCCGATCGTCGCGTTCACCGACGTGCGCGTCCCGGCGGCGAACCTGGTCGGCGCGGAGGGTGACGGGATGGCCTTCGCGTATGAGTGGTTCAGGTTCGAGCGGCTGATGGTGGCGGCCCGCTGCCTCGGCGCCGCCGGGCGGCTCACCGAGGAGATGACCGCGTTCGCCGCCGCGCGCCAGGCTGGCGGCCAGCCGATCAGCGAGCGCGGCCTGGTGGCCGGGATGCTGGCGGACAGCCTCACCGAGCTGTTCGCGGCCCGGGCGATGACGTATGAGACGGCTCGCGCCATCGACCGCGGCGGCGACGTGAAGGTGTCACACGCGCAATGCTCGATGGCCAAGCTCTACTGCTCGGAGATGGCGGGCCGGGTCGCCGACCGCGCCGTCCAGGTGTTCGGCGGCCGCGGCTACATGCGCGAGAACGTGGCCGAGCGCTTCTTCCGCGAGCTCCGCGTGGAGCGGATCTGGGAAGGCACCAGCGAGATCCAGCGCATGATCATCGCTCGCCAGATGACCAAGCGCGGCCCCGCCCTGCTGGCCTGACCCAGGCCGAACCAAACGGGCGCGCTCAGCCGAGGTAGTAGTCCGCCGGGAGGTTGGCCTCGATGGCGGCGAGCACGTCCGGGTCGTCGGGCGTGGTCCGGGGCCGGAACCGGGCCGCCACGGTGCCGTCGGGGCGCACCAGGAACTTCTCGAAGTTCCACTGGATGTCGCCGGCCTCGCCGTTCGCGTCCGGCACCGCGGTGAGCTCTTCGTAGATCGCGTGCCGCCCGGGACCGTTCACCTCGATCTTCTCGAACATCGGGAAGCTGACCCCGTAAGTCGCCGAACAGAACTCGGCGATCTGGCCGGCCGTGCCGGGCTCCTGCCCGCCGAACTGGTTGCACGGGAAGCCGACCACCGACAGCCCGCGCGCGGCGAACTGCTCGTGCAGCCTTTCCAGGGCGGTGTACTGCGGCGTCAGCCCGCACTTGGAGGCCACGTTCACCACGAGCAGCGCCGATCCAGGCGAGACGACCGAACCAAGCGAGGCGTCCTGCCCCGCCAGGGTCTTCACCGGTATGTCAAGTATGGTCACGCTGCTACGGTACCGGGCTCCAGACCGATTGACCCAGGTAGGCCCGGGCCATGGTGGTGACGTAGGAGTACACCGCGTCCTCGGCGGGCGACAGCGGGCCGGGGGAGGCGTGCGGCGAGGACAGTCCGCGCTGCACGGATTCGCACGCGGCCCAGTCCTGCTTGTTGGTGATGTCCCAGAACTCCACCGCGTAGCCGGGGTCGAAGTCCGGCCGGGCGACAGCCTCGGGCGCGAACGCCCAGGTGCACTCGATCGTGGTCCGGTCCGCGGCGACCGGGATCAGCCGGTGCGTCATCACGTAGTCCGGGTGCAGGCTGATCAGCACGTTCGGGAAGATGTTGACGTAGATGACGGTCCGCAGCCCGCGGGCGTCCAGGCCGCGCAGCGGGACTCCGCCGCTCCGGCCGTCCAGGGACATCGTCGCCATGCCGTCGCGCAGGTCCATCCAGCCGCCGATCCAGGCGCCGTCGGCGGCGTAGTTCTCGCCGCTCTTGGGCGGGCTGACCCGGCACAGCTCGGGGTGGATGGACGGGCAGTGGTAGCACTCGTGGTAGTTCTCGGTGAGGGTCTTCCAGTTCGCCGCGGCGTCGTAGCGGTGCTGCCCGGCGGTCACCAGCCGCTCTGGCTCGTACGGCGCGACCAGCTCGTCCAGCTTGGCCAGCGCCTCGTGCAACGACCCCGCCGCGCCCCCCGAGCCGTCCACGAACACCAGCCCGTGCCATTCGGCCACCGGCAGCGCGGCCAGGCCCCACTGGCCGAAGTCGAAGCCGCGGTGCGTGCGGAAACCCGCTGCCGCGCGGAGTTCGCCGGACAGCGAGTACGTCCAGGCGTGGTAGGGGCAGATGATCACCTTCTCCTGGGCGCCCTGCCCGCATGGCAGCAGCTCGTGGCCACGGTGCCGGCAGGTGTTCGCGAACGCCCGCAGCTCACCGTCCTCGCCGCGGACCAGCAGCACGCCGCCCTCGCCGGTGGCCTCGGCGCGCTGGTCGCCCGGCTGGGGCAGCTGCTCACTCCGCGCCACGCACATCCAGCCGCCGCCGAAGAAGTGCCGTTGCTCCCAGTCGAACACGGTGGGGTCTACGTAAGCCGCCCGTGGCAGCATCCGGCTTTTCCCGAACGGCCGCAGCGCCAGCTCCAGCTCGCCGCGATCAAGCGGCGCCGGAACGGATGCGGTCCCGGAGCGGACCCGAAAGTCTTGACTGACCATACAGTCAAGACTAAGCGGCGCTCCAGCGCCTGTCCAGGCCGCCCCGCCGTCCACCGCCCGCGGGACCCCGTTCCGCGCCCGCGGGAAACCGGAGCGATCTTGCGGACGGGCGGGCGCGGTGCCGATACTGCAATGCATGGGCGACCGTAATGTGCTCGGCGACGAGCTCGAGCCATGTGGGACCGATCCACTCACCGGCTTCTACCGCGATGGATGCTGCACGACCGGCCCCGAGGACCTGGGCAGCCACACGATCTGCGCGGTGGTGACCACCGAATTCCTCGAGCATCAGCGCCAGATCGGCAACGACCTGTCCACGCCGATGCCCCAGTTCCGGTTCCCGGGACTGGTGCCGGGAGACCGGTGGTGCGTGACGGCGGCCAACTGGCTGCAGGCGCACCGGGACGGTGCCGCCGCGCCGGTGGTCCTGGCCTCGACGCACCAGCGCGCGCTCGAGATCGTCCCGCTGGAGATCCTGAAGCGATACTCCGTGGACGTCCCCGCCGACGCCGCCACGCTCGACGAATAGCCGCTGATCCCACCGCCCCGGTCCCGCCTTTCCCCTAGGCCAGCCCGGGCCGGCGGCCCGATACTGATCCTGTGCCGCAAGTGCTGTGCCCGGTCCTGGTCGGGCGGGATGAGGAAGCCCGCCAGCTGCAGGCTGCCCTGGCGGCGGCCGAAGCGGGCCGCGGCGGCGCGGTGTTCCTGGTGGGCGAGGCCGGCATCGGCAAGTCGCGGCTCGTCCGTGAGACCGTCCGCGCGGCGGGCGAGCGCGGCCTGCCGGTCCTAGTCGGCCGGGCGGTAGCCGGGGGCGTCCCGACGCCGTTCCGGCCGTTCGCCGAGGCGCTGACCTCGGCCGGGCGCGCGGGCCGTCTGCCGGCCAGCGAGGAACTCGATCCGTTCCGGCCCGTACTGGGGCGGCTGGTTCCGCAGTGGCGGCCGCGGCAGGCGCCGGGGGAGGGGACGCCGGGGGAGGGGACGCCGGGGGAGGGGACGCCGGGCGAGGAATCGCCTGTTTTCCTCGGCGAGGCGGTGCTGCGGCTGCTGCGCGCCCTGGCCCCGCCGGCCGGCTGCGTGCTGGTCCTGGAGGACCTGCACTGGGCCGACCAGGAGACACTGGCGCTGCTCGAGTACCTGGCCGACAACCTCGGCGCCGAACGGGTGCTGTGTCTGGGCACGCTGCGTGCGGAGAGCCCCGGCGGGGCCGGCGCGGAGGCGGCCGCCATGGCGAGCGCGCTCGCGGCACGCGGATCCGCCGCCGTGCTCCGGCTCGGCCGCCTGGACCCGGCGGCGATGGCCGACATGACCCGGGCCTGCCTGGACGCCGCCGACCTGCCAGACGCGGTGCATGCCTTCGTCGCCGAGCGGGCCGAGGGCATCCCGTTCCTGGTCGAGGAGGTCCTGGCCGGCCTGGTGCGGGAGGGGGCGCTGACCGAGCGGGACGGCCGCTGGCGTGTCGCCGACCTGGCTGCTCCCGGGGTCCCGGCCACGTTCGCGGACGCGGTCCGGCGACGACTGGACACCGTGAGCGAACAGTCCCGGCAGGTCATCGGCGCGGCTGCGGTGCTGGGCCGCCGCTTCGACTGGGCGCTCCTCGGCCCGGTCACCGGCCTGGCCGACGCGGCCGTGACCGCGGCACTGCGTGACGGCGTGGGCTTGCAGCTGGTCGTAGCGGAGCGGGAGAGCTTCCGTTTCCGGCACGCCCTGACCCATGAGGCGGTGCTGGCCGGGCTGCTGCCGCCGGAACGGGCCGTACTGGCCGGGCGGGCCCTGGCGGCGGTGGAGGCAGCGCACCCGGGCCTGCCGGGGGCCTGGTGCACGCTGGCCGCGGACCTGGCCGGACGGGCGGGCGACGCGGCCCGGGCTGGCGCGCTCTTGCTCGAGGCCGGGCGGCGTGACCTGGCCGTCGGTGCCCTGGCCAGCGCCGAGCACGCGCTGACCCGGGCCCGGGACGTGGCCGCCCCCGCCCTGCGGACCCGTGTCGATGAGGCCCTGACCGAGGTCTTCGCCATGTCCGGGCAGGTCGACCGGGCGATCGAGACGGGCAAGATGCTGCTGGCCCGGCTGGGCCCTCCGTCGCCGCGGGCGGCCAACCTGCACCTGGGGATTGCCCGGGCGGCGATCGCCGGGGCCAGGTGGGCCGAGGCCGCGGCGAGCATCGAGGTCGCCCGCGAGTCGCCGGGCGCCGATACCGCTCAGATAGACGCCTGCGCCGCGCAGGTCGCCGCGGGCCGGGGTCGCCTGGCAGAGGCCGACCAGCTGGCCGGGGCCGCGCTGCGGGCGGCGGAGAGCGGCGGCCAGCCCGAGGTGGCGTGCGAGGCCCTCGAGGTGATCGGCCGGGTGGCGCGGCAGCGCGACCTGGAAGCGGCCGAGCGCGCGTTCGCCCGCGCGGCGGACCTGGCCGGCGCGCACGGGCTGCAGCTGTGGCGGCTGCGGGCGCTGCATGAGCTCGGCACCATCGACCAGCTCAGGACCGAGAGCGTGGACCGGCTGGAGCAGGCGCGCGAGCTGGCCGTGGACCAGGGCGCGCTGGCCCTGACCGCGACGCTCGACCTGCAGATCGCCGCCGGGCTCAACAAGCAGTTCGGCCGGCGAGGCTCTGGCGGCGGCCCGGCGGTCCGCGGACGCGTCCCGCCGCTTCCACCTGGCCACGCTGCCGATGGCGCTGATCTTCCAGGCCACCGCGCACGCCATCCGCGGCGAGGAACTCCAGATGGAGGCCAGGATCGCCGAGGCGGTCGCGCTCGCTCCCGACGATCAGGACGTGCTCGGCTGCGCGTGGGGGCACTGCCGGGCGACGTCCTGCCTGCTGGCCGCCGACCTCGGCGAGGCCCACGCCCGGATGGCGACCGGGGCCGCGCTGCTGCTGAGCTCCCCGGCGACGATCGCGCCGCCATTCCTCGGGCTGTGGCCGCTGCTCGGCGCGCTGCTCGGCCGGGACGCGGACGAGGCGGCGGCCCGGGTCCGGGCCGCCCACGGCACCCGGCACCTGGTGGTCGCGGCCCTGCTCGGGTACACCAACGCCGTCCTGGCTGGCCGCCGGGGCAGGCGGCGACGCCGAGGCGGCGTTCACTGCCGCCGACCGGCAGATGGGACCGCTGGTCGCCTGGTACCGCCAGTACGCGCGCCGCCTGGCCGCGGAGGCGGCGCTGGCCGACGGCTGGGGCGATCCGGTCGGGTGGCTGCGCGAAGCCGCCGCCTACTTCGCCGCGCGCGGTGACGACCGGGTGGCGGCCGCCTGCCGCGGCCTGCTGCGCCGGGCCGGGGCGCCGGTGCCGCGGCACCGGCCTGGCGACGGGGAACTACCGGGGTCGCTGCGCGCGCTGGGCGTGACCGAGCGCGAGGCCGATGTGCTGAAGCTGGTCGCGCAGGGCCTGGGCAACCGCGAGATCGCGGCGCGGATGTTCCTGTCGCCGCGCACGGTGGAGAAGCACGTGGCGAGCCTGCTCGCCAAGACCGGGCTGCGCCGGGCCCAGCTA
>CAWDBS010000026.1:0-24842 GCA_963800415.1 uncultured Actinomycetes bacterium
AGGCCGCATCCGCCATGGCCCTCAGTAGCTCCGCAGGCCCATGGTGCGGGCGATGGCGTTGCGCTGGATCTGGCTGGTGCCGCCGGAGATCGTCGCGACGATCGACTCCCGGTAGCGGAAGCTCATGACGCTCTCGGTGGAGAAGCCGTGCCCGGCGCAGACCTGCATGCCCAGCCGGGCCGCGGCGACGTAGGTCTCCGAGCCCTTCAGCTTGGCCATCGCGCCTTCCCGGGCGCACGGCGGGCCCTGGGCGAGCAGCCACGCCGCCCGGTAGGCGAGCAGCCGCGCGGCGTCGATCTCGGTCTGCAGGTCGGCCATGGCGTGGGCGATCGCCTGGAACTTGCCGATCGGCCGGCCGAACGCGTGCCGCGTCTTGGCGTAGGCGAGCGCCTCGTCGAGGGTCGCCTGGGCGGCGCCGACGTAGCCGCCGCTGATGATCACCCTCTCGAGCTCGATGCTGGAGAGCATCACCTGCCACCCCTCGTCCTGGGGGCCGACCAGGTTCTCCCGGGGCACCACGACGTCGGGCAGGAAGACCTCGTTGGTGCCGAGGATGTGGCGGGCGAGCGTGGGGGTCCGCCGGATCTCGACGCCCTCGGTCGGCGGGTCGATGAGCAGCAGGCTGAGCCCTCGTGCTTGGGCTCGCGCGGGCCGGTGCGCACGTAGGTGGCGATCGTGGTGTCCGGCAGGCCGGCGCCGGTGCACCACATCTTCTGGCCGTTGACCACGAAGTGGTCGCCCCGGTCCAGCGGCGGTGGTGCGCAGCGCGGCGGCGTCAGAGCCGCTGTCCGGCTCGCTGACCGCCATCGCGAGCCGCTTCCGGCCCGTCATGACCTGCTCGCGGATGAACGCCCGCTGGGCGTCAGTGCCCCAGTCGAACACGGTGATCCCGGGGATGAGGACGCCGATGTAGCACATGGCCACGTCGAAGCTGGCCCGGCCGAGTTCCTCGGCGATCAGGATCAGCTCGACCGGGCCGCCGCCGTCCCCGCCGTCCTCCTCGGCGAACGGCAGCCCGAACCAGCCCAGGTCGGCCATGCCCTTGAAGAGCTCGGGGGGGACCGCTGCTTCCTCGTCCCACTCCTTGGCTCTGGTGGCCGGGCAGACGTCCGCGACGAACTGGCGTGCCGTGGCACGGAGCATCTCCTGCTCGTCGGTCAGGCCGAAGTCCACCGCCTGCCCCCTCGAGGGTCTGAGGTATATAGTTAACTTATTATCCTACGTTAGCGACTAAACGCCAAGTTTTCCCGGCCGATTGGCCCCAGATACTGGAGGAACCGATGAAGGTCGACGGCAAGCTCGGGTCGTGGACGGCCACGGCGGTGATCGACGAGGCCAGGCGGCACGAGAAGGCCGGCTACGACGGGCTGTGGTCGTCGGAGTCCGCGCACGACCCCTTCCTGCCCCTGGTGCTGGCGGCCGCGCACACCGGGCAGATGGAACTCGGCACGGCCATCGCGGTGGCCTTCGCCCGCTCCCCCATGCAGCTCGCCTACACCGCGCATGACCTGCAGGCCTACTCGGGCGGGCGGTTCATCCTCGGCCTGGGCAGCCAGGTCAAAGCGCACATCGAGCGGCGGTTCTGCATGCCCTGGAGTCATCCCGCAGCACGGATGCGGGAGTTCATCCTGGCCCTGCGGGCGATCTGGTCGGCCTGGAACGACCGGACCACGCTGAGCTTCCGCGGTGACTTCTACACCCACACGCTGATGACCCCGTTCTTCTCGCCGCCGCCCGCACCCGGCGGCCCGCCTGCGGTCTTCCTGGCCGCGGTCGGGGAGGCGATGACCGCGGTGGCGGGCGAGGTCGCCGACGGCCTGCTGGCGCACGCGTTCTGCACCGAGCGCTACCTGCGGGAGGTGACCCTTCCCGCGCTGTCCCGGGGCCTGGCCGCGTCGGGGCGGTCACGGGCGGACGTCGAGGTCAGCATGCTGGCGATGATCGCGACCGGAGATAGCGAGGAGGAGATGACCCGCGCGGTGGCCGGCACCCGCCGGCAGGTCGCCTTCTACGGCAGCACCCCGGCCTACCGGGGCGTGCTCGACCTGCATGGCTGGGCCGGTCTCGGCGACGAGCTCAACGCGCTGTCGAGATCGGACCGGGAGGACAAATGGGAGGCCATGGGCGGCCTCATCGACGACGCCGTGCTGCACGCCTTCGCGGTGGTGGCCGAGCCGGCCGGCGTGGCGGCGGAGATCCGGCGCCGGTTCGGCGCACTGATCGAACCGGGTCTCGTTCTACTGTCCCTACGAGACCGGCACGCAGACCTGGGACCTCATCCTGCCGGGCCTCAAGTCGCAGACACCCGATTGAGCAGGTCCGGACCTTCCGCCTGGCCGTGGAAGATGGGGAGAGCCGGTGATGACCTGTGGCCCCTCACCATCTGGCCCGGACGCCGTCCGCCACCTCCTCCGGGCTCAGGTCGATCAGCGCCTCTCCGTAGAGGCGCTCGAAATAGGTGGCGTCGCTGCGATAGAAGGGCTCCGGATTGGACCGGCTGACCACCTTGAGCACGACCTGGTGCCCGTGCTCGCGGGCGTGCGGCCCGCCGCCGATCACGGCGAAGTTGAACGAGGTCAGGTTCCAGGCCCGGTAAGCGGCCAGGACCTGGGACAGCCCCTGTCCCAGCGCCTGGGTGTCCTCCTCGGTCAGTTCGGTCACATCGGCCGCGCCGCTGACCACCCCCCAGACCTCATGGAACCCGCTCGGCGCGAAGGGGGTCAGCCAGGCCACCCGGCCGATGTGACCGGCCCACCGGGGACCGCCGGCCTCCTGGTCGACCAGGGCGGCCCAGTAGGACCCATGCGCCTCGTGCCATGCTCTGGACTTCTCGGCCAGAAGGCGCTGGCCGGTCAGGCCGCAGGCGTCGTGAGCGGACTGGAGATGCGGATGGACCAGTGAGGCACCCGAGGGCGGGAGGTAGTTGGCGTTGATCGAACTCCACACGGCCGCGGGGTCCAGGCGCCGGACCATCTGGGCATGGCGGACCATGACGGTCAGGGCGTCCCCGACGATGGACGGCGTCAGGTCATCCAGGTCAAGGAAGTGACGCCCGGGATCGTAGATGCCGACCGCACTGTGCGTCGCGTACGCCATGATGTTGGGCACCACCACGGCCTGGCCCAGGCGGATGCGGCCCTCGGCCGTGAGCTCGGCGGGAAACGGGACGGTGGCCGTCTCCAGGTGCTCACTGTCGAACGGGCAGAAGGCGGGTTTGGCCACCAGTTCTGTCAGGTCCGGCCGGGTCGGGGGCTGGAGCTTCACCCCCGTGAGGATCCGGGCGCTGGCCCCCGTCAACGGGTCGCGCCGCCACCGCAGCCGCACCTGGGTCCAGGCCCCGCCGGCGGCCAGGTCAGGCACTCCGGCCTCAAGGTCTCGTTCTTCGAAGTCAATCGCAGCCACGCGAACAGCCTAAGGCGATCCCCGCGGGCCGACCGGAAAACCAGCGACCGGGCAGGAGGCGACCTGGCTAGGCTCGGCGCCCAGTGACCGCCGGACGGCACTGGCGGAGACTTGGCCAGGGCGAGTGCCTGCTTCGTTCGGACCATTGATTGATATATAAGATTCAACTATATTAGTTCCATGGACGAGCTGGCGCCGGAACTGGTGGTGACCGCCGACGGTCCGATCCGGCTGATCGAACTGAACCGCCCAGAGCAGCGGAACGCCGCGAGCGAGGCGCTGCACACCGCGCTCGCGGGCGTCTGGGATCACCTCGCCGCGGACGAGGCGGTGCGGGCGGTGGTGCTGACCGGCCGGGGACGGGCGTTCAGCGCGGGCGGGGATTTTCACGTGATGACCCGCGTGCAGCGGGACGCGGCGTTCCGGGAGCAGAACATCGCGGAGGCACGCAGCATCATCACCGGCATGGTGCGCTGCCCGGTGCCGGTGATCGCCGCGGTGAACGGCCCCGCCGTAGGGCTGGGCTGCAGCCTGGCCCTGCTCAGCGACATGGTGCTGATGGCCGAGGGAGCCTACCTCGCCGACCCGCATGTCCAGGTGGGGCTGGCCGCCGGGGATGGCGGCGCCCTGGTTCTGCCGCTGATCGTCGGGCCGGCCCGGGCCAAGGAACTGCTGTTCCTCGGGGAGCGGGTGAGCGCGGAGGAAGCCGTCCGGCTGGGCCTGGCCAACCGGGTGGTGCCGGGCGGCAAGCTGCTCGGCGAGGCGATGGAGCTAGGCCGCCGGCTGGCCGCGCTGCCCGCCGTGGCGCTCCAAGGGACCAAACGGGCGGTGAACTTGCACCTGGAGCAGGCGATGGCCGCGGTGATGGAGACCGCGCTGGCCGCGGAGCGGGACAGCATGCACTCCCCCGAACATGTCGAGATCGTCGCGAAGCTCATCGCGTAGGCATTGGGCATGATTATTCGTCGCGCAGGGTGCGCACGGCGCACCCTCACCCCGGGGATCCCTTCGATCTTGCCGTCAAGTGTTACCAGTTCCGCGTGGAGCGATTCGGCCAGTGCCACGTACGCGGCGTCATACGGCCACATGTTGTGCCGCAGCGGGATGGACGAAATGGTAGACAGGTCGTGTGTCGCCGCAATCCCCTCGGATGCCCACACCTGCCGATCTGGCCCGTGCCCGGCCGAAGCCGAAGCCGCCGCGGCAGCCGCCGCCGCCGCCGAAAGGCCGGACCCGCGCCGACATCGAGAAGGAACGCGCACAGCGGGCCTTGCGGGCCCTGGTGGCCGACCCGGCTGCGGACTTCGCGGCGCTGGCTGAGGATGAGTTCTTCGCGGCATTGAAGTGCGGGTGCCAGGACGGCATCGCGAACCCTGCGATGATCGCGGATGCTGAGCGCAGGATCACGTCCGGGGAATCGGGACCTCGGGAGTTGCACCAGGTCCTCTTTGTCGCGCGTGACCAGCAGGCTTGGGGGCGCGTTCGCGCGCGAGCGCTAGAAGCAGCCGTCCGCGACCCCGCGATGGCGGTCTCTGTCCTGAGCACCGAGGCCCAACGGCTCGGTGTCGCCGGCTTGCGGGTCAGCGAGTCCGAAGCGAACGGCATGTTCACCGCGAAGGCCTCGCTGGAGCGGAACGGCACACGCGTGGAGGGCAGGCAGCGGCTCGCCGGCAACAAGAAGGCCGCGCGGCAAGCCGCGGCGCTGTCGCTGCTGGCCGAGCTCACCGGCCTGGCCGAACTCGACGGTCTCGCCGTGCCGGATCACGAGCCTGATCGCGAGCCGACCGCATCGCCGACCGGAACGGCGGCACCGCAATTGACCGCTACCGAGCTGGAGCTGTGGCTCGACCATGAGGTCGGCAAACCCGAATCCGACCCAGAGCTCCTGGGGTTCGTACAGGCCTGCGCGCTGTCCGTCCGATCGCTGTATCTCCTGCTCTTCGAGGCCGACCCGCAGGGATGGGCCGAAGCCCGTGCCGTCGCTTGGGAGGCGTTGATCAGCGCTCCTTCGGCGGCCGGGGGAGTGCTGTCCATGTACAGCCAGGCCCGGTCATGGCCCACGGTGCGCTACATCGAGGCCGGGGAGCATTCGGCGGTGGCGTTCATGCCGCTGGCGGAGGGACTGGTCGTCGGCGAGCCCTATCACGCGGCCGGATCCAGGGCCGCGAGGGTGGGCGCGGCTCTGGCGTTGCTCAGGGAACTGGCTCCCCCCGCCGCCGCGGTTCCGGAGGCACCCCTATCCCAACGCAACCCCGTGGCCGTGCTGAACGAGCGGGCGCAACGCGGGGACGTCGCCGCGCTGTGCTACGAGCAAGTTGCCAGCGGCCCGCCCCATGCGCCGGTGTTCACCTGCACGGTTACCTGCACGCATGCGACGGGGAGCTATGCCAGTGTCGCGGACGGGCGCAACAAGAACGAGGCGAAGGTGGCGGCCACGGCCGGGCTGCTTGAACAGCTGGCGGCACAGGAGGAGTCCGCCGCGGCGCAGCTGGCCAGGGCGGAGGCAGCGCAGGCACGTAGCCCGCGGGGCATCCTCGGCCGGCTCCTGGGCGTCGGCTGCGCCCTGGACTTCCACGCCAGCCGGCGATTGCGGATCAGCCATCCCACCGGTGACGAGCTCCCCGAGCCGCTGGCGAGCTGGGGTGTGCCGCTTATGGTGGCATTGCCCGTCCTGGCCGCACTCGACGTGGCGACGGAGCGGCTGCACACGTCGGTGCTGACCTGGGCTTCGGCCTCCCGGTCGGCCCTTGAGGCGATCTCCGCGCGGCGCGTCTATCCGGCGCTGGACGCTGACGGCCGTGATTGCTGGCGGCTGGCGGACTTCGACGCCGGCCAGACCGATTTCCTGGACGCGGTCGCCAATGCCATGCTCCGGCCGCCGGGGGCACGGCTTGTGGCCGGCGACGGGCCCTACGCGGGTCCCGCTCGCGTGCTGGGAACCGACGCCGCGGAATGGGCGGATCGCTGCGCCGAGACGGCCGATCCCACCCCGCCAGGACCCATGTCGCTCCGGATCCACCTGCCCGCGGACGAGAAGCCCACTCTGCGGGCCGAGCTTCGCGCCGCCCACTTCGGCCATGCCGAACACCGGGTTCTGCGCAGCGCCACGCGCTGCTGGCCGCCGCTACGGCGAATACGCAGCGACGGCGAGATCCGGGGCGGGGATGCGGTGGAACTGCTCGGCCCGGCGGCCGAGCAACTCGCCGCGCACGGCATCACAGTAGAGTGGCCGGGCGATCTGGTCAGCGGGCTCGGCGCGAGCGTGATTCTGCGGTCGCGGACAACCGTCAGCCCGTCCACGCTAGGCGGTCTCGGCGACATCGACCTGAACTGGCAGCTGACCCTGGGCGGCGACCCCCTCTCCGAAGCGGAAGCGACAGCGGTCGCGGCGGCCGCGGACGGGTTGCTGCGGCTCCGCGAACGCTGGGTACTGATCGATCCGGCCACCGCGCGGCGCGCCAGCGAGCGCGACCTCGGCACACTTACGGCCGCGCAGGCGCTGGGCGCGGCCCTGACCGGGCAGATCGCCGTCGACGGACAGGACGTCCCGTGTACCGCCGCCGGACGGCTCGTCGACCTGATCGGTACGCTGCGCGACGCGGGTACCCAGGACCCAATCGATATGCCCGCGGGACTCAACGCCATCCTTCGCGGCTACCAGCGCAGAGCCGTCCAGTGGCTGGCCCGGACCACCGCGCTGGGCTTCGGGGCGCTGCTCGCCGACGACATGGGCCTGGGCAAGACCCTGACGGTCATCGCGTTCCACCTGCACCGGGCGACCGGACCGACGCTGGTGGTCTGTCCGGCGTCGCTGCTCGCCAACTGGGAGCGGGAGTTCGCCCGTTTTGCCCCAAATGTTCCTCTACGTCGCTACCACCGGACCGGCCGCTCGCTCGGCGACTTCACACCCGGGCAGGTCATCGTCACCACATACGGAACGCTCCTCCGCGACGCTGACCGGCTGGCGTCGATCCGCTGGGACGTGGTGGTGGCCGACGAGGCGCAGCAGGTGAAGAACCATCGTTCGCAAGCTGCCCGCGCGCTGCGGTCTCTCCCGGCGAGCGCAAGGATCGCGGTGACCGGTACACCGGTCGAGAACTCGCTGTCGGAGCTATGGGCCATCCTGGATTGGACCAATCCCGGGTTGTTCGGAACCCTCACCGTCTTCCGTGAGCGCTACGGCCGGGCGGCCGAGCGGGAGGCGGACGGTGACGCGGCACGGCGGCTGGGCCGGCTCATCACGCCATTCCTCATGCGCCGCCGCAAGACCGATCCGGGCGTCGCGCCCGAGTTGCCGGACAAGGTGGTCAGTGACCGCTTCGTGCAGCTAACCGGGGAACAGGCCGCGCTGTACCAGGCCGCGACCGCCGGCACGCTGGCGCGGATCGAAGCCAGCGCCGGCATCGCCCGCAGGGGCCAGGTGCTCCGCCTGCTCCAGTCGCTGCGGCAGATCTGCAACTCGCCCGCGCACTTTCTCAGACAATCCGCGGAGGGCTGGGACGCCGATGTCGAAGCGTCCCGGTCCGGCAAGCTTCAGGTGCTGGAGGAGCTGATGGATGCCTTGACCAGTGCCGGGGACGCGGCGCTGATCTTCACCGGATACGTGTCCATGGGGCATCTGCTCCGGGTCCATTTGCTCGCGCGCGGTATGCGCGCCGAGTTCCTGCACGGCGGCACCCCGACCGCGCAGCGGCAGGAGATCGTCGACCGGTTCCAGTCCGGGCAGGGACACGCCCTCATCCTCTCGGTCCGCGCGGCCGGAACCGGGCTGAACCTGACACGGGCCGGGCACGTGATCCATTTCGACCGGCCCTGGAACCCCGCCGTTGAGGATCAGGCTACCGACCGCGCCCACCGGATCGGCCAGTACCGCACGGTGAACGTGCACCATCTGACGGCCGAGGGAACCGTGGAAGACCGCATCTCCGCCCTGCTCGAGCGCAAGCGCGAGCTGACCCAAGCCGTGCTGGCGAGCGGAGAAAGCGCGCTGACCGAACTCGACGACGGCGAGCTGCGCGCACTGGTGAGCCTGAGCCAGGACCTGGGCGCGTGAACGCGGACGTTTCGCGCCACGACGCCTGGCAGCACGACGCGCCGCCCGCGCCCGTTCCTCGCGTCGAGGTGTTGCGGCTGCTGGTGGCTGACGCGGCGGACCGCGCGGCGATGATGCTGGCAGGCGACTACCCGGCGGTAGAGGCCGACGACCTGCTCGTCGACGATTCGCTCGTGTCACTCGTCGACGCGGTACGCATCGTCGCCACCGTGCGAGGAGCGTCGCATATCGCTCAGGCGGCACGTCTGAGCGGCCGACCGGAGGAGGAACTGCGGCGCCTGGTGCTCGCGTACCGGCAAGGCGGCCCCGGCGGGGTATCCGCCATGGTCGAGCCATCCGGTGGACGACCTGAGCAGATGACCGATGCCGAGCGCGAGGTGCGGAAGCGGCGCGCTTTCGCCATCGGCGACTTGGACGTCGCCCCAGGCGTGATCGCCGACCCTGGAGCCGGCGTCCAGATCCGCCTGGGACCCGACGACCGCTGGTATCCGTTTACCTCCGGGCAGGACCGCTGGTGGCCAGCGCCCGGCGCGGCCGAGTCCCCCGGTACGGCCTACCAGGCGGCGTTGCGGGCCAGGTCTGGTAGGCGCGTGGGGTCCTGACCCCCGCTGGAGACCGCGCTGGCCGGGGAGCCGGACCCCGAGGTCGCGAGGGTGGCATGGTGCGCTGCCCGGTGCCGGTGATCGCGGCGCTGAGCCGATCGTGGTGACGTGCGCGATGCGCGATCCTGCCATGGCCGGGGCCGACGGGCCGGCGAATATCCTGGCCGTGCTGCAGGCCGCACGTGCCCGCCGTCACCGTGCCCATGCTGGCGGAACTGGCCGAACGGATCCCGGTCGTGTTCGCCTCCCGGACCGGCGGGGGATCGGCGGACGCGGCGTTTCCGCGGAGACGTTTGGCAAATGCCTAAGACAATTGCATTAATACGTTTCCGCGGAAACCCTGCTCCTGCAGGCGGCCAGAGGCAGCGACGTGAGCTGCCCCTTTGACTAGGCCCCGTCCCTGACCTCGGTCACAGCCACCCGCCGATCGCCTAGGCGTCTGCGGCGATGCCGGTGAGGAGCCAGTTGAGCCCGGTCTCGCCCAGCACCTTGTCTTCCCCGGCCACTGGGGCGGCGTTCGTCAGCCGGCTGCCCATCGTACCCCTCACTGCGTCTTTAATAAGATAACTCAATCAGATAATATACAACAATAGGGCTTGACGGCCGAGACGTGGCCCGATGGCCGAGACGTGGCCCGATGGCAGGGAGGTCGCCCGATGGCAGAGGACGAGGACCTGGTGCGCACCGAGGTCGACGCGGACGGCGTCGCGACGTTCACGCTGAACCGGCCCGAACGCCGCAACGCGTGGACCGCGGCGATGGAAAACCGGTACTTCGACGTGCTCGCGGCGGCCGACACCGATCCGGCGGTGCGGGTCGGGGTGCTGACCGGCGCCGGGACGTCGTTCTGCCCGGGCATGGACATGGGCCGTCTGGCTGAGGTGGCCGGCCGGCCGGTGAACATATCGGCCCGCCGCCCGCAGTACGCCCCGCGACTGTTCCGCAAGCCGCTGATCGCCGCGATCAACGGCGCGTGCGCCGGGATCGGGCTGACCCAGGCGCTGATGTGCGATGTGCGGTTCGCGGCGCGGGGAGCCAGGTTCTCCGCGGCCTTCGCCCGCCGCGGGCTCGGGGCCGAGTACGGCATGTCCTGGGTGCTCCCCCGCTACGTCGGCGTGGGCAACGCGCTTGACCTGCTGATGTCCAGCCGGGTTTTCGAAGCCGACGAGGCCAGGGAACTCGGGCTGGTGAACCGGGTCCTGGAGCCCGGTGAGGTGCTGCCCGCCGCCCGGGAGTACGCCCGGGACCTGGCACGCAACTGCTCCCCGGCCGCCATGGCCGCCATCCGCCACCAGGTGCTCGCCGACCTCGACGCCTCCTTCGAGGAGGCCTGCCGCCGGGCGTACGCGCTGATGGAGGTGCTGAACAGCGGCGCGGACTTCACCGAAGGCGTCGACAGCTTCGTGCAGAAGCGGCCCCCTTCGTTCCAGCCACTGGCCGACGATTTCGACCCGGAGACAATCACTGGCGTGCGCATGCCGGGGGCCCGGATGGCCGTCACCGAACTCCGGCAACGCTGAGGCTTGGATGGCAGCCGCCACGCGCCGGAGGCCGGGAGGGCAGCCGCCATCCCGGCCTTCAGTGCCCGCTGGCCGCAGCACCCAGGTAGTGCACGAAAAGATCGTCGGTGATCTCGGCCGGCTCGCCGCTGAAGACCACCCCGCCCTTGTTCATGACGTAGACCGTATGGGCCAGGGCGAGGGCGCGGTTCACGTACTGCTCGATGAGGAGCAAGGCGGTTCCTGACGCGGCGATCTGGCCGAGGAACTCGAAGATCTTGTCGACGACAACCGGGGCCAGCCCCATCGAGGCCTCATCCACCAAGACCAGCTTGGGGCTGGTGAGGTAGGCACGGACCAGCGACAGCATCTGCTGCTGGCCGCCGGACAACTGGCCGGCTGGCTGACGAAGTTTCTCCCCGAGCACCGGGAAGGCCGAGATGGCCCGGTCCAGTGCCGCTGCCTCCTCGCCCTTGCGCGAGTGCAGCGCGAGATTCTCCCGCACAGTCAGCGTCGGGTAGATGCCGCGGCCCTCGGGAATGTGGCATAGCCCGCGCCTGGCGCGCGCGTAAGGCCGTGTCCGCGTCACATCCTCGCCGTCCAGCAACACTGCCCCAGCAGAAGGGTTGAGCAGCCCGGACGCGACCCGGAGCACGGTGGTCTTGCCCGCTCCATTCGGCCCCAGGACAGCCGCCACGGTGCCCGGCTTGACGGTTAGTGAGACATCGCGGAGCACCGTGTGCTCGCCATAGCCGGCCTCGATCCCGCGCAATTCAAGCATCGCGGCTACCTCGCAATCTTTGGTTGCGGCTGGCCGACCGGCTCACTGCCGAGGTAAGCGGCCCGGACCGTGTCGCTGACACTCACGTCCGCCGTGGTCCCCTCGAAGATCTTCGTCCCGAAGTCCAGCACGTGAATGTAGTCGCAGATGTTCATGACCAACGCCATGTCGTGCTCCACCAGCAGGATGCCGACTCCCCGCTCCCCGACGACCCGGGTGAGGATCTCGCCGAACCGCTCGGTCTCCGCCCCGTCCAGGCCGGAGGACGGCTCGTCGAGCAGCAGCACGTCGAACTCGCCGGCCAGGCAGCGGGCGAGTTCGACCAGCCGTCGCTGCCCGGTGGACAGCGCCGCTACCGGGCGGTCGGCGAGATCGGCGATCCCGGCCAGCGCCATGGCCTGCTCGGCGGCAGCGCGCCGGCTCTGCCGGTCTGTCGTGGTTTCGGCCACGTGCTGCCAGGGCCGGCGGCCGGCCTGCCCGGCCTCCCGGCCGAGGGACACGTTCTCCCGCGCAGTCAGCGAGTCGAAGAGTTCGATCTTCTGGAAGGTCCGGCCGAGACCATGCCGGGCCCGGGCCGCCGGGTCGAGAGCGGACATGTCCGCGCCGTGCAGCCGCAGCGTGCCGCCGGCTGGCCGGACCAATCCGGACACCACGTTGAACAGCGTCGTCTTGCCCGCGCCGTTCGGCCCGATCAGTCCGGTGATACGGCCGACCGGTGCGGTCAGGCTCACGTCATTGACCGCGACATGCCCGCCGTACCGCACCGTGATGTGCGCCAGGTCCAGGCCGGCGCCCGCCGGTGGTCGGTGCCGGCCGACCCGGGACCGTCCGTTCACCGCGGCCGCCGGGACCCGCGTGGGTTGGCCGGGGGCAGCCGGAACCGGCCGTCCTGGGGCTTGCCGGGGTTCTTGGGACGGGCTCGCCGTCGTCGGCGGCCTGCGGCCGCCGATACGGTCGAGGAACCGGTGCAACCGCGCGTTGCGCGGCGTGAAGCCGAGCGCCACCTGCACCGCAGCCACGCCGAACAGGACGTTCAGCCAATCGCTCACGGTTGCTCCGGTGGAGATCCAGGACGGGAGGACGACCAGCGCGAACCCCGCGCCGAAGGCGTACCAGGGCTCCCGGCCCGGCATGATGACCAGCAGCGCGAGCAGGGTAAGGGAGCTGAACGCGGTGAAGTCCGAGCTGGTGACGGTGTGCACCACACCGCCGAACAGCGCCCCGGAGATAGCGGCGAGGAAGGCCGAGACGCAGAAGACGAGCACCCGGGTGACCATCACGCTCGTCCCGTGCGTGGCCAGGGCGACCGGCGAGTCGGCCAGCCCGGCGAGCAGCCGGCCGAGCCTGCTGCGCACCAGCCACATGACCATCAGGCTGACGATCACCGCGAAAGCGAGCGCCAGGTAATAGTAGGCGATGTCGCCCTGGGCGAACGAGGGCCTGTTCACCGCCTGGCCCAGAGAGCTGGAGCCGAACATGAGCCAGAGCGGATAGCCCATCTGCTGCATCGTGACACCGAAGCCGAAGGTGGCGAGGGCGAGGAAGACCCCGGGCAGCCGGATGGCGGGGATGGCGATAAACGCGCCGACCGGCACCGCCGCGAGCCCCGCGAGCAGCAGCGCGACTCCCCAGGGTAGGCCGAAACCGGCGGTCAGGTGACCCATGGTGGTCGCGCCGATCGCCGCGAACGCGGCCTGGCACAGTGACACCTGTCCCGAGGTGCGCACCAGCAGGCCCAGCGACAGGAACAGGATCACCTGGGTCATGCCATCGGACCAGAAGGGCAGCTGCGCCGAGTTGACCAGGTGCGGGACAACCAGGAGGACGGCGCCCACGACGGCAGCGCCCGCCAGCTGGACCCGGGCGGGTGCCGAATACGCGGCCGTCGGCCGAGGCCGGGATACCCGCAGGCCGGCCAGCTTGGACCGCGGCGTGAAGATCAGCACCAGGAAGAGCACGATGAACGGGATGCTGGCCGGGAGCCCGGCCAGTGCGGCGCTGGACGTGACGACGTACTTGGTGGCGACCGAGGCGGCGATGCCCACCACCAGGCCGCCGATGTAGGTGAGCGGCAGGCTGGAGAACCGGCCGATCGCCGCGGCGCCGAAGGCCTGGACGACCAGCAGGGTGAGCACGGTGGCGTCCAGGTTCAGGGTCGGCGCCAGCAAGACGCCCGCCAGGACGGCGAAGCTGGAGCCGATGATCCAGGCCCACCGCCGCACCGCGGCCGGGCTGGTGCCGCCCAGGTCGAGCAGTTCGGGGTTGTCGACCACGCCCCGCATGGCCAGGCCGAGCCGGGTCAGCCGGAAGAACAGGAACAGGGCCACGGTCGCGGCCAGCGCGATGCCCGTGATGATCATCTGGTCTGCGCCGACGAACACGCCGCCGATCTTGACCGTATGCTGCGGTAGCCAGGCGGGGAAGGTGCGCGTCAGCGTGCCGAAGGTCGCCGAGAAGAAGCCCTGGACCACCAGGACCAGGCCGATCGTGGCGACCACCTGCATGGTCGCCGACGCGTCCGCGAGCCGGCGCGCCATCGCCTCCATCCCCAGGCCGAGTACCGGGCCGAGCACGAACACGCAGACCAGCGCGGTGGGCACGGCCGGCAGGTGGAAGACGTCGTCGTGCAGGAGGTAGAAGGCATAGGCGCCGGTGGTGGCCACCGCGCCCTGGGCGAAGTTGAAGATGCCCGACGTCTTGTAGGTGAGCACCAGGCCGGTTCCGGTCAGGCCATAGACCGATCCGGCCGTGATGCCGAGGATCACGAACGGGAGCAGGGCATTCATCAGGTCATCACGCTCGGTAGGTCAGAGATCCCGGAGCGCCCGGTGGGCCGGGCGCTCCGGGATCAGGAAGGATCAGGCTGACGGGCAGATCGCCGCGGTGCCCTTGGGAGCGGTCAGCTTGCCGCCCTGGATCTGGGCCAGGAAGAAGCAGTTCACCTGGGAGGCAGCAGCGCCGGAGTGGAAGTTCAGCGGCGGCGTCAGGCCGTTCAGCGTGTCGTCCTTCGGCAGCGAATACAGCGCGGTGAACACGTCCGCCGCGGTCGCCTTGGCGGGCAGGTGTGCGGCCGCCGCCCCGAACAGGACGCCACCGGTCCAGCCGGACATCGGGTTCGGGCCGAGCGCGGTGCTCGCCTGGTACTTAGCCATGGCCTGCTGGAACTGGGCCACCGCGGGGGTGCTGTCGAACCAGAGCGCGTTGGTGGTGGGCACGTACGCGCCGTTCACCTGGCTCAGCTGGAGGTACCGGTTGTCGAACGCTCCCGACGGGATCACGTACACCGGGCTGTAACCCTGCTGGGCGCAGGCCGGGGCGAACCGCGAGCCCGCCGCATAGGACGCGTCGATGATCAGGGCCTGCGCTCCGGCTTGTTTCGCGGCCAGGCACTGGGCGGTGTAGCTCGGCGCCGCCACGGCGATCGCCGCGCTGTTGGACATGTTCAGCTGGAATGCCTTCGCGTAGCCCTGCAGCGCGGGCACGGTCTGCTTGCACGCGGCGACCTCGGCGCAGTACACCGCGCCGAAGGATGCCTTGCCCGCCGCCTTCACGGCGTACGCCTGCATCGCCAGCGAGGTGAGGACCGTGGCACCGGACGGGAAGAACGACGGGTTGGTGAACCACACGGGGGTGTCGGCCTGGCCGCCGACCACGGCCACGTGCTGCTGCTGGACGTAGGAGGCCCAGCCGCTCTCGGTGCCTCCGGCCTCCGGGCTGACGATGGCGAGCACGTGGTCCACCTGGACGAGCTGGCGGATGTCCGCCTGGGACTTGGTCGCGTCGCCCTGGTCGTCCTGGACGATCAGCTTGACCTGGCGGCCCTTGATACCGCCGCTGGCGTTGACCGAGGCGACCCAGGCCTGCAGCCCGGCCAGGTGCTCAGGCTGGGCGGACGGGCCGGAGAAGTTACCGATCGTGCCGATGACCAGGTCCGGCCCGGACGCTGCGACGGCGGAGCCGGAGCTGGACGCGACCGGGCTAGTAGTGCTGCTCGAGCTGCTCGCGCTGTTACTGCTGCTGCAGGCCGTGGCCAGGGCCGCGACCGCGACGCTCACCGCGGATAGCCGCAGCAGAGCGGTTCTGCGTGCTGTCTTCATTTCTGGTTCGAACCCCCAACAATCGGGCGGGCAGGGAAGGGATGTGACCGGGCCGCCGAGCGCCCCGTCCTGGGAGCGCTGGCGCGGCCGGAGGCACGCGGACGATGAGTGGACGGTAAGCCGGTGTGGCCTGCATCACTAGTAGATAGCTAAATTGTCTATCTAATTGTTATCATCTAACGACCACTCCGTCTACTGGCAATTTGAGCCGGTTCGGCCAGCGGGTCAAAGGCCCGCCGGGCCGAGCGCGGCTACGGCGGCGACAGCCGCCGTAGCCCTAAGTCTCATTGGCATCTGGGTCTTCCTCCGCCTCATCGGATCGGCTAGCGTATAAAATCGTTAGTTAATTTAACTCGGTTGTAGGTATCTGGAGGATGGCATGGCAGCAGGGGCCAGCGCAAGAGCCCGTGCAAGAGTGCGCGCACGGCGCCGCGTCCCGGGCCATGAGGAGTCCGCACAATGAGCCAGGTGCTCCAGTTCGCGATCCTCGGGCTGGGGATCGGGGCGGTGTACGCCCTGCTGGGCCGCCAGCTCGCCGACCGAAGGGGTATCGGGGTGCTGCTCGTGGAGCATGATATGAACCTGGTGATGGGGGTCTGTGACCGGATTGTGGTACTGGACTTCGGGGCCATACTGGGGAGCGGGCGCCGGGATCCGAGCCCCCCGAGACCAGGTCAGTGAGGGCGGGAGCGTTGTCGTCAGCATCCCCGGCGCGCGGCGAGCTGCATTTCGCCACCCTGTGGGAGGCCATCGCCGACGAGATCCCCTCCGCCCCGGCCCTCACTCACGGGGCCCGGACGGTCGTGTGGGGGGAATTCGAGCAGCGAGCTGCCCGCCTGGCCGGCGCGCTCCGGGCGCACGGCCTGGGCCCGGGCAGCACCGTCGCCTGCTACCTCTACAACTGCCCCGAGTATTTCGAGACCTTCCTCGCCGCCCTCAAGATCCGCGCGGTGCCGGCCAACGTGAACTACCGCTACGGCGGCGCCGAGCTGCGGGCGCTGCTGGAGAACTGCGACGCCGAGGCGCTCTTGTTCGACTCGGCGCTGCGCGAGCGGGTGGCGTCGGTCCGCCACCAGATCCCCTGGGTTCGCCTGCTGGCGGAGGTCGGCGAGGCTGCTGCCGCCGCTCCCGTGCCGGGCGCCTGCCGCTACGAGGAGCTGATCGCCTCGTGCGAACCGGCACCCCGGGTCAGCCGCAGCGAGCAGGATGTCTTCTTGTCGTACACGGGCGGAACCACAGGCCTGCCTAAGGGCGTCCGCTATACGATCGGCCGTGGCGTGACGAACTCCCTGAGGTTGCGTGACCTGTTCCTCGACACCAGCACCGAGCTCGGGATCGTGGAGTACGCGGCCGAGCAGGCACGCAACGGCCATCGCCTGGTCGCCATCCCGGCGTCGCCGCTCATGCACAGCACTGGCTTCACCTTCGCCTCGCTCCCCACGCTGACTTCGGGAGGGCAGGTGGCTACGCTCCAGGGCAGGTCATTCGACGCTGGCGAGCTCCTCACCACGATCGGCGCTGTCCGGGCTCAGATCGTGGCCATCGTCGGCGACGCCTTCGCGCTCCCGCTGCTGCGGGCCCTCGACGCCCGCGCGCCGACCGGCCGCTACGAGACCTCGTCGCTGCGGGCCATCTGCTCGGCCGGCGCCGCCTGGAGCGCCCGGATCAAGCAGCGCCTGCTCGAGCACGTGCCGCAGGCTGCCCTGATCGACTTTTGCGGGTCCACAGAAGGGGTCACCTACGGCTACCGGCGGGTCCGGCGGGGAGACCCGGCCTTGTTTGCCAACTTCGAGGCGGCCCGCGGTCTGCGGGTGATCGGCCAGGACCGGAGGGAGCTGCCCCGCGGGGAGGTCGGCTTGCTGGCCGGCCCGACACCCGCATCGAGCTACCACAAGGACCCGCAGCGAAGCGCCACCACCTTCTTCACCAGTGACGGCGAGCAGCTCGCCGTGCCCGGCGACTTCGGCCGCATCGAGGCCGACGGCAGCGTGACGCTGATCGGCCGGGGTACGAGCGTGATCAACACGGGCGGCGAGAAGGTCCATCCGGCGGAGGTGGAGGAGGTGATCAAGGAGCTGGCCGGTGTCGAGGAGTGCCTGGTGGCGGGCGTCCCTGATGAGCGCTTCGGCCAGCTGGTCGCCGCCATGGTCGTGGCCAGGGCGGACCGGCAGCCGGACACCTCCGACGTGATCGCCGCGGCTAGGCGGTCCCTGGCCGGATACAAGGTCCCCCGGCTGATCGTCTTCGTCGATAGCGTGCCCAGGATGCCCAACGGGAAGATCGACTACACGGCGGCTGCAGCGATCCTGAGCAGGAGGGGTAATGGCAGGGACACTTGACGGCAAGCGGGCCATCGTCACCGGCGGCGGCCAGGGGGTCGGCCGCGGCATCGCGCTCGCCCTCGCCGCCGAGGGCGCCGCCGTGGCGCTGGTCGGCCGCACCGAGGCCAAGCTGCGCGCGGTGGCGGCGGAGATCTCCAAACCCGGCGGCACCGCCCTGCCCGTCGCCGCGGACGTAACCCGGGCCGCCGGCATCCAGCGCTGCGTGGCGCACACGGTCAGCGAGCTGGGCGGCCTCGACATCCTGGTAAACAACGCGCAGATCCCCGCGCTCGGCTCACTCCTCGAGGTAACCGACGAGGCCTTCGGCGCCTGCTGGGAATCCGGGCCGCTGGCCGTGTTCCGGCTGATGAAGGAATGCCATCCGCACCTGCGCGGCGGCGGCGTCATCATCAATCTCGGCAGCTCCACCACCGTGAACCCGCAGCCCGCCGGCCGCGGGGTCTACGGCGCGGCCAAGGCGGCGACCCAGACCCTGAGCCGGGTCGCCGCGACGGAGTGGGGGCCGGACGGCATCCGGGTCATCACGGTCCTGCCCGCCGCGACCAGCCCGGCCGCCCGGGCCTGGCGGCAGGCTAACCCCGCGGAGTACGAGCGCAGCATGTCGAGCATCCCGCTGCGCCGGCTCGGCGATCCCGAGGAGGAGATCGGCCCGGTGGTGGCGTTCCTGTGCGGGCCCGCGGCCAGCTACATCACCGGCACCACGATCGCCGTCGACGGCGGCCAGGCCTACCTGCGCTGAACCGGATGACTGTTCCGACTACGCGGAACGCCGGAACTCATCGCCCCGGAACGTCCGGCACACAGGACGCCATCGTGCATCACCGGCCCCGGCCTGGCCTCAGGCCATGGTGAGGCCGCCGCTGACCGACAGCGTCTGCCCGGTGATGTAGGCGGCCTCGTCGCAGGCGAGGAAGGCGACGGCAGGCGCGATGTCGGCGGGCTGGCCGACCCGGCGCAGCGGGATGGCGCGGGACAGCCCGTCCCGCAGCTTCTGGCTGTAGGCGGCCACCTGGTCGAGCAGCGCGGTGTCGGTCGGACCGGGGCAGACGCTGTTCACCGTGATGCCGTGCCGGGCCACCTCCCGGGCCAGCGCCTTACCGAAGGCGATGACGCCGCCTTTGGTGGCGGAGTACACCACTTCGCCAGAGGAGCCGACCCGGCCGGCGTTCGAGGCGACGTGGATGATCCGCCCGCTGCCCCGCTCGATCATCGCGTCCAGCACGGCGCGGGTGACGGTGATGGTGCCGCGCAGGTTGACCGCGATGATCTTGTCCCAGGTCTGTTCGGCCGAGTCCACGAACGGCTCGATCACGTCGATGCCCGCGTTGTTGACCAGGATGTCCGGCGGTCCCAGCTCAGCGCGCACCCGGCTGACCGCGGCCCATACCGCCGGGCTGTCCGCGATGTCCACGCCCACGCCGATGGCCCGCGCGCCGTGCCGCTCGGCCAGGCCCGCCGCGGTCTTAGCGGCCGCTGTACCGTCCAGGTCGCAGACCGCGACCGCCGCACCCTCGGCGGCCAGGGCCTCCGCGATCGCCGCGCCGATGCCCCGGCCCGCCCCGGTGACCATCGCTGTCTTCCCCTGCAGTCTCATGCGCCCTCCGCAGAACCGCCTCGCTCACCAATATGTATAACTTATTATACTCATAATATGATGTGCGGGCTAGCGCGGGCGGGCCGGCCGAGCCGGGTCAGCCGAGGAGATCGAGCACCGTGGTCATCGACTTGTTCATCAGCAGGTAGTCCTGGGCCTCCTGCAGGTGCAGCCGCCAGATCGCCTCGGCCTCGGCGGCCTGCCGCCCCGCCACCAGCTCGACCAGCCGGACGTGCGCGCGGAACCCGCGCTTGTTCGCCCGCACGTTGTCCGGGCTGCCCGCGTCCAGGTCCACGTGCGACCAGTTGGCCAGCTCGATGATGTGCCGGACCATGCCGTTGAGCACGGACAGCGTTCGGTTGCCGGCCAACTCCACCACGAGCGCGTGAAACTCCATGTGGGCGAGGATGAACGTCTGCGGGTCATCCATCAGCTGTTCCGCCTGGGCCACGGCCTCCTTCAGGCGCACCAGGTCCTGTTCGGTCCGTCGCTGGGCGAGCAGCGCCGCGCAGGGCGCCTCGATGCAAGTCCGGGCGTCGTAGACGTCCTGGAGGGTGGTGGAGCGGTACTCCAGCACCAGGCCCGCGTAACTGGCCGCCACGTTCCCGTCCGGCACCTGCACCCGGGCGCCGCCGCGGGCGCCCCGCCGGATGCTGATCAGCGATTCCGACTCCAGCACCCGGAAGGCTTCGCGCAGCGTGGGCCGGGACACCGCGAACTCGGCCATCAGGGCCGCCTCGGACGGCAGCGCGTCACCCTCGGCCAGCTCGCCGCGCACGATCTTGCGCCGCAGTTCCGCGGCGACCAGCTCAGCGGTCTTCGGCACCCGGATCCGCTGGCCGAAAGGGCGGCCGTTGGCCGAACGGGCCAGCCGGGCCGGCGGGGTCGGCCGGTCCGGCGCGATGTGATCGGCAGGCAGCGGCACGCTCATGTTCACGCCCTTCAACGCTGCGGGTCGCTCGCGGCGGATACCTCGGGAACCTCAACGCATAATTAGTAATATCTATAAGAGTAATACACTAATTATGCACCGCCGACCACGGGGCTCGGGTGGCCGCCTCGGGCTTGCCGCTCGTGCCCGACCTCGCTGGCTGCCCGCATCAGGAGAGCAGTTCCACCACCGTGGCCGTGGTGCGGTCGCCCAGCACTACCTTGGCCGACTCGGCCAGGTGCTTGCGCCAGAGTTCCTCCGCCTCGTCGCCGCTGCGCTTGCGGATGAGCTCGACGAGCCGGGTGTGCGCGCGGATCGCGATCTTGGCGAGTTCCTGCTCGTGCTGCCAGTCATGGCTCTCGGCGTAGGAACGATCGCCCTCCCGGATGATGTTCGTCAGCATGCCGACCAGGATCTGGAGGGTCTCGCTGCCCGACATTTCCACGATCAGCCGGTGGAACTCGGCGTCGGCGGCGATGGAGGCGCCGGGATCGTCGATCGCCTCGCGGTGCCGGTCCAGCACCTCCTGCAACCGGGCGAGATCGGCCGACGTGCGCCGCTTGGCGGCCATCCGGGCCGCGGCCGGCTCCAGGACCGCGCGGACCTCGTAGACGTCGGAAAGCAGCGCGCCCCGGTACTGCAGCAGAAGGCCGATATGCCGGGCGGCCACGCTGATGTCAGGCACCTGTACCCGCGCGCCGCCCCGCACGCCCCGCCGCACGGTGATGGCTCCCTCGGCCTCCAGGATGCGGAACGCCTCCCGGAGCGTGGGCCGGGAGACGCCGAACTGCTCCATCAGCACGCTCTCCGAGGGGAGCTGATCGCCTTCCTTGAGCTCGCCGAGCACGATCTGACGGCGCAGCTGCGCCGCCACCATCTCCCCGGCCTTCGGCACCCGGACTGTCGAGTTTCCCGTCACCGCGTTCAAGCTGTCCCCTCGGGCCTGCGCCGGCCTGGTTCCCATCGGCAAGGAAGCCTGACTGGATTCCTCATCCAATAAGCATACGAGGTTGACTCCTCTACCGCTTCACCGCGGGGATTCCTGTTGATGACGCGGCGTGGTGCGGCCGGGCCGCCGGTAGCCCAGCGCCGCGGGCAGCGGGCCAGCAGCGGGAGGAGAAGTAGCGCCGCGGCGGCGGCGGCGGGGGTCCCAGCGACCTGCGCAGCAAGGTCAGCCACCGGCTGGTTCCGGAACGTCTCATGCGTCTAGAATCAGCTAAATGATTTAGCTTGTCAAGTCTGGTGCCTGGTAACCGCGGCCGCGGATCAGCCGGACGGGCGTGTAGATCAGCAGATCCTCACCGCGGGAGTTGCGGACGCTGTTCTGAGTGGTCACCACGCCGCGCTTGCCGGTGCTCGCCGCCCGTGCCCCGATCACCTCGACCACCACGTGAATGGTATCCCCGACATAGGCGGGCCGCTTGATCGTCAGGTCCATGGACATGAACGCCAGCCCGGTCCCGTTGATCACGTTGGTCTGGATGACCAGCCCCTCGCCGAGGCAGTAGACCAGGGCGCCGGGAACCAGCCGTCCGGTGTACCCGCCCGCGGCCGCATGCGAGGCGTCCAGGAACAGCGCCTCGTTGAAACCGCTCCAGGTGACGAACGTGATCAGGTCGGTCTCGGTGATGGTCCGGGCCGCGGTGCGGAATACGCTGCCGACGGCCATCTCCTCCCACGTCTGCCCCTGGACCAGCAGCGGCGGGTAGGTCTGATCGGGGTGTGTGGTCATCGTGATCCCTCCTCCACCGCGCGGAAATCCGGCGGCCGTTTCTCCTTCAGGGCCGCGAGTCCCTCGCGGGCCTCGGGCAGGCCGAAGCCGAAGAACTCGTAGCCGAGCGACGCGTCGAACAGCGGGCCCGCCTGGCGGTACCAGTTGTTCAGCGCGTACTTGGTCCAGCGCACCGCGGTGGCCGGGCAGGCCGGCCAGATCCCGGGCGATCGCCACCGCCCGTTCGGCCACCTCGTCGTCGTCCACGCACAGCGAGACCAGGCCGATCCGCTCCGCCTCCTCCCCGGTCAACGGGACGCAGGAGAGCAGGTAGTACTTGGCCTTGGCCATGCCGCACAGCAGCGGCCAGCAGATCGCCGCGTGATCCCCGGCCGCGACCCCCAGCCGGGTGTGGCCGTCCACGATCCTGGCGGACCGCCCGGCCACCGAGATGTCCGCCAGCAGCGCGACCACCAGGCCGGCCCCGACGGCCGGACCGCAGATGGCCGAGACCACCGGCTTGGAGCAGTTGATCACCCCGTAGACGAGGTCGCGCGCTTCGCGCAGGACCCGGGCGCGGACGCTGACGTCCCGGGTCATGTCCTCGATCATGTCGAAGGAGCCCCCGGCCGAGAAGGCCTGGCCCGCGCCCCGGACGACGACCGACCTGACGTCGTCGTCGCGGTCCACCGCGGCCCAGACGTCGGCGAGGTCCCGGTGCATCTGCGCGCCCACCGCGTTCAGTCGCGGCGCGTCCAGCACGATCTGCAGCACCCCCGAGCTCAGCGTCTGGCAGCGCAGGCTCGGGAAATCCGCGTAACGGTCGGTCATCGGGTCACGCACCTTCCCGGTGGCCGTGCGAGGGTCCCGCACGCACCACGACAGATAGTATAACTAGTTGTATGATTTTACTGTAATGGATTTTGGTGCAGCGGACTTTGGTGTAGTGGCGGCGGGAGGCCGGATGGACTTTCTCTTCACCGACGAGCAGCTCGAACTGCGGGCCACCGTGCGGGGCTTCCTGGCCAGCAAGTCGGCCGAGGAGAGCGTGCGGCGGCTGATGGCCACCCCGGCCGGTTACGACCCCGCGGTCTGGCGGCAGATGAGCGACCAGCTCGGGCTGGTTGGCCTGGCCGTGCCTGAGGAGTACGGGGGAGCCGGGTTCGGCTATGTGGAGCTCGGCATCGTCTTGGAGGAGATGGGCCGGGCGCTGCTGTGCGCGCCCTACCTGTCCAGCGTGGCACTGGCCACCGAGGCCCTGCTGCGCTGTACGGACGAGGCGGCCCGGAAAGAGCTGCTGCCCGGCCTGGCCGCCGGCCAGACCATCGGCACGCTGGCCCTGCTCGAGCGGCCCGGCCGCTGGGACGAGGCGGGCGTGCAATGCGGGCCAGCCGCAGCGCCGGGGGCTGGGTGCTGGACGGCACGAAACGCCACGTCCCGGACGGCCACATTGCCGATCTCATCATGGCCGGCGCACGCACGCCAGCCGGCGTTGCGCTATTCGCGGTGGACGGCGCTGCGCCCGGGCTGACCCGGACCCCGGTGCCGACCCTGGACCAGACCCGCAAGCAGGCGCATCTGGAGTTCGCAGGCACGCCGGCGCGGCTGATCGGCGATGAGGCAGACGGCTGGCCGGTGCTCCGCCGCGTCCTGGCCACCGCCGCCATCCTGCTGGCCGCCGAGCAAGTGGGCGGGGCGTCCCGGGCCGTGGAGATGGCCGTCGAGTACGCCGGGATGCGGGTCCAGTTCGGGCGGCCGATCGGCTCGTTCCAGGCCATCAAGCACATCTGCGCGGACATGCTGACCGAGGCGGAGGCGGCCCGCTCGGCGGCCTACTACGGGCTGTGGGCGCTGGCCGGGGACGGCGAGGATGTGCCGCTGGCGGCCAGCCTGGCCAGGGTGTACTGCTCGGCGGCCTACTCGAAGATCGCAGGCGACCTCCTCCAGGTGCACGGCGGCATCGGCTTCACCTGGGAGCACCCCGCCCACCTGTACTTCAAGCGGGCCAAGGCCTGCGAGGCGATGTTCGGCACCCCCGCGTACCACCGGGACCTGCTCGCCGCGCATCTCGGACTGGGAGCATGAGGATGGACATCGAGCCGAAGGGGCGCGGCCCTGCCTGGACTGAGGAGCGGGGAACGAGCGACGAGGAAAGACAGGGCCCAAAAGCGCCCAGCAGGCGAGCGGAGAACACCGTGATCCGCCCGGAGGATCAAGGCTTCGCCGGCGAGGTACAGCGCTGGCTGGACGAGCACCTGGTGGGCGAGTTCGCCGAGTACCGCGGCGTGGGCGGCCCGGACGACTCGGCGGCCTGGGACGTCCGGCGGCGGTGGGAGAAGGAACTGTCGGCGGGGCGCTGGCTCGGGCTCACCTGGCCGCCGGAGTACGGCGGCCGCGGGGCGACGCTCGCCCAGGCGATCATCTTCGAGTACCTCTACGCCCGCGCCCAGGCACCCTACCGGCTCGGCGTACAGGGGCAGGACTTGTTCGGCCCGACCCTGCTGATGTTCGGCACGCCGGAGCAGAAGGCCAGGTTCCTGCCGAAGATCCTGGCCGCCGAGGAGTTCTGGGGGCAGGGCTTCAGCGAGCCAGACGCCGGGTCCGACCTGGCCTCGGTGCCCACCCAGGCCAGGCTCGACGGGCAGGAGTGGGTGATCGACGGGCAGAAGATCTGGATGACGTTCGGCGCGTCCGCGGACTGGCTGTACGTACTGTGCCGGACAGAGCCTGGGTCATCGCGGCACCACGGGCTTTCGCTGCTCTGGTGCCTGCCCGGCAGCCGGGCGTGCAGATCCGGCCGATCACCAACATGCTGGGCGACGGCGCGTTC
>CAWDBS010000027.1:0-14510 GCA_963800415.1 uncultured Actinomycetes bacterium
CCCAGGCCGCGCTGGTCGCGGTCCGGCACGAGCAGGGCGGGTAAAGGCTGGGCTTTCCGGGGTGCGGTGGCATAGGTTCGGTCTCGGCGGATCCGATGCGGCGCGTGCGCGGAAAGGGGGCCCGATGTCCGACGAGGTGCTGCGGCTGCGCGGCGTCGAAGTCCGGCGGGACGCGGCGGTCCTGCTGCGCAACGTGGACTGGACGGCGCACGGGGACGAGCGGTGGATCCTGATCGGGCCGAACGGGGCGGGCAAGACGACCCTCCTCCAGGTGGTCGCCACCTTGATGTTCGCCACCGAGGGCACCGTCGAAGTGCTCGGCGAGACCCTCGGCGGGGTCGACATCTTCGACCTGCGGCCGCGGATCGGGCTGACCAGCGCCGCGATCGCCGAGCAGGTCCCGCCCGGGGAGAAGGTCATCGACCTGGTGCTCACCGCCTCCTACGCCATCCTGGGCCGGTGGCGGGAGGAGTACGACTCCGCCGACCTCACCCGCGCGGTCGAGATACTCGACGCGCTCGGCTGCGCGCACCTGATCAGGCGCAAGTTCTCCACCCTCTCCGAGGGTGAGCGCAAGCGGGTGCAGATCGCCCGGGCGCTGATGCCCGACCCGGAGCTGCTGCTGCTCGACGAGCCGGCCGCCGGGCTCGACCTGGGCGGCCGCGAGGACCTGCTGCGGCGGCTCACCAAGCTGGCCCGCGATCCCAAGGCGCCGATGATGGTGCTGGTCACCCACCACGTCGAAGAGGTCCCCGACGGCTTCACCCACGCGATGCTGCTGCGCCGGGGCTCGGTGCTCGCGGCCGGGCCGATCGAGGAGGTCTTCACCGCGCGGAACCTGTCCCGCTGTTTCGGCGTCCAGCTGGAGATCGAGCACCGGCAGGCGCGCTGGACCGCCCGGGCCCGCTGACCGGGCCGCTGAGCCGCTGACCGGGGGCGCCAGCGGGGTCGTCCCTCCCGTGGTTAACACAGCGTTGCTACCTGCTGGCTCAACTCGCTCGCGGTCGGTAACGTAGCAACAAGCCCGGAAACTCCGGAAGACTACCGGCACCCCGCCCCGGGCGCAGGAGTGACGTCATGGGCTCTCTGGTCGCGACCATCCTGCTGGTCGTCTTCGTCATTGTCGTGGTCGTGGCGGTCGCCCGGGCGGTCCGCATCGTGCCCCAGGCGAGGGCGGGAATCGTCGAGCGTTTCGGCCGGTACCACCGGACCCTGCACGCGGGCCTGAACATGGTGACGCCGTTCGTCGACCGGCTGCTCCCGCTCATCGACCTGCGCGAGCAGGTGGTCAGCTTCCCGCCGCAGCCCGTCATCACCCAGGACAACCTCGTCGTCAGCATCGACACGGTCATCTACTTCCAGGTGACCGACGCCCGGGCCGCCACCTACGAGGTCGCCAACTTCATCACCGCCGTGGAGCAGCTGACCGTGACCACGCTGCGTAACGTGGTGGGCGGGATGGACCTGGAGACCGCGCTCACCTCGCGTGACCAGATCAACAGCGAGCTGCGCAAGGAGCTAGACGAGGCGACGGGCAAGTGGGGGATCCGGGTCGGCCGGGTGGAGCTCAAAGCCATCGAGCCGCCCAGCTCCATTCAGGACTCGATGGAGAAGCAGATGCGCGCCGACCGGGACAAGCGCGCCGCCATCTTGTCCGCCGAGGGGTCCAAGCAGTCGGCCATCCTGACCGCCGAGGGCGAGCGCCAGGCGGCCGTGCTCAAGGCCCGCGGCGACTCCGAGGCGCTCGTGCTCCGGGCGGAGGCGGACGCCAAGGCCCAGGCGGCGCGGGCGCGCGGGCAGGCCGAGGCGATCAGCACCGTGTTCAAGGCCATCCACGAAGGCAACCCGGACCAGCGCCTGCTGGCCTACCAGTACATGCAGATGCTGCCGCAGATCGCCCAGGGCGACGCGAACAAGGTCTGGATCGTGCCCAGCGAGATCGGCAAGGCCCTGGAGGGCATCGGCGGTTTCTTCAGCTCCGCGACCGCGAGCCGGGCCGACGGCCAGCCCGCCCCGGCGGCGGTTCCGGCCCCGTCAGAGCTGGCCCCGTCGGAGCTGGCCCCGTCGGAGCTGGCCCCGTCAGGGTCGGGGCCGCAGTTCGACCCGCCCGTCGGTCGTCACGCGGGTCTCGAAGGATGGCTGACGGGCGGTAGCGGGCCCGTGCACGACGGTGCCGTCGGCGATCACGAAGGTGGATCCGTGCCAGGGACAGGTGATGCAGGCAGCGCCCCGCTCCAGGACGACCCGTCCCTGATGCAGGGGCCCTCCGAGATGGGAGCACCGGTCTGACAGCACGCTGACCTCGGCTCCCTGCCGGTACACGAGCAGGGACAGGTAGCCGAGCTGGCGGCGGATCGGGCGCCGGTCGGGCAGTTCGGGCAGCCCGCACAGGTCGTGCCAGCCGAGCCCGGACAGGTGGCTGACCGACTCGGCGTGGCTGGTGCCCGCGCCGAGCCGCAGCGCCAGGTGCCCGCCGAGGTAGGCGCCGACGGTGGCCACGGCGAACCCGGCCGCCGACAGCGCCCGGCCGTAGCGGCCCCGGCCGCCGGCCCGGGCCGCCAGCGAGCCGAGGAACAGCGTGGCCGCGCCGCCCTGGCAGACGGCGTGCACCAGGCCGACCCGCTGCTGGTCCTGGTGCAGCGCCGACCAGTCGGCCAGCCCGGTGGCCGCCGCGGGCGCGGTGCCCGCGATGCCGGCCGCGATCAGCACCCCGGCCGCGCGCTCGGTGCCGGGGAACAGGTCGAGCAGCACCGCGGAGGTCCAGCAGCCGAGCGGCAGCCGGACCAGCGCGGGGTGCGCGGGCTGGCCGAACGGGACGCCATGCAGGGCGTCGGTCCGCGCGCCGCCCGGCAGCGCGCGCACCACGGAGTCGGAAAGACGCTGGATGACGGGGTCGAGGGCGTGCGCTCGCTCGATGCGCTCGGCGACGGCCGCCGGCCGGGACAGCAAGGAGGCCATACGGGTCTTGCGCGCGTGCCGCGCCGTGGGAAGCAGGGATTGCCGCACGATCAATGCGTACCCGCCCCTCGCGCCGCTATCCCCGGCGTGCCTCAGCAGCTTCGTCGCCCAGCCGGTCCGCTGGCCGCGGCAACTATGCCGAACTGTGCCTCTCGTCGTGTCACATCGTGCCGGCGTGCTACCCGGGCCTCGGCTGGCACGGGTGCGCTGATCGGGGCGGGTAGGCCTGGTGGGGCCAAGGATGCGGGTTACCCGGCTGTCGAAACGACCGGGGTGCCTAGTGTCCACCGCGCAGGAACCCTACGGCTTGAACCGGTAGCCCATGCCCGACTCGGTGAGCAGGTACCTCGGCCGGGAGGGTTCGGGTTCCAGCTTGCGGCGCAGCTGGGCCAGGTAGACGCGCAGGTAGTTGCTCTCCGTTTCGTACGTCGGGCCCCACACCTCCCGCAGCAGCTGCCGCTGGGTGACCAGGCGGCCGCTGTTGCGCACCAGGATCTCCAGCAGCTGCCATTCGGTGGGGGTCAGCCGGACGCCGGAACCATCGGCTCGTACCACCTGCTTGGCCGCCAGGTCCACGGTGAAGTCCGCGGTCGCCACCACCGGCTCGTCCGGGGCGGGCGACGCGCGACGGACCGCGGCCCGCAGCCGGGCCAGCAACTCATCCATGCCGAACGGTTTGGTCACATAGTCATCGGCGCCCGCGTCGAGCGCGGCTACCTTCTGGCTTTCCTGGCCCCACGCCGACAGCACGATAATCGGGATCGACGTCCAGCCGCGGACGCCGTGGATCACCGCGGTGCCGTCCATGTCCGGCAGCCCGAGGTCCAGGATGATCACGTCGGGGCGGTCGCGGGCCACGGCGGCCAGCCCGGTGGTGCCGTCGACGGCCGTGCTGACGTCGTATTCGCGCGCGCTGAGGTTGATCCGCAGCGCGCGCAGGATGGACGGCTCGTCGTCGACGACGAGCACCCGCGTCATGACCCCGAAGACCCGGGAGCGCCGAGCACGGACTTGTCCTGGCTCGCCGCCGGCAGCGTGATCCGCACCGTCAGGCCGCCGCCCGGCGTGTCCGCGGCGATGATCCGGCCGCCCATGGCCTCGGCGAAGCCCTTGGCCACCGCGAGCCCGAGCCCCACGCCGCCCGGGTAGCGGTCGCCGACCCGGGTGAACGGCTCGAAGATGCGTTCCTTCTGCTCATCCGGCACGCCCGGCCCGTGGTCCACCACCTCGAGCCACACCGTGTCGCCGTCCAGCGTGGCCTGCAGCTCGGGCGGCCGGGCGGCTGGCGAGTGCCGCAGCGCGTTGGAGAACAGGTTGGCCAGGATCCGCTCGAGCAGGCCGGGGTCGGCCAGCACCAGCGGGAAGCCGTCCGGCACCGCCATCTCCAGCCGCAGGCTGTCATTGTCATCCAGCCCGAGTAGGGCCACCGGCGCCACCTCGTCGATCGCGGTCGGGCGCAGGAACGGCTGCAGCGATCCGGTGTGCAGGCGGCTCATGTCGAGCAGGTTGCCGATGAGGGCGTCGAGCCGGTCCGCGTTCTGCTCGATCGTGGCCAGCAGATCGGCCTCGTCGGCTTCGGACCATTCCACGTCGGTCTGCCGCAGGCTGCTGACCGAGGCCTTGATCGAGGCCAGCGGGGTGCGCAGGTCGTGGCTGACCGCGGCCAGCAGCGCGGTCCGCATCCGGTTGCCTTCGGCCAGCGCCTCGGCCTGGGCGGCCTGGGTGCGGAGCCGTTCCCGGTCCAGCGCGGCCGCCGCCTGGGCGGCGTACCCGGCCAGCAGCGCCGGCGTGGCCGAGGAGACCTGCCCGGTGACCAGCAGGGTCAGGTCGCTGCGGATGTCGATGCGCGAGGCCGCCGGCAGGCTGCCCCCGGCGCCGCTGCAGGCGGCCCGCACCCACCGCCCGCCCGCCCGTTCGGCCAGTTCGGCCTGGCCGCCGTGGGTCCGGGTGAGGTGATCGAGCACGGCCGCGGGGGAGTCGGCGCCGGCCAGCACGGTCTGCGCCAGCTCGAGCTGCGCGGCCGCCTCTTCCCGGGCCGCGGCGGCCTGGACGGCGCGCCGGGCGGCGAGGTGGACCATGCTGCTGACGGCGACCGCGACCGTCACGAAGAGCAGCAGCGCCAGCAGGTTCTTCGGCTCGGCGATGGTGAACGTGTGAATGGGCACGGTGAAGTACCAGTTGAGCAGGAGGCTGGCCGTCACCGCGGCGAGCACGGCGGGCCAGAAGCCGCCGACCACCGTGATCGTCACCACCGCGACGAGGTAGATGAGCAGGTCGTCGGCCAGGTCCAGGTGCGGCCGCCAGGCCGCGAGCACCACGGTCAGCAGCGGCAGCAGGACCGCGGCGAGCAGCACGCCCGCCAGCCGCCGGCGCACGTCGATGGCGCCGGCCGCTGCCCCGGTCGCTGCCCCGGCCGCCGAGGCCAGCCCAGCCGATCCAGCCGCCCCGGCATCAGGCCGGGCCCTCTTCGCGGCAGGGCGGCCGGCCCGCATCCGCGTACCCATGCTTACCAGTGTGCGCCGTCGCCAGTACCAGCGGAACACCAGGCCGAACCCGACTCCGGCCGCCGCGCTCACGGCGAGCACGACGGCCGCGTGCGCGGCGGCCGGCCCGCTGGGCCGCAGCTGCGCGTAGGGCGGCCGGGAGAAGCCTGTGGTGGTGAGCCAGCCGATGCCGGCCAGCAGCACCGACGCGACCGGCTCGGCCGCGAACGACATGATGCCGGCGATCGCCGCGCAGGCGATCAGCACCCCGGTCGCGGGCAGGCGGCCGTGCAGTGCGGCGGCCGCCGTGCCGACGGCCAGGAACATGGCGAAGCCGACCGGCAGCGCGTAGGGCGCCGGTATCGCTCGCTGTCCTGGACGGTGTTCTCATCTCTTGCTATTTCAGCCCCGGCACCAGCCAATATCAGCGGTCTTGACGGAACCTTAACGCCCAGCTCAGAAAGCTTGACGGGCCGCATACGGCGGCGGCCGGGCCGCGCGCATAGCGTCGTGACTTGACCAGCAACCGAGTGCCCGGACGGAGCTAGAGGCCAAGTGGCTGTGCGCAGAGCGGCTGGCTTGCTTACCGGCGACCAGGCCAACGAACTTCCGGAGACCTACTGGTACTCGGCCAAGCGCCGCCTGCTCGGCCCGCCGATGATCAACGCGCAGCTCCGGGAGCAGCGGCTGTCCAAGACGCTCGCGCTGGGCGTGCTGTCGCCGGACGGCATCTCCTCCTCGGCCTACGGCACCGAGGAAATCCTCATTGAGCTGATCAAGCTCTTCGGCATCGCCGCGTTCGCGGTGCTACTGCCGATGACCGCGGTGATCTTGTTCGTCATGCTGCTCGTGGTGCTCCTCTACCGCGAGGTCGTCGTCATCTACACCCGGGCCGGCGGGTCCTACGTGGTCGCCAGGGACAACTTCGGGCCGCGGATCGCGCAGGTCGCCGCCGTGGCGCTGCTGATCGATTATGTCGTCACCGTCGCGGTGCAGATCGCCGCGGGCACCGCGGCCGTCGCCTCCGCGCTCCCGGCCATCGGCCACTACGTGACCGAGATATCCATCGGCATCATCCTGCTGATGTGCTTCGGCAACCTGCGCGGCATCCGGGAGGCGGGCAAGATCTTCGCGCTGCCCACCTACCTGTTCTCCGGGTCGGTCATCCTGATGATCGTGGTCGGGACCGTCCGCGAGGCGCTCGGCAACCTGCCGCAGCAGAACATCTACGCCCTCCACGGGCTTTATAAAATCGGCCCCGGCGCCTCCAGCTTTACCAGCTTGGTGATCATCTTCACGCTGCTGAGGGCGTTCGCCAACGGCGGTGCCTCGCTGACCGGCATCGAGGCGGTCTCCAACGCCGTCAGCGCGTTCAAGCCCCCTGAGGGCATCAACGCCCGCCGGGTCCTGGTGATAGAGGGCCTGATCCTCGGCACGCTGGTGGCCGGCATCTCCTGGCTGGCGCACCTGACCCACGCCGCTCCCTACCAGGTCGGCTTCCCGACCGTGATCTCGCAGGAAGCCAGCATCGTGTTCGGGTCCGCCGGGCACTTCATGTTCTTCGTGGTGCAGGCCGCGACCGCGCTCATCCTGTACACCGGCGGCAACACCAGCTTCAACGGCTTCCCGTTCCTGACCAGCTTCGTCGCCGAGGACTCCTTCCTGCCGCGGTGGTTGACGAAGCGGGGCCACCGGCTGGTCTTCTCCAACGGCATCATCGTGCTGACCGTGCTGTCCGTGACGCTGATAGGGGTCGTCGGCGCCAACGTGAACGCCCTCGTGCCGTTCTACGCGATCGGCGTGTTCACCGCATTCTCCATGGCCGGATTCGGCATGGCGAAGTACTTCCGCACGCACCAGGGACCCGGCTGGCGGCACAAGCTGGTCATCTGCTTCTCGTCCGGGGTGCTCACCTCGATCGTGGTGGTGATCTTCGCAGTGGTGAAGTTCACCGAGGGCGCCTGGCTGATCCTGATCATCTTCCCGGTAGGAGTGTTCGCGCTAATCCGGCTCAACCGGGAGTACCGCACCGAGGCCCGGGTCCTGGAGAACCTCGGGGAGCGTCGCGCGTCAGGCGTGGGACCGAGCCAGCCGAACTACTCCCGCCGGGTGGTCGTCGTCTTCGTGGACGACTTCGACCTCTCTACCGTGGCCGCGCTGCGGTACGCGAAGAGCCTGCGGCCGACGACGGTGCAGGCCGTGCACTTCGTCATCGACACCGAGCAGGCGGAGCGGCTGCGGTCGGCCTGGCTGCCCGATCGCGGCGTCTCGCTCGAGTTCGTCGACTGTCCCGACCGGAGGCTGACCCGGGCCGCCGCCGATCTGGTCAGCCACGAGGCGGAACATCCCGGCACGCAGGTGACCGCGATCTTGCCCCGGCGCAGCTTCTCGCCGCTGCTCGGCCGGCTCCTGCACGACCGGACGGCGGACAAGATCGCCGGCGTGGTGAGCCGGGTGCCCAACGCCGCGGCCACCATCATCCCGTTCGACGTGCAGAACCGGCTGCACGTTCTGCAGGAACGCCAGGCCGTGCGCGAGGGGACCGCGCCGGCCAGCCTGACGCCGGTGCCCGGCCCGCCCGCCGACGCGACGGCGGAGGAGCAGCACCTGGCGGTCGCGGCAGCGGTCGCCGCGGCCTCGACCGGCGAGGAGAAGCCCGAGCCGCTGCCCGGCGCCGGCGGGTACGACCGGCCGGTGCCGCCGCCGGGCGTCACCCCGATCGGCTCGATTCACCAGCCGCGCCGGACCGTCGTCGAGGGCCGCGTCCGGGTGGTCGAGATCAGGTCGGTGGAACAGAACTCCGTGCTGGCCTGCGAGATCTCCGATTCGACGGGGGACCTCACCGCCATGTTCTACGGTCGCTCCCGCATCCCGGGGTTGATGTGCGGCTCCAGGGTCCGCTTCCGCGGTCCGGTCGGCATCAAGCACGATGCCCCGGTGATGGTCAACCCGGCGTACGAGCTCATCGTCCCGTACACGGCCGGCGAGTCAGGCAAGAACGGCGATATATAGGCCGAACGGCCTTACTAGACGCCCCAGGCAGACGCCCCGGGCTACACCGCGGGGAAGATCAGCTCGTAGGCGGGATTGATCATCACCGGGTGGCCGTCCTTGATGCCGACCGAGCCCTTGAAGCGGACCCGCGCGCTGCACACGATGCCGGGGATGTGCGAGCGGCCGTAGAACATGGCGGTGAGCGAGCCGGTCCCGTCGGATATCTCACAGGCCAGCACGGAATTGCGCTCGACCGGCTTGATCTCGACCACCCGGACGCGGCCCTCGACGACGGCCCGGCCCGGCTTGGTCAGCGAGCCAATCGGCGTGACGCCGGGCGCCATGGCCGGCCCGTCCGCCTGGCCGGCGTGGGACCCGCGCTGGCCGTTGCCGTCGCCCGGTCCCTTCTTCCTGAGCAGGCCGCGGGCCTTAGCCGCCGACTCCGACAGCGGCGCGGTGGCCTCCGGGGTCTTCCCGTCCCCCTGGCCCCGTCCGCCTGTGCCCCGTCCGCCTGTGCCCCGTCCGCCTGTGCCCCGTCCGGCGCGACGTGCTTGGCCGCCACCGCCGCTTCCCCGGACCTGATGCGCTGGTCGGCGGCGTCCAGGGCGGAGGCGTCCAGGGTGCCGGCGGCCACCGTGGCGGCCTGGCGTTCCTGCAGGACCCGGACCCGGCTCTCCACGTCGTAGGGAATGATGGTCGCGGCCGACCGCGGGATGCGGTTCACCACCGCGGCGATCTTGTCCGCGGTGCGGTCGTGCAGCAGCCGCCCGAGCAGCGCGGAGTAGCTGCGCCGGGGCAGCACCACGGTCACGTGCGTCCCCGGGTCGCTGACCTCCTGCTCGACCATTTCGGCCGCCGCCCGGAGCAGCCGGCGGTCGGAGACGTCGATGAAGTCCAGGGGGACGCCGCGGTCGGCGCGCATCCATTTCTCCCGCAGCTTGTCTGCCCCGACGCTGTTGATGACGAAGTGCACCGCGCGGATGCTGGTGGGCCGCATGCTCCGCGCGTACCGGAGCGCGGCCACGGCGGCTAGGTCGAAGTCGTCCACGAAGACGAACACGGTACGCCGGCTGTAGTGCGGCGGAGACGGCGGCTGGTTCTCGGTGATCGTCTCGAGCACCTCGGACTCGGCCGAATACTCGCGGTTCATCCTGATCAGCGCCGGGACCAGGACGGCGAACAGGACGACGACCACCCAGGCGCCCTCGGCGAACTTCACCACCGCGAAGATGGCCACCACGATCGCGGTCATCACGCCGGCCGAGAAGTTGATGATCATCCGCCGCCGCCAGCCCGGCGTCCGGTGCCTGCTGTGGTACTTGGCCATGCCGAAGCCGGCCATCGAGAAGGCCGTGAACACGCCGATGGCGTACAGCGGGACCAGGTTGTTGACGTTGGCGTCCTTGATGATCAGCAGCGCGACGGACACGATGGTCAGCAGGATGATGGCGTTGGAGAACACCAGCCGGTGGCCCCGCTTGAGCAGCCACCGGGGCAGGAACGAATCGCCGGCCACGTAGCTGGTCAGGAACGGGAAGCCGTTGAAGCTGGTGTTGCCGCCGGTGTACAGGATCAGCATGGTCGCGGCCTGGAGCAGGTAGAACATGGCGTGCCCGATGACCGTATGGCCGAAGACGAGCTGGGCTTCCTGGGCTAGGACGGTGGGGTAGCCGCTCTTGTAGGGCGTGGCGTGGGTGGCGTGCGCCAGCCAGGAGATGCCCGCCACCAGGCCGCCGAGGATCGCGCCCTCGGCCATCAGCACGCGGCGGGCGTTGCGGCCCTCCGGCGGCCGGAACGCGCCGACCGCGTCGGACACCGCCTCGATGCCGGTCAACGACGCGCCGCCGTTGGCGAACGCACGCAGCAGGGTGAAGATCATCGCCCCCGTGATCAGCCCGGCCGAGCCGGAGCCGAGAGCGTAGGTGCCGGGCAGCGCGTGCGGATCGGACTGCGGCAGGGTTCCCGTCACCTCGCGGATCAGCCCGACGATGATCATCAAGATGACCGCGCCCGAGAACAGGTAGGTCGGCACCGCGAAGGCCCGGCCCGCCTCCTTGAGCCCGCGCAGGTTTCCCAGGCACATGAGCAGGACCACGCCGACGCAGATTTCGAGCTTGTACGGGCCGATCCCCGGGAAGGCGGAGGCCACCGCGGCAGTACCCGCCGCGACCTGCACCGCTACGGTCACCACGTAGTCGATGAGCAGCGCGACCGCGCACACCTGGGCGATGCGCGGGCCGAAGTTCTCGCGCGCCACCACATACGATCCGCCGGGCCTGATGTAGACCATGACGATCTCGCGGTAGGACAGCAGCACCAGCACCATGACGAACAAGATGACCAGGGTCATGGGCAGGATCAGGCTGAACGCGGCCACGCCGAGCGCGGGCACCAGCACGATGAGGATTTCCTCGGTGCCGTAGGCCGACGAGGAGATGCCGTCGGGTGACAGCACGCCCAGCGCGAGCGGGTTGGATAGCCGCTGCTCCCCGAGGTCCTGGTTGACCAGTGGCGGGCCGAGCAGCCGGCGTTTGGTCGAGTACCAGAATGTATCGGGCAGGCCCTCGCTTCTGTCTAGCAAGCCTGCTGCCTTCCGCGTGGCCACTGATCTGCGCCTTTCATGGGGTCTCTACGCTTTGTGGGCGCCAGAGACTTCTTACCATCACAACTGCTGTGCAAGTAACCGGCAGCCCGCGGATGGCGGGGCCCGGGCCGTCGTGGCCTGCCTGGGAAAGGACTACCCCGTATACCGCGTGTTCACCCGCATGTGCCAAGGTAGCGAGGGGCGACATCACCCTAGGCTGGGCGGGAAGACGTTAGCGGCCGAGCTCGAAGAGGCTTTCCATGACGACAACACCGGCCGCCGGGCCGGGTGCTCCGGCGGACAACAAAAGCACGCTGCGGCTATCGCGGCTGCTCAAACGGCCGATCGCGGACAGCCGCGGCGAGTCCATCGGTCGGCTGGCCGATGTCATCGTCCGGCTCCGCGGCTCCGACTACCCGCTCGTCACCGGCCTGGTGGCCGCCGTCGGCGGACGTCAGATCTTTGTGCCCATCGACCAGGTGAGCAGCTTCGACGCGGATCCGCTGCGGCTGTCCAGCGCGCGGCTGAGCCTGCAGCGTTTCGAGCGCCGGGAAGGGGAGGTCCTGCTCCGGGCCGACGTGCTCGGCCACCGGCTCATCGACGTGGAGAACGCCCGCCTGGTCCGCGCGGCCGACCTTGAGCTGGCCAGCGACGGCGAGGAGTGGGTGCTGTCCGGGGTGGACACCCGCCGCCGACCGCGTCTGCTGTTCGGGCTGCTCGGCCCGGATAATCCTCAAGACGCAGGGCGGCTTCCGCGACTGGCGCGACTTCGAGTGGCTCATCGGGCACCAGAGCAGCGCGCTGCTGCGCGGCCCGTTCGCCCGCATCCGCAGGCTGAAGCCCGCCCAGATCGCCGACCTGCTCGAGAACGCCTCCAAGGAGGAGGAGACCGAGATCCTCGGCCAGGTACACGCGGATCCCGAGCTTGAGGCCGACGTCTTCGAAGAACTCGACGAGGACCTGGCCACCCGCCTGCTCGGCGCGCGCACCGACGAGGAGATCGCCGACGTGCTGGCCCGGATGCGCGCCGACGACGCCGCGGACGCGATCGCCGAACTGCCGCAGCGGCGCAGGCAGCCGGTGCTCGACCTGCTGCCGCCCGGCCAGCGGACCAAGGTGCTGACCCTGATGGGCTTCAACCCCACGAGCGCGGGCGGGCTGATGTCGATGGACTTCGTCGCCGTGCCCCGCAGGGCCAGCGTCGCCGACGCGCTGGCCCGGGTCCGCGAGGCCGTCTCGCTTCAGCCCGAGGCGCTGACCAGCGTGCACGCCGTCAGCGACAAGGGCCGCCTGCGCGGCGTGGCCAAGCTGGTCACCCTGGTCCAGGCCGATCCTGAGGCCATCGTGATCGACGTGTCCGACACCGATCCGGTCCGGGTGGGCCCCGACGCCGATATCACGGATGTCGCCGTGCTGATGACGGACTACAACCTCATCACGATCCCCGTCGTCGACGACGAGCGCCGCCTGCTCGGCGTGATCACCGTCGACGACGTGCTCGAGGTCACGCTGCCCGGCGACTGGCGGCGCCGCGAGACCGCGGAGCCGCCGGACGCCCACTATGGGGACGCCCCCCGTGAGGACGCGCAGTGACGACGCCCGGCGAGCGCGCCCAGCCCGATGAGCGCGCGTCACCCGGCGAGCCCACGCCACCCGTCCCGTCCGAACGACCCGTCCCGTCCGAACGATCCGAAGCCTCCCAAGACCGCGAGCGTCCTCAGCAGGATCAGGGTTCCCAGCCCGCCAAGAGCCCGGACACCCAGGAGCCGCTGCCCGCCCAGCAAGCCCCGGTGGCCCCGGTGACCCCGGTGGCTGCTCAAGGCCGCCCGGCTCGCCTGGGTCCTCAGCCCGGCCAGGCGCAGCTCGGGCATCCCGCCGCCCCGGCCAGCGCGGTGCTGGACGAGGCCCACCTGGGTGACATCGAGGGCGCGCTCGGCCGGGTCAAGCTCGGCGACGTTCAGCAAGCTGGCCTCAAGCGCAAGCTGATCACCTTCCTGGCCATCGTCGGACCCGGGCTGATCGTGATGGTCGGCGACAACGACGCCGGCGGCGCGTCAACCTACGCGGAGGCCGGGCAGAACTACGGTTACACCCTGCTGTGGACGCTGCTGCTGCTGATCCCGGTGCTGATCGTCAACCAGGAGATGGTGGTCAGGCTCGGCGCGGTCACCGGTGTCGGGCACGCCCGGCTCATCAACGAGCGGTTCGGCCGGTTCTGGGGCTGGTTCAGCGTCGGCGACTTGTTCATCCTCAACTTCCTGACCATCGTCACCGAGTTCATCGGCGTCTCGCTCGCGGTGCTTTTTTCACGTCACCCCGTACATCTCGGTGCCGGTCACTGCGTTCGTCCTGGTGGCGATCACCCTGAGCGGCAGCTTCCGCCGCTGGGAGCAGGCGATGTTCGTGTTCATCGCGGTGAGCGTGATCCTGGTCCCGCTCGCGCTCCTTTCCGACCCGCACTGGGGTCAGATCGCCTACCACTTTGTCGTGCCCGGAGTCCAGGGCGGGGTGACCTCGAATGCGGTCCCGCTCATCATCGCGATCGTGGGCACGACCGTGGCGCCCTGGCAGCTCTTCTTCCAGCAGTCCAACGTCATCGACAAGCGGATCACGCCGCGGTTCATACCCGACGAGCGTGCCGACACCACGCTGGGCGCGTTCGTCGTGGTGGGCGGGGCGGCCGCGGTTCTGGTGGTGGCCGTCTTCGCGGTGCGGGGCACCGACCTGGCCGGGCACTTCACCAACGCGCTCGGGGTAGCCAACGCGCTCGCCATGCACGGCCGGTGGTATGGCGCGCTGTTCTCGATTGTGCTGCTCGACGCGTCGATCGTCGGCGCGTCCGCGGTCACCCTGGCGACCAGGTACGCGTTCGGCGACGTGTTCGGCATCGAGCATTCGCTGCACCGCGGGATTCGAGACGCCAAGCCCTTCTACACCTCTACGCCGCGATGGTCGCGGTCGCCGCGGGCATCGTCCTGATCCCGGGCGCGCCGCTGGGTCTGATCACCACGGCGGTTCAGGCGCTGGCCGGGATCCTGTTGCCGAGCGCCAGGGTGTTCCTCGTCCTTCTGTGCAACGACCGCGAGGTGCTCGGCCCGTGGGTCAACCGGGCCTGGTTGAACGTGGTGGCTGCGTTCATCGTCAGCGTGCTGCTCATGCTGTCGGGCACGCTCGTCGTCACCACGCTGTTCTCGAGCATCAACGCCGCGAAGGCCGCGATCTGGCTGTCCGTCGCGGATGGTGGCCGGCGCCGTGGTCGCCGGGTGCGATGGCTCTGGCTGACCAGGAACCGGCGCCCGGCGCGCGAGCCGCACCCGCGCACCACCATGTCCGCGGCCGAGCGGATGCACTGGCGGATGCCGCCGCTGGCGCTGCTCAAGCCGGTGGAGTGGTCGGCGGGAACCAAGCTCGCCGTGCTGCTGCTGTGGGGCTACCTCGTGCTCTCGGTCGCTGCTGCTGATCGTCAAGGCCGTTCAGCTAGGCCGCGGCTG
>CAWDBS010000028.1:0-19847 GCA_963800415.1 uncultured Actinomycetes bacterium
TCACAGCTAAATCGCTGCGGGAAGCGCTCGCCTCTGAGCGGTAGTCGGTTGGCAGCAGTCAGGCGGCCCGCCCGAAGGACCTGCGCGTGCTGCCGTTGCTCTACCGCTACCAATCCACCCGTCGCGCGGCGGAATAGACGATGGTGAATATCAATATCAACTCTGCCGATGACATGCCGTCCAGTGCAGGCGCATCATAGTCCTGCCGTGGCACCTCATTGGGCACTCGTGTCGACGCCGCCATGTGCCGGCCTTAACGGCACGCTTGGTCACAGCGAGCTTGCGGGCCGGCGCGCCCAAATGTGCTGATATCTTGCACGTTGGGCTGCCGTCACACACACATCAGGTCCGCGGCGCCTTGCTCGTGGTGGACTTTATTACTGCATCGAGTCCACGATTTCGGTGAGGAGGAATCTCACCTTCGCCGGGATCGGCCGTCCTGGATAGGCCTGCTCAACCAGGTCAAGGCCTTCGTCCACTGTGGTGAACCCGAGATTGCGGTAGAGCAGGATGATGTCGTCGGCGTCGATCTCGGCGCGGGCCGCGAACAGTTTCATCGCGAGCAGGTACCTCGGGGAGGCGACGTCGACGATCAGCGAGTCGCTTGAGTAAAAGCGCTGCGCGTCCGGGTCGGGGCCGGGCAGGAATCCTTTCACCGCGTCGTTCAGCCAGTCCTCGGTGAGTCCCCTGTGTAGCGCTACAGCTGCCGCCGCTTGCCGGACTATGCCGGTAGGGATGAACACCGCATCGAGGTCGCGGGTCGCCCTCGTGGCGTCATATGCCACGGCCAGGGCAGCGCCTCCGACGAGGAAGAGCTCGGCTCTCGCCCCGCGTGCCGCCAGTTCCGCCGACAGGTCATCGAGGAGAGCGCGGATGTCCTCCCGCCCGAGGCCGGTGCTCATGCGCGGTCAAGTGCCCCGCTGGTGATGAATACACCGCGGCGGCGGAACGAAGACGGCGACTCGACCAGGGCGCGCGGGTGGAGGCCTCGCAGGTCGGTGACGAACCACCAGGGCCATGCCTCACGTCCGGGCAGCCGGGCCCATGACGGAACCTCCCATCCGTCTCGGCGGGCCAGGTACTCGGCCATGGCCGCGAACGCGGCGTCGACGCGGATGTCTCCGGTGCTCCTGGGGGCGCTTGCCCACATCCGCGCGGCGGCCGGGACTCCTGCGTGGCGCAGGACGCTCGTGTAGTCGTCAAGCATCTGGACGAAGACGTAGCGCCAGAGCCTGCTCAGCGGCTCGCCCTCCTGGATCATGGCGATAGCGTCGCTGGCGGCCTGGTCAACCGTCTCGAACGCCTGCATCTCCACACCAGCAATGGTATCGATCGCATGCGCCGCAGGGCGTCAGGCAACGCCTTACCGGCCCGCGGCTACTGCTGGCTACCGTGGGCGCCGCCCTGGTGCCCGGCAGCCAGGACTCCAGGGCCAGCGCCAGGGTGAGCAGGTCATCGGCGCGGCCCGGGACCCGGCCAGCGCCTGGGTCAGCTCCGCATCCGAGGCCCCCGCGAAGCAGTCCTCCGGATCCAGCCACTCCTCCTGCTCTAGCAACCAGGGGCCTTCCGGCTCAGCGGCGTACCCGGCGGGAGCATCGTCCCGCCCGGGCGGCTACCAGGGAAGAGGGCGGCCGTCGCGGAAGAAACCGCCGGTGGGGCCGGAGTCGGGCAGGGTCGCGGCCCAGACCACGCTGGCCGCGCCGTCGGCGACGGGACGGCCTCCCGAGCCGCCCATGTCGGTGGCGACCCAGCCGGGGCAGACCGCGTTGACCAGGACACGGTTGCCACGTAGTTCGGCGGCGAGCATCCGGGTGAGCGCGTTCAGGGCGGTCTTCGACGCGGCGTAGGCGGGGGTACCGGCGCCCATGCTGGCCAGGGAGGCGGCCTCGCTGGAGACGTTGACGATCCGCGGATGGTCGCTAGCCCGAAGCAACGGCAGGAACTCCTGCACCATGAGCCACGGCCCGTACAGATTGGTCTCCGCCGCCTCCCGGACCACGGCCAGGTCGGCGTCGATGGCCCGCTGCCCGGTGTCGTAGGTGATGGCGGCGTTGTTGACCAGCACGTCCAGCTTGCCGTGGCGCTCGCCGACCCAGCGCGCGGCCGCGGCCACGCTAGCCGGATCGGTGACGTCGAGCGGGAGGGGCTCGGCGCCGGCGGCGCGCGCCGCGGTGGCCACCGCATCGGGCGAGCGGGCGGTCAGCACCACGGTGTGGCCCCGCGCGGCGAGCTGGCGGCAGACCTCCCGGCCGATCCCGCGATTGCCGCCGGTAACCAGCGAGACGGCGCTCATTTCGCGGTGCTCTTCCCTGTGTTCACCTGCCCTAGCGTGGCAAATTCCGGCTGGGCGCGTGCGGGCGGGACCATGACAGGCACATGAAAGGGCATAAGGCCAGGTTTCGGCATACGGTACCGTGGGCGAGGTTGCCGCTCCGGGCGGCCCGGATTGGGGGTTCCTGACGGTGTTCTCGCTATCGCAGGGTCGTGGTCAAGCTAAGCGGTGAGGCGCTCGCCGGATCGGGCAGTTCCGGGGTGGACCCGGCCAGCCTGTCCCGCGTGGCCGAGGAAGTCCTCTCCGTGCATGATCTCGGCGTGCAGGTGGCGGTGGTGGTCGGGGGCGGGAACTACTTCCGCGGCCGGATGGCCGAAGGGTGGGGCATCAGCCGCGCCGAGGCGGACAACATCGGCATGCTCGGCACCATGATGAACGCGCTGATGCTCCGGGGCGCGCTCACCGCCCGGACGGACACCGACATCCGGGTGATGACCGCGGTGCCGATCCACAGCGTCGCGGAGCCCTTCATCAGGCTGCGGGCGCTCCATCACCTGGAGCGAGGCCTGATCGTGCTGCTCGCGGGCGGCATCGGCCAGCCCTACGTGACCACCGACTACCCGGCGGTGCAGCGGGCGCTCGAGCTGGACGCCGACGCGCTGCTGGTGGCCAAGCGCGGGGTGGACGGGGTTCTACGACAGCGACCCGAACGTCAACCCGGACGCGGCGCGCTACACGACGCTGACCTACGACGAGGCGCTGGCCGCCGGGGTGCGCATCATGGACACCAGCGCGTTCGTGCTGGCCAACGAGCAGTCCCTGACTATGCACGTGTTCGACGTCGCCGCCGCGGGCGTGATGCGCGAGATCTGCCGGGGCGCCGAGCACGGCACCCGGATCAGCGTCAAGTAGCCGGGCGACGTCAGGCGAAGTCGCCCCTGTCTTCGGCGACCCATTCCTGCTGCCGGCGTCCCTGATAGGTTGAGCTGCTTCCCCCGGCGAAGGAAGGTTTCGTGAAGGCGCTCGTGTTCCGGCACAGCCTCGCCCGCGAGGCGGCTTCGGCCATCGGCGGCCGCGTGGACCGGCGCGCCTTCGTCTCCCGCTTCGCGCCCGTCCGCATCGAGGATGTTTCCGAGCTGCCGCTTCCCGCCGAGGACTGGGTCCGCGTCGAGACCACCTTTTCCGGCCTGTGCGGCTCGGACGTGAAGCAGATCCTGCTGAACGGCTCCCGGGACAACCCGCTCACGGCCCTGGTGTCCTTTTCCGCACGTGCTCGGCCACGAGGTCGTCGGGCGCCGGATGGACACCGGCGCGCGCGTCGTGCTCAACCCGTGGCTGTCGTGCGGACCCCGCGGCATCGACCCGCCGTGTTCGGCCTGCCGGGATGGCCGTTATCCATGGTGCCGCAACTTCCGGTCGGGTGACCTGCCGGTCTCGATCCATATCGGGAACTGCGCGGCGGCCGCCGGGGCGCACGCCGAGCGCTTCGCCGCACATCCTTCGCAGCTGTTCGCCATTCCGGACGGCGTTCTCGGACGAGGCGGCCGTGCTGGCCGACCCCGTCAGCGTCTCGCTGCGCTCGATCCTGCTCGCGCCCCCGTCGGCCGGCCAGGCGGTACTGGTCTACGGCTCGGGCACGCTCGCGTTCGCGGTCATCGCGCTGCTCCGGTATCTCTATCCCGGCACCGAGGTATGGGCGGCGACGCGGCCGGGCGCCCGGGCCGCGCTGGCGACCCGCCTCGGCGCGCACGCCGTGCTTTCGTCCTCACCCGACCAGCTTGTCGCGCAGGTCGCGCGGCGCGTCGGCGCGACGCCGCTGACGCCGTGGAGCAAGCACGACTGGCTACAGGACGGCCCGGCCGTCGTCTACGACACGATCGGCTCGGTCGAGACCGTGGAGACCTCCCTCCGGCTGCTGGCGACGGGCGGCACGCTGGTCGTCTCGGGCGTCGAGCCGCCGAAACGCTTCGAGTGGACGCCGCTGTACTTCAAGGAGCTGCGGGTTGTCGGCTCGAACGGGTTCGGCGTGGAGGAGGTCGGCGGCGTCGCCAAGCATGCCATGCTGCATTACTTCGACTTCGTCTCGGGCGGCTTCGACCTGACGCCGGTCATTACCCACAGGTTCCCGCTCGAGCGCTGGGACGAGGCGGTGCTGGCGCTGAAGGACTCGCGGCGCACCGGCGCCGTCAAGGTGCTGCTCGAGCCTGCTCGCTGAGCTTCCCTTCGTAGTCTCAGCTCGTGCGGGTGGCCAGGCAGCCACGGAACCACGGATCAGGCCGTCGTAACCTGCTCCTCGCGCGCCAGACGGATCAGGCGCACGTCAGGGTGCTTGGCCATCTCAGCGATCCCGTCCGGGGTGAGCTCCGCCGAGACCGCATTGGCGAGGACGTGCTGCCGGACCGTCGCACCCGCACCGAGCTCACGAAGCCGTTCCACCATCGGTCCTTGCAGCTCGCGCACCTCGCGCTCGAGTGCCGCCCGCCCCGTTCCCCGCTCCCCGGCGACTGCGGAAGCGGCTGTTACGTGCTCGATGATCACCGGGATGCGCTGGTTGGGTGAGCCTGCCTGGGCAGCACGCCGTAGTTCCTCGGCCAGCCTGGGCTCAAGCTTCTCCTCCATCATGACATTTTGACCCCCGTGGGCGAATCGGACCGGCCCGGGTCACCCAATAGCCCGGGCCGGTCCGAAGGTCGTATCCGATGCGGTGGCCTGCCGGCCTGGCGTACAAGGCTCCTGCCATCGCATCCGACCGCGGTCGGCTATTTCAGGCTGAGCGTCTGGACGAGCGCACCGAACGCGTTCACGAGCCCGTAGCCGGCCTGGTTGGGCGCGTAGGTAAGAGGCTCGCAGGTGTCCTCTAGCAGCTTCTTCACCATCATCGGCGTCGCCCCAGGGTACTTCTGCAGGACCAGCGCGGCCACGCCGGCCACGTGCGGCGTGGCCATCGAGGTGCCGCTGAAGGCAGCGAAGCCGCCGCCAAGGACCGACGAGACGATGTTGACGCCCGGAGCCGCCAGGTCGGGCTTGGTCCAGCGGATGGCCGAACCCGGGCTCAGGCGGGCAGTCCCGGGGCCGATGCTGCTGAACGGTGCGAGCACCTTGGCCTTGTCGACTGCGCCCACGGTGATCACGCGGCGCGCCGCGCCAGGGTGTCTGATGTCGGACTTCCCTGCATTGGCCGGGTTGGCCGCCAAGTCGTCCTCGTTGCCGGCCGCGACCACCACGGTGACCCCTAGGCGCACCGCGTTGTCGGCGGCCTGGCAGAGGATGCAGTCGGCGTCGTTACATACCCAGCCGTGGAAGATCTCGCTCCAGCCGAGGCTGAGGCTGGCGATCAGGGCGTCGCGACGGACTGCCTGATCGAGGCCGTCGATGACCCAGGACGGCTGGCCACTCCCGCCAGCGGTCAGGACCTTGATGTTGACCAGGTCGGCCTGCCAGGAGACGCCGCGATAGATCGCATCGTTGCTCGCCACCGTGCCGGCCGTGTGGGTCCCGTGGGCACCAGGCACCGTGATCGGCTCGCTGGCGGTACTCACCCGGTCGACGACCTTGCCCAGCAGCGCCGGGTGGTTCTCGTCGATGCCGGTGTCCAGGATTGCCACCCGGATGCCGCGGCCGTTGTAGTCGAGCTGGTCCCAGACTTCTCTCGCCTCAATGACCTCGACGCTTTCGTTCATCGTGGTCACCTGGTCGAGGGTCTCGAGCCGGACTATCCCGACCTCGTCGAGGTCGGCGACCTGCTGGATCTGGGCCGGCGTCATGTCGGCGGTGATGGCGTTGGTCAGGGTATGCAGCGTGGCTGGCTCGGCACCGACCTCGGCCAGCCTGGCCAGGATCGGCGCCTGCAGCAGCCGCACCTGCTGCTCAAGATCTGTGAGCGCAGACGTGCGCGCCGGTCCCTCGTCGGGGCGCACCTCCTCGGCCTGCACATGCTCCTCGTGCGAGACCGTAACCCGAATGGTTTCCTGCTGCTCGACGTCGGCCGCGCTAATCCCCCGGACTCCGGCGCGGACCTTCTGGTCATCGATGTACTTGAGCAGGCGCGGCTCGAGCTTGTTGTCGGCCATAGTGTTCCCCTCCTGTGAACTCGTGCCAACAGTTGTGGACGGCGAGCGCCGGAGGGCAAACGCAACGGGTCGTATTTGACGCACCCGGAGCCTGGCGATCTGCGATGCCGGCCCTGGTGCTCCAGAAAGCACCGCCGTCTGCTACCGCCGTGTCGGCCTTTGTAGACCATCCCCCCAGATGCGTGTCGCGCCTGCGACGCAGGCGCGGTACCTGACGTGGTCTCGACCGGATCGCTCACTAGCCCCCCGAAGAACGCAGCAATGTCCCTACGGACAATTGGACAGAGGAGGCTGGCCCGCAGAAAAATACGGCTTGGCCCAATGAGACATCAACAGGATCAGGACGCCGTAGCCGACCACCTCCCATATCAGGCCCGCGGCGAAGTTGCCGTCGTGGCCGTGGCGGCGGCTCGAACCTCGTCACGGCGGCCAGTAACCACGACGTCAGCGTGTGCCGCGCGGCACACAGGGTCATTCTGCGCGGCCTGCTGGAAGATTCCGAGCGTTACGGCCTGCAGCCTCTGACCAGTTTCAAGCGGGTTCTCAGACCTTGGCGCGGTAGAAGTTCAGGTATGAGCGCGAGGGCGTCGGGCCGCGCTGGTCTTGGTACCTGGAACCGTAGACCGTGGAACCGTATGGATGCTCAGCGGGGGAACTGGTACGGAACAAGCACAGCTGGCCGATCTTCATGCCGGGCCACAGCTTGATCGGCAGCGTGGCCACGTTGGACAGCTCCAGGGTGACATGCCCGGAGAACCCGGGGTCGATCCAGCCCGCTGTCGAGTGCGTCAGCAATCCCAGCCTGCCAAGAGAACTCTTGCCTTCGAGGCGGCCTGCTACATCGTCGGGGAGCGAGACCACCTCATAGGTCGACGCCAGCACGAACTCACCGGGATGCAGCACGAACGGCTCCTCGTCGTCCGTCTCGATCAGCCTGGTCAGGTCGGGCTGTTCCACGGCCGGATCGATGTGCGGGTACCGATGGTTCTCGAATACCCGGAAGTACCGGTCCATCCGGACGTCGATGCTGGACGGCTGGACGAGTTCGGGGTCGTACGGATCGAGTTTGACCCGCCCGGACTCGATCTCGGTCTTGATGTCACGATCAGAGAGGAGCACCCTGGCAACCTATCGGGTCCGGTACGATGTCTGGGCGAACACAGCACAGGCCGACTCCATGGCGAGACAGTGCAGGTACGCGCGGGTGTAGTTCAATGGTAGAACATCAGCTTCCCAAGCTGACAGTGCGGGTTCGATTCCCGTCACCCGCTCCACGGCAAAACCCCAGGTCAGGAGCACTGCCTGAACTTGGGGCCTGCTCTTCGAGACACCGTAGCTGTCTTGCCGTGCCATCAGCGTGCCATTAGCCTGCCGGGACCAGGACTCCAGCCGAGCCGTCGTCATCATCACCATCCTTGCGCTGCTCGTCTTGGACATGCGTATCGATCGCGTCGGTGATCCTCTTGTCAGCTCCCGCGCCTCGTGCTGGTAGATCATCGCGGCCCGCTCGCTGTCATGCCCCATCCGCGCCATAAGCCTGCGTCGCCCCGGGAGATCAGTCGCATCCGCAGAAAAATCCGGGGCGGGGATGCGGCGCCGTAGCGGGCTGGGGGTTTGCGGCCTGTTGTGGTGCTGCGCCTGCCGGGGCTGGCAGGTCGCGGGATGATGGCGCGGGCTGCCCGTGATGCCGATGCTTCCTTGGGAGAAGAGCCCGTCCATAAGCCTGGCGCTGGAACCCGGACCCGGAGGGTCGCTTCCTGTTGCCTCGAGGGCACGCTGGTCAGACTTCGCGTTCATGCACTGACTAGGTCCCCTGGCAGCCCCGCTGGTGGTCTGATTCGGTTCGAGGATACGAGGGTCCAGTGCGCAAGCCGCAGGTGGACCCGGATGAGGGCCAGTGAGGTCGTCTGTATGAGCAAGTGCGCGCGGTCGACATCGCCAAGGCGTCCGGGTGGTCTGCATGTGCATCTGGACCCGGCACCGTGCGGCCTGCGTTTCGTGAACCGGGTGCCTGGGGTGGAGCGTGCCGCCATGCGGGCGCGGGATGGCCGGGCTGGGCCGGAACTGACTCCGGTTCCAGGTCCAGATGGCTGACGCTGGAGAGCGCATCGGATTACTGTGGAAGAGGATCTGTCGTTGTTTACGTGCCTGGAGAGCACTGGGCTCGCCGTCGAGCTGGTGTCCACGTCGCAGGCGAAGAACCTGAAAGAGCAGCCGAGATGAACAGGCTGGATGCGATGTCGCTGGCCAGCTTGGCCGAGTCGAGCTGCTTCTGCCATCGTCCTCGTTCTTCCCGCCGCAATCCGGCGGGTACGCGGATTTGGCCCGGGCCCGGACCGACCCTGGTCGCCGAGCGGACCCAGTGCCTGCAGGCGCTCGAGGAGCTGCTGGAAGAGACGCCATGGTCAAGATCACCTCGGTCGCCGCGGACAGGATGAAGGCTAGGTCAGGATCGGCTAGCGATGGTCGCTGCGCTTCGCCGCCAGGGAACGCGACCGGCGCACGCTCGCGGACCTGGGGTGAGGGCTGCTTGGCGCGGCAAGCAGGCCCAGCTTCCCGCAGGCGCTGAACGGCATGTTCTATTTCGGTCACGCAGGTGATATGCCTGGGCCTGCTCGGCCGAGGTCGTGTTCCTGGGACTTGGCAGATATTACCGAGATCGAGGACGAGGCGCATCGCAGCGCTTGGCCGACGTGAGCGAGTTCTGGGCCGTGGAAGCACCTCCGGGGAAGGTAGCTGCAGGCCGGGACCAGGCCGAGCCTCGCCGGTGCTGGCCGCCGCGCGCCGGCTGGCCGATATCCCGGCGTCGAGCCTGTCGCTGGCCATCGTCGTCGGTCCGGCCGAGATCGGCCTGAACATGTCACGTCTTCCCAGCCCCAGCGCGCCTGGTCTCCTGTGCGATTAGGCTGTGCCGGTCCGCGGCCCGAGCCCGGGGACCCAGCACGGCAAAGGCAGGCAGAAGAAGGGCAGACAGCTGCGCCGCGCTGCCGCCTGGGAGGCTGCCGTCGGCGCCGCCGGCACCGCCACCTTCCTGGGCGAGCGACAGACCTGGATCGGCCGCCGACGCGCCAAGGCGATCGCCCAGGCCGCCGTCGGCCCGCTCCATCATGATCATCGTCTGGCACATGCTCGGGCCCGACCCCGCCGGCCGGGCTACCGCGACCTCAGACCGGACTTCTACACCAGCCGCGTCGGCCGGGACGACAAGATCTGCGACGATGTGCACGGCCTGCACAGACCCTCGGCCTGACCGTCACCGTCACCGCAGACAAGCACGCTGCCTGGACCGAGCAGCCCAGACCATCCTATGACGCCTCGGCCAGGGGCCGACAACTCAGGCCAGGCGTCCGGGGCCAAGTCCAGCACGCCCCCGCAGCAGATCCGCTGCCACGCTTACGGCTGGGAGCGATTTCTTGGTCAGGTCCTTCAGTGCCGCGCCGCTGTTCGCAGCGACTGATTGCCGGTATGCCAAAGATCATCGAAATGCAGGCCCGGCATGCCTACCGATGGACTACCTGCGGCCATCCAGACATCTTGTTGAAACTCCCCCGCCGTAGCGCGCCGCCTTTCGTCCCCGGGACGCTAGTGAGCCCGGCTCGGCTCCGGCGAAGACGGCCAAGTGCTCGCGCAGTGCTCGGGATGATCGATCAGGGATGCCGACGACGCCGCGCCCGGCCTGGACTTCGGCGGCCCGAGCAGTATTTCCCCTGTTGAGCGCTCGATGAACGCCGCGCGCACCCGAGAGCGCCCCGCTCCAGGTCCAGGTCACATCGCCGCAGCGCCGTAGCCTCGCCCCAGCGGAGACTTGGGAACGTGGCCAGCAAGACCAGTGCGCGATACCGCCGGTTGTACGTGGAATCTGCGCGGCCATCCGCCGCCATCCCCACAGCGCCCGCTGTGCATCCGCCCTGCTCATATACGTCTCCGGGCACGTCCGCATCACACCATCACGGCCGAACCGGAGCCGATAACCACCTGCTGGCAGTTTGCGGATATTGCCGACCGGGTGACGGCCGATAACCTCGGCCAGCTCGTAGACCTGAGCGACGGTCAGCACGGGCGCTCGCCCGTCTTCTCGTCACCAGCCCCGCCAATCCGGCACGGGTCCGCGGCAGCAGTCTGTCCTCCTCGACTGCTGTCATGAGGATCGCCCGCAGCAGCCGGTAAGCCTTTGCCGCGACGGATACTGACACGCCGTACGCAACAGCGTTGCCCGCCACTCGCGCACGAGCCGGGTAGACAGCTCGCTCAGCAGGACACCGCCCAAGTACGGCGTGATGTGCTTGCCGAGCAGCCAGCGATAAAGATCCGCCGTGCGGGGACGCAAACCCGGCCGCTCAGCAATCCACGCCGAGGCGTAGTCACCCAGCCGGATCTTGGCGCGTTCGGGATCGGTCCACTCACCCGCGCTGATCTGCGCTTCGATCAGGACGAGCGCCTTGTCCGCCTCCCCCTTGCGTTCGTAGGTTTCGGGTCCGGTCCGCATCCTCCCGTCCAACCCCGGATAGCGGATCTGGTAACGGCCAGACGGTAGCTTGCGGACATTGCCGAAACGGCGATGCCCATCCCTGTTAGCGCGGATTTCCACGTAGGTGGTTAGGCGCAACCTGAGCGCCGTGGGATAGGCGGCCGACTGGCTGGCCGGAGCGCTGACCTGGGTGATCATGGCGAACGGCTGTGTGGGCCCGATCACGATATTGTGCTGATGGGCTGGTGAGCTGCATGGGTGAAGTTCTGTTGCGCATCGCGGCAACCAGGGCCAGGACGCAGGTCTCCGGGGATTACCTGAATGACCAGGAGGTATGCCCATCCGTGACGGTTGGATCCAGCAGTCCGGCGGCAACGTTGCAGGCATGGCATGCTGTGCAGATGACAGCCAGATCATCACAACAGCCGGAGGCGGAGTGGCTCACGCCCCGTTCAGGTGAACCACCGCCGGTATGAGGCGCTGCGCGCCTACTTCACCCAGGGCCTGAGCTACGCCGAGGCGGGCGCGCGGTTCGGGTACACCCGCTGGGCGATGATCGACCTGGTCCGCCGGTGGCGGGCCGGGAAGCTGGAGCTGTTCGCCCCGCCGCGGCGGCCCGGCCCGCCACCGGGCGCCGCGCGGGCGCAAGACCGGGCCCGCGGGCGGGTGATCGAGCTGCGGCGGCAGGGCCTGCTCCAACGACGAGATCTCCGCCCGGCTGGCCGCCGAGGGAAGACCGCTGAACCGCACCAGCGTCGGCGAGATCCTCACCGCCGAGGGCTTCGGCCGGCTGGTGCGCGGCCCGCAGCCCGCCGAGAGCATCAACCCGGCCACTCCCGGCCGCGACACCAGGCTGCCCCGGGCCTCGGTCATCGACTTTGACGCATGGCCGCCTCATCTGGACACCACGCGGGCCGGGCTGCTGCTGGCGCTCCCGACCTGGCGGCCCTGGACCTGCCGGCCCTGGTGCGGGCGGCTGTCTACCCGGCACCCGGGTCATCCCGGCGGTCTGCTGGCTGCTGTCGCTGCTGGCGCTCAAGCTCACCCGCACCCGGCGGGTCTCCCACGTCGATGACCTGCTCGCCGACCCGGCCGCCGCCCTGCTCGCCGGGCTGGCGGTGCTGCCGAAGAAATCCGCGCTCACCAGCTACTCCTACCGGCTCTCCCACGACCACCAACAGCGGTTCCTCGCCGCCCTGGACCAGAAGCTGATCTCGGCCGGGCTGGCCACCGCCAGCGAGGCGATCTTCGACCTGGACTTCCACGCGGTCATGCACTGGGGCCGCGACCCGGTGCTGGAAAAGCACTACGTGCCCAAACGCTCCCAGCGGGCCCGCTCGGTGCTCACCTTCTTCGCCCAGGACTCCGGCACCCACAACCTCGTCTACGCCAACGCCGACCTGTCGAAGGCCACCCAGGCGAGGGAGGCCATCGTCTTCTGCGACCACTGGAAGGACATCAGCGGGACCGACCCGGCGATGCTGGTGATGGACCAGAAGGTCACCACCCAGCAAGTGCTCGGCGAGCTCGACACCCGCGGCGTCAAGTTCCTCACCCTGCGGATGCGCTCACCGGCTCTGGCCCGCCACATCAGCAGCCTGCACCCGGCAGACTTCAAGACCATCACCCTGAACCGGGCCAGCGACTTCGGCCAGCCAGCCCGGCCCCGGGTGCACGAGGACCCCGCAGTCAAGCTGACCGCCTACCCCGGCACAGTCCGCCAGCTGACCGTCACCGGCCTCGGCCGTGACCAGCCCACCGTGATCATCACCAACGACGATGACATGACCACCAGAGCCGTCATCGGCCAGTACGCCCGGCGGATGACCATCGAGCAGCGGCTCGCCGAGACCATCCGCGCTTTCTGCGCCGACGCGCTCTCCAGCACCGTCAACCTGAACGTGGACCTCGACGTCATGCTCGCCGTCCTACAGGCCCTCCTCGCCGCCCTGCGCGCCCGCCTCCCCGGCTACCACGCCGCAACCCCCGACACCATCCAGCGCCGGTTCCTGGAGACCGCCGGCCAGATCATCACCACCAGCAACGCAATCACCATCCGCCTGGAACGGCGTGCCTACACACCCGTCCTCCGCAACGCCAGCCTGCCGCCCGCAACCCCCATCCCTGGTGGGGCAACCGCACCCTCCGCTACGAGCTCGCCTGAACCTTGCGCCCAACCAGTTGAGTGGAAATGCACATTAGCCATTACGCGACTCCTCTCGCGTTGCGCCGGATGCCCGCAGCCGTCAGCGGCTCGACACGCCCGGCCTTGATGAAGTCGGCCAGCGCGGATTCGCTGATCCGTACATGACGGCCGATCCTGACGAACTCGATGCGCCGTTCCGCGATCAGGCGGCGGACGAATCGAACGGACGTGCTCATGTGCTCTGCGGCAGCCTCCACGGTCAGCAGCCGCCCACTTGTCGTTACGTCGGCCCCGCTCGTCATGCCGCCCTCCCAGTTGCCGAAAGATCGGGGGACGCCTCGATGGCGGCCCGGCGTCTGGCCTCGGCGAGTGCGGCTTGCCATCGGGCGCGGTCGGCGACGGCGTGCAGCAGCCGCCGCGCGTGCTCCATGTGGTCCGGGTCGGTCGGCGCGACGGGTTCCCAGGCGTACCGGGCCGGGTCGGTTGCCGAAACACCGAGCGTGCGACAGCAGCCAGTCCCTGCGGTCGGCCCGGTGGTCGGCCAGTGTCTTGCCGGACCACTTGCGGGAGACCAGGACCCGGCGCCCGGCGTAGCCGAGGTGATCGGCGTCATGGGCCTTGCCCTTGCAGCAGCCGGGGACCAGGCCGGGCCGGGCGTTCTTGGGCTGGATGCCGTACCGCAGCCAGTTCGCGCACCGCGGCGAGCACGGCTGGAACCGCAGCGCCTCGGCCAGCCGCGCGGCGTGGGCGCGCTGGGCGTCGGTCTGCGGCCTGGTGGCAGTCGGCCGACCTGCTTGGTGAGGTACTTGGTCAGGTAGCCGATGCACCGCGCCGGCGTCCTTGGATCCGGCGAGCACGCCCTGGGCGTCGAACCGGCCCCCGAACCGGGCCACATGCCACGGCTCGTCCTCGGTCGCCGATGGCGTCAAGGGCCTGGTCCCAGGTGGGCAGGACTTCCCCGGTGGCCGGGTCCAGGTAGGTGCCGGTGGCCTCGTCCCAGACAGGCAGCTCGTCGCCGTCGTACTTGACCGTCGGTCGTGTCGGCCACCACACCTGGTGGTAGGTGGCGGCGAGCACCCGGCGGATCTCGGCGCGGGACACGGTGCCGCGCATGGCGATGTGGATGTGCGGGGCGAGGCGTCGCTGGGGTTCGACGGCGGCGAAGTACTGCACGTCGTAGCCGAGGTAGCGGCGCAGGTTCTGGATGAACCGGTCGAACAGCGCGGCGAAGGTCAGCGCGTCCCGGGCCGCCCGGTCATAGTCGTAGGTGGCCGGGTCGGCGGGTGCTCCGTCGTCATCGACCCGGCCATAGGACGGGCAGGTCAGCGTGACGAACATCGAGGGGCGGAAGGTCTTGCCGTCCGGCGCGGTGTAGGTCTTGCCGACCGTCCGGGGGCTGACCTTGCGGCGGGGCAGGTCGGGGGCGTCCTGGCGGCGCCGGGTGGAGCGGTGCCGCCGCGCCGGCTTGTCCGGGTTCACCTTGCCGCGCATGCCCGCCTTGGTGATCTCCTCATCCAGCTCGGTGATGAGCTCGTCAAAGTCGGTGGTGTCGTGTCCGGCCGCCGCGGCCTGGTCGCGGTGCTGCTGGGCTTCGGCGCGTTTCTCGATCCACCATTGCTGGTCCTCGGTGGCCGGGTCGGGGGTGATGTCGGGTTCGTCCTCGAGGTGCCAGCCCTCCCGGCATTGCGCGGCGCGCAGCGACTTGGCCCGGTCGGCGCAGGACGGGCAGACCGAGGCGAGGGTGTGCCCGCACGGGACGAGCACCGAGTCCACCTCGCCGGTGTCGAGGTTGGTGCGGCGCAGCTGCACCGGGCGGATGCACGCGCCGTGCTCGACGGCCAGGTCCCGGACGACCTCCCGGGCCAGCGGCATCGCCATCCGCTGCGCCCGCGTCGTCTTGCCCGTGGCGGTAGTCGTGTCAGTCACTGGCCACCCCGATCCGGGTGGCCGGCACCACGATCATCCGGGTCGTCGCTGGCCCAGGTGTCGGACCAGCCGCACAGGCGGCACTCAGTCCGCGGCGGCGAGGTGCCGTCATCGAGCAGGATCAGGCCGGTAGCGCAGACCGGGCACGGCTCATCGGTCCGCCAGGCGGTCAGGCGTGGTCATGCCGCCTCCCACTCGGCCAGCTGGGGCAGGCACTGGTCGGCCATCTCGCGGATGTCGGTGTCGGACACCCATCCCGCGCGGACCCGCACCGGATCCGGGTCAGCTTCCAGCCGGACGAACGCCACCCCGGCGCCGGTAGCCGGGTCGGAGGAGATCAGCTCGCAGGCCGCGCCGCGGTCGCGGGCGCCGTCGCCGAGCACCATGTCGACCTGTTCGGGTTCGTCCAGCCGCATGGCGATCCGGTCGGGGAACAGGTTCCGGATGGTCAGCACGTCCTTGCGCGGGTCCTGCAACGCGGCCACCACGCAGTAGCCGACCGCCCGGCCCTGCGTGGTCAGCGTGGCCAGCGCGGCCATGATCCGGTCCTTGAGCTTGCGGTCCGGCTGGTAGGCGGTCAGGAACGCGACCTCATCGACCAGGACCACGGTGAACGGGTGCTCGCGGGTCGGGGTGTGGTCGCGCTGGACCCCGGCGAACCGGGCCGCGCGGGCCTGCATGTCGGCGACGGCCTGGTCCAGCATGGCGGCGATGGCCACCGGGTCGGCGGCATAGGCGCCGTAGGTCTCGAAGATGACCCGGCCGTAGGCCAGTTCCATCAGCTTCGGGTCAGCCGCCAGGACCCGGGCCAGGCCGGAGCGCAGCAGCGGGAACATGGCCCGGACCAGGCCCCACAGCAGCGAGGCCTTCCCCGCCCCGGTCGCGCCCGCGATCAGGACGTGCGTGCCGTGCAGCCGGACCAGCCAGGGCAAGCCATCCTCGCGGCGGCCGACCGGCAGCGCCTTGAGATCCGGGTGGACGGGGACCGGGAGGGCGGGGACGATGGCGGCCAGGGCGTCGCGGCGGACGAACTCCAGCACCACCCGCCCGGACCTGGCGGTGCGGACCCGGCACAGCAGCGCGCCGAACCCGTGCGCCAGGGCCTCCGCGTGCTTGGCGACATCAGCCGGGGACTGGCCGGAGACGAGCCGGACGGCTACCCGGTCGGTGTAGCGGGTGGCGGTGACCTTGCCCAGCACCGGCAGGATGACCCGGCCCTGATGCCAGGGCGCTACCCCGGAGATGGCCATCACCCCGGCCCAGCGGCGCCGGTAGAACCAGCCCCGCCACTTGCCCCGCGCCGGGCGCGGCGATCCAGCGGGTGAACGAGCCCGGCCAGAAGTACCGCCAGGCGGCCAGGACCACCACGACCCAGGCCACCAGGAGCGACCAGGCCCAGCCAGCCGACGTTCAGCCAGGTCAGGACCAGCACGGCCAGGACGGTGGCGGCCAGCGGGTGCCGGGCGATCAGCCGGACCAGCCAGGCCAGCAGCCGGACCAGCTGCACCAGCAGGATGATCCCGGCCGGGGTCTGGTAGACCGGTGCCCGCCAGATGGGCAGGGCGAACGGGTCGCGGTTGTACAGCTGGGCCACCTGCTCGCCGGTTATGACCTTGCGCATACGCTGGTCACCTCTTTCGTGCACACGGGAGAGAACCCAGGGGCGGCCGGAGGTACCAGCTCCAGCCGCCCCGCCTCCATCTGCGTTGCCATCACGCCGCCTGCCCGGCAGAGTCCGGGTCGGCCGCCGTGGCGCGGTTCCTGGCGGCGAGCTTTTCCAGCTCGGCCGCGTACCGGGTCACGGCCTCGGCCAGCAGGCGGCCGAACCGCACGTCCTCCTCGGTGACCTCGCCCCGGCCGGGGTTGGTGATCGTGATGTCCGCCGCCCCGTCCTGGATGGCCAGGATCGGCGCGGCGTCGTCGTAGGTGCAGCAGCTGGATGTGGGTGCTGGCGGTCAGCCGGACGTAGGACTGGACCGTGGCCGCGCCGTCCGCGCCGAACCGGACCGACGCTGATGTGGCGGTCATGCCGTCACCTCCCGGCCGCCGGGCAGCGGCACCAGGTCCGCCCGCTCCGGCCCGGCATCCAGCACGGCCTCGGCCTTGGGGGTCAGCGTGTACGGGACCGGGCCGTCCGGCAGCGGCGGCAGGCCCCGGTACCGGCGCTCGACCGCCACCGCGTACGCCCACGCCTGGGCGGCCAGCTGGCGGGCGAAGTCGACGTGCCCGGCCTCCAGCTGCTCCGGCAGCGTCAGGCTGACCAGGGTGGCCCCGGCGCCGATGACGAACATCGGGGCCCGCGCGCGGGAACGGCACGAACGCCACCTGATGCCGGGAGCCGACCCGCAGGCACAGGTGCGCCGCCGGGTTCGCGCCGGGCCGTCACGCCGCGTCCTTGTGCTCAGGCGCCGGGCGGGCGATCCCGCGCGACGGGGCGCGGACCCCGGTGGCCTTCAGCGAGTACGCCTGCCGGGCGCCGCACTTGTCCTTGCCCTTGCCGTTGCCCTGGCACCGGGAGGTGTCCACGTACGGGGTGGCCGTCAGGCCCTCGAACTCGACCGCGGTGAACGGCGACCCGGGCGCCGGGGACGGCAGCACCGGCTGGACCTGCGCGGCGATCTTGACCTTGACCGTCCGCTGCCGGGCCGTCTCGTCGGCGTCGATCACCTCGACCACCCACAGCGGCAGCCCGGTGTGCTTGTCGATCTGCTGGACCACCCGGTCCCCGCTGGACCGGTCGAAGTCCCGCACCATCTCGATCTTCCCGGCCGCGTACGCGCCGTCGGGGAACACCGCCCCGAACTCCACCGGGATCGGACCTTGAAGAGCCATAGCCATCACCTCCGTTGTCGTGCGCGCCATCCCGAGGCGGTTTAGAGGCCCTAAACCTTGAGTCCGTGACGATCGCGCTAGTATAGGGGGGATGAACACCAAGGTAACCCGGTGACCGGGACTGTGTCAAGGGGGCCTAAACTCTTGATCATGACGAGCGGCGGAGATGACTTCGACAGCGTGCGGGCCGATCCCGACCCGGTGCGCCGGGGCCAGCGCGCCACCCGGCTTCTGACCATCTACCAGCAGCGCGCCGTCGAGCTGGCCCGGCTACGCCGGCCGCCATCGAGGAAGCCCACCGCGAACAGGGGCTGAGCTACACCGAGATCGCCGAGGCCCTCGGGATCACCAAGGGCCGGATCACCCAGATCCGCGACGCGCGCCGCAGCCAGAGCGAGCCTTCTTCGGCGTCGGCCCGGTCAGCATCGGCATCCCCTACCGGTACCGGGTCACCGACCGCGAACGGCCGCTGATCGCCGCCGAGGACGCCCAGACCGGCGAGCAGCTGGAGCACCTGCTACCAGCCTGGCGCTCGCCGTCAGCCGCTACCAGATCGAGCCGGACCGCGCCGAGCCGCCCCCGGGGGACACGATAGTGGTATGCGGCCCGAAGTCAGCGGCGATAGGCGCAGCCCTGATGGCGCGTGACCCGGCATTGCGCATGACCGAAAAACCGGGCGCTGGTTTGTCGAAGACCGTCCGCGCCGGGGGGCTGATCGGCTCCCCAGCCGACGACGACCCGGCGCAGGACGGGGATATCGCCTACCTCGCCCGGCACCAGGTCGACGGCCGGATAGTGGTGCACATCGCCGGTGTCCACGCCATCGGATCACTCGGCGCGGCGCACTACCTCACCGGCCACCTGGCCGAGTGTTCGACCAGGCGGGCGAGCAGTCCTTCTCCGCCGTCATCCGGTCCACCTTCGACGGGCTGACCATCACCGGCAGCGAGCTGGCCGCTGGCCCGTATCCCTGGTGAGCGCGGTGCACATCAGCACGGCGCAGCTCCCGCCCGGCGGGGGAGACGACGCGATCATCACCACCGGCGATGGCGTGATCATGCTCGACGGGGCGTCGGCGTTCATCCCCGTGCCGGTGCCGGCGTCCGTCTACGCCGGCCACCTGGCCCGCCAGATCGCCCGCGGGATGGACGCCCGGCCCGGAGGGGACCTGCGCGGCATCCTCGCTGACGCGATCACCGCCACGGCCCGCGACCTGGACCTGCGGCCGGGAAGTCACCGTCTAGCACCGTGATCATCTTGCGACGCGCCAGATACGCCGATTGCCTCGTCCTCGGTGACAGCCTGGCCATCCTGGCAGGCCAGGCCATCACTGACGAACGGCTCAGCCGGATCAGCCCCGGCATCCGCGAGCAATACCGCGGGCGCCTGGCCGAAGGCCACGGGTACGACCAGCAGCACCGGCAACTTCTCCGCGAGCTGCAACAGGAACAGGCCCGGCGACGCAACCAGCCAGGCGGCTACTGGATCGCCGAAACCGACCCACAGCCGCCGACCACGCCCTCGTCACCCGGTCCCCAGCCGAATCGGTGCCGTGGGCCGTGCTGGCCACTGACGGGGCCTACAAGACCATGCCCCACCTCGGGATCCCGACTGGTCAGCCCTCCGCAACGCCAGCGACCAGGACCTCGCGGACATCCTGGCCCGCTGCCAGTCCTGGGAAGCCAGCGAAGACCCCGACGGCCAGAAGCTCCCCGCGCTAAGCGGCACGACGACAAGAGCCTCGCCGTTGCCGAATTGAGCCGTTCTTAGATCAAGGCGGCGCCGCTGCGCGGCGCCGCTGGCCCGGCGTCAGCGCCGCGCTCCGCCTCCGAAGGCCCTGACGGCCCCGGCCGGGGCGCGCGTCGGCGCAGGTCCTTACACCCACCGATCCGCAAGGCAATCGCGGCACCGTCCGGGCAGACGCCGCCCGTTCATCTCCCAGTACCCGATAGCAGCCGGGCCACGAGCTAGGTAACCCGGCGCCATGCCGCTGTCCCGTTCGGGCCGGGCCGGGCGGCCTGACCCACAAACTAAAAGCTCACACAACCCACATTTGGTGACCCGGAGTTTCACACGTGCACGCGGGTTTGCCCCCGGTCCGCCATTGTCCGCGTCGGGCCAGTCTCGTCAAGG
>CAWDBS010000029.1:0-34986 GCA_963800415.1 uncultured Actinomycetes bacterium
CGGCCCGGGGCCGTCATACCTCGATCCAGGCTCCGGCGGCCCAGAGAACGATTTCACCAACCGCAACACCACGTTCATGACGTGGAACCTGCTGCACCTGGCCCGGATGCTCAAGGACGCGGGCGGGATCCCTGCCCACGGCAACCAGCGCTCCGAATGGGACGCCGGATGCCGCTTCGACTTCGACAACCCCGACTACCGGTAACCAGTCACAGGCGGCTGCGGTGTGCACCTCTTCACCAGCTGAGATCTGGGGTCCCCAGCGGCGGTCGTACTGCGGGCACCGTACCTGAGACATGGCCTTGGCTCCGAACGGGTCGTGGCGCGCCTCCCCTTCCCCTTAGGGTTGGTCTCATGCTGGAGGCCTCCGCCGGGAAGGCAGAACTCACCGGTCAGATTCGGTGACCTGGTGGAGACCGGGGACCTGGCCGGTTACGAGTACGACCTCGGCGACGGCTGGGAACACGAGCTTGCCGTCGAGGCTGCCGACACGGCAGATGCGGTCACGGTGTACCCGGAGTGCACCGGCGGCGAGGGCGTCTGCCCGCCCGAGGACTGCGGTGGTCCTGGCGGATTCGCCGACCTCAAGGAGCTGATCGCCGGGCCGCCGAGCCCGGAACGCGACGAGATGCGCGCATGACGGGTCCTTCGGGATCCTGGCCGGGGAGGACACGTTCGCCCGCGTGCGGGACGAGCGCATGAATTACCTGGAACGGCTGGCCGACGCGTGATCCTGGTCGACAGCGACGTGCTGATCGAGCACCTGCGCGGCAACACGGCCGCGCGGGACTGGCTGGTGCACGCCCGGCAGTCCTCCGGGCCTCTGGCCATCAGCGTCGTAAGCCTGACCGAGATCGCCGGGGGGATGCGCTCGCCGGAGCGCCGCGAAGTCATGCGCCTGCTCGGCAGCATGCAACGGTTCGAAGTCGGCGAACAGGCGGCTTGGCGGGCAGCAACGCTCATGCGCGAGTATCGCCGGTCCCGTACCGGGATCGGCCTCGGTGACTACCTGATTGCCGCGACCGCGCTTACCGAGGGACTGGAGCTCGCCACACTGAATGTCCGCCACTATCCCATGTTTCCCGGACTTACCCGGCCCTTCCCGACCTGAAAGCGGTCAGCCCGAACCCGGGAGACCTGGTACCACTACACCGCGAGGAGCTCCTCGGCGACCTCCCCGGACTGGCTGTAGCCGAACTCGTCCCTACTCGGGGCGGCCAGCAGGGCTAGTTGCCGCAAGGCGCGTGGCTCAGGCGGGTGCCGATGACGGTGACCGCAATCGGATGGTACCGGCTGCGGTTGCGCTCGAAGCACTCCTGTGCCAGGACGCAGGTATCCGGGTTGCGGGCGAGTGCGTCATAGAGCGGCTTGAGGAACTTCAGCCGGCCCACTCGGCCAAGCAGGTCCATCGCGGCAGGCACCGCGGCGAGGTAGCCGGAGCGGAGCGCGGCCGTCAGCCACAGCCGGAGGATCTCCGGGTTGGCGCTTGCGGTCAGGTGATGCCGACTGTCCAGCTCGGCGAGCAGCCCGGCCGGGATAGGCGGCTGCAGCCCGGCCAGGTACACCTGCCACTCATCGGCGCTCCAGGTCGCGGCCACGTCCGGCTCGGGCGCGGCCTGGCCGATCGCGCTCACCGCGTCCAGCAGCGGCGACGCCACGGCCGGGGCGCCGGCAGGCAGCCCGGTGCCGTGCAGCCACTCGTCGTAGTCGACGGCGCCGGGCAGTCGCTCGCGGGCGAAGGCCACCACCTCCTCGCCGGTCACCGAGCAGAACCTGAACGCGGCTAGGAAATCGCGAAGGAAGCCCGCGAAGCGCTCGGCGCCGGCGCTCTCGGCGATCGCGCGCAAGAAGAGGTACCCCTTCTCCAGCGCCACATGAGAGGAGGCGACGTCGGGGTCGATCCCGCGCAGGTCGAGCCGGAGCCGGGTCAGCTCGGGCTGCCCCGCCAGGTAGCGCAGGTCCGCATCCAGGTCAGCCCGGCCGACCGCGGCCTGCAGTTCGGTGAGGTCCCGGCCGATCATGCGCGCGGTGATCTCCCGCTCGGCGAACACCGTGAAGCCCTCGTTGACCCAGAAATGATCAAGTGACGCGGCCGTGACCAGGTTGCCGGTCCAGGCGTGCGCGATCTCGTGGGCAAGCACGGTGACCAGAGAGCGGTCTCCGGCGATCAGCGTCGGTGTGAGGAAGATCAGCTGCGGGTTCTCCATCCCGCCGTAGGGGTAGCTCGGCGGCAGCACCAGCAGGTCGGCCCGGTCCCAGGCGTACGGCCCGAGTAGCTCCTCCGCGGTGGCCAGGATCTGCTCCACCTCAGCGAACTCCCAGGCCGCCGCGGCCAGTTGCGAGGGCTCGGCCCAGACCGTGCTGCGCGGCCCGATCTCGCGTCCTTCCAGCCGCCCGGCCGCCAGCGCCAGCAGGTAGGCGGGGATGGCCCGCTGCTGCACGAACCGGAACCCGCCCTGGCCCGACCCGGCGGACGAGGCCGACATCAGAGCAGTGAGCCCGGCGGGCAGCTGCAGCGTCGCGTCGTAGCTGAACCGCACCGCGGGCGTGTCCTGGACCGGCAGCATCGACCGGGCATGGATGGTCTGACACTGGCTGTACACAAACGGGTGGGTGCCGTCAGCGGTCTGCTCCGGGGTACACCATTGCAGCGCGGTGGACTGCGAGGAGGTGCGGTAGCAGATCCGGACTGCAGCGGTAGCCGCGGGCAGCGCGATCCTGAGCCTGGAACCCATGACCGGGTCTGCCGGCCCCAGCTCGAAGGCCGTGTCCGCACCGTCGGCGGTCACCGAGGCGATGATCAGGTCGCGGGTGTCCAGGTCGAGCGGGCCAGCCGCGCGGCTCCCCGCCCCGCCGGGGCGTAGCCACCGCATCCAGGGTACGGGTGCCGAAATCGGCCCGGACGTCCCAGCTGAGGTGCTCGACCACGGGCTGCGTGTCATCGCGGAAAGAATGCGGATCGGGGCGTGTCACGGGCCTCCTGTCATCCGGGGCCGGCGTCAGCCGGCCGGCGGCGGGTCTGCCGACGGCGGAGCGGCCCGTCTGGGGGCTGTTCCTGGACCGCCGCTAACCCGACGACCGGCGTCGCCTGGACCTTCATGGCCGAAGCCGGGCCTTGCTGCCGGGACCACGCCCCTCGGGAGCCCCGGCGGCCGCGGGACGCCCTCGCGGATCAGGTGCCACGGCGTCGGGAACTCCCCGACCGGCGCGTCAATGAGGACCGGCTCGTCGGCAGCGATCGCCTGCTTCAGCACCTCGGCGAGCTCCGCCGGGCCTTCGGCGCGGACGCCAGCCACCCCGAAGGCGGCGGCCAGCTTGACGTAGTCCGGGTTGACCAGGTCGCTGGCCAGGTAGCGGGCACCGAAACGGTCCCGCTGAATCCGCCGGACGTTGCCGAAATAGCCGTCATTAAAGACCACGGTCACGGTAGCCAGCCGGTACTTCCGCGCCGTCGACAGCTCCGGGAGAGTCCAGCTGAAGCCGCCATCGCCGGTCACCGAGACCACCGCCCGGCCGGGATTCCCGGCCTTAGCGCCAAGCGCCGTGGCGAATCCGTAGCCGAGAGTGCCCTGATACCCGGGCGTCAGGTAGGTCCGCGGCGCGTACACAGGAAAGCAGGCGTTCGCGGCGTAGCCGATCTGGGTCAGATCGCTGACCAGCACACCGTCGTCGGGCAGCGCCTCGCGGATCGCCGTCAGGTAGGCCCGTTGCGGGCTGATGTCGGCGTACTGCTCCTCGCACCAGGAAACGGACCGACGCCAGCTCGCCGGCCCGCCACTCGCAGCAGACGCCGCGCACGTCGGCGGCCAGCGCCTGCAGGGCCAGCCGGGCATCCCCGTGCACCGCGAGGTGCGGCGCGCGTGGCGGGCCGAGGTCCGCAGCGTCCGCGTTGACCAGGATCAGCCTGGCTGAACCGACGGGGATCTGGCTGCCGGACGCCGTCACGAATCTGGTGCCGACCGCCAGCACCAAGTCGGCATCCTCCCGCAGCCGGCGGAACGCCAGCGCGTCGAAGGCAAGCCGATGCCGGGCCGAGATCGCGCCACGGCCGTTCTCGCTCATCACCACCGGCGCCCGCAGCACGTTAGCCAGCTCCTGCAAGGCCCCGGCGCCGTCGGCGGCAAGCACGCCGCCGCCCACGAAGATCACCGGGCGGCGGGCGCGGCCCAGCATCGCGGCGGCCCGGCCCAGCAGCCCGGCATCAGGAACTGCCGGGGCATACCCGGCCGGCCCGGGAATATCCATGCCGGCGCTGGCAGCCAGCACATCTGGCGGGATCTCCAGCCCGACCGGCCGCGGCCGTCCGGAGCGCAGCTCGGCAAAGGCCCGGTGCACGAGCCCGGGGATCTCCTCTGGCCGCAGCGCAAGCCCGCTCCATTTGGTCAGCGTGCGCAAGATTCCCGACTGGCCAGGGATCTCATGCAATGCGCCCAGGCCCCTGCCGATGGCGGCGGAGTCGACCTGGCCAGCGATGTAGAGCACCGGCGAGGAGCACGCATACGCCGTAGCCAGCCCGGCCAGCCCGTTGAGCATCCCGGGCCCGGGCACGACCATCGAGACGCCGACCTGGCCGGTGGACCGGGCGCAGCCGTCTGCCATATAGGAGACCGCCTGCTCATTGCGGGCACAGATAAACGCGATGTCATCGCGGGCGTGATACAGCGCGTCTGCCGCATGGTCGAGCTGCACGCCCGGAATGCCGAACACCCGCCGTACGCCGTTGACTTCAAGCGACCTGACCAGGGCCTCGCCCCCGGTAATCCTGACCGCGGAGCACATGTACCGGATGGTAGACGATCAGCCGGCCCGGTATCGATGACCAGGCCGGCCAGGGGTTCGCGAGTATCGATGCCCGCGGTCTTCGTCTTCTCGCCGGATTCCGCCATGCTGTGTAGCGGATACCTGTCCCGGCTGCCGACAAGGAGGTCCCCGGACATGATCGTTGACTGTGCTCATTATCAGGACGGCCGCAGGCGCGACGAAGGCGCGGTGCCGCTGCAGGAGGCGGTGACCCGGTGCGGGCAGGGCGGCTTCGTCTGGCTGGGATTGTTCGAGCCCGGGGAAGAGGAGCTATCCCAGGTCCGCGATACCTTCGGCCTGCATGAACTGGCGGTCGAGGACGCGCAGAACTTCCACATGCGGCCGAAAATCGAGAGCTACGACCAGGACGTGCAGCTGGTCATCCTGCGTACCGCGCGCTACGACGACGCCGCCGAGGAAGTCGAGTTCGGCGAGATCAGCATCTTCCTCGCGCCGACCTTCGTGATCACGGTGCGGCAAGGCGTGGCCAGCGAGCTGCGCGGCGCCAGGCAGCGGCTGGAGCATCGGCCGGAACTGCTCGCCGCGGGCAGCGCATCGGTACTCTGGGCGGTCCTGGATCAGGTGGTGGACAGTTACGCGCCCGTCGTCGCCGGGCTCGAGCATGACATCGACCAGATCGAGGCCACCGTGTTCTCCGGCGCCGCCGCGCCGACCGAGCGGATCTACTCGCTGCGCCGCGAGGCCACCGACTTCTACCGCGCCGTCCACCCGCTGCTCGCCGTGGTCACCACCATCGAGCGTGCCACTGAAGCCCCGCAGCTGCACCCGTACGTTCGTGATGTCCAGGACCACCTGCTGCTGGTCAACGAGGAGGTCTCGGCCCAGCGCGACCTGCTCGGCACGATACTAGAGGCCAACATGGCCGTGATCTCGGTCGAGCAGAACAAGATCAGCGTCCGGCAGAACTCCACCGTCGAGCAGCTCACCATCCTGGCCACGGTCTTCTTGCCGCTGACCTTCGTCACCGGTTTCTTCGGCCAGAATTTCGGGTGGCTGGTCAGGCACCAGGATGGCTTCGCCGCATTCGCCATCTACGGCATCGGCGGACTGGTGGTGCCGCTGGCGCTGCTGGCCGCATGGCTCAGGCTCCGCATGTCTCACGCAAGTACCGCCGCGCCTTACGACACCTGAAGGCGCGGCGAATCCGGTCGGCTGACGGCAACGGCGTGGAGGCCGCTAGCCCCGCCGGTGCTTGCGGAGGGCACGCCACGTCTGGGTCTTGTCGCCCTCATCCGGGCCGACCTCGCCCCGGGCCGCTGCCTCCACTTGCTCGGTCAGCTTCTCGGGGCTGCTGGCCGCGACAAGCGTTCGCTTGCCGCGGACCGCCACCCACACGCTTTCCACGGGATCGAACAGAATTCCCCACCGGGGGAACCTGGCCCGCAGCTTGCGCGTGTCGTCAGCCGCATGGGCATTGTCATCCGGCATGGCATCCCCCCAAACTTGCTGAGAGCCAGCGCGTTTTCTCAGCATAGGCCCGGGGAGCGCGGACCGCTGGGAAAATAGCCAAGACCGGCTGCCGCCACGGCGGCGAGCTGGTACTGCGCCCGGCCGACACGCGTATCCTCGACCCAATGGCCGAGCTGAGAGTCGACGACGAGGACCTGGTAGTCCATCTCACCCTGGGCGAGAAGATCTGGGGTTTCCACGGTGACATCCGGGTCCGCCTCTCCAGTATCGTCTGTGTGGCGCCCGATCCTAAGCCGTGGCTGGGGCTGCGGGGGTGGCGGATGGCGGGGATCAGCTTTGTCGGGCACGCTGTGCTGGGCACCCGCCGACACGGTGATGGCTACGATTTCTGCATCCTGCACCGCGATCGACCGGCGGTCCGGGTGGACGTGGCGTCGGGACGTTTCGGCCGCCTCGTCATCTGTGTGCCCGAGGGCGGCGACCCGGAGGCGGAGGCGGCGAGGATCGCTGCCGCGGCGGGCATCGCCCCCTCAGCGCCGGCCAGCTAGCGCCGCGGCTGGCTTTGGGCGCTTCCCGCAGAACACCGCGATGAACCGCACCCACGGCACGGCCACAACGGGATGACACAGCGAACGCGCTGAGCAAGGAGGCCCGGCCTGGATCCAGGCCGGGCCTCCAGCCGGGCACCCGTGGGGGGGTACGGGCTACCGGGCGACAGCAAAGTTTACCCTCTGGCTGACAGTGGCTCGGTCATCTCCTCGCGGGTGCCGGCGTTGATCGTGGCCATCGGTGCGCCCTCTCGCTCACCTGCCTATATTTCCGATGGAGATGCTTGCTAATATGCCGGCCGGGACCAGCTAAGATGGCCCCCATGGCAGAGCCAGCCTCGGCGCTCGCGGCCGGCTCGGTCGGCACGGTTGACACGCAGTACCTGGACCTGCCGGAGTCGGTGCGGCTCGACTGCGGCCGGGAACTGTACCCGGTTCGCGTCGCGTACGAGACCTACGGCACCCTCTCGCCCCGGCGCAACAACGTCATCCTGGTGTGCCATGCGCTCAGCGGCGACGCCCATGCGGCGGGCTTGGCGAAGGCACCGCCCGAAGAGAGTACGCGCGACGGGTTCGGGGCCACCGATCGCGACGGCGCGGCCGGGAAGGGGCTGGGCTGGTGGGACGGGATGATCGGTCCCGGCAAGGCGTTCGACACCGACCGTTTCTTCGTCGTCTCCACGAACTTGCTCGGCGGCTGCCGCGGGACAACAGGGCCGTCGTCGACCGATCCGGCGACAGGCAGGCCGTACGGGCCGGACTTCCCGGTGATCACTGTCGCGGACATGGTACGGACCGAACGGGTGTTCCTGGACGCACTCGGTATCGAGCGGCTCGCGGCAGTTGCCGGCGGCTCCCTGGGCGGGATGCAGGCGTTCGAGTGGGCGATCCTGTTCCCTGACCAGGTCGAGGCCGTCGTGGCGATCGCCAGCACGCACGCCCTGCACCCGCAGGGCGTGGCCTGGAACGCTATCGCACGTGAGGCGATCATGCGGGACCCGGCCTGGCAAGGCGGCCGCTACTACGGCACGGGCCGCGCACCCGAGGCCGGCATGGGCGTGGCGCGGATGGTCGGCCACGTCACGTACCTGTCCGCCCTAGCACTGAGCGACAAGTTCGGCCGGCGGCTGCAGTTCGCCGACGACATCCGCTACACGATCGCCGACCCGGAGTTCGAGGTCGAAAGTTACCTGCGCCATCAGGCCGACTCGTTCGTCAGGCGCTTCGACGCCAACACCTACCTCTCCATGTCGCGCGCGCTGACGTATTTCGATCTCGTGCGGCAGTACGGCAGCGGATCGCTCGCGCGGGCGCTTGAGGGCGTTTCGGCGCGGACGCTGCTGATCGCATTCAGTTCCGACTGGCTGTACCCGCCATCCGCGTCGAGGGAAATCACCGACGCGCTTCGCGCTCTCGGCAAGCCGGTCGAGTCGCATGTGATCGAGGCGCCGTACGGTCACGACTGCTTCCTGCTCGAGGAAGCGCGGCAGACACCCATCATCCGCCGGTTCCTGGCTCCAGGGCTCGGCTGACGCGTGACCTCAAGAAAGGGGTCTTCGTGACCGATAAGCCCTCTCGTGTCGAGGAAGACCGGGCGTTCGGGTTCGAGACACGGCAGCTGCACGCCGGGCAGCGGCCCGACCCGAACACGGGCGCACGTGCGGTGCCGATCTTCGCCACGACCAGCTACGTGTTCGAGGACCCGGAATCGGCGGCGGCGTACTTCAACCTGCAGGAGTTCGGGAACACCTACTCGCGCATCATGAACCCGACCGTCGCGGTGTTCGAGGAGCGGGTGGCGAACCTCGAGGGCGGCGCGGGCGCGGTGGCGTTCGCCAGCGGGATCGCCGCGCAGGCCGCCGCGCTCTTCACGCTGCTGCAGCCGGGGGACCACGTCGTGGTGTCCTCGGCGCTCTACGGCGGGACGGTGAACCAGTTCAAGCACCTGCTGCGCAAGATGAACGTGGAGCTGACGTGGGTCGATCCCGACGACCCGGACGCGTGGCGGAAAGCGGTCCGTGAGAACACGAAGGCGTTCTTCGGTGAGACGATCGGCAACCCGGCCGGAAACGTGCTGGACATCGGGACCGTGGCGGCCATCGCGCACTCCCGCGAGCTGCCGCTCATCGTGGACAACACGTTCGCGACGCCATACCTGTGCCGCCCGATCGAATGGGGCGCCGACATCGTGATCCACTCGGCGACCAAGTTCATCGGCGGCCACGGCACGAGCATCGGCGGGGTCGTCGTCGAGGCTGGCACGTTCAACTGGTCCAACGGCCGGTTTCCCGTGGTCGCGGATCCGTCGCCGGCCTACCACGGCCTGCAGTTCCACGAGACGTTCGGGACGTACGGCTACCTGATGAAGCTGCGGGCCGAAACCCTGCGCGACCTGGGCGCGGCGCTCTCGCCGTTCAGCGCCTTCCTGTTCCTGCAGGGGCTTGAGACGCTGTCGCTGCGGATGGAACGCCACGTCGATAACGCGGTGGCGGTCGCGTCGTTCCTCGAATCCCATGAACTGGTGTCGAACGTGACCTACCCCGGCCTGCCTTCGAGCAGGTTCCGGCCGCTGGTGGAGAAATACCTGCCGCGCGGTGCCGGCGCGGTGTTCTCGTTCGACTGCGCCGGCGGCCGGGACGGCGGGCAGGACCTCATCCGGGGCGTGACGCTCTGGTCTCACCTGGCGAACGTCGGCGATGCGAAGAGCCTGATCATCCATCCCGCCAGCACGACGCATCGCCAGCTGGGCGACGACGAGCTGCGGGCGGCCGGCGTCGGGCCGGGGACGGTGCGGCTGTCGGTCGGCACCGAGTCCGTCCAGGACCTGATCTGGGATCTGGAGCAGGGATTCGCGCTCGTCGCCGCGACAGCGGGAAAGGAAACCGCGGGCAAGGAAGGAGCGGCGACATCATGAGCGACTTCGATCTCGCGCGGTACCAGGACCCGTTGACGATCCAGCGCGTGCTCCACTCCGCCAGGACGATCGCGATCGTGGGCCTGTCGGGCAACGAGCTGCGGGCCAGCTACTTCGTCGGCTACTACCTCAAGCGGCACGGTTACCGCGTGATCCCGGTGAATCCCCGTGAAACGGAGATCCTCGGACAGAAGTGCTACGCGAGCCTGCTGGACATACCCGAGCCGGTGGACGTGGTGAACGTCTTCCGCGCGCCGGATGCACTGCCGGAGATCGCGCGGGACGCTGCGGCGATCCATGCCGGCGCCCTCTGGTGCCAGTTCGGTGTGATCAATGCCGACGGCGCGCGGATCGCCGAGGACGGCGGCGTGACCGTGATCATGGACCGCTGCCTCAAGGTTGAGCACGCGCGCTACGTGGGCCGGATGCACTGGCTCGGCTTCAACACCCAGCGCATCACATCTGTCCGCGCCGGGCTCCAGTAGCCGGCGAGTGACGGCGACAAGACTCGCGCGATAACGCGGGTAGTGAGCGTCCTTGAGGTCGGCGTACACATTCCACAAAACGGCTCCGTCAATGCGCCAGTCACTGTAGGCGGCCGCGGCCCTGCTGGACACGGTCAGCCGGGAGGACCTGCTCGGCTGGATCCGGGTGGAATAGCCGCGGGCCTGCGGTCCGTGGCGTTTGCCCGGCTGCTGCCGAGGTAGAGATGGGTATGCACTCTGCATCGGCGGCGGATTGCCCGCGCTGCGGGAGATCCTGGCCCGGGAAGGCGTCACTGACCCGCTGTGGTACGAGGTGAAGAAGAGCCGCCGCGCCCCCGGGCCGCGCGAGACCTACATCGCCGCCGCCTGCCTGCGTGTGACGCACGCCTTCGAGACCCGGTGCGGCGGCTTCCCCGCCCCGCCCACCGCGGCATAAGCCTTGGCCGCCCCGCGGCTGATCCTGATCGAGGGGATGATCGGTTCGGGCAAGACCACCACGGCCGAACGCCTCGAGGACTGGCTGTCGCGCCGCGGCGAAGACGTGCGGGCCTTCGGTGAGGGCGCCGCGGATCATCCCATCCGGACCAGGAGGGTGGACGAGCTACGGGCTACCCCGGCGCCTGGCGGCCCCGATGTGTACTCGGTCAGCCAGTGGCGCTGGCTGGCCGAGCGCTGCCTGCGCGGCGGGCCGGCAATCATCCTGGAGAGCATCTTCCTGCAGAACTCCGTCATGCCGGCCTTCATCGACGGCGTCCCCGTGGCCACGGTGACGGGGATCTGCACCGAGATTCAACGGCAGGCGGCACCCGCCGAGCCGTTCCTGGTCTACCTGCGGCCGACCGACATCGCGGCCGCGATCGCCCGCACCCACCGCACCCGCGGGGAACCGTGGTCCTCGCGGAACCTCGCCTTCGTGGAGAACAGCCCGTGGGCCCGCCGCCGGAACCTGCGCGGCATGGATGCCGTCGTCCAGCTGTACCAGGCCTGGGAGCCGGTGGTGAGCCGGCTGTACCGCCGGTACCCGTTTCCCAAGCTCATGGTGTCCGACCCGCAACACGACTGGCCGGCCGCCTTGCGGGCCATCTGCGCCGCTGTGCGCCCGTGACCGCCAGGGCCGTGCAGCACGCAGCCCTGGCGGTCCCGAACGTCACGGGACGGGGGCTCGGCCTGGCTTCCAGCCGGCGTCTCGCATCGGGAGGGAGGACAGGCGACCGACCCGGCCGCCGGAAATAACCCGCTGAGGATGAGGCGCGGATATCTCATCGCGGGGAGCCTGTCAGAGAGGGAGCCTGTCAGACATGAAACCAGGAATCGGGACCAGGTCCGCCCGGTGGAAGCTTGTCATGATCGCGTGTGGCCTCGCGCTGCTGGTGGCCGGATGCGGGTCTGGCGGTGGCGCCTCGTCAGGTAGCACGCCCTCCGGCGCAGCCTCATCGTCCACGACAGCCTCACCGCCGAATTCGGCTCTGTGCGCCGATGCCGCTGCCCTGCGCGCCTCGCTGGATAAGCTCAGGCACCTCAATGTAGGGCCGGGCACGGTGGAGGAGATCACGACTGACCTCCACGACATCCAGGCAGCCCTGACGGCCTTCGGGAACGATGCACGCGGCCAATGGCAAACCCAGACCAGCTCGCTGAATTCGGCGCTGGCCAAACTCAAGGCGGCGGCCAGCAACCTGGCCGCTAAGCCCAGTACCAGCACGGTGTCAGGCGCGGTGGCCGCCCTCGGCGATGTCAACACGGCGGCGCAGAACCTCCTGGCCGCGGTGAACACACGCTGCCCGTCCGCCTCCCCGGCACCCAGCACGTGAGCGTCAACCGGGCAGGAGCCCAACGAGTACGCGGCGATCAAGGCAGTGGCAGCCCGCCTGGGCATCGGGTCGCCGGAGACGGTGCGCACGTGGCTGCGCCGCGCACAGGTCGACGCCCGGGATCGGCCGGGCACCACCACCGCGCCCCCGCGGGCACCTAGCCGCATGGCGGTTCCGGATGATGCTGGCTTGCCGGGGCAGCGCTGCACGTTATCTGGCAAGCTGGCGGAGCCTGCCCGTGCGGCCTGGAAGGAAACCGATGCCTGTCCGCTTCCAGCTAGTGATCGACTGCGCCGACCCGGACCGGCTTGCCCGCTTCTGGGCTGCCGCGCTGGGCTATGAGCTTGAGCCGCCCCCGGCTGGTTTTCCTACCTGGGACGATTACTACCGCGACCTCGGGGTGCCCGAGGAGGACCTAGGCGTCGGGGCGGACAGAATCTTCGACCCGCAGGGCCACGGGCCGCGCATCTGGTTCCAGGTAGTCCCCGAGACCAAGGCCGTCAAGAACCGCCTGCACCTCGACATCCACGCCAGCGGCGGCCGGACGGTCCCGATCCAGACCCGCAGGCAGCGAGTCGACGCTGAGGCCAGCCGGCTGGCCGGCCTGGGCGCCACCATTGCCGGCATCTTGTACCAAGAAGGGCTCGACCACTATGCGGTCGCGATGACAGATCCGGAGGGTAACGAGTTCGATATCAACTGACCTCCGCAGCCACGGCCGCGTCGCGTGGCGGCCGGGTGATCACCCCTGCCCCGGCATCACGCTGCTGAATGGCCTGAATGTCCCATGCTGGAGCTACTGGCGTTCATTCTCGCCACCGTCGCCGTCATCGTCGTGCTCCAATTCGTGGCGGACAAGACCGGCCTGCCGACGGCCGCACTCCTCACCGTCGCTGGGCTGATCTATGCCGTTCTCCCAGGTCCGAACCTTAAGCTCGATCCGCACGTGATTCTCACATTCGTTATTCCGCCGCTGATCTACAGGGCGGCGCTTAACTCATCCTTGCTAGCCATCAGGAAGACTCTGCGGGCAGTCATCAGCTTGTCCATCGGGCTGGTGCTGGCCACCGCCATGGTCGTTGGCGTGGGCATGGACCTGTTCGTGCCGGGGGTCGGCTTGGCTGCCGGTATCGCACTCGGCGCCGCAATTTCTCCAACCGATCCGGTGGCCGCGCTGGCAGTCGGCGGCCGAGTTGGCCTGCCGCCCACTCTTATCACCATCATCGAGGGAGAAGGACTCCTCAACGACGCCACGGCTCTGACGGCCCTGACCGTGGCGGTCACCGCGGCGACGAGCGGTGGTTTCTCCCTTGGCGCGGCTGTGCTCCGCTTCGTGCTCGCCGCTGCCGGCGGCTTGCTGGCCGGCATCGTCGTCGCCATCGCGGTGCGCGTGCTCCGGTCTGTCATCCGCGATCCGATTCTGGTCAACTGCGTCTCGCTGGCCACGCCCTTCGCCGCCTATCTACTGGGGGAAGAGCTGCATGTCTCCGGCGTGCTGGCTGTCGCAGTGGCCGGGCTGATGATCGGCCACGACACGCCTCGTTTCACCTCTGGTGCCAGCCGACTGCAAGCCACCGCCGTCTGGCGCCTGGCTGACTTCCTCATCCAGGGATTCGTCTTCCTCCTGATCGGCCAGCAGATCGTGCCCGTCGTCCGCGGCCTGAGGGCTTATCCCGTCTCGACGGTCGTCACCGCTGCGCTGGTCAGCCTCGGGGGCGTCCTGCTGCTACGGCCGCTGTGGCTGGTACTCACTCAATCCCTGCCCCGCGCTCTGCACACACGCCTGGGTAGAGCCACGGCACGTAACGACCGGCGGCTAACCGGTCGCCAAATCGTGGTGCTGAGCTGGGCAGGCACCCGGGGCGTCATCACCCTGGCGGCAATATTCGCCCTGCCTCTGGTCACCTCCAGCGGGAGCCCCTTTCCCGCGCGAGACCTGCTTGTCTTCTGCGCCTACCTGGTCGTCGTAGTAACCCTGGTAGGCCAGGGGATCACGTTCGCGCCACTCGCGCGAGCACTGGGCGTACGCGCTGACCCAGCCGATGCGGCATCGGTGCGCAGCGAGGCACGCGCTGCCTCGGTGCAGGCGGCCCTGTCCCGCCTGGACCAGATCGCCGCTGACGGCGACATCCCCGATCCCGCACTGGCCGCGCTGCGGGACAGCCTTGACCACCAGGCACGGCGCTACCATCATCTGCTCGACCCTGTCGAGACCGCAGAAGACGCAGAGGACGCAGTATCGCTGAGCTCGCCGGGAATCGAGGCCGCGCTGCGAGCTCGCCGGGCTGTCATCGACGCGCAGCGCGAGGAACTGCTGCGCTGGCGCGACGCTGGCATCCTGCCTGACTCCAGCCTGCGTATCCTCGAGCGCGAACTCGACCACGAGGAACGCACATTCCCTCCGCACGACGACCGCTGACGCCCGGGCCGTTCACCGTAAGCCGGTATCCGTCAACGGCCGCGGCATAACCCACGTTCTCGATGAATGCGCAAGCGGGATGAATTGCCTTCAGGCCGGCCAGGAACTCGGCCTCGTCCAGCTCATTCCATCCAGCGGTGGAATGAGCTCTGACACCCAGCAGGATCTCGTCGGCCTCGAGGTCCTGGGACCACAGGCCGTTACTGGTAGTGGATATTGTTCGGGCTATGACCCGGATTCCCTATGTGCGGCGCGAGGAGCTGGGGCCCGAGGGCCAGCAGCTGTGGGACAGCATCGTCAATGGCCGGGCGAGGAGGTCGTGACCGCCGACGGCGGCCTGGCCGGGCCGTTCAACGCGTTCGTCACGGCGCCTGGCGCGGGGCGGCGGCTGTCCTCGCTCGGTGCGGCGCTCAGGTTCGGCACGTCGATCGAGCGGCGGCTGTCTGAGATCGCCATCATCACGATCGGCGCGCGGTGGCAGGCGGAGTTCGAGTGGTGGGCGCACGCGGCTATGGCGCGCGAGCACGGCGTCGCCGACGCGGTGGTGGACGCGATCGGGCGCGGCGAGGACCCGCTGTTCGAAGCGGACGACGAACGGGCCGTCTACGCGGTGGCCCGCCAGCTCAGTCACTCTGGACGCCTGGACCAGGCGAGCTACGATGCCGCGCACCGCTTCCTCGGCGACGCCGGGATGGTGGAGCTGGTGTCGCTGTGCGGGTACTACACGCTGATCTCGTTCCTGCTGAACGCGTTCGCCGTGCCGCTGCCGCCGGATGCCACGCCGATGTGGGCCGGATCGTGACACTGCCGGCGGAAGCCACCGGCTCTTGACGGCGGCGCGACCAGCTACGGATTACCGCCCAGGCGGTGCGTGGCGCCGGGCACCGCCGCGGATGCAGGGCCGCCCCGGCCGGCCGGTCAGCGATAGCGGCCGGATCGGCACCCGGCGGCTAGGAACCTGCCGACAGCACCCCGCGCGGGTGCCTGCCGTCAACGTACCCCACGAACGGCGGGTAGATGTTGTAGCCGAGCAGTTCCTGCAGCCGTTCCGGCAGCTCACGGACGATGTCACGGGGCACGGCCAGGCAGTGGTTCTCCTGCTGTCGCAGCCAGCCGGCCGCGTACTCCAGGATCACGCCGAGTCGCGGCCCGGTGGTGTGGTTCGCGCCGCCTCCGTGCCAGAGGCTGCCGAGGTAGAACAGGGCCGATCCGGGTGACATCACGGCCGTCTGCACCGGATCGTCCGGGCGTGGCTGCCGGCCCGGCTCCCACTGGTGGCTGCCGGGGATGAACCTGGTGGCGCCATTCTCCGCGGTGAACTCATCGAGCGGCCACATGGTGTTGACCACCAGCGGCGGATGCGGCTCGGGCACCGGGTAGATGGCGTCGTCCCGGTGCAGGATCTGCGCCTTCTCGCCAGGCCCGATGCAGATGCCGACCGGGGCGCTGAGCTGGTAATGGCCGAGCACCTGGTCCAGGACGCCGAGCAGCAGCGGGTCGGTGGCGAGCGCGTCGAACGCACGGGTCTTGGCGAACAGGGCGTAGATCCGCTGCGTGTCGAAGCCCTCGAAGGAGTTCCGCCCGGTCCGGGTGGTTCGCAGCAGCCGGTCCAGGTCAGCGCGGGCGGCCTGCACTCCGGGTGGCGTCAGCATGCCGGTCACGACCACGTAGCCGTCGTCCGTCAGCCGCCTGGCCACGTCCTGGCCGGCCGAGGTGGCGGGCATCGTTACCATCATCAGCCTGAGATTAGGCGGCCGGGCGCCTGCCGTCCATCGATCCTCGGGGCCGACAACTTTGACCGTCCGGCGGTGCTGGCCGCGGGATCCGGTGCTCCGACAAGCCACACTCCCGGGCTCCCACAGCACCGAGGGGTCGCGGTAGGGATTGCCCGTGCGGGCGGCCAGTCAGGTCAGGGACCCAGGACACGCGCGGTTTCCTGACCAACGATCCCGTCGGCAGTGAGGCCGTGATGGGTCTGGAAGTTGACCACGTGCATCTGGGTGACGGGACCGAAGACGCCGTCAGGGTCCGCGCCGGTTTTCTTCTGGACCACTGTCACGTCGTTACCTTTCATGAAGGGTGACGTCAGGCCCAGATCCCGGTGAAACCAAGGGGGCAGGTTCGGCTGGCCGGAGCTGCCGTTGCCGAACCGCCGCTGCAGGACTTGCATCCGTTCCAGCACGTCGGTCCCGTAGTCGTGATGGGTCGTCCCCGCGTCGCCTGGCTGGCCGGAGTTGTAGATCGCGGCCGCCTGCTGGACATTCCCGCGGGTGACCGTCATCATGCCGTGCAGCATGGCCGCAGCGGTGGCGCACTGCAACGGCACGTTGGCATCGAAGCGGGTGAACCCGCCCGGCGGCGTGTGCCACCGGTCGTCGAGCTGCCAGACGCCGTGGCCGTGGCCGAAGTCACCGACCTCGTTGGTGAGGTTCGTCTCCCGGGAGCCGACCGCGAACAGCAGCATCCTCGGCAGCCCGTGGGCAAGCTCGGTCTGATGGACGAACGGCCACCTGGAGCTGGCCCGCTGATACTGGGTGGCCAGCTCAGATTCAGTGATTTCCATGTCCCCTCCCCCGCACCCAGCTGCTAGGTGCACATTCATGCGGAGACCGATGGCACGGATTTGATACCTGCCGGGGCCGGCGTGCCCGGTGACGTCCTGGACCTCTTTGCGGGGGACGCCTGCCCGGCAAGCCAGCGCACCGCATCGTCACGGTCCCGGCCGTTACGCCGCGACACCCCGGGTGCTCATCACCCGCTGGCTGGACGGATCTGCACCACGGCCGGCGGCCGCACGCCCCGGGCAATGGCACGAGTACCTTCCCCGGCGGCAATACCAACCATCCTGTGTGCGCTAGGCCCAGGTCCGCCTGGCGCCACCATCAGGCCAGAGCGAGGACTATGGCGTGCAAGGCCAGCCCCACGCCCGCCCCCACCACGGTGCCGTTGATGCGGATGTACCGCAGATCGCGCCCTAGGAGAAGTTCCAGTTGGCTCGAAGTCTCAGCGGCGTCCCGCAGTTCCTCCTTGGCCTTCTGCCACAGCGACGACGACCAGTCCCGTAGCCCGGCGCTACCTAGCACATCGCGCTTGAGGCGCTCCCCGCGCTCGCGCAGCTCAGGGGATGTCTCGAGGCGGTCGGGGAGCCCGGTGATCCACTTCTCGAACTGATGCCGGGTCTCGTCGTCGGGGTCGGTGGCCATCGCCGCCAGCCGCTGGCGCAGACGGGCGTACACGCGGTCGAAGACCCGCCGGTAAACCGTGTCGGGCACCCAGCGGGGTGATTCGGACTCGAAGAGCTCACGAAGCTCCGCGGAGTGGTCGGCGAGATAGCGGTCGACACCGGCCAGGACGGCGTTGAACACTTCGGCGTGGTGGCCTCCCGCAATGATGACCCGCAGGGCCCGCCCAGCCAGCGGCGCCACCTCGACGGCCTCCACCGCCCGGGTTAGTTCGGCGGTGAGCAGGCGTTGGACATCCTCATCGCGGAGAGCCTCGGCCACCTTGACCGCCAGATACGCGGCGTGACCGGCGAAGCGGGCGGCGTTGGCCTCGTCGGCAAGCCAGGAGGCAAGGCGCGGGACGAGGCGAGCCGAGCGGATCCGCTCGGCAAGAACGTCGGCGTTGAGGAAGTTCTCCTGAACGAACTGGCCGAGCGTGGCGGCGAACTGGTCCTTGCGCTCGACGATCAGCGCAGTATGCGGTATCGGCAGGCCCAGCGGACGGCGGAAGAGGGCCGTCACGGCGAACCAGTCGGCAACGCCTCCGACCATGGAGGCCTCGGCGCCGGCCTGCACGTAGCCGAGGAGGGTCCCGTGGACGCCGACCGCGGTCACGGCCAGGAACAGAACCGTTACCCCCGCGAGGAGAGCGGTGGCCCGGCGGCGCGCGGCGGCCAAGCTGCGCGCCCGCAGTGCCGCCGGCTCGGGCTCGAGCGTGGGGCCCGGTGAGGCGGACATCGTTGCGGTAGGTACCATCTGGCAGTCCCCGGTGCAGGGAGGAAAAGGGCAATCCGATGCCGCCAACCATATTGACCAGGCTCACGTCCTGGCCGAGCACGGCCAGCAAGACGGCGGAGGCCGGGGCCGGCCCAATCATCCCGACGACACGGTAATTCAGCATCTCCGGGCCGCTTGCTGGTGGTCAGCGCGTCGGCGGCCCGGGTTCTTCGGCGGAGTAGGCGAGGAAGTCATCGACCATGCGGTGCAGCAGCGTGGCGAGCTGGTGCAACTCCTGCGGAGGCCAGTGGGCCAGAGCAGCCTGCATGCCGCTTGTGCCAGCCTCGCGGATGCGGTCCGACGCTGCCCTGCCTGAGGGGGTCAGCTGGATGAGCTGAGCGCGGCGGTCGTCCGGGTCCGGCACGCGGTCCGCGTAGCCGGCCTGCTGCAGCCGCTGCACCTGCCGGGTGACATGCGGTGCCTCCACATGCAGGAGGGCTGCCAGCTCGCCGGAGCGCACCGGCCCGGCCTCGGCGAGCTGCTGCAGGACCATCACGGCGGCACGGTCCAGCGGCACCGCGGCCACGGTCCGGACCAGGTCATGGCGCCGGGCCCGGGTGATCAGGTAGCCGATCCGGGTGATCGCCCGCAAGATCTCGGCGGCGTCCGCCTCGATCTCGGCGGCATCGGCGGAGACCGCCGCGGCCGCGGCGGCGGGTTCTGGCTGTCGGCCGGGGTAGTGCTGGTCACCCTGCTTATGTTCGCCCTGTTCGGCGCGATGTTCTTCATGACCTTCTTCCTGGAGAACGTGCACGGCCTCAGCCCGATCGCGGCCGGCGTGCACCTGCTGCCGATGACCGCGATGCTCATCATCGGCTCCCCCATCGCCGGCACGCTGATCAGCCGGATCGGCCCGCGCATGCCGATCGTGGCCGGCATGACCATGGCCGCGGTCGCAATGTTCGGCCTGTCCCGGCTGGGCGCCACCGCCAGCCCGAACGACACCATCATCTGGTTCGTGCGGCTCGGCCTGGGCCTGGCCCCGGTGATGGTCGGCGCCACCGACAACATCGTCGGCACGCCCCCGCCGAACCAACCCCGTTCACCGCTCACGGAGGGAAGAACGTCATGTCCGCACCACTCAACCGCGGGCATTGGTGACGATGGCTGAGCGGAGGCGGCTGAGCGCTTCGAGCCGGGCGCCGGCGTGCCTCAGGCCGACTTTCCCGCCGAGCACTACGAACGAACCTGGACGAACCGCTTCCAGCTCCACGACCTCAACGACACCGGCCGGCGCGGCCTCGGCTCGGACTGAGCGCCGAGACCACCCGGTGACGACCGTCCACAGCGGCTAGACCGGAACCGGCGAAGACGAGCCGGGCGGCCACGATCTTGGCGGGACTGCGATCAGGTGAACAGGGCCGTGCACCGCCGTGGCTGCAGCCGTTCGTTATCCCGAACGGGCGTCGGTTAGCGCCTGACGGTAACTCTGGCCGCGGGGCATCACCCCGGCACGCGGACCTCGTACCAAAGGCCGCCGTTGAGGTCGATGTGGTTGCCGCGCGCCTGGCCCGGTCCGCTATCGCCGACATAGGTGTAGAGAGGATGGCCGTCATAGGTCGCCTGCAGACCGCCGCCGGGCCTTTTGATGACACCGAGCTTGCCCGTGATGCCCGGCTTGGCTTTGGGATTACCGGTCACCGGCGGCCAGTAAGCAACACACGCCCCCGCGCATTTGGAAGTCGCCGGGGTATCGGGAGCGAACCAGTACAGCGTGAGGCCGCCAGCGTTGGTGAGCACGGTAACGCCATTGACCTGCGCGGTCTTCAAGGTAACCCCGGCGCCGGGCACTGCCGCGGGCGGCCCGCTCACGTTCGCCAACGCGAAACCGAGCAGGACCAAGGCGGCCACCGAGACGGCGCCGACCGTACCGACCACCATCGACATGGCTGCCTGCAGCCGCACCAGCATCCGGGAGCCGGGACTGACCGGCCCATCGGCCTGAGGCACGGGATCAGCGGCGATCGCGGCCAGGGCCAGCAACGCAAAGGCGGCGACCTCGATCAGTCCAGCGGCGATCCCCGCTCTCGTTCGGACCTCTTTGAACCCGAACAGCCCGATCCACACCGCCAGCAGGTAGGCGCCGAGCGTGGACAGTGCGAACACCGCACTTGCGGCCGCCGCCAGCCGGCTGTGGGTCACCAGCGCTGCTGCTGTCAGCACGGATGCGACGATGACCTGCACCAGGAACAGCCAGCCGATCGTGGGGATCGAGCCGTATCCGGTCAGGTACAGGTACAGGTGAATGCCGGCGGACACGGCGAGCAGCAGCGCTCCCGCGGCCCGCAGCCTCAGCTGGATCCAGCGAGCCGTCTTGCGCCGCCGGTGTTTGCCCACAACCTCACGTCCCTGGTCGGCGCTCCGCTGCATTCGAGCTGCCGGTTACCCGATCGCACCAGCCTGGCATGTAGCGGCCCGATTTTCCGCGGCTTAGCCATCTGCACCCTGTCGCGCGGACACCGCCTGGTCGTCCTGGTAATGGGCCAGGCCGCTCCGGCCCGAACCGGACCATAGCAAGCAGTCCGACCGTCCCGCACCGCGCGCACGGCTTATCAACGGCCGCCTTGCGCTCGTGCTGATGTCCTCCTTGACGCCGGGTACGGGGCCGGTCCGGCCGTGTTCGGCGTGTTCGTCGCGCGTACCGGCTATCCAGCGGCCTTCGCTCTCACCGGGATGCTGATGCTGGCCGCGCTGGTGCCGGCCATCCGCGACCGTAGCTCTAGCCGTTCGCACGGCATCGAGGTCAGCCGCCGGTCATCTGCCGGACGCTGAACGGCGGGAAGACCAAGAACTGGTGCATGACGTCAGCCACCCGCTGCAGCCGGGTCACGTCGACCGCTCCGACGGGGTAGGAATCGAGCGCCATGACCGCGGCCTGCACCTTGGTCAGGCCGAGCGGCGACGGGAGCGCCTCCATAGCCTGCTCCACGGCGGACCGGTTCGTGTCCGCGATCTGCTGGCCCTGCTCGAACGCGGCGCGGAACGCCGCGAGCGTCGCCGGGTGCAGCTCACCCCACTGCCTGGTGACAGCGCAGCCCTGGACCGGGAAGGCGGAGGTCGCGCCCTGGTCCAGGTCGGCGAGTTCCGTGACGCCCATCGACAGCGCAGCCTGGCTGGCGAACGGCTCGGGGAGCACCGCTGCCGCGATCTTCCCGGCCTTGAGCATCGCGGCCATCTCAGGCAGCGGGTAATACGCGAAACGCGCGCCGGACACCTTCAGCCCGTGATCGGCCAGCGCGGAGGCGGTCAGCAGGTAGAGGATGTTCCCCGGCGCGTTGACGCCGATGACCTTGCCCTCCAGGTCGGCCAGCGTCCGGATGCGCGAGCCTGGCATCACGTACAGGCCCTGGGCTCCCGGTTTCATCACCGAGCCTTCGGCGAAAATGTCCAGGTCGGCAGAGACCATGGCGTCGCTGGGCGAGGAAGGCCGCTTGCCCCGGCGGTAGTTTTCCTGCGCCTGGATGTAGCTGACGTAGTTGCCGCAGGAGATGTCGATCCGCTCGCGTGGCTCGTCAAGCGCCTGGGCGTTGATGACCGTCGCGGAGCTGACGGCCGGGACGAAGGTGACGCGCAGGCCGCGCGCCGCGAACAGGCCCTCGTGCAGGGCAACGAAGAAACCGGCAGAATCGGCGGCGGGCACCACCGCGACATTCAGGGTCGGCTGCTCGATGGCGGGCGGGGCGGCGTTCCCGCTGGTACGCCAGGGTACGAACAGGATCGCCAGGACTGCGACGGCCGCAACAGCGCCAAGTATCTCCGCGGCCCGGACTGCCCGCGTGAACCTACGTGCCATCGGCGGTTCCTCCCTCAGGTCGATAAGGACATCCCAGGCGCAGCGGGCGGGACGTTCGGCGCCATCACGGGCGTCGGGTTCGTGAGCGCCAGTTCGAGCTGCTCCGGGAGAACGCAGGCCAATCTGCGCGGCTGCTCCCGGCGACGATCCGGGCCACACACTGAGCTGCCCGGTGCCGGTTGCAGGAAAAATAGTGCTGCAAGTTGCAGTGAGAGACATCGGTCAGCTGACGGATCTTTAACCGCAGCCGACGAGCCCCGGCTAGGCCCGGTCAGGGGCTCCCATCTGACCGCCGGGGGATCAGGATGTTGAAATTGTCCGCGCATTCACGTCACGATGTCCCGTGTGACAGTGCGTTATATCGGCTCCGGGCCGTACTGCTATGCCAACAGCCTGGCCATGGTGCTGGGTTCGATGGCGCCCGAGCCGGCGGTGATCGAGGTGCTGACGGGGTCCCCGTTTGGCGCGGAGCTCATCGGCGGGGTCTCACCGTTCTTCAACCCGCTCGGGTGGGATCCCGGTATCGGGCTCGACGCCGCGATCGACCTGCTGGGGTGGACCTGCCGGCATGGCGCGGCCGGGCCGGCTGCCGACGCCGCAGCGCGGCTGCGCGAGGCCAGCGCGGGCCGTCCGCTTCTGGCCGGCCCGCTCGAGTTCGGGCTGCTTCTCCATCACCCCAGCTCCGGAACCGCCATCGGGTCCGACCACTACGTGGTGGTCACCGGTGTCGAGAAAGGCCTCGTGCGCTTCCACGACCCCCACGGTCACCCCTACGCGACCTTGCCGGTGGGCGATTTCATTGCCGCCTGGCGGGCTGATTCGATCGGCTACGCCACCGGGCCGTTCACAGCCCGGGCCGCCTTTCAGCGGGTCAGCGACGTCGACGCGGCCACCGCGCTGCGCCGGGCCCTGCCGATGGCGGCGCGATGGCTCGCCGGGGACCTGGAGCTGCCGGTGCCGCCCGGCTCACTCGGTGGCGCGGCGGCCCTCGAACGGCTCGCCGAACTGGTCGAAGCCGGTCTGGAACCGTGGCAGCGGGATCACCTGTGCTACTTCGCGATCCGCGTCGGCGCCCGCCGCCTGGCCGACGCGGCTGCCTGCCTCGCGCTCATCGGCGAGGACGAGGCCGCCGGCATCGCCGACGAGCAAGCACAGCTCGTCGGCGCCTTGCAACACCCGCTCGTTACTGGCGACCGTGCCACCGTGGCACGGCTGCTGCGGCGGCTGGCGCCGACATACGAACAGCTGCGGGCAAGCCTGCCCGGCTGAGGCCGCCCGGCCCGACGCTAACCGGTCTCGGCGCTGTCTAGCTTCCCGGCCGCGCGATGGCTGTTCGCGCGGAGTGCCAGAGGGTGCGGAGGTTCTCCCAGTCGGGATAGAGCTCGGTCATCCGGGCGACGATGCCGGCCGCGGTGCTCTCCCCGGCGGCGATCCTGGTGAAGTCCCGCAGGTACTGCTGGGATTCCGCGATGATCTTCGGGTCGTTGCCGTTGCCGGCCTTCTTGTGGCCGGCGACGACGAAGGCGGGTTCGAGCGCGGCAACCTCCTCCAGGTTGGCGATCCACTGTTCCCGTTCGGCTTCACCGGTCTCGGCGGTCATCATGTGCACCTGGTTGTAGGCCAGGTCCCCGGTGACGACCGCGGCCAGCGACGGGACATACAAGACGGTGGATTCCGCGGTGTCGGCCTGGCCGATCCGGATCACCAGCAGATCGTTGCCCTCCAGGTCGATCGTGCCGGCCGCCAGCAGCTCCGGCAGCACCTTCTCCCCGGCCCCGGGGACCTCGCCGGGGAAGATCGCCTCCCAGTACCCGGCCATGGCGGGGTCCGCCGCCTGGGCCAGGACCTCGGCCGTCGCCAGGCCCCTCACTCCCGGAAAGCGCTGGATCAGCCGGGCCAGGCCGAGCCAGTGGTCGCCGTGGCCGTGGGTGATGTAGATGCGTGACAGCCGCCGCCCCTTCGTCTGGATCCAGTCGGCCAGCGCGTCCACCTGGTCATAGGTGACCAGCGTGTCGACCAGGACCGCGTCATGGTCGCCATGGATCAGCGTGGCGGACGATGGGGACCAGGTCGGCAGGTCACCCGGGCCGCCGGACGGGGTGGCACTCGTGAACGGCCGGCCCGGGGTCGTGTAGACCTCGATGGTGAGGTCAGGCGGGGCTTGCGCGGTGCCCTCGGAGGTCATGGTTTCCCGCCTGTCTCGAGGCTGAACGGTCAATGGACTCGGGCCAGCTGCCGCATGAGTTCACATCAAGATGACGATCGTCATCCACAATTGATGAGGATGACAGATATCATCTTCTTGGTCAAGCACGCCGACACCAGCCGGAGGATCCATCGTGGGCACGTCTCAAGCGGCCAAGGCGGCCAGCCATGACCGCATCCTCGACATCGCGGCGGCGCGGATCCGCCGCGACGGCACCGGCAGCCTCGCCGTCGCCGACCTCATGAAGGAAGCCGGGCTGACCCACGGCGGTTTCTACCGGCACTTCGACTCCCGGGAGCACCTCCTCGCCGAAGCCGCGCAGCGGGCCCTTACCCAGGGCAGCGCATGGACGATCGCCTCCGCCAAGCTCGGCGGGCAGCGGGGATATACCGCGCTCGTCGACGGTTACCTCAGCACCTGGCACCGGGATCACCCCGAGTCCGGCTGCGGCGTGGCCGGCGTCACCGCGGACGCCGCCCGCGCCGGCGGCCCGGCCCGGGCCAGCTACACCCGCCAGGTGAAGGAATGCCTGGCCGTGCTGGCCGATCTCACCGGCAACCCCGACCGCCAGGCCGCAGAACGCGAAGCGGTCCTCACCCTCAGCGCCCTCGTCGGCGCGATCTCCATGGCCCGGGCCGTCGACGACCCCGACCTGTCCCGGCAGATACTGACCAACGCCACCGCCGCATTGAAACAGCGCATCGCGAACCAGGACGGATCGCAGACACGCGAGGATCGCCGGCAGCCGGGGAACTCGGCCGGCGTGAGCAAGCCCTAGTTAAACGACCGCGGGAACGGCAGATTTGGGAGCGGCGGATGAGGGAGGCATCCGCCGCTCCCGCGGGTATGCGCCTTCCTCCTCAGCGGCCGCCGGCTGGCGCCGATCCGAGGTGGTGGAGCACGAAGTCAGCCACGTGGCGGCCGAGCTGCTGGCGCCTGCTCGGGTACGGCCGCTGGGCGGAGGATTATCGGTGTCGTGTCCCGGCGGTCCATCCGGCCCGTGGTCGCCAGGATGGTGATGGCTAGCAGTATCCCCAGGGCAGCGGTGGTCGTGTCGGGAATCACGTAAGGGCCGCGGAAGCCGGACGCGGCCGCTTGCGGGACCGACGCAGCGCCGATGAGCAACGCGGCCCAGGCTGCCCAGCGCTGGCCGGCCTGGCATCCGCGCGCGGTCCGCGTGGTCACTGCGGCTGCGGCCAGCCCCGCGATGACCAGCGCGGCGGTGGGCGCCGGGTGCCGGGCGGCCGCCATGACGAGACCGCACCGGATCAGGTCCAGGGCCGCCGCGATGAGCAGCATCGCCACGATCAGGCGCCGACCGGCCCGGGCCGGTCGCGCCGGCATCGGCAGCGGCATCGGCATCGGCATCGGCATCGGCATCGGCATCGGCGGCCGTGATATCCCAGGGCAGGCGGTTGTTCATCAGGGCGCCGTGATCGCGTCGTGCTCCTGGAGTTGCTTGCGCAGTGCATCGAGCGCGTAGTGCAGCCGTGATCTGGCTGTGCCGTGCGGTATGCCGAGCTCGCGGGCGACCGTCGCCATGGTCCCGCCGCGGTAGAAGGTTTCCACGAGCACCCTCTGGTGCGCGGGCGACAGCTGCTGGAGCGCGGCGGCCACGAGCTGCCGATCCAGGATCTCCTCCATTCCAGCATCGGTCCCCACCTCTCCGGCCGGCGCTCCGGCACGGTCGTCGGCCGGGCCTGCGCGGCCCGGTTCGCGTCGATCAGCAGGTTGCGTGCGACCCGGAACAGCCATGGCCGGACCGGCCGGTCGTCGGCGCTCAGCTGGGGCAGGTGACGCCAGGCCCGGATAAAGGTTTCCTGCACGATGTCATCCGCGCTCGCCCGGTCCGGGCAGAACTGTTCGACGTAACCGTGCAGGGCCTTGGCATAGTGCGAGTACAGCTGGCGGATGACGGCATCGGGGTCGCCGCGCAGCCCGTCTCGGGGGTCATCTGTGATAGCAGACATATCTACTAACACGGATAGTAGTAATGCTATGTTCACCGGCAGCCGCTTCGGTCAACGAGCTGCCTCGGCCCGGCTGGCCGCGCCGAGGCGGCTGACGAGAAGAAAAGAGGCGCCGCCTGAACCACAGGCTCGTCCTATGCGTGATAGTAGGTAACGGCGGGCACGTCGTGGACATGGCCATGTTCGGGAGTGAGGATGCGACGATTCGGTGAGCTGGAAGCCGTGATCATGGACCAGTTGTGGGAATGGGGCCGGCCGGTGCTGGTCCGCGAGATGGTCGATGCTCTCCACGACGACCGGGCGCCGGCTTACACCACCGTGATGACCGTGATGGAGAACCTGTACCGCAAGGGGTGGCTGCGGCGGGAGCGGGACGGCCGGGCCTGGCGCTACGAGCCCACCGGGTCCCGGTCCAGTTACACCGCGGCGCTGATGAGCGACGCGCTCTCAACCAGCCCCGACCGGCGTACGGCGCTGGCGCATTTCGCGCTCCAGATGAGCCCGCACGACGCGGCGCTGCTGCGCGAGGCGCTCGACCAGGCGCTCGGCGATCATGAGGCGGGCGAGTCCCGGTGACCGTCGCCGCGGTGCTGGTGGCGTACGCAGCCTGTCTCGGCATCCTGGGGTCCAGGATGCTCGGCCGGGCCAGATGGACGACCCGGGCGCCGCTGCTGGCCATCATCACCTACCTGGCCGCCGGATGGTCGGTCATCGCCGCGCTCGGGCTGGCCGGCCTGACGCTGGCCGTTCATGCGACCGCCCTCGGCGGGGGGCTGAGTCACCTGGTCGGAGCCTGCGTGCACCGGCTCCGCGCCACCTACGGCACCCCGGGCGGCGCCACCGTCGCCGGGCTCGGCCTCACCCTGGCGGGCGCGGTCGCAGCCCGCACCATCCTCACCGCGACGACCCATCTCCGCGATGCCGGGCGGCAGGCGCTGCGGCACGCGCAGACCGCGCGGCTGGTCGGGCAGCCCGAACCGGCCCTGGGAGCCGTGCTGGTGGAGCATTCCCAGCCGGCTGCCTACTGCGTCGCCGGACGGCAGCCCACGGTAATCCTGACCACCGGTGCGGTGCAGGCGCTCGATCCTGGCCAGCTGGAGGCGGTCCTGGCGCACGAGCGAGCCCACCTGACCGGCCGTCATCACCGGCTGCTGGCGCTGGCGAGGATCGGCCGCGAGGTGCTCCCGTTCCTGCCGCTGATGCGGGACACCGAGGAACAGGTAGCGCGGCTGGTGGAGCTGCACGCCGACGACGCGGCCACCCGGGCCCGCGATCCCCGGCTGCTCGCCACCGCCCTGGTCGTCCTGGCCACAGCCGCCAGTCCCGCGCCGGGCCTCGCCGCCGGTGCCACCGACTCCATCCAGCGGATTCGCAGGCTCCTGGGACCCAGTGAGCCGCTGGGGCGCGCGCGGCGGCAGCTGCTTCGCGCCGCCGCCGCGGCGCTCGTGCTGACCCCGGTGCTGCTGGCCCTGACCCCAGCCGTGGTCGCGCTCGCCCTGGGCAGGCTGCCGGCCGCTTAGCGCTAGCCGGCCGCCGACGTGAACAATCTTCCGCCGGGCCGCGTGTTGGCAGGCATGAGGCGGCCGACACGCTCACTCCCGTGGACGCGGACGGTCTGGCTGACTTCATGGCCGGCTTGCACGTGATCTCCGTACTGCTGCTGAATGAGCTGCACGAGGCGACGGGAGAGCCGCCGGCCGCCATCTTGCAGAAACTGGCGATCCTGGCGGAGCACCGGCGGGGGCGCCACCCGCCGGCTAGGGCAGCGGCGGCTGGCTGGCACGGTCAGCAGGGCAGCGCCGCCTGGCTGGCACGGTCAGCGCGGCCGCCGTCGCGAGCATCCGATCGTCAGCCGACCGCCGTGAACAATCACGATCTCCTATCCGTGTTAGTAGACGAGCTGGCTCCGGGCTGCCGATCGTGCCTGGCCCGGCTCGACCGGCCGGTGGCGACGACGACCGAGCCGGGCGCTGCGACGCATGAGACGGAGCTGGTTAGTTTGGCTGACACGACGTTCCCCGCGACCGCGACGGGCCTTGTCGAGCGCTCGGCGGCTGCGTACGTGTCCGGTGTGCCGGAAGACGCCGGGGATGACGGATTTTTCGGGCCCGCCAGCGTCACCTGGCGGGTGAGCGCTGACCTGGCCGCGCCGGTGGCGGGCCTGCGGTCCCTGCTGATGCAGGCGCTGCATCCGCTGGCGATGGCCGGTGTCGACCAGCACAGCGGCTGGCGCCTGGATCCCGCCGGCCGGATTCCCGCGCCCCGGCGCGCCGCTCAGCACCCAGGCGATCACCGGGCACCTGGCCCTCTTCTACGACACCATCCGCGAGCCAGGACCGCTGACCATCACCAGCGACTACGCCTCCTCCGTCGTCCACCGCTTCTTCGACCTGCGCAGCCCCGTCGCGCAGTACATCAGCGCCCCGCAGCCCTACGTGATCCTGCAGCGCATCAACCTCGGCCTGTTCGCCATCCTCGGCGAGCTGTCCGCCACCGCCGACTGGCGCGCCATCTCCGAGGAAATCTGGCCCTTCACCCACGGCCCCGCCTCCACCCCGATGGACAAGCCGAAGCAGCCTGGCGAGCACGCCGCCAGGCAGCCGCGGCATGACGGCCCCGCGCCACCCTGCCGGGGGCCACGGCACAGGCAGACCTCTCCGCCGACCGGGACGCGGCGGCCGGCCGGACATGAATGGGCAATCTCGTTCGAATGAACAGCAAACCTACTACTTGCATTAGTAAATATCGGCTCTCATGCGCCTGCGCCTGTACGCGGGCGGGCACCTGGCCCTGCGCGCGGCAGCTTGGTCATCGACTCGCGGTGGGTAACCAGCCAGCGGGTCCCCGGACTTGGCCGCCGCATCGTGATGACGTGCTCGCTGTCCCTCGAACCGGACATGTGCTGCTCGCCGGATCGGCCTTCCGAGCAATGTGATGCACGTCGCACCCCTCCCACGCTGTGCTGCTGAACCCGCCAGTTCTCCTATGCGTGTTAGTAGTTGAAAACGGAACTACCGTCGCCGCGGGCGCCAGGCCCGCGGGGACGGCCGTGACTACAGGAGGACAGCAATGCGTGCTCGTCTTGGCCAAGCGCCGCCCGGCCAGGGGGCGGATGTGATCGCCCGCGCGATGGGTGCCCTCGCGCTGATGGCGCTTGCGGTGATCCACGTGGTCGACCTGCCGGCCACGCTGGGCCCGCTCCCGCTGGTCGGCATCGGGTATTTCGGGATCATCGTCGCGTCGCTGGGCGTCGGCGTGGCGCTCATCGCCCGGTCGCACTGGCTGGTCTGGGCGGCGGCCGGCGGCGTGGCCGTCATGGCTATGGGCGGATACGTGCTGACCCGCGCGCTGCCGGGAGGATTCCTCGGCGATCACGGCGATGTCGGCAACTGGCGCTGCCCGCTGGGCATCGCCGCCCTCAGCGTGGAGACGCTGATCATCCTGCTCGTGCTGCTCGCCGTCTGGCTGGGGCGGGTCCCCGGCGCGAGCGCGGCCGCGGAGTCCCGGCCTGCCGCGCGGCCCGTGCCCCAGTACAGCCAGCCCAGATGATCAGGAGCACCAAGATGCGGATGTCCCAGCCTGGCCCGCCCGGCCACGCCAACGCGGCCTCGTGGCGGCGGTGGCTGTTCCCGGCGGCCATCGCCGCCGGCCTCGTGACGCTGCTGGCCCTGCCGCGCGGCGCAGCCCCCGGCACGACGCTGAGCTACACCAGGTTTCTCGCCGATGTCAGCGCCGGAACCGTCCGCGCGGTGACCATCAGCCCGGCCGGCCAGGTCACCGGCAGCCTGGCCGACGGGCACCCGTTCACCACCACCATCCCGGTCGCCCTCGGCGGCAACGGCCTCGCCGCTGACCTGGCCGCCCACCACGTCCAGGTGACCGCCACCACCGTCATGTCCTCCTCGCTGCTGTCGGTGCTGATCGGACTGCTGCCGCTGCTGCTATTCGGCGGCCTGCTCTATATCGGCATCCGCAAGGTGCCCCTCTCCTCCGGCGGCGGCCTCGGCGGCCTGGGCGGCCTGGCCAAGGCGAAGGCGCGGGTCATCGACGCGGAGCGGCCGGCTAACCGGTTCGCCGACGTGGCCGGGTACACCGCGGTGAAGACCGAGATCAGCGAGGTCGTGGACTATCTGCGTGATCCCGGCCGCTGGCACCGGGCCGGGGCGCGCGGCCCGCGCGGCGTGCTGATGGCCGGGCCGCCCGGCACCGGCAAGACCCTGCTGGCCCGCGCGGTGGCCGGCGAGGCCCGCGTCCCGGTCGGTGTCGGTGTCGGGGTCGGGTTTCGTGGAGACGTTCGTCGGCGTGGGGGCGGCCCGGGTCCGGGACCTGTTCGAGCAGGCCCGCACCCGCGCCCCGGCGATCGTGTTCATCGATGAGATCGACGCCCTCGGCGCCCGCCGCGACCACAGCGGCTTCGGCGGCAGCGACGAGCGGGAGCAGACCCTGAACCAGCTGCTCGCCGAGATGGACGGGTTCGAGGAGTCCGCCGGGGTCGTGGTGCTGGCCGCCACCATCGCCGTCCACGAGGCCGGCCACGCCCTGGTCGCCACGCTGTCCCCGCACGCCGACCCGGTCAGCCGGGTCACCGTGCTGGGCGCCGGGCAGGCCCTCGGGCTGACCGAGACGCTCCCCGCCGACGACCGCCGGCTGTACGGGGAAAGGTACCTGGCCGACACCCTCGCCGTCCGCCTCGGCGGCCGGGCCGCCGAGCGCCTGATCCGCGGTGAGGCCTCCACCGGCGCCGCCGACGACCTGGCCTCGGCGACCGCCCTGGCGACCAAGATGGTGAGGGAGTTCGGCCTCAGCGAGGCGGTCGGTCCGGTCAGCTACAGCGGACCGCCGGCCGGCTATCCCACCTCACGCGGGTACTCCGAGCACACCCAGTGGCTGGTCGACCAGGAAGTCGCCGCCCTGCTGACCAGGGCGGAAACCCGCGCCCGGGACCTGCTCACCAGCCACCGGGAGGCCCTCGCCCAGCTCACCGCCGCCCTGCTGAAACAAGAAACGGTCACCGGCGACCAGGTCCGGGCGCTCGCCCAGGCGGCCAGCCCTACCTCCCTGACGGATGGCCGACTTGCGTCCCTGCGGCTGGCATCCCCACGCCCGGTCGCAGGTCATGACCACGAGGGTGAACCATCTTCTTCTACTAATCGTGTTAGTAGATAGTGCATAGTCAACACCGCAAGGAGCTAATCATGCGACACCCGAGAATCATCATCGCCAGCATCAGCCTGGCCGCAGCGGCCGCCATCGGCGGCGGTATCACCGCCGCCGCGGCGACGAGCTCACATGCGAGCAGCATGCCCGCTGTCAGCCAGCACGCCGGGGCCACCGTGCGCATCGCGCAGGCGACCGTCGCGGGCAAGACCGAGACCATCCTGGTCAACAGAGCGGGCCCGCCGCTGTACTACTACCTGAACGACACGGCGGCGAGGTCGCTGGTCACCGGCGGGCTGGCGGCGCTATGGCCACCGCTGACATCGGCGTCACCCGGGGCCACCGGGCTGACCGGCAAGCTCGCCGCGGTCAGCGACGCCCATGGCAGCCAGGTCGCCTACAACGGTCACCTGCTGTACACCTTCGCTGACGATCACGCCGGCCAGGTGACCGGCCAGGGAGTCCAGGACTTCTTCGTGGCCACCCCCGGCCTCAGGCCGGCCGCCGGGTCCTCGGCACCGGCGGGCGCGGCCCCGGCCGCTCCGGCCGGTAACGGGTTCGGTTACTGAAGTGACGTGGTGCCCCGGTCGGCTGACTCCGTCCGTTCGGGCGGAGCCAGCGGCCGGGCACAGACAGGCAGCGTCCTGGGGCAGGCAGACATGACCATCACCAGGCTCGCCGCAGCGGGCACCCGCCGGACCTGGTTCCGGCCGGCCCCGCGGTGCCTCCTCGGGACCGCCGCCCCGGCAGGTAGACGCCGGGGCAGCCCGCATGCGGCCCGCACGGCGGCGGCCATTGTCGCGCTGGCGGCGGTGGCGGCGCTGACGGTCGCCGGCTTGGCCGAACGGACCGCGGTGGCCGCCCTCGCGGTCATGCTGCGCAGGCTGCTCGCGGCGGGCAGGGCCAGCGTGGGCATCCGGCCGATGCTGGCCACCGCCAATGTGGCCAACGCGGTGTCGGTGTCGGTTCCGCTGGCCGGACCCGCACTGGCCACGGCCTTCACCTCCCGCCGCTTCGCCCGGCAGGGCGCGGATGCCCCGCTGGCCGGCGGGTTCGCCGCGAATGCCCGCGCCGTCCTGGACGACCTGGACTCACGCGGCATCAGGCGCGCGGTGCTGGTGGGGCACTCCTACGGCGGCGGGGTAGCGCTGTCGGCGGCGGCCCTGGCGCCCGGCCGGGTGGTGGCGGTCGTCCTGCTCGCGAGCGTCGGGCCCGGGTGCGTGACCTGCTGGGACAGGCTGCTCGCCGCCCCGGGCGCCGGCTGGCTGTGCGCGCAGGTGGCGTGGCGCTGACGCCATGGATGGCGCGGGCCCGGCTGGCCCGGATCGCCCGGCGGCGGGGTCGGCCGCTGCGGCCGGACGAGCATGTCAACTGGCAGGTCTGGGGCCATGCGGGCCGCGGACGCCGCCCGCTATGGTGCACCTTCCTGACCGAGCAACACGCCCTGCTGCGCCTGGCCGCGGCCCAGCTCACTGACGTCCCGATTACTCAGCCCGCGGTGGCGTGAACATCGCGTGGGTCCTATCCGTGTTAGTAGAGCGGGGCCGGAGCGCGGCGGAGCCCCGGCCATGCAGCCGAACGAGGGGAAGATCAGGTGGCAAACACCCGTCACGACCGTGCGGGCGGCACGTCAGCCAGGCCGCAGCGGGGAGGCCAGGCCAAGCTGCGCGCCCGCGAGCGGATCGCGGCCGAACGGGCCGCCCGCAAGCGCACCGAAGCACGCCGGCGGCTGCTGGCGGCGATCGCGGCGGTCACCGCCGTGCTGGCGGTCGTGGTGGCACTGGTCGCGGTCAAGCTCACCGCGACCCCGGTTCGTCCGGTCGCCAGCGAATCGCAGGCGTCCTCCGTCGTCGTCCGGCAGGTCACCACCGTCCCGGCCGCCGTGCTCAGCGGAGTGAGCCCGGGCCAGGTGATCACCCCGCTGCAGGCGGTCAGGACGTCCGGTCCGCCGCTGACCATCGGCGGCAAGCCAGCCATCGTCTTCGTCAGCGAGGAATCCTGCCCGTTCTGCGCGGCCGAACGCTGGTCGCTGGCCGTCGCGCTCTCCCACTTCGGCACCTGGAGTCACCTCGGCTCCACGACATCTTCGGCCACCGACGTGTACCCGGACACCGCGACGCTCTCGTTCCGGGCGGCGGCCTACCGGAGCACGGAACTCACGCTGCGGACCACCGAACTGGCGGACAACGCCGGCCGTCCGCTGCAGGCGCAGACCCCGCTGGACAGCAGGCTCATCGGCGCCTTCGACGTGCCCCCCTACGTCAACTGCGCCGATCAGTCCGGGGCGGTCCCGTTCCTCGACATCGCCAACCGGTACATCCTGGCGGGCGCGCAGTACAACCCGCAGGTACTCGCCGGCCTGTCGGCGGCCCAGATCGCCAGCCAGCTCGGCAACCCGTCGAGCCCGGTCGCTCAGGCCATCGACGGGCCTGCCCGGGTCATCGTCGCGGCCATCGACCAGGTCCTGCACCTGCCGGGGCGGCGGACGTAGGCCAGGGCAGGCACGACGCCCGTTCGGTACCTATCTTTAAGTTCTTCAGGGCCGAACGGGCCGCGGTGTCACCTCGGGCACGCCCTTGGGAGCCTGCTGCTTCATGTAGCCGAACATGTATCCCGCCACCCGCCGCAGCTGGATTTCCTCGGCGCCCTCGGTGATGCGGTACCGGCGGTGGTGGCGGTAGATGTGCTCGAAGGGAAGGTGCCGCGAGTAGCCCAGGCCGCCGTGCACCTGCATGGCGCGGTCGGCGGCGTCACAGCACAGCCGGTTGGCCACGAAGTTGCACATGGAGACCTTGTCGGACTGGGACAAGGGGCCGTACTGATCGATGCCCCACGCCGTCTTGTGGATGAGCGCCCGGAGCATCTCGGCCTGCGTCTGCAGCTCGACCAGCGGGAACTGGATCGCCTGGTTGCTCGCGAGCGGCTTGCCGAACGGGGCTCTGGTCTTGGCGTAGGCCACCGAGCGGTCGATGCAGAACTGCGCGGCGCCCAGGCTGGAGGCCGCCTGGCGGATGCGGTTCTCGTTGAAGAAATGCTGGACCACCGCCAGGCCCCGGCCCTCGCCGCCGAGTATCGCGGTGTCGGGGACCCGTACCCCGGCGAGCGAGACATGCGCGTGGTCGGTGGGCATGTTGAAGGTCCACAGGTACTCCTCGACCCTGAAGCCGGCCTCCTCGACCGGCACCAGGAACGCGGTGATGCCCTCGCCGCTGCCCGGCGCCCCGCTGGTCCGGGCGAAGATGAGGTCGTGGGAGGCGGTGTGGACGCCGGTGTTCCAGGTCTTCTCGCCGTTGATCACCCAGCCGTCCCCACCCACCTCCCCATCCCCCTTCACTCGGGCGGCGCGGGTCTCCATGTACGTCGCGTCGCTGCCGTGCTCGGGCTCGGTGATGCCGAACGCGAAGTGACGCCGGCCTGCTGCGAGATCCTCGACCCACTCCTTGCGCTGCCCCGG
>CAWDBS010000030.1:0-48457 GCA_963800415.1 uncultured Actinomycetes bacterium
GGCGGCCCGCTCGACGTAGCGGTGGGACCCGCCGGTCACGGTCCGCCACCGCGGCGACCCGGACACCGCCAGCATCCCGTGGTTGGCCAGGAACGCGAACAGGTACCGCGCCGGGTAGCGGAGCGCGCTGCCGGTCGGGCACGACCACACGGCGGCCACCAGCGGGAGGGCGAAGTGCGCCGTGAAGTAGCCGGAGAAGCGGCCGTCCTGGAGGAACTGGCCGAGGGTCAGGTCCGTGCCCCTGCCGTCCGCCAGCGGCGTGCCGTCCGCCAGCGGCGTGCCGTCCGCCAGCGGCGTGCTGTCGGCCAGCAGGCGGCGCGCGGCGCGGTGGAACCGCGGTACCTCGGTGAGCATCCGCAGGTAGCGCCAACGCCCGCGGCCCATCCGGGCGGTCAGGCCACCCAGGCCGCGCTGGCCCGCGTACTGCCGGCCGCAGCCGGCGCAGCGGACCGACATGCTCATCTCGGAGGCCTCGGTGGCCACCTCCAGCTCGGCGAACATCCTGGTCAGCAACGCGCGTGCACTCGTTGTAGACGATGAAGCCGGTGTCGACGCCAATCGGCACCGGCGGGCGGCACGACCATGTGAGTGTCGGCGTGGCCGCCCAGCCGGCTGTCCGCTTCAAACAGCGTCACGTAGTCGGTATGTGACGATGATCCTGCGGTGATCCGCTGACGCCGCTGCCGATGACGGCGATTCTTCGCCTGGTCACGTGCCTCCCTTCAGGCCTGCGGCTCCTCACTTTCAGGCCTACGGCGCCTTCTCGTGACTCTTGGCGGTCCGGATTGGCCGCCGGGCGGCTTCTCCCGGCTACTCCCCACTCCCGGCCGAACAGGTCCGCAGCGCCCCTCGAGCTCCCGGCTGGCGGAACAGTCCCCGCCTGGATCAGCCGCTCCGGCTGGACGTACTGGCTGGCCCGGCGATCTCCTGGCTCCCTCGTCGCCGAGGAGCAGCCGGGGTCCCAGCCCGGGGACGGGCAGCAGCGCGGGCAGGCGCAGCACGGAGGCCAGCGTCCGGGTGTAGTCGATGTTCCGTACCGGCTCCGGGGCGACCGCGTTGACCGGCCCGGACACGCCGGGATCGAGCACCGCCCGCAGGTAGATGTCGAGCAGGTCGTCCAGGGCGATCCAGGCCAGCCACTGCTTGCCGGTGCCGAGCCGGCCGCCGAGGCCGGCCTCGAACAGCGGGCTGAGCAGGCGCAGCATGCCGCCGCGCGGCGTCTGCACGATGCCGGTGCGAACCCGGACCGTGCGGATGCCCGCCGCGGCGGCCGGAACGGTGGCGTCCTCCCAGTCGGCGACCACGTCGGCCAGGAACCCCTCGCCCCGGGTGCTGCTCTCGGTCAGGATCTCCTCGCCGCGATCCGGGCCGTAGATGCCGATGGCCGACGCCGTGACGAACGCCCGCAGGCCCGGCCCGGTGGCGGTGCGGGCGGCGGCCAGCTCGGCTAGGCGGCGGGTGGGCAGGATCCGGCTGTCGCGGATCTCGGCCTTGCGCCGCGGGGTGAACCGGGCGCCGATCGAGGCCCCGGCCAGGTGGATCACCGCGTCGACCCCGTCCAGCAACTCCGGGCCCGGGTCTTCCGGCCGCCAGTAACGCTCCCCCGCGTGCCGGGGAGGCCGGCGCACCAGCCGGATGACCCGGTGCCCGCTGGTGGTCAGCAGCGCGGTCAGCGCGGTGCCGATCAGGCCGCCGGAGCCGGTGACCGCCACCGTCAGCGGGTCGGGGCAGATCGCGCGCGAGCGGGCCAGCGCGGCCAGGTCAGCGGCGAGCTGCCGGTGCCGGTAGACGAACATGGACCGCAGCGCCCGGGCGGGCAGCGGGGTGTCGACCACGTCGGTCACCAGCGTGGCCCCCTCCCCCACCGGGCTGAACTGGTGGGTGTGCCGCCACGACAGCAGGGGGGATGTCAGCGAGTCGGCGAACGCGTGCGGCGGGTCATAGCCGTCCGGCTGGTGCGCGGCGACCCAGCGCAGCCCGCCGGGCAGGCCGAGCACCGCCCGGCCGTCCCGGAGCGACTCGGCCTCGCTCAGCACCCGGACCGGCTGCCATGGCGGAGTCAGCCTCGTGACCGCGCCCGGCCTGGTATGCCAGGAGAACACCTCGTCCAGGCCTGCGTCCACCACAGTGGAGTAAGTCAGTCCCATCGTGTTTTCAGCCCCTCACGTGTCGGCGGCGCTCGTAAGGGCCCGCCCGCGTACTAATAAATGCTAAATTACACTAAACACCCGAGTGCCCGAACCTCCGAGTGCCTGAGACCGGGAAGTCATCCATGCAGCTACGCGACGCCGCCGAGATCCTCGGGGTGCACTACCAGACCGCTTACGCGTGGGTGCGCCAGGGCGTTCTCCCAGCCAGGAAGACCGGCCGCGGCTACGACGTCAGCGAGAGCGACGTCAGCGCGCTGGCAGCGCGCCGCGCCTCGGGCACCGCGCCGCGGCCGAATATCCGGGTGCGCGACTGGGCGGCCCAGGCCGACCGGCTGCACGCGGCCGTCATGTCCGGGGACGAGACGCTGGCGCGGCACATGTTCGCCCGGCTCGCGCGCGGCGTGCCGCTGACCGAACTGTGCGAGCGGGTCATCACGCCCCCGATGTACCGGATCGGCGAGCAGTGGGCCGCGGGCGAGGTCACGATCGCGGCCGAGCACCGGGCCAGCGCCATCTGCGAGCGGCTCATCGCCGCCCGCGCGCAGCAGCCGCAGGGCCGCCCGCGCGGGGTCGCGGTGGTGACCACGCCGCCCGGGGAACGCCACGGCCTGCCGGCCCTGATGGCCACCGCGTGCCTGCGCGAGGACCGCTGGCTGGTGCATCACCTGGCGGCCGACCTGCCGGTCGCCGAGGTGACCGGGCTGGCCAAGCAGGCCGGCGCGAACCTGGTGGTGCTGTCTTCGGTTACCACCGCAGGAGCGGAACGGGGCCGCGCCGCGGCGGACGAGCTCACCGAGGCCGGGCTGAACGTGCTGGCCGGGCGGCCCGGTGACACCCTCAGCCAGCTGCGGCGGCTGGCCCGGGCGGCTACGGCCCGGCCAGCAAAGGCCTAACCGCGGAGGCCACGTCGTCGGCGGTCATGTCCGGGTCGGTGCCGTGGTAACCGGTGTTGTCCATGAGCCCGAACTTCATACCCCAAACTATCGCGGCGATGGATGGCAGGATGAAAGCGGTGAGGTGGTGCCGGTGGGAAGCCGTTTCATCTCGGCCGTGGCCTGCTACGGGCCGAAAACGGGCCGGCTGCGCGAACTCCTGGCCGACGTGCAGGCCCTGATCGCCGAGTACGTCGGCGACGATTTCCGGCCCTATTCGCCCGAACAGGTGCACGCCACGCTGATCGCGCTCAACGGCGTGCGCGACCCGCGGACCGGCACGGTCGTCAACGAGTATCTGCTCGAGCACGCGGGCGTGGCGCGGGAGATGGACCTGCCGCGGGTGATGGACATCCTGGCCCGCCGGTTCGCCGCCCCGCTGCCGGTCCGGATCGGCGGGTTCCGGCCGGACCAGGCGGTCCCCTTCACTAGCCGGGGCCAGCATCTGGCCGAACGGTCCTTCTCGGTGCAGGACCGGGCGTTCGTGCTGGTGGGATGGCCGGCCGAGTCGCTCGCCGGGGGCGGGCAGCCGCTCGAGGAGCTACGGCGGGAGATGGGCGCGGCGGGAGTGCTGCACCGATATCACGTCCGGGCCGGGGGTGTGGACAACGACCTGCACCTGGTGGTGGGCCACCACGCCGGCGCCCCTGCCGACGCGCTCGCCCGGGCCACCGCCGCCGTCCGGGACAAGCTCGCCGCCGACCCGGCGGACCTGGCCATCGGGCTGGCCGACGTCAAGGTCGTCGCGGCCGACTCGCCCACGCTAGCGCCGCCGCTGTACGTCAGCGGCGTCCCGGCTGACCGGGCGATCCTGCTCGAGCTACTCAGAGCGTCCGCATGACGTCGTCGGCAGAGTTCGGGTCCAGCTTGCTCAGCGCCGTGCGGGCGGCTTTCTCGGCCTGAGTGCGTCCGGCCTCCGCCGCTTCCTTGCCGTGCGACCCGATCTGCAGACCGAAGAACGTGCCGATGATCGTCCCGACGACGGTGGTCACCGAGCCGAGCGCCGCGTCCATGTCGGCACCGACGGTGATTTTGGAGACGCCGATGCCGAACACCACCCCAGCAGGAGGAACGCCGCCCCGATCAGCCAGACTCCGTACCTGATCCTGGCCAGGTCGGCGCTGAGGGCGGGGGTCGGGACCGGCCTCGGGTGCGGGGCCTGAGCCGTCGCGGTGGTGATAAGGGCCATGGAAATCAGCTGCCTGAGCCCGCGATGGGCAGCTCGTTGGTTTCTGCCTTGATAGAGGCACCTGGCGCCGCTCCTGATACGCCAGCCGGGATCCGGGTCACCGCCCGGCTGGAAACACTGGCTGACCGCGAGTCAGGCAGGACGATCAACTCAGATTAATTAATCAATCTGAGTTGATGTATTATGTTCCGGGTGCAGAGCGCTCCGCCGGGGTTCCTGCGGCTGGCCGGCCATCCGCTGCGCTGGCGGCTGCTGACCGAGCTGGCCCGCAGCGACCGGCAGGTCCGCGAGCTCACCGGTCTGCTCGGCCAGCCGCAGAGCCTGGTCTCCTATCACCTGGGCCAGCTCCGGGCAGGCGGGCTGGTGTCCGCACGGCGCAGCTCGGCCGACGGCCGGGACGCCTACTACCGCATCGACCTGACCCGCTGCGGCGAGCTGCTGGCCGATACCGGGCGGGCCCTGCACCCGGGGCTGGTCCCGGCACCCGCCGCGCTGATCCGGGCTCCCATCCGGGTGCTGTTCCTGTGCACCGGGAACAGCGCCCGCTCGCAGATGGCCGAGGCGCTGCTCGGGCAGCTGGCCGGAGACGCGGTCGAGGCGGGCAGTGCGGGCAGCCAGCCCAAGCCGCTGCACCCGGACGCGGTGCGGGTCATGCGCGAATACGGCATCGACATCAGCGGGCGCCAATCCAAGCACCTGGACACGTTCGCCGGGCAGCGGTTCGGCTTCGTGATAAGCCTGTGCGACCGGGTCCGCGAGGTCTGCCCGGAGTTCCCCGGCCACCCGCAGCTGATCCACTGGAGCATCGCCGACCCGTCCGGCGAGGGCTATCCGGCGTTCCGCCGGGTGGCGGCCGAGCTGCGGACCAGGATCGGCTTCCTGCTCGCCCGCATCGGCCAGGAGTAAGCCGGTGCAGGCCCGCCTGGGTAGCGTGCTGCGGGAGTGGGGCCGGATCGGCTGCATCGGCTTCGGCGGGCCGCCGGCGCATATCGCGCTGCTGCGGCAGCTGTGCGTGGACCGCAGGCAGTGGCTGGACGCGCAGGAATTCGAGGACGCGATCGCGACTTGCAACCTGCTGCCCGGACCCGCCTCCACCGAGCTGGCGATCTTCTGCGCCTGGCGGGTCCGCGGCCGGCTGGGCGCGCTGGCCGGCGGGCTGGCCTTCATTGTGCCTGGCCTGGTCTGCATCCTCGGGCTGTCCGCGCTGTTCCTGACGGGCACGCCGCCGCTGTGGGTGAAGGGCGCCGGAGCCGGGGCGGGCGCCGCGGTCGCCGCGGTCGCGGTCCAGGCCGGCTGGTCCCTGCTCGTGCCCAGCTGGAAGCGCACCCGGGCGCGCCCCCGCCGGTTCCGCTGGGGGGCATACCTGCTGGCCGGCGGCGCCGCGGCCGCGACCATCGGCCCGTGGCTGGTGCTCGCCCTGCTCGGCTCCGGGCTCACCGAGCTGGCCGTCGGGCCGGCCCGGGGCGGCACAGCGCGGCAGGCTGACGCGGCGAGCGGGGCGGGCCGGGACGCGCGCGGCGGGCGGGGACGCTACGGCGAGCGGGAAGGCGCACGGGCTCGCGGCGTTTCCGGCGCTGGCCGCGGCGGGGGCGGTCCGCGCCGCGGCGGCGGTGGCGGGGGGCGGCGTGCTGGCCTCGGTGGCCTGGGTGGCGTTCAAAGTGGGGGCGCTGTCGTTCGGCGGCGGATTCGTGATCATCCCGCTGATGCGGGCGGATGCGGTCGGGCGGCACTGGATGACCAGCGGCCAGTTCCTGAACGCGGTGGCACTCGGCCAGATCACCCCGGGCCCGGTGGTGCAGACCGTCTCCGCCGTCGGCTACGCGGCCGCCGGCCTGGGTGGCGGCCTGCTCGCCGCGCTGGCCGCGTTCTCGCCGTCGTTCGCGTTCGTGCTCGGCGGCGCCCGCCACTTCGGCGCCCTGCGCGCCAGCGGGCACGCGCAGGCGTTCCTCGACGGCGCGGGCCCGGCGGCGATCGGGGCGATCCTCGGCTCGGCGATCCTGCTGGCCGGCGCGCTCCGCCCGCCCGTGGGCCAGCCGTGGCAGTACGCCGTGCTGGCCGGCGCGGCGGTACTGCTGCTCGGGCTGCGCCGCGGGGTCGTGCTCACGCTGCTCGCCGCGGCCGCGACCGGGCTGCTTGTCGCGCTGGCCGGGGGGCCGCTCCCGCACTGAGCCCCCCATTGAGCCCCCCATTGAGCAGGGCATGGCACCCGGGCCGTTCGGTATGAAGATCTTTGGTTTTTCCTGGTCGCGGAGGGTAGCGAAGGGGGATGGCTGATTCTGATACCCATGAGGCGGAAGCCGAGCTGCGGATCTCCCGGGTCAAGGCGCTGAACGAGCACGATCGTCTCGCCGTCATGACCTACCTGCTGGCCAAGTACCCGGACACGTTCCCCGCGATGCTGGACGACGCGCTGAGCTCAATCAGCCCGAAGAACAGCGGCTAGGCTCGCCCTCGCGCGGGTTCGAATGACTCGAACGGGTTCCCAGGTTGTTCGATCATATGTTTTAATAACGCTATGGCCGCGACCACCTGGGAGATGATATGTTCGCTGCCCTAGCCCACGGTGCCAGCCACCCCGCCGTCGCCGCCTGGCTCGCGCTGGGCGCCGCCGGGGTGGCCGCCGCCGTGGTGGCCATGGCCTGGAGCGTGAACGCGCGCCAGATCCGGCTGGCGGAACAGCTGGCCAGGCGCCAGTTCCTGATCACGGGCGGGGCCACGGCCGCTCGTGACGTGGGCCAAGGCGGCGCCGCCGAGATCGAGGGGGCCGCCCGGCCGAAGGGCGCGCCGCGGGCCAAGCCGGTGCCGCCCGAGGTCATCGAGGGACCCGACGAGGTGATCGCCGGCGAGCAGGCCAGGTACCGCGTGCAGCCGTCGGCCCCGCACCAGGTGGTGACGTGGGCGGTCGGCGGCGGCGCGGTCTCGCATGCGCCCGACCCGGCCCAGCCCGGCGACCTGCTGCTGATCGCCGACCAGCCGGGCGACCTGACCCTTATCGCGCGGGTGCGCGAGGGCCTGACCGAGCGCCGCGCGACCAAGGCCATCACGGCCGTGCCCGAGGTGACGCCGCCCACGCCGCCGTTCACGCTGCGGCTGTTCCTGCACGGGTGGGGGCTGGTCGTGGTCGCGGTGCTGGTCGTCGGGTTCGCCGGAGCCCTGGACGCACTCGGCAACTTCACCTCCTCCGACTTCATCGCCCTGGCCGTTCCGCTGGCCGCGCTGCTCGGCGTGATCGCCGTGGCGCGGGGCACCAGCGAGGCCGGCGGGCGTCCGGGTAACGGCGCGGGCCGCCGGGGGACCCACGGATAAGGAGCTGAAAATTTTCGTATCATAAACCTGTACAGCAATATGGTATTGAGATACAGTATCGCCATAGCCCGGGCATCCGGCGCCGGGCGGAAGGCGGTGCATCCCCATGACCTCTCTCGTTATCGCGGAGCCGACGGCTCCCCCAGCCGAAGCCAGCAGCGACAAGGGCCTGCGGGCCGGCGCGCTCGGGCTCGTCTCCAGCGTGGTGATCGCGGTCTCCTCGACCGCGCCCGCCTACAGCATGGCCGCGACGCTCGGCCTGATCGTCGCCGTCGTCGGCGTGCACAGCCCGGGCACGCTGGTCGTGTCGTTCCTGCCGATGCTCTGCATCGCGTACGCGTTCCGCGAGCTGAACAAGGCCGATCCGGACTGCGGCACCACGTTCACCTGGACGGCCCGCGCGTTCGGGCCGCGGACCGGCTGGATGGGCGGCTGGGGGCTCATCGCGGCCGACATCATCGTGATGGCCAGCCTGGCCCAGATCGCCGGGCGGTATTTCCTCGAGCTTGTCGGCGCGGGTGCGGCCGGGACGGCCTGGGTCACCGTCGCGGGCGTCGGGTTCATCGCGCTGCTCACCGGGGTCTGCTACCGCGGCATCGAGGTGTCGGCCCGGCTGCAGCAGGTGCTGCTGGTCATCGAGGTGGGCGCGCTGGCGGTCTTCGCGATCGTCGCGCTGGTCAAGGCCGGCACCGGGCACGCGCTGCCCGGAGCGGCGCGGCCCTCGGCGGGGTGGCTGAATCCGTGGACGGGATCGTTCGGCCGCCTGTCGAACTCGTTCCTGCTGGCGGTGTTCATCTACTGGGGCTGGGACTGCGCGCTGTCCGTGAACGAGGAGACCAAGGACTCCGCCCGTACCCCCGGCCGCGCCGCGGTCATGGCCACGGTGATGCTGGTCGCCATCTTCGCGGTGATCAGCGCGGCCGCCCTGGCCTACGCCGGGCCCGCGTTCCTGGCCGCGCACAGCACCGACGTGCTCGGCGCCATGGCCACCTCCGTGCTGGGCAGCACGCCGGGCAAGCTGCTCGTGCTGTGCGTGCTGACTTCCACCGCCGCGTCCACCCAGACCACGATCATGCCGACCGCGCGCGCCGTGCTGGCGATGTCGGCGCACGGCGCGATACCGGCCTGGTTCGCCCGGATGCACCCGCGTTTCCGCACCCCGACCATCGCCACCCTGGTCATGGGCGCGGTGTCGGCCGCCTTCTTCGTGCTGCTGACCGCGGCGTCGAAGAACGTGCTGGCCGACTCCGCGGCCTCGGTCGGGCTGCTGATCGCCTTCTACTACGGGCTGACCGGGTTCGCCTGCGTCTGGTTCTTCCGCCACTCGCTGCTGACCAGCGTGCGCTCGTTCCTGGTCAAGGGCGTCCTGCCGCTGATCGGCGGGCTGACCCTGCTCGGCGCGTTCGTCCTGTCGATCAAGTCCTACTGGCCGGCCGCGAGCAGCTACTCCAGCTTCGCTGGCATTGGGGGTATCTTCCTGATCGGTGCCGGTTCCCTAGTCATCGGAGTGATCGTCATGCTCATCACCGCCAGGTTCCTGCCCCGGTACTTCGCGGACGGGATCACGGCACCCGCCAAGACGGAGCGGAGCGCCTCGCTGTGACCTCGGCAGACCTCGAGCCTGCCGCGGCTGGTACCCGCGGTCCCGGCCGGGGGCGCGGGCCCGGCCGCCGGGCCGGGCGGCGGAAGACCGCGGTGCTCGAGGCCGCCTGCCGGGTCATCGCCGAACGCGGCGCGGACGCCACCCGCTTCGCTGACGTGGCGGCCGAAAGCGGCGTCCCGGTGAGCACCCTGCAGTACTACTTCGGCTCGCGCGAGGACCTGCTGGTAGCGGCCTTCCGGCACGCGTCGAGCGCGGAGATCGCCGCGCTGGAAGCCGAGGTCGCCGCCATAGAAGACCCGTGGGACCAGCTCGAGCGGATCCTGGAGAGGTCGCTGACCGGATATGAGCCTGATAGGCCGGATGCCGGGCGGCTGTGGATCGAGTCCTGGCACTTCGGCATCCGCGACCCCGAGATGCGCGCCGACGCGCTGCGGGATAACACCGCATGGCGGCGGCTGGTGGCCGACGTGGTGCGGCGCGGCACCGCGCGGGGCACGTTCGGGGGCAGGCACGATCCCGTCAAGGTCGCCGTGCTCGCCATCGCCGCGGTCGACGGGATGGGCGTTCCGCTGTCGCTCGGCGACCCGGACATCACCGCGCCGGGCGCGGTGCAAGACGTGCTGGCCGTGCTGCGCGAGCTCCTGCGCCCGGGCGGCTGAGCTGTGTCCCGAGGGCGGGGAACCGCACTGGCGGCGGGCGCGTCCAACCGGGGACGTCCCCCGTGGGAGGGCCATGAACCTGCTGCGCGCTGCCGGCACCGCCCGGCTGGCCGTGCTGCTGGCGGTGCTGCTGGCCGGGTGCGCCGGGCACGAACCGGCGACGGGTCAGGTGACCGGCCACCTGACGAGCCAGGGCGGCTCGGTGCCAGGCCAGCGGCCGATGCCAGGCACCGTGGCCTTTACGGCCACCGGGCAGCGGCCGGTGACGGTCCGGGCGGGGAACTCGGGGACCTTTTCTGTGCAGCTGCCGCCGGGCCGCTACCAGGTTTCCGGACCCTGCTCACGGCCCACGTCGGTGACTGTGACCGCGCACAGCACCACTCAGGTCAACATCGTCTGCATCGTTCCGGTGAGCTCTCCCCCGTCGGCCTGACCGGTCATAGCCGGGGCCATCCCGGCCGTCCGGCCGTGTGGTAGCCGGCCGCGGTCGCGCCCGGACAGATCTCGAACATGTATCACTGTGGCGAGTGCCCTTGACGCGCCCTGGCGCCGCGGAGTTGGCTGGCCAGGTTTCGTGCTTTAGCCGGTTATCGCTGGAGATAGGGGGGCCTTATATGGGCTCATCTGGAATTACCCGCAAAGTGGCCATCGGGCTGCTGGCGGGTGCCACCGTCGTCGCGCTCTCCGCGACGGCGCGATCGGCCGCGGCCGCGCCGCAGGGCCGGCATCCGCTGAGCGGCAGCACCCCCCGGTGGTTGCCGCAGGCGCATGACATAGGTACCAGTCAGACGTCGCAGCAGGTCAACTTCGGCATACTGCTTGGCCTGCGCAACCAGGCCGGCGCGGTCGCCACCTTGCAGGCGATTTCCGACCCGACCAGCGCCAGGTACGGCCAGTGGCTGTCTAACGCGAGCTTCAATGCCAGCTACGCTCCGACCAGCGCCTCGGTCACCGCAGTGCAGAACTGGCTTCGCTCGGAAGGCTTCCAGGTCACCACGACCTTGCCCAGCGGCATGTACGTGGAGGCCAGCGGTTCGGTCGCCAAGGTGAACAGCACCTTCGGGACCAGCGTGCACAACTATTCCTACCTGGGTAAGGACGTGCGGGCGAACGCCAGCCAGCTTTCGCTGCCCGCCAACACCCCGGCCGCGGTCATCAGCGCGGTCAGCGGGGTGGTCGGAATCGACCAGGGCTCCGCGCTGAAGCACACCGCCGCCACCGAGCCCGGGCCGGCACCTGGCGTCCGGTACGGGGTCCAGCCATGCTCGGCGTACTACGCCCAGAAGAGCGCCACCGACAAGCCGGCCGCCTACGGCAAGCACCAGCCGTACGTCCCCTGCGGATACGTGCCCCAGCAGTACCAGTCGGCCTACGGGGAAAGCGGGCTGCTGCGTTCGGGCGTGAACGGCCGGGGCGTCACCGTGGCGATCACCGACGCCTACGCCTCGCCGACGATCTACCAGGACGCCCAGCAGTACAACCTGGTGCACAGCCAGCCCCTGTTCAGCGGCGGCCAGTTCTCTCAGATCACTCCCGGCCGCAACGGCTACGATAACGTCGACCTGTGCGGCGCGCAGGGCTGGTACGGCGAGGAAACCCTCGACGTCGAGGCCGTGCACGCGATGGCGCCAGGAGCCCGGATCGTCTACGTGGGGGCCTCGGACTGCCTGAGCGGCCTGGACAACGCGTGGGCCAGCGCGATCGACAACCACATCGCCGACGTGATCACCAACTCCTGGACCGACGGGACCGATGACATCAACCTGCTCGGCACCGACTACGTGGCGTTCTACCAGCAGTTCTCCCTGGAAGCGGCGCTGACCGGGATCACGGTGAACTTCTCCTCAGGCGACTCCGGCGACCACACCGCCGGCGGCACCAACCTGGCGGCCAAGACCGTGGAATTCCCCGCCGACCTGCCATACGTCACCGGAGTCGGCGGCAGCAGCGTGCTGATCGGCCGCCAGGGCCAGTGGCTGGGCGAGTATGGATGGCAGAACGCCTACTCGACCCTGACCAACGGGACCTGGACGCCGGCCCCGCCCGGAAACTACAGCTCCGGCGGCGGCGGCGGGACGAGCCAGCTGTTCACCCAGCCCTTCTACCAGGCCGGCAAGGTGCCCACCAGCATCTCCGAGTACTACGGGAGCACCCCGATGCGGGCGGTGCCGGACATCGCGATGGCCGGCGACCCCAACACCGGCTTCGAGATCGGCCAGACCCAGGTGTTCCCGAACGGCACCTACTGGGATCAGTACCGCATCGGCGGAACCAGCCTGTCCTCCCCGCTGCTGGCCGGCGCGGTGGCGGTGGCCGACCAGGCCCACGGCCATTCGCTGGGGTTCATCAACCCCTTGTACTACCGGATACTCGGCACCTCGGCGCTGCACGACACCGTGGCGCCGACTTCGCCGCTGGCTCAGGTCCGCACCGACTACGTGAACTTCCTGGACAACAGCCAGGGCAAGTTCTTCCGGCTGCAGACCATCGACGTGCAGAGCTCGACCCTGCACGACACCCCTGGGTACGACGACGAGACCGGCGTGGGGACACCTCGCGGCCCGGCGTTCTTCCTCAGCGGCTTGCCCGGTTAGCTGACTGGCCTGGAGGCACCCCCTCCAGGCCAGCGCAGGAAATAGGCAGCTCCGGAGATTGCCTCCGGAGCTGCCTATTGCTTCATGGCGTCCTATTGCTTCATGGCGTCGTAGATGGCCTTCCCGTATGCGGCGCTGCGTTCGGAGCCGACGATGCCGGGGCCCATCTTGTTCATCATGTAGGAGATCGTCATCCGGCGGCCGACGTCCATGATGATCATGGAGCCGCCCCAGCCGCCCCAGAAACAGATCTTCTCGTCCGGGATGTAGGGCAGGATGTCCAGGCGCGGCAGCCCGTAGCCGATACCGAAGCGCAGCGGGACGCCCAGCACCAGGTCGATGCCGTTGAGCTGCTCGCGGAAGATCAGGTCGATGGTGTCCGGGCTGAGCAGCCGGACCCCGTTGACCTCGCCGCCGCGGGCGACCACCGACATGACCCGGGCGACCGAGCGGGCGTTGCCGTGCCCGTTCGCGGCGCCGATGTCCGCCCGCCGCCAGCCGGGCGTGTTGGCGTCCTCGGCGGCTGCTCCCAGTCGTAGAGATCTTCCATCACGGCCGGCTGGTCGAGCCCGGACACCCCGGACGCGTGCGACATCAGGTGCCGGACCAGGACGTCCTGCTTGCCCGCGGCGCCGAACTCCGGCCAGTACTTCGTGACCGGCGCGTCCACGTCCAGTTCGCGCCCATCCGCAACCAGACCCTGCTTCCGCCGGGGCGGGCAGGCGGGGCGGCGGGGCGCGCAGGGGGCGGGGCGGCGCGGGGCGCGGGATGATGGGGGAATGTCATCTCGCTCCGACACCTACTTGCACGGGCACCACGACAGCGTGCTCCGGTCGCACCGCTGGCGGACGGCGGAGAACTCAGCGGGGTACCTGCTGCCGCGATTGGCGCCGGACGCACGCGTGCTCGACGTGGGCTGCGGCCCCGGCACGATCACCGTTGACCTGGCCGTCCGGGTGCCTGACGGGCAGGTGACCGGTATCGACGCGGCCGCCGACGTGCTGGCGCTGGCCCGGCAGGAGGCGGAGCGCCGGGGGCAGGGCAACGTCCGGTTCGAGGTCGGGGACGTGTACCACCTGGGGTTCGCCGACGGGACGTTCGACATCGTGCACGCGCACCAGGTGCTGCAGCACCTGTCCGACCCGGTCGCGGCGCTGGCCGAGATGCGGCGGGTGTGCCGCCCGGGCGGGCTGGTCGCCGCGCGCGACGGGGACTACGGCGGGTTCTTCTGGTTTCCCGACGACCCCGGGCTGACGCAATGGCAGGCGCTGTACCGGAAGGTGGCCCGGGCGCTCGGCGGGGAGCCGGACGCGGGACGGCGCCTGCTGTCCTGGGCCCGGCAGGCCGGCTTCGCCGCGGTCGAGGCCTCGGCCAGCTCATGGTGCTACACCGGGGCCGAGGACCGCACCTGGTGGGGCGCGTCGTGGGCCGAACGGCTGACCGATTCGCCGTTCGGCGACCGGGCCGTCGAGCACGGCCTGGCCACCCGGGAGGACCTGGCGCGGCTGGCGCAGGCGTGGCGCCGGTGGGCGGCCAGCGAGGACGGCTGGTTCCTCATCCCGAGCGGCGAGATCCTCTGCGAAGTGCCGGCCTAGAGCGGCGGCGGCCGGACCTCAGGTGTCGCGGCGGGTGATGAGGACCGCGGCCGCGGCCAGCGCGGCGGCCGGCCAGGCCAGCACGACCAGCAGGGACAGGCCCGGGGAGAACAGGTTCGCCGCCGGGTGCAGGGCCGTCATCTGGCGGGCCGCCTGCAGCAGCGTGAACCGGCCGATCCGGCCGTTCCACGGGGCCGGCAGCAGGCCCAGGATGGCCGGCACCACGATCACCGCGATCGTGGCGGCGATGCCGCCCGCGGTGTGCCGGATGATCGAGCCGAGGGCCAGGCCGAGCAGCGCGCACACGCACAGCAGCAGGCCGGCCGCCAGCACCGCCCCGGGCACCCCGGGCCGGGACAGCGACACGCTCTGGTGATGACCGGCCAGGACCGCCTGGACGAGAAAGAACGACACGAACGCGACCAGTTCCCCGGCGGCGAGCGTCACCGTCCCGAGCACGACCGCCTTGGCGGCGAGCACCGCGCGGCGGCGCGGCGCGGCGGTGAACGTGGTGCGGATCAGCCCGGTGCTGTACTCGGCGCTGAACGCCAGCACGCCCATGACGGCGACCGCGATCACCGCGTACTCCAGGCTGATGACCTCGGGCAGCAGCGGGTCGGGCGGCGGCCCGGCGGAGGCGGGAGCGGTCGCGAAGGCGACGGCGACCAGGACGCTGGCCGCGACCGGGGTGACCACCGCGACCAGCAGGGACCAGTAGGTCGAACGGACCGAACGGAACTTGGTCCACTCCGAGGCCAGCAGGTCCAGAGCCCGGATGGCGAGGGACGGCGGCGGCGTTCTCGCGGACCGGGCGGCGGGCGTATCCGTGGCCGTGACGGGGGTCATCGAGTCAGTGTCCTTTCCCCGCGGTAGTCGGTGCTCTCGCCGGTGAGGTCCAGGTACGCGTCCTCCAGCGAGGCCTGCCGGGGCACCAGGGCGTGCAGGACGATGCCGTGTTCGGCGGCCAGTTCGCCGATGGCGGCGGCGTCCAGGCCGGTGACGACCAGCGCGCCGTCGTCCTGCGGGGTGACCGTCGCGCCCTGTCTGGTGAGCAGCGGGCCGAGTTCGGCCGCCCGGGGCGAGCGCAGCAGGACGTCCCGGCGGGCGCTGGACTCGATCAGCTGAGCCGTGGGCAGGTCGGCGAGCAGCTGGCCGCGCCCGATGATGACCAGGTGGTCGGCGGTCAGCGCCATCTCGCTCATCAGGTGGCTGGACACCAGGACGGTGCGGCCCTGGCCGGCCAGTTCCCTGAAGAACCCGCGGATCCAGTGGATGCCCTCCGGGTCCAGGCCGTTGACCGGTTCGTCGAACATCAGCACCGGGGGGTCGCCGAGCAGCGCGGCCGCGATGCCCAGGCGCTGCTTCATGCCGAGCGAGAAGCCCTTGACCCGGCGCTGCGCGACCGCCTCGAGCCCGGTCAGCCGGAGCACCTCGGCGACCCGGTGCCGCCCGATCCCGTTGCTCTGCGCGACGGAGAGCAGATGCGCGCAGGCGGTCCGGCCGCCGTGCAGGGCGGTCGCGTCGAGCAGCGAGCCGACCTCGCGCAGCGGCCGGATCAGCGTGTCATAGCGGCGGCCGCCGACCAGGGCCCGGCCGGAGGTGGGCCTGTCCAGGCCCAGGATCACCCGCATGGTGGTGGTCTTGCCCGCGCCGTTCGGGCCGAGGAAGCCGGTGACGTGCCCGGGGCGGACCGTGAAGCTCAGGTCGTCGACCGCGGTGACCGGGCCGAAGCGCTTGGTCAGGCCGTCCACCTCGATCATGAGGGCGCCTCCCGGGCATGGCATTCCAGCGGATCGCGACGGCGACCGCGCTGATCGGCCGGGGACGCCGGGCTTTAGGGACGGTTCGGATCACGATAACCTGCGGACGTGGCGATCGATACAGGCAGCGTCGATATGGTCAGGGGAGCCGGGGTTGTCGTCACCGGCGCAGGCGCGGGGATCGGCCGGGCGCTGGCCCGCGGGCTGGCCGCCGCGGGCGCGCGCGTGGTGGTCAACGACCTGGACCCAGCAGCGGCCACGGCGGTGGCGGAACAGATCGGCGGGTACCCCGCGCCCGGCGACGCGGCGACCGAGCAGGGCGTGCGCGCGCTCATCGCCGGGGCCCGCGACTTCCTGGGCGAGATCGACATCTACTGCTCCAACGCCGGCATCGCGATCGGCACCGGCCCGGACACGCCGGACCCGGTTCTGGCAGCAGGCCTGGGAGGTCAACGTCCTGGCGCACGTGCGGGCGTCCCGGGAGCTGCTGCCGGCCTGGCTGGAGCGCGGCCGCGGCTGCTTCGTCGGTGACCGCGTCGGCGGCCGGGCTGCTCACCATGCTGGGCTCGGCCACTTACTCGGTGACCAAGCACGCGGCCGAGAGCTACGCGGAGTGGCTCGCCGCGACCTACGGGCACCGCGGCCTGGTCGTGCACTGCATTTGCCCGCAGGGGGTACGGACGAACATGCTGGCCCAGTCCGGACAGGCCGGGCAGGTGGTGCTGAAGGACGCCGCGATCGAGCCCGAGCAGGTCGCCGACGCGCTGCTGGCGGGCATGGCGGCGGGCGAGTTCCTCATCCTGCCGCACCCGGAGGTCCGCGGGTACTACCAGATGCGGGCCAGCGAGACGGGCAAGTGGCTGCGCGGGATGAACCGGATGCAGCAGCGGATCGAAGAGGTGGACCGAACTCTGCATACTGGAGCCGGGCAGGCTGGAGCTCTGCAGACTGGAGCTGGGCAATGAGGGCATGGCAGGTACGCGAGCTGGGCGAGCCGCGCGACGTGCTGGTGCTGACCGAGGTCCCCGACCCCGAACCCGGTCCCGGCCAGGTACTGGTGCGGGTGCGGGGGGCCGGGACCAACTTCTTCGATGCGCTCATGTGCCGCGGCCTCTATCAGGTCCGGCCGCCGCTGCCGTTCACCCCCGGCGCCGAGCTGTCCGGCGAGATCCTGGCGGCCGGACCCGGGGTGACCGGGCTGGCTGCTGGGGACCGGCTCGTCGGCGGTGCGGTCGGCGGCGCCTTCGCCGAGCTGGCGGTGATGAACGCGGCCAGCGCGCTGCCCGCCCCGGACGGCCTGGACGACGCCGAGGCGGCCGCGTTCTTCATCACGTACCAGACCGGGTGGTTCGGGCTGCACCGGCGCGCCAAGCTGGCGGCGGGCGAGACGCTTCTCGTGCACGCCGCCGCGGGCGGGGTCGGCAGCGCCGCGGTCCAGCTCGGCAAGGCAGCTGGTGCCCGGGTCATCGGCGTGGCCGGCGGCCCGCGCAAGGCCGAGGCGGTCCGCGCGCTCGGCGCCGACGTGGTCATCGACCGGCACGCCCACAACTTCGTCGAGGTGGTCAAGGAGGTCACGGGCGGGCGCGGCGCCGACGTGGTCTACGACTCGGTGGGCGGCGACACCTACACCCGGTCCACCAAGTGCATCGCGTTCGAGGGCCGGATCCTGGTGGTGGGCTTCGCCGGCGGGCAGATCCAGTCGGCCGCGCTGAACCACGCGCTGATCAAGAACTACTCGATCGTGGGCCTGCACTGGGGCCTGTACCAGACCAAGAACCCCCAGCTCATCCTCGACTGCCACGCGCAGCTCACCAAGCTCGTCGCCGACGGCGCCATCCGGCCGCTGGTCGGCGAGCGGCTCGGGCTCGAGGAGGCAGCCGCCGGCCTGCAGCGACTCGCCGACGGCAGCACGGTAGGCCGGATTGTCGTCACCCCCTGACGCGGGGACCGCGGGCGGGGTCGATTTCTTCCGCTCCGGCGCTACCCGTCCCGCAGGTGACGATCGAGGAGGCCGAACGGATCGCGACCTCAGGACGCGCTCTGCGCCCAGTTGGCCGGGTAGCTGTAGCTCGTCGTGCCGCCGTTCCTGGTCTCGGTCATCTGGGTGAACTTGCCGTTCACCGGAGCCGACAGCGTGATCGTCGTGGTCACGTAGTCCGGCGGCGCCTGGGCGCAGTTCGGGATGCAGCTGTTGATGTCCGATGTGCCAGTGCCAGTCGCGCCGGTCGCCGTCCACGAGGACCACTGGATGCCCGTCACGACGTTGGTCGCGTCACCGCTGTAGGCGATCCCGGTCGGCTGGATGCCGGAGTAGCTGCCGACCGTGATGACCGGGAGCTGCGGCGCGGCGGTGCTGGCGGGCGTGCTCGCCGGGGTACTGGCGGGACTGCTGGCCGGGGTGGTGCTCGCCGCCGGGGAGGTGGGCGCGGTGGTACTGCTGGTCGCCGGGGTGACCTGGGCGGGCCGGGTCTGCGTGGTGCCGGGGCCGGACGCCCCGTGGCTGGCGGCGGGCCGCCCGGCTAGCGCGAAGCCGACCGCGGTGCCGCCGGCGGCCAGCAGGAAGGCGAGGGTCAGCACGATCGGGAGCAGGGCGGTGCGGCGCCGGGAGGGCCGGTCCGGCGCGGACATCGCGGGACCCTGCCAGGACATCGGGGGACGCGGCGCGGAGCCGGCGGCCGGCCCGGGGACCATTGGTCCCGTCGCCGACGGGTGCCAGGTCTGGGCGAGCACGGTCTGGGTGGGGTTGTCGTACCGCGCGGCGGCCTGGGTCAGCTGGCTGAGCAGCTGCGGCGCGGTGGGCCGGGCCTGCGGGTCCTTGGCCAGCGCCGCCTCGACTAGCGGGCGCAGGCCGGACGGCACCCCGGCGATGTCGGGGGCGCCGTGCATGATCCGGTACAAGATGACGTCGGACGCCCCGGTGCCGAACGGCGGCTGCCCGCTGGCCGCGAAGGCCACCGTCACGGCCCAGGTGAAGATGTCCGCCGCCGTCCCGGCCCGGCCGGTGATCTGCTCGGGCGCCATGAACCCGGCCGAGCCGACCGTGATGCCGGTCCTGGTCAGGCTGGTCGTGTCCAGCGCCTGGGCGATGCCGAAGTCGATGACTTTCGGGCCGCCCGCGGTGAGCAGCACGTTGGAGGGCTTGAGGTCCCGGTGTACGATCCCGGCCGCGTGGACCGCGGTCAGCGCCTCCGCCAGCCCGGTGGCCAGGCCGTACAGCATCCCGGGGCCGAGCGGCCCGTGGGCGCCGACGTACTCGGACAGCGAGGGGCCGTCGGCGTACTCGGTGACCAGGAACGGCTTCGGCGCCTCGGTGTCGGCTTCGATCACCCGTACGGTGCACATGCCCTGGATCCGGGTCAGCGTGGCCACCTCGCGGCCGAACCTGATCCGGAACTCCGGGTTGTCGGCCAGTTCCGGGCGCAGTACCTTCACCGCGACCGGGTGACCCGGGTACTCCGGGGCTTCGCCGAGGTACACGACGCCCATCCCGCCCGCGCCCAGCCGGGCGACCAGGCGGTACCGGCCGATCTGCGACGGGTCCGTTTGCAGCAGCGGCATGCGTGCCAACGGATTCCCCTTCCGCCCCGGTTAATCGTCCGCCCAGGCCGCCCCGCGCGGTCAGTACTGAACCCCTGAATGGTAGCCGCTGTCACCGCGCGGCGCGGCGCTGGCTATCACCCCGGATGGCAAGCCAGGCCAGGACCACCGCGATCAGGTAGCCGACCGTGGCGACCAGGAGCTGGCGCGGGTACCCAGCCGCCGCGATCCCATGCCGCGCGCTGGTGCGAAGATCACTGTCCATGTTTCCAGCCTGACCCGCCGGCCAGCCGGCTCAATGTCACAGCGTGCCAGGCTATTACCGGATCAATGTCACATCGTGCCGGCCCGAATACGCCGACGAGGATGTCGGCCTCAGCAAAATCGGTACTTCTGAGGCTGGTGTGGTTCATGGATTAGCGAGGCGGGGTCGATAGGCGGTTGGCGAGAGGGATGGCCTGGGCTGGCGGCGGGTGGCGGGGGTGGGCGGCGGCGGTGAGTGGATGCGGCGGGCCAGCGACATCATCAGGGAGCAAGCGGCGGAGCGAGGCGCGGTCTGCCTGGACGCATGGGCGATGCCCGGGGCGGCCGACCCGGAACTGTTCGGCCCGGACCGGATCCACCCCAACGCCAGCGGGCACCAGCTCATGGCCGACGCGTTCGCCGCCCTGCTGCTGCCGGGCGCCGAGGTGCCCTGACGCCATAAGTTGCCGCCGGATAGCATGCACGGGTGTCAGCGGTCCAGCACGGGACGGCCGGGAGGCGGTGGGTTACTCCGGTCGCTTACGGCGTGCTCGGCCTCGAGCTCGCGGTGGTCATCATCTTCGCCACCACGTACAACGCCCTGGATTTCCGCATTTACATGTGGGGCGGCCACGCCGTCCTGCACGACAACCGCCTCTACCTGGACCTGGCGTACGGGCACTGGTTTACCTATTCGCCGTTCGCGGCCATCGTGTTCGTGCCGGTCGCGGCGCTGCCGCTCGCGGTGGCCCGGGTGCTCTGGGACCTGGCCTCGGTGGTAGCGCTCGGCTATTCCTGCGTCATGATCATGAAGCTCGCGGGCTACCGGCCGTCGAGGCTCATGGTCGCCGCCCTGGTCGCGGCCGCGATGGCGCTCGACCCGGTGTGGGAGACGCTGTTCCTCGGCCAGATCAACCTGATCCTGCTGGCGCTGATCCTCACCGATATCTGGTTCGTCTCGCGTGGCTCGTCTGCTATGGCCGTGGGCGTCGGCGTGGGGATAGCGACCGCGATCAAGCTGACGCCCGCCATCTTCATCGTGTTCTTCCTGCTGGCCAGGCGGACGAGGGCGGCGTTCGTCGCGGCGGGCACGTTCGTCCTGTGCGGGCTCATCGGGTTCCTCGTCGCGCCCCGCGCCTCGAAGCTGTACTGGGAACGCCTCTCCCATGACACCAGGCGGGTCGGCGCTCCCTATATCAGCAACCAGTCGCCCTACGGGACGGCGATCCGGATCGCCGGGGGGCAAGGTCATATCGGCGCCTGGTGGATCATCATCCCGTTCGCATTCGCCGTTACCGGCCTGACCGTGGCCGCCATCCTGGCGAGAAGGCAGGACTGGCTGGGCGCGACCGCGGTTACCGGAACGACCGGGCTGCTCGTCTCGCCGATTTCCTGGGCGCACCACTGGGTGTGGATCCTGCCCGCCCTGGTCCTGCTGGTGCGCGCCGGGCACCGGAGCGCCGCGGCCGCCGGCTACCTGCTGTTCGCGGTGGCCCCGTTCTGGTTCACGCCGCATGCGGCCGGGCCGCGCGAATACGGATTCCACTGGCTGCTGACGCTCGTCGCGAACTGCTTCCTGATCGCCGGGCTGGCCTTCCTGGCCTCCATGGCCGCCTGCGCCTACCGGCTCACTCAGCCGGGGGGCACGCGGCACGGGCGGGCAGAAGATCCCGGCGCGCCCGGCCGGGATGAGGACGCCGTTGCAAGCCAGCACCGACTGGACGCGTGAGGACTGCCCGGCAAGGACCCTGATCAGAGGACGAGCGCGCCGGGGACCTCGAGGACGCGGCCGGTGATGTCCGGGGCGTCGACGGCGAGCAGGGACGCGACCAGGTTGGCCACGTCGGCGGCGTTGCCGAAGCGCCGGAGCGCGATCGTCTCGGCGAGGTCGGCGCGGGGCCGTTCGGGCAGCAGCGCGGCGGCGTCGGTGGCGCCGGAGCCGGGGGTCACCGCGTTGACGCTGATTCCGAAGCGCCTGGTCTGGCTGGCCAGCGCCCGGACGAACCCGGCGAGGCCTGGCCGGGCCAGCGGGCCGGCGCGGCCGGGGGCGTGGTCGTACTCCGCGCACACCGAGGAAACCGTGACGATCCGGCCCGACCGCCGTTCCATCATTGCGAACACCGCGGTGCGGCACAGGTGGAACACGCCCTCCAGGCTGGTGTCAATCAGCATCCGCCAGTCGGCCTCGTGCAGCCGCGCCAGCGGCTGCTCCCGAGTCATCCCGGCGCAGCTGACCACCGCCTGCACCGGGCCGAGCTCCTCCTCGGTCAGCCGGAACCAGGAGCTGACCTCAGCGGCGTCGGTGATGTCCACGTCGGTCCCGGTCGCGCGGACGCCGAACTCAAAGGCGGTCTTCTCCACCTCGCGGGCGGACGGCCCGTCACCGAGGTAGGAGAAACCGATGTCCCAGCCGTCCGCGGCCAGCCGCCGTACGGTGGCAGCACCGATTCCACGCGACCCCCCGCTGACCAGCGCGACCCGGCCCGGCTCCTGGTTCACCGCCGTCTCCTTCTCCCCTCGTTGAGAACAAAGACCTCCAGTGATGTCAGGCATCGTAACGGCATTCCTGTCACTAAAGTTAACGGGAGGTGAATGACACTGTGCGGCGTGTCGGGCCAGGCTTTCCCCCAGCTAAAGCTCCGTCCCATGGCTTAGCCTGAACCGTGGACTTGCTACGAATAGGAACCCTTGGTTCGTCGCGTATATCCGAGCCCGCCCTGATCGAGCCGGCCGTGAGCGTGCCCGAGGTGACGGTGGCCGCGGTGGCGGCCCGGGACAAGTCCCGCGCGGAGGCCTTCGCGCTGCGGCATGGCATACCGAAGGCCTATGGGTCGTACGAGGACCTACTGGCCGACCCGGAGATCGACGCCATCTACAACCCGCTGCCGAACTCGCTGCACGGGCCGTGGACGCTGCGGGCGATCGCCGCCGGGAAACACGTGCTGTGCGAGAAGCCGTTCGCGTCCAACTCCGGCGAAGCGGCGCAGGTCGCGGCGGCCGCCTCGGCGTCCGGCCTGGTCGTGATGGAGGCCATGCACTACCGCTATCATCCGATGACGCGCCGGCTCACCGAGCTTGTCGCCGAGTTGGGCCCGGTGCAGCACCTGCAGTGCTGGACAAGCTTCGTCATCGTGAACCCCGGCGACATCAGGTACGACTTCGACCTGGGCGGCGGCGCGCTGATGGACGGCGGCTGCTACGCGCTGGATTGCCTGCGGCTGCTGGGAGCCGGCGAACGGTACGGTGAGCCGTCGGTCACCGGAGCACTGGCCGACCTGGTCGCCGCTGACCCGCGGGGGGCGGGGGCGGACCGGTCGACGGCCGTCCGGCTGGCCTTCCCCAGCGGGGCGACGGGCTGGTTCGAGTCCTCGTTCACCATGGACGGCGAGTTCCGGGCCGACCTGCACGCGATCTGCCGGGACGGGCAGGTGCGGCTGGACAACTTCATCTTCGCGCACCAGGGCCGGCTGGTGGCGACCAGGAAGGGGACCGTGGTGGCCGACGAGCAGGGCGGCGGCGACTCCACCTACGTCTACCAGCTCCGCGCGTTCGCCGCCGCGATCGCCTCGGGCGACCCGGTCCCGACGTCGGCGGCGCACGCAGTGGTGACCATGCGGCTGATCGACGACGCGTACCGCGCCGCCGGGCTGCTGCCGCGGCCCTCGGACCAGCGGGGATGACTCCCGCGGGAGCGGATGCGGCGCGGTTCGCGGCCGACCTGATCAGGATCGACACGACCAACCGGGGTGGCGGGGACGCGTGGGAGCGGCCGGCCGCGGAGTACGTGGCGGCGCGGCTGGCGGAGGCGGGGATCGAGCCGGCGCTGCTGGAGTCGGCGCCGGGACGGGCGAACGTGGTGGCGCGGATCAGCGGCACGGGAGCCGAGCGGGACGGAGCCCAGGAGGGCGCCCGGCAGGGCGCACTGCTGCTGCACGGCCACCTGGACGTGGTTCCGGCCGACCCTGCGGCCTGGTCGGTGCACCCGTTCTCCGGCGAGATACGCGACGGCGTGCTGTGGGGGCGCGGTGCGGTCGACATGAAGAACGCGGACGCGGTGCTGCTCGCGCTGGTCAGCCAGTGGGCGCGCAGCGGCCGCCGACCGCGCCGCGACGTCGTGCTGGCGTTCACCGCCGACGAGGAGGACACCGCGGAGTTCGGCGCGCGCTGGCTGGTCGAGCGGCACCCTGAGCTGTTCGAGGGCTGCACCGAGGCCGTCGGCGAATCGGGGGCGTTCACCTTCCACGCCGGGCCGGGGCAGCGGCTCTACCCGATCGCCTCAGCCGAGCGGGGCATCGCCTGGCTGAAGCTGACCGCGCGGGGCCGCGCCGGGCACGGCTCCAAACCGAACGAGGCGAACGCGGTGACCCGGCTGGCCGAGGCGGTGGCCAGGATCGGCGCCTACCGGTGGCCGGTCCGGCTGATCCCGACGGTGCGCGCCGCGGTCGAAGCGATCGCGGCCTCGGCCGGGACCCGGCTGCCCGACGGGGCGCTGGCCGGCGACCTGCCCGCGGCGGAACTGCTGGCGTTGCTCGGGGCCGCCGGCGCGCTGGTGGCCGGGACCGTGCGCAACAGCGCCAACCCGACCATGCTGGCGGCGGGTTACAAGATCAACGTGATACCGGGCGAGGCGGTCGGCTACGTGGACGGCCGCGTCCTGCCCGGCTTCCAGGACGAGTTCCTTGCCACCCTGGATGAGCTGACCGGAACCGAAGTGACCTGCGAGTACGCGCACACTGAGATACCGCTGGAAGCCCCGCTCGACGCCCCCGTCATGGCCAGCATGGCGCGGGCGCTGCTGGCCGAGGACCCGGGCTCGGTCATCGTGCCCTACTGCATGAGCGGCGGCACCGACGCGAAGCAGTTCTCCCGGCTTGGCATGACCTGCTACGGCTTCACCCCGCTGGTGCTGCCCGAGGGCTACGACTACTACGCCATGTTCCACGGCACCGATGAGCGCATCCCGCTGTCCGCTCTTGAGTCGAGTGTCCGGATTATGGATCATTTCCTCACGGCCGCGGCGGACTGATCCAGAAATTATCTGATCAATTTTGGCCGACCGTTTCCGCAGCTCAGAATGCCTGTGCCGGGTGTGGCACGGAGAGCAGGACGGGGCCAGCTGGCATCTTGTGGCGTGATTTGGGGCATGGCTGAACTTGTCTGGTGATGGGCAGGAGGCAGTCAATGACCGTAGTCGAGATACCGTCCGGCACGCACAGAGCGCAGCCCCATGAACAAGCGCAGCCCCATGAACAGAGGGCGCAGCGGTTGCCCGGCGGACGATTCCGGCTGGACGAGCGGATAAGCCTGGACGATCAGGTCACCGGGTCTTTGGGTCCGTGCGGCTCCTCATGGGAGGCGCGCGGCCTTTCTTTGTGGAAGGCCACCGACCAGCTTCTGGGTCGGCCGGTCACGATCTACCTGCTGCCCCCCGGGATTCCCGTCCCGCCCGCCGTGGTCGACGCGGTGCAGTCGGCCGCCAAGGTCACCGATCCGCGCCTGGCGACCATCTACGACACCGATTTCAGCCCCGAGTGCCCGTACATCGTGTCCGAATGGACCCCCGGCACGCATCTCGAGGACCTGGTGCTCTCCGGGCGGCCGCATCCGGCCCTGGCCGCCGCCATGATCGCTGACGCGGCGGACGCGCTCGCCGTCGCGCACCAGGCCGGCCGCCGCACCTGCGGCTGAGCCCGCGCTCGGTGCGCTGGGACACCAGCAGCGGTCTCAAGATCACCGGGCTCGGCATCGACGCGGCACTCTGCAGTCCGGAAATACTGGGCGGCCCGGAGGCACTGGGCGGCCCGGAGGCACTGGGCGGCCCGGAGGCACTTGGCGGCCCGGAGGCACTGGGCGGCCCGGAGGCACTGGGCGGCCCGGAGGCACTGGGCGGCCCGGAAACCGGGGATACCGCGACCGCGGACACCAGGGCGCTCGGCCGGATGCTATACGCGCTGCTCACCGGGTACTGGCCCGGCGACGAGGCCACCGCGCTGCCGCCCGCTCCCCGGCACAAGGGCCGTGTCTGCACGCCGCGCCAGGTCCGCGCCGGGGTGCCCGCCCTGCTGGACGCCATCACCTACCGCGCCTTGCAGGGGCAGGCCGCCGACGCCCCGCTGCGGGCGCAGACTCCGGCCGGGCTCGCCCTGGCACTTCGCATGGTGCAGCGGCCATCCCACCAGCTGGACAGTCCGGAGGAGGCCGTGGCGGTGCCGGTCTCCCGGCCCAGTCAGGTGACAGGCCAGCGGCACGCGCGGCACGCCCGGGCCCGGGCCGGCTTCGGGCTCCGCACCACGCTGCTGCGTGCTGCGGCACAGCGTCCGCCAGCACAGTGTCCGCCAGCACAGCGCCCGGCGGTATAACCACCCGGCGGTATAACCACCCGGCGGTATCACGATTGGCGCCGCAGGTTTTCCGTGCGGGCCAGGGCGTCGGTCAAGTCGCCGGTCAGGCAGTTGCCGGCGTCGAGCACCTGCCTGATCCGCTCGGCTACATGCTTGGCCAGATCCTGCGCGGCCGCCGGCACCCTGTCGGCCAGGTCCTCGACCTCGTCGAGAAGATCTTCCAGCCGGCTGGTGTCGGGATACCAGCCGTCGTCCGGATCGCAGTCGCCGGCTTCGGCGGCCAGCTGGTCGAGGACGTCGTCAAGCTCGGCGTGCAATTCGGCGGCCGGGTCGGGACCCGCGCGGACCCAGGTGAGGACCGCGGCGATCGCGTGCGGGCACGGGTCCGCCGCCGGGCAGGCGCAGCGCGCGGCCAGGCCGCCGGGCGCGACCCGGATGCGGACCTCGGCGCCGTCCACGATCGCCTCGACCTGCGGTCCCACCGCCGAAATCCCCGCTACCTTGTCCGTCAGGGCCACGGCCTGCGCGAACACACCGTCGCCGACGGTCGTGCGCAGCGACTCCTCGGTCACCTCGATCCGCGCCATCGGCCGTCACCCCGGTGTGAGCAGGGTACGGATCCGGTCCTGGCCCAGCGCCAGCAGCAGCGTGGGCAGCCGCGGGCCGGTGTCCTTACCGATCAGCAGCTGGTAGAGCCGGATGAACCAGGCCCGCTGGGCGGCCTTCAGCTCCGCCGTCGGCGGGGCGGTGATGGGCAGGCCGCGCTGCAGCTTCGGGATGCCGTACAGCAGGGTGGTCAGGCCCGGCAGCGACCAGTCGGCCGCCATGCCCTCGGTCAGCAGCTTGAGTGCGTCGCGGTCGGAATCGGTGAGTTCCGCGAGCCGGGCGGTGTCGGGTTCCTCGCGGACCTGGGTGCGGTCGGACGGGGCAACGTACTCGGCTACCCAGGCCTGCGCGCAGTCCAGCCGGGGCCGGACCTCGCCCAGGGTGGCGATCGGGTCGTCCGCGGTCAGGTCCCGCAGGATCCGCAGGATCTGGGCCTGGTCGCCGGCCGTGATGTCCGCCACCGAGGCCAGCGTCCGGAACGGCAGCGGCCGCGGCGTGACTGGCAGCGGCCCCTCGGCAGTCCCGGCCGCGCGGGCGAACACCGCCTGGGACGGGGCGTCGGCGGTCCCGTCGGCGACCCGGCGGCTCAGCGCGTCCCACTCGTCGTAGACCCGGCCCACCTCGGCGTCGAAGGCCAGGGTGATGGCCTGCTCGGGACGCCGCCGCGCGTACAGCCAGCGGACAAGCGGAGCCTCGAAGATCTCCAGGGCGTCCGCCGGGGTGGGCGCGCCGCCGGCCGAGCCGCTCATCTTCGCCGAACCGCTGGTGCCGACGAAGGAGTACCCGAAGTGCAGCGGCATCTCGCCGCCGAAGATCTCCGACACCAGCTCACCGCCGACCGTGAAGCTGGACCCGGGCGAGGAGTGGTCGACCCCGGCCGGCTCGAAGGTCACCCGCTCGTAGGCCCAGCGCATCGGCCAGTCGACCTTCCAGGCCAGCTTCCCGGCGACCTCGGCGATCGGCGCCGGGCCGACCTGCGCGCCGCACGCGCAGACGTAGCTGATCTCCGTGGTCTCGTCGTCCCAGCCGGTCACCGTGGTGTCGTCACGCCCGCACGCCGCGCAGTACGGCCGGAACGGGTAGTACACGGCGGTCTGCGGGTCGTCATCGTCCGGCTCGGCACCGCGCCTGGTCTGGTACTTGGCCAGCACCGCGGCGATGTCGGCCCGGCGCCGCATCGCGGTGATGATCTGCCCGGTGTAGGCGCCGGACGTGTACATCCCGGTCTGGCTGATCTCGGTGACCCGGATGCCGAGCGCGGCCAGCGACTCGCGCAGCGGCTCGGAGAAGTGGTCGGCCCAGCTCGCGTGCCGGCTGCAGGGGTCGGGCACCGCGCTCAGCGGCCGGCCGATGTGCTCGGCGAAGGACGCCGGGAATCCGGCCGGGACCCGGCGCAGCCGGTCGTAGTCGTCCCAGGACAAGATGTGCCGGTCCGGCGCACCCTGCTTGCGGATCTCGTCCGCGACCAGGTGCGGGACCATCAGCTCGCGCAGGTTTCCCAGGTGCACGGGCCCGGACGGGCTGATCCCGGACGCGACCGTGGGAGGCTCGCCGGGGTGCCTGCGTTCTGCTTCGGCGCGCACCTCTTCAGCCGTGCGCACCACCCAGTCATCGGCCGCAGCCACGGGACAGGCCACCTCCATCGTCTTGGCGCAGGCATTAGCGTACAAGCAGTTGCCGACGGTAGAACCCGGGCCACGCCCGCGGTGGGCGGGTCCCGGGGGCTGTTCTCGTACCCCGACTATTGATTGAGAGTATACTCGCGGCGTATTCTGCTTCTGTGAGCGTTCCGCTAACCCTCCTTGGCCTGCTCGAACGGGAGCCAAGTCATGGTTATGACCTGAAGCGGGATTACGACACCTACTTCGGCCGGGGCAAGCCGCTGCCGTACGGGCAGGTGTACGCGACGCTGGCCCGGCTGGCCAGGGACGGCAAGGCGGCCGCCGGAGAGGCGGAGCCCGGCGGTGGCCCTGACCGCAAGCGCTATGCCATCACCCCGGCCGGGACCGCCGAGGTCGAGGCGTGGCTGGCCGAGCCGGCCGAACCCGAGCCGCACCTGCAGACCGTGCTGTTCGCCAAGGTGGTGCTGGCGCTGATGCTAGGCCGCCCGGCCGAACGCTATCTCGACGTCCAGCGTGCCGGCCACCTGCGGCGGATGCGGGAACTGACGCAGGTCAAGCGGGCCGGTCCGCTGCTGGACACGATGCTGGCAGATTACGGCCTGTTCCACCTGGAGGCCGACCTGCGCTGGATCGACATGACGACGGCCAGGCTCACCGAGCTGGCGGAAACGGTGCGCACCCGATGATTGTGAACGCACATAACACCCTCATCCAGGCACGCGGGGTGGTCAAGTCGCTGGCCCGGGAACCTGAACCTGCCGCTGCAGGAGGCGCTCACGCCCTTTGCTGACGGGCGGCCGGAGCGGCGGTACCGGGGGCGGGTGTTCCGGATCGGGGACAAGGTGACCCAGCTGCGGAACAACTACGACAAGGGCGCCGCGGCCAGGGGGCCCGCCGCCGCCACACCGCCCTGGCGCACCGGCTGCGGCCCGGACGGTTAGCGGAGCTGCCAGACGGGGCCGTCGGGGGTGTCGGTGAGGTCGACACCGAGCTCGTCGAGCTCGGCGCGGATCTGGTCGGCGCGGGCCCAGTCGCGCTCCTTGCGGGCCTGGGTCCGGTCGGCGACTAGCTCGGTGATGGCGTGCCGCTCCTCCGCGGACAGGTCACCGAGCGCGCGGCGGTGCTCCAGGTCCGCCGGGTCGAGGGTGGCCAGGCCCAGGCCGAGCAGCGCGTCGGCGGCGGCCAGCACGGTGCGCTGCCCGTCCGGGGTGCGCGTCGGCTCGCGCAGGGCGTCCTGCAGGGCCGCGAGGATCTTCGGGGTACCCAGGTCGGCCGCGATCGCCGCGTCGATGGTGCCCAGGAGCCGCTGCGCGGCCGGATCGTCCCTGACGCCTTGCTGCGCATCGGCGAGGGTCTCCACGGCCGGCAATGGGCGCAGCGGCTGGATCCTGGCGACCAGCCGGCGTAGCGTGGCCTGGGCCGCGTCCACCGCCGCGGGGGTGAAGTCGAGCTGGCTGCGGTAGTGGCCGCCGAGCAGGAACAGCCGGTAGGCCATCGGGTGGTAGCCGGCTTCGGTCAGGTCGGCCAGCCGGGGCGCGCCGCCCGCGGACTTGGCCATCTTCTCGGCGCCCAGCTGCAGGAACTCGTTGTGCAGCCAGTACCGCACCCACGGCCGGCCGTCGCCGAGGAACGCCTGGCTCTGCGCGATCTCGTTCACGTGGTGCAGCTCGCGATGGTCCACCCCGCCGGTGTGCAGGTCGAAATGCTGGCCGAGCAGGGCCATGCTCATCACCGAGCACTCCAGGTGCCAGCCGGGCGCGCCCCAGCCCCACGGCGAGTCCCAGCGCAGCACCCTTCGCTGGCCGGGCTCCTCCGCGCGCCACAGCGCGAAGTCGGTCTTGCGGCGGCGGCCTGCCACGTACTCCAGGCGAGCCGCCTCCTGCTGCCCCTCGGTGCTCATCTGGGCCAGCTCGCCGTAGCCGGGGTCCTTCGCGGTGTCGAAGTACAGGCCCGAAGGCAGCTGGTAGGTGAAGCCGTCTTTCTCCAGCTTCTTGGTGAACTCGATCATCTGCGGCACGTAGGCGCTGGCCCGCGGGTACTCATCGGCGGGCAGGATGTTCAGCGCGGCGCTGTCGACCACGAAGACGTCGGTGTAGAAGGCGGCGATATCCAGGACCGAACGCCGCTCGCGGGCCGCCGCAACCTCCAGCTTGTCTTCGCCGGTTTCGGTGTCGGCGACCGCGTGGCCCACGTCGGTGATGTTCACGACGTGCTTGACCGGGATGCCCCGCCAGCGGAAGGCACGGCGGAGCGTGTCCGCGAACACGTACGCGCGCATGTTGCCCAGGTGCGGGAACGCGTACACGGTCGGCCCGCAGGTGTACATGCCGGTCACTGCGGCGGCGGGAGTGAAGTCCTCCATCCGCCGGCCCAGCGAGTTGTACAGCCGTAGCTGATGGTTGCTCGACACGATGCCCCAGCCTACCGGGGGTGGCGCCTGCCGGGGGTGGCGCCTGCCGGGTGGTCGCGCTCATCTCTTTATTTGCCACGTTGGCGGGTTCGCGGCATGGTGGACGGGTGAGCCGATCCTGTCCGCACTCCCACTCCCCTTCGCACGATGATGCCGTGATGTTCACCCAGGAGTTCTGGGACGACCGCTACAGCTCGGCCGACAAGCTCTGGAGCGGGCAGCCGAACCCGCAGCTCGTGGCCCAGACGGCAGATCTCGCGCCGGGCGAGGCGCTGGACGCCGGCTGCGGCGAGGGCGCCGATGCCATCTGGCTGGCGCGGCAGGGCTGGACCGTCACCGCGGTGGACGTGTCGGCGGTGGCCCTGGAACGGGCGGCCGGTTACGCGGCTTCGCAACGGGACGAGATCGCCCGGCGGATCACCTGGCAGCGCGAGGACCTGCGCTCGTGGGCTCCCGAACCGGAGCGGTTCGACCTGGTGTCGGCGCAGTACATGCACCTGCCGGGAGCCGAGCAGGCCTGGCTGCACGACCGGTTGGCGGCCGCCGTGCGGCCGGGCGGGACGCTGCTCGTGGTGGCGCACCATCCCGACGACCTGCATGTTAACGTCGGGCGGATTGGGCGGCCCGACATGTTCCGGTCCGCGGAGGACATAGCGGCGTCTCTCCAGCCGGGCGAGTGGGACGTCATGGTGGCGGATGCCGTGGGCCGTTCGGCGACAGACCTGGACGGCCAGCCGGTGACGGTGCGGGATACCGTGCTGCGGGCCACCCGCCGACGCTCTCACGTCGCCCGGCCGGCCGGGCCGCCCTGATCAGGGTGTAGAGGGGTTACTGGTTGTCGTCCTGGTTCTGGACGCCCAGGAAGCCCTCGGCCTTCTCCTCGCCGTCATCGATCTGGCTGTCGAAGCGACCGCCCGTCTTGCCCTTGGCCACCTCGGTGGCCTGGTCAAGACCCTGGTCCGCTACGTCGGAGTGCTCGCTGGCGAGCTTCTTGGCATCTTCAAGGAAATCCGACATGGATCGTCTCCCCCTTCTGATCGTCCGGATACGGTCAGTCTCCACCGTACCCCGGGATAGCCTGGGGCGCGTGATGGCGTCCTTGGCCGTGGGCGGGATGCTCCTGCTGGCCATGATCGTCGCGTCGGTCCGGGCGGCGGTCGTGTTGCCCGCGGGAGCGCGGATTCCGCTGCACATCGGCTCGGTCGAGCATAGCTACCTGGCACCGAAGCGGACCGGGCTGGTGGTCTGGCCCGCGGTGGGCGCGGTGGTGTTCGGGGTACTGGGCGGGATCGCCGCGAGCCGCCTGGCGGCCGACTGGGTGCCGGGGGTGCGCTACGTGGTGGTGCCGGCGGCGCTGTGCGTGGCGTTCGGGTTCCAGGTGGGCGCGCTGGTGCTGGCTCGGCGGGGGTGTGAGCGGCCATTACCATGTGCATGTGCCGCACGGGCACCGCGTCCACGGGAAGGCCTCATGAACATCGACAACAGCCCGGCCAGGGGAATGCGGGACTTGCTGCCCGCTGACGTCGCTGTCCGTGACCATGTGCTGGAGTCGATCTCCGCGGTCTACCGGCGGTTCGGCTACCAGCGGATCGAGACCCCGGCGCTGGAGAACATCGAGCGGCTGAGCAGCGGCGAGGGCGCGGACAACGAGAAGCTGATCTTCGAGGTGCTGCGGCGCGGGCTGCCGCCGGAGGTCGCGGCCGGCACGCCGCTGCGTGAACTGGTCGACCTGGGGCTGCGGTACGACCTGACCGTGCCGCTGACGCGGTTCTACGGGAACAACCAGGCGTCGCTGCCGATGCCGTTCCGGTCGTTGCAGGTGGGGCCGGTGTGGCGGGCGGACCGGCCGCAGCGGGGCCGGTACCGGCAGTTCCACCAGTGCGACATCGACATCATCGGCGAGCCGTCGGTGCTGGCCGAGGCGGAGCTGATCGAGGCGACCAGCGAGGCGCTGGCGCTCATCGGGCTGACCGGCACGACGATCCGGCTGTCGGACCGGCGGTTCCTGGCCGCGCTGGCGGCGGACTGCGGGGTGCCCGCGGAGGCGCAGGACACGTTCTTCATCACCGTGGACAAGCTGGACAAGATCGGCTGGGACGGGGTCCGGGCCGAGCTGGTAGAGCTCGGGTTCGACGCGACGCGGGTCGCGGCGGTGGCGGAGAAGATCCAGGGCCTGACCGACGTGCCCGCCGGCAAGCTGGCGGACGCGCTGGCCGACAGCGTGCCCGGGCTGGACCAGGCGGTGGTGGAGGACCTGGCCGCGACGGCGGCCTCGCTCGACCGGCTGGCCGCCGAGCGCCCGCTCAGCTGGCAGTTCGATCCGACGCTGGTGCGCGGGATGGGGTACTACACCGGGCAGGTCTTCGAGATCATCCACCCGGAGATGAGCGGGTCGGTGGCCGGCGGCGGGCGGTACGACAAGCTGATCGGCCGCTCGCTCGGGCGCGACGTGCCGGCCTGCGGGTTCTCCATCGGGTTCGAGCGGATCGTGGACCTGCTGTCGCGGGACGCGGCCCGGGACGCGGTGGCCGTGCTCGTGGACGCCGATGTGCCGGTGGCGGATGCGCTCGCGGTGGCGCGGGAGATGCGCGAGGAATCCGGGGCCGGGCGCGTGGTGGAGACGGTGCGGCGGAGCGGAAAGTTCGGGGCTCAGCTGCGGCGGCTGGAGACGGCCGGGTTCACCGGGTTCGTGCTCCTGCGTCTCCAGCAGGGCGCGATCGTGCGCGGGGAACTGCGGGCGCTCGGCGGCGAGCCGGGGGCGTCACGCGATTAGCGGATTCCTTCACGATGGTTACGGGTCCATATACTTTGCGTTTACGCGTTGCGCAGGCAAGAGTTCTTTGCACGTACTTATGCAATTGCATTTGCTCTGTTAGGCTCCGCTGTGCAGACGGTGGTTCTCGGCCGGGGAGACCCGGCCGCATTCGGTTCCTTTCCCACTTAGCGATAAAAGGGAGAAAGATGCAGGTCAACAACGGCGTTCCGGCCGATCAGCTGGTCTCGGCACGCTGGCGCAAGAGCCAGGCCAGCAACCCCAGCGGGAGCTGTGTCGAGGTCGCTGAGCTGGACGGCGGCGCGATTGCCGTGCGTAACTCCCGGCACCCGTCCGGGCCGGCCCTGATCTATACCCGAGCCGAGATCGAGGCGTTCCTGTCCGGGGTCAAGAATGGCGAGTTCGACGATCTGGGCCGAGGCGTTTGACGAACTGAGGCTGCAGGCCGGCCGTCTGGCCTGCCATTACCCGGAAGGCGCCCTAAATGGCGTCCCGAAGGGGTCATAGCGCGGTGATATTGTGCCATGTGTGCATCGCCGAGGCCGCCCTGGCGGCGACGGCACGGAAATCGCCGTTCGGCAGGTAACGGCGACACTGGGTGTCAATCCATCGGCTCTCGGAGTGAGGGATGAGCACGGTTCAGCGGGACGGCGAAGGGCCTGCGGACGCCCCGAGCCCGACCGTGCCGCGCATGCTGGTGGGAATCCAGCTGCACCGCTTTCGCGAGGCGGCCGGCATCACGCCGGACCAGGCGGCCTACGAGATCCGGGCGTCCCGGTCCAAGATCAGCCGGATGGAAAACGGCCTGGTGCGGTTCAAAGAGCGGGACGTGACCGACCTGCTCACCCTGTACGGCATCACCGACGAGCACACCCGGGACGGCCTGGTGACCCTTACCCGGCAGGCCAACGCGCCGGGCTGGTGGTCCAAGTACGGCGACATCATGGCCGACTGGTTCGAGGCGTACCTCGGCCTGGAGACGGCCGCCTCGGTCATCCGCACCTTCGAGCTGCAGTTCGTGCACGGCCTGTTCCAGACCGAGGACTACGCGCGCGCCGTCACCCTGCTCGGCTACACCACCGCGCCCGCCGACGAGATCGAGCGGCGGGTAAGCCTCCGGCTCAAGCGACAGGACCTGCTGGCCGGGCCCAGGCCGCCGCAGGTGTGGTCGGTGGTGGACGAGGGGGCGCTGCGGCGCCCGGTGGGCGGCACCGCCGTGATGCGGGCCCAGCTGGACCGGCTCGTCGAGGTCGCCCAGCTACGCCACGTCACCATCCAGGTGGTGCCGTTCAGCCGGGGCGGGCACGCCGCGGCGGGCGGCTCGTTCACCGTGCTGCGCTTCAGCGAGCCCGAGGTGCCCGACGTGGTGTACCTCGAGCAGCTCACGAGCGCCCTTTACCTGGACAAACGCGAAGACGTCGACCACTACATGGAGGTCATGAACAACCTGTCCACCGAAGCCCTGACCCCCGCTCAGAGCGCGCGCTTCCTCACCGAGATAATCCGGGATATTTAGCGCCCGACAGGCCCCTGCACGCCACTCACCCCTGAGGGATTCCCCGTGACTGACGTTTCTTCTACCCATCCCGAAACGCCTGACGGCAATGCCGGGACAGGGATCGACACGACGGTGCCGCACTCGGCCCGGATCTGGAACTACTGGCTGGGCGGCAAGGACAACTACGCCGTCGACCGCGAAGCCGGCGACCAGTACCGGGAGGTCTTCCCCGGCATCGCCGTTGTCGCCCGCACCTCCCGGGGCTTTCTCACCCGCGCGGTCCGGTACCTGGCCTCAGATGCCGGGATGCGGCAGTTCCTGGACATCGGCACCGGCCTGCCCACGGCCAGCAACACCCATGAGGTCGCCCAGCAGGTCGCGCCGGAAAGCAAGATCGTCTACGTGGACAACGACCCCCTGGTGCTCGCGCACGCACGCGCGTTGCTGACCAGCAGCCCCGAGGGCGCGTGCGAATACCTGGACGCTGATATCCGTAATCCGGCCGCGATCCTGGATGCCGCCGGCGGCCTGCTGGATTTCAAGCAGCCCATCGCCCTCATGCTGATGGGAATCATGGGCCATTGCACCGACGAGGACGCGTACCCGATCGTCAGCCACCTGCTGGCCGGCCTGCCGTCAGGTAGTTATTTCGCGCTCTACGACGGCGCCAACACCAACGAGGCGTTCAACCAGGCGCAGCAGGGTTACAACGACAGCGGCGCGGTGCCTTACTACCTGCGCAGCCCCGAGCAGTTCGCCCGGTTCTTCGCGGGCCTGGAGCTGGTCGAGCCGGGCGTGGTGCCGGTGCCGCACTGGCGGCCCGACCCGGACGCGGAGACCGTCGAGATCTATTCGTACTGCGGGGTCGGCCGCAAGCCGTAATGCGCATCCGGGCACTGCGACCCAGATCACACGGTTGCGTGGGACCTTTGGCCTTGCGCGGCCCGCTGGACATCAGGCAATGGTTGAGAATAGGCATCAGCCAGAGTCGTTCGGGCCGATCGTGACCGCGGGCACGCCGCGCACGTGAGTCCTGGCAGGAGTTGAGGACAATGTTCAGCGAAAACGTCAGCGAAGACCAGACAAGTCTCCCCGAGCTGGCCAAGTGGGTAGCCGAGATCGCGGAGCTGACCAAGCCAGACGACATCGTCTGGTGCGACGGCTCGCAGGCCGAGTGGGAGCGGCTGACCAGCCAGCTCGTCGAGAGCGGCACCTTCACGCGGCTGAATCCCCGGCTGCGGCCGAACAGCTTCTACTGTGCCTCCGACCCCGGCGACGTGGCCCGCGTCGAGGACCGCACGTTCATCTGCGCCGAGCGGGAGCAGGACGCGGGGCCGACCAACAACTGGATCGCGCCCGACGAGATGCGCGAGACCTTCGCACAGATCTTCGACGGCTGCATGCGCGGCCGCACCATGTACGTGGTGCCGTTCTGCATGGGCCCGCTTGGCAGCGAGATCTCCCAGCTCGGGGTGGAGATCACCGACTCGGCCTACGTGGCGGTCTCGATGCGGATCATGACCCGGATGGGCGCGCCGGCGCTGCGGGCGATCGAGGAGAGCGGCTCGTTCGTCCGGGCCGTCCACTCCGTCGGCGCGCCGCTCGCGCCGGGCCAGGACGACGTGCCGTGGCCGTGCAACACGGTCAAGTACATCTCGCACTTCCCCGAGACCAGGGAGATCTGGTCCTACGGTTCGGGGTACGGCGGGAACGCGCTGCTCGGCAAGAAGTGTTACGCGCTGCGGATCGCCTCGGTGATGGCGCGGGACGAGGGCTGGCTGGCCGAGCACATGCTCATCCTCAAGCTCACCCCGCCCGACGGTGAGGCGAAGTACGTCGCGGCGGCCTTCCCGTCCGCGTGCGGCAAGACCAACCTGGCCATGCTGCAGCCCACCATTCCCGGCTGGAAGGTCGAGACCATCGGCGACGACATCGCCTGGATGCGGTTCGGCCAGGACGGCAGGCTGCGCGCGATCAACCCGGAGGCCGGGTTCTTCGGCGTCGCGCCGGGCACCGGCATGAAGACCAACGCCAACGCGATCGCCACCATGTGGGGCAACAGCATCTTCACCAACGTGGCGCTGACCGAGGACGGGGACGTGTGGTGGGAGGGCCTGACCGAGGAACCGCCCGCGCACCTGACCGACTGGCGGGGCCGGGACTGGACGCCGGACTCGGCCGAGCCCGCGGCTCACCCCAACTCCCGGTTCACCACGCCCGCCGACCAGTGCCCGATCATCGCGCCGGAGTGGGACGACCCGGCGGGGGTGCCGATCTCGGCGATCTTGTTCGGCGGCCGCCGGGCGAGCACCGTGCCGCTGGTGATCGAGTCCTTCGACTGGGACCACGGGGTGTTCCTCGGGGCCAACATCGCCTCGGAGAAGACCGCCGCGGCCGAGGGCACGGTCGGCGAGCTGCGGCACGACCCGTTCGCCATGCTGCCGTTCTGCGGTTACAACATGGGCGACTACTTCGCGTACTGGCTCTCCATCCGGCAGAACGCCGACCCGGACAAGCTGCCGAAGCTGTTCTACGTCAACTGGTTCCGCAAGGATTCCAGCGGCCGGTTCGTGTGGCCCGGCTTCGGCGAGAACATCCGGGTGCTGAAGTGGATCGTCGAGCGGCTGTCCGGGACGGCCAAGGCTGTTCCGACGCCGATCGGGAACCTGCCCGCGCCGGGCTCGCTGGACCTGGACGGCCTGAATGTCAGCTGGGCTGACCTGGACCTGCTGCTCACGGTGGACATCCAGGCCTGGAAGCTGGAGGCCGAGCACATCCCCGAGTTCTTCCGCGGCTTCCACGGGCACCTGCCGGCCCGGCTCTGGGAGCTGCACCAGGAACTGGTCACCCGCCTCGGGTGAGACGCGTCTGGGTGCCTCGGGCTAAGGTGAGCGGTGATGGCCAGTCAGCGGATTCTGGGCCTCGTCCTCGCGGGAGCGGCGGGCAAGCGGCTGGCGCCCCTGACCGATGACCGGGCGAAATCGGCGGTTCCGTTCGGCGGGCTGTACCGGCTGGTGGATTTCGCGCTGTCCAACCTGGCCAACGCGGGCATCTTCCGGATCTGCGTGCTCACCCAGTACAAGAGCCACAGCCTGGACCGGCACATCACCACCACCTGGCGGCTGAACAGCCTGCTGGGCAACTACGTGGCGCCGGTGCCCGCCCAGCAGCGGCTCGGCCCGCGGTGGCAGACCGGCTCGGCGGACGCGATCTATCAGTCGCTGAACCTCATCCACAGCGAGCGGCCCGACCTCGTGGTCGTCTTCGGGGCCGATCACGTGTACCGGATGGACCCGGCGCAGATGATCGAGGCGCACCTGGCCTGGGGCGCGGGGGTCACGGTCGCGGCGATCCCGGTGCCCCGGGGGTCGGCGGCGTCCTTCGGCGTCGTGCAGACGGCGGCAGACACCCACGTGATCGAGGCGTTCGCGGAGAAGCCGTCCGATCCGCCGGGCCTGCCGGGGCGGCCGGACCAGGCGTTCGCGTCCATGGGCAACTACGTGTTCGACCGCGAGGTGCTGGTGGCGGCCCTGCACCAGGACGCGGTGGACGACAGCAGCGGGCACAGCATCGGCGGTGACATCATCCCGATGCTGGCGCGGGAGGGCGCCGCACATGCCTATGACTTCCTGCAGAACAAGGTGCCCGGGGCAGACGGGCGTGAGGTGGGGTACTGGCGGGAAGTGGGGACGATCGACTCCTACTACGACGCGCACATGGACCTGTGCGCGGTGCAGCCGGTGTTCAACCTCTACAACGACCAGTGGCCGATCCTGACCTCCGTGCCATCGCAGCCGCCGGCCAAGTTCGTGCACGAGGACGGCAACCGGGTGGGCCGGGCGGTCGACAGCGTGGTCAGCAACGGAGTCATCGTCTCCGGCGGCCTGGTGCGGGGATCGGTGCTGTCCCCGGGGGTCCGGGTGAACAGCTGGGCCACCGTCGAGCGGTCCGTGCTGCTGCACAACGCACAGGTCGGGCGGCGTGCGGTGGTGCGGAACGCGATCCTGGACAAGAACGTGGTAGTGATGGAAAAGGCCGCGGTGGGGGTGGACAAGGACCGGGACCGGGATCGCGGGTTCGTGGTATCCGAGGGTGGTGTCACCGTGGTGGGTAAGGGCCGCGTGGTGACGCCATAGGCACGGCTCTCAGCGCGGAGAGGAGATCTGATATGCAGGCAAGCATCGGCGACCGTATCTGCATTCACGGCAATGCTGTCGGGCACCCGGACAAGAATGGCGAGATCGTCGAGGTGCACGGCACCGAGGGAGAACCGCCCTACCTGGTGAAGTTCGACGACGGCCCGACCCGGCTGATCTTTCCCGGACCCGATGCGGTGATCGAGCACCCGGCGTCGGGCTAGCGGGACCGCGGGTTCGTGGTGTCCAGCGGTGGCGTCACCGTGGTCGGAAAGGGCCGCGCGGTGACGCCGTGACCGCTGGGAGAGATGACCGCTGGCTGGGCTGACCGCGCCCGGTCAGGGCTCGGACGCGGACCGCGGGCCGGGCACCGGATGGATGAATGCGGGGTTCGCGAAAAGCTCCGTCTCCGATTGGCCGAGCACGAGCCGCACCGCCCGTGCGGCCGCTCCGAGGCCCGTGTCCGGCAGGCCGTGCTCGGCCGGGCCTCGGCCCGAGGGGACCGTGACGGGGCTCAGGATGCCAGCGCCCTGATGGATGGCGCGGGCGTTGGTGACAACCTCATCGGCTATCGCCGACGGCCGCTCGGCTCTGGCCTCGCCACCCGCCATGATCCGCTGGGCCTTCCGGACGCGGACCGCGATACGGTGTTCGAGCCGGGCGGCGCGCCGCCGCATTCGGTCGGCCCGGAGGAGCGGGCGCCGAACCGCGGCGCCAAACGCATCGAGCTGATCGGTCTCCTGAGAGCCATCCAGGGCGTGCACCGCGATGACCATTATGTTCGCGAGAACGCTCACCACGGTGACCGCGGCGGCCACGCTGATCGCCGTGGTCGTGGCCCCGTTACCCAGGGCGATCAGCACCTCCGACCACATCCGGGAGAACATGAGAAACCCGAGAACACCGATGCCGATGGTGCAGGCGACGATAAGAACCCCGGTGAGCCAGTCCAGGCTGCCCGGGGGAATCCGGCCTGCGTGATCCTTGTGGGCCCGCAGGCGGTCGCCGGCGAAAGCGAAATAGCCGTAGGAAACGACCGTGATCATCGCCGCGAGGGCGACCGCGAACGCCAGTTGCGATGATTCCAGATCGCCCCAGTTAACGTTGGTGATGCCGGACAAGAAGTAGAGAAGCAGCAGGAAGTCGAACACCAGCACCACCCGCGGAAGCTGGCGAAACCAGCGAGGCAGGCGTTCGTGCTTGCGGGAGTTCCTGGCTCGCTCGGCGTCCACCCGGGTCGCCAGGGCGTGCCGGTCGGCCTGGGTCTGCTCGACCGTGCGATGGCCTCCGTAGGGATGCGGGACATGCTCCTGCGGGATCAAGCTGATCCGCGCGTGCAGCGTCGCCTTCCTGGCCCGAAGGCGATCGGTCCGCCTGAGCAGCCAGCTCAGCCGCTGGAAGGTCGCATGGAGGACGCCGCCCGCCTTTCGCCGGGCGATGCTGTGCACGACGACCTCGCCGTGGGTGGCTCGTACGGGGTCGCGGAGGCCGCCGATGCCTTCCTGCTCGGCGACCAGAGCCCGGACGGCGCGGCGGGCCATCCGCGGCCGCCTCCGGACGCTGATCCGGTACCGGGTCAGCAGCATGAGGCTGCGCGGGCGCCGGCGGGCAACCTGATCGGCCTCGGCCAGGTCATGGTCGCGGCGAACCGGCTCTGCGGTGTCCGGCGATGACGGTTCGGTCCCGGCGGACCTGACAATGGTGAAGTCAGACGCGGCGTCAGGGGGTGGTGGTTGTTGTCCGGCCGGGCAGGGTGATCCCATGGGATGCTCCATCCTCCTCGGGTTACGAGGCAGCGGTTGCGGGGGAAAGCGTGATCACGACGCGGCGGAGCTGGGCGCATTTACTCTCGTCCAGCGCGCCGTGGGCAACGCAGGATTCGCCTGCGGTACCGATCCCTTGGACCTGGGCGATCCGGTGGGCCGCCAGGCCTAGCGTGATAAGGCGGCGTTGTACCGCCTGGGCCCGCAACGCTGAGAGCCGGAGATTGTAGGAGGCGGTCCCGCCGTCGGGAGACGCCTGCCCGGTGATAGATACTGAGTAACTCCCGGTGCTGGCCCGGGCGACGATCGGGGCCAGGTACCGGTCAGCGCCCGGAAGCAAAGTGGCGCTGCCGAACGCGAATAGAAGGTCCGCCGGGACTACCGACTGCTGCTGCCCGTGTGGCCCGGTGATGCTGTGCACGGCCGGAACCGGGACGACGGGCACCGGCACCGTGCTGTGCGAGCCACGGGCCGGCCGGGGGCTGTCATCGACGCGACACGCGGCGGTGCCCGCCGCGTGACAGATGGCTAGCCAGTAGGACGCCAGAGTGGTTTGCTGGGGCAGCGGCAGGGCGGGCTGACGCCCGGCTGTCTCGCCCAGGCCGCTGAAGATGACCGTCCACCCCGCGAGGTCAGGCAGCAGGCCGCGCTGCTTCAGGGTCGCGGCCGCGCTGACCGGCGGCTCGGCCCAGCCGACCTGCCGGAGGTCGAACCCCCCGCTGGTCGTCACCCCTGAGGTCAGGAGCAGCATCGTGGCCGGAGGTGCCGAGACGCGTGAGGCAGCGAGCATCGTATCCAGCAGATCAAAGGGCCCGGTGGCGGCCTCGTTGCTGATGTGCGACTCGATGCGCGAGAGGTTCTGAGTCAGGAGCTGGGGCCGCCGCGGACCGTACTCGACCTGCCCGTCGGACCGGCGGGGGGTAAGCCCGAGCTGGGCGGCCTGGCCGTCGGCCGGATCGACGACGAACGCCACCGCGGACGTGCTCGACTCGCCGGTCGCTTGCAGTAGCGCGACGTTAGCCGAGGACAGGGCGGGGCCTGGTTCGTTCGCGGTCGCCGTGGCCGCGATGACAACCACATCGGCCACGTCAGCCTTGGAGACGGCGTTCACGCAGCCCGCCAGGACCAGCAGGGCCGTGCCCGCGGCCAGCCCGGCCGCGACGGCGCGGGACAGGCCGGGGGTGCCGCGGAAGAAGGAGGGGACTCGGCGCTGAATCCCCGCGGAGGCGGACCGGACCAGAGTAGATTTCTGGGGGTCCACCCGATGTACGGCTGGGCAGCCGCCCTGCGTCGGCTCACCGGGACGACGTAGCGGAGACCAGAAGCGGATGATCCTCATGAGACGCCCACTTTGCAACTCTGTATTGCAACCTCATTTTTGGGATTCCCATTTGAGACTTCCTTCAAACAGGCTTGCATTATGGGCTGCCCGGAGCTAGACTCCCCAGATGCGCTACTACATGGACGCGGCTCTTCATCCGGGGTCGCGCATTGTCGACGGCTGGCCCATGAGGCGCCGCGGTTGTGCCTTGCGGGACACCTGGACGCGGTAGCGTGATGCGGGTTCGCACTCACGGCGTCCCGGCTGGGCGCTGACCCATGCCACCGGTGAGCGGCCCCCTCGGTCCCCGGCGACGCATAGCCACGACCCTGAGACAGTGGCGCCGCAAGTCCGGAAAGAGCCTCACTGAAGTGTCGGAAGTGACGCTCATCTCCACGTCCAAGCTTTCGCGTCTGGAGAACGCCGAAGGTAGGCCCCGGCTCCGCGACGTACGGGACTTGATCCGCTTCTACGGGAAAGAGGGGACTTCGCCGGCCGGCCAGCTTGAGCGGTGGGTGAAGGCAGCGGAACTTCCGGGCTGGTGGACCGACTTTGATGATGAAATCCTGCAGGGTCGGCTTCGGCTCGACACCCATTTGGCTTACGAGGCAGAATCCGCAGTGGAGCGGGTCTATACCCTGCCGTTCGTGCCGGCACTGCTGCAAACCGACGCTTACGCAGAGGCCGTGTACCGGGACATGGAACGCCGACCTGAGGACCAGATCGGTGAGCTCATGGACATCCGGCGCAAGCGCCAAGAGGCCCTGGAACACCGCGAAGGACTCGATCCGCTGAAGCTCGTCGCGGTGACGCACGAATGCGCGCTCAGGCAGATTGTCGGCTCGCCAGATATCCTGCGCGATCAGCTGGACGAACTATTGGTCCGGGCACACCAGGACAATGTCAGCTTGTACGTGTTTCCCTTCTCGGCCAAGCCGGTGTTCACCGTGACGTGCATGTGGGCATATTTCGAGTATCAGGATCCAGAGGATCTGGAGCAGGACCTGGTTCAGATCGAAACACCGGCCGGCTTCTGGACAATCGATGACCCGGTCCGGGTAGCCGAGTATAAGAAAGCGCATGAGAACCTGGTCGCTTCCGCACTGAGCGAGAAGGATTCTGTGGCGCTTATTCGGAGCATTCGGCGCAGCCTGTCAGCTTCCTTAGGCGAGCTGCCACTATCGCGATGTCTGGCCAGCTAGCGGCCTCGTCTGGGCGCAATAAAAATGTAACATAAATTTGAGTGTCTTGGCAGCAAGAGGGTAGCGGAAACGCTAGAGTTTCCTTAGCCTTCCAGGCTAGCTACAACCCGTAAAGCGGGATCTCTCCCTAGCCAAGCGAGCGTAATAAATGGCCGATGAATCAGATCCGACTCCCGTCTCAGAGCTACGCAGAGTGCAGAGGAAAATAGCTGAGGATGGCTACGCCCTGACTACCGAATGGGACATCGGCCTCCCTGTCAAGTGCGCGAAGAACCTTCAGGGGACCTACTTCGACGGTGGCTGGCTCAGGCATGACGAAGGCGACCGGCCGCATGATCGCGAGCGGGCGAGGGACGTCATCCTGTATGAGTGGAATGACGAAGAACTGACTCTTGAAGAATACAAGAACATCGCCATCTGGAATCGCTCCGATATTAAGGGAGAGCGTATCCACAAACGTATCGAACTGCTTCAGGACCGGCACGCCAGGGAGCTCATCGAGACATTTCTCAGCCTCGTTCCCGAAGACCGGCGGCAGCGGAGAGGCACATTCGGGATCAATATGTTCCGGACACATACCGACGTCGTGTCGAAGCCGCATCAGGACAAGGAGGAGTTTATTATCCTCTATGTCCTGGGCCGGGAAGGGGACGGCGCTGAGTCTTATCTGTATAAATATGATGAGCAAGAGATGGGTGCCGGGGAAGTCGGCGAGCAGGTGCTCAGGAAGCAGTTGAACGCGGGCGACCTGCTGATTTTCGAGGACAGCAAGTTTAAGCATGGCGCTACTCCGCTCATCCCTCCGCCCGGCGGCCGGGCCACGCGTGACGTTCTCGTGTGCACCGTCGACTGTCCGACGACCTACTTGCAGCGCCAGCCAGCTTCCTAGTGTCCGGCCAATGATCTTTCGTCATGCGAAACTTTTGAGTTTCCTGGTGGACATCCGAACTCCCGAAACAGCTGTTACGGGTGATTTGATCGGTATTTCCGGTGTCTGCGATTCAGGCGATCACGGTGGGCGCTGACGGGCAAGCAGGCTAACACCGCCCGCCCATTGATTGGCGAGACTTGTGTCCGTATGGTGCAAGGATGGTGGGAAATGAAACTGAATACGGATGGCATCCTGGCCGGCGACTGACGCCAGGCGACGGGAGCGCTGCTGGTGCCGACGGCTCGCGGTAGTTCCAGCCCGGAGGATATCCGCCGGGCGGTGGAGTCGGTATTCGGAAACGTCCGGGCAGGCTTGGAACACCTCGTATCCATACCGTCGGTAAGCGTGGCAGGCTACGAGGACTACAACCCCGATGAGGTACGCCGGTCGGCCGAACAGACCGGGACCTGGCTCGAACGGTCAGGGCTGCAGGGTGTCCGCCTGCTCGAGGCAGACGGCGCACATCCGGCGGTATTCGGTCAGACGCCCGGGCCCGTCGGATCTCCCACAGTCCTGCTTTATGCGCATCACGATGTCCAGCCGCCCGGGTCGGGGGATCTGTGGGCCTCGAAGCCATTCGAGGCGACCGAACGCGATGGCCGGCTTTTCGGCCGTGGTACCGCCGACGATAAAGCCGGAATCGCTGCGCACGCCGCCACGTTGCTGGCTTGGGAAGGCGCGCCGCCAGTAACCATATCGGTGTTCATCGAGGGTGAGGAAGAAATTGCATCCCCGAATATCGGCGACTTCCTGCGGGAACATTCAGATCTGCTGCGGGCGGACGTCATCGTGCTGGCCGATTGCTCTAACTGGACGCTCGGCACGCCGGCTCTCACGACTTCGCTGCGGGGTATTGTCGACTTCATCCTCGAAGTCCGTACCCTGGACCACGCAGTTCACAGTGGTGTTTACGGCGGTCCCGTTCCCGAGGCCCTGACGGCACTGTCCCGGCTGATCGCCTCGTTGCATGACGACCGGGGGGAACGTCGCGATCGAAGGATTGCATTCAGGACCGCCGTACGACATTGAGGTCCGCGAGGCGGACATCCGCCGGTTCGCCAGGGTCCGGCCCGGCGTTTCCCTCATGGGCACCGGCACGTTGGCCCACCGCCTCTGGGGCCGCCCGGCCGTGGCCGTCCTCGGAATTGACGCACCGCCCACCGCCGGGGCGGCGAACAAACTGGTTCCTGTCGCGCGCGCGAAGATCAGCGTCCGGCTGGCGCCGGGCGACGATACGGCCAAGGCCAAGGCCGCCATCGAAGAACATCTCCTCAGCCAGGTCGGGGCGCCATGGGGAGCAGAGGTGACGGTCCGCTTCTCGAATGAGGGCGCCCCGCACCTGATCGACGCTTCGGGCGGGGCTTTTGACGCCTTTCGCCAAGCATGTTCCCATACCTCCACGGGATGCGCCCCGGTGACTGCCGGCAGCGGCGGCGGACTTCCGCTGGTGGCCGCGCTAGCCGACACTTTCCCGGGTGCGGAATTGCTGCTCACCGGGGTCGCCGACCCGGAAAGCCGGGCGCACAGCGAGAACGAGAGCGTACATCTCGCCGAACTCAGGAACTGCTGCCTCAATGAGGCAATCCTGCTCGGTGAGCTGGCCCGCGAGGCTCAGGGCTGAGGGGCGGCCCCGGCTAGCGCCACAGGGCACCTCGGGGAGCGGCATTCCCCCCTCGCCTGAGGCGGCGACAGCAAGCGTGCAGCTAGGGGACCTTCGGCCCTGTCGGGACCACCCCGGCTAGGCGAGAGTCGACCAAAGAAGCGTTCTGGAGGATGAAATATGTCCGAACTAGCCTACGAGGACATCAAGATCGGCGCCGAGGCCTCGCTCAGCAAGACGATCACCGAAGTCCAGATCGCGGACTACGCCCGCCTCAGCGGGGACACGAACCCGGTTCACCTCGATGCCGACTACGCCGCCACGTCGGTGTTCGGGGAGCGGATCGCGCACGGCATGCTGGTGGCCGGGCTGATCTCCGCGGTGCTCGGCAACCAGCTGCCGGGGCCGAACTCCATTTACCTCGGCCAGGACCTGAAGTTCAGGGCTCCGGTCAAGATCGGCAACACGGTCCAGGCCGTGGTGACCGTGACAGAGAAACGGGACGACAAGAGGATCATCGAGCTGGAGACGACCGTGTCGAACCAGCGCGGCGAGATCGTCATCGACGGCACCGCGGTGGTAAAGAAGCTGGGCCGGTAACCCGCCGGGCGATTAGAGTGACGCCGGTGCATTCACCCGGGCCGTTCGGGATATGTATCGGGCATGCAGTACCTGACCGTCGCGGACGCCTACCGCGACCTGGAGGAGGCCAGCGGCCGGCTGGCGCTGGTGGACCGGCTGGCCGTCTTGCTGGCGGGGACCCCGGCTGAGCTGCTGCCGGCGGTCTGCTACCTGTGCCAGGGCCTGATCGCGCCGGAGTTCGCCGGGGTGGATCTCGGGCTGGCGGAAAAGCTCGCGGTCCGGGCGGTCGGCACCGCCACCGGCACCGAGCCCGGGCAGGTCGCCGCGCTGGTGCGGGAGACAGGCGACCTCGGCCTGGCCGCCGAGCAGCTGCTGGCCGTGACCGCCGCCGGGCGGCCGGCCAGCCTGTCGGTCACCGCGGTGGTGGACACCCTGCACCAGATCGCCGCGGCCGAAGGGCAGGGGTCGCAGGGCCGCAAGCTGGAGCTGCTGGCCGGGCTGCTGGCGCGGGCGACCCCGCTGGAGGCCCGCTACCTGCTGCGCCATGTCACCAAGGGGCTGCGGCTGGGCATCGGCACGCCCACCATCCTGGACGCGCTGGCCCAGGTGCACGGCGGCGGTCGGGCCGCCCGGCCGGTGCTGGAACGCGCCTACAACATCTGCTGTGACCTGGGCCGGGTCGCCGCCGCGCTGGCCGACGGCGGGCAGGACGCGGTCGAGCAGATCCACGTGCGGCCGGGCAGCCCGGTGCGGGCCATGCTGGCCCAGCGGCTGTCCGAGGCGGCGGAGATCCTGGCCAAGCTGGGCGGGCAGTGCGCGGCCGAGTACAAGTACGACGGGGTCCGGGTGCAGGCGCACCGGACCGCGGACGGGGCAATCGAGCTGTTCACCCGGCGGCTGGAACGCGTGTCCGCGCAGTTCCCGAACGTCGTCGAGACCCTGGCGGCGGGGCTGGGACCCCGCGAGGCGATCCTGGAGGGAGAGGTCGTCGCCTACGACGCGGCGGCCGGGGAACTTAGGCCATTCGGCGAGGTCATGCTCCGGCGGCGTAAGCACGGCATGGACCAGGCCGTTCGGGATGTTCCTGTGGGATTGTTCTGCTTCGAGCTGCTGTACGCGGACGGCCAGGACCTGACCATGGTGCCGTACCCGCAGCGGCGGGCCGCGCTGGCGGCGGCGATCACCGTCTCGGACCGGCTGCGGCTCACCACCGTCACCGAGGTCGGCGCGGCGGCCGCGCTGGACGCGGCGTTCGGGCAGGCGGTCACCGACGGGTGCGAGGGGCTGGTGTGCAAGTCGGTCGGCCCGGATTCGATCTACCAGGCCGGCGCCCGCGGCTGGCAGTGGATCAAGCTCAAGCGCGACTACCGCACCGAACTATCCGACACCGTGGACCTGGTCGTCGTCGGCGCGTTCGCCGGGCGCGGCCGCCGCGCCGGGGTCTACGGTGCGCTGCTGCTGGCCGCCTACGACCCGGCCGCCGACCTGTTCCGCTCCGTGACCAAGTGCGGCACCGGGTTCTCCGACGCCGACCTGGCCGCGCTGCCGGAAAGGCTGGCACCGCTGGCCGCCCCGCACCGGCCCGCCCGGGTCGACGCCCGCCAGCAACCCGACTTCTGGTTCGAGCCCGGGCAGGTGCTGGAGATCCTGTCCGCCGAGCTCACCCTGTCGCCGAACTACACCGCGGCCTGGGGCCTGATCGAACCCGACGCCGGCCTGGCCATGCGCTTCCCCCGGTTCACCGGGCGGTGGCGCGACGACAAGGCCCCGGAAGACGCCACCACGACTGCCGAACTGGTCGACTTGTTCCTCGGCGCCCGGCGGACGCCCGCGAGCTGAAGAGTCTCAGCCGACGGTCACCGGCCTGGTGTCGCGGGCGTGCAGCGGTTCCCCGCAGGCCTGGCACACGACCTGGGCCGCCACCTGGTGCCCGCACCTGTGCCGCAGGACCAGCGGCGGGCCGTCGTCGCCCGCCAGGTACTGGTCACCCCAGCGCATCAGCGTGACGATGACCGGATACAGGTCACGGCCCGCGTCGGTCAGGTGGTACTCGAAGCGGGCCGGATGGTCGGAGTACTGCCGCCGCTCGAGGATCCCGGCGCCG
>CAWDBS010000031.1:0-26543 GCA_963800415.1 uncultured Actinomycetes bacterium
CGATTCCTTACTCCTCCGCGATCGTGCAGGGCATCGTCGAGGGCACCATCGCGTGGACCGAGGACCCCGATTTCGGCTACGAGGTGTCGGCCGCGATACCCGGCGCGGATGACATCGAGATCCTCCAGCCGAGGCGGCTCTACGCCAGGCAGGGCCGGACGGACGAGCACGAGGCCATGGTGGCCAGGCGCAACCGGGAGCGCCAGGAATTCCTCAGCTCCTTCCCCGGTCTTGACCAGTCCCTGGTCAAGTCGCTGCGCTGACCCGTTGATCCGCCCGCAGACCTCAGCCGTGCCAACGGGAACCTCAGTGGTTAACCGGAGTGCCTTCCGCGTTAGGTACGTTTCTGGGTAGATCATGGTGATGAGGAGGGCCGCCAGCATGGGACTTCGTAACCCGGTCTACCGGCTCTACGAGCGTAGGCTCCAGGCTTCGCTGTCGCCCGATGCCATCCCGCGGCACGTGGGGGTGATGTGCGACGGGAACCGCCGGTGGGCCAGGTCGGCGGGATTCCGCGACGTCAGCAAGGGCCACCGCAAGGGCGCGGACAAGATATTCGAGCTGCTCGACTGGTGCCGGGAGAGCGGCGTCGAGGTGGTCACGCTGTGGCTGCTGTCCACCGACAACCTGACCCGGCCGGCCAGCGAGCTCGGGCCGCTGCTGAAGATCATCGAGGGCACCGTGCAGGGCCTGGTGGCCGAGCAGTGGCACGTGAATCCGGTCGGCGCCCTCGACCTGCTGCCCGGCGAGACGGTCCGGGTGCTGAAGGACGCGGGCGAGGCGACGGCGCACTACCCCGGCCTGCTCGTCAACGTGGCGGTCGGCTACGGCGGGCGGCGGGAGATCGCCAACGCGGTCCGGTCGCTGCTGCAGGACCACGCGACCCGGGGCACCACCATCGAGGAACTGGCCGAGGTGCTCGACGTCGAGCACATCGCCGAGCACCTCTACACGGCGGGCCAGCCGGATCCGGATCTGGTCATCCGCACCTCGGGCGAGCAGCGGCTCGGCGGGTTTCTCCTGTGGCAGAGCACCCACTCGGAGTTCTACTTCTGCGACGCCTACTGGCCCGCCTTCCGCAAGGTCGACTTCTTGCGGGCGCTGCGCTCCTACGCGGCCAGGAACCGAAGATTCGGCACGTTACCGCAGGTTAAGCGGGGAATCGTCGGTTGGTAACGTGGCGGTGCTTTTGCCGAATCACGAACACGGGTACCTTCGATAGTGGTGGACGGCGCGGCGCCGTTCCCGGGAGGGCCCTCAGATCTCTGAGCTTCGCGCTTTGCGCGCAGGCGAGATGACAGAAGGGCCGGCACGGCCCTTCGAGGGCCAGGCCCGGCCCATCCGACACGTCTGTGTCCTGTCTTGGCGCCGGGCCTGCCCTGGCGCCCAGGGGAGTCTGCGTGGTCAATCCTCAAGGTCGCCGTACGTATGTACTCGACACCAGCGTCCTGCTCGCCGACCCGGCGGCCATCGCTCGCTTCGATGAGCACAAGGTGGTCCTGCCGGTCGTCGTCATTACCGAGCTGGAAGCCAAACGGCACCATCCCGAACTGGGCTTCTTCGCCCGCCAGGCCCTGCGTCACCTCGATGACCTGCGCATCGAGCACGGCGGGCTGGACGCGGAACTACCGGTCGGGACGCTCAGCGGCACGGTCAGGGTCGAACTCAACCATTCCGACCCGCAGGTGCTGCCTGCCGGGTTCCGGCTGGGGGACAACGACTCGCGCATCCTGTCGGTGGCGTGCAGTCTCGCGGCCGAGGGCGAGGATGTCGTCCTGGTCAGCAAGGACTTGCCGTTGCGGGTCAAGGCGGCCGCGGTCGGGCTGGCGGCGCAGGAGTACCGCGCCGAGCTGCCGGTGGATTCGGGCTGGACCGGGATGACCGAGCTGGACGTCGGTAGCACCGATATCGAGCAGCTGTACGAAACCGGCACCTTGGACTGCGAAGCGGCCCGCGACCTGCCCTGCCATACCGGCCTCGTCCTCACCTCGTCCAACGGCAGCGCGCTCGGCCGGGTCAAGCCGGACAAGTCGGTGCAGCTGGTGCGCGGCGACCGGGAGGCCTTCGGCCTGCGCGGCCGCAGCGCCGAACAGCGTGTCGCGCTCGACCTGCTCCTCGACCCGGAGATCGGCATCACCTCGCTCGGCGGCCGGGCCGGCACGGGCAAGTCCGCGCTGGCCCTGTGCGCCGGGCTGGAGGCGGTGATGGAGCGGCGGCAGCACCGCAAGGTCATCGTGTTCCGGCCGCTCTACGCGGTCGGCGGCCAGGAGCTCGGCTACCTGCCCGGGTCGGAGGCCGACAAGATGGGCCCGTGGGCGCAGGCCGTGTACGACACCCTGTCCGCGGTCACCACCCAGGACGTCATCGACGAGGTCCTGGCCCGGGACATGTTCGAGGTCCTGCCGCTGACCCACATCAGGGGCCGGTCGCTGCACGACGCGTTCGTGATCGTGGACGAGGCGCAGTCGCTGGAGCGCGGCGTGCTGCTCACCGTGCTGTCCAGGATCGGCTCCGGGTCCCGGGTGGTGCTCACCCACGACATCGCGCAGCGGGACAACCTGCGGGTCGGCCGGCACGACGGCGTGATCGCGGTGATCGAGAAGCTCAAGGGTCACCCGCTGTTCGCCCACGTCACCCTGGTCAGGTCCGAACGGTCCCAGATCGCTGCCCTGGTCACCGAGATGCTGGAGGACTCCGGCCTGTAAGCAGCCGCCCGGAGAGACGCTAACGCGGGCGTCGGCTGCGGTACGGTGGCCAGCGTCATGGAATACCCATCTGTATCCGTCGTGATGCCGGTCAGGAACGAGGAGCGGCACCTCGCGGAGTCCGTGCGGCATGTGCTCGGCCAGGACTACCCGGGCGGGCTCGAGCTCGTGCTCGCGGTCGGGCCATCGGCCGACCGGACCGAGCAGATCGCGCGGGACCTGGCCGCCGCCGAGCCGCGGCTCACCGTCGTCGCCAACCCGACCGGCAAGATCCCGGCGGCCCTGAACGCCGCCGTCCGCGCGGCGCGGCACGCCGTGATCGCCCGGGTGGACGGTCACGCGCTGTTGCCGTCCGGTTACCTGCGGGCCGCGCTGGCGATCCTTGCCGAGACCGGGGCCGCCGACGTGGGCGGGGTCATGGCGGCCGAGGGCGTGACCACCTTCCAGCGGGCCGTGGCCTGGGCGATGACATCCAAGGCGGGCGTCGGCTCGGCCGCGTTCCATACCGGCGGCGGCGCCGGCCCGGTGGACAGCGTCTACCTCGGCGTCTATCACCGCGAGGCGATCGAGCAGGCCGGCGGCTACGACGAGGGGATGCTCCGCGCCGAGGACTGGGACCTGAACTACCGCATCCGGGCCCGCGGCGGCCAGATCTGGTTCACCCCCGAGCTGCGCGTCACCTACCGGCCGCGAGCGAGCGTCCGGGCCCTCGGTTCGCAGTACTTCCACTACGGACGCTGGCGGCGGGTGATCGTCCGCGAGCACCCGGAGACGGCCAGCTTCCGCTACCTGGCCCCGCCGGCCGTGGTGGGCCTGGTCATGGCCGGGCTGGCCGCCGGGCTGGCCGGGCTGGCCGGGATCGCCGCCGGAGCGCCCCCGGGCGCCGGCTGGCTGGCGGCCGGGTTCGTGCTCCCGCTCGGCTACCTGGCCGGGATCACCGCGGTCGGCACCGGCCTGGCCCGGGGCGTGCCCGCGGGTGTGCGGATCCGGGTGCCGCTGGTCCTCGGCGTCATGCATGTCTGCTGGGGGGCCGGCTTCCTCACCAGCCCGCGGCGGCTGCACCGGCCGTCCGGCCGCGAGTCCGACGCGCGTGTCGGGCAACCGGACGCGGCCGGGGAGCGCGCCGCCGCGGCCGGGAGAGAATTAAGGCATGGACTTCGACCTCCCCGGGCTGCTTGCGGCCCATCGTGACGACGGCTACGAGCTGTACGGCCGGTACGTGAACCCCCAGCAGCCGAAGGTGCTGCACATGATCGGCTTCAACAAGGTCTACGCGCGAGCCGAGGGCGCGTACCTGTACGACTCCGACGGCCGCCAGTACGCCGACTTCCTGTCCGGCTTCGGCGTGTTCGCCGCGGGCCGCAACCACCCGGTGATCCGCCAGGCCCTGCACGACGCGCTCGACGCCGGCCTGGCCGACTGGACCCAGTTCGACTGCGCGCCACTGCCCGGGCTGCTCGCGCAGCGACTGCTGGCCAAGGCGCCCGGCCTGGACCGGGTGTTCTTCTGCAACAGCGGCACCGAGGCGGTCGAGGCCGCGCTGAAGTTCGCCAGGTGCGCCACCGGGCGCCGCCGGGTCCTCTACTGCGACCACGCGTTCCACGGGCTGACCACCGGGTCGCTGTCCGTCAACGGCTCGGCCGAGTTCCGCCGCGGGTTCGACCCGCTGCTGCCCGACGCGCCCATCCCGCTCGGCGACCTGGACGCCCTGGCCGCCGAACTGCGCAAGGGCGACGTCGCGGCGCTCATCATCGAGCCCGTCCAGGGCAAGGGCGTGCACATGCCGCCGGACGGCTTCCTGACCGCGGCGTCCGCGCTGCTGCACGAGCACGGCGCGCTGCTCATCTGTGACGAGGTGCAGAGCGGATTCGGCCGCACCGGCAAGTTCTTCGCCTACCAGTACGAGACCGTCGTGCCGGACATCGTCACCGTGGCCAAGGCATTGAGCGGCGGGTTCGTGCCGGTCGGGGCGACGCTGGCCAAGGGCTGGGTCTTCGACAAGGTCTACTCCTCGATGGACCGGGTCATGGTGCACAGCACCACCTTCAAGGGCGGCGTGCTGGCCATGACGGCCGGCCTGGCCTCGCTGGCGGTGCTCGACGACGAGGGCCTGGTGGAGAACGCGGCGCGGACCGGGGAGGCGCTGAAAACCGCGCTGACCGCCATGGCGCAGAAGTACGACGTGCTGGCCGACGTGCGCGGCCGGGGCCTGATGATCGGCCTGGAGTTCGACAAGCCGTCGTCGCTGCGCGCCCGGACCAGCTGGAACATGCTGCAGAAGGCCCGGGTGGGCCTGTTCGCGCAGATGGTGGTGGTGGCGCTGTTCCAGCGGCACCGGATCCTCACCCAGGTGTCGGGCGATCACATGGAGGTGATCAAGCTGATCCCGCCGCTGATGATCGGCGACGCCGAGGTGAAGCTGTTCACCGAGGCGTTCGGCGAGGTGCTCGAGGACGCCAGCAAGGGCAGCGGGCTGATCTGGGAGTTCGGCCGCACCCTGGTCAAGCAGGTGGTGCGCGGCTAGCCCGCGGGCTCCGCCCCGAGCAGCGCCTCCGCCACCGCGAGGTCGTGCGGGTAGGTGACCTTGATGTTGTGCTCGCTGCCCGGCACCACGTGCACCGCGACGTCCGGCAGGTAGCGCATCACCACGCCGCAGTCGTCGGTCGGCGCGAAACCGGGATCGGCGGCGGCCAGCTCGTGCGCGCGCATGATCACCGGGAGCCGGAAGCACTGCGGGGTCTGGCAGCGCTGCAGCGTCTCCCGGCGCGGCATCGAGTGCATCACGCCGTCCTCGGTGACCACCATGGTGTCGGAAGCCGGCACCGCCACCCCGGCCGCGTCGTGTACGCGGAGCGCGGCTACGCAGTCCGCGATGATCCGCTGGTCCACCAGCGGCCGGGCCGCGTCGTGCAGCAGCACGCCGCAGTCATCGGCCCTGGCGCCGGCTCCGGCACCCGGCCCGCTGGAGGCGATCGCGGCCAGCGCCGCGCGGGTCGAATCCGGCCGGGTCATCCCGCCCTCGATGACCGCCGTCACCTTCCGGTACCGGCCCCCGGCCCGCCGGCCCGCCCCCGGCCGCAGCCCGCCCCCGGCTAGCAGGGCCTCGACCTGCCCGGTGTACCCGTGCGCCATCACCACGAGGATCTCGTCGATGCCCGGCGCCTGGTCGAACGCGGCCACGCACCGCTCGATCAGCGTCGTGCCGCCCAGGGTGAGCAGCTGCTTCGGCAGGCCCGCGCCGAGCCGCTGGCCCACGCCGCCGCCGAGCACCACCGCGACCATCCGCATGAGCCGGACTCTACCCGTCAGGTCAGGGATGGCAGGATACCGAACGGACGGCCGCGCGGCCCCAGCGACCGCCGGGGGCCCGGGCGGGCGGGCGCTGTTTCGCCGGTGCCGTGCGGGGTATTGCGCAGGACAACGAGCCTGGCAACGGCGTGTGACGGCTGCGCCCGCACCGGCCGACTGAACGCCGCCGGCTGACCGGCGTGTTCCTCCCGGCCGAGGGCGTGACTGCCGGCTACATTTCGTAACGCTGGGCTCGTAACGCTGGGCTCGTAAACGCTGGGCTCGTAACGCTGGGCGTGAGTCACGGTGGCCTGTGCCGCTGGGAGGACATCCATGACGGTAGCGCTGGTCCTGGCGGGGAGCCTGGACGAGGACGGCGCGGGTCAGCAGAGGAAGCTGTGCGGCCAGCTTGCGGCCCTGGGCGTGCGCCGCGTCGACGCGGCGCGACAGACCGGGCCAGGCCTGCTCACCGTCGCCGCCGCCGCGCGGGCGGCCGGGGAACGCGTGCTCATCTGTGTCGGCGCGGAGTCCGTGCCCGAGCCGGTGCTGGCCCGGCTGCTCGGCGCCGGCGGGACCGCGGCCTTCACCGGGGTGACCGCCGGGCCCGGCCCGGCGTCCCGCCCGGCTGGCCGCCCGCCGCCCGGCCAGGCGGCGGGTCCGCTGGCGGGCGGCGCGCTGGTCGTCGACCCGCCCGACCTGGACGCGCTGGCCCTGGCCGCGGAAACGCTCGCAGCCATGCACGCCGGCCCCACCGCGGTCGGCGCGCTGATCAGCGAGCTCACCCGCCGCGGCGTCACGGTCCGGATCCTCGACGCCGGGCCGGACAGCGAGGGCGCCGTCGCCCAGCTGATCGTCGACCCGGCTGCCCGCGACATGGCCCGCTGGGCCGCCTGGCGCCGGCTCACTCCGGCCACGCTGTACGGGATCTCGCTCGGCCTCGGGCTGATCGCCGCGCTCTGGTTCGCCGAGCTGGCGGTCCGGGCCAAGTTGCTGGCCAGCGTGGCGCTGGCGGCCTCGTTCCTGGTCGCCAGGGCCGGCTCGCTGCTCGCCGCCACCAGCCGGGAAGGACGGATCCGGCCCGTCGTCAGCTGGCTCGGGACCGCCTGCGGGCTGCTGACCGAGTTCGCGGTCTACGCTGCCCTGGCCGTCAGCTCCGGCGTGCCCCAGAACACCCCGGATACTGGGGTGATCGGCTCGCCGGCCGCTGTGCCCGGCCTGGACGGGACCTTCGGCGACGCGCTGGGGAACACCTTCGTGGCCAGCTGGGGCGGCGCCGGGACGGCCGGCGTGTGGCGGCTCGCCATCGCCGCCATGCTGCTGCTGGCCGTCCGCCGGATGGCCGAACTCGGCTACGAGCACACCGCCCGGGCGCCGGGGTACCTGTTCTCCCGGTCGGTGCTGCGCACCCTGGAGCAGGTCATCACGTTCCCGGCCGGGGAACGGTACGCTGGTGATCGCGCTGACCGCCGTCTTCTTCGGGCCGCGGCTGACCTTCCTGCTCCTGCTGGGCTGGGGCGTGCTGGCGGCGGGATACGTGCTGGCCGGGCAGGCGGCCCGGTCGGCGGACCCGGCCTGGCCGGCGGATCCGGCGGCCGGGCCCGGGGGCGGGCTGGCGGCCTACCGCGGCGACGGCGTGCTGTCGTGCTGGGTCGGCGGCCTGGTCCAGGGCCGGCTGCCGCCGCTGCCGCCGGTGCTCGTGGGCCTGCTGGTCACCTGTGTCCTGGCGGCCCTCGGGCTGGGGAACCTGCCCGGCATCCTGGTGCTGACGCCGATCGAGGCGATGATGCTCGCCGCCCTCGGCGCCCGGCACCCGCATGACGGGCGGCTGGACTGGCTGGTGCCCGCGTTGCTGATGGCGGGCGAATGCGTGTTCCTGGCGGCCCTCGGCCTGTCCCACCGCGTGGCCGGGTGGCTGGTCTTCGCGCTGCTGGCGGCGGTGGTCATGCGCCACGTCGACCTGGCCTTCCGGGCCCGGGCCGGCCGGGGCATCCCGGCCGACGTGTTCGGCCTCGGCTGGGAAGGGCGGATGCTGCTGGCCGGCGCCGCCGCCGTGGCCGGCCTGGCACCGTTCGCCTACGCCGTGCTTTCGGGTTATCTTTGGGTGCTTTTCATCTGGGATTTCCTCAGCGGATGGCTGGCACCGGCAAACCTGGCACCGGCAGAACTGGCACCCGCAGGCCTGGCACCCGCAGGCCCGGGGCGCACGGACGGAGACGACGCTTGATCGGGATGGTCCTGGCCGCGGGCGCGGGCCGGCGGCTGCGACCGGACACGGACGCGCTGCCGAAGGCCCTGCTGCCGGTCGACGGCGAGGTCACCATCCTGGACATCGCGCTGCGCAACCTGGCCTCGGTCGGGCTGCGCGACATCGTGATCGTCGTCGGCTACGCGGCCGCCGCGGTGCGGGACCGGGCCGCCGCCCTGGAGCGGGCGCACGGGGTCCGGCTGACCCTGGTGGACAACGACCGGGCCGAGCAGTGGAACAACGCGTATTCGCTCTGGCTGGCCCGCGAGCACTTCGCCGGGGGCGCGCTGCTGGTCAACGGGGACACGGTGCATCCGGTCTCGGTGGAGAAGACGCTGCTCGCCGCCGCCCAGCAGGCCAACACCGAGCAGGCCAACACCGAGCAGGCCAACACCGAGCAGGCCAACACCGAGCAGGCCAACACGAGCAGGCCAACAACGAGCAGGCCAACAACGAGCAGGCCGGGATCATCATCGCCGTCGACGACGTCAAGCGCCTCGCCGAGGAGGAGATGAAGGTGATCGTCGATTCGGACGGCCGCCTCACCCGGATCACCAAGCTGATGGACCCCGCGCTGGCGCACGGCGAGTACATCGGCGCGACGCTCATCGGCGCGCCCGCCGCGGCGCCGCTCGCGGCGGCCCTCGAGGCGACCTGGCGCCGGGATCCCTCGCTGTACTACGAGGACGGCTACCAGGAACTCGCGGACCGTGGCGGCGCGATCGCGGTGGCGCCCATCGGCGAGGTCGACTGGGTGGAGGTCGACAACCACGACGACCTGCGCCGGGCCCGCGAGATCGCCGCTCGCTGCTGAGATTTCGGCCCGCCAGTTTCCAGCCGGTAAGGCTGCTCTGTGTCCGTGACCCGGTAGTCTCCCGGATAGCCGCCGTTAGCCAAGGCGCGGCGGATGTTTGCCGCTTACCGCCGGAAGGACGTTCATGCCGCTGCTGGCCCGCATCCTCACCGCGCCGCTCGTCATCGACGTGCGGCGGGGCGCGGTCGCGGACCTCGGCGCGCTGCTCGCCGACCGGCGGATCGCGACGGAGGGCCGGGTCGCCGTCGCGGTCGGCCCCAGCCAGGGCGACAGCGTGCTCGCCGACCTGGCCCCGGAAAGCCTCGGCGCGGCCGAGGTCTTCCGGGTCGAGGACGGCTCGGTGGACAGCGCGGTCTCGCTGGGCAAGCAGCTGCGGGCCGACTCCTACGAGGCCGTCGCGGGCATCGGCGGCGGCAAGACCCTCGACGTGACCAAGTTCGCCGCGCACATGGCCGGGATCCCGATGGTCGCGGTGGCCACCAACCTGGCGCACGACGGCATCGCCTCCCCGATCAGCTCGCTCGAGCACGAGTCGGGCAAGGGCTCGTACGGGGTCGTCCCGCCGGTCGCGGTGATCGTGGACCTGGACCGGGTGCGCTCAGGGCCGCCCCGCCTGGTCCGGGCAGGGATCGGGGACGTGGTGAACAACCTGTCCGCGATCGCGGACTGGGAGCTGGCCGCGGCCGACCGCGGCGAACCGGTCGACGGGCTCGCCGTCACGCTGGCCAGGACGGCCGCGCAGGCGGTGCTGCACCAGCCGGGCACGGTTGACGACGACGAGTTCCTCACCGTGCTGGCCGAGTCCCTGGTGCTGTCCGGGATCGCCATGACGGTGGCCGGGTCCAGCCTGCCGAGCAGCGGCGGCGACCACGAGATCCTGCACGCGATCGACCAGCTGTACCCCGGCGCGGGCACTCACGGCGAGCTGGCCGGGGTCGGCGCGCTGTTCTGCACCTACCTGCGCGGCGACGAGCGGGGGTGCGCGCTGCTTTCCGCCTGCCTGGCCCGGCACGGGCTGCCGCGGACCCCGGCCGACCTCGGGCTCGGCCACGCCGAGTTCACCAAGGCGGTGCTGCACGCCCCCGCGACCAGGCCGGGCCGGTACACCATCCTGGAGCGGCTCGCGCTGGACGAGTGCGCGATCGCCGAGCGGGTGGAGGGCTTCGCCGCGGCCATCCTGGAGCGGAGCGATGATGACGGGATCGCCAGGACCCTCACTGGCCGAGGTGCGCGCCAAAGGGCAGCCGCCCGAAGTGCTGGCGCGGCTCAATGACGAGCACTGGTTCGGCCGGCTCTACATGCGCCGGCTGTCTCCCTACGCCACCGTCGCGTTCGCCAGGCTCGGCTGGTCCCCGAACGCGGTCACGGTCTGCTTCATGATTTCCGGCGCGGCCGCGGGCGTGCTCGCCGCCGTGCCCGGGCTGCCCGCCGCGATCGGGGTGGCCCTGCTGATTCAGCTCTACCTGCTGCTCGACTGCTCCGACGGGGAACTGGCCCGGTACACCGGGCGGTTCTCGGCGGCCGGCATCTACCTGGACCGGATGGGGCATTACATCGCTGAGGCATTGCTGCTGGCTGGCCTGGGCGTCCGCGCGCAGGGGCATTTCTCGCTGGCCGGCGGCTACGTGAGCGCGGGCCTGGCCGCGGCGATATGCGCCACGCTGATCAAGGCGGAGACCGACACCGTGGTGGTGGCCCGGGCCTCGTCCGGCTTGGACGGCAAGCACGACGACCAGGCGCTGGCGCCGAGGTCACACGGACTTGCGCTAGCCAGGCGGCTGGCGTCCGCGCTGCGGCTGCACCGGATCATCCAGGCGGTCGAGTTGTCGCTCCTCATCCTGGTGGCGGCGATCCTGGACGCCGTGACCGGCGACCTCACCGCCACCCGGGTGCTGACCGTGGTGGCGCTGGCGGTAGGCGCGCTGATGACGGTGGCGCATCTGGTGGCCGTCGTGGCGTCCCGGCGCCTGCGTTGAAGGAACGAGCGGTGAGGAACGAGCGGTGAGGAACGAGCGGTGAGGAACGAGAGGACACGAGGGTGACCGACGTGAGCGCGGGCGAAACGGCCAGCCGGGCCGGGGAGCGGGACGAGGTGGCCCTGACCCTTTCCTGCGTCATCCTCACGATGGGAAACCGCCCGGCCGAGGTGATCCGGGCCATCGACAGCGTGCTGGCCCAGCGCGGCACCCAGGTGGAACTCGTCGTGGTCGGCAACGGTGCCGACGTGACCGGCGTGCCCGCCGGCGTGCGGACCATCCGGCTGCCGGAGAACCTCGGGGTCGCCGCCGGGCGGAACGCCGGGGTGGCGGCGTGCGGCGGTGACGTGGTGCTGTTCCTCGACGACGACGGCTGGTACCCGGACGCCGGGCTTGCCGCTCACATCGCCGGCCGGTTCGCCGCCGACCCGGCGCTGGCGGTGCTGTCCATGCAGGTGGTCGACCCCGGCGGCGGCCCGGGGGCCCGGTGGCACGTGCCCCGGCTGCGGGCCGGCGACCCGGACCGGTCCTCGGTCGTGACCACGTTCCTCGGCGGCGCGGCCGCGATCAGGCGCTCGGCCTACCTGGCGGCGGGCGGCCTGCCGGACCTGTTCTTTTACGGGCACGAGGAGACCGACCTGGCGTGGCGGCTGCTGGACCGCGGCTACCGGCTGGAATACGACGCCGCCGCCCGGATGTGCCACCACACGCTGCCGAACGCACGGCACGCGACGTTCCGTCGCCAGGACGGGCGGAACCGGGTCCTGCTGGCCCGGCGCAACCTGCCCTGGCCGCTGGCGGCGGTCTACCTGGCCGACTGGATGGCGCTCACCGTGGCCCGGGAGCGCGGGAAGCGGGACAGCCTGCGGCCCTGGTTCGCCGGTTTCGCCGAGGGCTGGCGGACCGACCCCGGCCCGCGGCATCCCATCTCGTTGCGCACCGCCTGGCGGATGGCGAAAGCCGGCCGCCCGCCGCTGATCTGAGCCACCAGCCCCAAGGCCGGCACCTGCCGCCCGCCGCCGCCCTCAGATCACCACGCTCGCGCCGGCGCCCACGTCGTCCGCGCGGATGACGGACTATCGCCCGCGCGGCTGATGAGCGGCTAGGAGGCGGCGCGTACGATATGTCGTGTGGAGAGTCGCGATACTCGCGTACTCGCGCCTACGACGGGGGTCAGGGGTCGCGCGGAGCTCATGATGCCCAGAGGCTGGCAGGCCGTTACCACCATGCCCTGGGCCTGGCTGAGCGCCGGGCTGGTCGGCTGCGCTCTGTTCGCCGGCGGGGTCTGCCTGTTCAGCCATGATCCGCTGCACCGGCAGTGGGGCCTGTCGGCCGCGTGCGCGTACGCGCTGGGCGCTCTCGCGGTCCTGGCCTGGCGGTCACGCAGCACCCGCGGGGTGGACATCGCGCTCGGCGTGATCCTCTGCGGCGCCATCTTGTTCCCGCTGCTCTGGATGGTCGCCCACGGTCACGGGGAACCCGAGGTCGGCGTGGTGGACACCGCCGCCAAGACGCTCATCAAGGACGGGACCCCGTACCGGAGCTCGCAGGCGCTGGCCAGCACCACCAACCCGAACCAGTACAACCCGTACCTGCCGCTGATGGCGGCGTTCGGCGTGCCGCAGGCGCTGTTCGGCCGCGGTCTGCTCACCGATCCCCGGGTCTGGTTCGGCGCGGTGTTCCTGGCGGTGTTCGCGATTGCGCTGCGGGTCGCCGGGGCCAGGGACAGCGTCCGGTGGGCGCTGCTGATGACGGCCTCGCCGATCATCGCGTTCGAGCTGTGCGTCGGCGGCACCGACGTGCCGATGGTCGCGTTCATGTGCCTCGGCTTCGCGCTGCTCTGGCAGACGCAGGGGGTGGCCAACCTGGTCGGCGCCGGGCTGGCCCTGGGCGTCGCGTCCTCGATGAAGGCGACCGCCTGGCCCGCGCTCGTGGTGGCGTTCGCGCTGCTCTACGCGCGCGACGGCAAGCGCGCCGCGTGGCGGTTCACCGTGGTCGCGGTCAGCGTGGTCCTGGTCATCGTGGGCCCGTTCGCCGTGCTCCGGCCGGGTGCGCTGGTGAAGAACACCATCTTGTTCCCGCTCGGCCTGGCCAGCGTGCGATCGCAGGCGGCCAGCCCGCTGCTCGGCCACGTGCTCGCGCAGACCGGCGTGCTCGGCCACACGATCGTCGTCATCCTGCTCATCGCGTCCGTGCTCGCGATCGGGGTGTCGCTGGTGGTCCGGCCGCCCGGGGACGTGCCCGCCGCGACCATCCGCCTGGTCCTCGGGCTTTCGGCCATGTTCGTGCTGGCGCCGTCGACCCGGTTCGGCTACTTCATCTACCCGGCCGCGATGGTGCTGTGGCTGCTGGTCTCCCAAGCCGGCCGCAAGGCCGCCGTCCACCCCCCCGACCCCGACCCCGACCCCGACCCCGAACCCGCTCGCCCCCGGCTAGGCCCCCGAGCCCGGGCCGAGGGCCAAGGGCTGAGGGTCCATGGCCCAGCGGTTCCGGGGCAGGGCCTATTGTGGGTTGGTGCGTCTTGGGCCACGTGCCGCTGGGGTCACCAAGGTCACTGAGGCAGACGATGCCACGGTGGAAGCTCCCGCGGCGGACGAGAATTCGGGGCGGGCCGGGTGGCTGTTCGGCACCGTCACCGTCGTGCCCGCGCTGCTGGCTGCGGCCTGGCTGCTGCCGTCCTTCCCGCTGCTGCTGGCCGGCTCTCGCCGCGGCCGATGGTGTTCATGTTCGTCCCGCTGGCCGTCGGCCTCTGCTACTTCGCGGTCCGCCAGCTCCCCGCCCGATGGCCCAGCTTCCGCCGCGACAGCAAGCCCGTGCCGTGGTGGGCGCTAGCCGCCACCGTCGCGGTGGCAGTAGCGTTCGCGGCCTGGCAGCTCGCCGAACGCACCGAACAGATCATCTACCTGCGCGACCCCGCGACGTACCTCCAGGTGGGCTACTGGATCGCGCACCACGGCTCGCTGCCCATCCCGGACTCGGCGGCCGCGTTCGGCGGTCCGCACCCGGGCCTGGGCTTCGCCGGCTCCAACTACTACCCGCGCGGTTCCGGGCTCGTGCCGCAGTTCATGACCGGGACTCCGCTCGTCCTGGCGGCGGGCATCTGGCTGGGCGGCGTAAACGCCGCGCTGCTGGTCACGCCGCTGATCGGCGGCTGCGCGGTGCTCTCGTTCGGCGGCCTGGCCGGCCGGCTGGCGGGCCCGGGCTGGGCGCCGGCCGCGGCGGCCGTCCTGGCGCTGACCCTGCCCGAGCAGTACACCAGCCGCGGCACGTTCAGCGAGCCGCTGGCCCAGGTCCTGCTGTTCGGCGGCCTGTGCCTGCTGGCCGACTCGCTGGTCATCAACCGGGGCAAGGTCGCGCGGGGCACAACCGACTGGCCCGGCCAGGACAAGGTGCTGGCCGCGCTGGCCGGGCTGGCGCTGGGGCTGACCATCCTGGTCCGCATCGACGGGCTGAGCGACATCCTCCCGGCCGTCCCGTTCCTCGGCGTGCTGCTGGCCGCGCGCCGCCGGCAGGCCGTCCCGTTCGGTGTCGCCCTGGTCATCGGGGTGGGCTACGGCCTGGCCGACGGCTACCTGAAGTCCCGGCCGTACCTGGACCTGGAGGCGCCGTCGCTGCGCCCGCTGGCGCTGATCGTGGCCGCCACCATCGTCGCCACCCTGGCCGGGGTGGCGGTGACGCGAAGCCAGCGGGCCAGGAACGCGGCCAAGCGGCTCCGAACCACGCGGGTGGTCCGCTGGCTCCCCGCGGCGGCCGTCATCGTGACGGTGCTGATCTTCGTCGGCTTCGCGGTCAGGCCGCTGGTGCAGACGGTGGCGGGGGAGACCGACCCGACCTCGATCGCCTACGTGGCCGAACTCCAGAAGCTCGCGGGCCTGCCGGTCAACGGGCGGCGGCAGTACTACGAGGACAGCCTGTACTGGGTGATCTGGTATCTCGGCATGCCCGCCGTGCTGCTGGGCGCGTTCGGCCTCGCGGTGCTGGCCCGGCGCTGCGTACGGGCGCTGCTGACCTGGAAGGACCCCAGCGCGGCGGCCCGGGTCTGGGCGCTGCCGCTGATGATCGCGATCTGGGTGATCGTGACCGTGCTGTTGCGCCCGGCGGTCTCCCCGGACCAGCCGTGGGCGAGCCGGCGGCTGGTGCCGTTCGTGCTGCCCGGGCTGATCCTGGGCGGCATCTGGGCCGCGACCTGGCTGAAGGACCAGGCGGCCCAGCTCGGCCGGACCCGGATCACCTCGGCCATCGTGGCCTTCTGCTGCGTGGCCTCGATGCTCATCCCGACCGCGCTGACCACCCTCCACCTCGGCGTCACATCCAAGGGCCTGACCGCGCACGGGATGGCGTTCCGGAAGATCGGCCCGGGCGAGCTGACCGCGGTCAACGGGCTGTGTCAGGCGATCGGCCCGAACGCGTCGGTGGTCATCCTGGACTCGCTCACCGCCGACCGGTTCGCCCAGGTCATCCGCGGCATGTGCGACACCCCCGCGGCCGTCCTGGAAAACCCCACACCGGCAGCCGTCAACGCGGCGGTGTCCGGCATCGAGAGCGTCGGCCGCCGCCCGGTGCTGCTCGCCAGGCAGCCGGCCGAACTCACCGGGCCATCCAGGGAAGTCGTCAACCTGCTCACCACCCAGGAGGCGCACAACCTGACCGCGCCGCCGACCCGTCCCTGGCTGATCCACTACACGGTGTGGATGTCGGTGCCGGCCAGCGCCGGAGCCTAGTACCCTCGCTGGTCGTGAGCACATTCACCGGCGCCGACGGCGAGGAGATCCCGCACGCCTCGATCGTGCTGCCCTGCTTCAACGAGGAAGAGCACGTGCTGCTCGAGGTCGAGCGGATCTGCGTCGCCATGGACAAGAGCGGGATCACGTACGAGCTGCTGGCCATCGACGACGGCTCGACCGACCAGACCCTGGCCCGGCTGCGCCGCGCCGAGCAGGACTTCCCGCACCTGCAGGTGATCCACTTCCCGCGTAACGGCGGCGCGGGCACCGTGCGCCGGATCGGCACCCAGCAGGCCCGGGGCGAGATCGTGGTCTGGACCGACGCGGACCTGACCTACCCGAACGAGCGGATACCCGAATTCGTCGCGATGCTGGCAGAAGACCCGACGGCCGACCAGGTGGTGGGCGCGCGCACCAGCGAGGAAGGCACGCTGAAGATCGCCCGGGTGCCGGCCAAGTGGTTCGTCCGCAAGCTCGCCGAGCGGCTGACCAACGCCCACATCCCGGACCTGAACTCGGGCCTGCGCGCGTTCCGGCGCGCGGTCGCGCTGCCCTACCTGAAGCTGCTGCCCCCCGGGTTCTCCTGCGTCACCACCATCACCCTGGCGTTCCTGTCCAACGGGCACGAGGTCCGCTACGTCCCGATCGAGTACGCCAAACGGGCGGGCCGGTCCAAGTTCCATTTCTTCTCCGACGCCTACCGGTACGTGCTCCAGGTGCTCCGCATGGTCATGTACTTCAACCCGCTCAAGGTGCTGATGCCGCCCGCCCTGCTGCTGCTCGGCCTGGGCGTGGTCAAGGGCATCTACGACCTGATCGTGCACCGGCTGCACGTCGCCAACGACACGCTGCTGGTCTTCGTGACCGGCATGATCCTCGCCTCGCTGGCCCTGCTGGCCGACCTGATCGTCAGGTCCCGCGGGGACACCTAAGGCCGTGAGGATCGCCCTGGTCGGCCCGGCCCACCCGTACAAGGGCGGCGGGGCCCGGCACACCACCGAGCTGGCGCACCGGCTGGCCGCGGCCGGCCACGACGTGATCATCGAGTCCTGGCGCGCCCAGTACCCGCGCCGCCTCTACCCCGGGCAGCAGACGGTCGACGTCCCCGAGGGCGAGCCCTACCCGCGCACCTACCGCAGGCTGGCCTGGTACCGCCCGGACGGCTGGCTCGCGGCCGGCCGCCGGCTCAGGCCCGCCGACCTGGTCGTCCCCGTCCTGCTCACCCCGCTCCAGGTGCCCCCCTACCTGGCCGTCATGGCCGGCCTAGGCCGGAAGCCGGGCCGCCCCCGCACCACTGTCATCGCCCACAACGTGCTGCCGCACGAGCGCCGCCCCGGCGACATCACGCTGACCAGAGCCCTGCTGACGCACGCGGACACGGTCCTGACCCACTCGGCGGGCCAGGCGGCGCAGGCCCGCGAGCTGGTCCCGGGCGCGACGGTGCGGACCGCGCGGATCCCCCCGCACCTGCCCGCCGCCGCCCGGCACCACCAAGGCGCCGAACGAGCCGGGTGGCCCGCGGCCGCCCACATCAACCTGCTCTTCTTCGGTATCGTCCGCTCCTACAAGGGCCTGGACGTGCTGCTGCACGCGCTGGCCTGCGCGCCGGCGCACGTCACGCTGACCGTCTCGGGGGAGTTCTGGGGCGGCCCGGGGGAGACCGAACGGCTGATCGCCGACCTGGGCCTGCGTGACCGGGTGACGCTGCGCCCCGGCTACGTGCCCGCCGACGCGATCCCGGCGCTGTTCGCGGCGGCGGACGCGCTGGTCCTGCCGTACCGGGAGGCGACCGCCTCGCAGAACGCCCTGCTGGCGTTCGCGCACGGCGTCCCGGTGATCACCACCACGGCCGGGGCGCTAGCCGAGGCCGTGCGCGACGGCGTGGACGGGCTGACCTGCGCGCCGGACGACGTCGAGGACCTGCTCCGCGCGCTGATCCAGATCAGCGACCCCCGGACCGTTCAGCGGCTGCGGGCCGGGGTCACGGCCGTTGATCCCGAACCGGACTGGGCTGATTACCTGCGGGTTCTGACAGAACGCTGAGGTGGTCCGGCCCAGCCGGAGCCGGAGCCGGGTCCGGTGCTGCCGGGGCCGGCGGCGAGCCGCGCCGCACCCGGCCGGCGGCCAGGCCGATCCCGGCCCACACCAGGTCGCCGGTCGTCATGACCACCCGCGAGGCGAGCGCGACGACCAGCGCGGACGCGGACGGCATGACCGGGGCGAGCACGGCGATGAGGGCGACCTCCCGTGGTCCGATGCCGCTGGGGAAGAAGATGAGCAGGAAGCCGACCGACCAGGCCAGCGCGTAGGCCCCGAGCGACAGTGCGAAGGTGTTGCCGCCCTTTCCCGCGAACACGCTGATCAGGAACCAGGCGTGGGCGCCGAAGCAGAGCCAGCCCAGCGTCGTCCAGGCCATCGCGCGGGTCATGGCGCCCGAGCTGACCGAACCCTCCAGCGGCGCCCTGCGCAGTACCCGGAGCACCAGGTCCAGGCCGAACCTGATGATCCTCGGGTGCAGGCAGATCGCCACCAGCGGCGTGATGGCCAGCACCCACCAGTACTGCCTGACCGCGTGCGCCGAGGTGAGCGGCAGCGTCACGCTCGCGGCCACCAGGCCCACCACCAGGGTGACCGCCATGCCGACCACGCTCGCGGTGGCGCTGCGCCGACGCGGGACGTCGTAGTCGCGGGCCAGCTCGACCTGGGCGGCCAGCGCCCACACCACGCCCGGCACGTACTTGCCCAGCTGGCCGACGAACATCACCCGGATCGCGGCGGGCAGCGGCAGCGGCGAGCCGAGGTCGGCCAGCAGCGCCCGCCAGGACAGCAGCATGCAACCGAGCCCGGCGATGGCGCTCACCGCGGCGCCGGCCACGTCGTAGCCATCCAGCTTGGCCAGCGCCGCGTGCACCTGCGGCCAGTGCGAGGCCAGGCCGTACACGGCGAGCCCCAGCGCGACCGCAAGCAGCCCGGCGCGCAGCCACGGGCTCTGTGCCAGCCGTGCTGGGGCCAGCCGGGTTGAGGCCAGCCGGGCTGGGGCCAGCCGGGTTGGGCGCAGGCGGCGCAGGCGGCTATCGGGCACGCCGCTAGCGTATCCACGCGGACCGGCCGCCGCAGCCATCACCCGCAGCCATCACCCGCAGCCATCACCCACAGCCGCCGTACCCCCCGCCTCCTCCTCCACCTCCCCCCGGCCGCCGGCGCGGTCGTTGGGGCCGTGGTGCTGGTAGTGCGCCCGCAGTCCTCCGGCGCACTAAATTGAGTGCTACGCCACCCCGAGCTGAGGAGCGCCCCATGGTGCTGGAGGTCAAGCGGCTGCACCTCAACACCCACCTGCACTTCGACCACTGCACCCCGAACGGGTCCATTTCTGCCACCACACCGAAATCGTGCACAGCTGACGGAGGCCGGCATGCATCTCATCGGACGGGCCGGGACGTACACGCCGCCGGACGGCGGCGAACCCAACCACTGGATCGTGCACCTGAACAGCGATGACCTGAGCCTGGGCACCTACTCCATCCCGGCCGGCGGGCTGGACGACCAGGAACCGCATACCGAGGACGAGGTCTACGTGGTCCAGGCGGGCCGGGCCACGCTGGTGACGGCCTCGGGAACCGTGCCGGTGGAGCCGGGCAGCGTGGTGTTCGTCCCGGCCGGGGAGACCCACACGTTCACCGACATCACCGAGGACCTGGCCCTGGTCGTCGTCTTCGCGCCGCGCTACGGATCGCGGGATCCCGGTCGTTCGGAATTATGGTCCCGAACGGACCATGGTGGCGGCCTCTTCGATGCCGCGTCGCGCCAGCGCGTCGGCGCGCTCGTTGCCGGGATCGCCCGCGTGCCCCTTCACCCACAGCCAGCTGACCTCGTGGCGGCTCATCGCCTTGGCCAGCCTGCGCCACAGGTCGTCGTTCTTGACCGGCTTCTTGGCCGAGGTCAGCCAGCCGTTGCGCTGCCAGCCCTTGATCCACTTGGTGATCCCGTCGAGCAGGTACCTGCTGTCGGTGTACAGGTTCACCGTCGACGGCCGCTGCAGCGCCTCGAGCGCCTGGATGGCGGCCATCAGCTCCATCCGGTTGTTCGTGGTCAGCGGGTCGCCGCCGTACATCTCCTTTTCCTTGCCCTGCCAGCGGAGCACCACGCCCCAGCCGCCCGGCCCGGGGTTGCCGCTGCACGCGCCGTCCGTGTAGATCACGACCTCGGTCATGCGGGAAGGTTACGCCCTCCCGGGGCTGCACGCCGATTTGCTTTGGACGCCCGGAGTTCATAGAGTCTAAGAACACCGGCGCGGGGTGGAGCAGTTCGGTAGCTCGCTGGGCTCATAACCCAGAGGTCGCGGGTTCAAATCCCGCCCCCGCTACCAAGGCCAGAGGCCCTTTCTCGAACAGAGAAAGGGCCTCTTGCATGTGGTTTGTAAACGGATTTGTAAACGTGGCTCTCGTTCAAGCTGCCTCGCCAGGGTCTCCGTCGGCCGTCGCGCCCTGGTCGTCGCGCACTTCGTCCGGGATTACAGTGGAGGCCAGGGTCCCGCCGATGATCAGTGCAGCGAGCGTGTTCGCCACCTGGCGGTCGGCTTCGAGGTCAGTCTGGACGTACTGCTTCATGGTGAAGGCGACGTCTGCGTGACCGATCCGCTGGCTGAGCGCCTTCCAGTCGATCTTCGCATCGCGGCCAGCGGTGGCATAACTGTGTCGCACGTCGTGCAGGTCGATCTCCGGGAGGCCCGCCGCCGCGGCGAGCTGCTTGAAGCGTCGCGTGATCGTGTCGGGATGCGGCGGCCTGCCATCCGGCCAGCAGAACAGCACGCCGTGATCGTGGTAGTCCGGCCCGAGGTCCCTACGCTCCCGGTCGAGCATCTCGACGTGCGCCTTCAGGACGGCCAGCGTGAACGGGTCGAGCGCCAGCACGTGCTGGGCGTTCTCCGTCTTGCCGTCCGACTCGATCACCTTGCCGTCCACGACTACCCGCGTGACATCGATCTCAAGCGTGCCCGCGGCCAGGTCGAGCAGATCGCGCCGTACGCCCGCGAGCTCGCAGCGCCGCATGCCCGAGGTGGCTTCGAGCACCCATAGCGCGAAGAAGCGGTCCGACCGTGCGCGCTGTAGGAACGTCTGGAGCTGAGCTACGGTCCAGACCTTGCGGCCCTTGCGCGGGACCCGCGGGGGATGCGCGTCGGCCACGACGTTCCGCTTCGCCCATCCCCAGACCGCGAAGTCCTCCCAGGCGCGGTGGAGCATGCGGTGGGTGTTCACGACCGTCTTGGGCTCCAGGCCGGGAGGCAGTTTCCGCTGCGCCGCTTCGGTGGCGTCTTCAGCCGCACGCCGTCCGAGCTTCTTGGCCTCGATTGGCCTGCCTATCGCCGGATCGTCTTCGGCGTGCGTGCGGTAACACCGCACGGTGTCATAGCTGTATGGCCGACATGGCAGCGCCCGGCCGTCCGGCGCAAGCCGCCGCGCGTGAACAGCATGCGTGCTCGGCCGCTTCTTCGGCTTGGCCTTGACGCGTCCCTCCGCGAGCAGTTTCGCGTACAGCGCGTCGCATACCGCACCGTTGATTTCCTGCACATCTCGTTGCCCGATGTACGGGATCACGTAGTAAGCCGCGTAGTTCCGCCAGTTCTGCACCATGGACGGCTTGATCGAGTGCTCGATTCGGGTCAGCCATTCCTCCAGAGCGTCACCCACCTTGCGGCGAGACGAACTGACCACCCGCCCCGTCTCGTATTCGGCCATCGCGGCCCGGCATGCTTTCCACGCCTCGCGCTCTGTCCTGTAGCCGCTCCCGTTCGCTTGTCGGCGTTGGCCTGTCAGCGGGTCTGGCTCGATGTTGAACAGGTAAGACCAGCGCTTGCCGCGCTTGTAGACATGCCCCTTCATGCGGCTTTGTCCTCCGTCTCGATGAACTCGCGGAGCTTGGCCGACACGACGTACACGCGGCGGCCAAGGCGCTTGGTGGGGAGATCGCCCGCGCTGGCGAAGCGGTAGGCAGCCGCCCGGCTGATGCCGAGCAACTTGGCCGCTCGCGGGACTGGAATCAGTAGCGGGAGACCGGCGAACGGGTCCTCGGCGGGCATCTCCCGCTCTGGGGTGCTCATGCCGCCCTGCCGGTTGCCGGAAGACCGGCCTCGGCCGCTCTGCGGCGGGCCTGTTCGAGTGCGGTTTGCCATTGGATGCGGTCAGCGACGACGTGCAGGAGCCTTTGGCCGTTGGGCATGTGGTCCGGGTCGCCGGGTTTGACCGGTTCCCAGGTGTAGCGGCTGGGGTCGGTTGCCGGAAGTCCGAGCATCCCGGTCAGCCAGGTCCGGCGGTCGGCGCGGTGGTCGGCTAGCGTCTTGCCGGACCATTTGCGGGAGACCAGGACCCGGCGCCCGGCGTAGCCGAGGTACTCGCGGCGGTGGGCCTTGCCCTTGCAGCATCCCGGCCGCAGGCCCGGCCGGGCGTTCTTGGGCTGGATGCCGTAGCGGAGCCAGTTCGCGCACGTCGGCGAGCACGGCTCATAGCGGAGCGCGTCGGCGAGCCGCCCGGCGTGGGCGGCCTGGGCGTCGGTGGCGGCCTGGTGGCAGTCGCCGACGTGCTTGGTCAGGTACTTGGTCAGGTAGCCGATGCACCGGCTGGCGTCCTTGGATCCGGCGAGCACGCCCTGGGCGTCGAACCGCTGGCCGAACCGGGCCACGTGCAGCGGCTCGTCCCCGTCGCCGATGGCGTCGAGGGCCTGGTCCCAGGTCGGCAGGATCTCGCCGGTGTCCGGGTCGAGGTAGGTGCCGGTGTGCTCGTCCCAGACCGGCAGGTGCCCGCCGTCGTACTTGACGGTCTCGGTGGAGGGCCACCAGACCTGGTGGTAGGTGGCGGCGATGACCTCGCGCAGCTCGGCGCGGGAGATGGTGCCGCGGATCGCGATGTGGACGTGCGGCGCGAGCCTGCGCTGGGGTTCGATGGCGGCGAAGTACTGCAGGTCATAGCCGACCAGAAGCGGCGCAGGTTCTGGATGAACCGGTCGAACAGCGCCGCGAAGTGCAGCGCGTCCCGGGCGGCCCGGCGTGTAGTCGTAGGTGTCCGGGTCGGCGGGTGCTCCGTCCTCGCAGACCCGGCCATAGGACGGGCAGGTCAGCGTCACGAACAGGGACGGCCGGAACGTCTTGCCGTCCGGCGCGGTGTAGGTCTTGCCGACCGTCCGGTTGCTGACCGGTCGGCGGGGCAGCGGCGCGGCGTCCTGCCTGCGCCTGGTGGACCGGTGGCGGCGCGACCGGTTCGGGAGCACGTTGCCGCGCATCCCCGCGTCGGTGATCTGCTCGTCCAGCTCGCCGATCCGCTCGTCTAGGTCTGCCGTGTCGAGCCCCTCGTTGGCGAGGGCGTCCCGGTCGGCTTGTGCCTCGGCGCGGTCGGTGACCAGGGCCCTCTGCTCCCCGGTGGCCGGGTCGGGGTCGATGACGGGTTCGTGGTCGAGGTGCCAGCCTTCGCGGCATTGGGTGGCCCGCAGGATCCGGGCGCGTTCGGCGCAGGGCGGGCAGACCGAGGCCAGGGTATGCCCGCACGGGATGAGGACCTGCTCGACATAGCCGGTGTCGATCTCGGTGCGGCGCAGCTGCACCGGCCGCTGGCACGCGCCGTGCTCGGCGGCCAGGTCCTTGACCACATTCCGGGCCAGCGGCATCGCCAGCCGCTCCGCCCGCGTCCCCCGCCGGTCCGCCCCGGTCACCAGCCACCATCCACGTCGTCGGCATCGAACGGCCCGGCATAGCCGCACAGGCGGCATTCAGCCCTCAGGATGGGGCGCCCGTTATCGACCAGGACCAGCCCGGTCTCGCATACCGGGCACGGCTCGTCAGTCCGCCACGCGGTCTCCCTCATAGGCCACCGCCCGGCAGGTATCCGACGGCCGCGGCCATCGCGCAGATGTCGTCATCGGTGACGTAGGCCGCGCGGACCCGCACCGGGTCGGGGGAGGCCTCCAGCCGCACATAGCCGACCCCGGCGCCGGTCCAGGGGAGCGGGGAGATCTGGTCGGCCAGGGCGCCGCGGTCCCGGGCGCCGTCGCCCAGCACCATGTCCACCTGGTCGGACTCATCCAGCCGCAGCGCGATGCGGGTGGAGAACAGGTTCCGCAGGCTGATCACGTCCTTGCGCGGGTCCTGCAGGGCGCCGACCACGCACACCCCCACCGACCGGCCCTGGCTGGTCAGGGTCGCGATGGCGGCCTCGGCGCGCTTGCGCAGGTCGCGTTCGGGCTGGTAGGCGGTCAGGAACGCCAGCTCATCGACTAGGACCACCAGGAACGGGAACTCGGTGGAGGGGGTGAAGGTGCGGGTCCGGCCGCCGAACTGCTCCGCCCGGGCGTGCATCTCGGCGACCGCGGCCTCCAGCAGCTCGACCATGGCGGCGGCCTGGCAGGCGTACCGGTGGAACAGCGCCCGGCCGAACGACAGCTCCATCCGCTTGGGATCCAGCGCCCACACCTGCACCCACCCGGCCGCGATGGCGGGCAGCAGCGCCCGGATCAGCGACCAGATCACCGAGCCCTTCCCCGACCCGGTGGCGCCCGCGATCAGCACGTGCGTGGCGGCCAGCCGCAGCCGCCACGGGGACCCGTCCTCGCACCGGCCGACCGGCAGCCCGGCCAGGTCCACCTCCCCGGTAATCGGGAGAGCGCGGGATCGGGTCGGCCAGGGTGTCCGCGCGGACCAGCTCCAGCACCAGCACGCCGGGCGCGAGCGTCGCGGACCCGGCACAGCCGCGCGCCGAACGCGTGCGCCAGGTTCTCCGACCGGTCTGCGAAGTCGGCCGGGGCCTGCCCGGTCACCAGGCCGACCCGCACCAGGTCGACCGCCCCGGCCCGGTGCACCCGGTCCAGGACGGGGAGCATCGGCTGGCCCCGGTAGTCCGGGGCGAGCCCGGCCAGGGTCATCGCGGCCTTCCACCGGCGCCGGTAGAACCACCACCGCCACCAGTCCCGCACCGGCACCGCCACGAACCGGGCGAACCACTCCGGCTGGATCACCCGCAGCCCGGCCAGGCCCGCCACGGCGGCCAGCGCCAGGCCCGCGACGCCGGGCCAGCCCAGGCCCAGCCAGGTCACCACGACCAGCGCGGCGACGGCATCCACCAGCGGATGGGTGAGGGCGAACCACAGCACCCGCCAGACAGCCGGATGAGCTGGACGACGAAGATCACCGGCTCGGGGGTGCGGTACACCGGGGACCGCCAGACCGGGGCGCGCGAACGGGTCGCGGTTGTCGACCTGGGCGAGCTGCTCGCCCATCACCCCGTTCCTACCGCGCGGCATTAGAATCAGCTCCTCTCCGCATGCGCCAGCAGGGGGAGACACCCGGGGCGGCAGGAATGCCCGTTCCTGCCGCCCCACCCGCGGTTACCATCAGGCCGCCTCACCATCCCTGCGGCTCTGGCAGGCCGTGCAGGCCTCGCTGTCGCCGTCGTGTTCCTGGGCGTGCAGCCGCTCGACCTCGGCGGCGAACTTGGCCGCCTTGTCGGCCAGATCCCGGGCGAACTCCACCGCCGCCGCGCCGGTCTTGCGGTCGGCGACGGACAGCGACACCGTGGCCGACCCGCACGTGACGTCCAGGATCGGCGTGTGGTCGTCGTACGTGCTCAGGAACGTCCACCAGTCCTCGCCGACGTACATGCCGACGTGTGCGGACGACCCGCCGCCGCTTTTCATGCCGCTACCTCCCTGACCTCTCCGCCGGGACGGCCTCGCCCGGGCGCCCGGATGCCGGTTGCCTTGACCGAGTAGGCCAGCCGCCCGGCCTGGTTCACGTACGGCGTGACGGTCATCCCGGTGAACTCCACCGGGATGAACGGCGACCCGGGCGGCCCGGCCGGGATGACCGGCTGGGCCTGCGCGGCGACCTTGACCTTGACCGCCCGCGTCCGTGCCTGCGGGTCGGGGTCGATGACCTCGATCACCCACAGCGGCAGCCCGGTGGCCTTGTCGTTGGACTGGACGAACTTCTCCCCGGTGGAGGCGTCGAAGTTCCGTACCGGCTCGAACGCGCCAGCCGCGTACGCACCGGACGGGAACACCACGCCGAACTCCACCGGGATCGGACCTTGAAGAGCCATTGGCAACTCCTTGTAGATACCGGCTTGCTTGGCCAGTTGACTAAGCAAGTCCCTTCAAGATACGACGATACCACTTGCTTAGTCAAGCGGTCAGGCTAGGGAATCCGGGACGGTCTCAGCCGACCTGGTAGGCGTCCTCGAGCTCGTGCCGGTCACCGGGCATGACGACCTCCAGGACCAGCACCGGCTCGCCGGAAGCCTCCCGGGCGGCCACGTACATCGCCAGCATCGGCGCCGACTTGCCCACGCCCAGGAGCTTGGCTTCCTGGCTGGTGGGGTGCCGGGCGACGACCTGCTCCAGGACGTGGTCGACGCGGATGCCCTTGCGCCTGGACAGGTGCCCGCGGACCCCGCCATGCATGGGCTCAGCGCTAGCCAGGTCGGTGCCTTCGGCCAGGGGAGCGGGAACCCACCAGGTGATCAGCTCCGAGGCCTCGCCGTCCTGCCGCACGACAAGCCGCCGGGCCAGCACCTCGCCCTCTCCAGCCGGCCCGAGCAGCGCGGCCACACGGGCAGGCGGGCTGCTGATGCCCGCCTCGATCAGGTCTCCGGGCTCACGGGACTCATCGCGGTTGAGGGCCTCCTCGCCGGTCCGCTGGGATTCCAGCCCGGCCAGCGCCGGGCGGCCCCGGACGAAACTGCCCTTGCCCTGCTGGGTCTCGATCCACCCGTCCTGCCGCAGGACCCGCAGCGCCCGCACCACCGTCGGCCG
>CAWDBS010000032.1:0-13174 GCA_963800415.1 uncultured Actinomycetes bacterium
GAAGGCGGCAGGTTCGGTGTAGGCGCCCCATTCGGCGCGGAGGACGCCGCAGATCTCGCCGAGGGTGGCTTCGGCGCGGGCTGCGTCCAGCATGGGGGGGACCAGGTTCTCGTCCTCGGTGCGCGCCGCGGCGACCAGGGCGGTCAGGGCCGCATCGACGGCCTTCTGGTCGCGGCCGGACCGGAGGCGGGCGAGCGCGGCGACCTGCTCGCGCTCGACCTCGGCGCTGATCCGCATGATCTCCAGCGGCTGGGCCACCGTGTTGACGTGGCAGTTCACGCCGACGACCTTCTTCTCGCCCTTCTCCAGCTGCTGCTGGTAGGCGAACGAAGCCTCGGCGATCTCGCCGATGAACCAGCCGTTCTCGATGCCCTGCAGGATCCCGTCGGTCATCGAGTCGTCCGAGCTCATCGCGCGGATCCGGGCGAAGATGGCCTCGGCTTCGGCCTCCATCCGGTCGGTCAGCGCCTCCACGTACCACGACCCGCCGAGCGGGTCGGAGACGTTCAGCACGCCGGACTCTTCCATGATCACCTGCTGGGTGCGCAGCGCGGTCTCGGCCGCCGTCTCGCCGGGCAGCGCGAGCACCTCGTCCAGGGCGTTGGTGTGCAGCGAGTTGGTCCCGCCCAGCACCGCGGCCAGCGCCTCGACGGCGGTCCGGACGATGTTGTTGTCCGGCTGCTGCGCGGTCAGCGAGACGCCGGCCGTCTGGGTGTGGAACCGCAGCCGCTGCGCCCGCTCGCTGCGAGCGCCGTAGACGTCGCGCAGCCACCGGGCCCAGATCCGCCGGGCCGCGCGGAACTTGGCGATCTCCTCGAAGAAGTCGATGTGCGCGTCGAAGAAGAAGGAGAGCCCGGGCGCGAACTCGTCCACGTCCAGGCCGCGGGACAGGCCGAGCTCCACGTAGCCGAACCCGTCGGCCAGCGTGAACGCCAGTTCCTGGGCGGCGGTCGAGCCGGCCTCCCGATGTGGTACCCGGACACCGACAGCGGCTTGTACCGGGGGATGTTCTGGCCGCAGTACTGCATCAGGTCGCCGATGAGGCGCAGGTGCGGGGGCGGCGCGAACAGCCACTCCTTCTGCGCGATGTACTCCTTGAAGATGTCGGTCTGCAGGGTCCCGTCCAGCTTGGATAGGTCCGCGCCCTGGCGCTCGGCGGCCACCAGGTACATGCAGAAGAGCGGCACGGCCGGCCCGCTGATCGTCATCGAGGTGGTCGTGTCGGCCAGCGGGATGCCCTCGAACAGCACGTCCATGTCGGCGGCCGAGTCGATGGCTACGCCGCAGTGCCCCACCTCGCCGAGTGAGCGCGGGTCGTCGGAGTCGCGGCCCATCAGGGTCGGCATGTCGAAGGCCACCGAAAGGCCCGCGCCCCCGGCCGCCAGCAGCATCTTGTACCGCTCGTTGGTCTGCCGCGCGTTGCCGAACCCGGAGAACTGGCGGATCGTCCACGGCTTGCCGCGGTAGCCGGTGGCGTGAATGCCCCGGGTGAACGGGAACTCCCCCGGCCAGCCGATGCGCTCGGGTAGGTGCGCCGCGCCGTCCGGCGGCCCGTAGACCGGATCGACCTCGAGGCCGGACAGCGTGGTGAAGTCCGCGTCACGCGTGGCGGCCTGGTCGAACCGGCGCTGCCAGCGCTCCCGTCCCGCCTGCGCGGCGCCCGCGTCCGAACCGCCATGAGCGTCCATGTCCTGCCTCCGGAGGGTGCTCGTCCCGAGATAGTAGGACGTCCTACTATATTTTCAGTGTATCTCGCCGGGGCAGTGCGCACTCCGGCAGGGCAGGCACGACGGCCCGTTCGGAAAAAAGAACTTTCTGTGCAACCGATGAGCGAGTTTTATCGTCTCTTAAGAGCACGAGGCCGGGAACGCCTCGTGCGCAGCGGGGCCCGGACGTCACGGGGCGCGCCCGGGCCAGACGCCGAGGAAATGTGGTAACAGTTGCCGTATCACACGGGTGTTCTCGACGACGCCCCGACCGGCCCCGACATGGTGATCATGCCGGGCGGACGCGCGGGACGCGAGGCTGCGCTGTTCCCACCTGCCGGGAACTTCATCAAGGGAGATCCGGTGGGCGCCGCAGGTGAGGTCACTAGGGGATGACGCCGATGCTGCCGAAGAGCTGTTCAAGGGCGTTTACCCCAAGCTCGCCGGCTGGGTCAGGCGGCTGGTCGACGACGACGACACCGCGCACGAGATCGCGTCCGAGGCGTTCGTCCGGCTGCTGTCCCGGTGGACGAAGGTGGAGAGCCCGCAGAGCTACCTGTATATGATCGCGACCAACCTGATCCGCGACCACTGGCGCAAGGCCGAACGGGAGCGGCGGGCCATCCGCAGCGTCACCGCCTGCACCGCCCTGGACCCGGTGGCCTATCCCGTGCAGGACGTGGATGTGCGCAACCTCATCTCCTCGCTGCCGCCGCGGTTGCGCGATCCGTTCCTGCTGCACTACTACGGGGGGTTCGCGATCCGGGAGGTCGCGACGCTGCTGCACCGGCCGGAGGGGACCATCAAGGCGGACCTATTCGCGGCGCGGGCCAAGCTGAAGACGGCGCTGGGGGAACGTGATGGCTGACCGCCACGACGACGTTGACGCCTGGCTGAGCGAGCGGATCGAGCCGCTCCCGCCGCCGCAGGGCACGTTCGACCTGATCAAGCGCCGGGCGCGGCGCCGCAAGTACCGCAAGCTGGCCATCACCGCGACCTCGGCGGCGGTCATCGTGGCCGCGGCGGTGACCGTGCCCCAGGTGGTCAACGTACCGGTGCTGAGCCCGGGCCCTCAATCGAGCGTGGCCGCCGGGCAGGGGCGGGCATCCTCCGCCACGCCGACCGGGACCGGCAGCCGCGGCGGGTCATCGGCGGCGGCGAGTCCGCCGTGCCGGCCCCGCTGCGACGTCGGCGCCAGTGCCGGATAACTTCCGGCCCAGCTCGGTCACCTTCGTCGGCACCAAGACCGGCTGGGTGATCGGCCAGGCCAAGACCCCGGGCGATTGCGCCACCCCGTACTGCACGTCGGTAGCGCGCACCGACGACGCGGGCAAGACCTGGACGGGCGTGCCCGCGCCGCTGACCGGCGCGGCGGACGGCGCGACCGGGGTGAGCCAGGTCCGGTTCCTCAACCTGAACGACGGGTGGGCGTTCGGGCCCGAGCTGTGGGTCACCCGCACCGGCGGCCAGACCTGGACGCCGGTCGACACCCACGGGCTGCGGGTCACGGACCTGGAGACGGTGGGCAACCGGGTGTTCGCGCTGTGGGCGTCGTGCACCGGCGGCGGGACCGCGTTCGCGGCCAGTGCACCAGCTTCTCGCTGTACTCCGCTCCCGCCGCGGGCGGCAGCTGGGCGCCGGTGGGCGCCGCGACCACCGGGCTGACCGACGGGGCCGCCGACGAGGCCGCCTCGCTCGTGCTCACCGGCGGCCGCGGCTACCTGCTCGCGCCGGGCGGCGCGCTGTACGCCGGACCGGTCGACGGCAGCGCGGCGTGGCAGCCGGTGAGCTCGCTGGCCTCCTCGTGCACCGTCGGGCCGGCCCTCGCCGACGGCCAGCCGACCGGGGCGCTGCTCGGCGCGGTGAACGCGAGGGAACTGTTCCTGGCCTGCCTGTCGGGCAGCAGAGGCGGGAACCCCGCGGTCTCGACGCAGCACAAGCTGATCTTCTCCTCGCCGAACGACGGGCTCAGCTGGCTGCCGATGGGCACGGCGCCCAACACGGGCACCGCGTTCTGGCTGGCGGCCAGCCCGTCCGGGAGCGTGGTGCTCGCCACCGACCAGGGCATCGACCTGCTGCCCAAGGGCGAGATCAGGTGGCATGCGGCCACGCTCAAGGGGAGCGGGCGGGCCGGGGGGTTCGGCTACGTGGGCATGACCACCGACGACCAGGGCATCGCGCTGCCCGCCGACCCGTCCGCCGGCACGGTCTGGTTCACCTTCGACGGCGGGCAGAGCTGGCAGGCTTCCCGCCTTAACGGCTCCTAGGCCTGGTCGTGGCCCGTGGTCTGGCCGGTCGGGGACGAAATCGCCGGCCGCCAGCCGCAGCTCACGGAACAGGTCGAAGATCTCCTTCAGCTGGCCGGACTTCAACCCGCCGAGCCCGAACTCCGCCGCCATCAGGTCCCGGGTGGCCCGCTCTACCACCGCCCGGCCCGCGTCGGTGATCTCGGCGAGCCGGCCCGGCCGTCGGCCGGGTTCGGCCTGCGGACCACCATCTGCTGCCGTTCCAGGCGGCTGATGATGTTGGTGACGCTGGTGGGGTGCACCATCAGCCGCTCCCCGATCAGCCCGAGCGGCAGCGCGCCGCGGCGGCTGAAGGTGAGCAGCACCAGCGCCTCGTACCGGGCGAACGTCAGCCCGTACGGCCGCAGCAGCGCGTCGAGCTCGGCGAGCAGGATCTGCTGGGCGCGCATGATCGAGGTGACCGCGGCCATCGACGGCGAGGGACCGAACCTGCGCTCCCAGATCTGCGCCGCCCGGTCGATGGGATCAAACGGCAATTCCAGCGGCTTACCCACGGGTATACCGTATGCCGTTCTCGGCATGCTCACTGGTCAAGGAGCTCATCGGCCGCCTGGAAGGGGTCCAGGGTGCCGTCTGCGACCCGGCTGGCCAGCTCGTCGAGCAGGCTGGCGGCCAGCCGATGGCGCAGCGCGGCGAAGGCCAGCGCGGTGATCTCCTCCCGTGCCCGCGCGTGCCGCCGCCTTCAGCTCCCCGGTGGAGTTGAGCCAGGACCAGTGTGGTCCAGCCGGGTCACCACCTCGGCGATCCCGTCGCACCCGCGCTTCACCCCGACGGTAGTGACGATTGGCGTTTTCCAGTCCCTTCCTTCTGTTCCGCGAGCGCGATCATGCTCCGCAGGTCCCGACCACCTGGCTGACGTCCGGCTTGTCCGCCTTGTTCACCACGAAAAGGTCAGCGACCTCGAGGATGCCGGCCTTGGCCGCCTGGATCGCGTCGCCCATCCCCGGCGCGACCAGCACGATCACGGAGTCCGCCAGCGAGGCGATCGCCACCTCGTCCTGGCCCACGCCGACCGTCTCGATGAGGATCAGGTCGAACCCGGCCGCGTCGAGCACGCGGATGGCCTGCGGCGTCGAGGCGGCCAGGCCGCCCAGGTGGCCGCGGCTCGCCATCGACCTGATGAACACATGGCCGTCGGTAGCGTGATCCTGCATGCGTATCCGGTCACCGAGCAGCGCGCCGCCGGTGAACGGGGACGACGGGTCGACCGCGAGCACCGCGATGCGGTGACCCGACGGAGCGGAACGCGCTCAGAGCGCGCCGGTCACCGTGGACTTTCCCGACGCCGGGCGACCCGGTGAGGCCGATGACCGGGCCGGCCGGTGGTCCGGCATAAGGTCCTTGATGACCGAGCGGACTTGAGGTGACTCGTCCTCGACCAGGGACAGGAGCCGGGCGAGGGCGCGCGCGTCCCCGGCCCGGGCCTTGTCGAGCTGGGCGGCTGTGCTTTCGGCCACGGGGGTTCCGGCCACGGGCTGGCTAGCCGCGGACCCGGAACAGCAGGGCCTCGCCCTGGCCGCCGCCGCCGCACAGGCCCGCCGCGCCGAGCCCGCCGCCGCGGCGGCCGAGCTCGTAGCACAGGTGGACCGCGAGCCGGGCGCCGGACGCGCCGATGGGGTGGCCGATGGCGATGGCGCCGCCGTTGGCGTTCACCATGTCGGGGCCGACGCCCAGGTCGCGCATGGACTGGATGGCCACCGCCGCGAACGCCTCGTTGATCTCGATCAGGTCCAGGTCGGCGGGGGCCAGGCCGGCCTTGGCCAGGCGCTGCTTGATGGCGTTGGACGGCTGGGAGTGCAGCGAGTTGTCCGGGCCGGCCACGTTGCCGTGCGCCCCGATCTCGGCGAGGGCGGGCAACCCGGCCCGTTCGGCGGAAATCTGCGGACGTCACCACGACGGCGGCCGCGCCGTCCGAGATCTGCGAGGCGGTACCGGCGGTGATCGTGCCGTCCTTGCCGAAGGCCGGCCTGAGCTTGGCCAGCGCTTCCAGGGTGGTGCCTGGGCGGATGCCCTCGTCCTCGGTCACGGGCAGCGTGCTCGCCGCCGCGCTGCGGGACCGGGACCCCGGCGATCTCGGCGGCGAACAGGCCGTTCTTGGCCGCCGCGGCCGCGCGCTGGTGGGACATGGCCGCGAATTCGTCCTGCTGCTCGCGGGTGATGCCGAGCGTGCGCCCGCTGTTCTCGGTGGACTCGCCCATGGACAGGTGGTCGAAGGCGTCGGTCAGGCCGTCCAGGGCCATCGAGTCCTCGACCGTGACCGGGCCGTACTTGTAGCCGGCCCGGGAGTTCACCAGCAGGTGCGGCGCGCGGGTCATGGACTCCATCCCGCCGGCCACCACGATGTCGTGCTCACCCAGCCGGACCAGCTGCGACGCGAGCGCGATGGCAGCTAGGCCGGACAGGCACACCTTGTTCACCGTCAGCGCGGGGACGCTCATGGGTATGCCGGCCGCCACCGCGGCCTGCCGGGCGGTGATCTGGCCCGCGCCCGCCTGCAGCACCTGCCCCATGATCACGTACTCGACATGCTCAGGGTCGACGCCAGCCCGGTCCAGCGCCGCCGCGATAGCCACGCCGCCGAGTTCGCTGGCAGACTTGCTGGCGAGGGATCCGAGCAGGCGCCCTACCGGTGTCCTGGCCCCGCCGACAATGACCGGCTGACGTGGTTCGCTCATATCTGCCACGATACCTAGCCGGCTCCGGAAGGAAATATGGTGCTACCGCTACTTACCCGCATCGATCACGTCGGCATCGCCTGCCGGGACCTGGGCCGGGCCATCGGCCTGTACCGGACGACGTTCGGGCTCGAGGTGGTGAGCCTGGAGGTGAACGAGGAGCAGGGTGTCCGTGAGGCGATGCTGGCGGTCGGGCCGGGGGGCCGTTGTGCCGGGCGCTGCCGTTTGTGCCGGGTCGCCCCGGCTATGTCCAGTTGCTCGAGCCGCTGTCGCCGGACACGCCGGTAGGCAAGTTCATCGCCCGGCGCGGCGAGGGGATCCACCACGTCGGCTACGGCGTCAGCGACATCGGCGAGGCCCTGGCCACGGTGGCCGGGACCGGCATCCGGCTGATCGACGAGCGGCCCAGGCACGGGTCCATGGGGGCGTCCATCGCCTTCCTGCACCCGGCCGATCTGGGGGGCGTGCTGACCGAACTCGTACAGTTCGCCAGTTCAGCGTGATGCCTCATAATGGCACTAACGGGATCTTGCAGGAGCATAGGATTAGAGAACTCTGAAGGGTCCGCCAAACCACGCGAGTAAGAGTAGTCTGCCTGACACCGGGCGAGAGTCGCACCCGCATGGCTGACACCCGCCGTAAAATTTCCGTCGCCTTCACGTCTAGCCAGGATTAGGCCATATGCAATCGGACATTGACGCCCAGCTGACCAACTTCTTCGAAGAGGCCCCGCCGCGCGAGTTCGCGACGGTCATGCGGGGCTACGACCGTCATCAGGTTGACGAGCACATCAGGCAGATCGAAGCCGAAGTGCGCCAGCATCGCGAGCAATCCCAGGCCATGCGGCAGCAGCTGACTGACGCGCACCGCCAGATTCAGGAGCAGGAACGCCCGACCTACTCCGGCCTCGGAGCCCGTATTGAGCAGTTGCTCAGGCTGGCCGAAGAACAGGCCACCGAGCTCGTCCAGGCCGCCAGGTCGGAAGCGAACGAGATCAAGGCCGCGGCCAAGGTTGACGCGGCGGAGTTCCGGGCCGCCGCTGAGAACGAGGCCTCCGAGCTGCGCGCGAACGCCAAGCGGGAGACTGACGACCTCCGGGGCGCGGCCGAGCGGGAGGCCGACTCGATCCGGACCACCGCCCGGCGCGAGGCCGACGAGCTGACCAACACCACCGAGCGCGAGGTGGCCAAGCTCCGGGCCACGGCCGATCACGAGGTCGCGGATAAGCGGGCCGCGGCCGAGCGCGACATTGCCAAGCTGCGTACCAGCACCGAGCGCGAGGTGGCCCAGCTGAAGGCCACCGCCAAGCGCGAGCGGGACGAGATCCTCACCACCTCCAAGCGCCAGGCCGACGAGATGCGCAGCCAGGCGCAGCGGATCCTGGAGGAGAGCGAGGCCCAGCGGGCTCAGGCCGAGGCCGAGTTTGAGATCCAGCTCGCGGCGCGCCGGGAAGAGGCCGAGCGCCAGGAAGCCGAACGGCTCGCCGCCGCCCAGTCCGCCACGCAGAAGCTCGTCTCCGAGGCCGAGCAGCGGGCCTCCACCGCCGAGCAGCGGGCGGCCAAAGCCAGCGCCCAGGCCGACCAGACCCGGCGGGACGCCGACTCGCACGCCCGGCAGCTGGTCAGCAACGCCAAGAAGAACGCCGACCAGATCGTCAGCCAGGCCAAGGCCCAAGCCGATCAGTTGCTCGCCGAGACCAAGACCGACGCCGAGCGCCGCCGCGCGGCAGCTCAGCGCGAGGTCGACGAGCTCACCAGGCAGAAGGACAGCATCGCCACCCACCTGGCGCAGGTGCGCCAGCTGCTCGGCGGTCAGCTGCCCGGCATGGACGCGGCGATGCAGGCATCGGCAGCCAAGCCGGCCATCGCGGCCGACCCGGCCCCATCCGCCCCGTCGGCTCCGTCGGCTCCGTCGGCTCCGTCGGCTCCGTCGGCTCCGTCGGCTCCGGTCGGCGCGCCGCGCAACGGCGCCGCCGCGCCGCCTGCCCCCACCACGGTGCAACCGGCACAGTCCGCTGCTCATCAGCCCACCCAGGTGTCGTCGGCGCCCACCCAGGCGCAGCAGCGGCCCACCAACGGTGGCTCCCCGTCGCCCTCCCCGGCCGCGGCCCAGGCCAGCACCAAGCAGGCCGCCAACGGCAAGGACGATGATGAGGACTGGTGGACTGAGTAACTGACGGTAACGCCAGCCGCGTAGTGACAGGGCGCGTGCCGGCCAGCTCGCGCTGGCCGGCACGCGCCTTCGTTAGGTGACGGGAACGATGGCGGCTTCAGCCAGATGGCCGGAGTCGATCTCCAGCACGCCGAGCGTGCCGTGCGGCTGCCGCCTGCGGTCTGTCGGCGATCCCGGGTTGAAGATCCGCAGCCCGGGCGCGGACTGGTCAAGCGGGATATGGGAGTGCCCGAACACCACGAGGTCCGTCTCGGGGAATTTGCGGCGCATGCGCACCAGGCGCCCGGTAGCGGCACCGCTGTCGTGCACCATCGCCACGCTGAGGCCGTCCAGGTCGAGTTCGGCGGTCTCGGCCGCGCCCCACGCCGCTACGTCCGGCTGGTCGTTGTTTCCGAGCACGGCGGTCACCGGGGCATACTCGGCAAGCTCGGTGAGAACCGAGGCGGTGCAGACGTCGCCCGCGTGCAGGATCAGGTCCGCGTGGCGCAGGTGTTCGGCCACCCGGGGCGGGCAGACCCGCCACCGCCGCGGCGCGTGAGTATCAGCCAGGACCACGACTCGCACGGCACTATTCTCTCCGCTCGTCTCCCCCGCTCGCACGCGCACCGCCGGCCCGGGCCGTGACACCTACTCGCACGCGCGCGGCCGGCTCGATGTCACATCGTGCCGGCCAGGGCGGCTCGATGTCACATCGCGCCGGTGGGCGGGCTCGATGCCGTGCCGGTGGGCGGGCTCGATGCCGTGCCGGTGGGCGGGCTCGATGCTTCATCGTGCGAGAGGGCGGGCTGCCCGACCAGGCGGGTGTCGACGTCCTGGATGGTCGGCATGACCGACGTGAGCGCTCCGCTGGCCTGTTGGGCCGCCTTTCGCTGCCTGTGCACGGCCTCCCCGTGGCCCACGGCGGCGGCGAGCCGCCGGGTGGCCTCGCGGCGGCGGCGCTCGCGCTTGATCACTTTGATCGTCCGGTCGGCGGCGAACAGCAGGCAAACCAACAGGACAATCACGACAGCGATCAGCACTCGCACGGGCATCTTCCGTTTCGGCGTTCGGGGCCGCCAGTAGAGCCCCAGTAAAGCCGGTGCTCACAGGATTTTCCAAACCGCACTTATGGCGTCTAACTCGGGCGAGTGAGGCTTTATGGCTGCTACGATGCTCGCTCCGGCGACTCAGTTTGCCGGGGTGAGAGGGGAAGTGGGGCCACCCGGTTGAACGGGCCGGGTGGCCCGATGCCTCTGTTTGCTAGCCGGAGAAGATAGCGTCTGAGGGGCTTACGGGCGACTGCGGCCCGGCTCAGGGGCGCAGCAGGCCGAGCAGCCAGCGCGGGCCAAGAATTTCGGCGCCGGCCGCCGCGACCCGGTCGCGGAGCTCGCGATCCGCGGTCACGACCACGCGCCGTCCGGACAGCTCACGCACCACGGCCACGATCGCGTCGTCCCCCGAGCCGCGCGCCTGCACAACCCGGACCTCGGACGCGCCTGGCACATTCGCCGGGCCGGGCGCGTTCGCCGCGCCGGGCGCAGTTCGGCACGCGCCGGGTGCACCGGACATGCCGGGCGCGTTCGCCGCGCCGGGTGCATCGGCGGCGCTTGGCTCCGCTGGCGCGATGCGGGCGGCGGCGGCCTTGGCCGCGCCCTCGAGCACCATGACGAATCCCGGCGGGGTCGCCTCCCCCGCCGACCCGGTCTCGCCGGTGGGGCCGGGCTGATCTGGGAGGATCGCGCGGCCGCTCGCGGCCAGCCGGGCTATGTCGGCGTGCAGCCGGACCGCGGCGCCGGCCCGGTCGCGCCACCAGCCGTCGGGACGCGAGCCCATCACGTTGGCGACGTCTACGACGATCGTCACCGGATGCCCGCCTATTGCCATCTCCTCCGCACCGTAAGCTGACCGCATGGCAGACGCGAAACTCGCCAAGCAACTGACCCATCAGGTCTCCAGGCTACGGCAGCACCAGACGGCCCCGCTGATCCTCGAACTCGACCTGACCGACGGTATCGCGGAGGGGCCGGTCACGGATCCGGTGTCCGCGTTCGCGGCCCGGCGCAAGATCAGGCTGCCCGACCTCATCGAGGGCCTGCGGCGCGCCCGCCAGGACAACCGGGTCCGCGCGCTCGTGGTCAAGGTGGGCGGCGGCCGGATCGGGCTGGCCCGGATGCAGGAGATCCGCGAGGCGGTCACCGACTTTCGCGAGTCGGGCAAGCTCACCGTGGCCTGGTCCGAGACCTTCGGCGAGTTCACGCAGGGCAACGTGCCTTATTACCTGGCCACCGCGTTCGACCGGATCTACCTGCAGCCTTCCGGCGCGCTCGGGCTCACCGGCCTGACCATCGAGCAGCTGTTCCTGCACGACGCGCTGGCCAAGATCGGCGTCGCCTTCCAGAGCGCGAAACGATACGAGTACAAGTCGGCGGCCGACAACCTGACCGAGCGCGGCTTCACCGGTCCGGCCCGTGAGGCCGCCGAACGGATGGCCATCTCGATCGCCGAGCAGATTACCGCCGCCATCGCCGAGCGCCGGGGCAAGACCGCAGAGCAGGCGCGGGCGCTGCTCGACCGCGGGCCGTTCCTGGCCGAGGACGCGCTGGCCGAGGGGCTGGTCGACGTGCTCGGCTACCGGGACGAGGTCTACGCGGACGTGCGCAAGGAGGCGGGCCCAGACGCCATCCTGCAGTACGTCGCCCGCTACCAGCGGGCGCACGCGCTGGTCCAGCGGGCCCGGAAGCTGCCCAACCCGCGCGAGCGCTTCGTCGCGGTGATCTACGCGTCCGGGCCGATCAGGCAGGGGCGCAGCAACCGCAGTCCGCTGGGCGGCAACTCGATAGGTTCGGACACGGTGACGGCCGCGCTGCGGTCGGCGACCTCGGACGAGCGGGTCCGCGCCGTGCTGCTGCGGGTCAACAGCCCGGGCGGGTCCGCCGTCGCATCCGACACGATCTGGCGCGAGGTCGTCAGGACCCGCGCGGCGGGCAAGCCGGTCGTGGTGTCGATGAGCGACGTGGCCGCCTCGGGCGGGTACTACATCTCGATGGCCGCCGACCTCATCGTGGCGCAGCCGGGGACGCTGACCGGGTCGATCGGCGTGATCATGGGCAAGCCCGTGCTGGAGGCAGCGTTCGAGCGGGCCGGCATCACCACTGATTCGGTGTCCGTGGGCCGCGGGGCGACGATGTTCGCGCCCACGCACCCGTTCAGCGAGGACGAGTGGCAGCGGATCAACATCTGGCTCGACGCCATCTACCGTGACTTCACCGAGAAGGTGGCCTCGGGCCGCCGGATGACGGTGGAGCGGGTGCACGAGGTCGCCCGGGGCCGGGTCTGGACCGGCGCCGACGCCGCGCAGAACGGCCTGGTCGACGAGCTCGGCGGGATGGCGGCCGCGGCCGACATCGCCCGCCGCCGGGCCGGGCTGGCCGCCGACGCTCCGCTGCGCGTCTTCCCGCGGCTGACCCCGCTCGACCAGCTGCGCCCGCCGGAGTCGAGCGAATCCCGTCCCGCCGCCGCGGAGCGGCTGAGTCTCGGCTTCGCTGACGCGTGGGGCCCCGCCTGGCGGTTCGCGGCCCAGGCCGGCCTGTCGCCGTACGGACCGCTGATGCTGCCGGGCCGCTGGATCATCAATTGACCGAACGAACCGGGTTGCCCGCCCCGGCCACCCTCAGCGCGGACGTGGCGGCGGCGTGGGCAGCGTGGGCGGGCGCGGTCACGCTGGTGACGGTGGCCGACGGCCGGGACGACGTCGGGGCCACGGTCAGCGGGTTCTGCCCGGTGTCGGCGGAGCCGCCACTGGTCATGGTGTCGCTGATGGCCGGTTCTTATCCGGCGGAGCTGTTCGGCCGGGCGGACGAGCCGGTCACGCGGTTCGCGGTGACGCTGCTCTCGGCCGGGCAGCGGGTGCGGCGGGGCGGTACGCAGACGCGGGCTGGCCGGGCGACGCGGCTGACGCTCGAGGACGTGCCGCACCGGCGCGGCCCGGCCTCCGGGGCATCATCGTCGACGTCGGCCTGGCCGCGCTGCAGCGCGCCGCGGAGCGGCTGATCACACCGGGGATCACCTGCTGGTCCTCGCGGGGGTCACGGGTGTCCCGTACATGACGGCTTCGGGGGGCCGCTCATCCGCTTCCGCGGTCGTTACCTGCCGCTAGGCTCTACCGCGTCGTCCGCCGAGGAGCCGCATGCCCAGCTTTGACACCAGCGTCCCGCACATCGCCCGGGTCTACGACTACTGGCTCGGCGGCAAGGACAATTTCGCCGCCGACCGGGAACTCGGTGAGCGGACCCTGCAGGCGTACCCCAACCTGGTGTTCTCGGTCCGCGCCAACCGC
>CAWDBS010000033.1:0-151155 GCA_963800415.1 uncultured Actinomycetes bacterium
TGAGGGCGGGAGCGTTGTCGTCAGCATCCCCGGCGCGCGGCGAGCTGCATTTCGCCACCCTGTGGGAGGCCATCGCCGACGAGATCCCCTCCGCCCCGGCCCTCACTCACGGGGCCCGGACGGTCGTGTGGGGGAATTCGAGCAGCGAGCTGCCCGCCTGGCCGGCGCGCTCCGGGCGCACGGCCTGGGCCCGGGCAGCACCGTCGCCTGCTACCTCTACAACTGCCCCGAGTATTTCGAGACCTTCCTCGCCGCCCTCAAGATCCGCGCGGTGCCGGCCAACGTGAACTACCGCTACGGCGGCGCCGAGCTGCGGGCGCTGCTGGAGAACTGCGACGCCGAGGCGCTCTTGTTCGACTCGGCGCTGCGCGAGCGGGTGGCGTCGGTCCGCCACGAGATCCCCTGGGTTCGCCTGCTGGCGGAGGTCGGCGAGGCTGCTGCCGCCGCTCCCGTGCCGGGCGCCTGCCGCTACGAGGAGCTGATCGCCTCGTGCGAACCGGCGCCCCGGGTCAGCCGCAGCGAGCAGGATGTCTTCTTGTCGTACACGGGCGGAACCACAGGCCTGCCTAAGGGCGTCCGCTATACGATCGGCCGTGGCGTGACGAACTCCCTGAGGTTGCGTGAACTGTTCCTCGAAACCAGCACCGAGCTCGGGATCGTGGAGTACGCGGCCGAGCAGGCACGCAACGGCCATCGCCTGGTCGCCATCCCGGCGTCGCCGCTCATGCACAGCACTGGCTTCACCTTCGCCTCGCTCCCCACGCTGACTTCGGGAGGGCAGGTGGCCACGCTCCAGGGCAGGTCATTCGACGCTGGCGAGCTCCTCACCACGATCGGCGCTGTCCGGGCTCAGATCGTGGCCATCGTCGGCGACGCCTTCGCGCTCCCGCTGCTGCGGGCCCTCGACGCCCGCGCGCCGACCGGCCGCTACGAGAACCTCGTCGCTGCGGGCCATCTGCTCGGCCGGCGCCGCCTGGAGCGCCCGGATCAAGCAGCGCCTGCTCGAGCACGTGCCGCAGGCTGCCCTGATCGACTTTTGCGGGTCCACCGAAGGGGTCACCTACGGCTACCGGCGGGTCCGGCGGGGAGACCCGGCCTTGTTTGCCAACTTCGAGGCGGCCCGCGGTCTGCGGGTGATCGGCCAGGACCGGAGGGAGCTGCCCCGCGGGGAGGTCGGCTTGCTGGCCAGCCCGACACCCGCATCGAGCTACCACAAGGACCCGCAGCGAAGCGCCACCACCTTCTTCACCAGTGACGGCGAGCAGCTCGCCGTGCCCGGCGACTTCGGCCGCATCGAGGCCGACGGCAGCGTGACGCTGATCGGCCGGGGTACGAGCGTGATCAACACGGGCGGCGAGAAGGTCCATCCGGCGGAGGTGGAGGAGGTGATCAAGGAGCTGGCCGGTGTCGAGGAGTGCCTGGTGGCGGGCGTCCCTGATGAGCGCTTCGGCCAGCTGGTCGCCGCCATGGTCGTGGCCAGGGCGGACCGGCAGCTGGACACCTCCGACGTGATCGCCGCGGCTAGGCGGTCCCTGGCCGGCTACAAGGTCCCCCGGCTGATCGTCTTCGTCGATAGCGTGCCCAGGATGCCCAACGGGAAGATCGACTACGCGGCGGCTGCAGCGATCCTGAGCAGGAGGGGTAATGGCAGGGACACTTGACGGCAAGCGGGCCATCGTCACCGGCGGCGGCCAGGGGGTCGGCCGCGGCATCGCGCTCGCCCTCGCCGCCGAGGGCGCCGCCGTGGCGCTGGTCGGCCGCACCGAGGCCAAGCTGCGCGCGGTGGCGGCGGAGATCTCCAAACCCGGCGGCACCGCCCTGCCCGTCGTCGCGGACGTAACCCGGGCCGCCGGCATCCAGCGCTGCGTGGCGCACACGGTCAGCGAGCTGGGCGGCCTCGACATCCTGGTGAACAACGCGCAGATCCCCGCGCTCGGCTCACTCCTCGAGGTGACCGACGAGGCCTTCGGCGCCTGCTGGGAATCCGGGCCGCTGGCCGTGTTCCGGCTGATGAAGGAATGCCATCCGCACCTGCGCGGCGGCGGCGTCATCATCAATCTCGGCAGCTCCACCACCGTGAACCCGCAGCCCGCCGGCCGCGGGGTCTACGGCGCGGCCAAGGCGGCGACCCAGACCCTGAGCCGGGTCGCCGCGACGGAGTGGGGGCCGGACGGCATCCGGGTCATCACGGTCCTGCCGGCCGCGACCAGCCCGGCCGCCCGGGCCTGGCGGCAGGCTAACCCCGCGGAGTACGAGCGCAGCATGTCGAGCATCCCGCTGCGCCGGCTCGGCGATCCCGAGGAGGAGATCGGCCCGGTGGTGGCGTTCCTGTGCGGGCCCGCGGCCAGCTACATCACCGGCACCACGATCGCCGTCGACGGCGGCCAGGCCTACCTGCGCTGAACCGGATGACTGTTCCGACTACGCGGAACGCCGGAACTCATCGCCCCGGAACGTCCGGCACACAGGACGCCATCGTGCATCACCGGCCCCGGCCTGGCCTCAGGCCATGGTGAGGCCGCCGCTGACCAACAGCGTCTGCCCGGTGATGTAGGCGGCCTCGTCGCAGGCGAGGAAGGCGACGGCAGGCGCGATGTCGGCGGGCTGGCCGACCCGGCGCAGCGGGATGGCGCGGGACAGCCCGTCCCGCAGCTTCTGGCTGTAGGCGGCCACCTGGTCGAGCAGCGCGGTGTCGGTCGGACCGGGGCAGACGCTGTTCACCGTGATGCCGTGCCGGGCCACCTCCCGGGCCAGCGCCTTACCGAAGGCGATGACGCCGCCTTTGGTGGCGGAGTACACCACTTCGCCAGAGGAGCCGACCCGGCAGGCGTCCGAGGCGACGTGGATGATCCGCCCGCTGCCCCGCTCGATCATCGCGTCCAGCACGGCGCGGGTGACGGTGATGGTGCCGCGCAGGTTGACCGCGATGATCTTGTCCCAGGTCTGTTCGGCCGAGTCCACGAACGGCTCGATCACGTCGATGCCCGCGTTGTTGACCAGGATGTCCGGCGGTCCCAGCTCAGCGCGCACCCGGCTGACCGCGGCCCATACCGCCGGGCTGTCCGCGATGTCCACGCCCACGCCGATGGCCCGCGCGCCGTGCCGCTCGGCCAGGCCCGCCGCGGTCTTAGCGGCCGCTGTACCGTCCAGGTCGCAGACCGCGACCGCCGCACCCTCGGCGGCCAGGGCCTCCGCGATCGCCGCGCCGATGCCCCGGCCCGCCCCGGTGACCATCGCTGTCTTCCCCTGCAGTCTCATGCGCCCTCCGCAGAACCGCCTCGCTCACCAATATGTATAACTTATTATACTCATAATATGATGTGCGGGCTAGCGCGGGCGGGCCGGCCGAGCCGGGTCAGCCGAGGAGATCGAGCACCGTGGTCATCGACTTGTTCATCAGCAGGTAGTCCTGGGCCTCCTGCAGGTGCAGCCGCCAGATCGCCTCGGCCTCGGCGGCCTGCCGCCCCGCCACCAGCTCGACCAGCCGGACGTGCGCGCGGAACCCGCGCTTGTTCGCCCGCACGTTGTCCGGGCTGCCCGCGTCCAGGTCCACGTGCGACCAGTTGGCCAGCTCGATGATGTGCCGGACCATGCCGTTGAGCACGGACAGCGTCTCGTTGCCGGCCAACTCCACCACGAGCGCGTGAAACTCCATGTGGGCGAGGATGAACGTCTGCGGGTCATCCATCAGCTGTTCCGCCTGGGCCACGGCCTCCTTCAGGCGCACCAGGTCCTGTTCGGTCCGTCGCTGGGCGAGCAGCGCCGCGCAGGGCGCCTCGATGCAAGTCCGGGCGTCGTAGACGTCCTGGAGGGTGGTGGAGCGGTACTCCAGCACCAGGCCCGCGTAACTGGCCGCCACGTTCCCGTCCGGCACCTGCACCCGGGCGCCGCCGCGGGCGCCCCGCCGGATGCTGATCAGCGATTCCGACTCCAGCACCCGGAAGGCTTCGCGCAGCGTGGGCCGGGACACCGCGAACTCGGCCATCAGGGCCGCCTCGGACGGCAGCGCGTCACCCTCGGCCAGCTCGCCGCGCACGATCTTGCGCCGCAGTTCCGCGGCGACCAGCTCAGCGGTCTTCGGCACCCGGATCCGCTGGCCGAAAGGGCGGCCGTTGGCCGAACGGGCCAGCCGGGCCGGCGGGGTCGGCCGGTCCGGCGCGATGTGATCGGCAGGCAGCGGCACGCTCATGTTCACGCCCTTCAACGCTGCGGGTCGCTCGCGGCGGATACCTCGGGAACCTCAACGCATAATTAGTAATATCTATAAGAGTAATACACTAATTATGCACCGCCGACCACGGGGCTCGGGTGGCCGCCTCGGGCTTGCCGCTCGTGCCCGACCTCGCTGGCTGCCCGCATCAGGAGAGCAGTTCCACCACCGTGGCCGTGGTGCGGTCGCCCAGCACTACCTTGGCCGACTCGGCCAGGTGCTTGCGCCAGAGTTCCTCCGCCTCGTCGCCGCTGCGCTTGCGGATGAGCTCGACGAGCCGGGTGTGCGCGCGGATCGCGATCTTGGCGAGTTCCTGCTCGTGCTGCCAGTCATGGCTCTCGGCGTAGGAACGATCGCCCTCCCGGATGATGTTCGTCAGCATGCCGACCAGGATCTGGAGGGTCTCGCTGCCCGACATTTCCACGATCAGCCGGTGGAACTCGGCGTCGGCGGCGATGGAGGCGCCGGGATCGTCGATCGCCTCGCGGTGCCGGTCCAGCACCTCCTGCAACCGGGCGAGATCGGCCGACGTGCGCCGCTTGGCGGCCATCCGGGCCGCGGCGGGCTCCAGGACCGCGCGGACCTCGTAGACGTCGGAAAGCAGCGCGCCCCGGTACTGCAGCAGAAGGCCGATATGCCGGGCGGCCACGCTGATGTCAGGCACCTGTACCCGCGCGCCGCCCCGCACGCCCCGCCGCACGGTGATGGCTCCCTCGGCCTCCAGGATGCGGAACGCCTCCCGGAGCGTGGGCCGGGAGACGCCGAACTGCTCCATCAGCACGCTCTCCGAGGGGAGCTGATCGCCTTCCTTGAGCTCGCCGAGCACGATCTGACGGCGCAGCTGCGCCGCCACCATCTCCCCGGCCTTCGGCACCCGGACTGTCGAGTTTCCCGTCACCGCGTTCAAGCTGTCCCCTCGGGCCTGCGCCGGCCTGGTTCCCATCGGCAAGGAAGCCTGACTGGATTCCTCATCCAATAAGCATACGAGGTTGACTCCTCTACCGCTTCACCGCGGGGATTCCTGTTGATGACGCGGCGTGGTGCGGCCGGGCCGCCGGTAGCCCAGCGCCGCGGGCAGCGGGCCAGCAGCGGGAGGAGAAGTAGCGCCGCGGCGGCGGCGGCGGGGGTCCCAGCGACCTGCGCAGCAAGGTCAGCCACCGGCTGGTTCCGGAACGTCTCATGCGTCTAGAATCAGCTAAATGATTTAGCTTGTCAAGTCTGGTGCCTGGTAACCGCGGCCGCGGATCAGCCGGACTGGCGTGTAGATCAGCAGATCCTCACCGCGGGAGTTGCGGACGCTGTTCTGAGTGGTCACCACGCCGCGCTTGCCGGTGCTCGCCGCCCGTGCCCCGATCACCTCGACCACCACGTGAATGGTATCCCCGACATAGGCGGGCCGCTTGATCGTCAGGTCCATGGACATGAACGCCAGCCCGGTCCGGTTGATCACGTTGGTCTGGATGACCAGCCCCTCGCCGAGGCAGTAGACCAGGGCGCCGGGAACCAGCCGTCCGGTGTACCCGCCCGCGGCCGCATGCGAGGCGTCCAGGAACAGCGCCTCGTTGAAACCGCTCCAGGTGACGAACGTGATCAGGTCGGTCTCGGTGATGGTCCGGGCCGCGGTGCGGAATACGCTGCCGACGGCCATCTCCTCCCACGTCTGCCCCTGGACCAGCAGCGGCGGGTAGGTCTGATCGGGGTGTGTGGTCATCGTGATCCCTCTTCCACCGCGCGGAAATCCGGCGGCCGTTTCTCCTTCAGGGCCGCGAGTCCCTCGCGGGCCTCGGGCAGGCCGAAGCCGAAGAACTCGTAGCCGAGCGACGCGTCGAACAGCGGGCCCGCCTGGCGGTACCAGTTGTTCAGCGCGTACTTGGTCCAGCGCACCGCGGTGGCGGGCAGGCCGGCCAGATCCCGGGCGATCGCCACCGCCCGTTCGGCCACCTCGTCGTCGTCCACGCACAGCGAGACCAGGCCGATCCGCTCCGCCTCCTCCCCGGTCAACGGGACGCAGGAGAGCAGGTAGTACTTGGCCTTGGCCATGCCGCACAGCAGCGGCCAGCAGATCGCCGCGTGATCCCCGGCCGCGACCCCCAGCCGGGTGTGGCCGTCCACGATCCTGGCGGACCGCCCGGCCACCGAGATGTCCGCCAGCAGCGCGACCACCAGGCCGGCCCCGACGGCCGGACCGCAGATGGCCGAGACCACCGGCTTGGAGCAGTTGATCACCCCGTAAACGAGGTCGCGCGCTTCGCGCAGGACCCGGGCGCGGACGCTGACGTCCCGGGTCATGTCCTCGATCATGTCGAAGGAGCCCCCGGCCGAGAAGGCCTGGCCCGCGCCCCGGACGACGACCGACCTGACGTCGTCGTCGCGGTCCACCGCGGCCCAGACGTCGGCGAGGTCCCGGTGCATCTGCGCGCCCACCGCGTTCAGTCGCGGCGCGTCCAGCACGATCTGCAGCACCCCCGAGCTCAGCGTCTGGCAGCGCAGGCTCGGGAAATCCGCGTAACGGTCGGTCATCGGGTCACGCACCTTCCCGGTGGCCGTGCGAGGGTCCCGCACGCACCACGACAGATAGTATAACTAGTTGTATGATTTTACTGTAATGGATTTTGGTGCAGCGGACTTTGGTGTAGTGGCGGCGGGAGGCGGGATGGACTTTCTCTTCACCGACGAGCAGCTCGAACTGCGGGCCACCGTGCGGGGCTTCCTGGCCAGCAGGTCGGCCGAGGAGAGCGTGCGGCGGCTGATGGCCACCCCGGCCGGTTACGACCCCGCGGTCTGGCGGCAGATGAGCGACCAGCTCGGGCTGGTTGGCCTGGCCGTGCCCGAGGAGTACGGGGGAGCCGGGTTCGGCTACGTGGAGCTCGGCATCGTCTTGGAGGAGATGGGCCGGGCGCTGCTGTGCGCGCCCTACCTGTCCAGCGTGGCACTGGCCACCGAGGCCCTGCTGCGCTGTACGGACGAGGCGGCCCGGAAAGATCTGCTGCCCGGTCTGGCCGCCGGCCAGACCATCGGCACGCTGGCCCTGCTCGAGCGGCCCGGCCGCTGGGACGAGGCGGGCGTGCAGATGCGGGCCAGCCGCAGCGCCGGGGGCTGGGTGCTGGACGGCACGAAACGCCACGTCCCGGACGGCCACATTGCCGATCTCATCATGGCCAGCGCGCGCACGCCAGCCGGCGTTGCGCTATTCGCGGTGGACGGCGCTGCGCCCGGGCTGACCCGGACCCCGGTGCCGACCCTGGACCAGACCCGCAAGCAGGCGAATCTGGAGTTCGCAGGCACGCCGGCGCGGCTGATCGGCGATGAGGCAGACGGCTGGCCGGTGCTCCGCCGCGTCCTGGCCACCGCCGCCATCCTGCTGGCCGCCGAGCAAGTGGGCGGGGCGTCCCGGGCCGTGGAGATGGCCGTCGAGTACGCCGGGATGCGGGTCCAGTTCGGGCGGCCGATCGGCTCGTTCCAGGCCATCAAGCACATCTGCGCGGACATGCTGACCGAGGCGGAGGCGGCCCGCTCGGCGGCCTACTACGGGCTGTGGGCGCTGGCCGGGGACGGCGAGGATGTGCCGCTGGCGGCCAGCCTGGCCAGGGTGTACTGCTCGGCGGCCTACTCGAAGATCGCAGGCGACGTCCTCCAGGTGCACGGCGGCATCGGCTTCACCTGGGAGCACGCCGCCCACCTGTACTTCAAGCGGGCCAAGGCCTGCGAGGCGATGTTCGGCACCCCCGCGTACCACCGGGACCTGCTCGCCGCGCATCTCGGACTGGGAGCATGAGGATGGACATCGAGCCGAAGGGGCGCGGCCCTGCCTGGACTGAGGAGCGGGGAACGAGCGACGAGGGAAGACAGGGCACAAAAGCGCCCCGGAGGCGAGCGGAGAACACCGTGATCCGCCCGGAGGATCAAGGCTTCGCCGACGAGGTACAGCGCTGGCTGGACGAGCACCTGGTGGGCGAGTTCGCCGAGTACCGCGGCGTGGGCGGCCCGGACGACTCGGCGGCCTGGGACGTCCGGCGGCGGTGGGAGAAGGAACTGTCGGCGGGGCGCTGGCTCGGGCTCACCTGGCCGCCGGAGTACGGCGGCCGCGGGGCGACGCTCGCCCAGGCGATCATCTTCGAGTACCTCTACGCCCGCGCCCAGGCACCCTACCGGCTCGGCGTGCAGGGGCAGGACCTGTTCGGCCCGACCCTGCTGATGTTCGGCACGCCGGAGCAGAAGGCCAGGTTCCTGCCGAAGATCCTGGCCGCCGAGGAGTTCTGGGGGCAGGGCTTCAGCGAGCCGGACGCCGGGTCCGACCTGGCCTCGGTGCGCACCCAGGCCAGGCTCGACGGGCAGGAGTGGGTGATCGACGGGCAGAAGATCTGGATGACGTTCGGCGCGTCCGCGGACTGGCTGTACGTACTGTGCCGGACGGAGCCTGGGTCATCGCGGCACCACGGGCTTTCGCTGCTTCTTGTGCCGGCCCGGCAGCCGGGCGTGCAGATCCGCCCGATCACCAACATGCTGGGTGACGGCGCGTTCTGCGAGGTCTTCTTCACCGGCGCGCGGACCCGGGCCGACCTGATCGTGGGCGCCCCGGGTGCGGGGTGGAAGGTGGCCATGGCGGCGCTGGGCGTGGAGCGCGGCACCCTGCTCATGCCGCAGCAGCTGGGGTTCGAGCGGGAGGCGGAGCACGTGCTGGCCCTGGCCCGCGACCGGGCCGGCACTGGCGCTGGCGCTGGGGGCGCCGCCGGGGCCAGCGCGGGCGGGCTCAGCCACCGGCTGGTCGATGCCTGGATCGCGGTCCGGCTGATGCGCGTCACCGCGCTGCGCACGATCGGCGAGCTGGTCGCGGGCCGCGCGCCGGGAGCCCAGGCGGCCACCGCCAAGCTGTACGCCTCGGTCCAGCACCAGCGGCTGCTCGAGCTGGCCACCGAACTACTCGCCGAGGACATGACCGTGACCGGTGACGGCTACGCGCTCGAGCCGCTGCAGCGGGCCTTCCTGCTGTCCCGGGCCGAGACGATCTACGGCGGCAGCAGCCAGATCCAGCGGAACATCATCGGCGAGCGCGTGCTCGGCCTGCCTAGGTAGCTCTTCGGGGGTTTCAGCTGGTGAGACCCCCCAGGGTCACCAGCATGGTGGTCTGAGCGGCGATGCCCAGCGATGCCCGGCCGGAGCGGCATGGCGTCTTGAGGACGTCCGGCCTGGCCCGCCAGGACCTACGCGCCTGCCGGATCGTGTCGGCACCGCTGATCCTGGGGACGGTAGCCAGCGTCTGGCGGAGGCGGGTGACGCGGATGGGCAACCACGAGCTTGTGGTTCAGACCGAATCGCTGAGCAAGCGTTACGGGCGCGTGCTGGCGCTGGACGGGCTCAGCCTCGATGTCAGGGCCGGAGAGGTACTAGGCTTCCTCGGGCCGAACGGCGCCGGGAAGACCACGACAATGCGGCTGCTGATGGGCTACCTGCGGCCTACCGCCGGATCGGCGCGGGTGCACGGCCTGGACTCGTGGCGGGACAGCGTCGCGGTCCACGCCCGGACCGGGTACCTGCCTGGTGATGTGCGGCTGTGGCCGCGGCTGAGCGCCCGGGCGGTCGCCGGGCACCTGGCGCGGCTCCGCGGCCTGGACCAGGACCAGGGGACCGTAGGTCTGGCCAAGCGGCTGGATGTGGACCTGGACCGGCCCATTGGCGAGCTGTCCAAAGGCAACCGGCAGAAGGCCGGAGTGCTCCTGGCGCTGCTCGGCGACCCGGATCTGCTGCTGCTCGATGAGCCGACCAGCGGGCTCGACCCGCTGGTCCAGCAGGAATTCCACTCGGTCCTGCGGGAACGCGTGGAGGCAGGGGCGGCGGTGCTGCTCTCCTCGCACGTGCTGTCGGAGGTGGAACGGGTCGCGGACCGGGTCGCCATCATCCGGTCCGGCCGCCTCCTGATGCTGGAAACCATGGCCGGGCTGCGCGAGAAGGCCCGGCATGGCGTTGAGGTGAGGTTCGGCTCGCCGCCGCCCCCGGAGGCGTTCGCCGGCGTGGCCGGGATCACCGACGTGCGGCTTGACGGCATCCTGCTCCGCTGCACCATGCAGGGAGTCGTCGATCCGCTTATCAAAGCCCTGAGCCGCTACCACGTCCTTGACCTGAACTCTCACGAGGCGGACCTGGAAGAGACCTTCCTGGCCCTGTACGGGGGGGAGGGCCCGTAGTGAGCGCCATCATTACCAGTGCCAGTGCCAGTGCCAGTGCCGGGATCGCCGGGCGCTGGGAGATCACTCGCCAGGCGCTGCGAGCAGCCCGGCGGTCGCTGGCGATCTGGGCCGGGGCGTTCGCCGGGCTGATCGCCCTGTACGCGGTGATCTGGCCATCGATCCGGGGCAACACCAGCTGGCGGAACCTGTTCGACACGCTCCCGCAAACCTACCGCGCGCTGTTCACCGCGAGCGGCACCATCGACCTGAGCACCGCCGGCGGATACCTGGGCGTCGAACTGATGGGCTTCATGGGACCCGCGCTGATCGCGGTCTACGCCATCACGCACGGCTCGGCCGCCATCGCCGGCGAGGAGGACCGCGGTGGCCTGGAGGTCACCTTGTCGGCACCTGTCTCGCGGGTCCAAGTGTTCGCGCAGCGGTTCGCCGCACTGCTGATCGGCATCGCCTCCCTGATGTTCGCCACGGCCGCGGCGATGTGGATCTTCTCGGTCATGCTAGACATGGGGCTCGGCGTCCGCGCGATCACGTCCGCGGCGGCCGCGCTAGGCGTCTTCGGCCTGTTCGCAGGGACCGTCGCTCTGGCCGTAGGCGCGGCCACCGGGAGCCCGGCCGCCGCCCGCGGAGTGGCCGCACTGGTGGCGGTGGCTAGCTATCTGATCAACGCTCTGGCCCAGGTCACCAGCGTCATGCGGCCCGCCCGGCCCATCTCGCCGTACTACCTCGTGCTCGGCAACGAGCCGCTCGCCCACGGGGTGCGGCTGATCGGCGCGCTAGCGGTGCTCACGGCGGTGGCCGCGATCGGGGCGGCGGGCGGCATCTTGTTCGCCCGCCGCGACCTCAGCTAAGGACGGGCAAGCCAGGTCAGTTCACTCGGGTCCGGCGACACCGACGCGCGAACCGTCGCCCTCGCCAGCACACCTGCCGCTGCTCGTGACCAACGGCGCACGAAAGAGGCCTTAATGCCCTATGCCGCTGGATGCCGCTGAAGTCCAAAAGGCGAACAGAGGTGAGTGTCATGTCTGCATTCAGGCGTTATGCCGTTGCCGCCGTCCTGGCTGGCCTGACGAGCCTGGCTGCCTGCGGGACCACGCCGGCCGGCCAGCCCGGCGCGGCGAAGTCACTTAGCCCGGCGACCAGTACCACGGCACCGGCGACCAGTACCACGGCATCGGGTACCACGACCCCCACGCCCAGCGCCACACCGAAGGTGCCCCAGCAGCCCATGCTGCGGCTCGGCTCGCGCGGCGGCACGGTCGTGACCCTGCAGCAACGGCTGGCCGCGCTGCACTACTTCGACGTGGGCACGGCGGACGGCGTGTTCGGGCAGGCCACCTATCACGCGGTCATCGCCTTCCAGAAGGTCCAGGGCCTGACCCGGGACGGCATCGTCGGCCCAGCTACCTGGGCCCGGCTGGCCAGGCCGTATGCCCCGGCGCCCCGCTACCGGCCAGCGACCACGTCGCTGGAGGTGAACCTGGCCAAGCAGGTCATCTACTACGTCCGCAACGGCACGATCCAGCGCATCATCGATGCGTCAACCGGCAGCGGCGCCTGGTACTACTCACAGGGTAGATGGGCCCGGGCGATCACCCCGACCGGCCGGTTCCGCATCTACTGGCGCTATGGCAACGGCTGGCAGGCCGGGCCGCTCGGCTCGATGTACCGGCCGAACTACTTCTACGCCGGTTACGCCGTACACGGCATGACCTCGGTGCCCGCCTATCCGGCCAGTCACGGCTGCGTCCGGATGACGGTCCCCACGATGGACCGCATGTGGTCCTCGCTGTGGGTCGGCATGCCGGTAGCGGTCTACAGCTCCTGAACGCTCCCGATCGCTTCCGATACGGGGCACCCAGGTCTGACCTGACGCTGCGCCTCAAGCCCTGCAGGCTGAGAATGTCATCCCTGCTCCCAGCGTGCCCCTGGGCCGCCAAGCGCTGCGGAATTACTTCCTGAACACGCACCGGCTCGCGACCGGCAAGGCCCCGTACACCGAGGCGGTGTACCGCCCGGTGATCCCGCCGACCACCGCGTCCGGGGCCATGCAGCGGCTGTTCGCCGGGCCGACCGGTGAGGGTCGCGTCCGCGGTGCGAATCAATGTGCTTGCAGGCACGCGAGGGCAGCCACGCGAACGCCGCGGCCCATCGAGCTGTCATCACGATCACCGCGGATCACCCCTCCCGGGGTGATACCTGGGTGATGCGCACAACAGCCCCGTGCGGCAACGTCATTGGTGCCGACGCAGAACCCGGCAGCGGAATCGCTGCCGGCAACCTCCCTGGCGCGAAGGAGGGGAAATGGTACTGGCCGATTCGTCCTATCCGCTGTTGAACCTTTTCTGGACGATGTTCATATTCTTTCTGTGGGTGCTCTGGATCTGGATCCTGATCTGGGTCTTCATCGACATCTTCCGCAGTCATGACCTGTCCGGCGGGGCCAAGGCCCTGTGGTTCGTGTTCGTGCTGTTCATCCCGGTCATCGGCGTGCTGGTCTACCTGATTGCCCGGGGTGGCTCGATGAGTGAGCGGGCGGCGGGGCGGGGCGGGGTTTAGCGGTGGACCGCGGGGGTTCCGCAGCTGTATCCAGCAAGCCGCAGCGGCCCAGCCTGCCAGTGCGGCGGGCCAGCTGACCACAAGCTGGCAGAGTTCCGCGACCAGGGAGTCATCTCCGCTGAGGGAAGGAGTTTTCCATGGGTTTCAGGCGACGGACAAGGCGGCGGGCGATCATTGCCGGAGCGGCGATTGCACACCACGAGGACAAGAAGGCCGGGGAGCAGCAGCAGGCCGATGACCAGGCGCCTGCCGACGACCAGCAGGACCAGGCGCCTGCTGAGGACCAGGCGCCTGCCGACGACGGCCAGGGCCAGGCGCAATATGCCCCGCCTCCGGCGGACCCGGCCGACGAGATCGAGCACCTCGCACAATTGCACGCCTCGGGCGCGCTGTCAGACGATGAGTTCACCGCGGCCAAGGCGAAGATACTCGGGACCTGACTCCATGCCGTATTACCAGAAGATGCCGGGCAGATGGCTTCCCGGCAGGAACAAGGGGCTGACATGAGCGGATCACGCAGGCAGGTGCTGGCGGACGCGCTGATGGCCGAGATCGGTGCCGCGCCGGCTGACCTGACGACCCTGTTCACCGGCGACGTGACCGGCTGGTCGCCGTACGCCGCCGTGTCCGGGCTGGCAGCGCTGGCTGCCCTGTCGGCGCTGCGCGAGGAAGCGTTCTCCGGCGTCGTGATCACGTTCCGCGGGCTGGACGAAGTGGGCAACAAGGCATACGCCGAATGGCTCGTGGAAGCCGATCACACCGGGCCGCTCGTCCTCAGCGAGGACACCGTGCTGGAGGCAACCGGACGGCACATCTGGCTGCCGGGCGTCACCGTGGCCGACTTCCGCGACGGGAAGATCCGGTCCTACCGGACCTACTTCGATGACATCTCGCTGATCGAGCAGATCGCCGGTGCCTGAGGAGCCGGCATCAGCGGGTGGACCTGGGGCGACTGCTGCGAGCTGCCGAGCCGGTGGGTGGCGCCGCGGCTTCGCGGGCGGGGCCTGGCGACACGGCTCATCGCCGCCGCCGAAGCCGAGGCGGCCGCGCGCGGATGCTCGCAGACCGTGATCCTCGACTAGGCGTGATCCTCACCCCGGATGACGGAGCCGCTAAGGTCACCCAGGACGACCTGGGAAACACCTACGACCGGGTCGGATGCGCGTACAGCAACTACAAGCCGTGAGATGCGTCATGACCAACGACCGGCAACCGGCCCCCAGAACACCGTGAATCGGCACTCCAGGTGCCGTTCTCGCGGGGGGCGAGATCCGGGCCTGCGGTCCGTTAGGTACGTGAACTGGGCCTATAACAAAGGACCTTTGGCCCTATGCTTCCCGCTGATCAGAATGGGTACGTTAGCGGCCCGTGCTGCCCCAGACCCCGGCAGTAGAAAACTAGTCTGGGGGGCGGAGTGAGAAGTCCAGATATGCAGGCCATGACCGGCACCGGGTCCGGTGACCATCCGGCAGGCGGACCGCGTGATGCGTGCCGCATGGGGATCCCTGGTGTCGGCGAGCTCGGTCACGGTTTCGGGGCCATTCTGCGGCGGTACCGGCCGGCCTCGATCGCGGATGGCCGGGCGGAAGGCAGTCACGCCGCCGAGTTCGAGCTCATCTGCTTCGACTGCGGCGACAATCCCGGCCTGGATTACTCTCAGGTCTCTCCTCGGCTGCAGCGGATCCGCGGGCCCCGCACGATGGAGACGGCCTGGACGGCCTATGAGAGACACCTCGGACTGGCCCGGCTAACGGAAAAACCTTGGATGCGCGCGGCCCTGTAGATCTCGGCCGAGGGCCGCGGGAAGTGAACGGGCACGTGCACATCCCGCCCTCGGCGGTGCCTCCGAGGAGCACACAGTCTCGGACGAGGCCCTCAACGCCGGCCAGTAAGCCCACGAGCGGATCGCGGCGGACGGCCGCCAGCGATGCTGGCCAGCCGGGGCCGCCGCGCCTGTGCTGGCGGAGGGCGGCAAGACCCTGTGGCTGCAGGATCCGTACCTGGCCGATCCAGCGCTGCCGCTATCACCGCGAAGCCGCTAGCGGAACCTTCCGGGCTAGCCAGGGAGGAAGCCACATCTGCCCAGGTCACGGGCCCTGTTTCGCCCTGGTCCGCGTAGTACCTAACTCAGCGTTTTGGTGCGTAGTCCTCGAGGCCGAAGAGGTCGTAGAGGCGGCGCTGGGTGGCGTCTTGCTCGGTGAGCATGCGCCGGGCGCGGGGCCGTCCCCGCTCGCCCTGGTAGAGGAGCACGGTCTCTTCGATCCCGGAAAGGCTGGAGAGCAGCGCGCGCACCGAGAGGTGGAGCCCTGCTTTGCCGGCCTCGCGCACCATGAGCTTCGCGACCATGAGGCCGAGCACGCAGTAAAAGACATGGACGCGGATCTTGTGCTCGGTGAAGTGGAACATCGGCGAGAACGAGACGACCTTCGGGTCCTTCATCTGGCGGAAGTCGCCCTCGACGGCCTCCTGGGAGCGGTAGTCGGCGACGATCTGTGCGGTCGGGGCCTGCTCGGGGGTCTTGTCGCTGAAGAGGATCCGCTTGCCGAACAGCTCGGTCTCCAGCGCGGCGCGGGCCTTGTCGTCGGTGGAGAAGCTGAGGCGGAGCTCGGCCGGCGCCTCGCCCGTCAGCGTGGTCGCAACCACCCGGGACACCCAGCGCGGGGCGAGGATGGCGGCGATCTCGGCCTCCACCTTCTCCCTGGCCTTGCGGGTCCTTCCGCGGGCGAGGCGGGCCTGGACCTCGCCGAGCTGGCGGTGCACCTTGGCGAGGGTCTGGTCGAAGCCCCGGGACTGCTTCTCGTGCAGGCCGTCTGAGTGGCAGGCGACAAGGCGGCGCGTTCGTCCGAAGACGACCTTTGTGGTCTCGAAGGCCCTCAGCCCGGGGAAGGCCTCCTCGTCGACGACCCGGTAGCGGCCGGCTCCGATGGCAAGGAGCCCGGGGTGGTCCGACGGCGGCAGCGAGCCGACGAAGGAAAGCGGTCCGCCGTCGAGCAGCTCGTAGTTGTCGTCGGAGTTCTGCCCGGCGTCGTAGACCAAGGTGAGGCGCGCGCCCTCGCGGTCCGCGCCCGCGACCCCGAGTGCCCCGAAGCGGGCGACGAGCTCGCGCACCATCGACCCGAACTGGGTGACGTCGGGGCGGTTGCCCGGGTAGGCGTGGCTGACGAGGGGGACGCCGCCGTCTCTCGAGACGACGAGGCCGAGCCCGCAGATGCGCAGGTCGCTTCTTTTCTGCTTGGAATGGCCGCGCTGGGCGATCGGGGCACGCTCGTTGCCCGAGTCGATCCAGGTGGCGAAGTTCGTCATGTCGAGCACGAGCCCCGAGAGGTCGATCGAGAAGGTCTCGACCATCCCCGCGACGATGCGGCGCTCGATCTCGGCCAGGTCCTCCTCGCCGATCGCGTCCATCGCGTCCCAAAAGCGCCGATGGCCGAGCGCGGCGGGGGAAAGGCGCAGCCACCGGTCACCAGCGGTCTTCTGCCACCACTGGGAAAAGGCGAGCTTCGAGCAGGGATCGACCACCCGGTTCAAGGCCGCGAGCGCGATGTAGGTCCCGGCCGGCGCCCCCGCGTCGGCGCGGCGTGAGCCGACAACCTCGTCGACGGTCTCTGCCACCCGAAGGCGCCGGAGCATCTGCCATACCGCCGCGACGTCGCCGAAAGCGAGGTGGCGGCTGCGATCGGGCTCGCCGGGACCGGACTCAGACAGACGGGCGGCGATCTCCTCCGCCGAGCCGAGATAGCGCTGGGAGACGATCCGGGGCTTGCCGTCGACCCGGGCGGACTCGGCCAGGTAGTAGTAGGTCTTCCCGTCCTGCTTCTTGCCGACGATGAATGCCATATCTAGGTACTACCATAACAGCCGGCAAATCGCGAGCCTCTGAGCTGGGTAAACGCGCTGGTCAGCGGTGTCTTTTGAAAGAATTTCTTGAGCGGCGGGAGATCACCTCAACGGGTTATCCCGGAAACCTCCGCTAGCTCCGCATGGTGATGCTGGTGAGGCGCCGGGTGCTGGGAGGGCGTCACTTGGCGGCCGGGCCGTCGCCGCCGCCTGTGCCGGATCTTCGTTGCCGGCCGCGGTGCACCGCCCCCAGCAGCACCCGCGCGCCGGCGCCCAGCAGTGCCAGGTCGGCGAGCATCTGGACGATGAGCACGACCCGGGCGGTCTCGGATTTGGCAGTGATGTCGCCGAAGCCCACCGTGGTGAAGACGGTCACGCTGAAGTACAGGGCGTCGGTGCGGGTCAGCGGCTGGGTGAAGTTCGCCGCGGAGGCTCGTTCCATCAGGAAGTACGTTGATGCGAACAGCAGCAGGTAGAGGGGAATGATCAATCCCAGCGCCTCGGCCGCCCGCAGGCCCGGGTAGCGCGAGCCGGCGATCGCCCGGACCTGCCATACCGTGAGGCCCGCGAAGACCAGCAGGCCGATCAGCAGGCGCACCGCTGTGCCGGTGTCCACCGGCCGGTCCAGCGGCAGCAGGTAGTAAAGAACCACCAGCACCGTCGTGACAGCCACGCCGCGCAGCACCGCGGCGATGATGAGCCGCCTTCGCTTGGCGGGCGGCAGTTCCTGGTTCGGCTGATCGGTCATATTTCCCCCGCGAAGCGTAGTGAGAGCTCAAGGCTGGCTAGCCAGCCGCCAGCCCTTTCGGCTAGTCATTTCCTGGCCGCGCGGGCCAGGTGCTCACCCGTGCGAACCCGATCTAGCCGGTCGCTGTACCGGTTGGCTGCCGATCCGGCACCTGTTCCTCTCTCTGTCATGCCGAAGGGACTTTGCATGAGGTCGCTGAGCCAGACCTTCGTCTGATTGCGTGTCCTTGCCGGGTTCCCGGGCCCCGCTGCCGCCGGGATGCGGTTATCCGGGTCATCAAACGTTGCCGCACCAGGCTGTTGTGCGCACCACCCGGGCATCACCCAGGGAGGGGTGATCTGCGGTGATCGTGATAGCCCGATGGGCCGAGGCGTCCGCGTGGCTAGCCCTCGCGTGCCTGCAAGGACGTTGATTTGAGACTGGGCCGCCGGGCGACCTGGGACGCCGCACTCCCGGGAGCAGGGGCCGCCGGATTCACCCTGCCGCGGGTGATCGGTAGGTGATGCCCGGGCGGCACCGGCAGCCGATAGTGGGCCTGAGCGCCACCCACGAAAGGCAGGTGAGGTCACGAAACGTCTCGGCGTATACGAGCTCAAGATCCGTGGAGTCGCCAGCGACGTCGTGCGGGCCGAGTTCGATGACGTGGAGCTGTGGGAGGTCCCGGGGGCTACCTGGTTGCGAACCGGCCGAGCCGACACGGCGGCACTGTACGGGCTGATCAGGCGCATCGAGACGCTCGGGCTGGTCTTGCTCAAGGTGGACGCGGTCGACGCCGGCGAATCAGACGACCGCGCCCCCTCGTAGCGGCCCGACGGGCAGCGGAGGTCAGCAGCCGGGTGCGTCAGGTGGAGGCAGTCCTAGCATGGACCAGATCACAGACCGGGGATGGGGGGTGCGATCCAGCGTTCCACGTACTGGACCGCTACGCCGAAGCTGAGCTCAACCGAACGGGCCCAGAAAGCCGGTTCCCTGGAGTGGCCGCGCACCTGCGCCGCTGCGAAGCCTGCCATCAGGATTACCGGGGGCTGCTGGCCGCCGTAGAAGGGCTGCGCGCCCGGCCCGCTCGCGAGATGACCGTGATGGGGGCTTCTGCTGCCCGGTCAGATCAGCCCGCGGGCTTCGCCCTCGCGGACCGCATCGGCCCTGGAGCTGACGTATAGCTTGCGGTAGATGCTCTTCATGTGCGACTTGAGCGTGTTGGCAGAGACGAACAGCGCGCCGGCGATTTCCGTGGTGGTGAGCCGGCTGGCCAGCAGCCGGAGCACCTCCAGTTCACGGTCGCTCAGGAGCCCGCCGGGCAGCAGGCCGGCCGGGCCCTTCGCTGAAGCGGCGGCCGCCTCTGCGCGCACCGAAAGCTCATCGACGTAGGGCTTGAGACCGCCGCCGGCGGGCAGCGAACGGAGCAACGCGGCGATGCCGGGTCCCTGCTCGATGATGGTGGCCAGGTACCCGTGGGGCTGGGCCAGTTCCAGGGCCGTCCGCAGGTAGCCGTGCGCCCGCGAGAGTTCAGCCGCCTGTGCCCCCAGGCTCCGCAGGACCCCCCATTCCACTCGCTCGCGGATAGTGCCAGGCTCCACTGCCTCCAAGGTCTGCCCGGCCTTCGCCCACTGCCGCCGCAGGACGTGCAGCCGGGCCTGGAGCAGCCGGGACGCGGTGTTCGCCGGCAGCCGCGGGATCAGCTCGCCTGCTTCGGCTGGCGCCAGGGCAACCGCGACGCGGAACTCCTCGAGCGCGAACTGTGCCCGTACCCGGTCGTCGGGCGCGGCGAGGCCCAGGCGCGCCTGGGCCAAGGACGCCAGCGCACCCGCCCGGTCCCCCCGGGCCGTGGCCAGCCGGGCGATCCAGGTGTCGACCATGCCCTGGATGTACGGGCGGCCGTTGATCCGTGCCCCCGCCCGTGCCGCGGCCAGCAGGGCCGCGGCGGGCTCGTGTTCGCCGCGCTCCAGGCGGATCCCCGCTTGGATCATCTTGGCGAAGATCTGTCCTACTCCGTGCGCCACGGTGTCGTATTCCGCGGCAGCCCTTCCCACCAGGTCCAGCGCCGCGACGGCCGAGACCAGGTCGCCCTGCAGGAACGCCACCCAGGCATGGATGACGGGCGACCGGATCTCGTCCACGAGGGGAACCGGCAAGGGTGCGGGTCTCCGGTGGAGGGCGGCGGCCGCGGCCGGGAGGTCACCGGCCAGCAAGTGCGCTCCGGCTTCCTGCAGGGTCAGCTGCGCGAGCATCGGGAACAGCGGACCCTGCCCGGCCGCGGCGTCGGCCGCCTGGCGGGCCAGCCTGTTGTGCTCCAGCGCAGAATCGACGTTGCCCAGGTTGTTGTAGTAGGCCGCCCAGGTGCCGTGCGCCATAGCGTCCAGGCCCGGTGGCAGGGCTGGGTGGGCCTGGTTCACCTTGGTGAGCCAGCCTTCGGCCTCCCGCTGTCCGGCTGACGCCAGCGGGAGCGCGAACTCGAGCAGTTGCCCGGGGTTGGCTTCCGCGGCGGCGTCGCCGAATCTGGCCAGCCACGCCCGGGCGACCGCCCTGGCCTCTTGCGCGTTGGTGAATTCCAGGATGGTGTGCATGGAGTCGGCCAGGATTGCGGCGGCCAGCGGCATATCGGCCACCGCCATCGCGTGACGCATCGCCGCTAGCCGGTCCCCGCGCTCCTGCAACGCGGCCGCAGCCCGCAGGTGCGCGTCCCGGAACTGCGTGCCGCCGAGGGACTTCAGCCGCGCCCGCAAGAACGCCGCGAACATCGGGTGGAGCCGGAACCGCTCCCCCGCCAGGTCGACCTGGTAGATGAACAAGTCGTCACGCGACCACGCGGTCGAGGAGCCCGCGGGCGTCATCCTGGCCGCTGACAGCCTCGCAGAGCTGGGCGTCGAACTCGTCCAGGACGCAGATACTCACCAGGAAGCCGGCCAGTTCGGGCGGCAGCCTGTTCATGACCTCGTTGGCCAGGTAGTCGCTCGCCTCCTGCGTCGTCGAGGCGAAGGCGTCGATCACCTCGCGCGGATCGCCTCCGGCGCGCATCGCCAGCACGGCCATCTGCAGCCCGGCGGGCCAGCCCTCGGTGAGGGAGCGGAGCCGCCGCCCGTCGACGGGTTCGCGTCCCAGGCCCGCCAGCTCGAGCAGCTGCTCGACCTCGACCTGAGTGAACGCGAGGTCGCCGGCGCGCAGCTCGGTGATCACGCCCGCCAGCCGGAGCCGGGAGGTGGAGAACACCGGGTTGTGCTGGCTGGCCACCAGCAGACGGACATGGGCCGGCAGGCGCCGGGCAAGGCTTGCCAGCGTGCGTTGCGATGCCTCCGCGAACTGAGCGTCGTCGATGACCACCGCGGCGGCAGCAGGCAGGTCCGCCAGGTCGCGGGCGAGCGAGTCCACCAGCTCCGGGTCATCCCACCCAGGCCGCTCCAGGATCAGCGCCGCGTCACTGCCCACGGCGGGCCACCGCGCAGCCAGGCAGGAAGTGAGCCGGGACCAGAACCGCGCCGGCTCCCCGTCGGATTCATCGCAGGACAGCCAGCAAACCTGCGCGCCCGTAGTCGTGGCCCACTCCGCGAGCAGGCTGGTCTTGCCGAACCCGGACGGAGCCACCACGAGAATCAGCGGCTCGGCAGCGGACTCGAGCCTGCGGAGCAGGGCAGCGCGCTGCACCCGGGGCCCGGCGGGCCGGGGCACAGCGAGCTGCCGGCTCTGGACGGACACGCCGTTGTCGGTATCGATGGTATCGCCCCCTAGGCGCCTGGTCGCGGCACCCAGCCGTCACGGTCATATTGCCCGGCCAGGCGCCGCCAGGTTCACCCTGCCGCGGGTGATACCTGGGTGATGTCCCGGCGCCACCCGCAGCCGAGAGTGGGCGTGAGCGCCACGCACGAGAGGGCAGGTGACGCGACGATACCGTCGCCGCGTAAACGAGGTCAAGACGGTAGCGCCGGCCTGACGCCGCCGCCGCGCGGAGAGGAGTAGCTATGACGGTGACGGCTGATGGTGTCGTAGCTGGGGGGCCTGCTGCGCGGGTGTCTGGCCGGGCTTCTGTGCGGATGGACCCTGGCCCGGGCGCACGCCCGCTCCGGGGACCGCATCGCGCTGGCCGCCTACCTCGGCGGCTCGGCCAAGTTCGACCAGGCCATCGCCGACTTCGCCGAAACCTACGCCGACCAGAACGAACGCGACTACGCCGCGCTCCAGGCCGCCGTGAAAGAAGGCAAGGTTGAAGCAACCACCGACATCTAAGACGGCACCCAGGGCCGCGCGCCCGCTCCGGCCAGCGGCCATGCCCGAGGTGACACGAGCCCGCAGGCCGGGCTCAGCTGAGCCGGACGCCGGCGGAACGCCTGCGGGCTGGAGCGCAGGCACCTCCGGTGAGTGAGACGGCTGCGCCTGCGGCTGATCCGGGCGCGCTGATCCGGAGCAAGAACTACCGCGTCCTGCTCGTCATGGCCGCGGTGATCGGGGTGCTGGTGTCGTTCGCCTCCTGGTGCTTCCTGGAACTGGTCCACTGGATCCAGCAAGAGGTGTACAAGACCCTGCCCAGCGGGCTGGGATTGCATCCTGTCCCCTGGTGGTGGCCGCTGCCGGTGCTGGCCGTCGCCGGGGTGCTGACGGCCGTCGCGATCGTGCGGCTGCCCGGCCGCGGCGGCCACATCCCGTATGAGGGGATCAAGGCCGGGACGGCCAAGCCGGCCGAGCTGCCGGGCATCTTGCTGGCCGCGCTGGCCACCCTGGGCCTGGGCCTGGTGCTGGGGCCGGAGGCCCCGCTCATCGCCCTGGGCGGCGGCCTGGCGGTCCTGGCCGTGCGGCGGGTTAAGAAGGACACCCCGGACCAGGTCGTGGCGGTGCTCGCCGCGAGCGCCGCGTTCGCCGCGATCGCCACGATCTTCGGCTCGCCGGTCATCGGCGCGATCATCTTGATCGAGGCGGCCGGGCTGGGCGGGCCGATGCTGCCCCTGGTGCTGCTGCCGGGCCTGATGTCCGCCGGGATCGGCTCGGTCGTCTTCATCGGCATGGGCCACTGGACCGGGCTCAGCTCCAGCGCCTACGCGCTGAGCCCCTTCTCGCTGCCCGCATTCTCCACCCTCACCGCCGCGGACTTCGGCTGGGCCATCGCGCTCGCGTTCGCCGCCGCCGTGGCCACCGTCGCGATCGTCGAGGGCGCCCGCAGGTCGGCTCATATCACCAGCAGGCGGCCGTGGCTGCTGCTGCCGGCCGCCGCCCTGGCCGTCGGCGGCCTGGCGATCGCGTTCGCTCAGATCACCCACCAGCCGGCCGACCTGGTGCTGTTCTCCGGCCAGGACGCGTTCGGCTCGCTGATCAAGCAGGGCCCCACCCTGGCCCTGTCCACGCTGGCGTTCCTGCTGCTGTTCAAGGGCCTGGCCTGGAGCCTCTCACTGGGCAGCTTCCGCGGCGGCCCGACCTTCCCGGCCTTGTTCATCGGCGCGGCCGGGGGACTGCTCGCCGCGCACCTGCCCGGGTTCTCCGAGACCCCCGCCGTGGCCGTGCTGATGGCCGCCACGGCCGTGTCGATCCTGCGGCTCCCGCTGTCAGCCACCGTCATCACCCTCCTGCTGACCTCCAAAGCCGGCATCGCCACCGCCCCGCTCATCATCGTGGCCGTCGTGGTCGCCTACCTCACTATCCAGACCCTGTCCCCAGCCCCCCGCCCCGCCACGCCTGCCGCGCCGGCCGCTGAGCCCCAGCCCGCCGCACCCCCGCATACCACCGCCACCGCAAACCCAGCCGACAGTCAGACATGACCACCGCGTGGAGGGTGGCAAGTCGCACCGGCGCGTTGATGAGTGCTTAGCTCTGGCCGCTGCATATCAGCCTGGTGTCCTGACAGCGGTGTTCCGGCCCGTGGCAGAAACCCCTCAAGACGGTCCCATGCTCCTGGCGGGCGACACCAGCCATGCGAGCGCGCCTGCCCATCGGTCCCGATGACCGCAGATCACCCCCTCCGGGGTGATGCCCGGGTGGTGCGCAGAAAGGCCCGGTGCGGCAACGTTGTTTACGTGCCGGCGAGACTGCCGTCGGGAGCCTGGGCTGTTCAGGTAACCGTGTGTTAGACGGTCAGGCCGGCCGCGCGTACCGGTAGCGATCCGGTGCTGGGTTCCATCAGCAGAAGGGGATACGGAGATGGCACAGCTGGACTGGAAGGCCGAGTACGCCTACACCACCGGGATGCAGGCGTTCATCTACGGCTTCCCGTATATCTACAACGCCAAGCTCCGGCATGACTGGGTGACCCAGGCCCGGGACCCGGCTGTGGTGCCCTATGCCGCGGTCAACTGTTTCTGGCATGCCGCGCGGGTGATGGATGCGTCCTACCGGGATGGCGGCTGCCCGAACAACGACACGCTGTACTCGCTGGCGTGGCTGGACCTGGGCGGGGAACCGGTCATCTTGTCCCACCCGGACATGGCAGACCGGTACTTCACCTTCGAGCTGATGGGGTTCAGCTCGGACAACTTCGACTATGTCGGGCAGCGCACCACCGGGCCCAAGGCCGGGCATTTCGCCATCTGCGGGCCGGGCTGGCACGGGGACCTGCCGGCCGGGGTGCGGGCAACCCTGCCCGCGCCGACCCGGTGGGTGCTGATGCTGGGCCGCACCCTGGTCGACGGGGAGGCGGACCTGGCGGCCGTGCACGCGCTGCAGGCGCAGTACCGGCTCACCCCGCTGAGCCTGTGGGGCAAGCCCGGCGCCACGATGCCCGAACGCCGCGACGTGTACGCTCCGGCCGCGCCGGCCCAGGATCCGCTCGGGCCGTGGAAGACGCTGAACGCGATGCTGGCCGAGAACCCCCCGCCGCCGCATCACGCCGTGCTGCTGGCCCAGTTCGCCCGCCTCGGCGTCGGCCCCGGCCTGGACGTGGACGCCCAGCCCGAGGCGGTCAGGCAGGGCCTGACCCGCGCCGCGGTGACCGGGATGGGGCTGCTGCAGCAGCAGTTCCTCAGCGGGGACTGGGCCACCGTGGTCAACGGCTGGCGCTACCCCCCGGCCGCCGAAGGGCGGTTCGGGGATGACTTCCTGGATCGCGCCGCCGACCAGTCGCTGGCCGGGATCACCGCCAACGACCCGGCCGAGGCGGTCTACCTGGTGAACTTCACCGATGCACGCGGCGCCGCGCTGTCCCCCCGGGGCCGCTACACCCTGCGCTTCCGGCCCGGTGATCTTCCCCCGGTGGACTCGTTCTGGTCGCTGGCCGCCTACACCGCGCAGGACATGAACCTGATCCCCAACCCCGCCCGCCGGTATTCGGTCGGCGACCGGACCCCCGGGCTGGCCCGCGACCCGGACGGCGGGCTGAGGATCTACTTGCAGCCCGGCTCACCCGGCGGCACCCGGGAACCGAACTGGCTGCCCACCTCGGCAGAACACCCCTGGTTCGTGATCTTGCGGATGTACCGGCCCCATCCCGCGGTCATCCAGGCCAAATGGGAATGCCCGGGCATCACCCCGGTCACCTGACCACCCGCGGTGCCCGGCCGGCACCTGCACGCTGCCGCCCGTGAAACCCCCGGGAAGTCGCTAGAAAAGGAGTAAGGAATGAAGCTGTCAGCCAAGGTGCCGCCGGATGACGAAGGCGCGAAGCTCGTGCGCTTCGAGGACATCCGCGGCCAGCGGTACACCGAGATCTTCCTGATCGGCGGCCACGTGCTCACCCGCCACCTGGTCGGCGGGGTCTACAACACGATCGGGCTCAACGACCCCGGCCGAACCGGGGACACCAGCCCGCAGGCCATCCTCGACAAGGTCGACGTCGATGCCCTGGAAGAGGAGTACGACCTCCTCCGGGCCTTCAAGAACGGTCCCAGGCTGTGGTGCCTGGACTGGATCGAGGCCATGGTCGGCAAGGAGCGGAACTTCAATGGCCTGCATGCGCGCTGGGTGACCTGGCTCGACGTGCCCAAGCAGATGCGCAAGCACCAGAGCGTCGCCTACAAGATCATAAACGTGCAGCGGGACACGCAGTTCGGCATCAAGACGGGCTCGCCTGCCTTCCTCCTGGACGACCCGGACGGCGACTCGTGGTGCATGAAGTCGGCCAGCCTCATCGTCGACCCCGGCCAGACTTATGAGAGCCTGAAGGACCTCGGCGGCCGCCTGCAGCCCGAGCCGGGCTGGAAGTTCCGGGCCGTGATCCTCGACCAGGACCTGGTCCTCACCCCCGACGACGGAGCCGCCAGGATCACCCAGGACGAGCTGGGCAACACCTACGACCGGGTCGGAGGCCCCTACAGCAACTACAAGCCGTGAGGCACGCCATGGCCAGCGACCGGCAACCGGCCCCGAGAGCACCGGGAACCCGCACTCAGGTGTTATCCCAGCGGGCAGCGAGATCCGGGCCGCGGTCGGACAGCCTGGGGCCTTCGGGGGTGAGCCAAGCTCACGCCACGCTGGAGCGAGGAGGGCGAGATGACGCTGGAGGCTGAATCAACCCGGATGCCGACTGCGGCGATGATCCGGGCAGCCCCGGACGCTGGGGCAGGCAACGGAATCTGCGCCGTAGGCCCCCTAGCGGACAGGTCGTAGGCTGATGGCGTCCACCGGCCAGGACAGTGAATCGCCGCGAGTCGCCGCGGACGGCGGCCGCGGCGTCCGCCGTCGTGCCCGGCATGGCACCGCGGCCGCCAAGGGGAAGATCGAGGCGGCCAAGGGGAAGTACGCCGGGTCGTCGGCTGAGCATCTGTGGCGCCGGCTGGACTCGATGGATTTCATCAACCGGGGCATGCTGTTCGCGGCCACGCTGCTGTTGTGCTTGTTCCCGTTCCTGATCATCGCCAACGCCCTGGCCGGCCAGTCGGCGGCCACCGGGCTGGCCCGGCACCTGGGCCTGAACCAGCAGGCTGCCGCTGATGTCGGCGCCCTGTTCACCTCCTCGGCGGCCACCTCCAGCGCCGTCACCGGGACCGCCTGGGTGTTCTTCATCCTGGGCGGTATCGCCGCGGCCACGGCGATCCAGGGCCTTTACGAGGCGGCCTTCGAGCTGGCGGGCCGGGGGGCCAGGGACATGCTCCGCCGGCTGATCTGGCTGGCCGTGCTGGTGGGCTGCTCAGCCCTGGCCGGCTGGGCCGGGCCCGCGCTGCGCGGCGCGGGCGGCCCGGTCCTGCTCGCGGTCACCGGCCTGGTGGTGCTTACCGGCTTTTGGTGGTTCACGATCTGGTTCCTGCTCGCGGGCAGGATCTCCTGGCGGGACGTGTTCCCGGCCGCCGTCGCCACGGCCGTGTTCTGGCTGGGCATGGAGGCAGTCTTCTCCGTCATCTTCTCCGGCATGGTCACCTCCGACGACACCAAGTACGGGCCGATAGGCGTGGTCTTTGCCCTGATGACCTGGCTGATCGCCATCGGGGTCGTGATCATCCTGGGCGCGGTGGCCGGCATCGTGTGGCGGGAGCGGAACCTGTCATTCCGGGCTGCCCTCAAGAAATTGCGGCGGGACCGGAGCACACCGCACACCACGAAACCCTGACCAATCGCAGGGCCGAAGGGGTTAAGCACAGGCGGCAGCCGGCCCGGCGATCCTGACGGAGGAGTCACGATGACATCGGTAACAACCGAACCGGAAGAGCGAACCGGGAAGCCGCGGCGGCGGCGTATCCGCAGGAGTGCCGTCGGCGTGCTGGTCGCGTTGTCCTGCCTGCTGGTGCTGCTGTCCGCCACGGAGGTGTGGGCGCACCGGACCCTGCTCAACACCGGCACGTTCGTCGGCACGGTCGCGCCGGTCTTCCAGGATCCGGCGGTGGCCTCCGCGGTGGCGGCGCGCGCCACCGGCGAGCTGTTCACCCAGCTTGACCTGCAGGCCCGGCTGAAAGATGCGCTGCCTGCCAAGGCCGGTGTCGCGGCCGTCCCGGTCACCAACGCCGCCAAGGGCTACGTCGCCGGTGAGCTGACCAAGGTGCTGACGTCCGCCCGGTTCCAGGCCATCTGGACCGCCGCGCTGACCGCCACCCACCACCAGCTGGTGGCGGTGCTGCGCGGCCAGGGCACCGCGGCGGTGTCCACCTCCGGCGGCTACATCGTCATCAACACCGTCCCGCTGATCAACCAGGCCCTGGCGAAGGTGTCCGGCCTGGCCTCGGACCTGGCCGGCAAGCCGGTGACGCTGCCCGCCATCACCAGCGCCGAGGTGCCCCAGCAGGCGGTGGACAAGCTGTCCGGCGCCCTGGGAGTCACCCTGCCCGCCGACTTCGGCCAGATCACCCTGGTCAAGTCGGCCGACCTGGCCGCCGTCCAGAAAGGGGTGAAGGCCTTCGACCGGCTCACCCTGGTCCTGCCCCTGGTCACGATCGTGCTGATCGCCCTGTGCCTGTGGCTGTCGGTGAACCGCCGCCGGACCGTGCTCCAGCTGGCCGCCGGCGTCTGCCTGCTGATGATCGCGGAACGGCGTGTCGTCCTGCACGAGCAGGGCACGCTGGCCAGCGCCGCGCACAACCCCCAGCTCGCGCACAGCGTGCTGGGTGACCTGCTGCACGGATACTTCGTCCTGACCGGATGGGTCCTGGCCGTGGCGCTGGCCGTGCTGGTCATCGCCGTGCTGGCCGGGCCGTACCGGTGGGCGGTGGCCTTCCGCTCGCGGGTGAGGCGGACCTGGCACAGCATCACCGCGGCAAGGGGCGGCGCCCGCCGGGGCCAGGCGGTCACCTGGATGGCCTCTCACGCGGGCGGCCTCCAGCTGGCAGCCGCCGCCGCCGCCGGGATCCTGCTGCTGATCGTGCCCGTGTCCTGGCTCAGCTTCCTGCTCATCGGCGTGCTGCTCGCCGCCGGCGAGATCTGCCTGCAGCGGATCAAGCCCGCCCCGCCCGACGACACACCGCCCGCTGCCGCGGCCTGACCAGCCCCGACCCGGTCACGCACCTGACACGCCGCAAGGTACCCCGCCCCCGGACCCCGGCCCAGGAGCCCCGGACAAGCCGCACAACGTGGCAACGAGATCGCCTATGCGCGTGCCGCTCAGCTGGCGCCGGCCGACATGCTCACCTGGGTTCACTCGCATCGGTCCGGGGAGAAGCAGCCGCGCCCGGCCTGACGGCGGTGCGGCCGGGCGCGGCTAGGACACTAGATCAGTCCCGCGTGACGCCGGGATGCAGGGCATGTGGAGACCGTGTGAAGGCACCCGGGCCCGGCGGCGGTTAGTTGCGCATGTAGGCGCCGGCGGCCACGTTGAGGACCTCGCCGGTGATGAAGGCGGCCCGGTCGGAGGCGAGGAACGCCACGGCCTCGGCGATGTCGGCCGGGCCTGGCAGCTCGCCGAGCGGCCCGGTGGTGCCCGGCATCCGGGCCAGCAGCTCGGCGTTGTCCTCGGCGAACTTGGTGTCCTTGACCACGCCCATGGACAGGTAGACGGCGCGGATCCGGTGCGGGCCGCCCTCGTGGGCGAGCCCCCGGGTCAGCGCGGCCAGGCCGCCCTTGGTCGCCGCGTACGGTGCCTCGATGCCGCCGCCGCCGACGTCGGGCGCGTAGCTGCCCACGTTCACGATCACGCCGCCGCCCGCGTCCCGCATCAGCGGCATCGTGCGACGGCACAGGTACCACGGGCCGGTGAGGTTGACCCGGAGCACCCGGTCCCAGTCGGCCGGGTCGTAGCCGAAGATGCTGCCGACGACGTTCACGGCCGCGTTGTTGACCAGGATCTGCACCGGACCCAGCGACGTGGTGACGGCGTTCACGACCGCGTTGATCTGATCCGGGTCGCCGGCGTCCAGCGGGTAGCCGGTCACGGTGGCCGCCGGGTAGTCGGCGGCGATCGCCGCGGTCACCTTCTCGGTGCGGGCCGGGTGGATGTCGGTCACCACCACCCGCGCGCCGCCGGCCGCCAGCCGCCGCGCCACGGCCTGCCCGATGCCCCGGCCCGCGGCCGCCGTGACCAGCGCGACCCGGCCGCCGAACTCCCCCGGATCAGCCATGCCCTGCCTCCTCCCGGCGCCGCTCCCTGGGCAGGCCGAGCACCGCCTCGGCGAGGATGTTGCGCTGCACTTCGGAGGTGCCGGCGTAGATCGTCCCGGCCCGGGCGTTCAGGAAGGCACCCAGCCAGGAGCCGGAGGAGTTGGGCGCGCCGGGGTCGTCGGTGCGCACGGCGCGCAGCGGGCCGCGGCCTTCCGGTACCAGGCCGTCCAGGCCACCGATGTCCAGGGCCAGTTCGGTCGCGGCCAGGTGGTACTCGCTCCAGTACAGCTTCGCGACCGAGGCCGCCGCGCCCAGCCCGGCGCCCTGCTGTACCTGGGTGAGGATCCGGTAGCCGAGGTAGCGCATGATCTCCACCCGGGCGTAGCACCAGGCCAGCCGCTGCCGGATGAGCGGGTCGTGATCGCGGCCGCGCATCGTGGCCAGCGCGAGCAGCCGGTCAAGTTCGGCCCGGAACAGGATCGGATTGGTGGCCGCTTCCTCGCCGCGCTCGTGCCCGAGCAGCGTCATGGCCACCGGCCAGCCCTCGCCCGGGGCCCCGACGACCAGATCGGCCGGGGTCCGGGCGCCGGTGAAGAACACCTCGTTGAAGTCGCTGTCCCCGGTGAGCGCTCTGATCGGCCTGATCTCGACGCCGGGCTGATCGAGCGGGCAGAGCAGGAACGAGAGCCCGGCGTGGCCGCGGGCCCGCGGGTCGGTGCGGGCCAGCAGGAAGATCCAGTTGGCACGGTGCGCGACCGAGGTCCAGACCTTCTGCCCGTCGATCACCCAGTCGCCACCGTCCAAGGCGGCCCGGGTGGTCAGGGACGCGAGGTCCGAGCCCGCGCCCGGCTCGGAGAAGCCCTGGCACCACCGGTCCTGGCCGGACAGGATGCGCGGCAGGAACCGGCGCCGCTGCCCGGCCGTGCCCCAGCGGAGCAGCGTGCTGCCGAGCATCTTGATGCCGAACAAGTCGGTGTGCTCGCCGAACGGCACGCCGGCCCGGGCCAGTTCCTCCATCAGCACCACCTGGTGCAGCCGGGACAGCCCGCGCCCGCCGTACTCCGGCGGCCAGGTGATGCCGAGCAGGCCCCGGCGGTACAGCACCTGCCGCCATCGCGCCGCGAACCGCTCCGCGTCCTCGCGGGCCGCGATGGCCCCGATGCCCGCCCAGCCGGCCGGCAGTTCCTCGGCCAGCACGGCCCGGACCTCGGCGCGGAAGGACTCCGCCTCGGCGGGATAACTGATGTCCACGCAGGCTCCCCAGGACTAGCTTCAAAATAGTATAACAGGTAATCTATTTTTACTCATCTAACGGACTCACGAGGAGTGCCGTAGAGGGAGCGAACGTGTGAGGAGTGCCATGGGAGGTCTGGTCGGCTACGGCGCCTACGTGCCGTATTACCGCTTGGAGCGCACCCGGATAGCGAGGGTGCTGGGCCAGGGCGGGGGTTCCGGCATCCGTTCGGTGGCCGCATTTGACGAGGACACCACCTCTATGGCGGTGGCGGCGGGTCGCGCCGCCCTGGCCAGGATGACGGGTCCGGGCGGGCAGCCGGGCCGCGGGTGCGTGCGGCAGCTGTTCTTCGCCACCACCGTCCCCGCCTACGCGGACAAGACCAACGCCACGGCGGTGCACGCCGCCCTGCGGCTGCCGGCCGACGCGCTGGCGGTCGACATGGCCGGCGCCGTCCGCTCCGGCGTGGGCGCGCTGGTCGCCGCCGCCCAGTCGGCGGTGCCCGCCATGGCGGTGCTCGCCGACATCCGGACCGGGCTGCCGGGCAGCGCGGACGAGCGGGACGGCGGCGACGGCGCGGCCGCCTTCGTCTTCGGCGGCGCGGACGGCGGCGACGGGCCTGCCGGTGCTGGCCGAGGTCATCGGGCAGGGCTGCGCGACCGCCGAGTTCCTGACCGGTGGCGGGCGCCCGGCGCGGCCGCCTCGCGGGTGTGGGAGGAGCGGTTCGGCGAGCAGGTCTACGGGCCGCTGGCCGAGGCGGCCATGGCGGACGCGCTGAAGCAGGCGGGGCTGACCGCCGGGCAGGTGGACCACCTGATCGTGGCCGGGCTGCATGGCCCGGGCGGTGAGCCGCGTCGTCCGCGCCGCCGGGCGTGCCGGCCGAGGCGGTCGCCGACAACCTCACCGCTAGCATCGGCAACGCCGGCACCGCGCAGCCCGGCATCGGCCTGGCCGACGTCCTGGACCGGGCCGGGCCCGGCGAGACCGTGCTGCTGGTGGTGCTGGCCGACGGCGCGTCTGCCCTGGCGCTGCGCACCACCCAGGCGCTGGCCCGGCACCGGCAGCCGCAGCCGGTCGCCGCGCAGATCGCGGCGGGCAGCACCGCGCTGGAGTACGCCACCTTCCTGTCCTGGCGCGGGTTCCTGGACCGCGAGCCACCCCGCCGGCCGGACCCGGACCCGGTCGCGGCGCCGCCCGCACAGCGCCGAACGGACTGGAAGTTCGGGCTCGTCGCGGCGAAATGCACGCGCTGCGGCACGCGGAGCCTGCCGCCGGACCGGGTTTGCCAGCACTGCCACGCGGTGGACGAGATGACCCCCGAGCCGCTCGCCGACGTGCCCGCGACCGTGACCACCTACACCGTGGACCGGCTGGCCTACACGCCGAGCCCGCCGATGCTCATGGTGGTGCTCGACTTCGACGGCGGCGGCCGGATGCGCTGCCAGCTCACCGACGCCGCCGAGGACGAGGTCCGGGCCGGCCTGCGGGTCGAGATGACCTTCCGGCGGCTGGTCACCGCCTCCGGCGTGCACAACTACTTCTGGAAAGCGCGGCCGGTCCGATTCGCAGGGAAGGGTGAGTAAATGGGGTCACACGGCATCAGGGACCAGGTTGCGATCGTGGGCATGGGCTGTACCGCGTTCGGCGAGCACTGGGACAAATCCACCGACGACCTGCTCATCGAATCGGCCACGGCGGCGGCGGCCTCGGCCGGGATCGGGCTGGGCGACATCGACGCCTTCTGGCTGGGGACGATGGGTTCCGGCGTGTCCGGACTCACCCTCTCCCGGCCGCTGCGGCTGCCCTGCAAGCCGGTGACCAGGCTGGAGAACATGTGCGCGACCGGGTCTGAGTCGCTGCGCAACGCCTGCTACGCGGTGGCCAGCGGCGCCTACGACTGCGCCATGGCGATCGGGGTCGAGAAGCTCAAGGACTCCGGGTATTCCGGCCTGGTCGGCTCCAATGCGCCCGGCGCGGGCGACGACGGCAAAGGCGACACGACCGCCCCGGCGAACTTCAGCCTGCTCGCCCCGGCCTACGCGGCGAAGTACGGCGTCGATGAGGCCGAGCTGAAGGACGTGCTGACCAGGATCGCCTGGAAGAACCACCAGAACGGGGCGAAGAACCCGCGGGCCCAGTTCCGCAAGGAAGTGCCCCGGGAGACGATCGCCACATCGCCGCTGGTCGCCGGGATGCTCGGCATCTTCGACTGCTCCGGGGTGTCGGACGGGTCGGCGGCGGCCATCGTGGTCCGGGCGGCCGATGCGCACCGCTACACCTCGCGGCCCCTGTATGTGAAGGCGCTGTCCCTGGTGGCCGGCCCGGCCTCCGGGTTGTCCGACCCAGGCTATGACTTCACCACCTTCCCCGAGGTCGCTGCCTGCGCCCAGGACGCTTACGCGCAGGCGGGGATCACCGACCCGCGCGGGGAGCTGGCCCTGGCCGAGGTGCACGACTGCTTCACCCCGACCGAGCTGGTGCTGATGGAGGATCTCGGCTTCGCCGAGCGCGGGCAGGGCTGGAAAGACGTGCTGTCCGGCCGCTTCGATCTGGACGGCGACCTGCCGGTGAACCCGGACGGCGGGCTGAAGGCGTTCGGCCATCCGATCGGCGCGTCCGGGCTGCGGATGATGTTCGAAGCCTGGCTGCAGCTGCGCGGCGAAGCGCCGGAACAGCGTGCCGTGCATACCGTCGCTGAAGGACGCTCCTTGGCGCTCACGCACAACCTCGGTGGCGGCCCGGGTGAGTGCGTGTCGTTCGTGTCCGTGGTCGGCACGGAACGGTGAACGGCGAAGGCGCCGACGTCGTGTCCGGATACGTTCAGGCCCGGATCGCCGGCTGACATGGACTTCGCGTTCAGCCCGGAGCAGGAGGAACTGCGACGCACGGTGCGCCAGTTCCTGGACAAGACGTCGCCGGAAACCGAAGTGCGCCGGCTGATGGCGACCGAAGGCGGCTACGATCCCGACGCCTGGCACCGGATGGCCGATGAGCTGGGGCTGCTCGGCCTGGCGATTCCCGAGGCGCATGGCGGCACCGGGGCGGGCTGCACCGAACTCGGCATCGTGGCCCAGGAGATGGGCCGGGCCTTGTTCTGCGGGCCCTTTTTTGGTACCGCGGTGCTCGCCGCGGCGGCGCTGACCGAATCGGGGGATGACGCCGCGCAGCGCCGCTGGCTCCCGGCCATCGCGGCCGGTGAGCTGATCGCCACCGTGGCCATCCCGGGAACGCTGCCCGCCAGCTCCTGGGAAGTGGCGGCGCGCCCGGAGGCGAATGCTGGCTGGGTGCTGGACGGCACCGCCAGGTTCGTCCTGGACGGTCATGTGGCCGACCTTGTCCTGGTGCCCGCCGTGACCGGCGAGGGGGTGTCCCTGTTCTCGGTCCGCGGCACCGCAGCCGGGCTGGCCAGGACGCTATTGCCTGCCTTCGACGCGACCCGCAGGTACGCGCGGCTGCACTTCGGGGCCACCCCGGCGACGCTGATCGGCCCGGCCGGCGGCGCCGCACCAGCGCTCGGGCGCGTCTACGACCTCGCCTGCGTGACGCTGGCCTGCGAGCAGGTCGGCGTGGCCGAGCGGGCCCTGGACATGGCCCGCGACTACGCTCTGCTGCGGACACAGTTCGGCCGTCCGATCGGGTCATTCCAGGCGATCAAGCACAAGCTGGCGGACGTGCTGCTCGAGGTGGAAGCGGCACGTTCGGCCGCATGGTACGGGCTGTGGGCCGCCGACTGGAGCCGGGATGAGCTTCCGGTCGTGGCAAGCATCGCTCAGGCGACCTGCTCCGCGGCCGCCTACCTGGCCACCGCGGAGAACATGCAGGTACACGGGGGCATCGGCTACACCTGGGAGCATCCTGCCCACCTGTACTTCCGGCGTGCCACCAGTTCGCGGATGTGGCTGGGCGACCCGGCCGGTCACTACGAGCGGCTGCTGAGCCAGTCCGGGTACCTCGGGTCCTGAGCCTGGATAGGAGCAGCGGCCGATGACGAAGACGACATTGCCGGACTGGGTGTCCATGGTGAGCAACGCGCAGGACACTGCGGCTCCCGCCGTGATCACCGCCGACCAGACGTGGTCCGGGAAAGAGCTGCTGGCCCAGGCCGCCGGCGCGGCCCGCTGGCTGTCCGGGGCCGGACTGCCGAAGGGGGCTCCGGTGCCGGCCCTGCTGGAGGCAAGCCCCGAGGCGCTCGCCCTGGTGCTGGCGGGCGCCGCCACCGGGCGGCCGATCGCGCCGCTCGGTCCGAGGCTGACCAGGCACGAACTGGCTGGCTGCATCGAGCGCCTGGCCGCGCCGTGCCTGCTCACCCAGCCACCGTTCGCGGACATCGCCGCAGCGGTGGCCGTGGATCTGGACCTCAAGGTGCTGGTCCTGGATGAGCTGCCCGGCCGGATGCTTGGGTCCTCCGGGCCGCTGCCAGTACCCGGCCCTGGCGATACGGCCGTCGTGCTGCATACCTCCGGGACCACCGGTCACCCCAAGGCCGTCCGCTGCCGGCACGACCGGCTCGCCCGCCGCTGCCGGCTCAACGCCACGCTGCAGCAGCTCAGGCCCGGCAGTGTCTTCGCCACCGCCTCGCCGTTCCACCACATCGCCGGCCTGGGCAACATCATGGTCGCCCTGGCTGCGGGCGCCGCCAGCGTCGCGGTGCCCCGCTTCACCGTGGAGGGGTGGCGGGAACTCGAACCACTGGGCGTCACCCATGCGCTCGCGGTGCCCACCATGGTGGAGATGCTGCTCCGGCAGGGCGCGCTCCCGCTGCGCACCCTGCGGGTCATGCAGTACGGGGCCTCGCCCATCCACCCGGACACGCTGCGCACGGCCATGGGGCAGCTGCCCGGCGCGGGCTTCCTGACCCTTTACGGGCAGACCGAGGGCAGCCCGATCACCTGGCTGTCGCCCGAGGATCACCGGCTCGCCGCGGCGGGGCGGGAGGAACTGCTGGCCTCGGTGGGGCGCGCGGCGCCGGGAGTCGAGATACGCCTCGCGGAGGGCGGCGGCGCCGGGACGGGCGAGGTGATCGCCCGCGCGGATCACCTGTTCGCGGCAGACCCTGACGGCTGGCTACACACCGGTGACCTGGGCCGGATCGATGACGACGGCTATCTCTACCTGGCCGGCAGGCGCGGCGACATGATCATCCGGGGGGGTGAGAACGTCTACCCGCAGGAGGTAGAAAACCGCCTGCTCGAGCACCCTCAGGTGGCCGACGCGGCGGTGATCGGCGTGCCCGACCGGCTGCTCGGGGAGACCATCAAGGCCTTCGTGGTGCCGACTGATCCTTCTGACCCGCCCGGCCGCGAGGAACTGCGGGCCTTCGCGCGCGCGGCGCTGGCGGGCTTCAAGATACCGGCTCGGTGGGAGTTCGTGCCGTCGCTGCCTCGCAACGCCACCGGCAAACTGCTGCGCCGTCAATTGTAGCCGCCGTGTCGTAATCTGCTGCCGCGCTGCGGTCGGCGTGGATCAGTGCGGCGATGGCCGGGGAGCGGCCCCCTTCACTGACCCAAGCTGAACACTCACCGGATGTTCTCCCATCAGCCCGGCGCGCGGATCCCGCGCCGCTGCGGGCCGTTTCCTGCCCGTGATGACTGCGTGGCCTACCTGCAGGACTACGCCGCGGGGATGCGGCTGCGGCTGGGCACGCGGGTCGACCGGGTTGACCGGGCCGATGGTGGCTGGGCGGCGTGCCGCTGCACCCGGTCAGCGTGCTGGGCCGGTACGTGCCGCTGCGCGGGCAAGATGCCTATGCGCGGGCGGCGCAGCGGCTGGCGTTCGGCGACCTGACCCGCCTCGGCTACCCCCGGTCCGCGCTGGGTGCCTTCACCCGTCACGCCGCCGGCGGCGTCACGGTCGCGGTCGATGACGGCTTCGTACGCGCGCTGAAGGCCGGACGTGTCACCATGAAGCCCGCCATCGACCGGTTCGACGGCCCGCAGGCCTGCTTCACCGACGGCACCAGCTGCGCCCCGGATATGGTCATCTGCGCGACCGGCTACCGTCCCGGACTGGAACAGATCGCAGGGCACCACGAGCCTGAACCCGTTGATGCGCTACGCGGGCTGCGGGGATTCGATCGGTTGATTGCCGGACGCGACCGGACGGCCCGCGGCGACATTTCACATGTGAAAGGCGCGATCCGGATCCTCTCATCGGCAACGTTGCCTGCAACACCGACGGCTCGTCCTGGGCATAGCGCTCGGACGTATCCGCGCCCACTGGCGCCGTTTCCTCAGGTACCGTCGTCCGTCTGCTGGACACTCACGCCTCCAGTGGTCTCTGCTGCTCACCTACGCCGAGGAGCAACAGGCCCGATCTGATGCACACCGGGAGCCAGCTGACTTCCGGCGCCGGCAGACCAGTGGCTGCAGCAACCATCGATTCGTGATCTTCAGCGCCAGAAGGCGGGCAGCCCGACCAATCTGCATAAATATGCATCGCCACCGTGCGCAGGACGGCCTGAGGTCGAGCCTGTTGGCTGTGACGCCTTGAAGTAGATCCAAATCAGCCCGCCCTAACCAGCCGGGCGGAGCGTGCGCGCCATCACCGACGCCGAAGTTCACAGCAGCTTGCGGATAGCGGCATGCAGCCGCAAGGATCAGGTCTCGGGCCGACGGCACCGGAGCTGGCGGCGGGCGGACGGAGACAACGCATGCGGATCGGCACTATGGCTGCGGAGACGGGCGGCGACCAGGCACTAGGCAAACTGGCTGATCAGCTCCGCCGGGCGGCCGACGACGGGTTCGCGTCGGCCTGGATGTCGCAAATCTTCGGGCTTGACGCACTGACCTCGCTGGCGGTTGCCGGCAGCCAGGTGCCAGGCATCGAGCTCGGCACCGCCGTCGTTCCCACCTACCCGCGGCATCCGGCGGTACTGGCGCAGCAGGCGATGACCGCGGCGCTGGCGGTCGGCCCCGGCCGACTGACACTCGGCATCGGGCTGTCGCACAAGATCGTCATCGAGGACATGTACGGGTACAGCTTCGACCGGCCTGCCCGGCACATGCGCGAATACCTGTCGGTCCTGCTGCCGCTGCTGGACGGTATGCCGGTCAGCGTCGATGGCAGCACGCTGAGCGCGCACATCGGCCTGTCCACGCCCAGGGCGGGCCGGGTTCCGGTGCTGCTGGCCGCGATGGCACCGCGGATGCTGAACCTGGCCGGCGAGCAGACCGACGGCACGGTGCTGTGGATGACCGGGCCCGCCACCGTCCGCGACTACGTGGTCCCGGCCATCTCGGCCGCGGCCAGGGCCGCGGGCCGGCCCAGCCCGCGAGTCGTATGCAGCCTGCCGGTCTGCGTGACCAGCGACCCAGCCGCCGCCAGGGCAAATGCGGCGGAGGAGTTCGCCATCTACGGGCAGCTGCCGTCCTACCGCGCGATGCTGGACAGGGAAGGCGCGGCCGGGCCCGGCGACGTGGCGATCGTCGGGGACGAGGACGCGGTCGCGGCGCAGATCCTGGCCCTCGCGGACGCTGGGGTGACCGACTTCGTCGCCGCTGAGTTCGCTCGTGCCGAGGACCGGGAAAGGACCCGCAGCCTGCTGAAGGCAGTCATCGCCGGAAGCTAACTTACCGGCAAGGCGGCTACGTGGGCGGGGACAAAGGCTTTCGACTCGCAGTCGTTCGCGCAAGACCCGATTGCACGGTGATCGTCTGCTCGCGCCGGGCGGCGGCCGGCCGCCCGCCCGCCTCCCACGGCGACCGCGAGCTGCCGCCGGGCTCCCGGCACGCGACCTCATCCACCCCTCGCCAGCGCCGCGGTCCAGCAGGCGCTGCCTGGCGCTCAAGGTGATTCACATGCGGCAACCCACGGCGGCACGCTACCAGCGGCCGCGGCAGACATCCGACATTGCCGATGAGCGGACGTCAAGACGATGCCGGGCACTACCCGCCGGGTCAGCGTACTAACTGCGTGGGCTGTATACGTAAGGCCAGATCTCCCGGCCCTCGTCGTCGATCTCGGGCTCACTGGACTCCCGGATGTAGTGGGCATCGACACCGTCAGGATCGTCATCCCGCGGCTCAAGGTCCCGCTCATCTTCAAGAGCCGGCCGCATGCGCCGCAACCTGGCCAGGGGCGGGCCCGTGGAGACGACGAAAGACCCCGCCTCTATGGTGGACCGATGGCGTCGGTCAAGCAGATCCAGGTCACCTTCGACTGCGCAGAACCTGAGCGCGTCGCTCGTTTCTGGTGCGAGGTGCTGGGGTACGTCGTACCGCCGCCACCGAAGGGGTTTGCTACTTGGCACGATTTCGATCGCGCGCTGCCGCCTGAGCATCAGGGTTCAGCGTTCGCATGCACTGATCCCTCAGGTGCGGGCCCGCGACTGTTCTTCCAGCGCGTTCCCGAAGGCAAGGTCGTCAAGAACCGGCTGCATCTTGACGTGCGGGTCGGCACCGGGCTCGCGGGTGAAGAGCGCCTGGCCGTACTTGAGGCCGAATGCGCACGACTGGTCGCGCTCGGCGCGGTACGCGTGCGACTACTGCCTGCCGATGGCGACAACGAGTCGTGCCTGGTGATGCAGGACATCGAGGGCAACGAGTTCTGTCTGGACTGAGCGGCCGCGAACGTGGCACCTTCGCGAGTCGACTGGTGCAGTTCGCCATCACTAGCGGCGATCGGCGCGAACATCCGCTCATGCCTCGACTGACGCTCGTGGGCGCTTGGCGCCTGGCGCCGGTGTCGTGGCCGGCTTGGCGGCTCGCGTAGCAGGAATCGCAGTGAGAATCTTGAAGACCCAGGTACGCCAGTAAGGAGGTTCCGCATGAGCCTGGACATCCGGGAGGAAGCCCTCACCCCCGCCGCGTTGTCTGAGCATGCAGCCATCTCCATTGCCTTCGTGGTCGACCAGATCTTGGAGGTCAGACTCCTCGATGGCGGCCTGGGCGGCATGTCACTGACGGAGACCGCCGCCATCGGTCCTTACGTGAAGGACTACGACGCCATCGAGGGCGCGAGGCCGCAGTGCTGGCCGGGGCGGTTTGACGTCTCGAACTGGGGACTCATCGGCGCCCGCCGGGACGGCGCGAGCGTCGGCGGTGCCGTGATCGCCAGCGCCTATGTCAGCTCGGCATGACGCTTCACTGAGCGGTTGAGGCCCCGGGCGTTTCCGCGGAAACGCTTGTCACGAAACTGTCGGCTTCACCACAACTCGCCTCCCCTGCTCTTCAGGACCGCCCAGATAGCCGAAGGTACCGGCCTCAGGATGGGCTGACCCAACCTGTATAACTATGCACAACAGCCGGCAACGTGAACACGCGCACATGCCGCTTCGGGCGAGCGTTATATCTGGTGCGTGTTCGCCGCGATGGTGATCAGGACCTCGTCGCCACGCGCATGGTCCACGCGGCAATGCAGGCCCAATACGACGATGCGGCCGTCTTGCGGATGCCACGATCGGCCTGCGCTGGTGCCGGGGGTACGGGCGGCGCGGACCAGCACGAGCTGTTACCCGGCAAGCAGCGCCTGAGCACTGGTGTAGGTCGCCATCACCAGGCCCTCATGGGCGGGCAGGTGCAGGCCGCCGAACTTCTCCAGCGCCAGCAGGGCGTCCGATGCCAGGAACAGCGCACCGCCAGCGGCCGTCCGCGGCGAGCCAGAATCCAGCGCCGCCAGGGACATCGCAAGCAGTGCGGTGCTGTAGATGATGACAGGGATACGGTCCTTGCCCGTGCGCTTCCACAGGTAGGCGTTCACCGCACCGAACGCTGCCACCTGCGGCGCTGCCAGGGCCGGCCAAGCGCGCAGGCGCCCGCCGCCAGGCCGCTGGCGCAGGGCAATGATCCAGGCCACGTGGCCGGCCAGGAAGCTCACCAGCCCCGCGGTAAAAGCGATCTCATTGCCGCCAAGCAAGGCCACATCGCCCACGCCGCCCAGGGCGAGCGCCCGTTGCGCCGGGCGGTCGCGGCCCGCCATCAGCACCGGCATCAGCAACGGCTTGGTCAGCCAGCGCTGCCGATCGCGCCCTGTCGCCGCGAGAAGCGTGTCGGCAGCCGCAAGGGCCACGAAAACGACGGTTGCACGACGGGCCACACCGCACCTCCTGACTGCGCGCAAGCCTACGCGCGCCAGCTCATCAGCCGGCCGCCGGTCACCGTGCTCGGCGCGCGCGAAACGACCGGACGGCTGAGCATCCCCCCGCTGGGGAACTGCTCCATCGCGCAGCTCCAGACGCCCACCGCGACGCTGGCACTGGCGATGCCCGGCGGACAGCTCGCCCTGGCGGTCCAGGACCTGACGCGCAGCGGGTAGGAACGAGAACGGCACGCGTTCGATGCCGTGATGCCGAACCGCATATTTAATGCATCGCCCGCTTGGAGTGGGACATCGCTATTGCCGCGGACCGTGCGTCAGCTCCAGCATGTCCGGCGGGCCGGATCGAAGGTCGGCCTTGAGGTGATGCCGATCATCAATGTGACGCTGAGTGACGGGCACCGTCCCGGGAGAGCGCACGCCGACCCGCCGTTATCGGCGGCTTTGCCGGATAAGGCGGCTCTTGGTTCGGTCCATGCAGATCTGAACGTTATGCAGCGGATCGCCGGCGGCAGTCCAGGGCCAACCGCCGCCGGAGCCCGGAACCGGGCGGGAGCCGCCGTTGGGCCGGTAGACCTCAGTTCCCGCGGCGGGATACCGTGGGCTGGCACCGGTCGTCTGGTCCCGGCCAAGGCAAAGCAGGTGGTCGTCATGCGCAGGTACCTTGTCGTCGCGAACCAGACCCTGCAGCGTGCCGAGCTACGAGATGAGCTCCGCAAGCGGATCGAGGCGGGACCGAGCTCGTTCTACCTGCTCGTCCCGGACACCAGGGCGGCAGACTACCCGGACGCGGCCGCCGCGGCTGGTGTCCTGCAGCCCGGCATGACATGGTGGATGACGGACTACGGCGGCCCCGCCACCGATGAGGAGGCGAGCACGCAGGCCCGGCAACGGCTCGGCCAGATGCTGGCTGACCTGGGTGCGCTGGGTGTCCCCGCCGAGGGTGACCTGGGCAGTGCCCAGCCTGTGGAGGCCATGGAGAAGATCCTCGCCGATCACCAGTTCGATGAGATCATCGTGGCCACGCTGCCCCGGCCCGTCTCGCACTGGCTGCGGGCCGACTTGCCCCACAGGGCCGAGCGCCGGTTCGGGCTGCCGGTCACGACCATCATCACCAGGCGCTGGCCCTGAGCCGACGGCGTCCTCCCCAGGAACTTGATCATCCGGGGGTCACCTCGATGTCGATGTCCACGATTGCCACAGGCTGGCGCGGGCCGAAGGACCGCGCCAGCTCCAGACGCCAGTGAGCGCGGCCAGCCCGCAGGCCGGAAACGATGGCCCGTTCGGCGGCGAGCCTGGGCTCGGGGGGTCCCCCGCCCGGCATAGGAGCCGGAGGCTGCGCGGGCCCGGTCTGCACGGTGACCGTGGCCGCGTCCTCGCCGGAAACGGCGATAGCCGACCACGTGTTCCCCGAGCCGCGTATGACGGCAGCGGTATCTCATGCCGGTCTCCCGCGGTGACGGTGATCCACCGCGGGAGACCAGCGATCTCAACACTCACGTGCCGTCTGCCATCCGTCGGCTAAGGGCGTTAGGCTGGGCCGATGACCGGACCTTCGTGCCAGCCCGCGCCGTCACGCCAGTAGTGCTGGAGCTGCCCGTCGGTGCGAATGACGATCACTTCGAGGTTCATTCCCCAGGACGACTCGCATAGCCCTGCGACGGCGAGGACGTCGTGCCCGAAGTCCGCGCTGTGCCGCCATTGCAGGTCGCCCTGGTTCCACCGCCACCAATGCTGGACGACGCCGCCGACTGCCACGCAGAGTTCGAAGTTTCCGGGTGGGCCGCCCTCGTCGGTCATCCCGTACTGCCCCTGCACCATGACCGGACCGCTGTCGCAGCCGGCCCGAATACATCGCCGTCCTTCCAGGTAAGGGTGGGCTCATCGCGCCAGAAATGCTGCATCGTGCCGTCCGTGCGCACCGCGACGCATTCCAGGTTGCCGTGCGGGCTACCGAAACTGCCCTGCACCAGGCTCGGTCCCGAGCGCAAGATGCCGCTGCCGAACCGGGGACTCTCGTGCCAGCCGGCTCCGTCGCGCCACACGTGCAGCAGCTGCCCGGCATTGCTCACCACTACTTCGAAATTGCCCGGCGCTCCGTAGTCACCCTGCACGAAGCCAGGCACACCGTCACAACCTGCCGGGCCGAAGACGCCGCCGTCGTTCCATGGCCCGCCGCCACCTCCGCCTGTCCACCAGTGGTGCAGTTGGCCACCCGTGGTGAGGTAGACCAGCTCGAGATTGCGGTTGTAGGTCGTCCCGGTTAGCGTGGGGCACACCGCCGCGTCGGTCGCGAAGGACGAGGCGGTTCCCCAGGTCCACGGCGGGCCGCCCTCCCGCCAACGGTGCAGCACCCGGCTACCGTTCGACCCAGCGACCTCAAGGTTCCTGTGCAGCGCCCCGTTGCCGCTTTCGTACAGGTTGCCGTTGTGCAGCCGCCGCTTGGTCCACGGATCCGGGTTGACGTTCTGGACGCCGACGCGGTCGTAGCTGTCGATGTTGCATTCGCCGTAGGCGATCCAGCCGAAGCCGTTCATCCCCCACCACGTGCCCCACGAGTTCTTGCAGAGCCAGGCGCCCAGCGCGTCGTCGTAGCCGACAATGAGGAACAGATGGCCGCCCCGAAGCGTGTTGGACGGGTCGGTGCTGCGCCGGTAAACGCCGGAACCGACCCCACTGAAGTCCTGGTACACGTCGATATACGTCACCAGCGGACCCACGGTGTCCAGCCAGTTCTTCGAGTCGGCCACAGACACCGAAGTGAACGCGGGCCCGCGCACAGAGCGGCCAGATCGGTCCGGCGTCGGCGCGTACACGCGCGCGTCGGTATGCCAGGGCCACGACCCCGGGTCGCAGAAGCCGTTGTTCGCGAAGAAGTTCGAGACCTCGCTCTCGTTGCCGAGATCGGCGCAGCCTTTGCCGACCCCGTCCCGGGGGTCTCCCTCCGACAGCCTCGTCCACATCGCGTGCTCGATGCGGACCATCGACTCCACGAGCGCCACACCGGCGAACGCCCAACAGGAGTTGCACGGGTTCTGGTCCCGGACGCTCGTGATCCAGTTCTGGCCAAACCGGTTGCGCCAGTCCACTGAACTCGGCGCGCCGGCCTTCGGCGGAGCCGCGGCCATGCCCGCGGCCACCTCGTCCAGCCCGAGGCGGTGCAGCAGGCTAGCCGAGAAAGCGGCGCCGAGTTGCTCGGCGGTGACAAGCCCCCGCTTCGCGCGCTCGAGTGCGAGATACGGGTTGGTTCCCGCCCCTAGCGCGGTGAAATCCACCCGCGGTGAGCTGTTCGCTCTGATCAGCCCGGCCGGATCAGCGCCAAGCCCAGTGACAGGCAGCGGTGCCTCATCCGGCACATCGGTCGGCGTCTGCCAGCCAAGTTGCTCATTCTCGATGAGCGTCCTCAGTTCGCCATAGGTCATTGCCACGAGCGTCCCCCTTTGCCCGAACAAACCGGCGTGCCCCCTGCGGGATCACGCGGCCCTGTTAATGGTTTCTCACTAGAGATGGAGCACTCCGGACCGGAACTGATACACAAACCCGGTCGTGTTCGCGCACCGCCCGCCGTGCTTCAGCCGTGCGGGGGACAACACGCAGCTCGGCACCTAGCGCGGCCCAGCCGGAACGGCGGGACGTAGGACTTCACGTCGTTCATCCGGCCGGTCAGGCGGAGGTGAGCCAGCGGGACTTCTCCGGTCGGCTGGTCCGCGGCGTAATCCATGCGCAGATGGGCGGCCTGGCAGCGTGCCGGCGTGGTTCCTGCTGCGCGATATCAGCAGCCAAGGCCTATCCTCGGCGGATGGGAATCGTGGTGCTGCCGGCCACCGGGCGATGGGATGACTTCGCGTCGTTCATGGTGCCGCGCAAGCCAGGCGGCCGCGGGTGCGTCTGCATCGCGTACCGCAATTCCAGCCTCGCCATGCCCGGCCGTATCGCGCACATGCGCGCACTGTGCCAGAGCGCACCGGGCCCCGGCGTCCTGGCGTACGTCGATGGCCGGGCCGCCGGCTGGTGCTCGGTCGCGCCGAAGTCCACCTACCGCGCCCTGGTCAACTCCCGGACGATCCCGCATGTCCAGGACGAGGGCGCATGGTCGGTGGTCTGCTTCGTGGTGCGGCCGGGGTTCCGGCGCCGCGGACTTATGCACCAGCTGCTGGATGGCGCGGTCGGGCACGCGCACGCGATGGGCGCGGCCGCGCTGGAAGGCTACCCGGTCGACCCCGGCAGCGAGCGCATCGACCAGACCAGCGGTTACGTGGGCACCGTCCAGCTCTTCGAGGCACACGGATTCAAGCGCGTCCGCCAGACCGCCGGCCGGCGCGGCGGCAAGCCGCGCTGGCTCGTCCGCCGCGAGCTTCCCTGACCTCGCCCGATCCCTGCCCCCCGAATCCGCCGCGGTGCCCGTGCTCGGCGCGCTGCCCGCGAGCCGGGGACTTGCCCGCCGTGAACCAGCAGCATTCCGCGGCATGCTTGCGGCATCCTTTGCGAACTGGCCGGAGCTAGCCGCACGGATGGCAAAGTGCCGGTCCACGCGGGCCAGGCGGCCACGAGGCGATCACGCTGGTGTGGCGCGCTGCTCGGCGATCGAGTTGCCGCCGTCCACGACCAGGTATTGCCCGGTGATGTAGGACGCGCCGGGGCTGGCCAGCCAGGCAATTGCGGCGGCGATCTCGTCGGGTGAGCCGCTCCGGCCAGCTGGGGTGACCTGCCCTTGGCCGCGCTCTTGCGGGGTCTGGGAGCCGGTCGCTATCCAGCCTGGGGCGACGGCATTGACGGTGATTCCGTGTCTTGCGGTGTCGACGGCGGCTGCGCGGGTGAGGCCGACCATGCCCGCCTTGGCGGTGGCGTAACCGACGTCCGCGCGGATCGCCATCACCGGGCCGGTCACGCTGGCCACCATGATGATCCGCCCCCAGCCGCGGCTGGTCATGGCCGGCACCGCCGCCTTGGTGACCAGGAAGGCGGAGGTAAGGTTGCGGGCGAGCGCAGCCTGCCAGGTCGCCAGGTCCATGGACTCCACGGTGCCGGACTCGAACACGGGGTCAGCGGCGGAGATCATGCCGGCGTTGTTGACCACGATGTCCAGCCGGCCCCATTGCTCCAGCGCAGCAGACACAAGCCCGGACGCCACGCCGGCATCGGTGAGATCGCCGATGATCCCCGCCGCGTCGAAGCCAGCGCTGCGCAGCTCGCTGACCCTGTCCTGGATCCGGGCCGTGGTGGCGCTGATCATCACGGCGGCACCGAGTTCGGCGAGCAGCCTGGCGGCGGCGAAACCGATGCCGTCGGGACCGCCCGCCCCGGTGACCACCGCCACCCGGCCGGACAGGTCAAACGCCGCTGGGATGGGCATTGTCCGATCCTAGTCAGACTGGATCCCCAGATCCCCTGACCCGCGGAAATGTGGCAGCGCGGCCGGGTGGTGGCCGGCCGGCGGGCCGCAGGATAACCTTCGGGCCTATGGTGAAGCGCCCTGACCCCTTGGAGAGCACCCCGCCTGCCTTCGGCGAGCAGGCAGCCAGGCAGATCCTGCGGGAAGGCTTCGGCGTCGAATCGTCGTCCCTCAAGTCCCTCGCGGGCGAACGGGACCAGAACTTCCGGGTAGACACGGCCGCCGGGCAGCGCTTCTTGTTCAAGATCTCCAATCCGGCGGATGACGGGCCCATCCTGGCGATGCAGGCTGCCGCTCTGCGCCACATCGAGCGAGTGGATCCGGGCCTGCCGGTGATGCGTGCCCTGCCCGCCGTGGCGGGGGAACCCTGGGTCGAGGTGGCGGGGCCCGACAGCCGGACCTACCCTGCTCGGCTTTTCACGTTCCTGCCCGGGCAGGTAGCTGCGAACACAGCGCTCACCACTGAGGCGATCTGGTCCCATGGGCAGATCACGGCCCGTCTGGGGCGGGCGCTGCGTGGCTTTTTCCACCCCGCGGCCGACTACGAGATCTTGTGGGATATCACCCGCTTGCCCAAGCTCCGGCCGCTGCTCACCCATGTCTGGGACCACCACCGCCGGGTTCAGGTGGAATCGGTTCTGGACCGGTTCGAGGCCCGGGTCGGGCCGGCGCTGCCCGGCCTTCGCGCGCAGGTGATCCACGGCGATATGAGCCTGGACAACGTGCTGTTCAGCGATGACCTCCGGGTCAGCGGGATCGTGGACTTCGGGGATATGACCCATGCGCCGCTGGTCTGCGATCTGGCCGTCGCCGTCGCCGATGTGCTGCACGGCCGTGACGACGCCATCGAGGCGGCCGGCACGATAATCGGCGGCTACGTCTCGGTGACGCCGCTCGAAGACGAGGAGGCCGCGCTGCTCGCGGATCTGGTCGCGGCCAGGCTTGCCACGGAGGTCACTGTCACCGCCTGGCGGCGCGGGATCTACCCGGACAACTCCGCATACGCCGCGAGCGGCGAGCCGGGGGCCCGCGCCTTCCTCGATGCCATCGAGGCGATGGGGATAAACGCCGTCGCGCGGCGTTTCCGCGAGGCCTGCCGCCGGCTTCCCTACCGAAGGTCTGCCACCAGTGCTCTGCTCGAGCGCCGCCGGCGGGCGCTGCCCCGATCGCCGCTGTTCTACTCCCGCCCGGTGCATCTCGTCCGCGGCGAGGGTGTCTGGCTGTTCGACCCCGACGACCGGCGGTACCTCGACTGCTACAACAACGTGGCCGTGGTCGGGCACAGCCACCCAAGGGTCGTGCAGGCGGTGACGCAGCAGCAGCAGCTGCTCGCGACCCACAGCCGCTATCTGCACGAAGCGATCGTCGAGCTCGCCGAACGGCTCCAATCCACCCTGCCGCCGGAGCTGGACGCCGTCATGGTCGTGAACTCCGGTAGCGAGGCCAACGACCTCGCCTGGCGGATCGCCCGCGCGGCCACCGGGCGGGCCGGCGCGGTCGTGACCGCCTGCGCCTACCACGGGCTGACCGAGGCCACCCACGCCCTGTCCCCGGAGGAGTGGGCCAACGGGGAGCACCCTGCCCACGTCGCGACGATCCCGGCACCTGACGGGTACCGCGGCCCGTACCGCCGGGGAGACGACGGGTGGGTGCAGCGGTACGCCGCCCACATCGATGTCGCCGCCCGAGCGCTCGGCGACCGCGGCTTCGCCGCTATCTACCTGGATCCGGCCTTTACCGCCGACGGCATCCTGTCGCCCCCTCCCACCTACCTGCGGGAAGCAGCCCGGCGGGCGCTGACGCTTGGAGGGCTCGTGGTGGCCGACGAAGTGCAAGCCGGTCACGGCCGGTCCGGGACGCACCTGTGGAGCTTCCAGGCGTCAGGGATCGCACCCGACATGGTAGTGATGGGCAAACCGATGGGCAACGGCTTCCCGGTCGCCGCCCTCGTAGTCAGGTCCCAGCTGCTCGAGGCCGTACCCGAGGAGGTCGAGCTGTTCAGCACCTTCGGCGGCAACCCGGTCGCCTGCGCGGCCGCGCTCGCGGTCCTGGCCGTCATCGAGGACGAGGGCCTGGTGGCCAACGCCGCGAAAGTCGGCTCCTACCTCCGCCACGGCCTGCTGGCACTCGCGGAACGCCACCCCCTGATCGGGGACGTCCGGGGCGAAGGCCTCCTGCTCGGCGTCGAACTGATAGACGAGGCGCGCGGGCCAGCGGCCGGGAAAGCCCGCACAGTAACCGAGGCGATGCGTGAGCGGGGAATACTGCTCAGCGCAACCGGCCCGGCCGGAAACGTGCTCAAGATCCGGCCGCCCCTGGTATTCCAGCACGAACACGCCGACCTCTTCCTCCAGGCCCTCGATGAGGTTCTCGCGTCTTCATGACGCTGTACCGGGTGGCCCCGAGCCTGAACGCTCGGGTCAATTTCGATTAAACAGATATTAATTAAACTATATTAGGATCGGGACTGCGGCTCCAGCCCCGGCCTGCTCAGGCAGGCGGGGTAACGGGCCGTGCTGGCACCTCGAAGGGATTCTCATGGCCGCCTCCCCTTGGGCCGGGTCGGATTTCCAGTTTCCCCCTCAGCCGGCCTCACCCGTGGCGTTGTGCGGCGCGTGCAGCCGCCTGGGGTCCTGCCGGCTCGGGCTCGGCCGGGAGGACCTGCAGCCGGACGGCTCGGTGCACACCCACCTGGTCTGCGGACCGGAGAACGAGGGCGGCCCCGACGTCGCCCACGGCGGCTGGACGGCCGGCGTATTCAACGAGGTCCTCGGGCACGTGCCGGTGCTGAACGGGGAACTCGCGGTTACCGGCCAGCTTTCGGTTACCTACGTCAAGCCGGTGCCCGTTGGACGCCCGCTGCACGCGCGCGCCTGGACGCTGCGGCGCGAGGGCCATCGCTGGTACGTCGCCGGGGAGATGACCCTGGCCAGCACCGGCGCGGTGCTGGCCAGGGGCGAGGCGGTGATGGTACTGCGCGATAGGGGTCATTTCGCCCGGCATCAGGATTGGCTCGCCGGGCAGGACCAGGCTTCCCCTGGCATACCCGGGGGGATGACCCTTTAGGCCCGCAGCACGGTGCCGGGGCGCGCCCCGGTTAGCTCGCCGTCTTGCTGGACGACGGCGCCGGCCACGACCGTGTAGCGGTAGCCGCCCGCCGGACGGCGCAGCCGCCGGGCGCCCTCAGGCAAGTCGGTGACGAAGACGTCGGCCGCCCAGTCGAGCTCATCCAGGCCGAACACGGCCAGGTCGGCCGCGGCGCCCTCGGTGAGCCGGCCCCGGCCGCTGAACCCGAACAACTCCGCGAGCTGCCCGGTCATCCGGTACACGGCCTGCTCGATGGACAGGTCGCCGCGCTCCCGCACGTGCCGGGTCAGCATCAGCGTGGTGTCACCGATGGCGCACATCATCTGCAGGTGCGCGCCCGCGTCGCTGTTGGCCATCACCGAGGCCGGATGGGTCAGGGTCTCGGCCACGCCGCCGGCGTCGGAGTTGGCCACCCCCACGCCGACGATGCCGGCGTCGGCGTCGTTGGCCAGAAGCCAGTCGGCGAGCACGTCGGACGGGTGACCGCCGCGGTCGGCGACGAGATCGGCCAGCGTCGCGCCCACCCAGCGCTCGTTCTCCGGGCGGGTGACGGAGACCAGGCGGATCCGGCCGGGATGCTTGTGCGGGATCATCGTCCGCGGGACCCGGTCCCATTCGTAGCGGGCGAGGGCGCGCCACCGCGGGTCGCGCAGCATCGGCTCCTTCTCCGGCCGGGGCGCCTGGACCATCTTGTGCCAGCTGTTCTCCAGGGCGAACCAGGACATGCCGCCGTCCCAGTTCACGTGGATGTCCAGGGTGCGCGGGCTGACCTGCGGGTAGTTCGGCACCCCCTGGGCCTGGAGCTGCCCGGCGAAGTCGAGCATGCCCCGCGCCCAGTCCGGGTGATCCGGAATCGTGGAACACGCCGATCCAGGTACTCACCACCCCGCGCGGTCCGGTCAGGTCGGCCATCCGCTGCACGTCCCTGCGCATCTGCCGGCCGGTGGCGGCCGGGATGAACTGAACGAACTTGTTGTGCCTGGCCAGCACGTCGAGCAGCGCGGCAAGTTCGGCGTCGTCGGCCTGGCGGCTGGGCACAGGGCGCTTATCCCTATCCTCGTCGAAGCCGAGCGAGGTCGACATGGCGGCGGCACCGGCCGCCAGCGAGTCGTCGAGCAGCGCGGCGATCCTGGCCCGCTCCTGTTCGGTGGCCGGGCGATCCCAGGCCGCCTCGCCCATCACGTACGTGCGGAGCATGTTGTGCCCGACCATCCCGGCCATGTTGACCGCGAAGCCGCCGAGCTTCTCCACCGCGGAGAGATACTCCCCGTAGCTCTCCCAGCCCCACGGAATGGACACGTCGAGCACGTCGGCCGGCAGGTCCTCGATGTAGCACAGCAGCTCCTGCAGGCTCTCGCGATGCCCGGGGCGGACCGGGGCCAGCGAGAGCGAGCAGTTCCCGACCAGGACGGTCGTGACCCCGTGCTGGGGCATCGGGTCACACATCGGGTCCCAGAAAACCGTGGGGTCGAAATGCGTGTGGATGTCGATGAATCCGGGCGTGACGTAGCCGCCGGACGCGTCGAGCACCCGCTCGCCGTCCGGCCGCAGGCCGGGCCCGATCTCCGCGATCCGGCCGTCGCGGACCCTGACGTCCGCCGCGCGGGCGGCTGCGCCCGTGCCGTCCACCACGAGGCCACCGCGTACCAGCAGATCGTCCATCGAACGCTCCTCGGATCAGCGACAAAACCTTTAAAGAGCTAAATAATAGCACTATGATAACTGTGATCGGGAGGGCTGGCAGTGCCGGGCAGTGAGCAGGCCGCGATCGAGGGAGCGGACGCGGTGCGGGCCGCGCTGCGAGGGGAGCACACATGACCGAGCGCGTCGCCATCGTCACCGGCGGGACCCGCGGCATCGGTGCCGCCATCAGCGAGGTGCTGGCCGCCGACGGCACGCACGTGGCCGCGGTGTACGCCGGGAACCAAGACGCCGCCCGGGAGCTGGCTGGCCGGCTCACCGCGGCGGGCGGCTCGGTCAGCGTGCACCGCGGCGACGTCGGCGACCCGGAGTTCTGCCAAGGGCTGGTCGCGGAGCTGGTGGCGGACCGGGGGCGGGTGGACTACCTGGTCAACAACGCCGGCCTGCTGATCGAGAGCAGCGTGGGCAGGATGACGCGAGAACAATGGGACGCGGCGCTGCGGGTGAACCTGTCCGCCCCGTTCCACCTGGCCCAGGCCGTCATCGCGCCGATGACCGCGCAGGGATACGGCCGGATCGTGAACATCGGCTCGGTGACCGCGGCCATGGGCAACCCGGTCGAGGCCGGTTACGGGGCGGCCAAGGCGGGGCTGCTCGGGCTGACCCGATCGCTGGCCCGGGCGGTGGCCCGCAAGGGCATCACGGTCAACCTGGTCGTGCCGGGCGTGTTATGAGACCGAGATGACCAGCTCGATGCGGCCCGAGGCGCAGGAGGCGATCCGCGCGATGATCCCGCTGGGCCGCCGGGGCGATCCGCGCGAACTGGCCTGCGCGGTGCGTTTCCTGCTGGCCGACGAGGCTAGCTACATCACCGGTTCGGTGCTGACCGTGGACGGCGGCCTGTCCATGGGCGGCTGAGCTGTGCTGGCCCACGGGATTTCGTGGGGTCAGCCGGTGCCGAACAGCTTGGCCGCGTTGTCGCGGAGGATCTGGCGCTGCTGCGGCCCGGCCAGCCCGGCCAGCAGCCCGGCGAACTCGGCCGGCTCGGCCAGGCCCTCGGCGTGCGGGAAGTCCGAACCCATCACCAGGCAGTCCACGTCGGGCAGGTCGCGGACGATGCGCGCGATGTCGTCCTCCGGATAGGGGACGACGCGGACGTGCCGCCGGAAGATGCGGCTCGGCCGCTCGGTCAGCTTGCCGCCGATCCACGGGCCGTTCCGGCCCATGCCGCGGCTCTTGTCCATGTGCTCGGTAAAGTGCGGCACCCAGGACGCGCCGAACTCCGCGACCAGCACGTTAAGGTTCGGGAACCGGCCGAAAAGGTTGTCGAAGATCAGCGCGGACAGGGCGTCCTGGATTGGCCGCTCCCCGTAGAGGTTGTTCCACTGCCAGGCGGACATGTGCCAGGAGCCGGGCCACGGGTCATGTCCCCATGCCGCCGCGATGTTCTCGTTGTACCAGTTCTCCATGATGTGGAAGGCGACCGTCACGCCCGCCTCATTCAGCCGCGACCAGATGGGGTCGAACCAGGGGTCGCCCGGCGAGCGCCCGTAGGCGGGCCCGGTGGGCAGCAGGACGAGCCGGGCGCCCTGGCTGAGCACGAAGTCAAGCTCGGCGACGGCGAGATCACGGTCGACCAGGGACAGCAGCGCGGGGGCGAAGATCTGCCCGCCCCGGCTGAACCCCCACTCCTCGTCGAACCACCGGTTGAACGAGTGAATGTTGGCGTAGACGGCGGGCACGTTTTTCACGTAGTTCTCCACGGACAGTGCCATCGCCGACGGGAACACCACCGCCCGCTCCACGCCTTGCGCCTCCATGAGCTTCAGCCGGGCCTCGCGGTCGAGGTACTCCGGCCGCATCGGCTCCGGCTGGTAGGTCTCGTCCGGATTGCCTGACCCCATCTGGCGGAGCATCTCCTTCAGCGAGCCCGGCCGGTAGGCGAGGTCGAAGCCGAGGCCCTGCTCGGAGTTGAAGACCGCGATCCGGTCCGCCGCCAGGATGCGCTCGGTGCCGTCCTGCAGCCGGACCGGCGCGATCGCGTGCTGCCGCCACTTGTCCGGCAGGTACCGGGTGAACGAGTCACGCGTCTCATAGCAGTGGGTGTCACAGTCGAACAGCCCGTAGTCAAGACCGGTCATCTCATGTCCTCCGGCGGTAGCATCAAGGGATGGTAAAATCATATAACGTTTTTTACTGATTAACCACACCTAGCGTATCAGCGGGCAGCGATCACGGGGCCCGCGTCGAGGCCGCGGCGGACGAACACACGGCACAATGGGAGGATCGGTCAGCGGGGCACCGGCAAGAGGGAGCGGATATGGCAGTACGCGCGTTGTCCGGGCGCAGGATCATCGTGCTGGGCGGAACGGGCGGTCTCGGGCGGTCGGTCGTCGAGCGGTTCCGCTCGGACGGTGCGTCGGTGGCGGTGGCCGACGCAAGGCTGCCGGCGGACGCGGACCGGCAGGAAGACCTGGACTATGTCACGATAGACGCACTCGACGAATCCAGCATCTCCGCGGCGTTCGCCTCGGTCCCGCCGCCCCAGGCGGTGGTCAACCTCATCGGCGGATACAGTCCCCCGCAGCCGTTGTCCGGGCTCGATGTCGCCGTGCTCAGGAAGCAGCTCGAGTTGAACCTCGTGACCGCCACGATCGCCACCAAGCACGCCATGCCGCTGATCGCCGCGCAGGGGGGCGGCACGATCGTGCACGTCTCCAGCCGGGTCGCCGCCGAGAAGGGCGCGAATGGCTTCGCCTACAGCGTCAGCAAGCTCGGCGTGCTGCGCCTGGTGGAAGCGGCCGCCGCGGAGGGCCTCGAGCTCGGGGTGCGGGTCAACTGCATCATGCCGAGCATCATCGATACGCCGGCCAACCGCGCGGCGATGCCCGGCGCGAACCACGACCGATGGCCCAAGCCGTCCGAGCTCGCCGCCGTTCTCGCCTTCCTCGTCTCCGACGACGCCGCGCTCATCTCGGGAGCGGCCATCCCCGTCTACGGCCGCGCTTAGCGGCGCATGCCGCGGACACGCGGACCCATGCCGCGGACACGCGGACCGCGGGAGCCCCCGAACGGGGCTCCCGCGGTTTCTCAGTAATCAACGGATTCCAGGGCGCTGCGAAGTTCCGCGGTGCGGCGCAACGCCTGGATCATCCGGCGTTCGGCCCGATGTTCGAGCCGGGTGGCCCGGCGGAGCGTCCGCAGCCTGCGCGAGTACCGCAGTCGCTCCGCTTCTCCTAGGTAACTGCGAGTTCGCTCCCTCACGAGCTGTTCCATGACATACATAACTGACCACTCCATGATGTGCGTTGTGTGCATTGTGTGCATTGTGTGCGGCACGCGGCCGCGCGGCTCTTGTTCGCCGCGCGGCCGTCTGGCTGGCGTGGCTCGGGTTAAGCGGCCACTTCGGTCTTACGAGGACGCCCGCGGGGGCGCTTACGCGGCACGATCGCGCCGCGCATCAGCAACTCGCCACCCCAGACACCCCAGGGCTCCCTGCGCTCGAGCGCACCGGTTAGGCAGGCCAGCCTGGCCTTGCAGTCCCGGCACATCGCCTTGGCGGTCTCCACGTCCTCCGGAGACTCGGCGAAGAACAGCTCCGGGTCCTCCGTGCACGGAAGATCCAGGCCCACCGGGAGCGCGGTCGCCGAACCAGCCACCGCGACAATGCCGACCTGATCGAATACCTGCCTGACGTCTGGCTCCTGCCGCGCCGTCATGGATCCGGGCGCCTCGAACCCCGTTGCGCCCGTCCCGCTGACGGTGGCATCGCGCCACTGCATCGGTGCCATCCCCTCTCGCTTGCCGGTCCTAGTTGTCATCACGCGATTTCTCGCCCGTCTTGGGGACCTAGGCCTTGCAAATGACTAGGCCGCGGACCCTGTGTGCGGGTCCGCGGCCTCGAGGGGAGTTCTGGCCGGTCTGGCTAGACCGGTTCGCTATCTCGAGGTGGACCCGATGCGCCCTCACCAGTGGCGGAGACGCTGGTCATGTAGTTGTGGATATTCGCCTGGCCAAGCAGTGCCGTAACGGCGTCCTGCTGCGCCGACGTGGCCGAGACCGCGACCTTGCCCCGGACACGCGGGAGCGCGCGAGCGGCAGGGACAGGCAGCAGGGCGGTGGACGGCCCGGCGGCGGGCACACTCGTGCCCAGGAAGCTGACCGACGGCAGGCTGGAAGCACCCATGCGCGAGGCCCAGTTCAGTTCGGGCAGAACGGCTGAGTTGATGTTCGTCACGTCGGGCACCTCCCTCCAGGGGTATCGACAGCTAGCCCACGGACATGTAGAAAGCTTACATCTGAGTCCTCTACGGCGGTCAACCGAATTATTCCGCGTGTTACGCGACCTGCGGAAGTCCTCTACTGCGTACCACCGCGTAGCCAGGCGTTTTACCGCCAGTTGCTCCCGGAAATTGGTCCCGGCGGGGGGCGGTCACGGTGACCGGCCAGGACGCCTACGACGCTCCACTGACCGCGCTCCGCAGCCGCGTTTGACGACCTGGGCGCGTGGCTGGCCATCTGGGAGGGCCGCCGATGACGCCAGCGCCGCGCGGGCTGACGAGCTGCTGGAGCGGCTGCGGGGTGATCGGCGATGACCGCCGCCGTCACCTGGCGGCAGTCCGCCGAGCGGCGCGTCTGGGTCGCCGGGGGCCGGGCGGCGAGCTGCTCACGGTGACCGGGACGGGCCGCTGGAAGCCCAGCGATAAATGGAAGGAGACGTGGCACCGTGACCGGCGACAGCGAGGTAGTCAACCTGCACATGCCCAGGTCGGAGGCCGTTCGGGTTGCCCGTGAGTGACCGCTGGCGACCGCTGGTTTTCCGCCCGTTCTGGCGACGATAACCCCAGGTGTACTTGACCCCGCCGAGCGTGGACAGTGATGCTGTCTTCCTGATCAGACCCATCTGGACCATCTCCCTCCCCTATGACGTCGGCACGATGTCAGCCGCGACGATCACGCCGCTGTGCCGCACCGGTTGCGCAGGGGCGTAAGCGTCGAAGCTATCGGCGCGCTGCTCGACAAGCTCGCCGAGCTTACCGGCGCCCAGCCGGCGGCCGGGAACCCCGCCGCCAGGGGCCGCGTCCAGGGGCCGCTGCCGGGTGCGGGCGGGGACAGGCGCCAGGTACCTCCCGCCCGGTGTCCGGCCCGCCCGGTCACGGTCACCATCAGTGAAGCCGCAGTTAGCCCCTTCGTCGCGTAGGCCCCTACGGCGCGGTGCTGCCGCGATGGCACAAGCGCCACCCTTAAGCAGTGATCTTCCCGGCACCTGTCAGGAGGACGGGAGCGAGCCGACTCAGCCCTCGATACAACGGAAGCTCGCCCGTTCGACGATCACTTACTGCCAATGCAACTGAGGACCAACGGCCTTGTGACAGGGACCTTCAGTACTGGCAAATATCGTCATCTGCTACGCGATGCTGATTACGGCACCTTTCGTTTGGTGTTGGAAGCGAGGTGCGGACAATGAGGCGGACAGTAATGTACGCGACCGCGACAGTCTTGACAGGCTTGATCGTCGGCGTTTACACGGTATTCCTCAGCGGAACGAACCGATGGCTGATCTCCAGCGCGCGGGGTACGACTGCCATAGTGCTGGTCTTGGGAATCGGTGCATGGGCTCTGCAATCGCTTGCCACAAATCGGTCGCAGTCGGCGCGGGATATCGGCCCGGTCGCGACCGTGCTCAGCCACGTCGCGCTGATCGCCGCGGTGATCGGGTTGATCACCGGCAGCCCGGTTGCACTTGCGGTCCTTGTGGTTGGCGCGACCGCACTGTGGCTGCTCGCGACGGTACAGCATGCATACACACAGCCGGTGCATCGCGGCTATCGGCCCCCCCGGGAGACGGCGCCTGCCCCGGTACGGGGCGAGGTGGTGGCGTCCGAAAACCAGGGCAAAAGGGACGGGCGCGGTTCCGGTTCATGGTGATGTTTAGGCGCGCTCGGCATTGCCCAGGACGTCGCGCTGCGCGACAATCGGCGCGCTCTCGGCCGTGCCCCGGTCGGCCCGGCACCCCGGCTGGGCACGCTGGCCGCGCGCAGGCGGCCAGCCGGTCCCGGCGGGTCAGCTGCTGGGCAAAGGGGCACAGTGAAGCACGCCCGCAAACCGTAAATGCAGCCACCGCGGAACCACTTGCATCACCGCGGCGATGCAGGTAAGCGGGCAACACTTTTTTGACCTGCGATTTTAGTTTTTCCTGAGCCTGCTGAGACCAGTCCCGGCTGACCAGCAGCGTTCAGCTGGCGGGCGAGCGCGGGGAGGCCCGGATCAGTCCCTCTTGCATGACCGACACCACGAGCTCGCCTTCGGCGGTGTACACCTCGCCGTGCGCCAGGCCGCGGGCGCCGAACGCCACCGGCGAATCCTGCACGTACAGCAGCCACCGGTCGGCCCGGAACGGCCGGTGGAACCACATGGCGTGATCCAGGCTCGCGCCGGACGTGCGGCCGTCCACCCAGGACAGCCCGTGCCCGATGAGCACCGAATCAAGCAGCGTCATGTCGGAGGCGTAGGTCATCAGGCACACGTGCAGCAGCGGGTCGTCGGGCAGCTCCCCGTCCACCCGCAGCCAGACGAGATTCCTGGTGGTCCGCAGGAGGGGATCCCGCTCGGCCTCCACCGACAGCGGGCCGACCGACCGCAGGTCGATCGGATTGTCAGCCATCTGGGGCGGGAGCTGCCCCAGCAGCCGGGCCAGCCGGTCCGACGTCCGCTCGACCATCTCCGGCGGCGGCACATCGGGCATCGGGTCGGCGTGCTCGACTCCAGGTTCCGGGTGATGGAAGGACGCGGACAGGGTGAAGATCGTCTTGCCGTGCTGTATCGCCGAGACCCGGCGGGTGGTGAAGGACCGCCCGTCCCGCACCCGGTCGACCGTGTACACGATCGGCACCGCCGGGTCACCCGGCCGGATGAAGTACGCGTGCAGGGAGTGCACCGGGCGGTCCGCAGGGACGGTCCGGCCCGCGGCGACCAGCGCCTGCCCGGCCACCTGACCGCCGAACACCCGCTGCCTGCGCTCATCGGGACTGCGGCCGCGGAAGATGTTCATCTCGACCTGTTCCAGGTCGAGCAGGTCGAGAAGCCGGCCCAGCGCCTTAGTCATGGAGCCTCAATTCGTCACCGGCCTAGCCGGATGTCATCGAGGAAGCGCGACCGGGGTCGCGCCGTGCCGCGGGCCCGGGCCCCGGGCGCCCGGGCCGACGACCAGGACAGGTACAGGTGCTCACGCGCCCTGGTCACCGCCACATACAGTAGCCGCCTCTCCTCCTCGATCGCGTCGGTCGTCCTGGCGTGCACGATGGGCATGAGCCCGTCGACCAGGCCGGGCAGCAGCACCGCGTCCCACTCAAGACCCTTGGCCGCGTGCATGGACGCGAGCGTCACCCCGTCGACGGCCGGCGCGTGTCCCAGCTCGGCCCGCTGGGTCAGCTCGGCCGAGAAGTCGGTCAGCGTCGCCTCCGGCCGCGCGGCGTGCATGTCGTCGGCGAGCTGGGCGATCGCGGCGAGCGACTCCCAGTTCTCGCGGGCCTTTACTCCGCCGGCGGGTCCTGGGGCCGACCCGGCGAGTCCCGGGGTAGCCGGGGTGTTCGGGGTGTTCGGGGTGTTCGGGGTGAGGCCGATCCCGGTCAGCACGTGCCGGACCGAGGACGGCAGCGAGTCCCCGCCGCCGGGACCGGGATCGGCTGCTGCCTCTCCCCGGGCCGCCCCGCGCAGCAGCACCAGCGCCTGACGCACCACGGGCCGTTCGTAGAATCGCTCGGCGCCGCGGACCACGTACGGCACGCCGGCTTCGGCGAGGGCCAGCTCGAACCGCTCGGTGTCGGCGTTGACCCGGACCAGCACCGCGATCTCCCTGACCGGCACCCCGGCCGCCCGCAGCGCCTGGACCTGGACCGCCAGCCCGGCCGCCTCCGCGGTGTCGTCGGGATACTCGGTGAGCACCGGCCGGGGGCCGGGCGGGCGCTGGGCCATCAGCTGTGTTCCCCTGGGGGGGACGACCCCCCCAGCCCCCCCCGCTCACGGGGGGGCTGCCCGCCCCCCCGTACCCCCCTGGCCGGACCAGCTGGTTGGCCACCGCCACCACCTGCGGCGTGGACCGGTAGTCCCGCACCAGCCGGACCACGGTCGCGCCGGGAAACTCCGCGGTGAAACCGGTCAGGTAGGACGGGGTGGCCCCGGTGAAGGAGTAGATCACCTGGTGCGGATCGCCGACCACGCACAGGTCGTCGCGATCGCCGAGCCACGCGTCGAGCAGCAGCTTCTGCAGCGGGTTCACGTCCTGGTACTCGTCGACGACGAAGTGCCGGAACGTGTCGCGCACCTGGTCCGCCGCGGCCTGGCTGTCGATCAGGATGGCGGCGGTCAGCTCGAGCACCGACTCGAAGTCGATCAGGTGCCGTTCCCGCCGCAGTTCCTCGTAGGCGGCGTAAACCGCGGCCAGGTTGTCCGCCCCCGCCGCGGGCGAGCGGCCCGCGGCGGCCGCGGCGGCCGCGTACCCGTCCGGGCGGACCTGGGTGACCTTGGCCCACTCGATCTCGGCGGCGGCGTCGGCCAGCCCTCCCCCGCCCAGGCCCCAGCCCGCACCCGCGAGCCGGACGCCGACCCGCTTGGCCGCCTCCCGGACCAGGCTGGCCTTGGCGTCGATCAGCCGCGGTGGCCGGCCGCCGATGACCCGCGGCCAGAAGTAGTTGAGCTGGCGCAGCGCGGCCGCGTGGAACGTGGAGGCCCGCACCAGCCCGGTGCCCAGCCCGGTGGCACCCAGCTGCCTGAGCCGGCCGCGCAGTTCCCCGGCGGCCCGCACGGTGAAGGTAAGGGCCAGCACGTGGGCCGGGTTCACCGTGCCGGCCGAGGCCGCGTACGCGATCCGGTAGGTGATGGCCCGGGTCTTGCCGGTGCCCGCGCCGGCCAGCACGCAGACCGGCCCGCGGGTGGCCAGGGCCACCTCACGCTGTTCCGGGTCGAGCCCGGCCAGCAGCGCCTCGGAGGTGCCGAGCGTCACGTCTGTCACCGCCACCCATCTCCCCTCCCCCTTCCCATATCCTGCCGTACCCGGGAACGCAACCGGCCCGGCCGGTGTTACAAGAACCTGGAATTCTCAACCAATCTCGAGGAGGCGGCGGGTGCCCGGCCAGCTCACGATGTACACCACCACATGGTGCGGTTTCTGCCGGAACCTGAAGAGCCAGCTAGCCCGGGCCGGGATCGAGATCGCCGAAGTCGACATCGAGCGCGACGAGGCCGCGGCCGAGTTCGTGATGGCGGTGAACGGCGGCAACCAGACCGTGCCCACCGTCCTATTCCCTGACGGCACCGCGCTGACCAACCCGTCGGCAGCGCAGGTCAAGGCCCAGCTCGCCGCCATCGCGGGGTAACAAGCCGTAACTGTCCACATGCTGTGGACCTCCAGGTCGGCGATCGGCTACCGAAATGCCGCAGGCGCTGCGATAATGCGTGGATGACAGGGCTTAGCCTCGCCCTGGCCAACCTGAAGCCGGGCACGGGGAAGACCACATCAGCGGTCTGGCTGGCCCACGTTTTCGCACAGGCCGGGAACAGCGTTCTGCTCGTGGACGCGGACCCGTCGGGCAGCGCGCTGGAGTGGTCCGATCTCGCCGCCATGGACCCGCACCTCGCGGCGCCCGAGGCGGCCTTCCCGTTCCGGATCGTGGCGTTGCCCTCGCGCGAACTGCACCGCCGCGTGCCCGAGATCGCCCAGGCGGACGACGTAGTGATCATCGACGCGCCGCAGCTCGAGGACCACGCCGGCATCGCCAGGTCGGCGCTGCGGTACGCCGACGAGATCCTCATCCCGTGCGCGCCGAGCCCGATCGAGATCAACCGCACCACGCCGGTGCGGGACGAGATCGCCGAGATCGGGGCGATCCGCGACCAGCCCGCCCGCTCCGCCATCCTGCTGAATCGCTGCATCGCACGGGCGCATTCCACATCCGACGCCAGGGAGGTGCTGGAAGGCCTCGGCTTCGATGTGCTTACCACCGCAGTGCCGCGGCTTGAGGTGTACGCCCAGAGTTTCGGCATGCCGATCAAGCAGACCGGCTCCGACGTCTGGCGCCAGGTGGCCCGGGATCTCATCGACCGGTGCGCTCCCCTATGCTCGGTGCGATCATGACCAGTCAGCGGGAACAGCGGAAAGCCCAGATGGCCGCCGCGGCGGCCCGGCGCGCGGTCTCAGACGCGCGCCCCGCGGGCCGCACCGCGATCAGGTCCAAGCCGGTGAGGATCACCCTGGATCTGAGCCCGGAGCTCTACCGGCAACTGACAGCGTGGGCGGATTCGGCGGCGGTGACGCTCGACGTGCCGCGGGTATCGCTGGCCAACGCGGTCCGCGCGATGATCCGGGTCGCGGCGGACAACCCCGGCGACGTTCTCGACCGGCTCCGCCGCGACCGGACCCAGCTCCCCGTAAGCTCTCCGGCGGCTCAGGTAGCGCGGGAGGCGCGACCGCGGGCGCGGCCGCGCTCCTTGGCGTCGAGGATGGTCTTGCGCAGGCGCACGGCGGAACCGGTCACTTCCACGCACTCGTCGTCGGCGCAGAACTCGAGCGCCTGCTCCAGGCTGAGCAGCCGCGGCGGCACCAGCCGCTCGAGCTCCTCGCCGGTGGACTGGCGCACGTTGGTGACCTTGCGTTCGCGGGTGATGTTCACGTCCATGTCGTCAGGCCTGGAGTTCTCCCCGACGATCATGCCCTCGTACACCTCGGTGCCGGGAGTGAGGAACAGCGAACCGCGCTCCTGCAGGTTGAACATCGCGTACGCGGCCGCGCTGCCGGACCGGTCGGCGACCAGCGAGCCGGTCGCGCGGCCCCGCATGGCGCCCGCCCACGGCTCGTGCCCCTCGAACACGTGGTGCGCGATCCCGGTGCCGCGGGTCTCGGTCAGGAACTGGGTGCGGAAGCCGATGAGGCCCCGGGCGGGCACGATGAACTCAAGCCTGACCCAGCCGGTGCCGTGGTTGGTCATCGACTCCATCCGGCCGCGCCGCACTGAAATCAGCGAGGTGACCGTGCCCAGGTACTCCTCGGGCACGTCCACCGAGAGCCGCTCTACCGGCTCGAAGACGGCCCCGTCCACGTCCCGGGTGACGGCGGCGGGCCGTCCCACGGTCAGCTCGTAACCCTCCCGCCGCATCGTCTCGACCAGCACGGCCAGCGCCAGCTCACCGCGGCCGCGAACCTCCCAGGTGTCCGGCCGCTCAGTGGGCAGCACGTCGAGCGACACGTTGCCGACCAGCTCACGGTTCAGCCGGTCACGGACCAGGCGCGCGGTGACCTTGGACCCCGCCTGGCGGCCGGCCAGCGGTGAGGTGTTCACGCCGATCGTCATCGAGATGGCGGGCTCGTCCACCGTGATGAGCGGCAGCGGCCGCGGGTTGTCCACGTCGGCCAGTGTCTCCCCGATCATGATGTCCGGGATGCCGGCGATCGCCACGATGTCCCCGGGCCCCGCGGTGTCGGCCTGCACCCGGTCGAGCGCCTCGGTCAGGTAGAGCTCCGAGATCTTGACCTTTTCTATCGAGGAGTCCCGGCGGCACCAGGCGGCCTGCTGGCCGCGCGAGATGGTGCCGTTGCGGATCCGGCACAGCGCGATGCGGCCCAGGTAGGACGAGGCGTCCAGGTTGGTCACGTGCGCCTGCAGCGGCGCGCCCACCACGTACGCGGGGGCCGGGACGGTGGCCCTCAGCGCGGCGAACAACGGCTCCAGGTCCGGCGAATCGGGCATCTCGCCATCCGCGGGCCTCCTCAGCGAGGCCCGTCCAGCCCGCGCTGCGGCGTACACGATCGGGAACTCGATCTGCTCCTCGCTCGCGTCCAGGTCGATGAACAGCTCGTAGCAGGCGTCCACCACCTCGGCGATCCGCGCGTCCGGCCGGTCCACCTTGTTGACCACCAGGATCACCGGCAGCCCGGCCTCCAGCGTCTTGCGCAGCACGAACCTGGTCTGCGGCAGCGGCCCCTCGCTCGCGTCCACGAGCAGCAGCACGCCGTCGACCATGGACAGGCCGCGCTCCACCTCGCCGCCGAAGTCGGCGTGGCCCGGCGTGTCCACGATGTTGATGGTCAGCCCGCCGTGGCTCACCGCGGTGTTCTTGGCCAGGATCGTGATGCCCTTTTCCCGCTCCAGGTCACCGGAATCCATCACCCGCTCGGCCACGTGCGCGTTCGCGCGGAACGCGCCTGACTGCCACAGCATCGCGTCCACCAGGGTGGTCTTGCCGTGGTCAACGTGCGCGACGATGGCGACGTTGCGCAGGTCGTCCCTGGTCGCGATGGCGCCCGGGGCGGCCTGCGTCTGCGGTACGGGCATGCGGGATTCTCGTTCGTCTGGGTCTGGGATGTGTCACCGGAGCAGGTGACCACGTCCAGTGTATTCGGGTATTCGCACGGGTTGACTGCGCAGGCTGTGTTCCTGGGTCGCGCCGACACCGCCGACGGCGCACGGGTGATCCCAGGCCAGGCGCGCCCTTGCCCGCCCGGGTATCGGACACCGGGATGCCGGTGGCCTCGGCGAAGCGTCGCAGGGCGTCGCTGGCCTCGGAGTAGATGACGCCCCCGCCCGCGATGACAAGCGGCCGGCGCGCGGACCTGAGCACCTCGGCCGCGCGGCTCAGGGCGGCGGGCTCGGGCAGTGGCCGGGGCACGTACCAGGTCCGTTCGGTAAAAGGCCTGCGGGCCAGTCGTACGCCTCGGCCTGCACGTCCTGCGGGAGGGCCAGGGTCACCGCGCCGGTCTCGGCCGGGTCGGTGAGTACCCGCATCGCGGCCAGCAGCGCCGGCGGCAGCTGCTCGGGCCGGCTGATCCGGTCCCAGAACCGCGACGCCGGTGCGCATGGCTATCTCTCCCTTGCTGAGGACTCAGTTGCCGAGGTCAGGGGCAGCCGCGGGTCGATCTCCTGGTCCGTCCAGGTGCCGCGGATCCAGGCGTGGGCGGGGTCGTCGCAGAACCGCCAGGCGCGCATCGCCGCCGGGCCCGCCATGACGTTGAGGTAGTACAGGTCGTAGCCGGGCGGGGCCATCGACGGTCCGTGCCAGCCGTGCGGGATGAGCACCACGTCGCCGGTGCGGACCTCGGCCAGCACGTCGACGGGGCGGCCGGGCGTGCCGTAGACCCGCTGGTAGGCCAGGCCCTGGGACTCGAAGTAGTAGATCTCCTCGAGTTCGGCTTCGTCCGCGCGCGTCTCGTCGTGCTTGTGCGGCGGGTAGGAGGACCAGTTCCCGCCCGGCGTGAGCACCTCGACCGCGATGAGCTTGTCGCAGTCGAACGCCTCGGGTGAGCAGAAGTTGTTGACCTGCCGGCTGGCCTGGCCGGCCCCGCGCAGTTCCACCGGCACGTCCTGCGCCGGGCCGTAACGCGGCGGCAGCCGGTTCGCGCACCGGGCCGACGGAATGGCGAACACGCCGCCGTCCTGCGACGTCACCGTCACGGTCGCGTCGCGCGGCGCGTAACAGAAGTCGCTGACGCGGGAGAACACGCTGCGCCGTCCCTGCAGTTCGAACCTCTGGCCCTCGCAGGTCACCGCGGCGGATCCGGCCAGCGGCAGGACCAGGATCTCATCCTCGCCGGTGGGCCAGCTGTGCGTCCCCCCGGCCGGCAGGGTCAGGACCTTCAGGCCGCTGTAGGTCCAGCCGGCCCGCTCGGGGGTCACCACGAGGGAGAAGGCACCGTCGCCGCTGGTGCCCTGCCGGAGATAGAGCTTGTCGTCCACTGCCTCACCCCCGCAGCAGGCCGACGGCGGTGTCGACCGCGCCGGCCACGTCGTCGTCGGGCGGGAACAGCAGCGTCCGGCCTACCACGAGGCCGTGCACGGACGGCATCTGCAGCGCCTTGTGCCAGCGGTCGAAGGCGGCATTCTGGTCGGCGCTGACCTCACCGCCGAGCAGCAGGGCGGGCAGTGTGGACGCGGCCAGCACCCGTTCCATGTCGTCCACCACCGGCACCTTGAGCCAGGTGTAGGCGGACGTGTTGCCCAGGCCCGCGGCGACCACGATGGACCGGATCACCGCCTCCGGTGACAGGTCGTTGCGCACCCGGCCGTCGACCTGGTGCGAGATGAACGGCTCGACCATCGCCATCAGGGCGTGCGACGCGAGGTCGCTGACCGCCCGGGCGCAGGCCTCCATGGTGGCGGCGGTGGCGGGATCCTTCGGGTCGATGCGGAACAGCATCTTCCCGCCGTCGAAACCCATCCGGGCGATCGTGGCCGCGTCGTACCCGGTGAACCGGTCGTCGATCTCAAAGACGGTCCCGGCCAGGCCGCCCCGGTTCATCGAGCCGATGACCACCTTGTCATCGAGCGCGTCGAGCAGCAGCAAGTCCTCGATGATGTCCGCGGTGCCGAGCACACCGTCGACGCCGGGCCTGGACAACGCGACCGACATCCGTTCGAGCAGGTCCGCCCGGTCGGACATGGCCATCGGCCGGTCCCCGACCCGCAGCGCGCCGCGCGCCGGGTGATCGGCGGCGATGATGAACAGCTGGTTGTCCTCGCCGAGCAGGTCGGCGCGGCGCCGGCGCCGCGCGGCCGCCTCGGCGATGGCCTGCGGGCGGCGGGTGCGCGCCGCCAGGATGGCCTTGAGCTGGTCACGCACTGGTAGCCTCCCGTGATCCGTCAGCCAGGAGCCCGTCCACCTCGGCCGCCGTGGGCATGGCGTCGGAGCAGGCGAGCCGCGACGCCACGATGGCCCCGGCGGCGTTCGCGAAGCGCATCACGCGCTCGATGTCCCAGCCGGCCAGCAGCCCGTGGCACAGCGCCCCGCCGAACGCGTCGCCGGCGCCGAGGCCGTTCAGGACGTTGACCGGCACCGGCGGCACCTCGGTCGCGGTGTTGCCGTCATGGGCGAGGACTCCCTTGGGGCCCTGCTTGACGACCGCGAGCTTGACGCCGAATTCGTGCAGGGCCTGCGCCGCGGCCAGCGGCTCCCGCTCCCCCACCGCTGTCTCGCACTCGTCGAGGTTGCCCACCGCCACGGTCACGTGCGGCAGTGCCTGCCGCACCCGGCGGCGGGCTTCCTCCCGGGACGGCCAGAACATCGGCCGGTAGTCCAGGTCCAGGACGGTGATGTCCCGGTGGTTCCTGGCCTCCAGGGCGGCGAGCGTGGCGGTGCGACTCGGTTCCTGGGACAGCCCGGTGACGGTCACCCAGAACACGCCCGCCGCCTCGATGGCGCCGGTGTCCAGTTCCTCGCGGTAGATCTCCAGGTCCGGTGCCTTCGGCCAGCGGTAGAAGTACAGCGGGAAGTCATCCGGCGGGAAGATCTCGCAGAACGTCACCGGGGTGGGCAGGTCCTTCACCGCGGTGACGTAGCGGTCATCGACGTCGTAGCCGCGCAGCGCGGTGTGGATGAACCGGCCGAACGGGTCGTCGCCGGTGCGGCTGATGACCGCCGCGCGCCGTCCGTACCTGGCCGCCGCCACCGCCACGTTGGTGGCACTGCCGCCCAGAAACTTGGCGAAGCTCAGCACCTCGTCCAGGGGCACGCCGACCTGCTTCGGATAGATGTCCACGCCGATCCGGCCCATGGTGAGCACCTCGAAGTCGGAGCCGGAGGGTCGGGTGCGCATCGGGTCGGCCTCCCTCTCGTGGAGGTTCGCGCCGGAAAATCGGGTATTGCTACGTTTTTACGTCCGCGTTTCGGTCAGGTCAAGAGTATGTCTAGACATATTTACGTCTTGAGCTACTAGCAACCTGATGAGCTGGTGACATAATCTGATCGTTATCGAATTGACCACCGGGAGAGCCCCGCCCGTGAACCGTGCCGCCATGCCCATCCGGGTCGACCGCAGCAGTCCGGTCCCGCTCTACTTCCAGGTCGCGCAGCACCTGGAGCAGATGATCGAGTCCGGCGAGCTGCCGATGGGCACGCGGCTGGAGAACGAGACCGACCTGGCCGACCAGCTCGGCCTGTCCCGGCCGACGATGCGCAAGGCCATCGAGTACCTGGTGGGCCGCGGACTGCTGGTCCGCAAGCGCGGGATCGGGACCCAGGTCGTGCAGGCGAAGGTCACCCGCCAGGTCGAGCTGACCAGCCTCTACGACGACCTGGCCAAGACCGGCCGGAAACCGTCCACCACGGTGGTCAGCTTCCGGACCGAGCCCGCGCCCGACGCGCTCGCGGCCACGCTCGGCATCCCGGCCGGGACGCCGGTGTACGTGTTCGAGCGGCTGCGCTACGCCGACGCCGAGCCGCTCGCGCTGATGCGCAACCACGTCCCGGCGCACCTGATGCGCCTCGCCCCGGCGAACCTGGAGATCCAGGGACTGTACAACCTGTTCCGGGCGAACGGCATCAGCCTGCGCATCGCCAAGCAGGCCATCGGGGCGCGGGCCGCGACCGCGGCCGAGGCGCGCGCGCTCGGCGAGACCAAGGGAGCGCCGCTGCTGACCATGGAACGTTCGGCTTACGACGACCAGGGACGGGCGGTGGAGCACGGCCACCACGTCTACCGCGCTTCGCGGTACAGCTTCGACCTCACCCTGACCGGCTGGTAGGCCCGGACCGCCCCCGGTCCTGGGTCCGGCCCAACGTCCATTCGTATCACCCTCCTGAGCTGGGCTAAGGCGGCTTATGCCGATGCTGGGCGGCTTAGCTTGGCTGAGGCCTTTCTGGCACCGGAAGATAAGGCATTCGTCCGATGTGGGGGGTGGGGCCTTACCGCGAGTCTTGAGGATGTGGGGAACCAGACGAGGTTCCCCGGGCCGAGGAGGAACCATGCATCCCGAGATTCTGCGGGAACTATCCGCCCAGCGCGGACGCGAGATGCGGGCGCAGGCGCGTCAGGCCCATCTCGCCAAGATGGCGGCCCGGGGCCGTCGCCGCGAGCGCCACCTGCCGGAGGCGGCCGACGTGCTCGTGCCGCTCGCCATCCCCGACTACGCGGACGGGTCGTTCCACGGCGAGCCGACCGGCGGCCAGGCGGTCAGCGAGGCGGGCGCCGCCCATCACGCCGCCTGAGGCGGCCGTGACTGCCCATCCATCGCCAGCTACCTGTATGGCCGGACCACGCGGGGGCTGGCCCGGTTGCTGCCCGAGCTCGGCGAGCCGGACAGATGATTGAGACCACTGTGCGGGTGCCTGGAATGTCGGTGGGTGAGGGGCCCGGCCAGCGGGCCCGGGTCACGGCCCGTACGGCCGGGCCCAGGCTTGCAGGGCGGCCACCACCGACGGGGCGAGGACCTGGTTGTTGCCCGGCGAGCGCAGGAGGTGGTTGACGCCGCTGAGCAGGCGCAACCCAGGCCCGGTCGTTCCCGCCGCGGCCAGCGCGCGCACTAGCGGCGTGATCGTGCTCGGCGGGACGTTGAGGTCATCGGTGCCCTCGGTGACCAGGACGCGGGTGCCGTGCGGCAGCCTGGCCGCCACGTCCGGCGGGTAGACCGCGTTATCGCTGCGCACGAAGAGGCCGATGGCTGACGGATGGCCGGCGAACGCGCCGCCGCCGGTCTGGCCGCTGAAGTACACTTGTCGAACCGCAGGGTCATGATGCCCGACCGGCCGAGGACCCCGGCGATCAGCTGCAGGGTATGCGGCTCGAGGCCGGCCGCGGCGTTGTCCCCGTTCCGGTCGGTGGGGCCGCTGCCAGCCAGCAGCAGGGCCGCCGCGCCGCCGGTGCGGTCTCACATCGGCGGCATGAGCCCGGGAACCGACGCGGGAGCGACAACGATCAGGACTCCAAGTCCGGTGATGGTCAGCGCCAGCGGCACATCGAGGGCGGCTCTGGCGGGAAGCAGCTTCTGGGCCAGGACCAGGACGGTGATCACGGCCATCCAGGTGATGCTCATGACGCTCAGCGCCATCAGCATCAGCATCAGCCCGATGCTCGAGCCGACGCAGCAGAGCCCGAAGGCGAATCCAGAGCGGACGCTCTCCCGGCAGCGCCGGCGGAAGTGCTGCTTGACCGGCGTGAACTCATAGACACCCGCCGCGATCACCAACGCGCCGGCGACGGTAGACCCGTGCGGCCGGTACAACAAGTACACGGCGACACCCACAAGCGCCCAGACGGCCAGGTACGACCCGACGAATAGCGGCACGGCGCGCACGCCATCACCGGCATGCGCGCGCCTCACCACTGCCGGAGCCGCGCCCGGCAGCATCATCGCCGCCATCATCGACACCCAGACGGCGGCGAAGAACCCGAACGAACCGAGCCGTGTCGCAACGCCCATGTCCATCCCGTTCATCTGCCGGATCGCGACGACCCAGGATGCGGCGGCCAGGCCGAGCGTCGCTGTCAGCGCGGCTGCCGTCGCGGCTGTCCCGGCGCCCGTCACGGCGGCGGATCTCTCCCGCACTAGCTGCAGAAGCTCCATCGGCTCCTCCGTCAATCGAGTCCGTTCCTTCGGGGATTCACGTCGATCCCCACTGCATCGGGCGGCACGGCCACCGCCGGCCATATGGTTCCGACACGCCGGCATGAGCACGGCGGTGGCCGCCCGCTTGCCTATGACGCGACGGACGCTGCTTCCAGGAGCGCCGTATTCTGCCGCTCGAGCGCCTTGGCCGCACCGCCGCGCCAGCTCTCGGCCATGGACTGCGACATGGGATCGGGAAAGATGTCCTCCTCCCCGTTCTCCACTCCGTCGAAGATGGCTCGGGCGACAGAGTCCGCAGAGGCCTTCGGTATGTCGAAGCCCCGGGTCATATCGGTGTCCGTGGGGCCGGTCAGGACCGCATGGACCCGCACGCCCCGGCCGGCCAGAAGAGCGCGCAGCGATTGGGTCAGGTTGAAGGCGGCCGCCTTGGAGATCGCGTAGGCCGGAGTGAGCGGCAAGGGGGCGATGGCCATCATCGACACGTTGTTGACGATGGCTCCCCGGGACTTAGCCAGCAATGGCAGGAAGGCCTGGGTCACGCCATATGTGCCGAACAGGTTAACGGCGAGGTGCTGTTCGAGCGCGGCACGATCACTGAGGTCGTCGTAAAGCGCCACGCCGGCGTTGTTGATGAGGATATCGAGAGACCCGACCCGCCCGGCAGCTGCCTGAATCTGCGCCGCGCTGGTCACGTCCAGGGTCAGCGGCGTGACGCGCTCAGAAGTATGGGCCAGGGGCTGGCGCGTACCGGCATACACCCGCCTCGCGCCTCTGGAGAGGGCTTCGGCGACCAGCGCCTGCCCGATGCCGCGGTTGGCCCCGGTCACCAGCACTGTCTTGTCGGCGATTGTCATGAATCCTCCTAGGTAGGGCGGGTCGTCCGCGGACTGCGGCAGCCCGGTCGTGCGTATCTGCGTGTGCTTGTGTGATCGCCGAGACGCGATCGAGCCGGCTGGCCGGTCCCGGCAGCGTCGGATAATTCCTCGGTATATAGCAACCATCCGATTGCCATTAATCTATAGCAACCTTATGGTTGCGTCAAGTCCCCGGTCCCAAGCGTTCTTTACCGCGGATTGCCGCCATCCGTCCTGGCGTTGCTCGCCTGCCGCCGGATAGCGCGGCGGATCGGGGTACGCGGGCAGCCAGCGGGCAGCGGTCGCTCATTGATAGAATTTACGTTCGATAATCTGGTATGCTGCAGGCATGGGCACATATACACCTCCGGGCTGGCCGGCCGGGGTGCACCCACCCGGCAGCGAGGACTTCGAGTCCACCGCCGTCGGCTGGCTGCTCGACGTGGTGCCGCCCGACTACCGCCTGCACGGGGTGCTGCGCCGATATCCAGTCGCCCTGGCCACCATGGCCAGGTACCACTCGAAGGCGTGCGTGGACGGAGCGCGCCAGGGATACCGCACGGCCAGGACCGAGCTCGCGGGCACGCTGCCGCCGCACGCGATCGATACCGTCCTGGCCGCCTACCGTAAGGAGGGCGCCCGGCTCGCCGCCATCGCCCGCGCAGTCGGCCTAGTCGAGCGCGCGCTGCGGGGCGAGGTCTTCGCCCCGACGCTGAGCTCTCCACCGGTGACCACCCGTCCGCAGGCAGCAGCACCGAAGGCAGCAGCGTCGAAGCCAGCAGCGTCGAAGCCAGCAGCGTCGAAGCCAGCTGAGCCGAGGGCAGCAGAGCCGGTAGCAGCCGGGGCCACGGCAGCCGGGCGCCAGCGCAAGGCCACCTGAGGCTAGCCGGGATTCGGCTGGCGGCGGGGAACGACCTGGCCCGGACGTGAGACGATGGCACCAGGCCAGCGGGGTGGGCTGCTAGATCTGCGGGCCGCATGAGGATGGTGAGCCAGTGCCACGGCAAGCCCGGATCCTTCTGGTTGACGACCGGATCGAGAACCTGATCGCGCTGGACGCCATCTTGTCCCCGCTGGACCAGATCCTGGTGCCGGTCCGGTCCGGCGAGCAGGCGCTGCAGGCGCTGCAGGCCGACGAGTTCGCGGTTGTGCTGCTCGACGTCGTGATGCCGGGGATGAACGGCATCGAGACCGCCGGGCGGATCAAGCAGAACGCCAAGACCCGCGACGTGCCTATCATCTTCCTGACCGCCGCGCTCGCCCAGCCGGAGCAGCCGTTCCTCGGCTACGCCGCGGGCGCGGTCGACTACCTGGCCAAGCCGTTCGATCCCGGGGTGCTCATGGCTAAGGTGTCGGTCTTCATCGACCTGTACCTGAAGGCCAGCCAGCTTCGCGACCAGGCCGAACTGCTCGGCGGGCGGCCGCTGACCGACCAGCTGTCCGGACGGCTCGAGGCGGTCGAGGAGGCGGTGGCCACGCTGCGCGCGCTGCCCGCGGTGAGCCGGGACGCTGAGGCGGCGCAGACCGCTGCCCGGCTAGCCGGCCGGGTCGGCCGACTGCGCGATGCCCTCGACGCGCTCGACGCCGACGCTGGCGGAGGCGGAGGCTGAGGCTGAGACGGGCCCGGCCGCCCTGGACAGCATCGACCAGCCGTCCCCCGGCACGTAGGACCTGACCACGCGGGCCGGGACGCCCGCCACCACACACCGGTCGGGCACCGTGCCGCGCACCACCGAGCCGGCCGCGATCACAACGTTGCGGCCGATGCACGCGCCCGGCAGCACGACCGCGCCGGCCCCGAGCCAGCTACCCGAGCCGATGCTGACGGCGGCGTTCAGCGGCAGCTGCCTGCCGATCGGGACCTCCGGGTCGGCGTAGCCGTGGTTCTGGTCGGTGATGTAGACATACGGGCCGGTGAACACGTCGTCCCCGATGACCAGCGAGTGGTGCGCCACGATGTGACTGCCCCGGCCAATCACGCAGCGGTCCCCGATCCGCAGCACCGGCACCGGACCGAGGTCCTGGCCGGGCACCATCCCGGCGGACAGGGACACCTGGGCGCCGATGAGGGTGTCCTCGCCGACGGTAATCCAGCGTTCCCCGAAGACCGAACCAGGCGGGAAGGCCGTCATCGAGCCGCGGCCGAACGCGGCGAACCGCCGCCCGGCCGGGGTGTCCGCGGTCACCATTCCGGCCCGCTGCGCGGCCTGCCACCCCCAGTGCACCACCCGCCACCGCAACTGGCGGAGCCAGGCCGTCGTCACGACGGGCCGGCTTCCAGCGGCAAGCCGGCGTTCACGAGCGGGCCGACGCGGCCAGCTGACCGCAGGCGCCGTCGATCTCGCGGCCCCGGGTGTCCCGGACCGTGACCGGGACACCGTGCGCCTCCAGGCGGCGGACGAACTCGCGCTGCGCGGCGGGCCGCGACGCGGTCCACTTCGACCCGGGCGTCGGGTTGAGCGGGATCAGGTTGACATGCGCGAGCCGCCCGGCCAGCAGCGAGCCCAGCAGGTCAGCCCGCCACGCCTGATCGTTGATGTCCCTGATCAGGGCATACTCGATCGAGACGCGGCGGCTGGTGGCCGCGGCGTAATTCCAGGCCGCGCCCAGCACCTCGGCGACCTCCCAGCGCCGGTTGACCGGCACCAGCGTGTCGCGCAGTTCGTCGTCCGGGGCGTGCAGGGATACGGCCAGGGTGACCGAGAGACGTTCGGCGGCCAGGCGGGCGATGGCCGGTACCAGGCCGACGGTGGAGACGGTGACCGAGCGCTGAGAGATGCCCATGCCCTCCGGCACCGGCTCGGTCAGCCGCCGCACTGCGGCTACGACGCTCGGGTAGTTGGCCAGCGGCTCTCCCATGCCCATGAACACGATGTTGGAGACACGTCCCGGTCCTCCGGGCAGCTGGCCGGCCGCGAGCAGCCGCGCGCCCGCCACCACCTGGGCGACGATCTCGGCCGTGGACAGGTTGCGGGTCAGGCCCGCCTGCCCGGTCGCGCAGAACGGGCAGGCCATCCCGCAGCCCGCCTGGGACGACACGCACATCGTGACCCGGTCCGGGTAGCGCATCAGCACCGACTCGACCAGCGCCCCGTCGAACGTGCGCCACAACGTCTTGCGGGTGGTCCCGTCGTCGCAGGCCAGCTCGCGCTCGGCGGTCAGCAGCCGGGGCAGCAGGGCCTGCGCCAGCGGATCACGGGCCGCCCGCGGCAGGTCGGTCATCTCCTCGGGCTGGTCGGTGTACCGGCCGAAGAAGTGCCGGGACAGCTGGCTGGCCCGGAACGGCGGCTGACCGAGCCCGGCGACCACGGCGCGGCGCTCACTCAGCGGCAGGTCAGCCAGGTGGCGTGGCGGCCGCGCCACGCTGCTCCCGGGCGCCCGCCGACGGCCGGCCAGGACAACCGGCACCGGGCCGCCGGGGGTGGCTGGTTCTGATGAGCCCACCGGGTCGGGTGCCGGTGAGGAGGAAGGTGACACTCCGCTCCGTTCGGAATTAATGAATTTCTTGTTGCCCCACCAGGATAGGGCGCAGGATTCACCGCCGCGGCTTCCCTTCTTGGCGAATGGTTTGTACGGCGCGGTGGAGTCAGTACATTTCCTGTCATGGGCACGTCGCATCAGGAAACCGCCGAGCCGGGCCAGCCGCAGCCGCCGGTCACGCTGCTGGAGAGTTTCAGCCCGTACGGGAGCCGTAAGGTGACCGTCGAATACGACGGCCTGACCACGGCCGCCTACCTGCACGACGACTCCTCGGCGATATCGGCCACCTGGATCGCCAACCACCGGCCCGCCCCGCAGGCGGCCGACCAGGCCCGGCTGGAGGCCGGGCGCGCGCCGCTGATGCCCGCCGCGCGGACCAAGCACCCGGCCGGCCTGCCGCCGCTGCAGGCCGACGCGCTGGAAGCGCTGTGGTTCGAGGAAGGAGACGGGGTCGCGATCCTGGAGGCCGGGCGGCCGCTCGCGGTCATCGCGGGCTGGTCGGACATGGACCGCGGCATGCCCGGCTACAGCAGCGACGTGATCGGCCGGACACCGTTCGGCTGGTCTCTCGACGACGCCATGGAGGGGATCGCGCCCCGGCTGGAACGGTCCACGGCGTACTGGCGCTGGCGGCAGTCGGCCAGCGGGTGGGAGCAGTTCCAGCAGGCACTGCTCGCGCACCTGGAGCCGAGGCTCGGACCAGGCGGGCATTACTGGGACGCATCCGCCGGCCACCAGCCGCTGACCGGAGTGACCGAACGGCCCCCCGGTCCGCACCGCCCGTACACCATCTTGTCCACCGTGGGCATGAGCTGCCAGCGGATGCCGGCCGTGGAGCAGGTGCTCGACGACCCGAGCGGATACGCCCGGGTCGAGCTGGCCATCGCCACCACGCTGCCGGGCGCGCGGGCGGCCCGGGTGTTCGGTTGGCTCGCGACCTACCCGTGGCGCGCGGTGACCTGGTTCGGGCCCGGCCATAGCGTCCGCTGGTACCACGAGCCCTCGACATTCCCGCTGGGCGGCGCCGAGGGCTACGGGTCCTTCGGGGCGGTGCTGCTGCTCGACTCCCCCGGCTCGCTGCCCGGCCCCGAGCCGCCGGATCTTTCCGGTTTCAGCTTCGGCGGGGACCCGGTGCGGTGGCTCTGGATCGTCCCGATCTCGGAGCGGGACCGTCAGCTGGCCAAGGAACACGGCTCAGCCGCCCTGGTCAGCCGGCTCGCCGAGGAGCAGCGGAGCTGGGTCGTCGGGCCGTAGCGGCGGGGCCGCGGGGCGGGTGCACCTAGCGGACGGGGATGAAAAGGAAGAGCAGCAGCCATACCACCGGGGCGACGACCAGGAGCGAGTCGAGGCGGTCCAGGATGCCGCCGTGACCCGGCAGCAGGGTGCCCATGTCCTTGATGTCGAGGTCCCGCTTGATCATGGATTCGGCCAGGTCGCCGAGGGTCGCCGCGAGCACCGCCGCCGCCCCGGTGAGCAGCCCCTGCCAGAGGTGGCCGTGCAGCATCAGCGTCACCGTCAGCGCCCCGGCGATGAGGCAGGCCACGGCCGAGCCCGCGAAGCCTTCCCAGGTCTTCTTCGGGCTGATGACCGGGGCCATCGGATGGCGGCCGCCGCGGCCGAGCGTGATCCCGGCGAAATAGCCGCCGATGTCACTGCAGACGGTCACGATGATGAAGGTCAGCACGCGCTGCGGGCCGTCGGGCGGAGACAGCATGAAGAGCACGAACGAGGCGAGGAACGGCAGGTAGATCGTGGCGAAGACGCCCGCCGTGACGTCCTTGACGTAGCCGGAGGGGCCGCCGGTCAGCCGCCAGGCAAAGATGACGACCACGGTCAGCGCCAGCGCGGCCAGCGCGGGCCGTGCCCCCAGCCAGTACGTGCAGGTCAGGATGGCGGCCCCGCCGGCCGCCACCGGGATCACCGCGATGTTGATGCCGCGCTTGGCGAAGGCCCCGGCTAGTTCGGCCAGGGCCACCGCGATGGCCGCCCCCACGTACAGCAGGAACGTCGCCTTGACGGTGAGCAGGGTGAGGAACACCAGACCGCCGAGGCCCGCGCCCACGCCGATCGCGACCGGGAGGTTGCGCCCGGTGCGGAACGTCCGGTTCGGGGCTTGGGGGGACGGCGTTGTCGCAGGCGCATGCGTTCCCTCGGGCCTTTCCGGGCCCTCAGGCCTTTCCGCGACCTCAGGCCTTTCCGGGCCCTCAGGCCTTTCCGGGCCCTCAGGCCTTTCCGGGCCCTCGGGAGGCTCGGGTGCCTCGGAGGAGTTGAGAGCCGGTCCGGCTGGATCGATGTCCAACTAGACCTCGAGGAGCTCGGCTTCCTTGTGCTTGAGCAGCTCGTCTACCTGCGCCTCGTAGGTGTGGGTGAGCTCATCGAGTTCACGCTCGGCCCGGCGCACGTCGTCCTCGCCCGCTTCCCCGCTCTTGATCATCTTGGTCAGGGTGTCCTTGGCGTGGCGCCGGATGTTCCTGATGGCAACGCGGCCGTCCTCGGCCTTGTGCCGCGCGGTCTTGATGTACTCACGGCGGCGCTCCTCAGTCAGCTCGGGCAGCACGATCCTGATGATCGTGCCGTCGTTCGCCGGGTTCACGCTCAGGTCGCTGTTCCTGATGGCCCGCTCGATGGCCGCCAGCGAGTTCTTGTCGAACGGCTGGATGACCACCATCCTCGGCTCGGGCACGTGGAAGGAGGCCAGCTGGTTCACCGGGGTCTGCGTGCCGTAGTAATCAACCGTGATCTTGCTGAACATGCCGGGATGCGCGCGACCGGTGCGGATGATGCTGAAGTCTTCCTTGGCGACCGAGACCGCCTTGTCCATCTTCTCCTCGGCTTCGAGGAGCGTGTCGTCGATCATTGTTCGGCTCCGTTGTGCTCGCCATGCCTATGCGAGCTTAGCTGTCCGCCGGCCTTAGTCCGCATGATCCTCGCGTTATTCGCTTTCCTCGTCGCCCGCTGCTTGGTTCTGCTTGGCCTGGTCCTCCTGGCGGCAGATCAGCGTGCCGACCTCCTCGCCGCGGATGGCCCGGACCACGTTCCCCTCGTCCATCAGGGCGAACACCACGATCGGCAGCCCGTTGTCCATGCACAGGCTGACCGCCGTGGTGTCCATCACCTTGAGCCCGCGGCTGAGGTACTCGCCGTAATCCAGCCTGTTGAAGCGCGCCGCGTCCGGCGTGGTGTGCGGATCCGCGTCGTAGACTCCGTCCACCTTGGTGCCCTTGAGGACGGCGTCGGCGCCGATCTCGAGCGCTCGCTGCGCGGCGGCGGTGTCAGTCGAGAAGTACGGCGCGCCGAGGCCGGCCCCGAAGATCACGACCCGGCCCTTTTCCAGGTGCCTGATGGCCCGGCGCGGGATGTACGGCTCGGCCACCTGGCCCATCGTGATGGCCGTCTGCACCCGCGTTTCCACGCCCATCTTCTCCAGCACGTCCTGCAGGGCCAGGCAGTTGATGACCGTGCTGAGCATGCCCATGTAGTCGGCGCGGGCCCGGTCGATACCCCGTTCGGCCAGGGCCGCGCCGCGGAACATGTTGCCGCCGCCGACCACCGCGGCGACCTGCACTCCGTCCTTCACCGCGGCGATGATCTCCGCCGCCAGGTGGGCGACCACATCCGGCGAGATGCCCAGGGGCTCAGCGCCCGCGAACAGCCCGCCGGACAACTTCAGCACCACCCGGCGCCAGCTCGGATGCAGCACCCCCGCGAGTCTGGGCTCCGGCGCCTCCGGCATCAGGCGCGGCTTCAGGCCTGGCCGACCTGGAACCTGGCGAAGCCGGTGACGGTGACGCCGCTGCCCGCCAGGACCTGCTTGATGGTGGCCTTCGGGTCCTTCACGAACGCCTGCTCGGTGAGCACGACGTCCTTGAAGTAGGCGTTCAGCCTGCCGTCTACGATCCTCGGGATGGCCTGCTCCGGCTTGCCCTCGTCGCGAGTGATCTGCTCCGCGATCCGGCGCTCCTTCTCCACCACGTCGGCCGGGACGTCCTCGCGCTTGGTGTAGAGCGGCCGCATCGCGGCGACCTGCTGGGCCAGGTCCGTACCGACCTCTGCGTTCTCCTTGTCCAGCTGGACGAGCACCCCGAGGGTCGGCGGCAGGGCCGCGTCGCTGCGGTGCAGGTAGGACTTTACGTAGCCACCCTCGAGCCGGGCGAACCGGCCGAGCTCCAGCTTCTCCTTCAGGCTCGCGCTGGCCTCGTCGATGAGCTGCTCGACGGTGGTGCCGGGGCGGACCTCGATGGTCAGCAGCGTCAGCCGGTCGGTGGCCTTGGCGCCGATGGCGGTTGTTGCGATCGCTGCGGCGGTCTGCTGGAACAGGTCGGTCTTCGCGACGAAGTCGGTCTCGCAGTTCAGCTCGACGAGCACGCCGGCCCGGTTGCCGTTGAGTTCGGCTGTCACCAGGCCGTTGGCCGCGGTGCGGGTGGCCCGCTTGTTCACGTCCTTGGCACCCTTGAGGCGGAGCAGTTCGACCGCGGCCTCCAGGTCGCCGTCCGCTTCCTGGAGTGCGTTCTTGCAGTCCATCATGCCGGCGCCGGTCTGCTCACGAAGCCGCTTCACGTCAGCGGCGGTGAAATTCGCCATGTCCTCGTCTCTCACTCAGATACTTCGTCGGTGCCCGCGGCCGCCTGCCCGTCCTGGTCGCTCGGCGCGCTGCCTTCCGCGCTGGCTTCGGGAGCGGTTTCGGCGGCGGCTGCCGGAGCGGTTTCGGCGGCGGCTGCCGCGCTGGCTTCGGGAGCGGCCTCCGCGGCGGCGGGAGCGGCTTCGGCGGCGGGGGCCGTCTGCTCCTCGACTGCTTCCGCGATGGCCTCCAGGTCGTCCGCCTCGTCAATAGCGGCGGCGCTGTCGCTGGGAATCGCGGATTCAGCATTTATCTCGCGGTCAGCGGCCCCTTCGGCCTCAGCTGCGGCCACGCTGGGCGTGTCGGGCGGTCCCACCACGTTCGCGGGGCTATCTGCCTGGGAACCCACCAGCAGCTCGCGCTCCCACTCGGCCAGCGGCTCCTCGGTGCCGATCTGGCTGCCGGCGGGCTTCTCGTCGCCTCCGGCCGCGCCCGCGCGGGCGATCAGGCCTTCGGCGACCGCGTCGGCCACCACGCGGGTCAGCAGCGCGACGCTGCGGATCGCGTCATCGTTGCCCGGGATCGGGTAGTTGACCTCGTCCGGGTCGCAATTGGTGTCGAGGATCGCCACCACCGGGATGCCCAGCTTGCGGGCCTCGTTGACGGCGATGTGCTCCTTCTTGGTGTCCACCACCCAGATTGCGCTCGGCACCCGGGCCATGTCCCTGATCCCGCCCAGTGTCCGGTCGAGCTTGTCGTGCTCGCGGCGCAGGTGCAGGAGTTCCTTCTTGGTCATGCCGGAGGCGGCCACGTCGCCGAAGTCGATCTCCTCGAGCTCCTTGAGCCGCTGCAGCCGCTTGTACACGGTGGAGAAGTTGGTGAGCATGCCGCCTAGCCAGCGCTGGTTCACGAATGGCATCCCGACCCGGCGCGCCTGTTCGGCGATGGCCTCCTGCGCCTGCTTCTTCGTGCCGACGTACAAGATGGTGCCGCCGTGGGCGACAGTCTCCTTGATGAACTCGTACGCGCGGTCGATGTAGTCCAGCGACTGCTGGAGGTCGATGATGTAGATGCCGTTGCGCTCGGTGAAGATGTAGCGCTTCATCTTCGGGTTCCAGCGCCTGGTCTGGTGACCGAAGTGGACACCGCTCTCCAGGAGCTGCTTCATGCTGACGACCTGGGCCATTGGCCGGTCCCTTTCATTCGTGCGCCGCGCACGATGTCGTGCCGCGACGCTGCTCGGTTGCTTCCTGGTGCCCGTGACATGACGCGCCTGCGGCCGGCCTGGTCGGCCGGCGGACCGAGCGGCGCGTCCCGCCGGATGCTTATCGCTCCGGAGGGCAAGCGGGCACGCGATTTTGGCCGCCGGGCACGCACCATCGTGGTGCGGCTTCGGCGACCGCTTCCAAGGATACTTGACATTCCCGGCCAGCCGCGCATTCCCTAGGCTTCCAGCGGCTGGCCCTGTGTGCCGGCGGCTCGCCTGGCTCGACCTGATCGTGGAGACCGCTCACGATATCTGGGGCTGGCGAGATCCGGGGCTGGCGAGATCCGGGGCTGGCGAGCATCCGGGACGATTGCCCTCCTCCGCAACCGGGGGCGCCAGACCGCGTTTTAGATGGTGAGATGGCGTTGTGAGGAGCGGCCGATGAAACGTTTAGCCAACCGGCATGCTGCGGCACTCACCGGCATTCTGCTCACCGTAACCGCTGTCGGCTTCCTGGCCGGCTGCGCATCACAGCATGAGGGCGCCCTCGGCGCCTCCACACCTGTGGAGTCGCGGTGACCCTACGCCCGGGGGTGGGCCTGGCGGTAGCTGGACTTGAGCCGCTCGATCGACACGTGCGTGTAGATCTGCGTGGTCGCGGGCGAGGAGTGGCCTAGGATCTCCTGGACGCTGCGCAGGTCGGCGCCGCCCTCAAGGAGGTGGGTCGCCGTGCTGTGGCGGATGCCGTGCGGGCCGGTGTCCCGGGTCGCCCCCGCCTCACGCAGGCGCTCGTGCACGATCCGGCGCGCCGTGCGCGGGTCCAGGCGGCCGCCACGAACGCCGAGGAACAGGGCCGCGCCGCTGGCCGCGGTGGCCAGTGCGGGACGGCCCGCGTCCAGCCAGCGGGCCACCGCGCGAAGCGCGGGCACGCCGACCGGCACGGTGCGTTCCTTGTCGCCCTTGCCCCTGACCCGGGCGGTTCGGCGGCCGTGGTCGAGGTGGCCCGCGTCCAGCCCGCACAGCTCGCTGACCCGGATCCCGGTCGCGTAGAGCAACTCGAGCACGGCGGCGTCGCGCAGGGCCACCGCGGCCTCGGTTCGCTGTGCCGCCGCGTCCGCCAGGCCGCTCGCCGGGGCCGCCAGGACGCTCGCCCGGTGGTTCGCCGCCTCGGCCTGTCGCCCGGCCTTATCCAGGCCAGCCAGCACGTCCGCCATTTCGTCCTGGCGCAGTACGTGCGGGAGGGCACGACGGGTCTTCAGCGTCCCGAGCTGGGGGCCTGGGTCGGCGACCAGCCAGCCGCGGCGATAGGCGAAGGCGGTGAACGTCCTGGCCGCGGCACCCCGCCGGGCAAGTGTGGCGCGCGCCGCGCCAGACTCGTGCTGGACTGCCAGCCAGCCGCGTAGTTCGCTCACGCCCAGGCCTTCCGGCGCGTCCACGCCCTGGCGGCTGGCGTGCTCGAGCAGCGACCTGATGTCTCCGGCGTAGGCGCGGAGGGTGTGCGGCGACAGCGAGCGCTCGGACCGGAGGTAGCGCTCGAAGGCGGCCAGCGCCGAGGCCAACGCGGACGGCAGCGGGCCGGCCGGTTCCGCGGGATTCCCGCCAACGTTCATCTGCTCAGTGTGTACCACGGATCCTCGAGGAACCGGCAAAGGGCAGGTGACACGGTAATCGTGAGTAATTTCGCATACGGACACGCCGATCGAACTGAAGTTTGACACGAGGGGATTCTTGCGGCAGGGTGATCCATGCGTTCACCACCAAGGTCTCCGGCATCGCGACGGCAATGCGACGAGGCCGCCGAACGCGCTCGCACCAGCGCTTAGAGAGGGATCGAGCATGGGTCAGAAGACTGTCCGGTTCAGCGACCTGAGCGGCCAGCTCATCATGCATGACGACGCACTGGCACGCATCGTGGTACACGAGCACCCCGAGCTCGGCGATGCCCCGGTCGAGATCGAGGCACTCACCGAGGAAGCCGAGGGCATTGAGGAGGCCGCCCTGCGAGTAGCGGTCATCGACCTGTACCTGCCCGACGACATCGAGCCGCGCCGCATCGTCATGGAGGCCGACGCCTTCGACAAGCTGGCTACGCAGAACTCGATGGCCGAGCTGCTCACCGCGGCCCGCCCGGTCCGGCGGAGCACGAGGGCATCGGCTAACGGCAGCTCCCGCGGAGACCGCCTCGACTACGCGACCCGCGAGCACGCGGGCAAGCCGCACAAGGGCAAGATCACCGACACCGAGAAGCAACTGGTCCGCGACCACCTCGACGAGATCAACGGGCGGCTGGCCGACCAGGGTCTGCGGACGATCGACCTCACCGACCCGGAGCACCTCGAGCGCTACGGCCTGCAGGAGCTTGCCCGGGAGCGCAACCTGGAGCTCGAGTTCGGACTCAGCGACGAGGCCGATATCGAGACCAGGGTCGACGCCAAGGTCGCGTGACGTCATCACCCGCCGCCCGTGCCGGGCAGCCAGAGCAGGCCCCGCACGCGGATAACCGTTGGCCACCGGTCCCCGGGGAAAGCCGTAGGCGCCCCGGGCAAGCCGGGATCGGGGCGGCCATCGGCGTCAGAGCCTGCGCAGGCGCCAGCCGCGATCGCAGCGTTCGATGAAGCCGTAGCCGGCCAGCCGCCCCAGGCAGCGCAGCACGGTGTCGAGGTCCACGCCAGCGTCGACCGCGATCGTCGACGTGCCGGCGCCGCCGCGGGCGGGCAGCGCGTCGAGCACCCGGGCGCTGTCGGCATCGAGGTGGTCGCGGGAAGGGGCGGAACCTAGGTCGGTGCCCGGCTCCGGAGTCGGCTCGGCGGCGCCGTCGGGCGCCAGCGAATCCGGAGTGCTGAGCGGTGAGAGCAACTCGATGATGTCGGCGGCGCGGGTGACGCAGCTGGCACCCCATTCCCTGATGATCCGGTGGCATCCGGCGGACTGCGCCGAAGTCACCGGCCCGGGGACGGCCATCAGCGGCTTGCCCAGGTTGGCGGCATGCCGGGCGGTATTCAGGGCTCCGCTGCGCTCGCCGGCCTCCACGATCACGGTGCCGCAGCCGAGCGCGGCGATGACCCGGTTGCGGACCAGGAACCGCATCCGTCCCGGAGGGCGCCCCGGCGGCCATTCGCTGGCCACCAAGCCCTGGGCGGCGATCGCGGCGAACATGCCCGCGTGCCCGGCCGGATAGGGATAGTCGACCCCGCAGGCCATCACCGCGATCGTGATTCCCTCCGCGGCCAGCGCACCGCGATGCGCCGCGGCGTCGATGCCGTAAGCCCCGCCCGAGATTATCGTCCAGCCCCGTTCGGCAAGGTCAGCAGCGATTTCGCCGGCCATGTGCCCGCCGTACCCGGTGGCGGCCCGCGACCCCACCATCGACACCGAACGTGCGCAGGCAAAGTGCAGGTCCGCATCTCCCCGCAGCCACAGCGCGTACGGGCGGGCCTGGTCAAGCTGGTCCAGCGCGTCGGGCCATTCATCGTCGCCGGGACAGATCAGCCTGATGTCCTCGCCGCAGGCGGCCGCGATTTCCTCCTCGTCCGGCAGCCCGGGCAGCCGGGCGCGCCAGCGGCGGAGGGCACGCTCGAGTGCGGCCCGGCTGGCCGGGGTGTCACCGCATCCAGGGCCGGTCCCGGGCAGCATGTCCGCCTTGATGGCGGCCAGCACCTCGGCAGCCTCGCAGATCGCGAGCAGGGCGCCGAGCGCGGGATCGCCGGGTTCGGCCAGGTAGGTGAGCGCCGCCCGGGCCAGCTTTTCCTGGTTGAGCTGCATGCGCGGCGAGGGCGCGCCGCTCATCGCCGCATCTCGGGCGCTCATCGCCGCACCCCGAGCCAAAGGCCGAGCGCCGCGTCGCAGTCGTCGCTGGTAGGCTGCGGCCGACCGGCCAGGTCCGCGAGGGTCCAGGCGACCCGGACGACCTTGACGACGCCGCGCGCGGTGATCAGGCCCCGCTCCAGGGAGCGCTCGAGCACGGCCAGCGAACCGGGTGCCGGCGACCAGGTCCGGCGCAGCTCTGATCCGGGGACCTCGGCGTTCAGGCGCCACGGGGTGCCGCGCAGCCGGTGGGCGGCTCTGTCCCTGGCCTGAATCACTCGTGTCGCCACGGTCCGGCTTGACTCGGCGAAGGTCCGGTCGCTCAGCAGCTCCTTGCGGCCCACCGGCTCGAGTTCGATCTTCACATCGACGCGATCGAGCAGTGGGCCCGAGATCCGTCCCAGGTACCGGCGGCGCGTGGCCGGGCTGCAGCTACAGCCCTCGGCCGGCCCGGGCATCTTCGCGCACGGGCACGGGTTCGCGGCCAGGACCAAGGTGAACCTGGCTGGGAACCTCGCCATGACCCCCAATCTGGCCACCACGACCTCGCCCGCTTCGAGCGGCTGCCGTAGCGCGTCAAGTACGTCCTTGGCGAACTCCGGCGCTTCATCGAGGAACAGGACGCCCCGGTGCGCCAGCGACGCGGAGCCGGGGAGAATAATGCCGCTGCCGCCGCCTATTATCGCCGCCTTGGTCGCGGTGTGGTGCGGGGCGAGAAACGGAGGATCGGTCAGAAGCGGGACCTGCGGGGGCAAGGTTCCCGCCACCGAGTGAATGGCCGTGACTTCTAGTGCGGCCGCGGTATCGAGTCTGGGCAAGATAGTGGGAATGCGCTCGGCCAGCATCGTCTTGCCGGCACCGGGTGGACCCAGCAGCGAGAGGTGGTGCCCGCCCGCAGCGCATACCTCGGCTGCTCGCCGGGCCATCGACTGGCCGAGCAACTCGGCGAGGTCAGGCGCCATCGCGGTCCCCCGGCTAGCCGCCTGAACGTCACCGCCGTGAGAAGGGCCGCTGCTACAGCCGGCGCTGCTGCCCGGGCCATTGAGCGCGCGGCGGCCTGGCAGCTCCTGACCGCCCTCCAACTCGGCCGCGGCCGGGCCGCCATCGTGGCCGGGTATACCGCGAAGCCAGTCCGCCGCCGCCGTCAGGCTGGTGGCCGCGATCACCCGCACCCCGGGGACCAGGACGGCCTCCGCCGCGTTCAGTTCAGCCACCATGACCTTGCTGAACCCGGCCTCGACCGCGGCCGCCACGGCGGGAAGGACGCCGCGGACGGGCCGCAACCGCCCGTCGAGGCCGAGTTCGCCGAAGAACATCACCCCGGCGGCCGCCGCCCTCGGCACCTTGCCCGCCGCGGCGAGCACACCGATGGCGATGGCAAGGTCGAACCAGCTGCCCCGCTTGGGCAGGCTGGCCGGCGAGAGCCCGACCGTGATCTTCCGCTGCGGCCACTCCTCGCCGCTGTTGACGATCGCGGCCCGGATCCTGTCCCGCGCCTCCCGCAGCGCGGTATCGGGCAGGCCGACCAGGATCATCCCGACCAGCCCGTTGGCGATGTCCGCTTCGACCTCCACCACATGGCCGGTCACGCCCACCAGGGCCACCGAGTGGGTGCGGGCCAGCGGCACGGCTACCCCACCCCGCGGATGTGCTCGACGGTGAACCCGCCACTGCCGTCGTACACCAGGCCGACCACATCGATGCGGACCTGATCGAACCGGACGCCATGGGCGTTCAGCCACTGCACCGCGAGCCGGCGCAGCCGGGCCCGCTTGGCCCGGCTGACGGCCTCGATCGGGCTGCCGTACCGCATCCCGGTCCTGGACTTGACCTCGACGACCACCAGCGCGTACCGGTCCACGGCCACGATGTCGATCTCGCCGGCGGCGCATCGCCAGTTGCGGTCCAGGATCCGCAGGCCGCACGACTCCAGGTATTCGGCCGCCGCTTGCTCACCGGACTTGCCCAGCACGTCCTTGGCGCGCATCGCCATCACCTCCGGCTCCGACGATCGCCGTAACCAGGGGTGGCCCGCGGGGACGGCATCTCCGGCTGTGGAAAGCCGACCTTGCGCTTCGCGCTCGTGGAAACCAAGCCGAGAATGTCGGTGCCTGGTGATCTAATCCCCTGGGGACCTTCGAAGCTCAGGCCGGGGGAAGCCGTCATGCCTCCGAGGGAGGGGTGTCTCGGCCGGCACGATGTGGCACCGAGCCGGCCAGGGCCGGACGATGTGGCACCGAGCCGGCTATCACCGGCAAGGTGGGTGAGGGGTAATCACCGGATGGAGGGCGGGCGGGATGGGCAGCCCGCCGGGCGGATCAGTTGCCCGAGCGGCTGAACGGGGCGCGGCCTGGCGGCTGCTCTGGGCGCGGCCCGGGTGTCACGGGCGGGATCTCGTGTTCCGATGGTGTCGTGCCGAGCTCGAACTGATGGCCGTGATGCATCACGGGCAGCGGATCACCGTCGAGCAACTCGTACTTGGCCCGGCGGGAGTTGATGGTGACGCGCAGCCTCCGGCCCCGGTAGCGCAGCCGGAACCTCAGCTCCGCGATGCCGCCGGGCAGGCGCGGGCTGAAGGCCAGCGACCCGGCTCCCGCGCGCATCCCCCCGAACCCGGCTACCAGCGCTACCCACGCCCCGGCCAGCGACGCCATGTGCACGCCGTCCGAAGTGTTGTGCTCGACGTCTCTCAGGTCCATGAGCGCGGCCTCGGCCAGGTAGTCATGGGCCAGGTCAAGCTGGCCGACCTCGGCGGCCATCGCGGACTGCGTGCAGGCCGACAAGGAGGAGTCGCGTACGGTGAGCGGCTCGTAGTAGGCGAAGTTCCTGGCCTTTTGCTCCGGGGTGAACGCATCCGGCCGCATGTACATGGCCAGCACCAGGTCCGCCTGCTTGACGACCTGCTTGCGGTAGAGCTGGAAATAGGGGTAGTGCAGCAGCAGCGGATAGTGGTCCTCGGGGGTGTTCTTGAAGTCCCACCGGGCGTAGTCGGTGAACCCCTCGTGCTGCGGGTGGACGCCGAGTCGCTCGTCGAACGGGAGGTAGATCGCGGCCGCCGCGTCACGCCAGGATGCGGCCTCTTCCGTCGTCACGCCGAGCGCCTCGGCCGTGTCCGGCAGTTTCACCGCCAGGTCGGCGGCGCAGGCCAGGTTCCGCTGCGCCATCAGGTTGGTGTAGACGTTGTTGTCCTTGACCGCGCTGTACTCGTCCGGCCCGGTCACGCCCTCGATCCTGAACCGGCCCATGGCGTCGTGCTGGCCGAGCGACCGCCACAGCCGCGCGGTCTCGACCAGCAGCTCAAGGCCGACTTCGGTCTCGAACTTGGCGTCCTCGGTGGCGTCCAGGTAACGGCAAACGGCGTCGGCGATGTCGGCGTTGATGTGGAACGCCGCGGTCCCGGCGGGCCAGTAGCCGGAGCACTCCTGACCCCGGATCGTCCGCCACGGGAACGCGGCCCCGGCCAGGCCGAGATCGGCCGCGTGCTGTTTGGCCTCCGGCAGCACCAGGTGCCGCCAGCGCAGCGCGTCGGCCGCGGCGGAAGGCAGGGTGTACATGAGCACCGGCAGCACGAAACTCTCGGTGTCCCAGAACGTGTGCCCGTCGTAACCGGTCCCGGTCAGGCCCTTGGCGGCGATCGGCCGGTACTCGGCCCGCGCCCCGGCCTGCAGGATGTGGAACAACCCGAAGCGCACCGCCTGCTGGATCTCGGCATCACCGTCAAGCTCCACGTCGGCGCCTTCCCAGAACTCGTCCAGGTAGGCTCGCTGCTCGGTCAGCAGGCCATCCCAGCCGGTTAGCTGGGCGGCCGCCAGCGCGCCGACCACCTGGTCGATCAGCGCAGGCCTGGACCGCTCGCTCGACCAGCCGTAGCCGATGTACTTCACGATGTGCAGTTGCTCGCCGGGGGCAACCTCGGTCGCCGCGGTCACCCGGGCCAGGTCGGGATAGGATTCGGACCGGCACGCCATCTTGACCGGGCCCTTGATCTCATGGGACATCCCGGCCGCGATCCGCAGGCCGCTGACCCGCGTCCTGTGCACCAGTACCGCCCGGGCCGGGGCACCGTCGTTAGAACACTGGTGTTCCTCGCTGACCAGGGGATTTTCCAGGATGGCGGCCAGCCGGGGATCGTTGCCCCGCCGCGGCAGTTCCTCGTTCGTGACGAGCTCGGACTGCAGCACCAGCCGCAGTTTCTGATCTACCGGCTCGACCGTGTAGCTGATCCCCGCGATAGCACGCTGGGTCAGCGACACCATCCGCACCGACTTCACCTTGATCCTGGCCCCGGCGGGGGACGACCAGTCCACCTCCCGGGTCAGCGTGCCCGCCCGCAGGTCGAGGACGCGCTCGTGCGAGTGCAGCGTGCCGTACCTGATGTCGAACGGCTCGTCGTCCACGAGCAGCCGGATGACCTTGCCGTTGGTGACGTTGATGACGGTCTGCCCGGCATCGGGATAGCCGTAGCCTGCCTCCGCGTACGGCAGCGACCGGACCTCGTACACCGAGTTCAGGTAGCTGCCGGGCAGCCCGTGGGGGTCACCCTCGTCGAGGTTGCCGCGCAGCCCGATGTGCCCGTTCGACAGGGCGAAGATCGACTCGCTCTGCGCCAGGAGGTCCAGGTCGAGTCTGTTCTCGACCAGCCGCCAGGGCTCGGTCCCGTACGCCGACTGCTTGATCATTGCGCACCCTGGCCTGGCTGTCCGTCCTGGTCCAGGAGTTCGGCCAGGTCACGCACCACGATGTCGGCTCCGTGCTTGCTGAGCTCCTCCGCCTGGCCAACCCGGTCCACGCCGACCACGAGTGCGAAATGACCGGCCCGGCCCGCCTCGACGCCGGCCAGCGCGTCCTCGAACACCGCCGCGCGGCTGGACGGCATGTGGAGCTGCTCGGCCGCGAACAGGAACGTGTCGGGGGCGGGCTTGCCGCGCAGGCCGCGCTCCTTGGCGATCATCCCGTCCACCCGCACGTCGAACAGTCCCCCCAGGCCTGCGGCATCAAGGATCTGCTGCGTGTTCGCGCTAGACGACACGATCGCGGTCGATATTCCCTTTTCACGTGCCGAACGGATGTAGGTGACGGTTCCCTCGTACACCTGGACGCCCCCGGCGGCCAGCTTCGCCAGGACCAGGTCGTTCTTGCGGTTGCTCAGGCCGTAAATGGTGGGTGTCGCCGGCGGGTCATCCGGACTCCCCTCGGGCAGCTTGATGCCCCGGGATTCGAGGAAGGACCTGGTGCCGTCCAGCCGAGGCTTGCCATCGACGTAGGCGTCGTACTCGGCGTGCGCGTCGAACGGGACGAACTCGGTTCCGGTGCTCCCGGCGTGCTGGCGGAGGAAATCATCGAACATCTCCTTCCACGCTGCCGCGTGCACCACCGCGGTCTGGGTGACCACCCCGTCCATGTCGAACAGGCAGGCCGCGACTACGTCAGGAAGCCCGAACATCGCCCCTCCACGCAAGCTACGCCGGGAAGTCCGGCTTTTCCTCTGGCACCTCGAGGTCGGCCTTGGCCAGTTCCTCGATGTTGACGTCCTTGAAGGTGACCACGCGCACGTTCTTGACGAACCTGGCCGGGCGGTACATGTCCCAGACCCAGGCATCCCGCATCGTAACTTCGAAGAAGACCTCGCCGTTGTCACTTGACCGGACATTCAGCTCAACGTCATTCGTGAGGTAGAACCGGCGCTCGGTCTCGACTACGTGCGTGAACAACCCAACGACGTCGCGATATTCGCGATAGAGCTGCAGCTCCATCTCCGCCTCGTACTTCTCAAGGTCCTCCGCGCTCATGAGTTCATTCTCCTCTCGTTCTCCCCCGATATACCCGCCGGGCCGACCCCGCAGGCCACCAGGGCCCCGGCCGGGCCGCCGACGGCGGGATCGGCTACGCCCGGCAGCTCAGCGGGCTCCAGGAGCTCCGCCGCATCCACAGGCGCTATCGGGTCTACGGGATTAACCACGGCCGCACGGGTCACGTTCACGAACGAGTACCGGTGCACCGGGCTCGGCCCGTGCTCCGCCAGGGCGCTTACGTGCTCATCGGTGACATATCCCTTGTGCCGGTCGAAACCGTATAGGGGATAACGTTCATGCAGGTCCCGCATCATCCTGTCCCGGCTTACCTTGGCCACGACGGAGGCCGCCGCGACCGAGGCGGTAACCCGGTCGCCCTTCCAGACCGCAAGCCCGGGTATGCCGAGCCCGCGAACCGGAAAGCCGTCGGTGAGCACGTATCCAGGCACGGCACGCAGGCCCGCGAAGGCGCGGCGCATGCCGGAGACGTTGCACACATGCAGCCCGGTGGCATCGATCTGGTCGGCGCCGATGACCACGACGTGCCAGTCGACGGCCCGGCGGAGCACCTCGGCGTAGGCCTCCTCCCTGGCCGGCGGGGTCAGCAGCTTGGAGTCGGCCAGCCCGGGCATCCGCCGGATGCTGGCGGGATCGAGCACCACAGCCGCCACCACCAGCGGTCCCGCGCAGGCCCCCCGGCCGGCCTCGTCGATGCCGGCGACGGGCGCGAACCCAGCCCGGGCGAGGACGGTTTCGTACGCGCCGAGCCCGCCGTCACGCCGGGGCGTGTAGGCCGGATACCTGGGGTACAGGTTCCGGAAGGAGACCTGAGAGCCTGAAGGAGCCAGAGGCGTTTCGGCGGCCCGCGAGGCCAGGTTGCTGGCCGGCGGCGCACCAGAATGGCGGGTCATGACACTGCGAAGGGTACGCCAGTTGCCGGGGTCGCGTGGACAAGCCGACCAGGGCGCCCGGCGCCGCGCTGGTGACCGGGGCGGGGTTCGGTTGCCGACCGGACCGCCGCTGCACTGATGACCAGGGCCGGGGCTCGGTTGCTGACGGGCCGCGGTGGCGCAGCCGACTAGGGCCGAGCCCGCTACCGGCCGGGTCTGCGGCGCGCCGCGCGGCGGCGGGCGAGGCGTAGCCGCGCCCGCCGTTGCAGCCAGGTGACGGGGACGGCCGCGGCGAAGCCGAGAGTCAGCGGCAGGGCCGGGCTGGAGGGCTCAAGCCGGGCCGACAGGAGATCGGCGGGGTCCTGGGCGGCCGGAGGGCTCGAGGCCGCCGCGGCGGCGTTCAGCTTCGGCTGCTCGAAGGTGCCGGGAATAGGCAGGAACCGCCACCGGCTGGGCGGCCAGATGATGACGAAAGCGCGGCCGATCACGGCGCTTTCCGGGATCGTGCCGCCGCCGGGATCGCCGAGATGATTCCTGGCGTCGTCGGAAATCAGCCGGTGGTCTCCCATGACCCACAGCCGGCCGGGCGGCACGTCAATGTTGAACCTGATCTCCGAGGGGGCGTCGCCGGGATACAGGTACGACTGCTCGGTCAGCGGGACACCGTTGACGGTGACCCGGCCCTGCGCGTCGCAGCAGGCCACATGGTCTCCCGGCAGCCCGATGACCCGCTTGATGAGGATATCTCCCGGGTGGCCGAAGCCGAACATGCTGGAAAAACCGTCGGCGAACTTCACGAGGAAATTGGTGTCCGTGGGCGCGGTGCCGGGGTCCCATGAGCCGTCCCCGTTGAACACCACGATGTCGCCGCGGTGAATGCCGCGGACATCGTAGACGAGCTTATTGACCAGCACCCGGTCGTTAACCTCGAGCGTATTCTCCATCGACCCGGACGGTATGAAGAAGGCCTGGATCGCATAGGTCTTGATGATGACCGCGAGCAGCAACGCGATGACGACCAAGACGGGGAACTCACGCCAGAACGACCGCTTCCTGCGCGGGCGCCGGCTCGCCGGGCTCAAGCCCCGAGAGGCCTTCTTGTCGTCCGGCGCGTCAGCACCAGCCTGCGCGGTGCCGCTGGCCTCGGCCGGGCCAGGAGCCTCGGCCCCGTTGTCCGCGCTGGCCGGCCGACCCTGGTCAGGCTGCGCTGACGCGGCGCTCTCACCCGAACCGGCCTCGGGCTCGGCCCCCGGCGTCACACCACGGCCAGCGCCGCTCATATGCGCCCCTTCCGCTCGCGCGCACCACGTGCCCGGCCCGCGCGCTGGGTTCGGCGATCCTACCGTGGCGCGCACCAGGACCTAGACGGTTTCACTCAGGTCCACGCCCCTCATCGGGTTCACCGTCATCGAGTCGAGCTTAGCGCCATATCCCGGCCACCGGACCGGCAGCCCTGGGCAAGTACGGGCGGCGGGATCAGCCGGCCAATTGCGTGCAGAAATAACATTTCCGCACGTTAAGGCGCCTATCGCGGCGCCGTAACGTGCGGGCCTGCGGTTAACGTGAGCGGGCCCGGGACTTGGGCCCGGATCGTCGCTCACCAGAACGGCGGCGCCGCCGCAGGAGAAGCACGGGGGCTCCGATGACGCCGGCGGCCCCGGCCGCTCCCGCCACCGGGGCGGCCGCCACGGCGCTAAGCGTGGCCCCGCCGGCGGTGACCGCGGTCCCGCCGACATCGAGCACGGCGGCACCCGCGGCGCCAGCGTGCAGCGCGGCCTGCTGGAAGGTCGACGGGATGGGCAGGTCGCGGATCTGCGACGGCGGCCAGATGATCACGAACGCCCGGCCCACGACCTGGTTCTCCGGGATGGCGCCGCCGCCCGGATCACCCGGGTGGTAGCGCGAGTCATCGGAATCGCTGCGGTGGTCCCCCATGACCCACAGGTGCCCGGCCGGAACGACCTCGTTGAACTTGAAGGAGGAGGGCGGGTTGCCGGGGAACACGTACGAACCCTCGTTCAGCGAAACGCCGTTGACGGTGACCCGGCCCTGCGCGTCGCAGCAGGCCACGCGGTCACCGGGCAGGCCGATCACCCGCTTGATGTAGTAGGTCTGGTCGCTGTGCAGCCCGAGGCCGGACAGCAGGTCGTCGAAGACCCGGATCACCGGATTGCCGGGCGGCGGTGGGGCATCGGGGCCCCATGAGTCCTGCCCGCTGAACACGACGATGTCGCCGCGGCCGATGCCGCGCACGTGATAGACGACCTTGTTCACCAGGACCCGGTCGCCGACCTGAAGGGTGTTCTCCATCGACGCGGACGGGATCCGGTACACCTGGACGATGAACGCCTTCACCAGCAGGGTAAGAACGGCGGCAGCCACGATGATGGTGAGCAGTTCGCGCCCGAAGCTTTTCTTCTTCTTGGCCGCGGGAGCGCTCTGGTCCGGCTCCGGTGCGCTCTTGTCCGCAGCCGGCTCGGCGGTCCGAGCCGCCGCGAGCATGGCAGGATCCTGCTGATCGTCCATCGGCGGCCCGCCGGGCACGTCAGCTGCCGGTCTGGTCGCGACGCTCCTTGATGCGGGCTGCCTTGCCGCGCAGCTCCCTCAGGTAGTACAGCTTGGCGCGGCGCACCCGGCCCCGGGTGACCGGCTCGATCTTGTCGATCGACGGGCTGTGCACCGGGAAGGTCCGCTCGACGCCCACGCCGTAGCTGACCTTGCGGACGGTGAACGTCTCCCGGGCCCCGCTGCCCTGGCGCCGGATCACCACGCCCTGGAACACCTGGATCCGTGAGCGGTTCCCCTCCGTGACCCGGACGTGGACCCTGAGCGTGTCCCCGGGCCGGAAGTCCGGGATGTCAGACCGGGTCTGGGCCTGCTCGATTTCGGCAATCGCGGTATGCATGACAGCGGTTTCCTCGGTGGTGGTCGTTACGGGCACCCAGCGGCCGGCTCGCGCCAGCGGGACCTCTTGGGGTCCCCGGTCAGGTCCCTGAAAAAGACAGCGGACTTCAGTGTGCCATATCTTCGCCACTAACCGGAAAGCCAGCCGCCGAGGAGCCCTCCCCGGCGGCCGGGATTCCGGCCTCGGCCAGCACCTGCCGGTCGCGCCGGTCCAGGTCGTCCAGGGCCCCGATGAGATCCGGCCGGTGGGCGGCGGTCCGGCGCAGCGCCATGTCGCGGCGCCAGCGCGCGATCGCGGCGTGATTGCCTGACAGCAGGACCTCGGGCACCTCACGCTCGCGCCAGGTCCGCGGCCGGGTATAGACGGGGCCCTCGAGCAGGCCGCGCATGGCGGCCGCGGGTTCCCCGTCGCCGCCGAACGAGTCGTCGCCAGCCGAGCACGCGTTGCCCAGGACGCCCGGCAGCAGCCGCCCCACCGCCTCAATCATGACCAGGGCGGCGACTTCGCCGCCGGCCAGCACGTAGTCGCCGATGCTCACCTCGTCCACCGGCATCCGCGCCCGCATCGCCTCGACGACCCGGGCGTCGATGCCCTCGTAACGCCCGCAGGCGAACACCAGCCGCGGTTCGGCCGCGTACCTGGCCGCCATGTCCTGCGAGAAGGGCAATCCGCTCGGCGTCGGCACGACCAATCGGGCCGCCTCGTCAGCGGGAACGATCTCGTCGAGGGCGTCGCCCCAGACGTCCGGCTTCATCACCATGCCCGGCCCGCCGCCGAACGGCACGTCGTCCACCGAGTGATGGACGTCCCTGGCCCAGCGGCGCAGGTCGTGCACGCGGAACTCGATGTCGCCCCGCGCCGCGGCCTTCCCGATCAGCGAGATTCCGAGCGGGGTGCCGAAGTACTCCGGGAAGATCGTCACGATGTCGGTGCGCAGCCCCACGCCCTCTCCTTATTTCTCCGGCCGTGGTTCGGCTATTGCGCCGGGGCCGGGTCGATCAGTCCCGGCGGCGGGTCGATGACGACTTGGCCGGCCCGCACGTCGATCTCGGGCACGATCGCCTTCACGAACGGCACCAGGCACTCGCCGTCCTGGCCGTCGGTGCGCCGCACGACCAGCAGGTCCTGGCCGGAGTGCCGCACGTCGATGACCACGCCGACCGGGTCTCCGGCGCAGGTCCGCACCGACAGGCCGATCAGCTCGTGGTCGCGGAACTCGTCCGGGTCCGGGATGTCCGGCAGCTGGCTCGAATCCACGCTCAGCCAGCTGCCGGTCAGCTCTCCGGCCGCGGTCCGGTCAGTGATCCCGGCGAAGGCGACCAGAAGCTGTCCCGAGTGCCAGCGCGCCGCGGCGACCGTCATCGGCTCGGCGTCCGCAAGCTCCGCGTCAGCAGAACGGCTGGCGTGCACGGTGGCGCCCACGGCAAACCGGAGGTCAGGCTCGTCGGTCCTGACCCCGATGACGACCTCGCCACGGATCCCGTGCGGACGGCCGACCCGGCCGACGATTACCCGCATCGGGTCAGCGGACCTCGTTAGCGTCCAGCAGATCGATCCGGACGTAGCGGCCCGCCGCCAGGGCGCCGATCACGGTGCGCAGCGCCCTGGCGGTGCGCCCGCCCCGGCCGATGACCTTGCCGAGATCGTCGGGATGCACCCGCACCTCGAGGACGTTGCCCCGGCGCAGCGTCCTGCTGGCTACCTGAACATCGTCCGGATACTGGACGATGCCCCGGACCAGGTGCTCGAGGGCTTCCTCAAGCACGTCAGGCTCCGCTCCCCGGCTCGTCAGCCGCGGCCTTCGGCGTCGACGGCTTCCGCGCTCGCGGCAGAGTCGCTTGCGGCAGTGTCGCTCGCGGCTTCGGCAGCAGAGTCGCTGCGTCGGAGTTTGGGCGGCAGTGTCGCTCGCGGCTTCGGCGGCAGTGTCGCTCGCGGCTTCGGCAGCAGTGTCGCTCGCGGCTTCGGCAGCAGAGTCGCTCGCGGCTTCGGCAGCAGTGTCGCTCGCGGCTTCGGCGGCGGGGGCCTTGGCCTCCTCACCGTCCGCCTCGGCCTTGGCCCGGCCCTTGGCCGCGCTGTCCTTGGCCGCGCTGTCCTTGGCGGGGACATCCTTGGCGGCCTTGGCCGCCCTGGACTGGGTCCCGGCCTTGCTCTCCTTGGACGCCTTATCTTCCTTGGCTTCCTTGCTGGCCTGGCTCTCCTTGGCGGCGGCCGTGAAGCGCTCCTTCTTGTCCGCGCGCGGCTCGGCCGTCCGCAGGGTGCCCTCGGCTCCCGGTTCCCCGGTGAACTTCTGCCAGTCCCCGGTGATCTTGAGCAGGACCCGGACCGGGTCGGTGGGCTGCGCCCCCACCGAGAGCCAGTGCTGCGCCCGCTCGGAGTTCACTTCGATGAGCGAGGGCTCGGCCTTCGGGTAATACGTGCCGATCTCCTCGATGGCACGCCCGTCGCGCTTGGTGCGCGAATCCGCGACAACGATCCGGTAGTGCGGCTCCCGGATTTTACCCAGGCGCTTCAGCTTGATCTTGACAGCCACGACTGTGGTCTTCTCCCAGCGATAGATGCGAAGCGGCGGACCCGCGCCGACCGGGGAACAGCCGACGGGACCGCACAGATGAGCCAGGCCGGGCGAACGAGGAGAGGGCGTCGCATGGCCTAGCGGTCAGCCTCACATTGTGCCAGACAACTGTCGCTGACTAGTAATCGTTGCCGAACCCGGGTGGCCCGGGTGTGCCAGCGGGCTTCCGATGCCAGAGATGCTCGTGTGGTGCATGAGACATGCGAGAAACACGACTAGCCGCGAGCGGCTGGACGGAAGGGTGCGAGTGGCTCGACGGAAGGGTGCAGGGAAGGGTGCAGGGAAGGGTGCAGGGAGTGTACGGGCGAGGTGGATGAGGCACATACAGGGTGGTCGGAGGCGCCCCGACCTTGGGGTCTCACATATTGAAACAGTTACATAACGTACGTTGACTCGCGCCAAACGGGCATCCTAGCGTTGCCATACTGTTCTATATATGTACGTTCGTTCGCAGAGCGCACGAATCCATCGGCGCAACGGCGGCGCACTCTCACAAAATGATAGGAGCCGGCATATTAGGTATCCCCTACCGAGGCCGCCGGAACCCCGAGGAGCCCAGCCGCACGTTGCTTTCATCTGCAGGGCCACCTCATCGGGATTTAGGTGATGTTAGCCTCATGACGCCGCAGCACCCTGAGTCAAGTCCGCAGGGGTCGCCGGTGTCCCTCAAACGCGGTCCCGCGCCCTCGGCGCGACCTCAAAGGAGATCGATTGCACATGAGTGACCAGACTGCGCAACCCGATAGCACGGCCGCCAGGGCCAGGGGAGTCTGGGGGGATGAAGTCCCTCCCAAGGGGGGTCTGGCGGGATGGGTCCCCCCCAAGGGGGGTCTGGCGGGATGGGTCCCCCCAGGATCGGGGGGGCCTGGGGGGGTCGTCCCCCCCGCTAACAGAGCATCTCTCAGCCGACGCGGCCTGCTGCGCGCGGCCGGCGCCAGCGCAGTCGTCGTAGGAGGCGGCGGACTGCTCGATGCGTGCAGCTCCAGCATCAAAGGCGCCGGCGGCGGCTCCACCTCTGCCGCCGCAGGCGGCGGCACCAAAGAGATCGTGATCGGCTTCATCCACCCGCTCACCGGGCCGCTGGCCGGGTTCGGCACGTCCGACACGTGGATCATGAGCAAGATCGCCCAGACGCCGCAGTATAAGAACGGGTTCAAGATCGGCGGCAAGACCTACCAGGTCACCATCAAGTCCTACGACACCCAGTCCGACCCGAACCGGGCCGGCGACCTGGCCAGCCAGGCCATCCTGTCGGACAAGGTGGACCTGCTCCTGACCTCCTCCACGCCCGAGACCGTCAACCCGGTGGCGACCAAGGCCGAAGCCCTGGGCACCCCGGTGATCTGCGGCAACGTCCCGTGGCAGGCCTGGTACGCGAACCTGGGCGGCAACCCGACCCCGGGCAAGAGCACGTTCAAGCCCAAGTTCGCGACGGTGTACTTTCTCGGCGTCAATGACCTGTGCCTTGCCTTCATCGCCATGTGGAACCGGATCCACGCCCAGCTGCACACCAACAAGGTCGTCGGCTGCGCGTTCCCGAACGACTCGGACGGCAACGCCTTCCGCGCCGCGTGGCCGCTGTTCGCCAAGCCGGCCGGCTACACGCTGATCGACCCGCCCGCCTACACCGACGGGCTCACCAACTACTCCTCGATGATCAGCCTGTTCAAGTCGACCAACTGCCAGTTCTTCACCAACGTGCAACTGCCGCCCGACTTCAACGTGTTCTGGAAGCAGGCCGCGCAGCAGGGCTTCAAGCCGAAGCTGGCCACCGTGGCCAAGGTGCTGCTGTTCCCCGGCGACGTGAAGGCGCTCGGCAACCTGGTCAACAACGTCGCCACCGACGCGTGGTGGGCGCCGGGGATGCCGTGGAAGTCCTCCCTCACCGGGGAGACCTGCCAGCAGATCGCCAGCGAATACGAGACGTCCACCGGCCAGCAGTGGGTGCAGTCGCTCAGCAACTACAGCCTCTTCGAGGTCGCCTACGCGGCGCTCACCTCGGTGAGCGACCCGCACGACAAGACCGAGGTGGCTGACGCCCTGTTCAAGGTGAACATCCAGGCCCTGGCCGGACAGCTCGACTGGACCTCGAGCAAGAACCCGGCCCCGGGCGTGGTGGACACCCCATGCGTCGGCGTGCAGTGGAAGCCCAGCTCCAAGTGGGGCTGGTCCATGGAGGTCGTCGACAACACGCTGATGCCGAACGTACCGCTGACCGGAACGCTCGAGCCGACGAACACGTAACCGGATGACAAGTCCCCTGCTCGAACTGAACCACGTGACGAAAAGCTTCGGCCGCGTCGTCATCGCGGAAAACCTCTCGTTTGCCGTCGGGCCAGGCGAGGTGGTCGGGATCGTGGGGCCGAACGGAGCCGGCAAGACCAGCCTGTTCGGCCTCATCTCCGGCGACCTGTCGCCGGGCGCCGGGGTCATCTCCTTCGCGGGGCGCCCGGTGACCAAGCTGGACGCCGCGGCGCGGTGCCGGCTGGGCATCGGGCGCACGTACCAGGTGCCCCGGCCGTTCACCGACATGACCGTGTTCGAGAACGTGCTCGTGGCCGCGCAGCAGGGCGGCGGCCTGCGGCGGCGGGCCAGCTACGCGTCGGCGGTGCAGGCCCTGGAGCGGGCCGGCATGACCGCCGAGGCCAACCTGCCCGCCGCCCGGCTCGGCCTGCTGCAGCGCAAGCGGCTGGAACTCGCCCGCGCCCTGGCGTCGCGGCCCAGGCTGCTGCTGCTCGACGAGGTGGCGGGCGGCCTCACCGACCCGGAGGTCGCCCAGCTGATCGAGATCGTCCGCGGCGTCAACGCCGAGGGCGTCGCGGTGATCTGGATCGAGCACGTGGTGCGGGCGCTCACCGCCACGGTGAGCCGCCTGATCTGCCTGGCCGGCGGGCAGTTCGTCGGCGACGGCACGCCCGACGAGGTACTGGCCACCCCGGCCGTCCGCGAGGTCTTCCTCGGCTCCGAGCTCACCGCCTCGCTGAGCGCCGGCACCCTCACCACCGAGGTCGGCGACGCGGGAGACGCACCATGAGCGAGCCAAAGGGCCGCGGCGACGCCTGGACTGAGGAGCGAGGAACGAGCGACGAGGGCCCGCCGCCGCAGGCGGCCATGCTAGCAAGGCGCCGCCTTGAAGGCGGCCCGGAGGCGAGCAGAGCGAGCGAGGCGAGCAGAGCGAGCGAGGCGAGCAGAGCGAGCGAGGCGAGCAGAGCGAGCGAGCCACTACTAGACGTCCGCGACCTGACCGTGCACCACGGGCAGCTGCGGGCACTGGACCATGTATCGCTGCGGGTGTTCCCCGGCGAGGTGTACGCGATCATCGGCGCGAACGGCGCGGGCAAGTCGACGCTGCTGCGTACGATCGCCGGCCTGCACCAGCCGACCGAAGGCTCGATCCGGTACGACGGCAAGAACGTGACCAAGGTCCGGCCGGAGCGCCGCGCCACCAGCGGAATCGTCATGGTCCCGGAGGGGCGGCGGCTCTTCGGCTCGCTCACGGTGGAGGAGAACCTGCAGGTCGGCGCCACGTACGCGCGGAAGGGGCCGTGGACGATCGAGCGCGTCTACGAGCTGTTCGGCTGGATGAGGGACCGCCGGACCCAGCGCACGGCCCAGTTGTCCGGCGGCGAGCAGCAGTCGGTCGCCATCGGCCGGGCGCTGGTCGCCAACCCGCGGGTGCTGCTGCTCGACGAGCTGTCCCTGGGCCTGGCACCGGTGATCGTCCAGCGCATCTACGCGATGCTGCCGCAGATCCTGGCCACCGGGCTCACCGTCGTGCTGGTCGAGCAGGACGTCAGCCAGGCGCTGCGGGTGGCATCCCATCTGCAATGCCTGCTCGAGGGGCACACCACGCTGGAAGGCCGGCCCTCCGACGTCACCCCGGCCCAGGTCGAGGCCGCCTACTTCGGCCTAGGGACCTCGGCAGCCCCGGGCAGCCCCCCCGCAAGCGGGGGGCCCGGGGGGCCCGGGGGGGCGGGCAGCCCCCCCGCAAGCGGGGGGCCCCGGGGGCCCGGGGGGGCGGGCAGCCCCCCCGTGAGCGGGGGGGGTCTGGGGGGGGTCGTTCCCCCCGAGGAAACGGAGCCGTAGTGGTCTGGGTCAACGACATCATCCAGGGAATCCTGACCGGCGGGCTGTACGCGCTGTTCGCCTGCGGGCTGTCGCTCATGTTCGGGGTCATGAAGGTCGTCAACCTGGCCCATGGCGACCTCGCGGTGATCGGTGCCTACATCGCGCTCGGCGTCATCACCGTCACCCACATCCCGGTGCTCTGGTCGTTCGTGATCGTGGTGCCGGTCATGGCCGTGCTCGGCTACGTGCTGCAGCGGACCGTGATCCAGGCGGCGCTCGACCGCAGCGTACTCACCACGCTGCTGGTGACGTTCGGGCTTTCCGTGGTGATCGAGAACGCGCTGCTGCAGTTCGTCAACGCCGACAGCCACTCGCTCGGGGTCGGCAACGCCATCATCACCGGCTCGTTCTCGGTCGGCTCGCAGATCCAGATCCCCTACCTGCTGCTGCTGATCTTCGCGGTCGCCGTGGTGGTCCTGCTCGGCCTGCAGTACTTCCTGTCCGGGTCCCAGTACGGCCGGATGATCCGGGCGGTGGCCGACGACCAGGAGGCGGCCCAGCTCTCCGGCATCGACTACCGGCACGTGTTCGGCATCGCGGGGGCGATCGCGTTCGGCACCGTGGCACTGGCCGGCATCGCCTACGGCATGTACTCGCAGTTCTCGCCGACCACCGGCACCGACACGATCCTGCTCTTCGCGTTCGCCGCGGTGGTGATCGGCGGCCTCGGCTCGCTGTGGGGCACGCTGCTCGGCGGCGTGGTGCTCGGTGTCGCCCAGCAGATCGGCGCCCAGATCAACCAGTCCGATCAGTTCCTGGCCGGATACATCGTCTTCCTGGTCGTACTGGCGGTCCGGCCCCAGGGCCTTACCGCCCGGAGGGCCCAGTCATGAGCGTAGTGACAGACACCTCGGTCCGTTCGGAAGAAAACTACCGGGTGACCCGGTCACGCAGGAACGTGGCCTGGACCGGAGCCGGCGCCCTGATCGTCGTGGTGGTGCTGGCCCTGTTCCCCTACAGGTTCTACTCCGGCACCACCAGCCTCATGGTGCAGGGGTTCATCGTGGTCACCCTGGCCAGCATGTGGAACCTGCTGGCAGGTTACGCGGGCCTGGTATCGGTGGGACAGCAGGCGTTCATCGGACTCGGGGCCTACTTCGTGCTGATCCTGGCCCAGCACGGCACCTCGCCGTTCGGCGGGCTGCCGATCGCCGCGATCGGCTGCGGCGTGGCCGCCGTGCCGATGTGGTGGCTGGTCTCCCGGCTGCGCAGCGGGTACTTCGCGATCGCGACCTGGGTGCTCGCGACGACGGTGATGCTGTTCATCGAGAAGTTCCCGTCCATCGGCGGCGGCACCGGCATGTCGCTGCCCGGCTTGTCCGGCTACGACCCCACCCTGCTCGTCGCCTACACGTACTGGATCGGGCTGGCCGTCACGGTCCTGGCGCTGATCACCGTGTACCTGCTGCTGCGCGGGCGGCTCGGCCTGGTGCTCACCGCCATCCGCGACGACGAGGTGGCCGCGCGCAGTTCCGGGGCGCGGGTCGGCCTGGCCCGGATGCTGGTCTTCGTGGTGGCCGCGGTCGGCTGCGGCGCGGCCGGGGCGCTGCTCGCCATCAGCCAGCTCATCGTGCAGCCGGGTGCCGTGTTCACCGTGGCATGGACCGCCAAGATGGCGTTCGCGGTGATCATCGGCGGGCTCGGCACGATCGAGGGACCGATCCTCGGCGCCATCGTGTACATAGTCCTGCAGCAGACGCTGTCCTCCTACAACGCCTGGTACCTGATCATCCTCGGGCTGGTGGCGATCCTCGTCGCGCTGTTCGCGCGGCGCGGGCTGTGGGGGCTGATCGATGACCGCCTGCACATCCGGCTGTTCCCGGTTGGATACTGGCTATGGGCGCCGGGAAGCACCGGCCGCCGCCGCGGCCTCGGCAGACGCGGGACCAGCCCGCGGCGCGAAGGCCGGCACAGCTAAACCCGTTGCCGGGATGGCGTCAGCCGTCGCGGCACAATGGTCGCGTGCTGCTTAGTGAGATCGCCGAGGTGTCGCGGACCGTGGCCACCACCAGCGCCCGGCTGGCGAAGATCCAGACGCTGGCCGGCGCGCTGCGCGCGGCCGGGCCGCTCGAGGTGCCGATCGCCGTCGCCTACCTGTCCGGCGAGCTGCCGCAACGGCAGATCGGCGTCGGGTGGGCGGCCCTGCGGGGGGTTTCGGGGGGTGGTCCCCCCGGGCAAGCGCTGCGAGACGGATTCACCCCCGCGCCTTCGCCCGCGCTCACCCTGAGCGACGTGGACGCGGGCTTCTCCGCGATCGGGGCGGTGGCCGGGAAGGGGTCAGCGGCCGCCCGCAAGGCGCTGGTCGGCGAGCTATTCGGCCGCGCCACCGAGGACGAGCAGCGGTTCCTGGTCGGCCTGCTCTCCGGCGAGCTGCGCCAGGGAGCGCTGGAGGGGGTCATGACCGAGGCGGTCGCGCGGGCGGCTTCGGTGCCGGTGGCCGAGATCCGCCGGGCGATGATGCTGCGCGGCTCGCTGGGCGCGGTGGCCGCCGCGGCGCTCGCGGGCGGCAGCGACGCGCTGGCCGCCTTCGGGCTGGAGGTCGGCCGTCCGGTCCGGCCGATGCTCGCGGCCAGCGCGGCCAGTATCGCCGACGCGCTGGCCAAGATCGACGGCGAGGCGGCCGTGGAGTGGAAACTTGACGGCATCCGGATCCAGGCCCACCTGCTCAACGGAAGCGTGCGCCTGTTCACCCGCACGCTCGACGACATCACCGCCCGGCTGCCCGATGTCGTCGAGGTGCTGGCCAAGCTGCCGACGCGGGCGGCGGTGTTCGACGGCGAGCTGATCGCGCTGCGCGCGGACGGCAGGCCGCTGCCATTCCAGGACACGGCGGCGCGGACCGCCAGCCAGGAGGCGGGCCCGGGAGGTCCCGCCGTCCCGCTTTCGGCGTTCCTGTTCGACGCGCTGCACCTGGAGGGCGCCGACCTGATCGACCTGCCCTACTGGAAGCGGCACGCCGAGCTGGCCCGGGCCGTACCGCCGGATCTGCTGATGCCGCGCGTCGTCACCGGTTCGGCCGAGGAGGCGGCGGAGTTCTTCACCGACGCGATCAGGCACGGCCACGAAGGCGTGGTGGTCAAGTCGCTGAGCGCCCCCTACGCGGCGGGCCGCCGCGGCGCCGGGTGGATCAAGGTCAAGCCGCGGCACACCCTGGACCTGGTGGTGCTGGCCGTCGAGTGGGGCCACGGGCGGCGCCGCGGCTGGCTGTCCAACCTGCACCTGGGCGCCCGTGACCCTTCGACGGGCGGTTTCGTCATGCTCGGCAAGACGTTCAAGGGGCTGACCGACGAGCTGCTGACCTGGCAGACCGAGCGGCTGCTTGCGCTGGAAGAGCGCCGGGACTCCTACACCGTCTACGTCCGCCCCGAACTCGTGGTGGAGATCGCCTTCAACGGCGTCCAGCGCAGCCCCCGCTACCCCGGCGGCCTCGCGCTGCGGTTCGCCCGCGTGCTGCGCTACCGCGAGGACAAGAGCGCCGCCGAAGCCGACAGCATCGACACCGTCCGCGCGCTCAGCCCCGGGTGAAGCCGCGGGCTACTTCTTCTTGCGCTTGTTGCCGCCGCGGAAGGCGGCCGGGATGTTGCCCTGCGCCGGGGGCGGGAAGTTCAGCCCGGCCGGCATGTTGGCCAGCCCGTCGGCCAGGCTCTCGGGGAAGCCGTCCGGCAGGCCGCCGCCGAGGCCGCCCAGGCCGCCAGCCGTACCCGGACCGCCGGGACCGCCGGGGGCGCCGGGGCTGCCGGTCGCAGCACCTTGACCCTGGCCTGCGCCGCGCGCGAGTTCGGCGGCACGACGCGGGTCACCGCTGCGCGGCGCCCTCTTCTTGCCCTTCTTGCGCGCCTTCTGGCCCGCCGCCCGCCGGGCCGCGCCGAGGCCGGGCATCGGCGGCATGCCGGGGATGCCGCCGCTGAACATCGCCTTCATCTGCTTCTGGCCCTCGAAGAAGTTCGTGACCAGCTGGGAGACCTCGCCGATGGCGACCCCGGAGCCCTTGGCGATGCGCGAGCGGCGAGAGCCGTTGATGATCTTGGGGTTGCGGCGCTCCTCCGGCGTCATGGACCGGACGATCGCCTCGGCCCGATCCAGGTCCTTGTCGCTGACCTGATCGAGCTGTTCCCGGTACCGGCCCGCGCCCGGCAGCATGCCGAGCAGGTTCCCGATCGGGCCGAGCTTGCGCACCATGGACAGCTGCTCGACGAAATCCTCGAGCGTGAAACCCTCGCCGGAGGCGAGCCGCCCGGCCAGATTCGCGGTCTGGTCGGCGTCGAACGCCTTCTCGGCCTGCTCGATCAGGGTCAGGATGTCACCCAGGTCGAGGATCCGCGACGCCATCCGGTCCGGATGGAACATGTCGAAGTCCTCGAGCTTCTCGCCCGAGGACGCGAACATGATCGGGCGCCCGGTCAGCTCCACGATGGACAGCGCGGCGCCGCCGCGCGCGTCACCGTCGAGCTTGGTCAGCACTACGCCGTCGTAGCCAACGCCGTCCAGGAACGCCTGCGCGGTCGCCACCGCGTCCTGGCCGATCATCGCGTCGACCACGAACAGGATCTCGTCCGGCTGGGTGGCGTCCCTGATCGCGACGGCCTGCGCCATCATCTCCGCGTCCACGCCCAGGCGGCCCGCGGTGTCGATGATGACCATGTTCTGCTGGCGGCGCCTCGCCTCTTCCAGCGAGTCCCGGGCGGCGGCCACCGGGTCACCGACGCCGTTGCCGGGGAACGGCGCGTAGACGGGGACGCCCGCCCGCTCGCCGAGCACTTCAAGCTGCTGCACGGCGTTGGGCCGCTGCAGGTCGGCCGCGACGAGCATCGGGGTGTTGCCCTGCCCCTTCAGCCACAGCGCCAGCTTGGCCGCCAGCGTGGTCTTACCCGAACCCTGCAGGCCGGCCAGCATGATCACGGTCGGCGGCACCTTGGCGAACCGCAGCCGCCGCTCCTCGCCGCCGAGGATGCCGATGAGCTCCTCGTTGACGATCTTGATGACCTGCTGGGCCGGGTTCAGCGCGGCGGAGACCTCCTCGCCGCTGGCCCGCTCCTTGACCCGGGCCACGAACTGCCTGACGACCGGAAGCGCGACGTCCGCCTCGAGCAGGGCGATGCGGATCTCACGGCACGTCGCGTCGATGTCGGCGGCAGAGAGCCGACCGCGGCCGCGGAGGGAGGTGAAAACCTGCGTCAGCCGGTCAGTAAGGGTGTCAAACACAAGACCCAGGCTACCGAACGGTCCGTGGTACCCGCGTCCTGCGCGGCCAACCCGCCCGGGTGGCTGGTCGCGCGGGGGGCGTGGTCACCCGGCGCCTAGTCACCGAGCGCGGTCAGGACTGAATGCACGATCGTGCGGCGCAGGTCATCCCCGGCCAGGGACTTGCCGTCGCCGTCGGTCACGTAGAACACGTCGACTACCTCGGCTCCGAGCGTCTCCACCCGGGCGGCGCGGACGTCGAGGCCGCACTCGCCCAGTGCGCGGCCGACCCGCCACAGCAGGCCCGGCGCGTCGTGGGCGCGCACCTCGACCACGGTCGCGGTGTCCGAGGCGTCATCGATCAAGCTGACCTTGGGCGCGGGAATGTTCGCGGCGCGCGGCCGGACCGCGCGGGCGCGGCGGTCGAGCCGGTCCTCGACGTCCAGCCGCCCCTGCAGCATCCGGCGCAGGTCCGCGGCCACCAGCGTGGCGTCGGGCGGGTCGCCGAACTCGGGCTCCACGTCGAACACGGTGACGGCGGTGCCGCCCACCGAAGTGGCGTTGGCGCTGCGCACCGCCAGCCGGTGCGAGGCTAGCACCCCGGCGGCGCGCCAGAGCAGGCCGGGCCGGTCGGGTGCGACCACGGTCACCTCGGAGCCGCGCACCGTGGCCGCCGGGGCGCCCTCGGCGGCCAGCGCCAGCTGATCGTCGCGCAGCGGCGCGGGCTGCGGCATCGGGTCCCCGTCCAGCACGGACTCGACCCGCCGCACCAGGTCGGCGACCAGGGTCGCCTTCCAGTCGTTCCACGCGGCCGGCCCAGTGGCCAGCCCGTCCGCGATGGCCAGGGCGTGCAGCAACTCGAGCAGGACACGGCTGCGCACGGTGGTGGCGACCGTCTTCACGGTCACCGGGTCGTCCAGGTCCCGCCGGGTGGCGACCATCGGCAGCAGCAGGTGGAGCCGGACCGCCGAGGCGACGAGGTCGCCGTCCTGCGCGGGCAGGCCCATCCGTCGCCCGACGTCGCGCGCCACCACCTCGCCGGTGACGCTGTGGTCGCCCGGCCAGCCCTTGCCCACGTCGTGCAGCAGCGCGGCGAGCAGCAGCAGGTCGGGCCGGGCCACCTCGCGGGTCAGCGCGGCGGCGTGCGCGGCCGCCTCGGCCAGGTGACGGTCGACGGTGAAGGTGTGCAGCGGGTTGCGCTGCGGGCGGTTCCTGACCCGCTCCCAGTCCGGGATCAGTGCGGTCACCAGGCCCTCGGTGTCGAGCGCTTCCCACACGCTGACCGCGGCCTGGCCCGCCCCGAGCAGCGCGAGCAGCGCGTCCCGGGCGGCCGCGGGCCACGGGACGGGCAGCGGCGGGCATTCGGTCAGCCGGTCCAGGGTCCGCGGCGCCAGCGGCAGCCCGGCCTGCGCGGCCGCGGCGGCCGCGCGCAGCACCAGCGCCGGGTCGGTGGCCGGGTCGGCCGCCCGGGCCAGCACCACCTCGCCGTCCTGTTCCACCACGCCGTCCGCGAGCGGGCGGCGTTCGGCCTGACGGCGCCGCAGCCGACGGCCGCGCAGCCGGTCGGCCTGGCGGAAGGCGTGATCGACCGCGTAGGCGACGGTCCGCGCGGCGCCGGCCAGCATCCGGAGCAGCACGTCGCCGTCGAGCAGCCCGAGCGCCCGGGCCACCTCGTCCTGCTCCTCGAGCACCAGCCGGTCCAGCCGCCGCCCGGTGACCTCGTGCAGCGCGTGCCGGGCGTCGAGTATCTGCTCATACGCGGTCCGGACCTTGGGGCCGGGCGCGGGCGCCACCCAGGCGGCCGCCACCGCCTGGATCGCGTGCACGTCACGCAGGCCGCCCCGGGCCTCCTTCAGGTCGGGCTCGAGCAGGAAGGCGAGCTCCCCGCTGGTCCTGGCCCGCTCGTCATGGGCGGCGTGCAGCTCGGCCAGCCGCGCGGGCGCGGCTGACCGCCAGTCCTCCAGGGCACCCGCCCGCAGCCGTTCGGTCAGGTCGGGGTCACCGGCCACGTGCCGGGCGGACAGCAGCCCGAGCGCGACCTTCAGGTCGGTCCGTGCCACCCGCCGGGCCTGCGGCACGGTGCGCACCGCGTGGTCCAGTTCGGCGCCGGAGTCCCAGACCGGGTACCAGATCCGGTCCGCGATGCTCGCGATGTCGTCCCGGCCCCCGTGCAGCAGCAGCACGTCCAGGTCGCTGCGCGGCAGCAATTCCCGGCGCCCGTACCCGCCGACCGCCACCAAGGCCACACCGGCCTCGGCACCCAGGAGTTCCGCCAGCCACCTGTCGACCTGCGTAGTCCGGCGAGCACGGTCTGCAGCGAACGGGGTCATTGCTTCCACGCGTCCCCCGGACTACTCATAAGATGCCCGTCAGATCGCGTCAGGCCCGCGCTCTCCGGTGCGCACGCGGACGACTGTCTCGACCGGAACCGACCAGACCTTGCCGTCGCCGATCCGGCCGGTCTGCGCTGCCTTGACCACGACTCCGATCAGGTCATCGGCGTCCTCGTCCTCGCAGAGGACCTCCACGCGGACCTTCGGCACCAGGTCGACCTGGTACTCGGCCCCGCGGTACACCTCCGTGTGCCCGCGCTGCCTGCCGTATCCGCTTGCCTCGGTAATCGTCAGGCCATGGACGCCGAACGCCTGTAGCGCGGCCTTGACGTCGTCCAGCTTGAACGGCTTGATGACAGCGGTAATGAGCTTCATCTGGTGTCCCTTCGGAGTCCTGTACCGACGATCCGATGCCGACGTTTCACCGGAGGCGTCGGCGTGTGTCGGCCGCGTGAAACACCCGAGCTCCTTGTTACGGGCATGTTTCCGGACCCGCGGGGGACCTCCCCGCGGTCAGCCGAGGATGGCGTCCACGAAGGCGCCCGGGTCGAACGGGGCCAGGTCGTCTGGCCCCTCGCCGAGGCCGACGAGCTTGACGGGAACGCCCAGCTCACGCTGGACCGCGATGACGATCCCGCCCTTGGCGGTGCCGTCTAGCTTGGTCAGCACGATGCCGGTGACGTCGACCACCTCCGCGAACACCCGGGCCTGGCGGAGCCCGTTCTGCCCGGTGGTCGCGTCGAGCACTAGCAGCACCTCATCGACCGTGGTTCTCTTCTCCACCACGCGCTTGACCTTGCCGAGCTCGTCCATCAGCCCGACCTTGGTGTGCAGCGGCAGGCGGTGTCCACGACCACCACGTCGACGCTTTTTTCGATGCCCTCGGTGACCGCCTCGAACGCGACGCTGGCCGGGTCGGCCCCCTCCCGGTCGGCCCGCACCGTCTCGGCGCCCACCCGCTGCCCCCACGTCTGCAGCTGGTCGGCCGCCGCCGCGCGGAACGTGTCGGCCGCGCCGAGCAGGACGGTGTGCCCGTCCCCGATCAGCGCCCGGGCCAGCTTCCCGGCGGTGGTCGTCTTGCCGGTGCCGTTGACGCCCACCATCATGAGCACCGCGGGTATCCCGTTGTGCGGCGAGGTGTGCAGCGACCGGTCGATGTCCTCGCCGAGCTGAGTGAGGAGTTCCGTCCGCAGCAGCTCGCGCACCTCGGCCGGGCCGCGGACACCGAGTACCTTGACCTTGGTGCGCAGGTCGTCGACCATCAGCCGGGCGGGCGCCACGCCCACGTCGGCCGTGATCAGCACCTCTTCGATCTCGTCCCAGGTCTCGTCGTCGAGCCGGTCCCTGGACAGCAGGTTCAGCAGCGCCGACCCCAGCGAACTCTGCGACCGGGCGAGCCGGGCGCGCAGCCGCACCAGCCGCCCCGCCGACGGCGGCGGGCGCTCGACCTCGAGCACTCCGGTCGCGGCCGCGGGGGTTTCCGGCGCGGCGCCCGTCTCCTCGGCGGCTCCCCCGCCGGACGCCGGCGGGGCCGGCGGCAGCTGCGGAGCCGGGCCCGGGGGCGCGGAGACGGAGCGGCCCCGACCCGGCCGCACGAACAGCAGCCAGCCGGCCGTTCCGACCGCCAGGACGGCGATGACAATGATCAGGATTACGTATTCCATCAGGCTCACAGTCTCCCAGACCCCCGGGTACGGCACATCTGGCGGGGCCTTGTCAGGCTGGCTCGCGCCGCGCCATCGACGGCACTCAGGTCGTCCGCCAACCTACCGCCAGCCAACGCCGCATTTGTGACAGCAGATGCCCTTGATATTACTGAGGCGATCGACCGCCCAAAGATCTGGGAGGAAACGGCTTACCGGGAGGATCCGGTACCCCAGCGGGGTCCAAATCCTCCCGGAAGGCCAGAAGCTCCCCGCTAAATCGGCACTCGTGTCGACGGATGTGGTGTACGGGATTAGATGTGATAGGAGTTGCAGTGCTGACGCATGGGGTTGCAAGTCGAGGCAAGCCGGGGTCATGCTAGGGGCGGGCGCGGGTCAGGGTGGGCTGGGGCGGGGCTAGGCGGGCTGGCGGGTGGCTATCTGCTGGCTGATGACGGCGGAGACGCCGTCGCCGCGCATGGTGATGCCGTAGAGGGCGTCGGCGGATTCCATCGTGCGGCGCTGATGGGTGATGACGATGAGCTGGGAGCTTTCCCGGAGCTCGTCGAAGACCAGGAGCAGCCGCTGCAGGTTGGTGTCGTCCAGGGCCGCTTCCACCTCATCGAGCACGTAGAACGGCGAGGGGCGGGCCTTGAAGATCGCGAACAGGTAGGCGATGGCGGTCAGCGACCGCTCACCGCCGGACAGCAGTGACAGCCGCTTGACCTTCTTGCCCGGCGGCCTGGCCTCGATCTCGATGCCGGTGGCCAGCATGTCGTCGGGTTCGGTCAGCACCAGGTTGCCCTGCCCGCCGGGGAAGAGCCGGCCGAAAAGGTGCTCGAACTCGCGGGCCGTGTCGGCGTAGGCGGACGCGAACACCTCCTGCACCCGGTCGTCGACCTCCTTGACCACGGTGAGCAGGTCGCGGCGGGTCTTGCGGAGGTCCTCGAGCTGGGTGGCCAGGAAGTTATGCCGCTCGGTGAGCGCCTCGTACTCCTCCAGGGCCAGCGGGTTGACCTTGCCCAGCCGGTCCAGCTGGCGCTGCGCGTCGGCGGCCCGGCGCTCGGCCGCGGCGCGCTCGAAGCGCGACGGCAGGGCCGCCTCGTCGCCGATCACGGGCACCGGCGCCTCGGGGCCGTACTCCGCCACCAGAGCGTCCGCCTCGACCCCGAACTCCTCGAGCGCGTGCTCGGCCAGCTGCTGCAGCCGCAACCGGTGCTCGGCCCGGGCGATCTCGGTGCCGTGCGCGGTGTTCACCACGGTGTCCAGGTCGGCGGCCAGCTCGCGGACCCGGGCCCGGACCGCCTTCAGCTCGGCGGCGCCGCCGCTGCTGGTCGCCTCGGCCGCGGCGCGCCGGGCCAGCGCCTGGTTCACCGACTGCTCGGCCGCCTCCACCGCGTACCGGGCGCCCAGCGCGACGGCCCGGGCCACGGCGGCCTGAGCCGCCCGCCGCCTGCGGCGTTCGGCCGCCCGCTGGCGGGTGGCGCGCTCGGCGGCCGCGGTGGCGGCGAGCGAGCCGGCCCGGCCGCCGATCGCCCGCAGTCGCTCTTCCGCGGTCCTGACCTCGAGCCTGGCTTCCATCTCGGCGTTGCGCGCCGCGGTGCAGCGCCCGGCGAGATCCTCCCGGACCATCGTGTCCAGCGGCTCGGACCCAGCCGGCTCCCCGGCGTCGTCGTTCGCCTCGGCCTCGGCGAGCTCCTGCCGGAGCTGCTCCAGCCGGGCCAGGTCCTTTTCCGCCGCCAGCCGGGCCGAGGTGATGGCGCGTTCGGACCGGTCGGCCTCGTCCCGCGCGGCCCGGGCGGCGCCGGCCAGCCGGCCGAGCCCGCCGGAGACCTCAGCCGCGGCCGCGTCGGCCTCGTGCCGGCGAGCCAGCGTCGTCGCCACCGACTGCCGAGCGGCCTCCTCCGCCTCGGCCGCGACCGCCAGCTGGCGGGCCGCCTCGTCGCACTGCAGCTCGGCCCCGGCCAGGCCCGCGGCCGCCTCGTCGGCCGCTGCCCGCATCTCGAGCAGGCTCTGCGGCCGGGCGCCGCCGCCCTGCGCCCAGTAAGCCCCGAGCAGGTCACCGTCCCGGGTCACGGCCCGCAGACCAGGATTGTCCCGAACGAACCGGCGTGCCTGCTCCAGGTCCGCGGTCACCACCACATCGCAGAGAAGCTCGGCCGTGGCCTCCGCGAGCCCGTCGGGCGCGCGCACCAGCTCGTTAGCGGGGAACGGCCCCGAGCCCCGCGGCACAGGGGCTGATGGGGCGGGGGCGGAGCCGTCGGCGGGGGCGGGGGCGGAGCCGTCGGCGTCGGCGGGGGCGGGGGCGGGGCGGGGGCGGGGGCGGGGGCGGCGTCTTCAGCGGAGATGACGAGGGTGGCGCTGCCGGTGTCCTCGCGGCGCAGGGTGATCAGGATCTCGGCAGCGGCGTCGAGTCCGGCCACCGCGACCGCGTCGGCGGCGGCACCCAGGGCCGCAGCGACCGCCACCTCGTACCCCTCGGCCACCCGCAGCCGCGCGGCGAACGAGCCGGTCACGCCGCCGAACCTGGCCGGGTCGGCGAGCACGGCCGCGGAGGCGTCCGCGCCGCTGCGGGCGGCTTCGGCCAGCGCCTCGGCGCGGGCCCGCCGGGCGGCCAGCTCGCGGGCTGATTCCCGGTCGGCGGCGCGGAGAACCTTGGTCCGTTCGGCATGATCGGCCAGGATCGCGGCGGCCTGCTCGTGTGCGGCGGCCAGTTCGCTACGGTCTTCGTCGCGCCCGCCGCCCAGCTCCTGCAGCTGCTCGTACTCGTCCTGCGCGAGGAGGGCGCGTTCGCGGGCCTCGGCGGCGGAGACCTCGAGCCGGTCCATCTCCTCCTGCGCGGCGACGCTGCGGCTGTCCGCCGCCCCGACCTGCTCGCGCAGCCGGGCCACCCGGCCGGCCCGGGCGGCCGCGGCCTTGGCGCCTTCGGCCAGCCGGCGTTCGGCCGCGGCGAACTCCGCCTCGGCGGCGGCGCGCTCGGCCATCGCGACGGTCAGCACCTCACGGCCGGCCGCCAGCCGCGTGGTCAGGCCGTCCTCTTCTTCCCGCAGCTCATCGGCCTGGCGGTCAAGCTCGTCGGGATCGCGGCCGGGGCGCTCAGGGTCGGTGGCCTCGGTCAGCAGGGTGTGCCGCTGGGCGGCCAGGTGCTGCGTGCTGCGCAGCCGTTCGGTCAGCGAGGACAGCGCGAACCAGGTCTGCTGCGCCTGGGCCAGCCCGGCCGAGGCCTGCTGGGCGGCCTGGTCGAGCTCGTTCTCCCTCGCCACGGCCTGGGCCACCTCCTGCTCCAGGGCGGCGCGCCGGGCCAGCACGGCGGCCTCGTCCGCCTCGTCCCGCTGCAGGTCGGCGGCGAGCGTCAGGTAGTCGTCGGCGAGCAGCCGCAGCCGGGCGTCGCGCAGCTCCGCCTGGATGACGGCGGCCTTCCTGGCCACCTCGGCCTGGCGGCCGAGCGGCTTGAGCCGGCGGCTCAGCTCGGCGGTCAGGTCAACCAGCCGGGTCAGGTTGACCTGCATCGCTTCGAGCTTGCGCAGCGCCTTCTCCTTGCGCTTGCGGTGCTTGAGGACGCCGGCCGCTTCCTCGATCAGGGCTCGCCTGGCCTCCGGTCCGGCGTGCAGGATGTCGTCGAGCTGGCCCTGCCCGACGATCACGTGCATCTCCCGGCCCAGACCCGAATCGGACAGCAGTTCCTGCACGTCGAGCAGGCGGCAGTGATCGCCGTTGATGGCGTACTCGCTCTGCCCGGACCTGAACATCAGCCGGCTGATCGTGACCTCGGCGTAGTCGATCGGCAGGGCGCCGTCGCTGTTGTCGATGGTGAGCGTCACCTCGGCCCGGCCGAGCGGCGGCCGGGAGGTGGTCCCGGCGAAGACGACGTCCTCCATCTTGCCGCCGCGCAGCGATTTGGCGCCCTGCTCGCCCATCACCCAGGACAGGGCGTCGACGATGTTGGACTTACCCGAGCCGTTCGGGCCGACGACGCACGTGATGCCCGGCTCGAGGCGGAGCGTGGTGGCGGAGGCGAAAGACTTGAAGCCGCGCAGAGTGAGGCTCTTCAGGTACAAGTGCCCCCTCCTGTCTGCTGGCTCACCCGGTTTTCCGCACCCTACCGTCCCGAGGCCCCCGGCACGGCGAACTGCAGCTAACGTCGCGTGCCGGTTCTGGAGCAGGCATGCCGAAACGGCCGGGAGTCCCAGCGGAACGTCCGGCGTCAGCGCCGTCTGCGGTCGGCTCGTGGGCCGTGCCTCGATGCCCGTGTGGCTAGTGACATATAACGGGCAGATACACAACGAAGAGGGGCGCCGCCAAAGGCGCCCCTGATTCGTTCTTTGTCGTTTTGGTCGCGTCCTGCCTGCGTTCGTCAGACGTACGCAGGCTCGCGACCCGGAACCAACACGTCCTCGTGGCCTGCCTCAACCGTGAGCGCGTCATTCTCTTCCTGAAGCCGCACGAGCTCGGCTTCCAGGTCGCGTACTCGCTGCTGGAGGCGGCGCATCTCGGAAACGATGCGGGGATCCGGACCGCCGACGTGGCCGAATAGAGCCTTCGCCATTGTAAAAGGTCCTCCACGCTGAGTGACCAGAGTGGGCACATTACTTAACGCGCGCGAACCCGCGCGCGTAACCAACAGCAATTAGTTTCCCACCCTGGCGTTTGCTGGTCAAGTTGAGCGCCCACCGGATGCCTGTTATCTACCTTATCAGCCGCAACACGCCGTTTTGGCGACATCGTGCTAACGGGACGTAACGGAACCGCCTGACCCTACCAGCGACCGCGGCGGGGGCGGGGCTGGCAGTGCGGGCAGCTATAGGCGGACCGGTTCATGAAGGGGTCGCGCCGGACCGGCGTGCCGCACCGCAGGCAGGGAGAGCCCTCCCGCCCGTACACCGCGAGTGACCGCTCGAAGTAGCCGCTCTCGCCGTTGACGTTGACGTACATGTCGTCGAACGAGGTCCCGCCGACGGTCAGGGCCTCGCCGAGCACCTCGCGGACCGCGGCGAGCAGGCGGCTCATCTCCGGGCTGCTCAGCGTCTCGGTAGGCCGCGCCCAGTGCAGCCGGGCCCGCCACAGCGCCTCGTCGGCGTAGATGTTGCCGACGCCGCTGACCAGCGACTGGTCCAGCAGCGCGCGCTTGACTCCGGTCCGGCGGGCGCGCAGCCGCTGGGTCAGGGCAGCCGGGTCGAAGGCCGTCTCGAACGGGTCGGGGGCGATGTGCGCGATCGGCGCCGGAAGTTCGGCGCCATCTCGCACCACGCACATGTGACCGAACGTTCGCTGGTCGGTGAACCGCAGGTCAGGACCCTCGTCCTTGAACGTGAACCAGATCCTGACGTGCGGAGAGAGGGGCCGGTCCGGTTCGACGACGAGCAGCTGCCCGGTCATCCCGAGGTGCGCGAGCAGGGCGTCCTCGCCGACGGACATCCACAGGTACTTGCCGCGCCGCCGGGCGCTGTCCAGGCTGCGTCCGGCCAGGGCGGCTTCGAACTCAGCCGGTCCGGCCGGCTGCCTGCGCACCGCGCGCGGATGCAGGACGCGGACGGTATCGACCGTCCGGCCCACGACGTGATGCTCAAGGCCGCGGCGGACCGTCTCGACCTCGGGTAGCTCAGGCATCCACCCTCACTGCTCCGGCGCGGGCTCTTCCCCGTCGCCGGAGTCCTTGATGTTCCTCAGATCGCCATTGCCCGCCGCCAGCGACGGGGCCGAGGGGGTCTGGGGGGAAAGGTTTCCCCCCAGGAGCGGGGGGGTCTGGCCAGGGGGGTCTGGGGGGAGGGGTCCCCCCAGGAGCGGGGGGGTCTGGCCAGGGGGGTCTGGGGGGAGGGGTCCCCCCAGGAGCGGGGGGGTCTGGGGGGGTCGTCCCCCCGGGGAGGCAGGGTCCGTTTCCGCGGTGATGGCCCGCCAGGCCGCCTCGGCGGCCTGCTGCTCGGCCGCCTTCTTGGTGCGTCCCGCGCCTGAGCCGAGCACCTGGCCGCCGACCCTGACCGCGGCGCGGAACGACTTCTGGTGGTCGGGCCCGCTCTCCTCGACCTGGTAGTCGGGCACGCCGAGCATCTTGACCGCGGTGAGCTCCTGCAGCGAGGTCTTCCAGTCCAGCCCCGCGCCGAGCCGGGCCGACCTGGCGATGACCGGGTCGAACAGGCGGTGCACCAGCGCGCTCGCCTGGGCCAGGCCGCAGTCGATGTACACCGCGCCGATCACCGCCTCCAGCGTGTCGGCCAGGATCGACGGCTTGTCCCGGCCGCCGGTGACCTGCTCGCCGCGGCCGAGCCGGACGTAGTCGCCCAGGCTGAGCTCGCGCGCCACGTCGGCGAGCGCGCTCATCTGGACCACCGCGGCGCGGAGCTTGGCCAGCTGCCCCTCGGGCAGGTTCGGGTAGCCGCGGAACAGCGTGTCGGTGACCACCAGGCCGAGAACCGAGTCGCCGAGGAACTCCAGCCGCTCGTTGGTGGGCGGGTTGTCGTGCTCGTAGGCGTAGGAGCGATGCGTCAGCGCGCGCTCGAGTGACTTGGGCATGATCGGCACGCCGAGGGCGTGCCGGAGGTCAGCGGGATCTTTTCCGGCGTTCACACCGCCGTCCCAGGACCGGCTCACGACGCCCAATGCGTCCTCCTCCTAGCATTCGCTGATCATGCCCGTCCGGGTGCGATCTATAACCCCCCGTATCTGGTCCCGGACCGGTCAGCTTCCTCAGGATGGCGTGATGACCTGGCGCCGCCGGTAGGTGCCGCAGGTCGGGCAGGCCACGTGCGGCAGCTTCGGCTCGTGGCACTGCGGGCAGCTCACCAGCGTGGGCGCGGTGGTCTTCCAGTTCGAACGTCGTGATCGGGTGTTACTGCGGGACATCCTCCGCTTGGGAACCGCCACGTCAGCCCTCCTGTAGGTCGATGGCGCCGGCGCGCCGGTCCATTTGGTTAGTTCCTTGGTTAGGTGCCTGGTCGCCGAGTTGCTTCAGGGCCGCCCACCTCGGGTCGCCCCCCTTGTCGTGCCGATGGTCGGGGCCCGCGTCGGCGAGCGGCACGCCGCACTCGGCGCACAGCCCGGGACAGTCCTCCCGGCACAGCGGTGACATCGGCAGCGCGAGCACTACCGCGTCACGCAGGACCGGCTCAAGGTCGAGCAGGTCGCCGTCGAGGTAGCGCTCCTCGTCGTCCTGCTCCTCGTGCTCGTCGTACTTGTCGTGGCGGTCGCGCTTGTCGCGCTTGTCGTGGCGCCCGTCAGCGTACAGGTAGAGCTCCTGGAAGCCGGCGGTAACCGACGAGGTCAGCGGGGCCAGGCAGCGCGCGCACTCGCCCGCGAGCGGCGCGACCACGGTCCCGGTGGCGAGCACGCCCTCGGCCACCGCCTCGAACCTGACCTCGAGCGCGACATCGGCCCCGACCGGGACGCCGACGAGCTCCAGGCGCAGCTCGTCGGGAGCGGGGACGGTCCGCGTCTGGGTCAGTGAAGACCCAGCCTGACGGCTGAGCCGGCGCATGTCGAAGACAAGCGCCCCTCGGGGTGCATGTGTGCGTGTGCTGGGCATGACAGTGTACTCGCGTAGCGCTAATGGAAACCGAGGCCATAGCCTACCGGCGGAGCGCGGTATTCCCAACTTGGCGGCACCCGCCGGTATTCCGCCCCGGCTGCATCCCGGGCCTGAATCCCGGCCCTGCTCCTGCGCCCTACTCCTCGGCGAGGCGCTCGCGCAGGCGGGACAGGACGAGTTCGGGGACCAGCCCGCTGACGTCGCCGCCGTACCTGGCGATCTCCTTGACCAGGCTGGAGCGCAGGAAGGAGTAGAGCGGGTTGGTGGTCATGAACAGCGTCTCGACCTTGGCCATCCGGTAGTTCATCTGCGCCATCTGCATCTCGTACTCGAAGTCGCTGACCGCCCGCAGGCCCTTGATCACCGCGGTGATCCCGTTGGCGGCGCAGAAGTCGACCAGCAGGCCGTGGAACCGCTCGATCCTGACGTTGCCGTAGCGGCTGGTGACCTGGCCGAGCATCTCGACGCGCTCGTCGACCGTGAACAGGCTGTGCTTGGTCACGTTGATCAGGACCGCGACGATCACCTCGTCGTACAGGCCGGCGGCGCGGCCGATGATGTCGAGGTGACCGTTGGTGACAGGATCGAAGGAACCCGGACAGACTACGCGTTGCACGCGATGCCACCCCTTCTGCTTTTCGGCGGGTAGTCGAGGACTTGCATATGCCCAGGTCCGGTCATCGCACTCGTTCCCTAGCGGATTCCGGGACGAGACCGTACCAGAAAGTTGCTTCCCCGTACCGGCGCGCCCGATCCGCCACGAACCCGTCCGGCCAGGTCACCGGGCCGGACCGGGTGGCGCGTTCCACGATCACCAGCGCCCCCGGCGCCAGCCAGGCCTGCTCGGCGAGCAGCGAGAGGACCCGCGACACCGCGGCGTCCGCCAGCGCGTACGGCGGGTCGGCGAACACCACGTCGTACCGGTCCTGGTCCGGTCGGCGGGCCAGCACCCGCTCTACCCGGTCGGCGACCAGCACGGCGCCGGGCAGGCCGATCGCCTCGATGTTCTCCCTGATCACGCGCGCGGCGCGGGCGCTGTGCTCCACCAGCAGCACGTGCTCCGCGCCCCGGGACAACGCCTCGAGGCCGACGGCGCCCGAGCCCGCGTACAGGTCGAGGACCCGCGCTCCGGCCAGCGATCCCGTCATCGAGGCGATCGTGGCGAACAGGCCTTCCCTGGCCCGGTCGCTGGTCGGCCTGGTATCGCGACCCCCGGGGACCGCCAGCCGGCGGCCGCCCGCCTCGCCAGCGATAACACGTGCCACCCCTTAAGTGTGCACGCCCGCCACCCGGCCGCCACGCCTTCCCCCCAAGTCATGACGGCCAGATCATGACGCAGAGCAGTGCGCGTGCACAGCGCTGGGCCGCCGCCGTCAGGTCTTATCGAGGTATTCGGCCTGGACGCCGAGGAGTTCGTCGATGGCCGCGCGCACGGCGGGGTGCGCGGTGAGCTGCGGGTCGGCTGAGACCACCGCGCTGGCCTCCTCCCTCGCCTGCCTGATCAGGTCCTCGTCGGCGAGCAGCCGGAGCAGCTTCAGGCTCGACTGGCGGCCGGCCTGGGCGGCGCCGAGGACGTCGCCCTCCCGGCGCTGCTCGAGGTCGAGCCGGGACAACGCGAACCCGTCCAGGGTGGCGGCCACCGCGTCGAGCCGCTCCCGCGCCGGACTGGCCGGCGGCGCCTCGGAGACCAGCAGGCACAGGCCCGCCGCGGTCCCGCGGCCGACCCGGCCGCGGAGCTGGTGCAGCTGGGACACGCCGAACCGCTCGGCGTCCATGATGACCATCACGGTCGCGTTCGGCACGTCGACGCCGACCTCGATCACGGTGGTCGCGACCAGGACGTCGATCCTGCCCGCGGAAAACTCCCGCATCACCCGGTCCTTCTCCTCCGGGTGCAGCCGGCCGTGCAGGATGCCGAGCCGCAGCCCGGCTAGCGGGCCCGCGTCCAGCGTCGCGGCCACGTCGAGGACCGCCAGCGGCTGGCGCCGGCCCCCGGCGGCCACGCCGCGCGGAAAGCCGCCCGCCATGTCCCCCGGGGGGTCTGGGGGGGGCGTCCCCAGGCAGGCACCGTGCCGAAGTCGTCCTCGTCCGGGTAGTCCGCCTCGTCATCGTCCGGGCCCTCACCGATGCGCGGGCACACCACGTAGGCCTGCTGACCTCGGCCGACTTCCTCCCGGACACGCTCCCAGGCCCGCTCCAGGTACCTCGGCTTGTCGGCCGCGGGCACCACGTGGGTGGCGATGGCCGAACGGCCCGCGGGCAGCTCGGTCAGCGTGGAGGTCTCCAGGTCGCCGTAGACGGTCATGGCCACCGTCCTGGGGATCGGCGTGGCCGTCATGACCAGGACGTGCGGCCGGTTGTCCGCCGCCTTGGCCCGCAGCGCGTCCCGCTGCTCCACGCCGAACCGGTGCTGCTCGTCGATGACCACCAGGCCGAGATCGGCGAACTGGACCTGCTCCTCGAGCAGGGCATGGGTGCCGATCACGATCCCGGCGTCGCCGGTGAACACGTCGGACAGCGCCGACCGCCGGGCGGCCGCCCCGACCGACCCGGTGAGCAGGGCCACGCCGGTCGCGTGCTCGGCCGCGCCGAGCTGGCCCCCCTGGGCCAGCGGTCCGAGCATGTCGGTGATCGACCGGTAATGCTGCTGGGCGAGCACCTCGGTCGGCGCGAGCAGGGCCGCCTGTCCGCCCGCGTCCACCACCTGGAGCATGGCCCGGATCGCGATCACCGTCTTGCCCGAGCCGACCTCGCCCTGCAGCAGCCGGTGCATCGGGTAGGCGCAGCTCAGCTCGTTGGCGATGGTCTCGCCCACGGCGACCTGGCCGGCCGTGAGGGTGAACGGCAGCCGGGCGTCGAACTCGTCGGCGATGCCGCCGGCCACGTGCGGCCGCGGCATGGCCGGCATGGCGGCCGCCGCCAGCCGCCGCTGCGCCAGCGCGGCCTGCAGCATGAACGCCTCATCCCACTTGAGCCGCTCCCTGGCCCGGGCCAGGTCCGCCTGGTCCAGCGGCCGGTGGATGGCCCGGATCGCCTCGGCCCGCCCGGCCAGCCCGTACCGCTCCCTGACCTCGGCCGGGATCGGATCCTCCCCCGCGTCGAGCGGGTCCAGCACGGTCTTGACCGACCTGGCGATCGCCCACGAGCTGACTTTGGCGCTGGCCGGGTACACCGGGATCATCTCGGTGGCGAACTCGGCGGCCAGCTCCGGGGTCAGATCGGCGTTAGGCGGCGCCCCGGGCAGCATCTCGCACTCCGGGTGAACCAGCTGGCGGCGGCCGCGGAAGCTGGACACGGTCCCGGCGAACATGCCGACCACGTCGGGCCTGAGCACGCGGCGGTACAGGTGCAACCCGGAGAAGAAGGTCAGGATCAGCTTGGCGCGGTCATCGGTGACCACCACCTCGAGCCGGCTGCGGCGCCCCTTGCCGGGCAGCGGCGGCAGCGGGATCTCGGCCACCGTCACCACCCGCGCCAGCACGGTGACGTGGTCGCCCTCGCGCAGCGAGGACAGGTCGGTCAGCTCGCCGCGGGTGTAGTAGCGGCGCGGATAGTGCCGGAGCAAGTCGCCGGCCGTGCGCAGGCCGAAGACTTCCTCGAGCTTGCTGGCCGTCCGGGGCCCGAGCGACCGGGTCAGCGGTTCGCGGAGCGTGGTCACACCTGGCAGCATAGAAGCGTCCCCCGACAATGCTGACCGGCCTGCTCGGTTCGCACGGGGCCGGGGTATCGGGTAGGCTTCGACGGCTGCCTGATCCGCCTGGAGCGGGCCGGGCAGCACCGTAGAGTCCCGTCACCCTAATCAATGGAGCGAACCGTGGCTTCCGTCTGCGAAATATGCGGCAAGGGGCCGGGCTTCGGCAACAACGTCTCGCACTCGCACCGCCGCACCCGCCGCCGCTGGAACCCGAACATCCAGCGGATCCGTGCCGTGGTCAGCGGTACGCCCAAGCGGGTCAACGTGTGCACCTCCTGCATCAAGGCAGGCAAGGTCACCCGCTAGCGCGGCATGCCTGACCCTGGGCCGCCCCCGAGCGGTCAGGCGAAGTGATCCCAGCCGGGGGTTTGCGCCCACGGCTGGCCATCGACGACGACGCCGGGACCCCGGGGCCCTTGGCCCGGATGACCCTCTCCCGGGTACACCGTGCCTATCACCCGCCACCGCGGCGGCAGCCGCGTGCCCGCCGGGAACGTGGCGGCGAGCGAATGGTCCTCGCCGCCGGACAGCACCCACCGCAGTGCCCCAAGGCGCGGGGCCTCAAGGCGCGGTGCCTCAAGGCGCGGTGCCCCAAGGCGCGGGGCCTCAAGGCGCGGGGCGTCTTGCCCGGGCGGCGGGTCGGCGGCGCCGGGGCGGGTAACCCGGTCCGTTCGGGCCGAAGAAACGTGACGAGCCGCGCCCCGGACGGCGCGCGCCGCGGTGACCAGCCGGTCACCCGGGCGCAGCGCGGCGGACTCCAGGTCGATGCGCACGCCACTCGCGGCCGCCACGTGCCCCAGGTCGGCCAGCAGGCCGTCGCTGACGTCGATCATCGCCGTGGCGCCCAGGTCGGCGGCCTCGGGACCGGCGTCATAGGGCGGCGCGGGCCGCAGGTGCTCGGCGACCAGGTCGTCGTGAGGGAGCCCGGCCATCAGCAGGGCCAGGCCGGCCGCGGCGAGCCCGAGGACGCCCGCCACCGCCACCAGGTCGCCGGGCGCGGCACCCGAGCGGCGCACTGGCGCGCGTCCGGCCAGGTCGCCGAGGCCGGTCACGGCGAGCAGCACCTGCTCGGCCCGGGCGGTATCCCCGCCGATCACGTGCGCCCCGGCCCGGGCGCACTCGGCGGCCAGCCCCTCGGCCAGCTCCCGGGCCCAGCTGACCGGCAGGTCGCCTGGCGCGGCCAGCGCGACCAGCAGGGCGGACGGTTCGGCACCCATGGCCGCGAGGTCGGCCAGGCTGCGGGCCGCGGCCTTGTGCCCGACGTCCGCGGCGCCCGACCAGTCCCGGCGGAAGTGCCTGCCCTCGAGCAGGAAATCCGTGGTGGCCACCACCCGGCCGTCCGGCGTGGCGAGGACCGCCGCGTCGTCGCCGATGCCGACCAGCGTCCGCGGGCCCGGCGGCAACCACGCCGACAACGCAGTGATCAGGCCGAACTCGCCGACCTCGGCCAGCGTCTGCGCGTCTTGCCTGGTGATAATGGCCTCCGCCACGACGGACATAGGTGTTACAGGTCCAAACCATTACGGTAGCGTGAGCGGCGAGGGGCGCCTGTCCCGCAATGCCCTGGGAGGATCTCATGGTGGAGGCTTACATCCTCGTCCAGACTGAAGTCGGCAAGGCCGCCGATGTGGCCTCGCTTATCGGAAAGATCGCCGGAGTCACGCAAGCGGAGGACGTGACCGGCCCCTACGACGTCATCGTGCGGGCCCAGGCGGAGAACGTCGACGAACTCGGCCGGCTGGTCGCGTCCCATATCCAGTCGGTGCCGGGGATCACCAGGACGCTCACCTGCCCCGTGGTGCACATCTGAGCAGTTCGGCGGCGAGCGGCGCGCTGTGCGGGCCTAGCCCGAGCGCGACCGCGCCGCGCAGGTCAGACGGCGTGTCCACGTCCCGGCGCAGCCCTGGTATGCCGTCCAGGTCGAGTTCGACGGCACCGCCGGCGGCGTGCCGCGCCCGGGACGCCAGGCCGAAGGCCGGGCGGAACGCCGCCCCCGGCGCCGCGGTGTACAGCGTCGTGCCGTCCCCGGCCGCGTCGGCGACGAAGGCCGTCGGCCAGGCCGCGGCGGCGCGCAGCGCCTGGCCGATCTGTTCGGGCCGCAGCGCGGGCAGGTCGGCGGAGAGCGCGGCCATCCCGGAGCCGGGCCACCGGGCGGCGGCGTGCGCGGCGCCGTGCCGCAGCGCCGCGTTGAGGCCGTCGCGCGGCTCGTCGGGCACCACCAGCGCCCCCAGCGCGGCCAGCGACGCCCCCGCGACTTGGTCATCGGTGATAACAATCACGCGGGCGGCCGCGTCCGCCCCGAGCACCGCCGTCACCGTGTCGCAGGCCAGCGCGAGCGCGAGCTCACCCCGGCGCGGCCCGGCGAGCCCGGCGAGCCGGGACTTGGCCTCGGCGAGCACCTTGACGGGCATCAGCACTGACCAGGTGGTCAGGGCATTATCGGTCATGTCCTTGATCCTGCCTCGACACCAGACCAGATGAACCAGGAGACTGACTCCATGAGTACCCGCGACGAGCCTACGTCCAGTTACACGTACTCCCGCGGCTGGCGGCGGTTCTCGGTGATCATCTTGCGCCCCGGGCTGCGGCTGCTGATGAAGTACCGGTGGCAGGGCAAGGAGAACTTCCCGCGCACCGGCGGCGTCATCCTGGCCCCGAACCACCTGTCCTACGCCGACTGGCCGACGGTCGCGCTGTTCAGCGACTCCTACGGGAAGCGCTACCCGGTCTTCATGATCAAATCGGCGGTCTTCGAGGTCAAGTTCCTCGGCCCGCTCATGTTCAAGCTCGGCCAGCTGCCGGTGTACCGCGGCCGCGGCGACGCCGGCCTGGTGCTCAAGCAGGCCGAGCAGGCGCTGCGGGCCGGCGCCTGCGTGATCGTCTACCCGGAGGGGACCGCGAGCCGCGACCCGGACCTGTGGCCGATGGTGGGCAAGACGGGCGCCGCCCGGCTGGCCCTGACCACCGGGGCGCCGGTGATCCCGATCGCGCACTGGGGCGCGCAGGACATCCTGCCCTACGGGTCGAAGAAGCCCCGCCTGTTCCCGCGCAAGACCGTGCGGATGGCGGCCGGGCCGCCGGTGGACCTGTCCGCCTACGCTGGCCAGCGGCTCGGCGCGAGCACGCTGCGGGCCGCCACCGCCGACATCATGGCCGACATCACCGCCCTGCTCGCCAAGATCAGGCAGGCGACGCCGCCCGCCGTACCCTACGATCCCGCCATCCCCGGCGGCCGTCTTCCCGCGGGCCGAACGGATGAGGCCGCGTCCTCCCCCGCCGCCGCGAGCCAGGGCGGGCAGGCGCGGCGAGCCAGGGCGGCGAGGCACGGGCGGATGAATCCGCCTCCGGCCAGGCATGAAAGCCGCGGTGATGGGGGCCGGGTCCTGGGGCACCACGTTCGCCCAGGTGCTCTGTGACGCCGGGACCCGGACCGTGCTGTACGCCCGCAATCCGCAGCTCGCCAAGGCGCTCGCCGGGCTGCACGAGAACCCGGACTACCTGCCGGGGATCACGCTGACCCCGGCGCTGGACGCGACGTCGGATCCGGCCGAGGCGCTGGCCGGCGCGGACCTGGTGGCCTTCGCCGTGCCCGCACAGTCGCTACGGGCGAACCTGCTGTCCTGGGCGCCGCTGATCCCGCCGGGGGCGCTGCTGGTCAGCCTCATGAAGGGGATCGAGCTCGGCACCTGCCAGCGGATGAGCGAGGTCATCACCGAGGTGCTGGGCGCGGAGGCCGCGCGGGTCGCCGTCGTCGGCGGCCCGAACCTGGCCGCCGAGATCGTGCGGCGCCAGTTCACCGCGGCGGTGGTCGCGTGTGCCTCGCCGGACGGCGCGCTGGCCCTGCAGGGCGCGTGCCATACGCCGTACTTCCGCCCGTACACCAACACCGACGTGACCGGCTGCGAGCTCGGCGGCACGGTGAAGAACGTCATCGCGATCGCGGTGGGCATCGCGGTGGCGATGGGGCTCGGGGACAACACCAGGGCCACCCTGATCACTCGCGGGCTGGCCGAGATCGCCCGGCTCGGCTCGGCGCTCGGCGCGGACCCGCAGACGTTCGCCGGCCTGGCCGGGATGGGCGACCTGGTGGCCACCTGCAGCTCGCCGCTGTCCCGTAACCGGACATTCGGGGAGTACCTGGGGCGGGGCATGACGGTGGCCCAGGCCGCCGCGGTGATGAACCAGACGGCGGAGGGCGTAGCATCGTGCGGACCGGTGCTCGAGCTGGCCCGATCGCACCACGTGGAGATGCCGATCACCGAGGTCGCCGAGGCTGTCATGCGTGACGGGCTGCCCGTCGCCCAGGCCGCGTCGATGCTAGCGTCACGTTCAGCCAAGCCCGAGTGGTACGGTCTCGTGATGCCGCCGCCCGAGATCGGTGGGAATGATTTCGTGGAAATAGTGCGCAAGCAGACCGGCGAGAACACCCGCGCGGTGCACCTGCCGGCCCCGCCGACGCCTTCGCAGCAGCCGCTCGGCACGCCGGTGTTCCGGACCGCGGCGTTCTGAGTTCGGCACGGCCGAGGAGTACCGGGCCGTGCTGAACGACGAGATGCCCGGCTACACCTACAGCCGGATCGACAACCCCACCGTGGACGCGTTCGCCCGCGCGGTCGCGGCGCTGGAGGGGGTGAACCTGCCGCGGTGGCCCGCGGCCCAGGCGTTCGCCTCGGGGATGGCCGCGATCAGCGGGGTGTTCTGGACCTTCGCCCGGACCGGCGCGCACGTGGTGGCGTCGTCCGCGGTCTACGGGGGGACCTACGGGTTCCTGCGCAACGTCGCGTCCCGGTTCGGGGTGGAGACGGATTTCGTCGACATCACCGACCTGGACCAGGTCCAGGCGGCCGATCCGCCCGACCACCAGGATCGTGTACGCGGAGACGATCGCCAACCCGACCACGGCCGTCGCCGACCTGCGCAAGCTGTCCGACATCGCGCACGACGACGGGGCGCTGCTGGTGGTCGACTCCACCCTGGCCCCGCCGGTGATCTGCCGGCCGCTCGAGCACGGCGCCGACCTGGTGGTGCACTCGGCCACCAAGTACATCGGCGGCCACTCCGACGCCACCGGCGGCGTGGTCACCGGGCGCATCGAGCTGATCAGCAACATCCGCAGCGTCCGGGTGGACACCGGCGGCTGCCTGGCGCCGGACGAGGCGTTCCTGCTCCGCCGCGGCCTGGAGACGCTGCCGCTGCGGGTCCGGCGGGCCTGCTCGACGGCTTCGGTGTTCGCCGCCGCGCTGTCCCGGCACCCGGCCGTGCTGCGCATCGACTACCCCGGGCTGCCCGAGCACGCCGGGCACCAGGTGGCCCGGCGGATGTTCGACGCCGGGCCCGAGGGCGTGCGCTTCGGGGCCATCGTGACGGTCACCCCGCACGGCGGGCGCGAGGCGGGCATGGCGTTCGCCGACAAGCTGCGGCTCTCCCAGCTCGCCACGTCCCTGGGCGGGACGCACACGCGTGGTCAGCCACGTCGCCTCCACCACGCACCGGCAGCTGGACGACCGGGCGCTGGCGGCCGGGGGCATCGACCCGGGGGCGGTACGCTTCTCCATCGGCCTGGAGGACGCCGAGGACCTGATTTCTGATGCATATGTCGCCCTGGAGTCCCTCAGCAGGCCGTAGCGTGGTCGCTTAGCTTTAGGTCGGGCCGGGACGGGAGGACGCGTGGGGCAGCGCAAGATCCGGGTCGCCGTGGTGTTCGGCGGCCGCAGCACCGAGCACGCCGTGTCCTGCGCGAGCGCGGGCCTGATCCTGTCGGCCATCGACCACGACCGGTACGAGGTGCTGCCCATCGGCATCGCCACGGACGGGCGCTGGGTGCTCACCTCCGGCGATCCGGCCCGGCTGGCGCTTTCCTCCGGGTCGGTGCCCTCGGTCGAGTCGGTGGCTCTCGCCGGGGCGGAGATCACGCCGCGGACCGGCCCGGGCGGCGTCTTGCAGGTGACGAGCCCCGGTTCGGTACCACGGGATCTCGGCGAGGTGGACGTGGTGCTGCCGCTGCTGCACGGCGCCTACGGCGAGGACGGCACCCTGCAGGGCCTGCTCGAGATGACCGGCACCCGGTACGCGGGCGCGGGCGTCTTCGCCAGCGCGGCCGGCATGGACAAGGAGTACATGAAGCTGCTCATGTCCGCGCGGGGCCTGCCGGTCGGCCGGTACGTGGTGGTGCATGATCGCGAGTGGCGCAGCGGCTCCGGCGGCCTGGCCTCGGGTGACCTGGCTCCGGGTGGACTGGCTGAGCGCAAGCGCGTGCTGGACGAGATCGCCGAGCTCGGCTGGCCGGTGTTCGTCAAGCCGGCCCGCGGCGGCTCCAGCATCGGGATCTCCCGGGTCACCGGCCCTGACGACCTGGAAGACGCGGTCGAGGCGGCCCGGGTGCACGACCCCAAGGTGCTGGTCGAGGCCGCGGTGGACGGGATCGAGGTGGAGTGCGCGGTGCTCGAGGGCCTCGACGACGGGCCGCCCGAGGCGAGCGTGCCCGGCCAGGTCGTGGTGGACCCTGCGTCGTCGTTCTACGACTTCGAGGCGAAGTACCTGGCGTCGGCGACCACGATGCGGATCCCGGCGCCGGTGCCTGCCCAGGCCGCGGCCGAGATCAGGCGGCTGGCCTGCGCGGCCTTCGACGCGATCTCCTGCGAGGGCCTGGCCCGGGTCGACTTCTTCTACACCGCGGCCGGGAAGATCCTGATCAACGAGATCAACACGATGCCGGGGATGACCCCGGCCTCGGGGTTCCCGATGATGTGGGCCGCGTCGGGCCTGCCGCTGCCGCAGCTCGTCGACCGGATCATCCAGACCGCGCTGCGCAAGCGTCCCGGCCTGCGTTAGCCCTTCCACACGGCCGCGGGCGGCGTCCAGGGGTGCTCCCGGATGCCGCCCGCGGCCGTTGGCGTGGCTCAGGCTACTTCTTGGGCTTCTCGCCGTTGACGAGCGCCTTGAAGTCCGCGCCGGCGCGGAACTTGGGCACCGAGGACTTCGGCACCTGGATGGTCGCGCCGGTGGCGGGGTTGCGGGCCGTGCGAGCGGGGCGCTCGCTCTTCTCGAAGACGCCGAACCCGGTGATGGCCACCTTGTCGCCGCTCGCGACGGCGGACTGGATGGTCTCGAGCACCGCGTTCACGGCTTCGGTCGCGGACTTCTTGTCCCCCAGCCGGTCCGAGATCGCGTCGATCAGATCACGCTTGTTCATGGTTCACTCCTGCGCTTCCCCCACAGGCCGCGTGGGCTCCGATACGAAATCGCGACCTCTGACCTGCCCGAAAGTAGGCGATCAGACGCCGTTGCACAATAACCATGGCCAGATTGGCCGGCGTGTCGGCCAATATCACACGCCGAGCATCCAGCGCTTATACGCTAAGTGCCCGAAATGCCAGGCTTTCAGCCGCCTCTGCGTCCCGCGCGGCGGGGCGGGTCAGGCGGTGACGGGGAGGTAGGCGGGGCGGGAGTGCTCGAAGGCGGTGATGTCGTCGACGTGGCGGAGGGTCAGGCCGATGTCGTCGAGGCCCTCCATGAGCCGCCAGCGGGTGTAGTCGTCGATCTCGAAGGGCGCCTTGATGCCGGCCGCTTCGGCCAGCACGACGCGGTTGTCCAGGTCCACGACGACCTCGGTGCCGGGTTCGGCCTCGACGGCGTCCTGCAGGGCGGCCACGGCGGCCTCGGGCAGCACCACCGGCAGCAGGCCGGCCTTGGTCGCGTTGCCGCGGAAGATGTCGCCGAACCTGGGCGCGATCACGGCCCGGAAGCCGTAGTCGGTGAGCGCCCAGACCGCGTGCTCGCGCGACGAGCCGGTGCCGAAGTCGGTGCCCGCGACCAGGATGGTCGCGCCGGCGTACTGCGGCTGGTTGAGCACGAAGGACGGGTCCTCGCGCCAGGCGGCGAACAGGCCCTCGCCGAAGCCGGCCCGGCTCACCCGCTTGAGGTACTCGGCCGGGATGATCTGGTCGGTGTCCACGTTGCTGCGGCGCAGCGGCACCGCGCGGCCGGCGTGCGTGACGAACGGTTCCATGGTGGAGATTCCCCTTTACAGGTCGGCCGGCTACAGGTCGGCAGGTGCGGCCAGGTGGCCGGTGACGGCGGTGGCGGCGGCGACTTCTGGCGAGACCAGGTGGGTGCGCCCGCCCTTGCCCTGGCGGCCCTCGAAGTTGCGGTTGGAGGTGGACGCGCTGCGCTCGCCCGCGGCCAGCTTGTCCGGGTTCATGCCGAGGCACATCGAGCAGCCCGCCAACCGCCACTCGGCGCCGGCCGCGGTGAAGACCGCGTCGAGCCCTTCGGCTTCGGCCTGGGCGCGCACGGCCATCGACCCGGGCACCACGAGCATCCGGACCGACGGGGCGACCCGCCGGCCCCGCAGCACCGAGGCGGCGGCCCGCAGGTCCTCGATCCGGCCGTTGGTGCAGGAGCCGACGAAGACCGTGTCCACGGTGATGTCGCGCAGCGCGGTGCCGGGCTTGAGGTCCATGTAGGTCAGCGCGCGCTCGGCGGCGGCCCGGGCGCCCGGCTCGCCGAACGAGTCAGGGTCCGGCACCGACGACGCCAGCGGCAGCGCCTGCCCGGGGTTGGTGCCCCAGGTCACGTACGGCGTCAGGGTGGCGGCGTCGAGGACGACCTCGTTGTCGAACGCCGCGTCCGCGTCGGTGGGCAGCGTGCGCCAGTAGTCGAGCGCGGCCTCCCACGCGGCCCCCGACGGCGCGTGCGGCCGGCCCTCCAGGTACCCGAACGTCACGTCGTCCGGCGCCACCAGCCCGGCCCGGGCGCCGGCCTCGATGGACATGTTGCAGACGGTCAGGCGCCCCGCCATGGACAGCGCGCGGATCGCGGAGCCGCGGTACTCGAGCACGTAGCCCTGGCCGCCGCCGGTGCCGATCTTGGCGATGATGGCCAGGATCAGGTCCTTGGCGGTCACGCCCTCGGGCAGCGCGCCGTTCACCGTGATCGCCATCGTCTTGGGCCTGACCTGCGGCAGCGTCTGGGTGGCCAGCACGTGCTCTACTTCGCTGGTGCCGATGCCGAAGGCCAGCGCGCCGAGCGCGCCGTGGGTGGAGGTATGCGAATCGCCGCACACGATCGTCAGGCCCGGCTGGGTCAGCCCGAGCTGCGGGCCGATGACGTGCACGATGCCCTGGTCGGCGTCGCCCATCGGGTGCAGCCGGATACCGAACTCCGCGCAGTTCTTCCGCAGCGCCTCGACCTGCGTGCGGGACACCGGGTCGGTGAAGGGGCTGTCCGGGCCGGTGAGGGGGATCGGGGAGGTGGGCGGGGGCACGCCGGGGCCGGTGATCCCGGTTGTCGGCACGTTGTGGTCTTCGGTGGCGATGGTCAGGTCCGGGACGCCGCACCTTGCGGCTGGCCGCCCGCAGCCCGTCGAACGCCTGCGGGCTGGTCACCTCATGCAGCAGGTGAAGGTCGATATAGAGCAGGTCGGGCTCGCCCTCCGCGCTGCGCACCACGTGGGCGTCCCAGATTTTCTCGGCGAGCGTACGGTGCGCATTCCCGGCCATCACGCTCTCTCCCTTCGGCTTGCGTCTCGCATTCCGAGACGGCAGTATTCATTACATGAACAACTCTAGCGGAGTCGGCGTCCTGGACAAGACGGTTTCCGTCCTGTCGGCGCTGGAGAGCGGGCCGGCCTCACTGGCTCAGCTGGTCAAGGCGACCGGCCTGGCCCGGCCGACCGCGCACCGCATCGCGGTCGCCCTGGAGAGCCACCGGATGCTGGCCCGCGACGCGCAGGGCCGGTTCGTGCTCGGCCCGAGAATCGGCGAGCTGGCCGCGGCGGCCGGCGAGGACCGGCTGCTCGCCATCGCGCAGCCCATCTTGACCCAGCTCAGGGACGTCACCGGGGAAAGCGCCCAGCTCTACCGGCCGCACGCGGACACGCGGATCTGCGTGGCCGCGGCCGAGCGGAGCAGCGGGCTGCGGGACACCGTCCCGGTCGGCGCCGCGCTGCCGATGACGGCCGGCTCGGCCGCCCAGGTCCTGCTCGCCTGGGAGGAAGGCGGGCGGATGCACCGCGGGCTGCGCGGCGCCAAGTTCACCGCGACCACGCTGGCCCAGGTCCGCAGGCGCGGCTGGGCCGCCACCGCGGCCGAGCGCGAGCCTGGCGTCGCGTCGGTGTCCGCCCCGGTCCGCGGGCCCGGCGGCCGGGTCCTGGCCGCCGTCTCGGTGTCCGGCCCGATCGAGCGCCTGACCAGGTCACCGGGGCGGATGCACGCCGCGGCCGTCGTCGCGGCCGGGGACAAGATCAGCAAGCTGCTGCGTGCCGAGACCTAACCCCGGCCGCAGTACCTGCGGGGTAGCCGGAGAGGCTGAGGCTTGCCGAATGGCCCGAGTGACTTAAGGGACCCTGCCCAGCGACCGCGGCCCAAGGCCCTTAACTGGACTGGGTCATGATGGATATCGTCAGATCCCGGTAGCACCCGCAGAACGGAAGAACCGGGGACATGAGATACGAGGTCGCTGCGCATGAAGGCAGCAGTCGTCAAAGAGACCGCGCCGGGCGAGCGCCGGGTGGCCCTGGTGCCGGACGCGATCGCCAAGCTGCGTCCCGGCCGGGATCGACGTCCTGGTGGAGCGCGGCGCGGGCGACGGCGCCTGGCTGACCGACGCGGCTTACGCCGACGCGGGCGCGTCGATCGTCAGCGCCGCGGAGATCTACCGAGACCGCCGACGTGATCCTCACCGTCACCAGGCCGCTCGGCCGCGGCGGTGAGCGAGCTCAGGAAGGGCCAGGCGATCATCGGCATGCTGGCCCCGCTGACCGACCCCGAACTGGCCGCCACGCTGGCCGCCCGGGGGGTGACCGCGATCAGCCTGGACGGGCTGCCGCGCACGCTGTCCCGGGCGCAGCCGATGGACGCGCTCAGCTCCCAGTCGAACGTGGCCGGCTACAAGGCCGCCCTGGTCGCCGCGGCCACGTTCGGCAGGTTCTTCCCGATGCTGATCACCGCGGCGGGCACCGCCAGGCCCGCCAAGGTCCTCGTGCTCGGCGCCGGCGTGGCCGGCTTGCAGGCGATCGGCACCGCGAGGCGCCTGGGCGCGGTGGTCAGCGGCTACGACGTCAGGCCCGCCTCGAAAGGCGAGGTGGAGTCGCTCGGGGCCACGTTCGTCGAGCTGACCTCGGTCGAATCGGCGGCCGGCGAGGGCGGTTACGCCCGCGAGCTGACCGCCGAAGAGCGCCAGGCCCAGCAGGAGGAGCTGACCGGCCATATCGCCAGGCACGACGTGGTGATCACGACCGCGCAGGTGCCCGGCCGCAGGCCGCCGCTGCTGGTGACCGAGGACGCGATCAAGGCGATGTCCCCCGGGTCCGTCATCGTGGACATGGGCGCCAGCGCGCTCGGCGGCAACGTGACCGGATCCAGGCCCGGCGAGACGGTCGTCACCGGAAACGGGGTCACCATCGTCGGAGCGGACAACCTGCCCGCCACCGTGCCGACCGCGGCCTCGAACGCCTACTCACGGAACATCTCCGCGCTGCTCCTGCACATGACCAAGGACGGCGCGCTGGCCATCGATACCAGCGACGAAATCCAGGCCGGCGTGGTGATCGCACATGACGGCAAGGTCGTGCACGAAGGCGTCGCCAGCCTGCTCGGCCCGCAAACCAAGGGAGACGCCGATGTCGACGGCACTCATAACTGACCTGACCATCTTCGTGCTCGCGCTGCTCGTCGGCATCGAGGTCATCGGGAAGGTCCCGGCCACGCTGCACACGCCGCTGATGTCGGCGACCAACTCGATCCACGGCATCGTCCTCGCGGGCGCCCTGCTGATCGGGGTGACGGCGCACAACCCGGTCGGCTACATCCTCGCGTTCATCGCCTCGTTGTTCGCCGCCGCCAACGTGGTGGGCGGCTACGTGGTGACCGAGCGGATGCTGAAGATGTTCCGCAAGAAGGCGCCGCAGGTGAGCCAGGAAAGCCGATGGCCAGGCAGCTCAACGGCCACAAGGGCCTTAAGGGCCTGGCGGGCAAGGTAGGCATAGGCAGGGCCCAGTCATGACCGGATTCCTCGGCTACATCCAGCTCGTCTACGTGCTGGCGGCGGCGTGCTTCGTGATCGGCCTGCACCTGATGAACAGCCCGGCGACCGCGCGCCGCGGCAACCAGGTGTCGATGCCGGGCATGGTGATCGCGGGCGTGGCCACGCTCGTCCTGATGATCCATTACGGCACGGTCACGGCGACCGGCTGGATCGTGCTGATCGCCGGTGCGCTGATCGGCTCCGCCGTGGGCCTGTACGCCGCGCAGACGATCCAGATGACGGCGATGCCGCAGCTGGTGTCGGCGTTCAACTCGGTCGGCGGCGGCGCCGCCGCGCTGGTGGCGATCTACGGCTACTACGAAGCCGAGTCCCGCGTCGGCGGCGTGCTCGGCACCACCACGGTGTTCACGGTGCTGGACGTGCTCATCGGCTCGGTGACGTTCTCCGGGTCGATCATCGCGGCCGGCAAGCTGCAGGGCTTGATCGGCGGACAGCCGATCATCTTCAAGGGCAGCCGCCTGCTCAACATGGTGCTCGCCGTCGTGGCGATCGGCACGGCCGCGTTCATGCTCACCACCGCCAGCCTGCCGGCGCTGCTGATCGTGGTGCTGGCGTCGCTGGGGTTCGGGGTGATGATGGTGCTGCCGATCGGCGGCGCGGACATGCCGGTGGTGATCTCGCTGCTGAACGCGTTCACCGGCACCGCGGTGGCGATGGCCGGCTTCGTCATCGGGAACTGGGCGCTGATCGTGGCGGGCGCCCTGGTGGGCGCGTCCGGTGGCATCCTGACCAAGCTGATGGCCGACGCGATGAACCGGTCGCTGGCCAACATCATCGTGGGCGGGTTCGGCACCGGGGACAGCGCCGTCGCCATCGGCGGGCCGATAGACGCCCAGGTCCGCTCCATCGCGGCCGACGACGCGGCGATCCAGCTCGCGTACGCGTCCAAGGTGATCATCGTGCCCGGCTACGGCCTGGCCGCCGCGCAGGCCCAGCACGGCGTGGCCGAGCTGGGCAAGATCCTGGAGGATCACGGCATCGAGGTCAGCTACGCGATCCACCCGGTGGCGGGCCGGATGCCCGGCCACATGAACGTCCTGCTGGCCGAGGCGAACGTGCCGTACCCGCAGCTGGTGGAGATGGACGACATCAACTCGGAGTTCGCCCGCACCGACGTGGCCCTGGTCATCGGCGCGAACGACGTGACCAACCCGGCGGCCCGCCGCCCGGGAAACGAGATCTCCGGCATGCCGATCCTGGACGTGGACCAGGCCAAGTCCATCATCGTGATCAAGCGCTCGATGGGGCACGGCTACGCCGGCCTGGAAAACGAGCTGTACTTCGATCCCAAGACCAGCATGTACTTCGCCGACGCCAAGAAGGCGATGACCGAGCTGACCTCCGCCGTCAAGACCCTCGTCGCCTGAGCCCACCGCGGCCGACCCCGGCCCCTGACGCCCGGGCCGCGCCTGACGCCCGGCCTAGCCCCCCGCCAGGGGGGCCAGGGGGGTCTGGGGGGATGGAATCCCCCCAGTGGGGGGTCCGGGGGGATGAATCCCCCCGGAGCGGGGGGTTCCGGGGGGTCGCCCCCCGACCAGCAGCGTAGGGTGCGGAAAAGATGTTCCAAACCCGCGTCGGAGGTCGGTCGTGACGGAGCGCACCAAGATCACACTGGATGAGTCAGAGATCCCCCGCCAGTGGTACAACGTGATCCCCGACCTGCCCGCGCCGCCGCCCCCGCCGCTGCACCCGGGGACGCTCCAGCCGGTGGGCCCGGAGGACCTCGCGCCGCTGTTCCCGATGGAGCTCATCCGCCAGGAAGTGGCCACCGACTCCTACATCGACATCCCGGCCGACGTGCTCGACGTCTACCGGCTGTGGCGGCCCACCCCGCTGTACCGCGCGCACCGTCTGGAGAAGGCGCTGAACACCCCGGCCCGCATCTACTACAAGTACGAGGGCGTGTCCCCGGCCGGATCGCACAAGCCGAACACCGCCGTCCCGCAGGCGTACTACAACGCGGCCGAGGGCACCAAGCGGCTCACCACCGAGACCGGCGCCGGGCAGTGGGGCAGCGCGCTGGCCTTCGCCTGCGCGCAGTACGGCATCGACTGCGAGATCTGGATGGTCCGCGCCTCCTACGACCAGAAGCCGTACCGGCGCACCATGATGGAGACCTGGGGCGCCACCGTGCACGCCAGCCCGTCCCGGGCCACCAAGGCGGGCGCGGACGTGCTCGCCGCCCACCCGGACTCGCCGGGCAGCCTGGGCATCGCGATCAGCGAGGCGGTCGAGGCGGCCGGCGGCAGCGCCGACACCAGGTACGCGCTCGGCAGCGTGCTCAACCACGTGCTGATGCACCAGACGGTGATCGGCGAGGAGGCGCTCAAGCAGTTCGCCGCGTTCGGCGAGTCGATGCCGGACCTGATCGTCGGCTGCACCGGCGGCGGCTCCAACTTCGCCGGGCTCTTCCTGCCGTTCCTGCGGGAGAAGCTGGCCGGCCGGGGCAACCCGGTCTTCCGCGCGGTCGAGCCCACGGCCGCCCCGTCGTTCACCCGCGGGGTGTACGCGTACGACTTCGGCGACACGGCCGGGTTCACCCCGCTGCTGAAGATGCACACGCTCGGCCACGACTTCATCCCGGACCCGGTGCACGCCGGCGGGCTGCGCTACCACGGCATGTCGCCGCTGCTCTCGCACATCTACGAGCTCGGCCTGTTCGAGGCGGTGGCCAAGCCGCAGCGGGAGTGCTTCGCGGCCGCGCTGACCTTCGCCCGGTCCGAGGGGATCATCCCGGCCCCGGAACCGTCGCACGCGCTCGCGGCCGTCGATCGAGGAAGCCAAGCGCTGCACCGAATCCGGCGAGCAGAAGGTGATCCTCACCGCGCTGTGCGGCCACGGGCACTTCGACATGGCCGCCTACGAGCGCTACCTGTCCGGCGAGATGGTCGACTACGAGCTGTCCCAGGAGCGCATCGACGAGGCTCTCGCCAATTTGCCCGCCGTCTAGCGCCCGCCGTCATGATCGTGGGCCGCTGGGCGCCGGAAATGACGCCTGGCGGCCCATGATCACGGGAGGCGGCGCCGGGGCGGGCGACCCGGGCCGTTCGGGAAATTAAGAAGTACGGCGGGATCTGACCGCGGCGGCCAGGGTGTCCAGGACGGCGGCGGTGGTCCCGAAGTCCATGCACGCGTCGGTGACGCTCTGCCCGTAGGTGAGGGTCGCCGGGGGGCCTGGTTCCTGCTTGCCCTCGACCAGGAAGCTCTCCAGCATCACGCCGGTCAGGCCGCGCTCGCCGGCCGCCACCTGCTCGGCGATCGAGGCGGCCACCACCGGCTGGCGGCGGTGGTCCTTGCCGCTGTTGCCGTGGCTGGCGTCCACCATCAGCCGGGCCAGGCAGCGCCGGCCGCCGCGATCAGGTCGAGCGCCTTGGCGGTGTGGCTGGCCTCGTAGTTCGGGCCGGTCCGGCCGCCGCGCAGGATCACGTGGGTGTCCGGGTTGCCCGCCGTGGTCACCACCGCGGCGACGCCGTGGTGGGTGACGCCGAAGAACGTGTGCCCGGCGGCCGACGCCCGGCACGCGTCCACCGCCACCTGGACGTCGCCGTCGGTGCCGTTCTTGAACCCGACCGGCATCGACAGGCCGGAGGCGAGCTGGCGGTGGACCTGGCTCTCCGTGGTCCGCGCGCCGATCGCCCCCCAGGTCACCATGTCCGCGATGTACTGCGGCGTGATCGGGTCGAGCCATTCGCAGCCCACCGGCAGGCCGATCGCTATGATGTCAGCAGCAGCTGGCGGGCGGTGTGCAGGCCGCGGTGCACGTCGTGGCCGCCGTCCATGCCCGGGTCGTTGATCAGGCCCTTCCAGCCGGTCACCGTCCGCGGCTTCTCGAAGTACACCCGCATCACGATCAGCAGGTCGGCCTGGAGGCGCTCGCGGACCTCCCGCAGCCGCCCCGCGTACTCCAGCGCGGCCGCCGGGTCGTGCACCGAGCAGGGCCCGGCGATCACCAGCAGGCGGTCATCCGAGCCGTCGAGCACGGCGCGGACTTCGGCGCGGCTCCGCTCCACGGTCGCCGTGGCCTCATCGCTCAGCGGCAGCTTATCGAGCAGGGCCGCAGGGGAAAGCAGCGGCTCGTAGCCGGTGATCCGGGTATCCCTGGTGCGCGACATCGGGCGCGTCTCCTCCCGGGCGGGCGGCTGCCCGGGCCCCGGGAGCCAGCACACCCCTATGCGATACAGGGCTGTCTGTTGCCTTGCTGGCTCCAGGCGGTGATAAGCGCAGGCGCGAGCGCCCGGCTCCGCCCGGAGCCAGGGTAAAGCGCCGATACCACCGTGACACGCGACCGATGCTACACCCTGGCCGCCGCGGCCTGGCCGAGGGTGGCGGGCTCGCGGAAACGCGGGCCTCGCGGAAGCGCGGGCGGCTGGTCGTGCGGGCGGCTGGTCGTGCGGGGCGAGCCAGCGAGTTCTTGGCGTGCACACATATTCCACCTGACTAGTTCTCAGACTGAACTACCACCCTGGTCACACGCGCGTCACCAGCGCCGGTTTCCGGCATGCGCGGAGAACGCGCGCCCGGGGCCAAGGCCGGGCCACCCGTCGACACCAGGGAGGCTGCTGCCTTGGCACGCCTGCTGATCACGCCGGGCGCCCGCGGGGACCGCCGCCGTGGACGCGCGGGCCAGCGCGGCCGCGCCCGCCCGGCGCGCGACGCGGCCGCGCGTCGGCAGCGCAGCGCAGGCGGGCACCTGGAGCGCGAGCCGGCGGTGGGTCGTCCTGCTGGCGGTCGGCTGGCTGGTCCAGGCCGGGCTGCGGGTGTGGTTCAGCCGCCATCAGGTCATGCCGCTGGCCAATCCGGACGAGACCGCGTACCTGATCGCGGCGCGGGTGCTCGCGGGCGGGCCCGGCGCGGACCTGTCCGGCTCGACGCTGTACCAGGGCGGTTATCCGCTGCTGATCACGCCGGCGTACTGGTTCACCAGCAACCCGGCCACCGTCTACCACGCGGTGCTGGTGATCAACGCGGCGATCAGCGCCGCCGTGCTGCCGCTCGGCTACCTGGCCTGCCGAAGGCTCGGGCTCGACCGCCCGGCCGCGTACGGGGTGGCCACCGTGGCCGCCCTGGTGCCCGCCGGGTTCTTCTACAGCGAGTACGCGATGACCGACGCGGTCTTCCCGGTGGTCACGCTGGCCTGGCTGCTGGCCACGCACAACTGGCTGACCGCCTCCTCCGCGCGGGGGCGGTACGCGGCCGCGGCCGGTTCCGCGCTGCTGGCCGCGATTCGCCGACGTGATCCACTCCCGGGGGCTGGTGATGCTGGCCGGCTACGCCGCCGTGGCCGCGTTCATCGCCTGGCGCCGGCCCGCCGCCCGCCTCAGCGTGGTGCTGGCCGCGCTGACCGTGCTGGTCACCGCGGCCGCGGGCTGGGCGCTGAACCACCACCTCAGCGTGACCATCTACCCGGAGGGCATCCGCAGCCTGTCCGGTCAGATGCGGCAGCGGCTGGCCAGCGTCAGCGGCATGATCCACGTGTTCGAGATGGCGGCCGGCCAGCTGTGGCGGCTCGATGCTCGACAGCTGGGGCATCGCCGGGATCGGCCTGGTCGCCGCGCTGGCCGTCGTCGTGCGCCGTGACGTCCGGAGCGACCTGCGGATCATGGCCGCGCTCGCGGTGGCGATCACCACGGTCATCGCCGTCACCGCGCCGGCCGCGCTGCCCCCGGACCAGTCGCAGACCTGGGCGTCCGGGCGCTACCTGGACGGCATGATCATCGTATTCTTCCTGGCCGGCGGGGTGCTGCTGCTGCGGGCGGGGCTGCGGCCCATCCTGGCCTGCGCGGCCGGGGTCACGGCGCTGTTCGCCCTGGCCGCCGTGACGGTGACCGTCTACGCGGGGACGTCGGTGCCCACGGCCGGGTTCGGGCCCGCGTTCAACTTCGCCGAGCCGGCCGTGCTGACCCGGAACTGGACGCAGGCCAACGTGCTGCTGGCCACGGCGGTGACGCTCGGCTTGCTCGCGGTGTGGATCGGCTTCGCCGCCGTCGCTGCGCCGCTGGCAGGCCGGCGGCCGACCGGCCAGGGCCCTGGGCGCCTACCTGGCTTTCGGCGCCTGACCTGACCTTCGGCGGCTGCGTGGCCGCGGTGAGCCTGGTGGCCCTGGCCCAGATGACCAGCCACGCCTCGCGGACCACGAGCTCCAACGCGCAGGCGGCGAGCTCGCTGCTCCGCGCCAGCGGGCTGCGGCCGGGCGAGCAGGTCGCGGTCGCCTCCGACCTGGGCTGGCAGCTGTGGGTGCCGCAGGCGTTCGAGGTCTCCTGGACGGAGCTGGAGCTCTTCACCCCGGCCAGCCAACCGCTGCCGGCCGGCGTGACCGTGGTCGAGGCGTCCTGGCCGGCCGGCCAGCCCGCGCAAGCCAGCTGGCCGAACGCCCCGGCTGGCTGGCGGATCGTCGCCTCCGACCAGGCCAACGGCTGGGTGGTCTGGCGCAAGTCCTGAGCCGCCGGCCGCGGCCACTGCCTGGCCCGTCCCCTGCTGCCTGGCCCGTCTCCTGCTGCCTGGCCCGTCTCCTGCTGCCTGACCCGTCGGCGGCTTTTCCCTGTGACACCTAGCATGAAACAGGGATAACCAGATCGGAGGGTGACCAGCGTGGCGGCTGTTTGCGAGCACGGCGCGGCAAGCCATGACGGGACGGAGCCTGCCATGGCTTCGGCGCCCGAGGCGTCCCGGGCCTGGCTGCTGATCGAGCATCCCGGGCCGTGGCCGCACGAGGCGGCCGAGGCCGCGCAGCCCGCGGTGCTCGGCGAACTGGTCCGTGCGGCGGCGGACCTCGGCATCCGGGTGCAGATGATCCGCCGGCCGGGGCGCCGTCGGCAGGTGGGTGACGTACGCCGCGTCTACGTCGGCTGGACCGCGGGCCGTGAGCCCTGGCTGCGGCTCGGGTCGGTGTCCGCTACCGCACCTGACCTGAGCGAACGCGACCTGAAGGAGCTGGCAGCCGGGATCACGCCGTCGTTCGGGTCGCCGCCGGGCGAGCCGGTGTTCCTGGTCTGCACGCACGCCAAGCGCAGCGCCTGCTGCGCCCGGTTCGGCACGCCGCTGGCGCAGGCACTGGCGGCCCGGCATCCCGGGCAGGTGTGGGAGACCACGCACGTGGGCGGGCACCGGTTCGCCGCCAACCTGGTCATCTTGCCGCACGGCCTGTACTACGGCCCGGTCGGCGTGGACGCGGCCAGCATCGCGATCAGCGCGTACCAGCGCGGCGCGGTCGCGCCGGGACGCTACCGGGGCCGGGCCGGGCAGCCCAAGCCGGTCCAGGAGGCGGAGTACGCGCGACTGGCCGAGGCCGGGTCGCTGGCGGTCGCGGCCCTGGCCTGACGATGCCGCGGCCCTGGCCTTGAGGCTTCGCGGCGGGCCTCGCCTTGAGGTGTCGCGGCGGCCGTGGCCTTGAGGTGTCGCGGCGGCCGTGGCCTTGAGGTGTCGCGGCGGGAAGTCACGCCAGATGTCGGCGGAATGCTGGAAGCGCATCAGGTCCTCCCGTTCCGGAAGCCGAGGGTCAGGCCGGCCGCGACGACCGCGATCCCGGCCCAGACCAGCGGCCGGGGCGCCGGGCCACCGAGCAGGACCCCGGTGACCGCCGCGGCGACCGGGGCCACGCCGGTCAGCAGCCCGGCCCGGCCGGCTCCGAGCCGCCGGACACTGGAATACCACAGCACGAAGGCCGCCGCCGTGACCGCGACCGCGAGGTAGCCGACGGCGAGCCAGTCCGGCCCGGTCAGTCGCGTCACCGCCGCAGGTCCTTCCCGGGCCAGCCCCAGCACGGCGAACATCACCGTGGCGAGCCAGGTGGCGTGCACCGACACCCCCCACGGACCGTGCCGTCCGAGAACCGGTATGGCCAGCAGGGTGAACGCGGCCTCGCAGCCGAAGACCGCGACGGCCCAGGCGACGCCGGTGGCGTCGGTTCGGCCGAGCCCCTGCACCAGGCCGGCGCCGCAGGTCACGACCAGCGCGGCGGCCACCATCCTGGAGCGGGGCCGGGTTCCTTCGAGCATCGGGCCGATCACGGCCAGCAGCGCCGGGACGCAGGCCACGGCCACGCCGAGGACGGCGGGTTCGGCGTGCCGGGACCCCTCGACCAGCGCCAGGTTGAACACCACCAGGCCGGTCACGCCGATGCCGGACAGCCACAGCCACTCCACGCCTCGCGGCCAGCTCAGCCGCCGACCGGCCATCCGGGCCAGCGCGACGAGCAGCAGGCAGGCCACGCCGTACCGGACCGCCTCGGCGGTGAACACCGGCGCCCCGGCCAGCACCGAGGAGACCGCGACGCTGCCGCCCACACAGACCATGGCCGTGGCCCCTGTGGCCGCGGCCATGGTCGCAGGCCGGCCCGGTGCGGCTGATCGGAGGGCCGCAGGGGTGGGAGCGGGGGCGGCGGCGGAGCGGGAGCGGGGGCGGCCGCGGGAGCAGCGGGGACAGCGGAAGCGTCGGGAGCGCGAAGACCAGGCACGAGGCTACGGTATGAGCCCGATGGTCCGGCGAACAGGGCCATTGAATCGACTTTATGATGGACCAATGGCGGTCACGGGTGGCGGAGCGGACTTCCTTCAGCTGACCCCGGCCGCGGCGCCGGTGCGCGGGCTGGCTGGCTGGCTGGCTGGCCGACGCCATCCGGACGGCCATTATCGACGGGCGACTGCAGGCCGGGGTGTCGCTGCCCGCGACCAGGCTGCTGGCGGGCGACCTGGGCGTGTCGCGGGGCGTGATCGTCGAGGCCTACCAGCGACTCGCCGACGAAGGGCTGATCACCGCGCGTCCCGGAGCCGGGACGCGGGTCGTCGGCGTCTCCCGGCCGGCGCCGAGGCCTCGGCCGGCGGCGGAGTTCCGGCCCGCGCCTGCGGGACTGAAGCCCGCGCCGGCGGGTCCACAGCCGTCCGATCCCATGCTGCTGGCGCAGCGCTGGCGGGCACGGGCGGAGATCGATCTCTCCCCCGGCGTGCCTGACCTGTCCGGGTTTCCGCGCGCCGCCTGGATGCGCGCCGAACGGCTGGTGCTCGAGCAGGCCAGCGTGGCCGACCTCGGCTACGGCGATCCGCGCGGCAGCCAGTGGCTGCGGACGGAGCTCGCGGGCTGGCTCGCGCGCACCCGCGGGCTGCGTGCCGAACCCGGCGACATCATCGTCGTCACCGGGGTGGCCCAGGCTCTCGCCCTGCTAGCCCAGGTGCTGCGGGCACGGGCGGTGCGCGAGATCGCGGTCGAGGATCCCGGCTCGCGCGGGGCCCGCGACGACCTGGCCTACTGGGGCCTGCGGCCGGTGCCGGTCCCGGTGGACGAGCACGGGCTCCAGGTCGGCGAACTGGCCCGCGTCGACCAGCGGGCGGTACTGCTCACGCCCGCGCACCAGTTCCCCACCGGGGTGGTGCTGGCGCCCCAGCGCCGCCGTGACCTGCTGGACTGGGCCGCTGCGGCGGATGCCCTGATCGTCGAGGACGACTACGACGCGGAGTACCGCTATGACCGGGCGCCGGTCCCGGCGCTGCACGCCTCGGCGCCCGGACTGGTCGCCTACGCGGGCAGCACGTCCAAGACGCTGGCCCCCGGCATGCGGCTGGGCTGGCTGATCCCGCCCGTCCGGCTGCAGTCCGATCTGGTCGAGGCCAAACACGCCAGCGACCTGGGGAGCCCGGCGCTGCCGCAACTGGTGCTGGCCCGGCTCATCGCCAGTGGCGAGCTCGAGCAGCACATCCGGCTGGTCCGCAAGCGCCAGCGGAGCCGGCGGCGCGGTCTGTCATCGTCGGAGGGCTGCAGGTCCAGCTTGAGGAAGATAGACGCGGTGTGCTTGGCCACGGCGCGTTCGGTGATCACCATCCGCTGGGCGATGGCAACGTTGGACCGGCCCTCGGCCATCAGGGCGAGCACCTCTCGTTCGCGCCACCGCCATCGGGGCAGGCGAGTCGCACCGGCCGTCCTGTGCGCGGATCATCGCCAGGCGCGCGGGTATGGTCGGTCTCATGGTGCTCGCACAGCGCAAAGTCCTTCTCCTGGCCGCCGACGACTTCGAGGACTCCGAACTGCTGTACCCGCTGTACCGGCTGGCCGAGGAGGACGTCGAGGTAACCGTGGCCGGGCTGGATGACCACCCGGTCCGGGGCAAGAAGGGCCACGGGCCGGTGCCCGTGGACACCACCGTGGGCCAGGTGGCCGAGGGCGACTTCGACGCCCTGGTGATCCCGGGCGGCTACGCGCCCGACAAGCTGCGGCGCTCGGAAACCGTGCTGGATCTGGTGCGGGCGTTCGACGATGCGAACAAGCCGATCGCCTTTATCTGCCATGCGGGCTGGGTGCCGATCTCGGCCAGAATCATCAAGGGCCGCCGCGCCACCAGCGTGGGCGCCATCCGCGACGACATGGTCAACGCGGGCGCCGACTGGGCCGACGAGGCCACCGTGGTCGACGGCAACCTCATCTCGGCCCGGACGCCGGCCGACCTCGGCCCCTGGATGAAGGCCCTGCTAAGGGCACTGGGCTAAGGGCACTGGGCTAAAGGCACCGGGCTAAAGGCACCGGGCTAAAGGCACAGGGCTAAAGGCACGGGTTCTTACTCGCCGGGCTGGCCGAGCGCCGCCGCCAGCGCGGTCACGGCCGCGTCCGCCGCCACCCGGGCGGTCAGCGCGTGCGTGTGGGCCCGGTCGACATCGCCGAGGGCGATGCAGTCGAAGGCGACCTGCGCGTCGTGCTGGGCGGCCTGAAGCTCGCGGGCTGCCTCCTTAAGCGCTGGGCTGCCGCTCTCGGTCTCTGGCTCGATCATCCTCGGTCTACCTCCCGTTTTGTGACTCCTCGGCCCTGATCAAGCTGGGGCTGAGAAGCCTACCCGGGTGAACTGGCGTTATGTGACGACTTCCCGGCCCGGGATTACTCGTCGGGGCCAGGCCGGGGCGATCTGCGGTAGGTTCGGCAGGAGACGCCGGAGTCCGGGGGCCGGGAGTAAGGGGCCGAGTATGTGCCGCTTGTTCGGGCTGACTGCAGGCACGACTCGGGTCAACGCGACATTCTGGCTACTGGACGCCCCCGATTCGCTGCAGGTACAGAGCCACCGCAACGCGGACGGCGTCGGCCTGGGCTTCTTCGGCCCGGGGGGCGAACCCGTACTCGACAAGCAGCCCGAACCGGCGTTCAGCGACCCTGAGTTCCTCCGCGCGGCCAGGCAGGCCGAATCATCGGCGTTCGTGGCGCACGTCCGGTGGGCGACGACGGGCGGGCGGACGGTGCGTAACACCCACCCGTTCGGTATGGAGGGCCGCGTGATGGCCCACAACGGTGGCTTTGGCGAACTCGCCCAGCTGGACAAGGAGCTCGGCTCTTACGCCCGCCTGGTGCTCGGCGACACCGACTCCGAGCGGTATTTCGCGCTGATCACCAAGGAGACCGACGCGCGCGGCGGTGACGTCGGGGCCGGGATCGAGGCCGCGGCCAGCTGGATCGCCGCGCGGTTGCCGGTCTCGGCGCTGAACGCCATCGTCGCGGCGCCCGGTGAGCTGTGGGCACTGCGCTACCCGGGCCAGCACGCCCTGCACATCCTCGAGCGCCCGGCCGGCCCGGGCCCGGGGGAACCAGGCCTGCATGTCCGCAGCGCGACGTCCTCGGTGCACGTACCCGCGCTGGACCGCACGGCCTCGGTGGTCATCGCCTCCGAGCAGCTCGACGGCGAGACCGGCTGGCGCATGCTCGCCCCCGGCGAACTGGTGCACGTCCGGCCCGATCTGAGCGTCCACTCCCGGATCGCCGTCCCGCAGCCGCCGGCGCACCTGGTCCCCCTCCCGGCCGGCAACCCGAACATCGACACCTGACCGGCCGGGTCCGCGTGGCTTAGCAGCTATGTGCGCCATCGCTCCGCGCCTGTGGGGCCGAGGGGTGTTACCCCGGGCGGACCGGGGGGCTGTGGCTGTGGATGATCTTGGTTTTGTCCATGTTCCACGCGGTGGTGGTGCCGTCGGGGTTCAGCACGACGGTCCAGCCCCACAGGTGAATCACGACTTGACTACGGTCTGGCTCAGGTTCCGCAAAACCATCTGAAGGCAGGCACCGCACCCCGGCGATGGCCGGTCACTGCAGGGCGAGCAGGTGGAACTGCCACGGTCCCAGGTCGACGAACAACCCGGGGCTGGCCAGCTGGCCGCCGTCCCGCTCGAACACGCTCGGCCTGAGGATGTCGGTGAGCTGCCAGCTGCGGCCGGGCAGGTCCGGCCAGTCCAGCGGGACCCGCGCCTGGGCCGGCTGGCCGGATAGGTTGACCACCACCAGGTGCCGGTTCCCGCCGTGTTCCCCCGCCCAGGACCAGGCGGCCAGGTTGGCGCAGGACTGGTTACCGGGCCAGCCGCTGGCCGCCAGCAGCCGCCACGCGCCTGCCCGCACATGGTGGCCGGCGACGGCGGCCAGCAGGCGGCGGTACCAGCCGGCGAGGTCAAGGTCCGGCGGTTCCTCCGGGCGGCGCGAGAGGAAGAGCGGTGGCCGCACCCGGCGGCCCTCGAACTGTCCTTCGTGCCACAAGGTCGCGCCGGGCAAAGTGGCGACGGCCACCGCCGCGGCCCGCTCGGCATCCCCCGGTAGGCGGCTGGCGATGCGGGGCTCGTCATGGTTCTCCAGGAAGCGCACCAGCCGGGACTGGTAGCTCAGGTCCGCGCGCAGGTGGTCCCGGACGGCGGGCGCGTCCTGGCCGGTGATCCGGTCATAGAGCCGCTTGTCGTAGCAGAAGCTGAAGCCGTGCTGCTGCAGCTCCCACTCCTTGTCCCAGTAGGCTTCGGCGATCATCACGGTGTCCGGGTGCCGGGCGCGCAGCTCGCCGAGCACGGCCGGCCAGAACTCCTGGGCCGGCTCGGGCCCGGCCCGGCCGCCCCAGGTCCTGTCGAAGATGCGGTTGATCATCAGCATGGCCATGTCACAGCGGATCCCGTCGCACTGCCCGGCGATATCCGCGAGCGTGCCGGCCGTCGCGGCGCGCAGGGCCGGGGAGAACGCGTCGAGCTGCACGACATCGGGCCAGGGCGGGAAGTACGGGTCGCGGCCATGGGCCAGCACCTGCCCGGCCACGGCCATCCAGCCCGCTGGATCGGCCTTGATGTCGTCCTCGTCGCCGCGTATGAACAGCTCCGGGCGGCTGCTTACCCATGGGTGATCGGGGGCCACGTGGTTGGGTACGTAGTCCAGGATCAGCCGCGCGCCGCGCTCAGCCAGGGCAGCCCGCGCCACGGCCAGCGCGCCGGGGCCGCCGAAGGCCGCGCCGGCCACGTAGCGGCGCACGCAGTACGGCGATCCGATGACATCCGCGCGCTGAAGGTCCGGCAGCGCATCCAGGAACGACGCCTGCAGCCCGGCATCGGCGTTCGCCAGGGCCAGCCCGGCCGGGCTTCGTTCCCACACGCCCATCAGCCAGAACCGCGTCGACGCCGGGCGGGGTGACCGCATCCCAGTCGGCGGCGGCCACGCCGGCCAGGGTGACCCGCCGCCCGGCCGCCCGGGCCAGCCCGTTCAGCCAGACCGCGGTGTTGATCTCGTAGATCACCGGCCGATCCGGCCACCCAGTCATCACGTCCCCCCCGTCCGCGGCGCGCCGCGCGCTCTTGATAGCGCCACGGCCACGTGCTCGCCGGTCAGCCCCAGTGCGGCTGCCAGGGCCAGTCCCGCCGGGACCAGCTGGTGCACCACCATGTCGTTCCCCTCCGGCGATCCGGTCGTGATCTTCGGTCAGGCGCAGCGTCATCGCCGGCAAGCCGACAGCCGGGAGACGACCGCACGCCGGGCCCGGGCAGTCCCGGTATCACTTGCGCGGGGGCGCTGGCCCGGCTGGATGAGCCGCGCATCGCTACGGCACCTGGGTCCTATCCGGCCGTGACTGGCCGTGCCGCCAGGGTCAGGAGCGACGCGGTTACCTGCACCACGGTACTGGCCTGGCGCAGGATGCTGCAAAGGTTCTCCCCCCGGGCGGGACAGGTGGCGCGCTGACGGCCCGCCGGCCGGGACGGCCCGCGCCGGGTGCTCAGGAGCGCACCGGGCGGGCTGGGGGGGCCCAGGCCGTGGGATCGAGGGTGCCGTCGATGGCGGCCTGGGCGACGTCAGTGAGGCGGAGGTTGCTGTTGCGGGCGTAGGCCCGCAGCCGGGAGAAAGCCTGGGCCAGGTCGACGCCGGCGCGCTGGGAGATCACGCCCTTGGCCTGCTCGATCACCACCCGGCTTGTCAGGGCGGCGGAGAGCTGCTCGTTCAGGCGCTGGGCCTCGGCGCTGGCGCGATGCTGCACGATGCTGAGGGTGGCCAGGTCCGCGAAGGCCCGGGCGACGATGACGTCCGCCTCATCCATCGGCGCCCGCGTGGCGCTGAGCAGGTTCAGGGCGCCGAGGGTCACCTCACGCAACCGCAGCGGCAGCGCGGACGCCGATGCGAACCCGGCCTGCAGGGCGGCGGCGGAGAACGACGGCCAGCGGCCCGACCCGGCCTCCAGGTCCTCGTGCCCGACAGGCTCGCCGGTGCGGAAGGCATCAAGACACGGGCCCTCCTGCTGCTGCAGCTCGAACAGCTCCAGCAGGCGCATCGCCTCGCTCGAGGAGGCCACCAGCCCCAGGCCGCCCGCGGGAGAGACCAGCATCACCCCGGCGGCGGAGACGCCGAGCAGGCTGACGCACCGGTCCGCCAGCCCGGTCAGCAAGTCGACGACGTCGTAGTCCTCGACCAGGGTGTCGGCCATCTCGACCAGTGACCGGACCACATCGGCTTCCCGGGTCATCTCCACTCACCTCCAGGGCGCCCAGCGGCCCGTCACAGCCGGCCGTGCGCCACCGCGAGCCAGGGCCGCGGCATCCATCTTAATGGCGGCCCGGCTCCGGCCCCAGCGCGCCGGACGAGCGGGGTTCATCCCAGCCGGAGCCTGCGGGCGACGACGTCCCCGGCCACCTCGGCGAGCAGCCGGTCGTGGCTGAACGCGAACGCCCGCAGCCAGATGAGCGCCTCGGTGACGCTGACCCCCTCCTGGACCGAGACCATGCCCGCCGCGTTGTGCACCACGAAATGGAAGTCGGCGCCCCTCTCCAGCTCCACAGCCACCATGTCAGGGGGCGCCCCGGCCTGGGCCTCCAGCACCCACCGGGCGGCCACATCCGCCACCACCAGCGCGTCAGCGTGCTGATCGCCGCTCAGCGGACCAGGGCAGTCCCGGTAGAGGTTGAGCGCCCCCAGCCGCACCGTGCCGACCCGCAACGGGAACCCGAACACCGCCCGCGCGCCCGCCGCCAGCGCCGCCGGGGAGAAAACCAGCCACCGGCGGGTCACCGGATCGGCCAGGTCCGGCTCGGCCACCACCGTGTCCTGCTGGTAGGCATCCACGCACGGGCCCTCGCCCAGCGTGTACTGCAGCTCCTCGATCACCTGGCTCACCCCGTCGCTGGTGCACAACGACCCGCGCGGTATCTCACCCGACATCAGCATCACACCGGCACCGGTCACCCCGGCGATCCCCGGGCACACCCCGCACAGCCGGGCAGCGGACCACCCCTGCCCCCCGGCGGACAACTCCGCCAGAATCCGGTGAAGCCTGCCGCCTGGCATCTTCAGCGACACGACCCCTGGCAGACACCCGGCCTGGCGCACGCAGCCCCATGACGATCACCCACCTGCGGCCTCCTTCGCCCCGAGGGAACCAAACCATCCGGCCGGAACCGGGCTCAACGGCCTCCCGGACCCAGACCCTCATCACCGACGCTACTCCCCGGACACAGGGCGGTAGACCCGGATCCGCCCAGACGGGACACCGCGTGGCTGTCCGTACGCTGCCGCGTGCTCAGAGCAGCCGGCGCAGGAAGGGATCCCTGGGCTCTGCCGGGCTGATCCGCATCCGCACGTCCACGCAGTAGACGCGCCGACGCCAACCATCCGGTCACCCTGCCAGGCCAGCAGCGCCGCATGATCGGAATCCGGCTCGCGGCAGACCCGCCTGGCTTCCTGATCGGCCGCGCTCGGGCTCATGCTGAAGAACCGCAGGTAAATGTTGTCTGGTGACATGGCAGCGTGCATCGCGCGTACCGCCTCAGCATCCTGCCGCCGGGCCTGACCTCCACCGTGCTGCCATCGGTCAGCAGCGCGTACATGGCCGCGGCCGGCCTGCTCACCTCCGGCCCCTTCGGCTGGCGGTACGACAACGACAGGGCACCGCGCATCCTCGCAGCAGTGGCTGCTCACCGATCCGCGCACCAAGTGCTCATAGGCTGGCCGCGCTCCTTTCCGACGACAATGCCGTCCTCTGCCGTCGCGATCTCCGTCAGCATCACGCCGGGATCGCCCTCGGGTGTTCCGATAGTAACGGCGATATCCGGCGGCGGCCCGCGGGCTGCCGTCCGGAAGGCCTCACGCGCGAGCTCGCCGCGCTCATGGTGCTCCTGCGCCCCGGAATACAGGATGACATGCGGGTGCTCCCCGCTCTGCGCGGCTGGCAGAGGGCCTGGCGTGATCGGCGCGGAAGGACCCGAGCATGAGGACGACGAGGCGCCACCAGGGCGGCCAGGCCTGCCGGTGCTCTGGATCAGGAACGTTGCCGTGCCTGACCACCAGCTTGGCAAGCGGTGCTGACATAACTAATGCCAGGCCGTTGGGCCTGGCATTGTCTGGTAGCCCCGACCGGATTCGAACCGGCGTCACCGCCTTGAGAGGGCGGCGTCCTAGGCCTCTAGACGACGGGGCCGTGCATGGCACTGGCAGGATCCAAGTGTCCTGCCCGAGCCGGGACGCTGGTGTGGCCAGCGCGGTACAGACTACCGCCTCGCTACCGGTCAGGCCAACCGGTGGTCAGGCGAGATGATTCCCGGATCCTCCCGGCATGAAGAGGCGCGGACGTGAACCACGTCCGCGCTGTCAACTGAACTGCTGGGGTACCAGGACTCGAACCTAGACTAACAGGGCCAGAACCTGTCGGGCTGCCAATTACCCCATACCCCAATGGGATCGGACCCGGAGGCCGGGTCCGCCCACGCAGTCTAGCGGACTCCGCTCGCGACGGCCAACCCAAGGCCGTCGGCTACCCCAGGGCCTGCTCACAGCGGGTCGATCTCGGCCAGGCGTCCCGGTCCAGGCGGAGACCGGGTGATCCCGGCCGAACGCAGGAACGGCGCATCGTGGCTGGCCACCAGGATCGCGCCGCGATAGCCCTCGAGGGCCTGGGACAGCTGCCGGACCGACGCCATGTCCAGGTTGTTGGTCGGCCCGGTCATCGCTCCTAGCCGGACGGTGACGCCTGGCCGTGCCGCCTGGCCCGCGATCGCGCGCAGCAGGGTGGGTCTTGCCCGGTTCGGGGCGACCGGAATCCCATGATCATGAAGACTTTGGTATCGAAAAAAGACCGAAGTCTTCATGATCATGGAAACACCCCGCGCGGAGGCGAGGCGGGCGCGGAGGCGAGGCGGGCGCGGAGGCGAGGCGGGCGCGGAGGCGAGGCGGGCGCGGAGGCGAGGCGGGCGCGGAGGCGAGGCGGGCGCGGAGGGCTAGGGCGCTCCGGGGGTGGCTAGGGCGAGGCGGGCGGAGCCGGTGGCGTGGACGGGGGCGTCGGCGGCGGAGATGAAGCAGGAGTCACCGCGGGTCAGCTCGAGCACGTCGCCGGACGCGGAGCGCAGGACGCAGGCACCGTCGAGGCAGAGCAGGATCCGCGGGCCGGCGCCAGGCAGGGCAAACGCGGGGCCGGGCAGAACGAGCGGGAGGCGAGCGGGGCGAGCGGAGGGCTGGCGAGGTCGAGCGCGGGGCTGGCGAGGTCGAGCGGAGGGCTGGCCAGGTCGAGCGGGGGGCCGAGCGGGGCGAGCGGAGGGCTGGCCAGGTCGAGCGCGGAGGTGGCCAGGTCGAGCGCGGAGGTGGCCAGGTCGAGCGCGGAGGTGGCCAGGTCGAGCAGGTAGAGGCGGAACTCCGGGGCCGGGGTGTCGAACCAGGCGATGCCGTCCGCGAGGACCCGGGGCGAGAGCACCGGCACCGAGACCGCAGGGTTGAGAAGCTCGAGCAGTTCGGGCACGTCGATGTGCTTGCCGGTGAGGCCGGAGCGGACCACGTTGTCGGAGTTGGCGAGCAGCTCGATCCCGGTGCCCCGCAGGTAGGCGTGCAGCCCGCCGGCCGCATGAACACCGCCTGGCCCGGCTGCAGCACCTCGTGCCGCATCAGCAGCAGCGCCAGCGCGCCGAGGTCGCCGGGTGATCCGCGGCCACCCGCACCGCGCCGCCAGGCGTCCGCGTACGGCCCGCCAGATGGCGCCAGCCGCGCGCACGCGGCGGCGACGGCGGTGACGAGTCCGGCGGGATCGGGCCATTCCAGGACGGACGCGAGCGCGGCCGCCACGGCCTGCTCGCTGGTCGCGGCCGAAAGCCCGGCGACCAGCGGCTGAAGCTGGTCAACGGCCAGCGCGCGCAGGATGGCCGCCGCGTCGGCGGGGTGCGCAGGCGGGCCGCCACCTCGAATGGGGTGAGGGCGTAGAGCAGCTCGGGTTTGGGCCAGTCGTCCACGTAGTTCCGGCCCGGGTCGCCCAGCGGCAGCCCGAGGGCATTCTCGGCCGCGAACCCCGCCTCGGCCTGCGCGCGGGAGGGGTGCACCTGGATGGACAGGGCCTTCTCCGCCGACAGCACCTTGAGCAGGAAGGGCAGCCGCCCGCCGAACCTGGCCGCGCACTCCGGCCCAGCTCACCCTCCGGGTCAGCTGCGATCGCGCAGGCGTCGAGCAGCAATAGAGGCTGACGTATCGGCGGGGTGGGAGGCCGGTCGACGCGACGGCGCCGACGGGTGCGCGCCCATCCACAGCTCGGCCTCCGGGCCCGGCGCCGGGACGGGCCGTCCCTGCAGGTCCGCGATCGCGGTTCGGGTGCCCCACGGATAGGGCCGGACTACCGGACGGAGAAGGTCCATCCGGGCATGCTAGCCGGGGCTACCCGGCGTCGGAGGTGTCCGCAGGGTCTTCGACCGGCGACCCACCCAGCTCGCCATGGACCGAGGTCCTTGGCAAGGATGCGGCCTACGGCTGGTTACCTCGCTGACCTCGACGGTCCCACCCCCGGTTGGCGATCTCCACCCCGGCAAGGCCGGGCCCGGGTGGCCGCCACCTCGTGGGGTTGGAGGTTCCATCACGCCGGGAATTCAGGCCCGCGACCTCGACGCGATCTCCCTTCACGGGCAGCCTCCCGGGGCCGAGCCAGCGTCAGTACGACGGGGGCGAGGGACTCGACCTGGCTGATCCCGGGCCAGCACGCCGCCGCCGACATCCGCGCATCGCGGGTGAAGGCCAGACCATCTGACCAATCGCCCCCATGCCTCCGACGAGCGGGCGCCGCTCTTCCCGCAGTGCAGCACGATCCGCTTGTCCTGCGGCAGCCGCTCGAGCGCGGCCCCGCTCGCGAACTCGCCCTTGGGGATGAGCGTCGCGCCGGGGATGGAGACGATCTCGTACTCGTTCGGCTCCCGGACATCGACGAGGAAGATGGCCTCG